>NZ_JBSWWO010000001.1:1785000-2167500 GCF_056160125.1 Thalassospira sp. ABD4_177 | reverse complement strand
TGCTTCGGTTGCGGGAGCCGATGGTGCCGGTTCCGGTGCAGCAGCGGTTTCCGTTTCCTGTGCAGCCGGTTCTTCCGCTTCGGCCGATTGTGCTTCGGCGGCTTCGGTTGCAGCATTGTCCTGTGCGCTTTCAGCGGCGGGGGCTTCTGGTGCAGCCGGTGCTGCAGGCGCCTCATCGCTCGTGCCGGTAACGTCGCGGATTTCCGGGGCAGCGATTTCCGAGGTCTCGGTTGCTTCGGTCGCGGTTTCTTCGGCGATCTCTGCGGTTTCAGGTGCCTCGGTTGCGGTCTCTTCTATGGTAGCGGCATCATCCGAAAGCGCTTCGGTGCGCTGGGCAATCAGATCACCAACCGGATCGTCGCTATCAGCGCTGATTTCCGGGGTAGTGGCCGGTTCGGATGCCGCGGGCGCAGTGTCTTCGATCACGGCGGGTTCTTCCGGGGCGGAAGCCAGCATTTCGACCTGCGGCTGTTCGGTTTGCGTGGTGCGGGCCGCCTCATCAGAATCCATAAACAGCCCTGCGCCGACCAGCATGCCAGCAAAGAACAAGACAAGGCCCAGCATGCCGGCACCCGTGACCAGGCCAAGAAGGGTTTTGCGATCCATATCCGTTATCCGTGCATTAAGGTTTTGCCGATCACCGGGGTGCTTTCCCCCCCGGGCGTTGCCATCACCCTGCCCGTCCCGACCATAGATAAAGGCCGGAAGCGGTGCATCCTTTTGCCCGGCATCCGGGTCGCCCTGCGATTCCGGGGTTGCGCGCAAATCGGTTTTATTGGTGTGGTCTTCGCCAGCCATGGATTTGGCCATCCTTCACGACATCAAAGTTACCCTGCGTTTTTAACCGCCAGCACCTTTATAAAACGCTAAAGCCGCGCATGCGCGTGCAACCGCACCGCACGACAAAGCTGCGCGCACGCCACGCCCACGCAGTGCGATGGTCGCCAATGGATCGGATCGTTTCGGATAAAAAAAGAGGGACTGGTATGTTCCCCGGCATTGTCCCGCACAATGATCCGGATACCAGTCCCCTCGAGTGAGAGAGATCGACCTTCGGGGAGAGAGAGTCCCGAAGATAGAAGCCATCAGGCACGCCATGTCAGCCTGATGGCCGGTCACAAACGACGTTGTCGTCTGCATTTGACAAACACAGTCATAGAGCATCGTTTTTGCAAATGCAAACGATTATCACACACATTCGCAGAAAAATTTAAATGCGTCGAAAAAACACCTGTATTCCACCGCTAAGTATCGCAACCTAAAGAAGAATTTTGAAATTGTAGACAATTTCAAAACTGCTGTAAGCCGCAGCTATCCTCAAGAACAGCGAACTAAAGGATTGTTTTCCAGATAAAGCTCTGCTTGGATCAGGGAAACTACTCATAAGAAGTAGCGGTGTGAACGGGCGTGACGCGAGCCAACACGACTAACATAAAAATAAACACGGTTTGCTCTGGAGTGACAAATATGACGGGAGACAAGGCCGCGAAGACGGCTATTACAGGGGGTGCTACCAGCCTTCTGACGTTACGGCGAATCTTGCTTGTAACGGGGTTACTGGTTTCAGGTGCTGTGACCTGGATGCTGCTTTGGACCGGTGACACATATCGCAACTTTGCGATTGAAACGCTGAACAATTCAGTCAGCGGTACAGTCAATTTCTTTGTCGGGTCGCGCGTTGCGACCGATTATGCCGACAAGATCACCCCCATCGCCAATGAATGGTCGCGTCTGGGCAGCCTGGTCAAAAGCTATCAGGAAAACGACCAAACGCGCATGAAGGCAGAACTCGACATTCTATCGAACGCCCGTGAAGTGGTTCAGGGGGAAGTGAACCTTTTGGGTGCTGCTGCCTATGACCAGGAATTCAACCAGCTTGCCACCTCGGAAGCCAATCTGGGCGCCAGCGTTACCGACGATCCGGACGTCAAAGCCTTTCTCGCGAACCGCGAAAAGGCCGAAGCCCGCAAACCGGCAAGCTTCATGTGGGCAAGCCCGGACGGGCGTCCGGTGTTTAGCCTGATCTTGCCCGTCGGTGGCTTCCGCGCGGTCGGATTCCTTGAGGTCATCACCGATCCCCTGCCCCAGCTTGAAGGCATTGGCAAGGTTCTGGGCGGGAATTTCCAGATTCTCGATGTTTCGGGCACAGTGCTGTTTGAAAGCCTTAAGGCCCCGGAAGAAGCGCAAAGCGAATCTGCCCGTGCTGCAGAAACCACTGCTGATACTGCAGATGAAGCTTCCCCTGAGGCGGCAACTGAAACCACAGAGACCGCAGCTGCACCCGATTCTGGCGAGACCCATCGCGCCGCTATTGACGTTACCATCAGTGATGGCCGAGGTGGCGTTTGGGCCGAGGCCCGCTTTGATCGCGATATTTCCGACTTCTATGAGCAGACCAACGACCTGCGTCTTCTGTCGATCGAGATTTTGGTCGGTGTGCTTCTGGCTGGTTGGATTGTCGGCTGGATCCTGTTGCGGACCACGGTTCTGCGCAATCTGCGCGCCTTTGCCCGTGCGATGACCTCGATCTCGCAGGGGGACACCAATGTCAGCCTGCCCGATGTCGGTAATGACGAAATCGGCGAGATGAAGAAGGCTTTGATTGCGCTCAGAGAATCGGTGCGACAAGCCCTGATCTTGCAAAACATGGTCGAAAACACCCCGACCATGACCGCAATGATCCTTCCAGATGGCAAGCTGAGTTACCTCAATGCCAGTGCGCAGGACTATTTAAACGGGACAACCGATACGGTTGCGGGTGATTTCCTTAATCTCGGCCCGGCTTTCCAGACAAAACTTGCCAATCCGAACAATCTGCCATTTTCCGAGATCATGCAGACCGAACGTGGATATCTCGATATCCTCGCCGCCCCGGTGCGCGACAAGGACAATGTCCTTTTGGGCACGATGCTGGCCTGGAACGATGTCAGTGAACGTGAAGAAAGCAAGATCGCGGTCACCGAAATGATGGCCGAGGTCGCCCGTGTTGCCCAATCCGTAACCGAGCAGTCCGAAGGCTTGCTCAGCCTTGCCAACGAGCTGACAAGTCAGTCGGAAAACACCGTGCAGCAATCCGGCAGTGCTTTGGAGGTATCGCGTGATGCGGCATCCAACACCCAGAACGTTGCCACGGCAGTTGAAGAACTTTCATCCTCGATTGCCGAGATCAACCGTCAGGCAACCGAGGCTTCCAACGTGACCGGACGGGCACGCGAGGAAGCCGAGGAAAGCCAGCGCAATATCGGATCGCTTGAAAAGGCCAGCTCCGAGATCGGATCGATTATTGATCTGATCAATGACATTGCGCACCGCACCAAGCTTCTGTCACTTAACGCGACAATTGAAGCCGAACGTGCCGGTGAACTTGGCAAGGGCTTTGCCGTGGTCGCCAACGAGGTCAAATCGCTTGCCGATCAGACCGCCAGTGCGACGGGCCAGATCGGGGACCTGACCGCAGCCATTCAGCAGGAAGTGCAAAAGGCTGCCCATTCGATCAGCACGGTTGGCGAGGTTATCCATCACGTCAACGACATCCAGTCGACCATCACCCATTCGGTCGATGAACAACGTCGTGCGACAGGTGAAATTTCTGAAAACGTACAGCGGATTGCGGCCGGAGCCGGATCGATGGATGAAATGATTACGTTCGTGAATGACGGCGCACAGGGGACGGGCCGCAATGCCCATGACCTTAACACCGCCAGCCATAACCTTTCGGAAGTGGCACACAACCTGTCAGAAAAAATGCGTGAATTCAGCGAGCGGATGAAGCTGACCTGATCAGCTTTCCCGGTTGAACTTTACCCAGAACAAAGGGTGGCACTTTCGGGTGCCGCCCTTTGTCGTTCGACCATATTGTCGTTTGATCAGTTTGCCACGGATTTCGAGGCGATTTCATAAAGATCGCGCGAGATTTCCGGTTTGGCGAGGATGCGGTTGAGCGCCGCCTTCATCTTGTCGGCCCGATCTGCATCGTATTTCGCCCATTTACCAAGCGGCGAGCACAGGCGTGCTGCGACCTGTGGGTTGATGTCATCAAGCTCGATCAGGCGATCAGCATAGAATTCATAGCCTGAGCCATCCTTGGCATGGAAATGACGCGGGTTGGCCATGGCAAAGGCACCAATCAATGCGCGCACTTTATTGGGGTTGCGCATGGTAAAGGCTGGATGGCTCATCAAATCCTTGACCCGCGCCAGGGTATCGTCGCGCGATGACATGGCCTGCAAAGTGAACCATTTGTCCAGAACGACGGCATCGCTGGCAAAGCGTTGCTCAAAATCGGCCAATGCGGTTTCACGGCCCGGATGATCAAGGTTATTGAGCACCGAAAGGGCCGCCATCTGATCGGTCATGTTATCCGCCGTACCATATTGCGCGGCCGCCACATCGGCATATTCATCCGCGCCGCTTGCCACGAGATAGGTCAAGGCGGTTGCCCGCAAGGCACGCTGCCCCGCCGATGCCGCATCCGGGGTAAAGGCCGCGTTTGACGCGTTCTGGTGATAGGTGTTGGCGAAATCATCGACAAGCGCCTGCCCGATGCATTTGCGAAGGGCGGTGCGAATCTGATAGATCGCTTCGGGATTGGCGGGCTTGCGCTGCTCGGAAAGGAATGCCTCACCGGGCAGGACAAGTGCATCGGCACGAAACGCCTTGTCCAGATCATCATTGACAAGCGTTGCGCGCGTTGCGGCAATAAAGGCATCAACACGGGCCTGCTCATCGGCGAAGGCAGCATCGATGTCGCCGCCATTTTCCTCATAGGCAGCGATTGCAGACAACATCAGACGGGTTGCGTATTTCTGCCCTGCTTCCCAACGGTTAAATGCATCGCTGTCATTGCCCATCAGGAAGACGAGCTCGTCATCAGGCTGATCGGTGGTGATGTTGACCGGGGCCGAGAATCCGCGATTGAACGACAGCACCGGCGCCTCGGAAACACCCTCAAACACAAACTCCTGGCTGGGCTTTGTGAGCTCAACCGTTTCGGCAACCAGATCAGAACCATCCGCGCCCAGAAGCCCGATTGAAATCGGCATATGAAGCGGTTTTTTGTCCGGCTGTCCCGGGGTCAGGTCGGTTTTCTGGGTGATGGTCAGACGGTATTGGTTGGAATCCGCGTCATATTCGCCCTGCCAACCGAGCTTTGGCGTGCCGGCCTGCGAATACCAGAGTTTGAGCTGGCTGAAGTCCGCACCATTGGCATCTTCCATCGCCTTGGCAAAGTCATCACAGGTCACCGCCTGCCCGTCATGGCGATCAAAGTAAAGGTCGATGCCCTTGCGATAGCCATCAGGACCCAGCAACGTATGCATCATGCGGATCAGTTCCGCGCCCTTTTCATAGACCGTCGCGGTATAGAAGTTGTTGATTTCCATATAGCTGTCCGGGCGCACCGGATGGGCCAGTGGCCCGGCATCCTCGGGGAACTGGGCGGCACGGAGCGCATTGACGTCCTTGATGCGCTGCACCGGACGCGATCGTTGATCGGCCGAGAATTCCTGATCACGGAAAACGGTCAGGCCTTCTTTGAGCGACAGCTGGAACCAGTCGCGGCAGGTCACGCGGTTGCCCGACCAGTTATGGAAATATTCGTGTGCCACGATGGATTCGATGCGTTCATAATCAACATCGGTCGCGGTATCGGGCCGTGCGAGAACGAATTTGGCGTTGAAAACATTCAGGCTTTTGTTTTCCATCGCGCCCATATTGAAATCGGACACCGCGACGATGTTAAACAGATCAAGATCGTATTCGAGGCCATAGACCTCCTCATCCCACTTCATCGACCGTTTGAGGCTGTCCATGGCATAGTCACAGCGATCTTCATTGCCATGTTCGACAAAGATGCGCAGCGAGACATCCCGGCCCGACATGGTTTTGAAGCTGTCTTCAACACAGGTCAGGTCACCCGCCACCAGCGCAAACAGATAGGATGGCTTGGGGAATGGATCTTCCCACACCGCAAAATGACGGCCACCTTCAAGGTCGCCACTGTCGATCAGGTTGCCGTTTGACAGCAGAACCGGGCAGCTTTCCTTGTTGGCATTGATCGTGACCTTATAGGTCGCCATGACATCCGGGCGATCCGGGAAATAGGTAATGCGGCGGAAACCTTCGGCCTCGCACTGGGTGCAAAAGGCACTTTGCGAAACATACAGCCCTTCAAGGCGGGTGTTGTTGGCCGGTGAAATCTGGGTTTCGAGTTCGGCGACAAAGGTTTCGCTCGGAGCTGTAAAGCGCAAGCCTTCCTGATCAACCGTGAAATCGCTGGATGCCAGACGGGCATCATCGAGGGTGACGGAAAGGAGCTTCATATCCTCGCCGTGCAGGAAAACTTCGTCGCCCTTTCCGGTACCGCGCACAGGATTCGCAGTCATAAACAGGCGCGATTTGACGTTTGTGACGTCACGATCAAGGTCAAAAACCAGTTCGACCTTTTCGACGATAAAGTCAGGTTCCTTATAGTCTTCGCGGCGGATCACTTGCGGCTGTTCAGACATGGAGGCGTCCTTTTTTCCTTGGGCTGCGCGGTTTTGGAACGGATTGTATAAATTCGCCAATTTCGCCATGCAGTGTGGTGTTTCAGTACTGAATTTCGGTCAGTGATATCACTGATAGGATAAATTTCATTTTTCCTCAAATGCGGAGTTTACGGCGCCGATTTTAATGGGCATACTCTCAAACGGTGGCGCGAGGGGGGCCAAAGTTTCACATTTCGTGGGGCGAGAGTGATCTTTGGTTTCCCTCAACCTTTCTGCCCGTTTTTCCACACCAAACCTTCCATGCAGATTGGCGCCAAACGGGTCGCAGCTTACCAAAATCAAAAATATCCCATTCTATTCGCATCTAATAATTTGTGAGTCCCGATTGAACGGGATAGAATAATTGCGACTTGTCGGGGAAACCAACTTCAGGGGAACATCGCCCATGTCCGAGACCTTCCAGATTCTGATCGCTGATGACCATCCGCTCGTACGCGGTGCGCTGAAACAGGCCTTGAGCTCAGAACTGGAAAACGTATCGGTCCTTGAAGCCGGCAGCCTTTTTGAGGCGATTGATCAGGTCGAAGCGCATAAGGGCGATATTGATCTTGTCCTGCTGGATCTGCATATGCCCGGCATGAACGGCTTTACCGGCCTGTTTACCCTGCGTGCCTCCTATCCCGACATTCCGGTTTCCATTGTTTCCGCCAGCCAGGAACTGCCGGTCGTGCGGCGCTCCATCGAATATGGCGCATCGGCCTTTGTGCCGAAATCAGCCCCGGTCGATCAGATCGGCCTTGCGGTCAAAACCGTGCTGGATGGTCGCATGTGGATGCCAGACTGGGCGCGCGAGGCCATGGAAAACGGCCCGGCCGATGACGAGGCCACCGGCCTTGCCGAAAAGATCGGCCAGCTCACCCCGCAGCAATTGCGTGTGCTCAATATGCTGACCGAAGGCAAGCTCAACAAACAGATCGCCTATGAACTTGACGTGACCGAGGCCACCGTGAAGGCCCACGTTTCCGCCATCCTGCGCAAGCTTTCGGTTCATAGCCGCACCCAGGCGGTGATCATCGCGCGTGAATTGCAGCTTCAAGAACCGGCCATCGAGACCTGACGCGCGGCAAGTTCGGGAACTTCCACGACCATCAACCGTTACATGCATATCGCTTAAACCTCCGCAGGCGTTTTGCCCTGCCCGCCAGGAGAACATGCATGTCGGTCAGAAGCACTGCGCCTTCGCCTGAAACCGGTGGCGCGACGCCATCCCCGCCCACCGACACCAGCCCGCGTATGATTGCCCGCGCGCTGGTTTATCGCCGTGCCCGGACGATCTCGGTCATCGGGACATTTCTGGTTTTGTTGCTGGGCTGTCTTTATGTCGCGCAAAGTCTTTTGCTGCCGGTGTTTCTTGCCTTTTTGCTATCGCTTGTCTTTTCACCACTTGTCCGCACTTTGGCCCGGTTTCGTATTCCCAATGCCGTCACGGCCTTTGCGATTGTTCTGGCATTAAGTGCCTCTGTCATTGCCGGGATTTATGGGCTGAGCGGGCCGATATCGGGCTGGATTGATGAAGCACCCAATATCGAGCGTCAGTTGCGCCTGCGCCTTGCCGATCTGAGCGAACCGCTTGATAAGCTCCGCGAAGCCCAACAACAGGTGTCCGAGGCCACCGATCAGGAAAGCAGTGACGAGGACGTGCAAAAGGTTGTGGTTGCCGAACCCAACCTGCTCAGTCAGGCGGCCCAGGGTGCGCCTGATATCATGGCGGGCATTACCCTGATGCTCGTGTTGTTGCTGTTTATCTTGTCTGGCGGGGATCGCATTTATGAAAAACTGATCCGGGCATTGCCGACCTTTGGCGACCGCCGCAAGGGCTTGCGCATTGCGCATGATATCGAACGCGAAGTCTCGCGCTATCTTGCGACAATTACTGCGATCAACATCCTGCTTGGCATCGTCATTGGCACCCTGATGGCGATTGTTGGCCTGCCCAATCCGGTTTTGTGGGGGATTGCTGCGGCCGTGCTGAACTATGTGCCGATCCTGGGCGCGATGGCGGGTGTTGTCGTTGTCGCTGTGGTGTCGCTTGTTTCAATGCAAACCACCGGACAGGCCCTTATTGCCCCGGCACTTTATCTGATATGCACGGTGATCGAGGGGCAAATGATCACCCCTGCCCTTGTTGGCAACCGGCTCAAGATCAATTCGGTCGCAATTGTTCTGGCGATTGCCCTTTGGGGTTGGCTCTGGGGCTTTGTCGGTGTGCTGGTTGCGGTGCCGCTCCTGATCGTCACCAGTGTCATCGCCAAACATGTCGAAGGGCTTGGCGGTTTGCGTGAATTGCTTGGGCCGCACAACAGCAATACCAAGGATAACAGCAATTCGGCCCGAATCCTTCCTGATCGCATGCCGCCGAGCCGATAACACCGTCTCAAAACCTTCCCCCTCACACCCATTTAGTCCGTGCATATCGCGAAAGCTCAATATTGATCCGCCGGGCTAATTCATATAAAAAAACGCCAACCGGATAGGGTGACTACACTTAAACAGGGTAAGAGAGAGATGGGCTTCACGCCAAAGGTCGCAACCATCATTTGCGCGGCAATCGCTGCACATGGGCTGTTCACAAACCCGGCCCATGCAGATCAGGCCAACTGGTCAGGATTTTACGGCGGATTGGCACTTGGTGCGACATACGGTGAAAGCAACCCGGACACGGTCGGTGAACCGACCGCTTACTTCACCAGTGATGATCCTGAAGTTCAGCGCCCTTACCTGCAGGAAAGACTGGATGACCTTGCCCTGAATAGTTCAGTTCTGGGAGGATATGATCACCAGAACGGTCAGCTTGTTTACGGCATCGAAGCCGATCTTTCGATCATGGATTATTCCGCCAGCAGCGCGTCTGGCCCGGTGCGTTATAATACGCAGGCTATTGACTTCAATGTCAGTTCGACGCTTGAAACCAACTTTGCGTTCAGCATTCGCCCCAAAATTGGTTATGCCTTTGACAACTGGATGTTCCATGCTGCGGCGGGTCCGTCGATCGGGTATTTCGACTATGATTTCCGCTACACCGATACCAATGGCACCGGTGTAAACAGCGACTTCAGCAAAAGCACACTTGCCCTTGGCATCTCATCTGGGCTGGGCGCATCCTACAAGCTGGATGATGGATGGGTGCTGCGCGGCGACTACGTCATGAACTATTACCCGAAAGTCATTGATGAACGCCAAAGCTTCCTGAGAAACGCAGCTGGCACCGACTACCGTGCCTCCTTCGACCACCAAGTCGATTTCCTATCTCACAACCTAAGAGTTGCCTTGATCAAACGATTCTGACTTTAAGCAACTTGATCACAAACACGCTCAAGGCGACCTCGAAAGAGTGTCGCCTTTCTTTTGCGTCGTTGTCTTCAGCACGGGTTTCTGACACTGTCTGATCATGTCGCAGGATCAAGTCCGTATAATTTCCCATGATTGTCTGGGTGTTGAAGCCGTCATGGCCGAAACGCGCCATTCCTTTGCCAAGCACACCCATGAGGCGTTTGGCATCGGCTTCATGTATTCAGGGGCTCAAAAATCGGCCTCCGGGCGCGGCATGGTCGAAGCCGGCGCTGGCAACATCATCACGGTCAATCCGCGCGAAGTGCACGATGGCCATCCGATTGGCGATGGGCCGCGCGGCTGGAACATGCTGTATTTCGACCCGGCCCTGATTGCGCAGGCGGCAAGCGACCTTCCGGATGCCGCCACTGATCAATATGAATTCACCCGCCCCGTGATGGACAGCCCCCATGTCCGGCACTGCTTTGGCGCATTGTTCGGTGCCATCACCAATGGATCGGAAGAAAGCGCACGGCTTCGGCGTGAGGAAATGCTGCTACTGATGCTTCATCACGCCATGATTTCGCCCGGCGAGCCGGAACCAAAATCAGGCGCGCACACGGCCGTTGCGCACGCCCGGATTAAACGCGCCAAGGCGCTGCTTGATGACAGCCCAACACAAAGCCACAGCCTTGATGACCTTGCCGACGCCACGGGCCTGAGCAAATTTCAAACGCTGCGTAATTTCACCCGCGCCACCGGCCTGACCCCGCACGCCTATCAGATCCAGCGACGTATTGATTTGGCCCGCGCGATGATCAAATCGGGCGAAACGCTTGCCGATATCGCAAGTGCCGCGGGCTTTGCCGATCAAAGCCATCTCAACCGTCACTTTGTCCGCGCCTTTGGCCTGACACCGGGCCGCTATGCGCGTGCGATCCGCACGAACTAGGCTATCTGCACGTCCTGCAATTCCGTTCAAGAATGCGCTGCTTTCCATCCGTAGATTGAGGGCAACACAGTCAAACGAACGGATGGACCATGATCAGCCTCGACTTCCTGATAACTTCCCTCATCATCGTCGCCCTGCCCGGAACCGGCGTGATCTATACCCTTGCCCTTGGCCTTGGACGCGGCATGAAAGCCAGCATCTGGGCCGCCTTTGGCTGCACGCTTGGCATCGTGCCACACATGACCGCAAGCATCCTTGGCCTCGCCGCCCTGCTTCATGCCAGCGCGGTCGCCTTTGAAGTTGTGCGCTATCTTGGTGTGGCCTGGTTGCTCTATATGGCCTGGGGGATGTGGCACGGGACCGGTGCGATGAAAGTCACCGCCAATGAAAGTGCTGCGGGCGTTCTTAAAATCATCCGCGACGGGATATTGCTCAATCTGCTGAACCCGAAGCTCTCGGTCTTCTTCCTCGCCTTCCTGCCACAGTTTGTTAGCGCTAACACGCCTGACACAACGCTTGAGATGACCCTGCTCGGCCTGATCTTCATGGCGATGACGTTTGCGGTATTTGTGATCTATGGCTGCTTTGCAGGCGCGCTTCGCAGCCACATCATTGAACGCCCCAAGGTCATGAGCATTATCGGGAAAAGTTTTGCCGGGGCCTTTGTTCTGATGGGCCTGAAACTTATGCTGACAGATCGTTAGGCTGCTCGTTTAAGAGAATAACATTGTTCCATTTTTTGGAACATGCTACCCTCCTTCAAATCGAAATATTGAAACACGCTGAGACAAGGACGCTAAATGCGCATCATTGCCCGAAAGGTGCTTGTCGATTTCTGGACCAAACACCCCGAAACCGAACAACCCTTGCGGGCATGGTTTGATCGGACGCGCAAAGCGGACTGGCAAAACCATCAGGATGTTCTGGCTGTCTTTGGTACGGCAAAAAGCATCAATGCCGAACGGATCCGGTTCAAAATCCATGGCAACGATTATCGCCTGATTGTTGCCTTTCGCTATGACGTTCAAATCGCGTGGATCAAGTTTATTGGCACCCACGCCGATTACGACAAAATTGACGGCAAAACCGTCGACAAGTTCTAATCGGATTGGGAAGGAGAAGAGAATGCAAACGACCTACGCCATTAAGCCCATCAAGACCGAAGCGGATTATCAAGCCGCGATGGAACAGCTTGGCGACCTTTGGGATGCCAAACCCGGCACGCCGGAGGCAGATCAGCTTGAAGTACTTGGTATCCTGATTGACCAGTATGAAGCGGAGCAATTCCCGATTACCGCCCCCAATGCGGTCGAGGCTGTCTTGTTTTACATGGAGCAAAACGGACTGGATCGCGCAGAACTTGGCAAACTGCTTGGCAGTCGTTCCCGTGCGTCAGAATTCCTCAATCATAAAACCAGTCTATCGTTGACGCAGATCAGGAAACTGAATGAGGCTTGGGGCATTCCAGCGGATGTTTTGATCCAACCGGTTCGGGAGAGTGCTTGAGAAAGGAAACTTGTCATTGCAGAATTTTGTGAAACTTCGTAGCGATTTCCTCCACCGTGTTGAAATCTGTCAGTAATTGATCATGAAAGCGTATTAATGGTGACTCTTCCGTCACCGAATGAGTCATTACAGGCCTAAAGAACTCAATCTGAGCTAATTCTTCTTCCACTCTTCTCAACTTTTCGTCGTTTTGAGTAAACTCTGCAATTCTCGTTTGGCGTTCTAACTCCTTGTATTTGCCAGTATTGGCAGGGTCCACAAGAGACGGTGGTATGTACAATGGCACACGATGTGCCAAGCCGTCCCGAAAGCCTTTCAGATTTTCAAACCATTTATCCAATGTCTGAAGGTACTCTCTGAAATCCGTTGGAAGAGAACGCCAAACAACCCTGTTAGTTTTCCTGAAACCAACAGCACCATGAGAGAGTGGATCACCGCTGGGCATTTTTATATCTTTCTCATGAACCCATATCCAAGCTAGGTTTTCACAACATCCATATGCATTTTGGACAAAGGACTGAATATTTATCGTAGCATCCAGCCTTTGATTATCATCCGGTTTTGCAGTTTGACTCGGTGGAAGTACTCGAAATGTATTCTCAATGCATCGCGTCATTACGCGTAATCGTCTGCCAAACCCGTGTAACGCATGCTCGTAACCGTTCGCAGTACGATATTTTTTGGAATAGTACGCTAAAAGTAGGTTCTCATACTTTCCCTGAACAGCATAACTAGCTTGCTCGAGTTCAGATATCTGATCCGGCGAATAAACTGACATACTTTAATTCTTCAAAAAATGAGCTTGAAAGGAAACTACTCACTCCGCGGCATCACTCCCCAGCCGGTTGAGCGCGCGTGTCATTAGCGCACGCAGCTTGGCTGGGCGGAGCGGTTTGTTGAGGAGCGAGAACCCTTGATCGGCGATCAGGTCGGCGGTATCAGCTGAGCGGTCAGCGGTGATGATGACGCCAGGCACGTTAACGCCGTGAACATCGCGCAGCCGCATCAAGACATCAAGGCCGGTCTGGCCGGAATCAAGATGGTAGTCGGCAAGGATGATGTCCGGGGCAAAGGGTTGTTTGCCGTCTTCGGCCTTGGTGAGCATGTCTTCGGCCGCTGTCCCGGACTGGGCGGTGACCACAACGCAATCCCAGTTTTCGAGCATGGCGCGCATGCCATCAAGGATATCGGGTTCGTTATCGAGACACAGCACCCGCAAGCCGCCCAGTTCGCCCGCCATGCGGCGTTTGGGTTTCGGTGTCGATGCTGTGTCGGCCACACCAAGCGGCACTTCGACCGAGAAAACCGTGCCGCGGCCGGGGCGCGAGCGCACCGAAACCGGGTGTCCCAGCGACTTACCAAGGCGGTCGACGATGGCAAGACCAAGGCCAAGCCCCTTCACATCGGTGGTTTCAGGGCCTTCGAGGCGATGGAATTCGCGGAAGATGATTTTCAGTTTGTCTTCGGGTATGCCCGGCCCGCTATCCCAGACTTCCAGCCGGAGGTTATCGCCGCGCACACGGCAGCCGACCACAGCCCCGCCGGTCCGGGTATAGCGCATGGCGTTGGAAATGAAGTTCTGCAGGATACGCCTGAGCAAGCGACTGTCACTGCGCACCCAAAGATCGCGTTTATGGACCTTGAAGCTGAGCCCGGCATTTTCGGCAATCGGGCCAAATTCGGTTTCAAGCGCACCCAGCACATCATTGATGGCAAAATCGCGCACAGTCGGCTGCATCGCACCCGCATCAAGCTTGCAGATATCAAGAAGTTCATTGAGCAACTCCTCAACGCCCTTAAGCGACAAGTCGACCTTGCCGACCAGATCCAGAACGTCTTCGGCCAGGCCCTGCTTGCCACCCAGCGCCACGGTAAACAGGCGTGCGGCGTTGAGTGGTTGCAGCAGATCGTGGCTGGCGGCAGCAAAGAAGCGGGTTTTGGTGTCGTTGGCGGTTTCGGCCTGTTCCTTGGCGTCCGAGAGTTCGGAGTTGAGCACCTCCAACGCGTGGGTTCGTTCGGTCACGCGGGCTTCGAGGCCCTCGTTGGCTTCCTTGAGGGCCTGTTCGGCGGTCTTGCGTTCGGTAATGTCGTGATAGATGCAGAAATAGCCCAGCACTTCGCCGGTTTCGTCAAAGTGCGGGATATAGGTGCCCTCGGCATAGCGGCCTTCGCGCACGCCAAGGGTGGCGCGTTCGTCATTGCGGTTGCGCGTGATGGCGGGGAATTCGATCTCGAAACTCTGACGGTAGCCCTGCAACACGAGCTCGATCATGGGGGCGAGATGGACATAGCGTTCCTCGCCCACCGCTTCGCGGACCGACATGCCGTGGGCCTCAACCCGACGCAGTCCAAACATCCGCTCATAAGGCCGGTTGGTAAAGCGCAGGCGCTGATTTTTATCGGCATAGGCAATCATCACCGGAATATTGTCGGTATAAATCCGGATGTTGCGTTCACTATCCCGCAGCGCTTCTTCGGTGCGCACGCGTGCGGTGATATCGGCAATGGTGGCGACAAAGCCGCCGTCGGGCATCGGGTTGGTGCGGACTTCAAGCACCATGCCGTCAGAGCGCTTGCGCTCATAAGTATGCGGTAAACGGCGCATCTGCGGGGCCGCATTTCGGCCAAGCAGAATGTCGATATCGACCGCCCGGTTGCCGTTGTCGCGGCAGATATGAACAAGTTCGGAGAGCGGTAGTGTTACCTGAATGTCGCTGGTCGAAATGCCCAGCAAATCGATGAAACGATGGTTCCATGTCGCAAGGCGCAAGTTCTGATCAAACACCCCCACCCCTTGCGAGATGTTTTCAAGCGTGTTGAGCAGAAGATCGCGGTTGAACTTGATGGCCTCGGACGCCTCATCAAGCAATTCCATCGCATCGCGGCGCGACACGGCCTTGTCTGGCAGAAGCAACGCCATCACCACGCGCGAGGATGCCGCGCCGACCGCGCCGGATAGCAGGTGTTCGGTAAAGTTCGCGGCATCGACATCGGCGATGTCGGAACGTTTTGTCGCCCCGTCGCGCGATTGCAGGTAATTGCGAAAGGCGCGCTGTGCCCAGTGTTTACCCAAAAAGCGTGCGGCAAGGTCTTCGAGGTCGCCCAGCGTCACCCGGCCGGGCCAGGTATCATTGCGCGCCCGGGTATCCTTGCGCCAGACATCGACAAACACCTGTGCCTGACGGCGCTGGGTCACCCCCTGCACGCCAACGGCGGAGCCCACAAACATCAGAACGAAGTTCACCCCCAGCGACCAGACAACCCCGTGGGTCAAATGGTCTTCAATTCCGACCCCCAAAAGGGCCTGGGGATGGAGAATACCAATGCCAAACGGCCCGTCGGTGAGGATCGAGGATGGCAACAGCCCGCCTTGCACAAAGGCCGGCATCAATAGCGTATAGGTCCACAGCCCGAAGCCCGACAAAAGCCCCAGCCGCACCCCGGTCCGGTTGATGTTTTTAAGATAGATCGCCGCCAGAACCGCCGGACCGAACTGCGCCATCGCGGCAAAGGACAGAATGCCGATATCGGCCAGTGCATAGTTTTCGGCCAAGAACCGATAGAAGCCATAGGCCAGAAATAGGATGGCGATGATGGCGGCGCGTCGGATTTTCAAAAGCACCTGACTGACATCGCCCGACATCCGTTTCTGAAGACGTTCGGAGCGCAGCAAAAGCGGCATGACCAGATCGTTACAGACCATGGTCGAGACCGCGACACAGGACACAATCACCATGCCGGTACTGGCCGAAAGCCCCCCGACAAAGGCAAACACCGCCAGCCAATTCTGCCCGCCCAGCAAGGGCAAGGTCAGAACGAAGGTATCGGGATTGACCGTCGGGTCATCGCCAAACATGAACAGACCGGCAATCGCAATCGGCACGACAAAGATGTTGATCGCAATCAGATAGGCCGGAAACAGCCAGCGCGCGCTGGTCAGATTGCGGCTGTCATCATTTTCAACAAAGGTCACATGGAACTGGCGCGGCAGGCAGAAAATGGCAAAGCCCGCCAGCATGGTGGCGATAAAGAAGTTCGATGTCAGCCAGGTATCGGGGATGAACATCTGGCGTATGGTGGGATCGGCAAGCGCGCGCCTATTGATATCAACAAAGCCATCAAACATCCCGTACACGACAAAGAATCCAACCATCAAAAGCGCGGCCAACTTGATCAGGCTTTCAAATGCCACAGCCAGAATAAGGCCGTCATGATGCTCAGAGGCGTGGATATAGCGCACGCCAAACAGGATTGCGAACACCGCCATCAGGATGGTGACGTAAAAAGCTGTATCCTTGGAAAAATGGCCTTCGGCATGGCGCACAACCTGTTCGCCAAGATTGCCGATCAAGACATCAAAAGACAGCGACACCGCCTTAAGCTGTAATGAAATATAGGCCAGCACACCGACCAGCGCGATCAAGGCAACAAGGGCGGCCAGACTTTGGCTTTTTCCATAGCGCGAGCCCAGAAAATCGGCGATGGAAGTGATGTTTTGCTTATGACAGACGCGCGCGATCTTGGTCATGATGCCAAAGCCGACAATCATCACCACGATCGGGCCGATATAAATCGGCAAAAACGCCCAGCCGCCGGTCGCGGCCGAGCCGACCGAGCCAAAGAAGGTCCAGCTTGTGCAATAGACCGCCATCGAGAGGGCATAAATGGATGGTTTGAGCTTGGATGACCGCCACTTATCGGCATATTTGTCGCCATAATGGGCAATGGCAAACAACAACCCGATATAGGTCATGGCAACAATAAAGATCAGTCCGCCCTGGATCATCCGCGCGTAGCCCTGTGTGTTATTCTGTAACCGGCTTCTATTCCGGCCGCCAATTCAGGCGGTTAGGATAAACTCTGATCGGGGACTATACCACGGCGGCGTTATTGTCTAAAACGGCGCAAATCGATTTGAGACCAAAACCCAAGGAAAGCGTGGTCAAGATGGCTTCTGATTATGGCTTTTACGCCGGTATCCTGCGGTTCGTTGCCAAGAAAACCGAGACCGAAGATCCGGAAATCCGCATTATGATGGGCCATCTGGCCGGGATTTCCGATGCGATTGAACAAAGCGGCCGCTTCATGGTCGAACGCAACAATTGCGAAAGTGCCGCACGCGCCTTTGCCGGTGTTGCGAAGTTCCTGCAGGAACGCATCCTGCCAGAGGCGCTTAATGCCGGGAACGAAGGTGCGGTCGAACAGCTCAAATGGGCGATTGAAACATCTCTGGTGCTGGCCGCCGAACTGGTCAAACGTGCCGCGAACGAGGATATTAAGGATCAGGACAAGTTTACCTTTGACCTGCCCGCCGCCCCCAACGCCCCGACCGTTCATTAGGGCCCGCCCAGATTACATCACATCGCGACACAAAAAAGGCCGATACCCGAAGGTGCCGGCCTTTTTCATTTGGATGCCAACGGCTTAGTAGGTGCCGTTGGCAAAGACATTGGCGCGCTGGTTAAGCGCGGTTGCCTCGAATTCCTTGCCGTAAGGGGCTGCTTTCTTGGCAAAGTCCATCAGCGACGCATAGATGCGACCATTGAGGTCATTCTTGCCTGCGATTTCTTCAATCGCTTCCTTGGCAGCACCGGCAAAGGCATTGATCAGATCGTCATTGAAGTGACGGATCTCGGTGCCTTTATCAAGGATCGCCTGATAGGACTGAACGTTGTTGAACGTGAAGTCCGAAAGGGTCTGTTCGGTATTGGCCTGTGCGGCCACCGCAACGATTTCCTGCAGATCTTCTGGCAGTTCGGCGAACTTGTCCTTGTTGATAAAGACTTCGATACCCGAACCCGGTTCGGCAAATGCCGGGGTGTAGTAATATTTGGCAACCGATGCCAGGCCAAAAGCATAATCGTTCCAAGGGCCGACCCATTCGGCTGCATCAATCGCGCCTGACTGCAAGCTCGGCAGGATCTCAGCCGCTGGCAAAAGCGACGGGGTTGCCCCCAGACGACGCATAGCTTCACCACCGATACCGGCATAACGAACTTTGAGGCCCTGCAGGTCATCGACCGAGTTGATTTCCTTGTTAAACCAGCCACCGGCCTGAAGACCGGTGTTACCAGCCAGGAACGGCTTGACGTTGAACTGGGCATAAAGCTCGTCCCAAAGCGCCTGACCACCGCCAAAACGCAGCCAGCCCGAAAGCTCCCACGCCATCAGACCGAACGGAATGGTGGTGAAGAACGAAACAGCCGGGTCCTTGCCAAACCAGTAATAAGGTGTGGCATGCGCCAGATCGGCAACACCCTGCTCGACCGCATCCATGCATTCAAGGGCCGGAACCAGTTCGCCGGCACCATAAACGGTGATGTTCAGACGACCACCCGACATCTTGTTGACACGCTCGGCAAACAGTTCGCCATTCGCACCTAGACCAGGCGTCCCTTTTGGCCAGGGCATAACCATGCGCCAGTTGATGGTTTCATCGGCTTTGACAATGGCCGGTGCGGCGGCGGTGGCGGCAAATGCACCTGCGGCAACGCCTGCGCCGCTCAGAAACGCGCGACGTTTCATTGTGGGGCTCCCAATATTGGTAAAATTTTGCGTAAAAAGTTCACGAAGCTAATTTCGTAACCTTGTTTGCGGCTAAAGTTACGTTTTTTGGCGCATGCAACAATTAACGATTGCGGGATGCTGCATCGCACCGAGCGCATGACATCGACATTTCGTCGACAAATCTTCAACCATAAAGCCAAACAAAAAGGGACTGCCAGTATGGCAGTCCCTGATCGGGGATCGAACCGTGTGGTTCGATAGAGGTTTGTATTCTGTCGTTTCCAGGTGGGCTTAGTAGCCCCAAACCTTTGCACGATGCAGAAGACCGGTCGCCTGGAACTCCTTGCCATAGCGGGCCGCTTTCTTGACGAGGTCAAGGTAGCTGGTCGCGATCCGGCCCGCCAGATCGTTCTGGCCTGCGATTTCATCGACGGCGGCCTTGGAATGCTCGGCCAGGGTCATGATGACATCTTCAGGGAACTGGCGAACTTCAACACCCTTATCGATCAGCGGTTGATAGGACTGGATATTGTTGAAGGTGAAATCTGCAAAGGTGTTTTCAGCAATTGCCTGTGCCGCAAAACGAATGATCGCCTGCAGGTCCAGGGTAAGCGCATCGAACTTGTCTTTGCCAACAAAGATCTCAAGACCCGGGCCAGGCTCATGGAAGGCCGGGGTGTAGTAATACTGGGCAACCTGATACAGGCCAAAGGCCATATCGTTCCAAGGGCCAACCCACTCGGCCGCGTCAATTGCGCCCGACTGCATTGCGGGCAGGATTTCACCCGGCGGGATCATGGTGGCGTTGGCACCGGCACGGCGCATGGCTTCGCCGCCAAGACCGGCATAGCGCATTTTCAACCCCTGTAGGTCATCAAGGGAATTGATTTCCTTGTTGAACCAGCCACCGGCCTGCATGCCCGAGTTACCGGCATAGAACGGCACGACGTTGAATTCTGCGTAGGCTTCTTCCCAAAGCTTCTGGCCATCGCCAAAGCGGATCCAGCTTGACAGCTCCCACGCGGTCAGACCGAACGGAATGGTCGAGAAGAAGTTAAGGGCCGGGTTTTTACCCTGCCAGTAATAAGGGGTCCCGTGCGCCATTTCGACCACGCCCTGTTCGACTGCATCCATGCATTCGAACGGCGGCACCAGTTCGCCCGCCCCATAGATGGTAATGTTCAGGCGACCGCCCGACATTTCCTTGACCATGGCGGCGAATTTTTCGGCATTGGTGCCAAGCCCCGGCGTGCCTTTCGGCCACGGCATCACCATGCGCCAATTCAGAGTTTCCTGCGCGGATACGACAGCCGGCGCTGCAACAGAAGCAGCAACCGCGCCTGCGCCCATTCCGGCCCCTTTAAGGAACTGACGACGTTTCATTTCCATCCCCTTAGATTCTTGTGTTTTGGTGGTTTTTTGCGCAACCACCGGCCTGCGGAGGGGGATTTTGGCTAAAACAGCTGTGGTTTTCCACTATTTTTGCCGAAATCAGGAAATATTTTTTCGTGACGCTACGGAATTAAGGCTTTCCCGCCTATCTTGGACTTTTACGACCCAAGGTAGTGATTGTAATCCGTCACGAACTGTTCAACCGTTCCAGCCCCTAGCGGTGTGTTATAGTATTGCTTCCAATAAGCCGCCAGCGCGTTGACATCGTTGGGATCGGTCGGCAGGGCCGCT
Source organism: Thalassospira sp. ABD4_177 (assembly GCF_056160125.1). Taxonomy (NCBI): domain Bacteria; kingdom Pseudomonadati; phylum Pseudomonadota; class Alphaproteobacteria; order Rhodospirillales; family Thalassospiraceae; genus Thalassospira; species Thalassospira sp. ABD4_177. The sequence goes on along the minus strand of NZ_JBSWWO010000001.1, from coordinate 2,147,034 downwards.
GGCGCACGATAGTAGCGAATGCGACAAAGCGCCGTAGCATAGGCCAGATTGGTTGCCAGTTGCGCACTTTTGTCGGGCGTACCATCTGCTTGTGCTGGTTGAGGGGCAAGAAACCCGTCAACCTTGCCCTTGAGATCTGCACGGAAATCGAGAAAGTTCTGGTAACAATCATTCAGGGTTGCAGGTTCCATCTGGAAAATGCCCAAGGCCGGGCCGCCACCGACCTGTTCAATATAATCACCCAAAAGACTTTCATGGGCAGCGGTGCCCATGATCAGGTTTTCCGCAACGTCAGATGCTGGCAACCCCAGCCCTGCCAGAACCGGTTTGACGACGAGTGTACGAAGCTGCGTGGCATTAATTGGCATAGAAGCCTCCATTCAATCATAGATACATACAGCACTACGACGCGCTCGAGCCTGAAATGAGAAAAATTTTTACAAAATTCTCCTCATGCGAGTATTTCAACGGATAATGGCGACGTTCCCTCCCCTTAAAAGCATAAGATACTAATCCTATGCATAGTTAAACTATGCCCCCCATACCAACCTAAAGTTCTTCAGGTAGTTTTTAGGCTCAGGACCTATTAATTTGGTTTGAATGGTTCACCGGATTTGTGCGGATACGCGAAGCAAAACCGCCGGAAGATATTCATCTTTCAAGGGTTTGCGACAAAGTAGCCCGTGCAAATCCGGTGAATCCGAAGGACAGACGTTATATTTGCAAACTCCGGCGTCAAACCCCTTGGCCGGGATAACAGCCCGACCGGCGGACTTTTCCTTGGATTTCACAAATATAACGTCTGCCATTCAAATCAAATTAATAGGTCCTGAGCCTAAGTGTTCCAATTGCTTGCCGTTTCGTGGGGGACAATAAGTGATGCATCCAGAACTAAAACACCGTCTTGACTTCATTGGACTGGACGAACCGAAGATCAAACAGCTCAGCCGTGCATGGTCGGTTATTGAGCGAAATCTTCCCGCCATGCTCGACGAATTCTATCGAAAAGTGATGAATAACCCGGAGCTCGCCAAAATCGTTGGCGATCCGTCCAATATTGACGGCCTCAAGAACGCCCAGCGCAAGCACTGGGCAAAGCTCTTTGACGGCACGTTTGATGAAGAATTCTACGAAGAGGTCCGCCGTATCGGCAAAGCCCATGAACGCATCGGATTGACGCCTGAATCCTATGTGTCGGCCTATAACTTCATGCTAGGCGAAATTACCACGGTTCTCTGCAAGAACTTCCACCGCGATGCCCAGCTCCCCACGATGGTCATCGCGTGCAACAATGCCCTGCTGGTTGATGTCGAAATGGCCATCACGGTCTATTACGAAGAAACCGAAAAAACCTATTACAAGAAGCTTCAGGAAATGTCCGATGAGTTTGAAAAAACCATCGGGACGGTTGTTTCAGCGGTATCAAGTTCGGCCTCGGACATGTCACAGGCATCCGAGACCCTGATGACCAGCATGCAGGAAACCCAGGGCGAGGTTGAGAAGGCCCGCGGTGCTGCAGAGATTTCAGCCGATAACGCGACCACGGTTGCCGGGGCAGCCGAAGAGCTGGACAGCTCCATTCGAGAAATCTCAAGTCAAGTCTCACGCGCATCGACCATTTCCAACGATGTCGAAGATTCCGTCCGACAGACGTCAGACACGATCGAGGCACTTAATGCCACTGCCGAGCAGATCGGCACAGTCGTTGATCTGATCGACAAGATCGCAAGCCAGACCAACCTGCTGGCACTCAATGCCACGATCGAGGCCGCCCGTGCGGGCGAAGCCGGCAAAGGTTTTGCCGTGGTCGCAAGCGAGGTCAAAAACCTTGCCAACCAGACAGCCAAGGCCACCGGCGACATCACCGAACAGATCAACAATGTGCAGCAAAACACTGTGGCTGCGGTGAATGCCATTCACGGGGTTGCCGGTCAGATCAGCAACATCGTTGATTCTGTTACTGCCATCTCGGCCGCCGTTGAACAGCAGGCCGCCGCAACCACGGAAATCAGTGGCAACATCAACGCGGTATCCTCGGCCAACCGCGAGGTCAACAGCAGCCTTGAAACCGTCAATGGCACGGCCACCCGAACCAGTTCGGTCGCCCTGAACGTTTCGGAAGCATCGCAGACACTAAAACAGAATTCCGAGCAACTGCGCAAAGATGTCGATGCCTTCATCACCAGACTGACATCGTAACCCCCTAACCCAGAGTTCCGAGGTTTGCGGCCCTAGCGGTCGCGCGCCTCGGACGGGGTAATGCCGAACACGCGCTTGAACGCAGTCGCGAAATTGGCCGGGCTTTTATATCCGGCGATCCAGGCAGCCTGCGCAATTGTCAGACCGTCCTTTTCCATAGCGTCACGGGCATTCACCAGACGGCTTTCGAGAATAAAATCCTTTACCGTCATACCATAGGCATCCTTGAAGATGCGCTGCATGCTCGCAACACTGATCCCGATGGCCGCAGCAATCATCGGCAGCGTTTGCTGTTCAGGATCGCTTGCCAAAATGTAATCGCGAATTTCCTGCGCCCGGTGATGGCGGTCAAGCGCATCCGGGGCTGATGCTTGGGCTTGGGATGCCGCATTATTCGGATCCATTTGAATGGCAGACAAGGCTTCTGCCAAAATCTCAAGCCCACGGCTTTCTTCATAAAGTTTGTGCAAGATCGGATCAGACGCATGCGGATAAATCAGTTGATCGGCCAACGCCAAAACCCGACGCGATGGGCGCCAGCTGCGCACCGACAGCCCGGAATTAAAAGACTCAACAATTTTCCGGTAATGGGCAGGGGATTTATCAAGTTGCTGCAAGACCCAGTCAAAACGGGCAGAAATCATCACTTTGCTGATTTCGCAACCCTTATGAAGATACCGGCGCACCTTTGCCGGGTGCGGCACCGCCCAGATATAGCCAACCGGATGTTCACGTGCATCCAGATCAACCGGAATGCCATCAAACTCGGCCTGAACCCGGCCCTTTAGAACAATGGCAACCTTTACCGCCGCGCTAACATCATAATCGGCAATGGCGTCGGTCATTTCCATCGTATCGGATGTATGGACCTCAAGATGGGACGGTGTGTCACTAAAGGACATACGCCCGCTTATCAGGGCGCCCTTTTCGACCCCGGTATCGGCCATGCCTTTTACCTGCGTGCCAAGCTCTTCCAGATGACTTCTGGTGATGGAATCACGCCGCGTTATCTGCCTGTGCGTTGGAATCCCCACAAATCACTCCTGAATTTTGATCTGACTGATGGCCGCCTGAACCAAGCTGCATACGTTGCCAAACGGTGTGTTTGCGGCCAGATGACGATTTCGCAAACATGTCCGGCGATTTGGCAAACATAATTACAGTTGCCTATCCGCTGCAGAAAATAATATTCACAATCATTCGCATTTGCAAATATTTTCACACGGGAATCAAAATGCCAAAGTCACCCCTGCAAGTCACAACGCCCCGAATCAGCAGCTTGCTGCGTTCAACCATCCTTGCCGGTTTCGCCTTGTCGGTCGCACCGACCTTCGCCCTTGCGCAAAGCGCGAGTTCAGATGAAACCGAAACCGTAACCCAGCCGGTCGAAGTAACTGCATCGGTCCAGTCGGCACAAACGCTTTCGGGTGGTGTCGCCATCGACGAGGAAGAACTTGATCGCCAAAACGCGCAAACCATCAAGGATGTGTTTGCCAACGAACCATCGGTGCAGGTTGGTGGACCAACAGCAATTGCGCAAAAGGTTTACGTTCAGGGTATTGAAAACACTAAACTCAATGTACAGGTCGATGGCACGCGTCAGGTTGATTCCAGCTTCCACCATATTGGCACGGCAATTATTGACCCGAGTATGCTCAAATCGGTTGAAGTTGAATCCGGGGTTGCCCCGGCAGATGCCGGCCCGAACGCGCTTGGCGGTTCCATGTCTTATGAAACCAAAGATGCACGTGATATCCTTGACCGTGATGAAGCATTCGGTGGCTTTGCCAAAATTCAGTATAACAGTAACACTGGTGGCCTGACCGAATGGCTGACCCTGGCCGGTCAGCACGAAGGTTTTGAGGCCCTTGCCTATGTTCAAAACAGCAATCAGGGCAACTACGAAGATGGCGATGGCAAGGAAGTAACCGGAACGGCCGATGGCGGCGAGAATGGCATGGGCAAATTTGCCTTTACCGGCAATGATGGCGGCCGGTTTGAGGCCTTTGCCAGCCACCTTGAAGACGAAGGAGTGCGCCCTGCCCGCCCGAACTTTGGAAACCTTCCCGGCAGCACACGTATGCCACAGTGGATTTCCTACAAAGATACCTCCGTGGGTGTCAGCTATGTTGACGAGGAACCAAGTGGCATGCTGGCACCAGAACTAAGCCTGAACTACAGCAAAACACATCTCGACATACCAAAACTTGATAATACCACACACATCGAATCAGAAATTGAAACCCTGAACGGTAAAGCAGCCAATACCTTTGATGTCGGTATGGGGAGTGTAACGGCAGGGGTCGATTTCTATCACGACGAAGCAACAGGTGGCGGCGACACTGCACGTTCAGCAGGGCTTGCTGGCCGGTTCACAGAAACATCAACCAATATTGGCCTGTTTTCTCAGGCGCGCCTGTCCTTAACGGATCGTTGGCGTGTTTCGTTCGGCGGTCGCGGCGATCAGCAATGGTTTGACGGCATCGACGGAACCGACTTCAGCGAATTCGGCCTGAGTGGTAACGCCAATACCGAATATGACCTGACCGATGACCTGATGGTTTATACAGGATTGGGAACATCGTTTGGTGGACTGCCCCTCGGCGAATCTTCGATTTATAACTATACTGCCATGTGGGACTATTCCGGTTTTGCACCATCGCGTTCTTACAATGCGAAGTTGGGGTCACGCGTTACATTGCAGGATTGGGTATTTGACGGGAACCTCTTCTATAACCTGATTGATGAATCGCATGACCTGTCGGATGCAGATCGAAACACCACTGTAGACCTTGATACCCGTGGCGTGAACTTGTCGGCAACTTATAACTATGGCCCAGGCTATGTCCGAGCAAGTTATACACACACTAATGTCAAGTTGGACGGTTCTGTCCCGGCCAGTACAAGTGCCTCGTATCAAGGGGTTATCGTAGGTGACATTCTCAACATTGATGCCGGGCACAGCTTTGATGACTTTGGCATACGTGTCGGGGGCGGCTCAGAGTTGGCATTGTCTAACGACAGCCCCGAGGAAAATGGCCATGAAAAACTCGATACTTACTTCGTCGCCAACCTTTATGCCGAATGGGTGCCTGACGCTATGAACAAAGCCGTTACCCTGCGCGTCGATGCATTGAATATCTTCGATCGCGATTATGTCTCGCGCACTACAACCGGTTATGACAACAGTAACGTTGAACCTTATCACGAACCCGGACGCACTTTCCTCGTTTCGGCTAAAGTCGATTTCTAAGGACAGAGCGACAAAGACAGAGACCGAAATGGGTGGCACGTTACGTGTCACCCATTTTGGCGTTTGAAATACAACGCATAACACCCCCTCAGGACTACCTGACATGAAAATTCGCAATTTTCTGAGCCTTGCTGCAGCAACAATAATATGGACCGCACAGGCAGCAGCTGGTGAAACAGTCACCCTGACCGATGTCGCGGGCCGTGAAGTCACCCTTGAAGTTCCGGTCAAGCACATGATCCTTGGCGAAGGCCGTTTTCTGCCTTCTATCGGTATTCTTGATCCCGAAAACCCGGTGCGCTGGATTGCCGGAATGATGGGCGAGTTCAAATCGCTTGATCCGGCGTCTTTTTCACAATATCGCGAAAAATTCCCCGAGATTGATGACATCCCGCTGGTGGGTCGCCGCAACGAAGAGACGTTCTCTGTTGAAAAAGCGGTCACGGTTGAACCCGACGTTGCGATTTTTGGCATGTCAGGTGGCCATGGTCCGGGGTCGACCAGCCACGAAGTCCTATCGGTCATGGGAGCCGCCCACATCCCGGTCGTGATGATCGATTTCCGCTCCAAACCGTTTGAAAACACGCCCAAAAGCATTCGCCTGCTGGGCAAGCTGATGGGCAAGGAAGAACAGGCAGAAGCCTTTGTGAAATTCTATGAGGAGAACCTGTCAAAGGTGACCTCGCGCGCAGCGGAAATCACCGAGAAACCCAGTGTCTTCCTTGAAAGCCGTGTCGGCCTTGCCGAGAATTGCTGCGAAGCCATGGGCAACGAGATGATTGGCAAGTTTGTCACCCTTGCAGGCGGCGACAACATCTTTGCCGATACCATTCCCGGCGTCATCAGTCAGGTATCCGTCGAACAGGTCATTGTCACCGATCCCGACGTCTATATCACCACGGCCATCGGAACAGCCGGACTGGATGCAGACGCCAATGCAAAGCGCATTGTGCTCGGCGCAAAGACCAATGCCGAGCAGGCACGCGCATCGCTGGCACACAGTATGGAACGCATCGGCTTGCCGCTTCTAAGTGCGGTGAAAAGCAAACAGGTCTATTCCGTCTGGCATCATGTTTATAACAATCCGATCAATGTCTTTGCCCTGCAGGCGATGGCAAAGTGGATGCATCCCGACATCTATGCCGACCTTGATCCCGATGCCGCCCTTGCAACCTTTTTCGAGCAGTTTCAGGCGGTTGATCTGAACGGCGTGTACTGGGTCTGACTCAACGATGCGCCTGCAGACTGAACCAGCAAAAACAGCTTCAAACAAAATCCGAGAGATCGTCAGATGTTTATCACCAAAGGATCGGTAAAAACCGAGAAGGCCGCGAAGTACCTTGTCCAACTGTGCAAGCATTTCGCCCACAAGGTCGAGGTTGAATTGCGCGAAACAACAGGCGATGTCGCCTTCCCCATGGGCCCGTGCGTTATTACCGCCCATGAAGACCGCCTGACCTTTGACGGGCAATCCCACAAGCCTGAGGGCATCGAGAAGATGAAGGGCATCATCATCGTTCATCTGGATAAATTTGCATGGCGCGATGCACCGCTAGAATATCACTGGGAAGATGGTGGAACAGCGGACTAACCCGCGACACCAAATATAAAAAAAACGCCAGCTTTTCCGGGCTGGCGTTTTGTTTTTAATGAAGCTGATAATTCACCGGGACGGTCCAGATAACCTGTTCTTCGGTCATCTCGTCGGGGAATGGCGGGAATTTCCGCACCCGTTCAATCAAACGTTCGGTTTCGCGATCAAGGATGCTTGATCCACTTGAACTGACCATGCTGGCCTCGAGCACCGTGCCATCACGGGCAATAACAAGGCGAATACGGTTCTCGCCCTCGATCCGGCGGCGCATGGCACGTTCGGGATATTCACGATAGCGCGCAAGGGTTTGCAAAACCGATTGCTGATAATCAACCATCATGGCCTGGCTGGCCGCACCGCCGCCGCTTCCGGTTGACGAACTGGCCGCCTGGCTTTGGCTGGTTTCGCCTGTCGTCCCATCCGACTTGACCGAGTTGGTCAGCCCTGAGGGCTGCGGCGTGGGCTGGGCGGCTTTTTCGACCGGCTGTGGCATTTTGACCGGTTCTTGCGCCACAGGCTCCTGAACGGGTGGTTTCGGCTTCATGCGTACCGGCAGGATTTCGGCAAGCTGCTGCTCGACAACCGGTTCCGGTTCGGGCTCGGGTTCAGGCTCAACAACCTCTTTGACAACCGGTTCAGGTTCAGGCTGTTCTTCGACGATTTCGGGCTCTGGTTCCGGCTCCGGGATTGGCTCGGGCTGTTCCTCGACAATTTCGGGTTCCGGTTCCGGGATGACTTCCGGTTCGGGCTCAGGTTCCGGTTCGGGCTCGACCACTTCCTCAGGCATAGGTTCGGGCTCAACTTCCGGCTCGGGTTCCTGTTCTTCTTCGGGCTCGACGATTTCTTCGGGCACTTCGGCCGCTGTGCTGTCAACCGCATCAGCACTTTCGGTGTCGGTTTGGGCCTCGCCAGTTTCCGCCTGTCCGGCACCAAGCGAGATGCTGATGCTTTGCACCGCCCCTGCCCCGCCCCACCCCGATGGCTGCGGGTCGGGCATGGCAAGGACAATGCCACCCGTCAGGACAAGGCCGGTCAAACCGGTTGCAATCAAAAGGTCAACGCGTTTGGACATGCTATTCCTGCCCCGGCTGCATTGCCGTCATCAACTGAACCTTTTCGATGCCAAGTTCCTGAAGACGCGCCAGAAGTGTCACAACCTTGGCCCCTTCGACTTCACGGTCGGCACGAATTTCAACCGGACGACCGATATAATCGGCTGGCAGCATCGACGACAAGCGATCAAGCCCGCCGGTCAGATCATCAATCCCGATTTCGCCCGTATTGCTAAACCACAGAACAATTGTGTCTTCGGGCTGGGCTTCGGCGGTCTGGCTGGCCGGTGGATCGACTTCAAACGGACCCAACTTTTGCAGGCTTCCGGCGATCATGAAAAAGATCAGAAGCAGAAAGACGATGTTGATCAAAGGCAACATCGGTTCCTGAACCGGTCCGTCCTCGGCAATCTGGATGCGGCGCTTCATTCGATGAACTCCACATCCGTGACACCACCACGCCCCAGTGTATCCATGACTTCGACCAGTCGCTGCAGATTGGCACCATTGACCGGCCGCAGGCGCACCGGCGATCCGTCGTGATCGCGCAGAAGGGTCGGTGCGAGATTGGACAGGGCAATCGCATTGCCATTGATCGACAGCCCACCATTCACATCGACTTCGACCGTAACCGGGTGGGTATCGCTTTGGCTGGTGGATCTGCCATCGGTGATGCTGACCGACATCTCAAAGCCCTTCCAGTCCAGGAAGCTTGAGGCCAGCATGAAAAAGATCAGCAAGATAAAGACAACATCAATCAGCGGGGTCAGACCGATCATCGGTGATGAACCGCTGTTGCGTTCGCGCAGCTGCATGGGGCGACTTCCGGAAACGGGGGTTATTCGGCGGCGTGGCGCAATTCGGAAAGGCTCGATACGCGGTGGAGCGCCTTCTGGGCCAGCTCACCACGATTGACCACCAGTGTGCAGACATCCTCCATCGTGGCGGCTGCCCGGCCAATCACGCCCTGCATCCACATATGGAATGCCGTTGCCGGGATCGCCACGACAAGACCAATCGCCGTCGTCAGAAGGGCCAGCCAGATACCGCCTGACAGCACGGACGGATCAATACGGCTGCCCGCCCCTTCCATACGCTGGAAGGCTTCGATCATGCCCATAACCGTCCCCAGCAGGCCCAAAAGCGGGCTGAGCACAGCAATTGCCGACATGATCCGCAGACCACCATTCAAGCCATCAATTTCCTTGCGCGCCCGTGCGGCAATCAGATCCGATGCCGCTTCGCGATCCTGTGAGGAGCTCACCGGCAGCGCCATGCCCGACAGGCCGATCCGCGCGGCCGGATGACGACGGCGTGCCAGAAGTTCGGCCGCCTGTGCTTCGTCGCCTGCTGACAGGTGACGTTCGACATCCTTTACAAAACCATCGGCAAAGACACCGCGGCGCAGGAAACCGACAAGCTTATAGAAGAATACGACAAGCCCGATCAGCGCCATTGCCGCCAGCACCCAGCCAACCACGCCGGCCCGGTCCACCTGTTCGATCACCGGAAGTGCGGTGAAGTCGCCCAGAAGGCCGGTTGATTGGGTCGTTGCCATGGTATCAACCGGAAGCCCGGTATCGGGATCCACCATGACAGTCCCGTCCGCATTGAGCGTTCCGGTCGCAGCGGCACCATCTGCCTGTGCGCCATCGGAAGAAAGCGGCGTTTGCGCATCCGTCGATGCGGCCGATGAATTTACTGGGTCAGACATGTAACTTTCCCGATCACAAAATTGATCATCACCAGAAGACCTGCTCTGGTGCTCTTGAAACTGATTTGCATTCCTTACAGGAAACAGCATTGCGATGCAATCGCAACCAACAGATCAAGCAACATTTTCATGTCTTTGCCCTGCCCCGGATAAGGCCCAGGGATCGGTCATATAGCGAAGCCCTGCGCAAAGCAGCGTTGGCGTTATGAGAACGGGAAAGATGGCGGCACGGCCCAGATATGCAAAACCCCCGAAACTTCTGGGTTCCAGGGGTTTTGAATTGGTGAGCCCGACAGGATTCGAACCTGTGGCCAACTGATTAAAAGTCAGTTGCTCTACCAACTGAGCTACGGGCCCTCAAGGTTGGTGAGCGGCGTTTTAATGGGCTGGGCGGCATCGGTCAACCCCCCTTTTTATGCGAAGATGCACATCAGCCATGAAAAGATGGAAAATGCCCCAAAATGTCGGGCAAAGGGGGTGGCAAAACACCATCGCGAAAAACACAACATCCTGCTCAGACCGAACGACCGCGCACAGGACATCGACAAAATTCAAAGGGAAAATTCGGACAAATAAAAAGCCCCCGAAACCGGTTAGGTTTCAGGGGCTTATTGGTGAGCCCGACAGGATTCGAACCTGTGGCCAACTGATTAAAAGTCAGTTGCTCTACCAACTGAGCTACGGGCCCTCAAGGTTGGTGAAGCGCGTTTTAATGGCACAGGCCGCATCGGTCAACACCTGTTTTCCATATTTTGGCTCTTTTTGCGCATTCAGCCCCAAAAACGCGAAAGCCGCCCCACAAAGGGACGGCTTTCGGTTGCAATACTTGAAAGTTCGCGATTACTGCGCGTCAGCAGCAACCTGCATTTTGACGATCTGATCCGGGTCGGCGACGCTGCCATTGGCCCACGGCGCACCCTTTTTGATCATGTCGACATATTCCATACCCTCAGTCACCTGACCCCAGATGGTGTACTGGCCATCAAGGTGCGGTGCATCGGCAAAGACGATGAAGAACTGGGAATCTGCACTGTTCGGGTTGGCCGAACGCGCCATGGAAACGGTGCCGCGCACATGACGTTCGTTGGAGAATTCCGCATCAAGCTTCTGACCCGATCCACCGGTGCCATTGCCCTTGGGATCGCCGGTCTGCGCCATAAAACCTTCGATCACACGATGGAATTTCAGACCATCGTAAAAGCCTTCACGGGTGAGTTCCTTGATCCGGGCAACATGGTTCGGTGCCAGATCCGGGCGAAGCTGGATCACAACGCGGCCATCTTTCAGATCAAGATAAAGCGTGTTCTCCAGATCCTGTGCGACAGCGTCGTTTCCAGTGGACATGGTGATAAATCCTAGTACGAGTGCGATAATTGAAAATAGACGAAAAAGACGCATGGCCTGCGTTATTCCTTTTCTTCTGCCAGCTTTTCGTGCAGGCGTTTAAGCACGTTGGCGGGCACAAATTCAGTGACATCCCCACCCAGACGGGCGATTTCCTTCACAAAGCGCGAAGAGACAAACTGCTGTTTGTCAGATGCCATCAAAAACACGGTTTCGACTTCCGGCGACAGTCGGGCGTTCATCCCGGCCATCTGGAATTCATATTCAAAGTCCGACACGGCGCGCAGACCACGGATGATGGTACTTGATCCGTTTTCCTGCGCAAACTGCATCAGAAGCGAAGAAAATGGCTTTACGGAGGTACGGGCGGCAACTTCACCGCCCGCAGCCTTGAGTGCACCTTCAACCAGTGCACAGCGTTCCTCGACCCCGAACATCGGGCCTTTGCCAGCATTGATCGCAACACCGACAATCAGCTCATCGACGATCCGGGTCGCGCGACGAATAATATCCATATGCCCCTGGGTTACCGGGTCAAAGGTGCCCGGATAAATCCCGATACGCGATACGGTAGAAGACGTTTCAGTCATCAAACTTCCAGTTATTCGTCGCGATCCGCGTCATCGGATGCCGGTGCTGCGGATGCATCTTCATCAGATGCCTCGGCAGTCGGAGCAGCGCCCTCGTCAGTACCTTCGGCACCTTCGACAACACCTTCCTCGCCATCAATGAGCTCTTCATCTTCTTCACCAAGGTTTGACAGACGTTCGACCGCCACGACTTCTTCGTCCTTGGCCGTACGGAACAGCGTCACACCCTGGGTCTTGCGCCCGGCAATACGGATGTCATGGGTCGGCATACGTATGACCTTGCCACCATTGGTGACCATCATCAGCTCGTCGCCTTCTTCGATAACAAACGAAGCCGCAACCTGACCGTTACGTTCAGACATCTCGATATTGGCAAAGCCCTGACCGCCACGGCCGGTCACACGGTATTCATAGGCAGAGGTGCGTTTGCCATAACCGTTTTCGGTAACCGACAGGATCAGTTGGTCGCCGTCATAGATTTCCTGATAGCGCTCAGCCGTCAGAACTTCGAGCGGCAGGCTGTCTTCGGTGACTTCCTCGCGGCGCAGTTTACCTGCGATCGAAAGATATTCGTCACGTTCTTCCATGCTGACATGGTTGCCAAACAGGACAGACATCGCGATGACATCGTCCTCGTCGGCCAGACGGATGCCACGCACACCGACCGAATTACGGCCGGTAAAGACGCGGACGTCACCAACACGGAAACGAATGCACTTGCCCTGACGGGTTGTCAGAAGAATGTCGTCATCCTCGGTACAGGTCTGAACCGCGATCAGTTTGTCGCCACGTTCTTCTTCAAGCTTCATGGCGATCTTGCCGTTTGATTTCACATTCACGAAATCGGCAAGGCTGTTACGGCGTACATTCCCGGTCGAGGTGGCAAACATCACATGCAGGTTCGGCCATTCTTCCTCATCCGGAAGCGGCAGGACCGTCGTGATATATTCGCCTTCGGACAGCGGCAACAGGTTCACCAGCGCCTTGCCGCGTGATTGCGGCGTGCCCATCGGCAGGCGCCAGACCTTCATTTTGTAGACCATACCCTCGGAGCTGAAGAACAGAACCGGGGTGTGGGTATTGGCAACGAACAGCTTGGAGACGAAGTCTTCCTCGCGGGTTGCCATGCCCGAACGGCCTTTGCCCCCGCGACGCTGTGCGCGATAGGTCGACAGCGGAACACGCTGGATATAGCCGCTATGAGACACGGTCACGACCATCTCTTCGCGGGCAATCAGGTCTTCGATGTCATGTTCGAATTCTGCTTCCTGAATTTCGCTGCGACGTTCATTGGCGAACTCATTGCGCATTTCAGAAAGTTCATCCTTGAGGATCGTCAGCTTGCGCTCACGCGAGCCAAGGATATCAAGGAAGTCCTTGATCTTCTCACCCAACTCGGTCAATTCGGCCGCGATCTTGTCGCGTTCCAGACCGGTCAGGCGATGCAGGCGGAGCTCAAGGATCGCACGGGCCTGCGCTTCGGACAGGCGATACATGCCATCAGATGATCCAACCTGGTTCGGATCGGCGATCAGTTCGATCAGCGGAACGATATCGCCCGCCGCCCAATCACGTGCCATCAGCTGTTCACGTGCCACGACCGGGTCGGCCGCATTACGGATCAGTTTGATGACTTCGTCGATATTGGAAACCGCAATACCCAGACCAACCACGACATGGGCACGATCACGTGCCTTTTTGAGAAGATGGATGGTACGACGGGTAATGACTTCTTCGCGGAACTCGACAAAGGCCTGAATGATGTCTTTGAGGTTCATCAGTTCCGGCTTGCCGCGGTTAAGGGCAAGCATATTCACCCCAAACGAGGTCTGAAGTGCTGTAAAGCGGAACAGCTGATTCAGGACAACGTCCGAATTGGCATCACGCTTGAGCTCGATCACCATGCGCACGCCTGAACGGTCAGACTCGTCACGCAGATCGGAAATGCCTTCGAGTTTCTTTTCGCGCACCAGATCGGCGATTTTTTCCATCAGGGTGGCCTTGTTCACCTGATAGGGAACCTCCGTCACGATGATGGCTTCGCGGTTGGCACGGATTTCCTCGACATGGGTGCGTGCACGCATGACGACGGAACCACGACCGGTCTTGAAGGCCGAATGGATGCCAGAACGGCCGAGGATCAGGCCACCGGTCGGGAAGTCCGGACCGTGGACGAATTCCATCAGACCTTCGACGGAAATATTCGGGTCATCGACATAGGCCATGCAGCCATCAATGACTTCGCCAAGGTTATGCGGCGGAATGTTGGTTGCCATACCAACCGCAATACCACCGGCACCATTGACCAGCATGTTGGGGAAACGGGCCGGGATAACAGACGGTTCCTTGGTGGTTTCGTCATAGTTATCGCGGAAATCAATCGTGTCCTTGTCGATATCATCAAGCAGGAAGTGCGCGGCCTTGGCCATGCGCGCCTCGGTGTAACGCATGGCGGCGGCCTTGTCGCCATCCATGGACCCGAAGTTGCCCTGCCCGTCAATCAACGGCAGACGCATGGAGAAATCCTGCGCCATACGGACCATTGCATCGTAAATCGCGCTGTCGCCGTGCGGATGATATTTACCCATCACATCCCCGACCACACGGGCCGATTTGCGGAACGGTTTGTTATATTCAAACCCATTCTCGTGCATGGCGTACAAAATACGACGATGTACCGGCTTCAAACCGTCTCGGACGTCAGGCAGTGCGCGGCTGACGATCACGCTCATCGCGTAATCGAGATAGCTCCGGCGCATTTCTTGTTCGATGGAAACCGGGAAGATATCGCGGTTCTCAGGATTGGTCTCTTCGGTGGACAAAGCCCGTGACCTCTTAAACGCTTGATCAGAAATGATTCAATCGGCGTGACATGCCCCGTTTTCAGGCGCATGCCGGACCAGAAAGCCGGAAAGTATCAGGTTTGTCCCACACAAACAATATTGACAAATCCTATCCTTCACGGTTGGGCGAGAAAGTTGGAATTTTATCGCGAATTCAGGGATTTCATCCCCATAAAAACCGTCATTTTCCCGGCGCTTTATCGTCTTTCGGCGTTTCCATCACCGGCGCCATCGGATTGGCCTTGGCACCCGTTACATTTGCACCACTCGTTTTGCGTCCGAAACGCAGCTGCGATGCCGCAATACCGCCGAGAATAATCGCCAGTGCAATCAGGGCATTTGGCTGTGGCACTTCGCCCAGAATGACAAAACTGATCAACACCCCGACCGCGGGCACCAGATAGTTGTTAAATACAAGGAAACTGGCCCCGGCCATGGCGATAATTTGCAAAATCAGGAACATGGCAATGCCGGTCGGGAACATGCCAAGATACATGATGGCAAGCGCACCTTCCAGATCCCAGTTCATCGTCCAGGGCTGATCGACAATCAGGGTAAAGGGCATCAGCATCATGGCGGCAAATGTCAGGATCACCGCAGTGGATCCGATGCGCGGCTGATCACGCAGATTGCGCGCAATCAGCGATGAAATGGCATAACCGATGGCGGCCACCAGAATGGCCAACTGGAACAGGAATTCCCCACCAAGCCCCGAAAGCGTTTCCGGCCCGACCAGAACAATCACGCCAATCGTGCCCAAAATCACGCCGACGACCTTGCCCGCTGAAAGCTTTTCATCATGGGTAAAGAAGTGCGCCAGAACGACCGTGGTCAGCGGCACGGTCGACATCAGGATGGCGGCCAGCCCGGCATCGACTTCGGTCTCGCCAAAACTGATCAGGAAGAACGGAATGGCATTGCCGATCAGGGCCACCATAAAGGTCGAGATCCAGGCACGCTTGCCCTTGGGCATTTCCGATTTGCGGATTGCGGCAAAGCACCAAAGCACAAGGGCGGCGAAGGCCAGACGCCCGCTTGCCACCACCAGCGGTGAATAGGCATGCACACCAATCTTGATAAAGGTGAACGAACTGCCCCACATCAGCGCCAGCAGCACCAAAAGCACATATTCGCGTATTCCCGGACGTTTCATTTTGTCAGCCTATTTTTGCCATACTTGTTGGGCCTGATCACTTTGGAAAACAAACCAAATACCTGCGTTAAAACCCTGAGGGTTTTTATGCAAGCAAATAGAGTTTAAGCCGATTTACCCCGACAACGCGCCAGGAAAATCCCATGAAACGCAGTTTGCGAAAATCTCGCGCAGATCGCCCTTCCTTAAGGCAGATCAAAGCGTTTCGACGGCGAAAATGAAAAAAAGCATCATCGGAATAAGATAATTGTTGCGAATGACTTGCAATTGCATTACATTCGGCACAACAAAAAATTCGGGATACGAGAAGATGAGTTACGTTGATCAGGAATTGACGGTCGAAGACATGCTTGCCGACCCGATCGTTCAGACATTAATGCGCTATGATGGCGTCTCTGCCAGTGACGTCCGTCACACCATCGACAAGGCTTGCCAGAATCGCGATGGCGATACGGATAATTCCGTGACAACCGCCGAACCAAAACTGCAGCAGGCCCATGTTCCCAATACCCAAACCGGTGCGGCCTATCCGGTGCGTTCAGGGGTGCGCAGCACGGCGGCCTTACGGGTCTGAGCGAACCCGTTTCTGAAATCATATGCACCCGACATCTTGGTGATGACGGGCTGTCCTGACGTCTCACTCAGTGATCCACCAACAGCCTCTGCGATTGGCCCGGGCAATTTCGTATAATTGGCCCTTACGACCATACCACATGCCTTTTAGGGTATCGGTAATCCCCGAAACCGATGATTACCACGCGATAAAGGATGTGATGATGCCGACTGAAATTCGCCCGATAACCCCTTCTGATTTCGAAGCATGGCTGCCGCTTTGGCGCGGTTATCAGACCTTCTATAAAACCGATATTCCGGGCGACGTCAGCAAACAGACCTGGCAACGCTTTCTCGATGCCAACGAGCCGATGCACGCAGCCCTTGCCTGGCAGGACGACAAAGCCATTGGCATGGTCCACTGGATTTATCATCGCTCCTGCTGGACCACGGCTGATTACTGCTATTTGCAGGATCTCTATGTCGATGAAGACCTGCGCGGCACCGGCATGGGCCGCAAGCTGATCGAACATGTTTATGATCATGCCGAAAACGCCGGCGCGGCCCGTGTTTACTGGCTGACCCAGCAGGATAACGTGACGGCCATGAAGCTTTATGACCGCATCGCCGACAAACCCGGCTTCATCCAATATCGCAAGATGCTGTAGGACAATGTGCGGCGCTGAAATCTTCAGCGCTGCCCTTCGTTCAGCGCCCAGTCATAGTGGTAATCATCCACCTCAAGCTCATCGATATTGGCCAAGGCATCCGACAGTGCCGGTGCGGCAAACGCTCGCAGATGCGCAATGAAGGCTGCATCGCTTTCCCCGAAATCATCGCGATACCAGTCATAGAGGCTTGAAAGCACAAGACGGCCATCATCCGTCACCCGCGCGGCACGCGGATGATTGATGAAGCCGCGTGCGGCTTCATTGAGCTGCGCATCAAGCGTGGCAGCATCAAACGCCTCCGGCGCCAAGGCCGGACACCCGATCGATGCACAATTCACCGCGTAATGAATGCGTGCATCACGCCAAATCGGGCGCAGAGTGCGATGTTCGATATCATCAAGGCTGAGCGTCCTGCCCTCCACCGTGATCAGTTTCTTGCCCCACGGGCCGGATGAAAACAGTCCGGGCGAGATATCAATATCGCGGATGCTGTCGACCGGATAATGATCCAGAACCACCTTGACGGTCAGCGCATTATAAAGGTTCACCCAATAGGAAAACTGCTGATCGCGGTTAAGCTGATCGACCGCGACCTTTGTCATGGCTGCGACATACGCGGCCACCATTTCAGCCCCACCATCCTGGCTGGCACGTTCGTAATCAAAGCTGGTCACACCGGGCGCAGACGCCGTGACGTAACGATCCAACACCACCTGCCAATCCCCGTGATCAATCGTCATCGTGCTTTGCGGGTCATGGGCTTGCCAGTCCGGCCACAAGTCCGCATCCGGCGCAGCGTGCACCGCAAACGGCACGGCAAACATCAACACGGCAATCAAAACAGGGAACAGGGCAGAAGCAACAAAGCGCATCATCGACAACCAATCTTGACCAAATTGGCTCCACCTTACCCGGCGCAGGCAAAACCACCGCATCAAACCAGCGTGATCATGATGACGATCATTACAACATCGGGCCAGGCATCTCCTTGATCTGCTTATGTACATTTAACCCAGAGTTGGGCTATAATGACCGTCATGATACAGGCAGGTGCAATACAGGTTATCCCCGGAAGTGGTGGGCAACTTGGCCAGATTATTGCCACACGCGCCCTGCCCGGCTCCGGGAGCCAACCGCCGACCAGCGGGTCGGGCGGAACGGTTGCGTCTGCGCCGCAAACTTTGCCGGCAGCTGTTGCCTTGGTCCCGCTTTCAAGCACGCTTTCCCCATCACAGCCCCCTGCAAACGGGCCCAGTGCGCGCAGTGAAACCGCGACATCCCCCCAAACAGCGGGCCGCACGGATGCGGGCGAACAAGCCGTGCCACCGCCACCACCGCCCGCGCAAACCGCACCGGTCAACAGTGCGGCATCGGTGGTGACGATCATCCAGCAGCTTGACCCACGTGACATTAATGGCGGCGCGCCGGAAGAACCGGAAACCCAAAGCCCGACACAGCGCCAGCAGGAAGAACGCGAAGCCCCCCCTGAAAGCGCGCGTCAGCCAACATCAAACCCGGCCCTTCTGACCGCAACCGAACGTGAAATCGTGCAAGAATTGCGCGCCCGTGACGCGGTTGTCCGGACAGAGGAAGAAAGCCATCAGGCCTTGGCCGGTGCCAATGCCGGCATGATCACTTATAGCTACACGCCCGGCCCGGATGGGCGGTTTTATGCCACCGGCGGCAAGGTCAGCATCCGCCCCATTCAGGGCCTTGAAGGTGCTGCTGCCATCGCCAATCAGGCCGCCATTTCCCGCGCAGCCTCCGTGCCCGGAAGCTCAGCGGCTGATTTCAATGTCGCCAAGGGCGCATCGATGAACATCTCGGCGATGATCTCAGCACAGGCCTATGCGGCGGCAGAAAGCTATCGCGCAACCATCGGCCTGAACGCCGCGCCTGGCACCGTGGATCTGAGCGGCTAACCTCGGATACCCCCCGAACGAAAAAAAACGGCCCCGATGGAGCCGCTTTTATTGTGTCGTGCGTTTGCGCTTAGGCGTAATGCCAGAACACATCAAAGCCCGGATCAAACACCGTCACCGGCCCTTCGCCAGTTTCGATCTTTTCGGCAAACTTGGCCGGCTCGCTGCGTTTTTCCAGCGTGATCTGATCGCCATTCAGCGGCAGGCCGTAATATTGCGGCCCATGCAGCGAGGCAAAGCCTTCAAGCTTGTCCAGCGCCCCTTCTTCCTCAAACACGTGGGCCAGAAGCTGCACGGTGTTATTGGCGGTAAAGATACCGGCACATCCACAGGGGCTGATCTTGCGCTCATCAGTATGCGGGGCTGAGTCGGTGCCCAGGAAGAAGCGTGAATCACCGGATGTCGCAGCCACACGGAGCGCCAAACGATGCTTTTCACGTTTGGCAACCGGCAGGCAATACATATGCGGATGAATGCCGCCGACCAGAATGGCATTGCGGTTGATGATCAGGTGATGGGTCGTGATCGTCGCACCCAAATTCTTGTCATTGGCTTTGACATACTCAACGCCGTCTTCCGTGGTGATATGCTCGAGAATCACGCGCAGCTCCGGCAGACGCTTGCGCAGCGGCTCAAGAACCCGGTCGATAAACACCGCTTCACGGTCAAAGATATCGATCTCCGTATCCGTGACTTCCCCATGAATACAGAGCGGAATGCCAAGCTCAGCCATCCGCTCCAGCGCAGGCATGGCATTATCGAAATTGCGCACACCACTATCTGAGTTGGTGGTCGCACCCGCCGGATAAAGCTTCAGTGCCGTGATCACGCCGGCCTTGTAGCCTTCCTCGATATCATCGGGATTGCTGCCCTCAGTCAGATAAAGCGTCATCAGCGGCGTAAAATCATGGCCCGACGGGATGGCTGCGGTAATCCGGTCGCGATAGGCAACGGCATCAGCCGTCTTGACCACCGGCGGCACCAGATTGGGCATAATGATCGCACGGGCAAAATGCGCTGATGTCTCGCCAATCACACCTTTAAGCATCTCGCCATCACGCAGATGCAAATGCCAGTCATCGGGACGGCGAAGGGTAATGCGGTTGGTCGACATAGGGCGATCTCCTGGCAAGCAATGAACCCGTTTGGGAAATATGGAGCGTTACCTAGCAGATTGGCGCGGAATTGGGAATGTCAAACTCCCTTATCCTGCTCGTAGATAAAAGCGCAGAAAAACAACCAAGAATTGACGAATCCTCAAATTAAGCGTTTAGCTAAACTGCCAATTAGGACAACAGCCTGCAAATGATGTCTAGTATCGGAATGTTTGGATGCAACGCATACTAAGGTTAGATCTGAAATGAAACCAGGAGACTGGAACGCGACCTTGTTGATACTGTTCGGGTGCCTACTCGGATTCATCGGTTGCGCACTATTCTTTCCGTATATCCCTGCTCTACCTAGCGGTTGGGGCAGCATCCTAGGTTCCGCTCTCGGTGCCGCTGGTGCGTTCATCGCTGCTTCTTGGAGTTTCTCGCGCCATCAAAATGCCAGTCGAATTAGTGCACTTAAGCCATTCCGAGAACGCTATGAATTGGCAACGTATATGCTTCCACGAACGCAGCCACTAATTCAGCATTCAGCTAAAGAACTGCAAACACTACATGAACGCGCAGTAGAGGCCAACCGTGTTCGGCCACTACCGAAAGCCTTGGAACCCAGAACTGCCGAGGAAATGAGAACGGGCACACTCCGGCTCTCTGCAGACAGAATCAACAAGATCCAACAGGACTGCGACGATCTTAGTTCAATGTTTAAGGAATTCTCTACACGACATCTAGAGGAAGCAATCTATTCTCTAAGAAACGTAATAGAAGCACTAACTTGGATTGCTGACAACATGGAAGCAACTTTGTCACCAAGAGATATGTTCAAAGTGAAGTACGCTCGGGATTGCTTGCTTCTAGCAACACAAAAGGCTGAAGAGTCACGGATAGGGCCAATGAACCCGTTTATGTACACTAGCCCAACTCGCTTTGACGAACGAGAGTCTTACGCCATCTTCATTGCCGCCCCTAATATCTGCATAAAAAAGATCGGGGAAGCTCTGACGTCGTTGCATTCTATCGAAAGCCAAAAGACTAGGGTTTTGGATTAACTTCACACACCGTTACCCGCACAACGACTACGAAAAAGTGAAAAGGCCTGCTATTCCTGTCTGGCCTTTTCATATGCTCGTTGTCACTTCAATCAGGCCAGTGAAAGCACTGGCCCCTCAAGCAGGTCCATCAAATCCCCGAAATATCCGCCTGATCGTGCCGGTGATGTCGGATCAGAGGTAATGGCCACCGCCAGGTCCTTTTCGGGATGTGCCGCGATGATCTGGCCACCATAGCCGCGGGCGATGATGAAGCCGCTGCGGCTCAGGAACCAGCCATAGCCATAGGCAAGCCCCGAATACGGTGATCGGGTGTAGGCCTGGGTTGATTGGTCAATCCAGTCGGCCGGGATGATCTAATCACCTTCGAACCGACCTTGATCGCGCATGAGCGCCCCGATGCGCAACATCCCGCGTGGTGTCAGCGCCATCTCGTTCCCGCCGAAATAATAGCCCTGCGGATCCTGTGTCCAAGCCGGAATTTCAATGCCGAGCGGCTGGCCAAGGGCAGCGCGCGCCTGTTCCAGCAAGCTTTTCCCGGTCGCAACCGTGAGCACGGCACCAAGGATATGGGTGGTACCGGTCGAATAGATCATACGCCCGCCGGGGTTTGCAACCATCGGGCGGCGCTGCGCGAAGGCAACCCAGTTGTCGGAATTGACCCAGGCGCCGTAGTTACACCCTGATGTGCCCTCAAGCCCGGCCCGGAGCGTTACCAGATCTTCGATGGTCAGATTTTCGACACCGTGGGTGGCGTTCGCGGGAATGATAGATGGCGCGATCTCGCCGATGGTGGCTTTGACCGAGGGGATCGCGCCTTCTGCGATCGCGGTACCCGTCAGCAGACCGATGATGCTTTTCGAACATGACTTGATGTTCGCAACCCGATCCAGACCCGGCCCGCGCGGGGCTTCGGCAACAATAACCTCGTCACCACGTTGGACCATGATGGCATGAAGCTGGGACATGCCCGAAATGCGCGAGCGGATGTCGGACGGCGTTTGTGCGAAGGCCCGGCCAGCAAAGGGAACGGCCGCCGCCCCCAAAAGGCTCGCTGAGAAGGCACGGCGGGTCAGCATCAAAAGGGGGTGGTCGCTGGGCATTTATATCAGTCCTTGGCGGTTGGGATCATATGCGAGCTCAAACCATGGGCAGCCCAGATGACCGGGATGATCAGGTGGCAGCAACGCACAACCTTCCGGCCCATCGAACCGGAAGATTAACCCCTTATCTGGAAGTAATTCGTCAGGAATGTGACATCAGATCACAATGGATCCTGCCCAGAGTCCGGAGCTAGACACTCACGGCAATATCCGAAAGTGCTTCGCCTGCCAGTCGTTGTGCAAAAGCACGCTCAAGCCCCTGCTCAAAACCGCGTGTATAGCCCTCGGTATCAAAGAGCGGCTTGGTCTCGCGGTTGGTGGCAAGTTTGCTGCGCAGTTCAGCCAGCATGTCCGGGTTTTGCGCGAGTTTGAGGATGAGTTCCTCATAGGCTTCAGGCGTTTCCGTGGTCAGTTCCGGCAGACCGATGGCCGACAGCAGGCTGGCGGCAACGCGGGCGGCGAACTGTTTGCCCGCCAGTGTCACCACCGGCAATCCGGCCCACAGCGCGTCGCTGGCGGTCGTATGGGCGTTGACATTGAAGGTATCGATAAACAGATCGGCATGGCGCAGGCGCGCGAGATGTTCGGATTGCGGCATGTAACCGGCAAAGATCAAACGATCCCCAGAAATACCGTGCTTTTCCGCCGCCGCGCGCAGATTGGCCTTGGCCCCATCATCATTGCACCAAAGCCAGAGCACACTGTCTTCGACCTTTGCCATCACGCGCATCCAGATGGCGAATTCCTGCGGCATGATTTTGTAATTGTTGTTCAGGCAGCAGAAAACAAAACCGTCTTCGGGCAGGTCAAGTTCGGCACGCGTCATCGACCTCGTCGAGATTTCGCGCGTATTGTCGTTGGGCTGATAGCAATCGGGAAGATAAATGATTTTCTCATGATAACCGCCGCGCTGTTCGGGCGGAACAACCACCGGGTCGGCAACGATATAATCGATGAAATCTGCCCCCAGTGTGCCGGGATAGCCAAGGTAGCTGATCTGAAGCGGCGCCATGCGCCCGGTAAATGGCTCCAGCCGGGCATCGCGGGTATAGCCCTTGAGATCAATCGCGATATCAAGGCTGTGTTCTCGGGCAAACTGCGTCAAATCGCCATCGGACATGTCCTGCACGTCAAAGAACTGATCAACATTTTCAAGCACCTGATCGCGGTTCGCATCGGTTTTGCTTTTGCCATAGCTGTAAACGAAGATTTCGAACTTTGGCCGGTCATGATGGCGCAAGATGCCCGCCATCAGGAACATGGTCGCGTGATCATGAAAATCGGCCGAGAAATAGCCAAGCCGGATCTTGCGCCTGTCGGCAGGCGTCGGCTCAATCGTCGAGATCGGGGCTGCTTGCGAGAAATGGCTTTGTGCCCAGTTGCGCGCGCGCGCCAGTTGATGGGCCGGATGATCTTCAAATGGCAACAGCGGGAATGGCACGGCTGCCTCCCCGGTCACCCCAAGCTGATCGGCGTATTGATCAAACAAATCACACGCCCGCCAGTCGCACAGTTGGCTTTGTTGACGCAGTTGCTCGACAATGGCCGGGACGTAACCGGGCTTGACCGCCAAGGCACGTTGATAGGCCTCAATCGCTTCGGGCGCGGACTTAAGTGCGGCCATGGTTTGGCCAAGGCTGTACCAGGCCTCAGCCAATTTTGGCTGCAGCTTGAGCGTCTTGAAATATTGCTGTTTGGCATCCTCAAGCCGTTCGCGTTCGCGGAGCGTGTTGGCAAGGTTATAGTGCGCATCAACGTAATCGGCCTTGCGCGCAATCGCATTCAGATAGCAGCCTTGGGCTTCTTCAAGCTTACCCGCACCTTTAAGGAGATTGCCAAGATTGTTGTGCGCCTCAGGGAACTCTGGCGAAGCGGCAATCACCGCGCGATAGCATTCCTCGGCCTCCGCCAGCTTGCCCAGACGTTCGAGAATGACCCCGAGATTGCTTTTGGCGGCAACCATATTGGGCTGCAGGCGCACGACCTGGCGCAAAGCCTGCTCGGCGTCGTCAAGCAGGTTGAGGTTGCTGCTGACCGCAGCACGGAAGTTCCAAAGCTTGGCCGAATTGCCATATTGACCCAATAGCTGTCCGGTCATGGCATGCACATCTTGCAGGCGACCGGCCTGATACGCTTGCGACAGTTTGGCAAAAACCTCGGCTGGCGGTTCGCCCCCAGCACCGCTTGCACCACCCTTTGGCCCGGCACCGGGCTTGACCGGACCACTTAGCTCCGCCAGGGCGGATTTGACGCGTTCGTTCTTGGGGTAATCAACAAGAATGGCTTCATACAATGCGCGCGCCTCGGCGATTTCACCTTTGCGTATATGCGCCTTCGCGCGCTTCATTGCCTGATCAACTTTGAGCTTCGCCATACGACCCCGAACCTAGATATTTTTGGGCAGTCTAGATGATAAACCGCCAAAGGCAACCGGGGCGCGGGAAAAAGGCCCGCAAAAGACAAAAGGCCAGGCATTTCTGCCTGACCTTTTCACATGGGGCGAGTGATGGGACTTGAACCCACGGCCCCCAGTGCCACAAACTGGTGCTCTAACCACCTGAGCTACACCCGCCATCGTGTGGCGCGGTTTATATGGCCCGAGGCCTGCGACGTCAAGCGCATATTTTCACTTTTTTCCCGGCAAAACGGGCAAGTCATTCAAAGCGCCGAATTTTGCGGGATTGCGCTTTGCGATCATGGCCTGAAGCCTTAAATCATTCAATTTTTTGCCCACCCTGACCTTTCGGGCATCTTGCATGTCGTGACATATGGCTTAATTAGATCAATTCGATTACGGACCCGCAAAGCTGTTGGGATCACCATATAATACAGCAGGCGGGCTGCCTGCCCCGCAGCAAGTGCAACGGGATGCTGGCCACAAAAGAGAAAAACAGACGGAGTATCGGAATGAAGTGGGGCGTTCTTAGCACCGCCAAGATCGGCACGGAAAAGGTCATTCCGGCCATGCAGGAAAGCGATCAGCTTGAAATCCTGGCCATTGCCGGACGCGATCTTGAAAAGACCCGTGAGGTGGCAGAAAACATGCGCATTCCGCGCGCCTATGGCTCCTATGAGGAACTGCTGGCCGATCCGTCGATCGAGGCGATTTACAATCCCCTGCCCAACCATTTGCATGTCGAATGGACGATCAAGGCGCTTGAGGCGGGAAAACATGTTCTGTGCGAAAAGCCGATCGGCCTTCATACCGAAGACGCCAAACGCCTGATTGAGGCCCGCGACAAAAGCGGCAAACAGGTTCTCGAAGCCTTCATGGTGCGTCATCACCCGCAATGGCTTGAGGCCCGCAAAATCGTTGAAAGCGGCCAAATCGGCCAGCTTACGACCGTGCAGAGCATCTTTACCTATTTCAACGCCGACCCGAACAATGTGCGCAACAAAAAGGACATTGGCGGCGGCGGTTTGCTTGATATCGGTTGCTATTGCATTGTCGGCCCACGCTTTATCACCGGCAAGGAGCCGGTGCGTGTGGTGTCGCTGATGGACAAGGATCCGAAATTCGGAACCGACCGTTTGGTATCGGGCATGCTGGATTTCGGGTCCGGCCTGCAGGCAAGCTTTGTATGCGGCACTCAGTCGGCAGCCGTTCAGCGCGTGCATATCCTTGGCTCTGAGGGCCGGATTGAAATCCTGATGCCGTTCAACGCCGTACCGGAAACCGAAGCCGTCATTCGCGTTGCCGGCCAGAAACAGCCGGGCTTTGACGAAGCCCGCGAAATCAAGTTTCCGGTCTGCAACCAGTACACCCTGCAAAGCGAAGCTGCGACTGCGATTTTTTCTGGCGACAGCCCGGTCGATTACCCGATTGAAGACGCGATTGCCAATATGCAGATTTTGGATGCCTTTACCCGCTCTGCCAAAACCGGCAGCTGGGAAATGGTCAAATCCTGATCAACACCTGCGACAGACGAAAAAGGGGTGCCAACATATGATTGGCGCCCCTTATACATTGAGAGGCACGAACATTTGGTATGATGTTCGTGCCTCTTTTCATTTTGGAGCCTGCGTATACGCAGGCTCCCGGATCCGTGAGGTGTTGATGCGGCCTTGGATTTTTACATCCGTAAAAAAGCTGAACACTCACGGTCTCTGGAGGCATTGTCGAACCGCTGGAAGAGCTTTGACGCTCGAGTATAAGGAGGACATTGCCGTGTCTTATACTACCCGTTTTGTTGGTATCGATGTATCAAAATCCTCGCTTGATCTGTGCATTTTACCAGACAAAC
This sequence comes from Thalassospira sp. ABD4_177, assembly GCF_056160125.1. NCBI lineage: Bacteria > Pseudomonadati > Pseudomonadota > Alphaproteobacteria > Rhodospirillales > Thalassospiraceae > Thalassospira > Thalassospira sp. ABD4_177. The sequence continues at coordinate 2,120,642 of NZ_JBSWWO010000001.1, read as the reverse complement.
ACACCCTGCGCTTTGCCAATTCAGAAACCGGGATTGCAGACCTGATCGCCAGACTGCAGGCTTTCCCGGGGCTGGAGCGGATTGTTCTGGAGCCAACCGGCGGCTATCAACGCCTTCTGGTTCGAGCTTTGCAAGCTGCACAATTACCTGTTTCAAAGGTCAATGCCCTTCTGATCCGCCACTTTGCCAAAGCGTCAGGAACCCTGAGCAAAACAGACAGGATTGATGCCTTTGTACTGGCTGATTACGGCCAACGCATGTCGCCGCGCCTGATGGCCAGAACAGATGAAGCCCGCTATAAACTCGCTGATTTTGTTGCCCGTCGGCGCCAACTTACACACATGCTGATCCAGGAGAAGAACCGGCTTGAGAAGCCTGATAATCCGGCTCGGGCCCTGATCGAGGAAACCGTCAACTTCCTCACCCGTCAGAGACAGGAGGTCGAGAAGCTGATGCGCGAATGTGTAGACTCATCCCCGGATTTGACGGCGATATTACATGTTCTGTTGACCCAGAAGGGAGTGGGTTTTGTAACGGCTTGTGTGCTGATCGCTGAATTGCCCGAGATCGGACTGTTTGAAAAAGGGCAGATTGCAAAGTTGGTCGGTGTCGCCCCGATCAACAGAGATAGCGGTCTGTTCCAGGGCAAAAGAATGATTGGCGGCGGACGCATGGAAGTGCGCAATGCTCTTTACTACGCCGCATTACCGGCAATACGTTTCGATCCTCTGCTGCGCGACTTCTATAAGCGCCTGACTGAAAACGGAAAACCCGGAAAGGTTGCTGTCATTGCCGTCGTCAGAAAAATGGTCACGATCCTCAATGCGAGAATGCGTGACCACTATGCTTTAATCCTTGACGGTTAATACCGCCCCTTTTTCATTTTGATCGTTGACCGGCGGCCGGTTTACTTGGCAAACGCCTTTTTCATGCGGGCGATTGCCTCGTCCATCTTGGCTTCGTCCTTGCAGAAGCAAAAGCGCACAAAGTGGCGCACGCCGCCATCTTCGCCCTGATAGAATGCCGATACCGGAATGGCGACCACGCCGGCTTCCTTGATCATGATCTGACAAAACTCGACATCATCACAATCATATCCCAGCGGGCGGAAATCACAGGTGATGAAATATGTCCCCTGGGAATCCAGCACTTCAAACCCGACGTCCTTGAGCCCCTTCATCAGATAGTTGCGCTTGGCTTCCATTTCGGCGGTGAAGTTCGCGAAATAGGCATCATCCTTGTTCAGTCCGAACGCCACACCATGCTGAAGTGCTGGCGATACGGTAAAGACAAGGAACTGGTGCGCCTTCTTGATCGGCTCCATCAGCTTGGCACAGGCCGTGATATAGCCGATCTTCCATCCCGTAAGCGAGAAGGTCTTGCCCGCCGATCCGATGCGCACGGTGCGTTCATGCATACCCGGCAAAGTCATCAGCGGGGTGTGTTTGCGCCCGTCAAAGACGAGGTGCTCATAAACCTCGTCACACAGCGCGATCACGTCATGCTTGATACACAGATCGGCGATGAATTGCAGCTCGTCCTCGCGATAAACCTTCGAGCATGGGTTTTGCGGCGAATTCAGGAGGATCAGCTTGGTTTTATCCGAAAAGGCAGCTTCAAGCTCTTCGCGTGGCAGTTCCCATTTCGGCGGTGTGACGCGCACCAGCTTGGGAATGCCGCCTGCCAGCTTCACCATCGGAAGGTAGCTGTCATAAAGCGGCTCAATCAGGATGACTTCATCACCCGGGGCAACCAGCCCCAGAATGACGTCGGCCAGGCCTTCGGTCGCACCGACGGACACCAGCACTTCTTTTTTCGGATCGACCTCGATGCCATAGAAACGCTTGTTATGATCGGCAACGGCCTGAAGCAGTTCGGGCACACCGGCCAGCGGCGGATACTGGTTGGACAGATCGGTCAGTGATTTCGCTGCGGCCTCGCGAATATCGGCCGGTCCATCTTCATCTGGTGCGCCCTGCCCCAGATTGATGGCCTTATGCTTGATGGCCAGTTCGTTCATCACTTCAAAGATCGTAATCCCGCCCGAAGCGAAAAGCGGATTGCCGACGAATTCAGTCATGAGGCGTCCTTTATATTATGGTCAATCACCGGATTGGTGGCTTCCGGTCGAGTCCCGATCATCGTGCACATTTTCGCGCACGATAGAACCCTTTCATCGCAAATCCTGTTGCATGATGCCCCATGATTGGCAAGCCCGTAACCGATTGAATGGGACTGCCTGTCTTCCAAACAGGCTATTTGCATATTTTTTGAACATTTTGCCTAAAACGCAGTCAGCGATATGCCCGAAAATCTTAAAAATTTCATGGGTTTTGCTGGGTTTTCGCAGCGAGAATCCTTAGAATGCCGTGGCCGGTGAAAACTGGCATGGTCCATGCAATAGTCAGCGGGCGAAGCATTACGCTTTACAGAGTTCAACGCAACTCTCGCCAAAAAGCAGAGGGCGCTAATGAAAAAAATTGAAGCCATCATCAAGCCGTTCAAGCTTGACGAGGTAAAAGAGGCCCTTCAAGAGATCGGTCTCAAAGGGATTACCGTTACCGAAGCCAAAGGTTTCGGACGTCAGAAAGGTCATACGGAGCTGTATCGCGGCGCCGAGTACGTTGTGGACTTTCTGCCGAAAGTAAAGCTGGAAATCGTCGTCGAGGACACGCTGGTCGAGCGTGCGATTGAGGCAATCCAGCAAGCCGCTCATACCGGGCGTATCGGCGACGGTAAAATTTTCGTTTCCTCACTCGAGGACGCGATCCGTATTCGTACTGGTGAACGGGGTAACGACGCGATCTGATCGGTCACGCCTTAAGAAGAACACCATACGGTAACTGTTTATGAGTTTTAAAGGGTTGCATCATGTCTGACGCTGCTTCTGTACTTAATCTGATCAAAGAAAAAGGCATCCAGTTTGTCGATCTGCGCTTTACCGATTCCAAAGGTAAATGGCAGCACACCGCGCAGGATATCTGCACGATCGACGAAGACGTCTTTGTTGACGGCATCATGTTCGACGGTTCGTCGATTGCCGGCTGGAAAGACATTAACGAATCCGACATGATCCTGATGCCGGATCCGGCCACCGCTGTTGTTGATCCGTTCACTGCTCAGCCTTGCCTGATCCTGTTCTGCGACGTTATCGAACCGGCCACCGGCCAGGGTTACGAGCGTTGCCCGCGATCGACCGCGAAACGCGCACTGGCTTACATGAAAGCCGCTGGTATCGGTGACACCGCATTCTTCGGCGCAGAGCCGGAATTCTTCCTGTTCGACGATGTTCGCTGGAGCACCACCCAGGAAAGCATGGCTTACGCTGTTGACTCCGAAGAAGGTCCGTACAACACCGGCACCGAATTCGAAGGCGGCAACCGCGGCCACCGTCCGGGTCCGAAGGGTGGTTACTTCCCGGTCCCGCCGGTTGACTCGGCAAACGACATTCGTGCCGAAATGGTCAACTACATCAACGAAATGGGCGTGCGTTGCGAAAAGCACCACCACGAAGTTGCACCGTCGCAGCACGAACTGGGTATCGCATTCGGCACCCTGATCGAACATGCCGACGCCATCCAGATCTACAAGTACTGCATCCAGATGGTTGCACACCAGTATGGCAAAACCGCAACCTTCATGCCGAAGCCGATCTTCGGTGACAACGGTTCGGGCATGCATACCCACCAGTCGATCTGGCACGAAGGCAAGCCGCTGTTCGCAGGTAACGGCTATGCTGACCTGTCTGACACCGCTCTGTACTACATCGGCGGTATCATCAAGCACGCCAAGGCCCTGAACGCATTCACCAACCCGTCGACCAACTCTTACAAGCGTCTGGTCCCGGGCTTCGAAGCACCGGTTCTGCTGGCATACTCTGCCCGTAACCGTTCTGCATCCTGCCGTATCCCGTACACCGCATCGCCCAAAGGCAAGCGCGTCGAGATCCGCTTCCCGGATGCAATGGCCAACCCGTACCTCGCCTTCACCGCGATGCTGATGGCTGGCCTTGACGGTATCGAGAACAAGATCCACCCGGGCGAAGCAATGGACAAAAACCTCTATGACCTTCCGCCGGAAGAGCTCAAAGAAGTTCCGACCGTTTGCGGCTCGCTGCGTGAAGCGCTTGAAAGCCTCGATGCAGACCGTGACTTCCTGAAAAAAGGCGACGTTATGACCGACGACCTGATCAGCGCGTATATCGAGCTGAAAATGGAAGAAGTCATTCGCTTCGAACAGGCTCCGCACCCTGTTGAATTCGACATGTACTACAGCGCATAATCTTCCATCCGGAAGACTTCGCTTACAGGAAACGCCCGGCCGATTGGCCGGGCGTTTTTCGTTTCGACTTAAACCGTTTGATTACCCCTTTCCGATAGGCTTGACCCAACCATTTGTATCGGGATTTAATCAGTGTCATGAGCAAGGCAGCGTCCACGCCCAGTTTTGCGGTAAAACGCAACCGCCAAAAGGCCGACAAGCTGATCCGCGCGGCGCAAAGCGCGCTGGCGTCGGGCAAGGCTAATGATGCGCTGACACAGGCGCAACAGGCGGTATCGCTTACTCCCAATTACGGCCCTGCCCTGTTTATTGCCGCACAAGTTCAGCGCACGACCGGCAATCTGACGGAAGCCGCAAAGCTGCTGCAAACAGCCTGCAACCTTCCTGATACCAAGATTGAGTATTTCAGGGAGCTCGCCGGTATTTTTGCCCAAAGCAACCGGTATGACCTTGTCCAGCAAATCCTGTTTGCCGCCATCCGCAAATTTCCAACCCACGGCCAGACATATAGCGACCTTGGGGTTTACCTGATCCGGGGAGAACACATTAATCAGGGCATCAGCATCCTTGAAAAGGCTGTGGCCTTCAGTCCCGATGACTGGCGTGCCCTGAACAATCTTGGCTCCGCCTTGCTCAAGGTCGGGCGCGAGGCCGAGGCACTGGAATATCTTGCCCGCGCCGAAGAACTCGCCCCGGACGATCAGGAACGTCGGGTCAACAACCTACTTCAAATCGGTGAAGCAAAGCGACACACGGGCGATCTTGAAAAGGCGACGGAATACTTCCGCAAAGCCATCGCCGAGAAACCCAAATCCGGACGTGCATGGCATGGCCTTGCCGATGTCACGAAATTCATCGCCGACAGCCCTGATATCACGACCATGGAAAATATCCTGAGCGAGGATACGGGTGATCTTTCAAAGGTGGATCGCGAAATGATCGGCTTTGCACTCGGCAAGGCCTATATCGACAGCAAAAATCCCAAACAGGCAATCTTTCATCTCAATGCGGCAAATGCTCTGCGCCGGAAGGACTTTGCCGAGGACACCCCGACCCACAAGGCCTATGATTCAAAGTCTGCCTGTGCGCGTGTGCGGGCGATTGCTGACTACTTTCCAGCCACCCTGTTTGAAAACCTGCCGGAAAAAGCAGGTGACGGTCCTGATCATGCCTTTATCGTCGGCATGCCGCGTTGTGGCAGCACGCTAACCGAACAAATTCTTGGCAGTCATCCTGATGCGCTGGCCACCGGCGAAGTGCGCAGCTTGCCGAAATTCAAGGACCGACTGTTTGGCAGCCTTTTCCCCAGCCATCCCGAGGACCACGATAAGATCAAAAACCCGGCATTGCGGGCGGAACTTGCGAAATCCTACCGCGAAGAACTCCTTGCGATGTATCCGCCATCCGCGACGACCAAAACCATGATCGACAAGATGCTGGGGAACTTCGCCTGGGCCGGATTGATCCTGCTTTCAGTTCCCGGCGCCAAGATCATTCACTGCCGCCGCAATCCGGTCGACACCTGCCTGTCATGCTATTCCAAGCGCTTTGCCAGTCTGCAGGTATATGCCTACAACCAAACAGAACTGGGGCACTATTACCGCGCCTATGAAGACCTGATGGCGCATTGGCGGGCTGTCCTGCCCAAGGACCGGTTTATCGAGATCAATTACGAAGACCTTGTTTCGGACATCGAACCCGAAGCCCGTCGTCTCATCGATTTTCTGGGGCTGCCCTGGAATGATGCAGTCCTTGATTTCCACAAGACGGAACGCTCGGTCCGTACCGCCAGCGCTGCACAAGTCCGCCAAGGCCTGTATCAGACCAGCGTTGAACGCTGGAAGCCCTACGCGCCCTATATCCAGCCGCTGCTCAAAGCGCTTGGCACCACCCCGGACCAACTAAAATAAAACCGATCGAAGCGCCAGTTTCTTCTGGCTAATCCGTGTTTGCTCTAGGCGGCCTAACGTCTCACGAACGGCCAAAACATTCGAGCAAACAGGATGCCCGCAGATGATTGATGATCAGCTCGTCGGACGCGCCAAAACGCGCACAACGAACGTCAATGCGAAAGCCAATTTCGTACCAGCCCAATCTTGTAAATTGAAGACTGGCCTGGCTGAAATCCGCAAGCAATGGTCATCAGGACACCGCCGTACCGCTCGCAAGTTATGTAACAAACTGATTAGCGAGCATCCTGAAAACGGCGACTTGATGCAGCTTAACGGCTTGATTCTTCACGAAAACGGCCAAACAGACGAAGCGATCAGAAGTCTTGAAGGCGCCTGCAACAGCGCCGAAACCAAACCGGTTTATTTTACTGATCTTGCCGCAATTCTTAGCAATTCGGGATACAGCGATCAGGCCCGCACCGTTTTGCTCGCCGCACAAAAGCGGTTTCCGCTTGAGGCAAAAGTCCATCTGCAATTGGGTCTTCTCGAAGCTCGCCTCGCTGGAATACACCGTGCAGTTCAACACCTAAAGCACGCCATTGCCCTCGCGCCAAAGGACTGGAATACGTGGAATGCAATGGGGGCAGTTCTTTTATCCCTCGACGACATTCAGGCAGCCATGCGGCATTTTGATAATGCGTTCGCACTGGCCCAGCAAAACGGTGAAACCAAGGCCTCGAACGATACCCAAATCAGCTTGGGCGAATGCCACAAGGAACTTGGCAATTTCGAGGAAGCACGAAAAATATTCGAGAAAGTCCTAAAGAGTGAACCCCGTAACGTTCGCGCATGGCACTGTCTGAGCCTGATCTCGAAAATCCCGCAAAACCACCCAACCCAGTCAGAAATGCAGGAAATCTATTCTTCCGGCAAACACCACAACTTGCCTGCCAAAGACCGCGAGATGTTTTGGTTTTCGATTGGCAAGACGGAAATGGACCAGAACAACTACGGGTCCGCAATGAAGGCGCTTGAAGAGGCCAACCGTATCAAGCGTCAAAACATCTCCTATTCGCCCGAAGCAATCGAGAACTTGCTTGATGATATGCGATTGGCATTTCCAGCAAAGCGTTTTGCGCAATTGGCCCCTGTCCGCGACCAGGATTCTGAACCGCAACATGTCTTCATTGTCGGTATGCCACGTTCAGGCACGACACTGATTGAGCAAATTATGAGTTCCCACCCCGCGATTTTTGGCGCAGGCGAACTTGATGTTATGGCCCGTCACCATCATGGGTTGATCGAGCATAAGATGAAATCCGGCACCAATCGCGAAAGACCCACACAGTACGACGACGAATTTGTTCATTTGATCGGCAAGGCATATCGTAAAGAGACAATAGCGCGCATGTCACGCATTGCGGCAAACAGCCCCACCCCTGACAAAACGCGCCGTATCATTGACAAGCTTCCCGCAAACTTTGTTCGGGCGGGCATGATCGCATTGATGTTACCGAACACCCGCATCATTCATTGCAGTCGCAACCCGGTCGCGACCTGCTTTTCGATCTATAACCGCCGTTTCGCTGGCATTCAGAATTTCGCCTATGACCAGAAAGAACTGGGCCATTATTACAATACCTACCTGAAGTTCATGGAACATTGGCGTCAGGTACTCCCAGCAGATCGCTTTATCGAAGTCGATTATGAAAACGTTGTCGAGGATCTGGGAACCGAAGCCCGACGTCTGATCGATTTCGTCGGTCTTGAATGGGATGACACCTGTATGGAATTCTATAAGACGAAGCGGCAAATCCGCACCCACAGTGCAATGCAGGTGCGCAAGCCAATCTATCGTGACGGCCTGAAAAACTGGGAGCCCTACACAAACTATCTGCAACCGCTGCTTGACACGCTCGGTCTGGATAAATCAGGACGGCCTTCGAACTCTTAGGCACCGGAACGGGCCCGAAAAGCCGAAGGACTTATTGTCCCTCGTCCTGATGCAGGTCCGGTTCGAGCTCGGGGGTATAAAGGCAATATTGCGCCTTGCCCGCCGCCTTGGCTTCATACATTGCTTTGTCCGCGCGGCGGAGTTGTTCGCTCATATCACATCTGCCCCCATCAAACACGGCCAAGCCAATAGACGCTGAAATGCCGCAATCCTGTCCTTCCCAGACAAATGGTTGGCTCATTTCGGCAAGTATGGCATCAGCAGCCTCAGACATTTCCTTTTCGCCGCCCTTGTTCAAGAACAGCAAGGTGAATTCGTCACCGCCCAACCGTGCGACTTCTTCTGCCCGGCGTGCAGCCCGTTTCAGGCGCTTGCCTGTTTCGACCAGCACCCAATCCCCTGCCGCATGGCCCTTTGTGTCGTTCAGCCGTTTAAAGCCATCCAGATCAAGGATAAAGATCGCCGCTGGCGTATCGGTACCACGCAGGACGTTTTCGCACTGATCCAGCTTCTGCATGAAGCGCGCGCGGTTGGCCAAGCCGGTCAGTTCGTCATTATTGGCCTTGTTTTGCAGTTCGCGCGCCGCATGCTTTTGCTTGGTGATGTCACTTGTCCACCACAAGACCGACTCTTCGCCTTCAAACGACAAAGGTTCGATCGATGTCTTAAGCCAGCGCGCATCGGCCATATCCGGGCGCCGCAGGCGAATTTCAACATCCTGAAGTTCGCCAAGGAGATCCATATCCTTAAGCGACTTTTCGCGATAACGCTTGGACAGAAGTATGGCATCAGAGGGCTCCTTCTCGTCTTCAATGCCAAGCATCTTGGAAAACGTGCTGTTAAAGAAGGTAAAGACACCGCTGTCGCGCTTTGAAATACCAACCCCGATCGGCGCACTTTCAAGCAGCCCCGTCAGGCGCTCTGATGCTTCGGCTACCTCAGCCTGTGCCTTTTTCAGGCTGGTCACGTCAATCAGCGACCCGATGGTACCGGCAATCGCCCCGCTCGGCCCTTTAAGCGTTGATGCGGCAAACAAGACGGTGCATTCGTGATCATCCATGGTAAAACTGACCTCGTCGCGCACCTGCCCTTCGGTTTTGCACAAAGGGGTTTCAAATTCTGTGATCGTCTTGGCAAGTGATTTTGGCGCGAAATCGTCCATTCGCTTTCCGATCGCGTCCAGGGCATTGAGGCCAAACAGCTCTGCAAAGGCTTCGTTGCAGCGCGTCAGAACCCCTTCGTGGTTTTTCAGATAAACCGGGGTGGGTAGTACATCAATCAGATGCTGGATAAAGGTCTTGTGTTCTGCCAGTGCCTTGGCAAGTTCCTGTGCCCGGCCAGCATCGCGCAGAACAAGCGCAAATGTGCCTGACGGTCCGACATCGCAATGCCAAAAGAAGGGAGTCTTGCCCAGGCGAAACGCCGGAAGTTCGGAATACTCGCCCGATGAAATGGCAGCAAGAGCAGTACGCACCGCACTCACCGCGTCGCCATCGGTAAATTCGCCATTCTTGGCGAGATACGCCAGAAGTTGTTTGACCTCTGTGCCCTTGCGCAAAACCGATTTCGCATCGCCAAGCTGCTTTTCCGCAGCCGCGTTGACATAGACGACCTTAAGATCGCCTGGATCAAGAAAAATAAGACTATCGCGTGACAACGCCGCAGTTGCCACCACATCCGCACTGACTGACAAGACACCCGGCGCGCTGCAAAGGCAGCGCTCTCCCTTTATTCATGTTTTATGTGATGTCCCATATCAGACCTTTTAAGGTGGTCTTGTATATTTATGCCCAACCCATTGCATATACTGGAGAATAAGTCATTATTTTTCTGATCATCAGAATGTCGAATACAGGTATTAGCCGACTAATCCCTATTTTTTGGCCGGAAGATCGATATAGCCGCGGTCAATGCAATGTTCGAGTTCCTTGGCCACCGCGAGCATTTCCTGAAAACATTCGCGCAGGTGTTTGAGCTTTTTCAACTCTTCGGCCGTCGGGTGCTCATCGGCGCGATCATCGCAAAGATGGAAGGCAAATTTTAGGTAATCTGCCCGAAGTCGGGCAACCGTGATCATCAGCGGAACGGCATTTTCAACAGACATATTGGGAATGGCCGGACTTATGATCTCGTGATTGATCTCACGCAGGACATGCTCCATGCCCATCATGAAACGACTTTTGCTGCGCGTCGGGTCCTGTGTCATGTCCGTCACTCCTGAACCATATGGATCTGAATATTTGCATCAGTATCCGCTCGGAAAGTAAAAACTCCTATAACAACTTACCACTCATGGTCGCCGATTTCACCATCGCACATCCGATTGTCCGTGATCACACCTTGCAGGCACATCCAAGGCGGGCTAGAGGTTAATGCAACAGTTTTTAGAGATGGGAATGCGAATATGGAAGCACGTGTAAAGTGGCTTGAAAACCTGACCTTCACCGGCACCAGCGGCACGGGCCATGGCGTTGTTATGGATGGCGACAAGGATAACGGTTTCGGCCCCAGCCCGATGGAACTGCTTTTGCTTGGCATTGGGGGCTGTTCGTCCATCGACGTTGTGCATATCCTGAAAAAAGGCCGCGAAAACGTTCTGGATGTCGAAACCGACGTCAAAGCAGAACGAGCCGAAACCGACCCGAAGGTCTTCACCAAAATCCATCTGCACTTCAAGGTAAAGGGTGAAAACCTCAACGAAAACAAGGTCGGGCGCGCGGTTGAACTTTCGGCGGAAAAATACTGCTCTGCCTCGATCATGCTGTCGAAAGCCGCAGAAGTTACCCATAGCTGGGAACTGATCGAGTAAGCGGTTTCACCAATCGGCATGCCTTAAAAAAGCGATCTGTTCACAGGTCGCTTTTTTGTTGCTCGCACCATACGGATCGGCGCGTTAACATCACGCAAGACACTAGGCTCAGGACCCAAACGGAGCAGACATCATGGGCACGCCCCGCATCCTCAAAACCGGCCTGGCTTCACTTGCAATATGCAGCTTGTTGGCAACAGGTGCCTGCGCGTCATCGGAAACGGCCCTTAAACCATCTGGTGGCGCGATTACGGCCCCGGCTGCTGGTACGTCATTTGATGACTATGTCCAATCCACGCGCCAACAATTGCGCGATGTCCTTTCCCAAACACGGTTCGCCGAAGAAGAAAAACCGTTCAACACCCACTCCCTTGATCAGGTTGTCGACATGCGGGCGCCCTATGCCCTGGGCCCTGTTGGCACCACATGCGAAGGTGAAGACACCAGCCTGCGGGGAAATGGTGTTGGCTTCCTGATGATTCATGGCCTGACCGACAGTACCTATTGGCTCAGTGACATTCGTGACGATTTGCGTGACCGTTTCCCTTGTGCCGCTTTCCACGGGGTCCTGTTACCGGGGCACGGCACCGTTCCGGGTGATTTGCTTGATGTCGAATATGAAGACTGGCTGGAAACAGTGCGTTTCGGGTTCAACAGCTTTGACGACGACGTTGAACACATCATTCCGATGGGCTTCTCCACCGGTGCGGCCCTGATTGGCCGGGTTTATAGCAAACATCCTGATCAGGACCGGGTTAGCGCACTTGTCATGCTTTCGCCCGGTCTTGCGGCCAAAAGTGGTCAGGCGTGGCTCACCCCTTATGTCCGCTACGTCAAAGACTGGGTCGGCGTTGGCAAAAACAACGATCCGGGCAAATACGGATCAATGGCAATGAATGCCGCCGCAGAGTTCTATCTGCTGACCAAGCCTTATGGCGATGGCAGCCTGCCGGATTTTGATGTTCCGGTTTTCGGGGTTGTCAGCTCGGACGATCAAACGATCAACCCGGACGTCATGCTTGATTTTTATTGCAACAAAGTCACAGCCGCCCGAAAACACCTTGTCTGGTATCAGGGAGAGATAACCTCTGCCACGATCCTGCCGGACTGTTCGGGCATTGATATTGTGCGCTCGGAAAATCATGAGCTCCGCACGCTCAACCACGCCCATACGGCCATCACCATGAGCCCGAAAGACCCGATTTACGGGCTGGACGGCTCGGCACCGGATTGCGGGCACTATGATGACGCCGATGCCCTTTCGCGCTGCCAGTCGGGAACCGACATCATATATGCCGAGCGCAACCTGTTTGACACGGCCCCGGATGGCGTGCTTCGCCGCGGTACGTTCAACCCGGACTTCACCGGCATGATGGACAAGATGTCACGTTTCATCGCGATGTCTTTGACAGCTCAAGAGTAAGACCGATAACCACGCATGACCATCAAGACCGAAATTTTCGAAACACCGGGCGGTATCAACATCCGCTATGGCGTTCAGACACCAAAAAATGCACGCCAGCATATCCTGATCTTGCAGGGACGCGGGGAATATATCGAACGCTATCAGGAAACCGCGGATGAGCTTGCTGAGCGTGGTTTTGGCTGTGTAACCTTTGATTTTCGCGGCCATGGCGGCTCATCGCGGGAAACCAGCGACCCGGTTATGGGCTATATCCATGATGTCGCCCACTATATTGCCGACACGCGCCATGTTATCGGCCATGTCCGCGACAACCACGGCATCACCTGCCCGATTGCGCTGACCCACTCGACCGGTGGTCTGGTTGCGATGGCGATGATGCTTGACCAACCAGATTTGTGGGAAAGTGCCGTGATGGTCGCACCCTTTTTCGGTCTGGGTGGCCATGACTGGTTGTCGCTCGCGGCACAATTCGTTGCAGACAGCATGTGCCGCTATGGCTTTGACAAGCAATACCTGCCCGGTCAAAGCAAGCTCAGCCCCTTAGCTACGTTCGAAGCTGATAACATCCTGACATCCGATGAGGCCCGTCATGCCAGAAATGTCGCGATCCTGCAAAAACACCCGAACCTTGTGGTTGGTGGTGTTTCTGCCGGATGGCTTGATGCCTGCTTCAAGGCACAGGCATCGGTTTCCGACCGGATCGAGCAGATGAAATCAGGCCAATGGTCACTGCCGCCCATCACCATGGTTTTGGCTGGCAATGATCAGGTTGTCTCCAACCAGACCACCGAAGACCTGTTTGGCAATGTGCCATCCGTCACCGTCACGGAAATCCCCGAAGCCCGTCACGAGATCCTTCAGGAACGCAATCTTTACCGCGACAAGTTCTGGCAGGCGTTTGATGCGCATATCGCGCGCTGCCAGACTGCTTGACGGTTAAAGCTTGGCCAGAAGCGTCGCCTTGGTGTCGTTATCAATAAAGGCAGCATCAATGGCCGTACGGGTCAGGCCGGTAAGCTCCGCCGGGCTAAAGCCAAACACATCCTCGGCCCGCTGATATTCATCTGCCAGCGAGGTAAAGAAGAACGGCGGATCATCCGATCCCAGGGTGACCTTGACCCCGGCCTCGTAAAACTTGCGCAACGGGTGGGATGCATAATCGGGGAAAACCGAAAGCGCGATATTCGATCCCGGGCAGACTTCCAGCACGATCTCGCGTTTGGCCAATGTATCGAGCAGTTTCGGGTCTTCGATGGATCGCACGCCGTGACCAATCCGGGTGACGGGAAGTTTTTCAATCGCATCCCAGACGCTCTGCGGTCCTTCGACTTCGCCGGCATGGGTCGTGCAGCCAAGACCACCATCACTCGCAATTTTGAAAGCCGGATAGAAATCTTCCTGCGTGAACATGCTTTCATTGCCGCCCATGCCAAACCCAACAATGTATGGATGGCCACAGGCCACTGTTTCGCGCGCCACCTTGACCGCAACATCCGGGCCGACATGGCGCACACAGGTCATGATGATGCGGCCAATGATGCCGGTTTCCTTTTCGGCACGATCGATGCCCGCGACCACCGCTTCAAGATGATCGTCAAAGGACAACCCGCAATCCGCCGCATGGGTCGGAGAGCAGAAGATTTCGACATAAAGCGTTCCGACCTTTGCCTGCTCCACCAGATACGAATAGGTCAGGTCGGCGTAATCCTGCTTTGTGCGGATGGCCGCACTTGCCTTGTCAAAGCTTCTGAGGAATTCCGGAAAATCGTTCCAGATATAACGATCCTGATCATCGTAAATGCCATCTGGCAGGGTCAGGCCATTACGCTTGGCAAAGCTCCGCACAAGGGCGGGCGTCATCGCCCCTTCAAGGTGCAAATGCAGTTCTGCCTTGGGAATGGTGCTGGTCATCGACGTACTCCGGATTTCTCGGTATCTGTTTCCATTTGATACCTTGTAACCCGAACAACAACCAAAGGTCACGCAGCAACCGCACGCCGCGACGACTTGGTGGCGGCACGCCACGCACGAATTTCAGGATCATCGGCCAATGCTGCCAATGGTCCGATAAACGGTTCAAACCGTTGCCATTTCCGAAGAGAGTCCTGATTGATCGGACGGCGCACCTGGATCATGCTGGCCGTCGCAGCGGCTTTGTCTGCGCGATAAAACTCCAGACATTCCGGATGCCAGTCCAATCCGCAATGCGCCAGATAATCGCACGCCACAGCCTCTGGCGCCGACACCAGGTCTTCATAGACCAGATCATAAATCTGGCCATTCTGATCGGTTTCAAACGCTGCCTTCATCAGATCGACATAAGCGCGATAATACTCGGCAAACTCGCCCAGATCGTCGGAATAGCGCATTGGGATCGAAAACGGCGTCGTGTAAATCGAAAGACAGGTCGCCAGGGGATGACGATGGGTGTGAATGATCGGCGCATCGGGAAACACCCGTCGGATCATCTCGATCCGCAGGAAATTGGCCGGTGTCTTGTTGGTGACAAAGCGTTTGTCTAGCGCATAGGCCTTCAATGCTTCCAGATACTGCTTGCGAATTTTGACTGCGGCCTTGGTATCAATCCGCGCCAGTTGCTCGGATATCTGGCCACGCCCGACGACATCAATCACCGCCTTGGCAAAATCACCAATTTCACCAGCTGCATGCACATCGGGATGCGCGCCCAAAATCCGCTCTGTCAGGGTCGTGCCTGAGCGCGGCATGCCGACGATAAAAACTGGCTGTGGGCCGATTTCTTCAACATTCACAGTATCTTCCAAAATAGGCTCTTTACCGACCATCTCTTGCAGGCAAGCAAGTTCCTTGAGCTCTCGTGCCATATCAAAGGGACGTTCCGAACGGTTCGCCGCGTGCCCCTGTTTATAGAAGTCAAAGGCCGCTTTCATATCGCCTTTGATTTCTTCGATCTTTGCTCTCGCGAACGCGGCTTTGTATCTCTCACCTTTCGCTGCATCTTCATTTTTCAACATTGCGTCCAGATAACCCGACGAATCCTTCGGCATGGATTGAGGTCGCATGAATGAAACAATGACATAAGGGTGCGCACTGCAGGCAGGGTTCGACTCAATTAACGCCAAGCTCGCGCTAACGGCTTTTTCCGTATCGGCTGCCAGCGCATAGGAGGATGCCAAAAACATGCGCAACGAAAGATCATCAGGTTCATTTGCTACCAGCTTTTCAAGCACATCAAACGCCTGAGTGTACTTTTCCTGATGTAGATAGATACGAGCAAGCAGCGTCTGGCTATCTCGGTATTTCGGGTTTGCGGCAGGAAATGTACAGAGCATTTCAACCGCTTTTTCAAGTTGCGGCGCGTGACTAAGGCCGGGACTTCTGAACACCTCGCTCTGATAAAGTACGTCTGCCAACATGTAGGTCAGCATCGCGTTTTGCGGCGCAGCATTCAACCGCCTTCTGATAGCCGTTTCCAATGATCCAAAGTCATTTGATGCGTAAGCGTATTGAAGAAAGTTTTGTGCAACAGGCCCGAAAAGCCGATCTGTCACTGGCAAGGAACCAAACAGTCTTTTCAAACGCCTACCGGCATTTTGAGGCGAACCACCCTGAAGCTCGCTGACAGCTGTCATGATCTGGATGTCGGTTCTTTTTGGATGAAGGCGTGTAAGTTGCGCACCAATCTTGGCCGCCCGATCAAATTGGGCGGATGACATTGCTCGCTTCATTTCCAGCGCAATATCTTTTTGTGACTGCGTCATTGATCTGTCCTTGGATGCGCAAAATATTAACACGCCCCCACCCCAAGCACAGAACGACTATAGGTCAGCTATCTTCTGCTGCATAGCACAATCCAACTATTTATGACCATTGTTCACGTAAATGTGACCAAACTGCCACACACTTAAAACCTCATCCTTAGACATTACTTTTTTGGTTATATTTCAGATTTATCGCGATCCGCACAAACCAACTGGGTTTAGGGGCAGTCCGCTAACACACAGCTCAGCACCCGCTTCCCATAAAAGAGGTGCGTAAAATGACCAAGATGAGTTGGTAAATCAGCCTTAAAGAGCCGAGATTTCTGAACCAACCGTCCTCGGCGCATAGCCGAACCGGCGGGAAAAGGCACGGGAAAAGGCGCTTTGATCGGTGAAGCCAACCATTTTTGACAGATCAGACATCGAAAGATGGATGTCGGGATCGCGCAAAAGTGCCAAGGCCATCTGCAGGCGTTGCTCGGTCAGCCACCGCATCGGACTTGTGCCGACATATTGCTGAAAGGCACTAAACAGGCTGCTTTGCGACTTTGTGGCAACGTTGGCCAGATCATCAATCGAAATATCTTCGCCCAACCGGGCCTCGGCCCATGCCATGGTCCGCAGAAGCCGTGATGGCAATTCCTGTTGGGTGACTGCCCCAACGTTTCTTGCCCTCTGACTGCGCACCAACAAGGTTTTCAGGCACATCACCCCTTCTGCATCGATATCCTCATTCGCAGCGGCAATGCCGCCAAGCAATCTCGCCAAGCCCTGTTGATGACCAGACCGGACCTCAAGATAAGGTGCGGCACTGCCATGGCGATGCCAGAGTGTCTCGATGCCGGTACGCTGAGCCAAATCGATGTTTACATCGAGCACCAGAAAGCGATTAAGCCCCTCTGCCCGATAGGCGTGCGTTTTCCCGGCTTCGACAAAAGCCAGCTGACGGCCCAAAACTTCCCCGCCCCGACCTTCAACCTCCAACTCGAGCTTGCCAAGGTCGGAGATGATGATCTGGTGAAAATCGCTGTGGCTGTGGCTTTCGACTTCGGCGCGGTATTGCCGCATGCTGTAGCGCATCTGGTCCTCAAAACAACACGTGTGGGCCAAACCATATCAGGGCGCCGGGCAATGACCAATTCTTTCGCGCAGCACGGCAGTTGATCACCTACCCGCACTTTTGTCGTAGATGGTAGAAAGTGGAACTAGTCCATTGATTGCCAAGTTTTCTGTGCTGGATTTTTTGTCGCACAGAGCCATATGTTACGCTAGATTCATACGAACAAAGCCGGTTGGCACAAGCCAACAGCAGCACGACGGGCGGACCGGGGAGAATGAGGTGACCTATTGTGAAAAATGTGATTCGGTTCCCGAAATCGCCCCCGCAAACGGGACACTCTATCTCTGGCCGCCGGTCGCCCATACGACGGGTAAAATCCTGACCGGTGCGAAGTCCGTTGGTGTTGAGGTGGAAAAGTCGCCCTCTGTCGCAACGCTTTCCATCCATTACACCCGTCCGGGGCTGCGCACGCTGATTGATTCCCTTTCAAAAGATCTTCTGCCCGAAGAGCTTGCCGATACCAAGGCCCTGATCATGCCGGGCGAAAAACGCCCCGAGATTGATGATATCGCCGATATCACAAGCCTTGGCGCAATTCAGGCCGCCATTGGCGCCGAATGGCTGGGCGATTTGCTGCGTGACAACCGGCTGAACTCGGTATTCCAGCCGATTTTTGCCATCAACGACCTTGGATCCCCCTATGCCCATGAATGCCTTGTCCGTGGGGAAAGCCCGACCGGCGATGTGATCAATCCCGGCCAATTGTTTGATGCGGCCCAATCGGCCACCCTTCTGTTCCAGCTGGATCGCGCGGCGCGTGCGGCCAATGTACGCAATGCGCACAAGGCCGGGATCAACGGGAACCTGTTTATCAACTTCACACCCAGCTCGATTTATGATCCTGATTCCTGCCTGCGCTCGACAATCGAGGTCGTCGAACAATGCAATCTGGACCGCAGCAATGTGGTGTTTGAAGTTATTGAAACCGAGAAAGTCCGCAGCACTGCCCATCTGAGCGCCATTCTGGAAAGCTACCGCGCGTCGGGTTTCCGGGTGGCACTCGATGATGTCGGATCGGGCTATTCGACGCTGAACCTGCTGCCGGAACTACGCCCGGACATTATCAAGATCGACCGCGAACTGGTCGACCATGTCGATCATGACAAGTTCAAACAAGCCATCGTCAGCAAACTGATCGCACTCGCCAAACAGCTTGATATCCAGGTCGTTGCCGAGGGGATCGAACGCGCATAGGAGCTCGATTTCCTGCGCGACCATGAAGTTGATTATGTGCAGGGCTTCCTGCTTGGCCGTCCTGCCCCGACGCCGTTTTCGGCCAAGGCCGGATAAGCGCCCCAACCACCCCACACGAGCCTAAACGCGGGCCATCTCGGCCAATTCGCGCCCGACCATCCGCTTGTAGCTTGCCACGATCTCGCGCCCCTCAGCACGGGGGACCGAGATGGCAAGACGCATGGTGGCTTCACCGGCATACATGATCAAAAGACAGCGCGCGGCGATGGTTTTGAAATCCCCATCATTGCCCCGCACGCGCAGGATCGCCTTGGCCAGAAGGCCCGCATTGGCGCGGCTGACTTCCAATTCCATGTCGCGCAGGGTCTTGTCGGCCTGGGTGCCTGTCCAGATATCGCAAATCACAGGCTCGGCCAGAAACAGCTCGTAATAGGTATCAATCAGCTTATCGAACGCGGTTTTCAGCTCATCTGCCGTGCTGACCTTGGCAAGGCCGTCTTCGATGCAGCGCAGGGATTCGTCGTGATAGCGATCGGCAAGCGCGTGAATGATCGATGCCTTGTCCGGGAAGTACTGATAAAGCGACCCGATGGAGACTCCGGCCTTTTCCGCGACTTCCCCCATCCGGATCGCATCACTGCCCTGGGCTGAAATCAGATCGCAAGCGACCTTGAGGATGGTATCGACCCGTTCCCGGCTTCTTTTTTGGGTTGGTGCACGGCGCATCTTTTTCGCGTTATCAGTCAATGCCTTGGATCCTTTTTCGCACAGCACTCAAGCATACCTGCCTGGGTTTCACGGGCTTTTGATCGCCCGAATCTCTTGACGATCAAAATATGAGGATTTATCACATTTGGCAAATGTGAGGATTCCTCACATTTTGAAACCCCTTGTCAGGAGCCAAATTTATGTCGACCAATCCCCGCTTTCTTGTTCTTGGCGCAACGGCCAAAACCGGCCGGCGCGTTGCTGAAAAACTGCTTTCTCTCGGTTATGATGTACGCGCTGTTTCACGCAGCACCACGCCCGCCTTTGACTGGACCGATCCAAAAACCTGGGATGAGGTTCTGCGTGATCGCGATGCAGTTTACGTCACCTTCCAACCCGACCTTGCCGTACCGGGATCAGATGAAATCATTGCCGGTTTTGCCAAACGCGCCTTGTTGCATGGTGTGAAACGCATTGTGATGCTGTCAGGCCGTGGTGAAGAAGCCGCCCATCAGGCGGAAAACGCCCTGCATGGCTCGGGTGCTGATGCCACGGTGCTGCGCGCCAACTGGTTCTTCCAGAATTTCAACGAAGATCTGTTTTTGCCCTATATTCAGCAGGGCACACTGGCCCTGCCCGCCGGCGACACGCCCGAGCCGTTTGTCGACGCCGATGACATCGCGGAATGTGCCGTTACCTGCCTGTTTGATGACCGCCATATCGGCAAGACCTATGAACTGTCCGGCCCGACAGCCGTGACCTTTGCCGAGGTCACCAAAATCATTTCCGAGGTCGCCGACCATCCGGTCAATTTCGTGCCCATCACCCTTGATGAGCTTGATCATGGGCTGGCGGCCGATGGGTTGCCCGATCAGGTTCGGGGACTGATCCGCTATCTGTTTTCCGAAGTGCTCGATGGCCGCAACAGCCAGCCGACCAATGACGTGCATGCGATCTTGGGACGTCAGCCCAACAGCCTGCGCCACTTTGCCGAAGAAGTGGCACGCACTGGCGTCTGGGATATTGCCAAACGCGCGTGATCAGAAAACCAAAAGGCGCGCAGCAATGAATGCAGCGCGCCGTTTGGGTTGCCTTTTGCCATTGATCCGGCTGTGAGATGCCCCTCCGACAGATCAGGAAAACAGGGTTTTGTTTTCCTCAATGATTTGCGGCAGGCGTTCCATGGTACCTGAAAGGTGCTGACGCATTTCGGCACTGGCAGCGTTGCCATCGCCCGACTGGATCGCATCAATGATCGCCTTGTGACCTTCAAGGACGGAAACCATTTTCCCCGCACGCGGCAGATCAAGGGTACGTACACGCGCCAGATGGCCACTGCGGGCGGTGATCTGAAGATGCAGGTTTGACTGGCTCACACCGTTAAACAGCGCGGCGTGGAAGGTTTCATCAAGCTGCTTGAAAAGATCAATCTGTTCGATATCACCAACCAGGGCTTCCTGCATTTTGACAATGCCCTTGGCTTTGACAACGGCCGATGATTCACCCGCCTCCGCCAGTTGGCGCACCACTTCGCATTCGGCAGCGACACGCAGAAAGTGCTCCTCGCGGATACGGGCAACATCGATCTTGGTGACCACCGTGCGCGACTGGGGATAGGAAACAACCAAGCCATCCTGTTCAAGACGCATGATGGCTTCGCGCACGGGGGACTGGCTGACATTGAAGCTTTCGGCCAGTTCGGCCCGCACCAGCGTCGTTTCAGGCAGAAGCGACAGCGAGATGATCCGGTTGCGGACTTCTTCATACACCAGTGCCGATGCCGGCACATGGGCGCTGGTTTTAGCCGCCCCATCATGCATCGCAAGCAGTCCGCCTGTGGTCGTATTCATCTTTCTCTGTCTCCCTGGCATCTGTGCATATGCCCGTGTTCGTCTGAAACTGTCATCACATCAGTGTATTGGGCAACAACAATGTCAAACTTGGTACCGCTGCCATCAGAATGAAAAACAGCACCATCGCGATAAAGAACGGAATGGATGCCCGTGTATAAGACCCGGTCTTGACACCCAAAATTCCGCAGACCGTAAACATGATCACACCCACAGGCGGGGTCAGGCCGCCAAAATTGATCAGGGTGACAATCAGGATGCCCATGTGTACGGGGTCATACCCGGCACTGACCAGAACCGGCATGACAATCGGGGTTACCAGCAGGATATTGGCTGCCCCCTCAAGGAACATGCCGCTGATCACCAGCACTGCGACCACAAGGATGAGGATCGCGGTTTTGTTTTCGGTCAGTGTTGTGACAAATTCGGTGATCTGCTGCGGGGCGCGTTCAATCGTCATGGCATAGCCCAGAACAGCCGCCATGATGATCAGCAACATCACCATGCCCAAATCCGAGATTGAGCCGAAAATGGCTTCTTTGAGCCGGGCAAAATCCAGTTCGCGATAAATGAACACACCAACGCCCAGCGCATAAAACACCAGAAACGCCCCCGCCTCGGTCGCGGTAAAGATGCCAAAGCGGAACCCGATGATCAGAATAACCGGAAAGGCCAGCGCCCAGATGCTCTCAAAGAAGCTCGCCGTCAGGTCCTTGGCCTTGGGCAGTTCCGGCAGATCCGGCGTATAGCCATTTTTGCGCGCCACCAGCCAGGACGTGATCATCAGCACGATGGTCAGGAAAATGCCCGGCAGGACACCCGCCAAAAACAGACGCCCGATGGAAACTTCATTCACAAACCCAAACAGGATCAAACCGATGCTCGGCGGAATGGTGGCGGTAATGACCGAGCCAAAAGCCAGAACCGCAGCTGTGTTGGCCTTGGAATAGCCTTTCTTGATCATGCTGGGACCCAGCAGGCGCGCCTCCATCGAGGCATCGGCCACGGCCGACCCCGAAATGCCGCCCATCATGAAGCTGAGCACAATGGAAACCTGTGCCAGACCGCCGGCCATCCAGCCGGTCAGAAGGCTTGCGAATTTGACAAGGCGATGGGTAATCCCCGTCACATTCATCAGGTTCCCGGCAAGGATAAAGAACGGCACGGCCAGAAGCGGGAAACTTTGGGTGGCGGTGACCATTTTCTGGATCACAACCGTCGGCGGCATGGCGCCGGTCATGACAAAGACCGGGATGGATGCAAGCCCCAGCGCAAAAGCAACCGGCAGCCCACACACCAAAAACAGCGTAAACAGCCCTGCAATCAGCAACAGCATCAGTTCGCCTCCCTGTTGCGGATGCGGCGGATAAGCTGGGAAATCATGGTGCGAATCATCAAAAGAATGCCAACAACCATCGAGGCATGAATATAGGACGCGTTAATTTGCGCTGCCCCGACCAGTCGCGGATGCATCAGAACCATGTTGGTCCATGCGTAATTCAAAAGAAAGGCAAGAAATCCGATGATCACCAGAATATTGATGATCTCCAGCCAATAACTGGCCCGGTCCGAGAGGATTTCACGCATAACCTGAAGACCGAAATGCCGGTCTTCCTGCATGGCGATGTCGGCCGCCAGCATGCAAAGCCAGGCAAAGATCAATTGCGCCATTTCGACCGACCAGATGATCGGCGATCCCATGGCCCGCGCGACAGAGGCCACCGCCACAAGAATGACCACAGCGACAAGCAACATGCCCCCACAGGCAAACTCAATCCGCTTGAGCATCAATTCAATTTCCGTTGTGAAGTTTGAAGTGCGTTGCCGCGCATCCGGGCAACGCACGCTCATTTGGCAAGATTGGCGAACCGGGTCTTAGCGCCCGAGGACCTTGTTAACGATCTCAGCCTCGGCTTCGAGATCAAGCATCTGATAAACCGGTGTAACGGCTTCCTTGAACGGTGCCAGATCCACTTCGCTGACCGTAACGCCGCTTGCCGCAACATCTTCAAGCGCCTTATCACCAAGCTCGATCGTCAGGGCAGAGGCATAACGACCGTTTTCCACCGCCAGATCACGGACGATTTTCTGGTTTTCCGGGGAAACGTCGTCCCAGGCATCTGCGCCAACCACAAGGGCGGTCACCAATTGGATATGGCCGGTTTTAGTGACGTTTTTGATCACTTCATAAAGCTTGGCGTTCCAGATCGCAGTCGGCTGGGCTTCGGCAGCGTCAATGGTGCCAAGCTGAAGCGCGCTGTATACTTCGCCCCAGGCAATCGGGGTCGGTTCAGCCCCCATCGCACGAATGGTTTCAATCCAGACCGGCGCACCAATGGTGCGCATGCGCACACCCGAAAGGTCTGCCGGACCGGAAATCGGCTTTTGCGTCAGGGCATGACGCGCGCCCTGATACCAGTTCGAGGCAATCATCACGAGACCGGATTTTTCGCGCAGCTCTTCGCCCCAGGAAATATATTCGTCAGACAACGCGAATTTGTCGGCCTGCTCATAGGTATCAAACAGGAACGGTGCCGACATGATCGCCAGTGACGGCACGAAGCTCGACAAGCGGGCGACATCGGTCACGGTTCCGACAGCGGCCCCGGCGCGCGCCTGATCGATCATTTCCGTGGTATCGCCAAGCTGCGAGTTGTGAAACACCTCAATGACGACATCGCCATTGGTGGCCTTTTCCACATCTGCTTTGAACTTTTCAAGTCCCTGCCCCATCGGATCATTGGGCGCCAAAACGGTGCCGATCCGCAATGTTGTTGCTGCTGTTGCCGGCATACTGGCCGCAAGTGCCCCCGCCAGTACGGCGCATAGTCCGAACGTTTTCCCGAGTGATTTGATAGTGCGCTTCATTTGGATGTCCTCCCGATGGATTGGCCTTTGCCAAAATTGATATTTTAGTTTCTTTGAAATTCTAGATATCGCGGATCAATCTTGTCAACGGATTTCTCAATCCTGTAAAAATGTTTTCTTTCAACGCATTGAACTGAACAGGCTTGCTTGTGCATAGCAACTTGTCATCAACCCAAACACGATTTGGACAGGCCTGACGTTCTCAAAACCAGTTCCAAACTGCCCCATGCGGCAGTTAGAAAACCGATCGCGAACACGCCAACAAAGCCGGAACGCCCGTGGCATCACCGGGCATTGGGCAGTGCTATTTGAAGCTCAAACAGGATTAGCGGGAAATATTGCGATATTTCGCGGGCGTCAGGCCGGTGAAGCGGCTAAAACGCGTTGTCAGATGGGCCTGACTGGAAAAGCCGGTCGCAAGTGCGATTTCGGCAACTGGTGCATTGCTTTCACGCAGCATATGCATGGCCCGTTCGATCCGCCGGCGCAGAACGAATTTATGCGGTGCCTCGCCGACGGTTTTTCTGAACATCCGGGCAAAATGATAGGCCGAAAGACCGGCGACCTCTGCCAGTTCCTCGATGGTCAGCGCCTGATCAAGGTTGGCATCGACAAAATCAAACGCCCGGCGCTTGATTGCGGGTGACAATCCGCCGCGCACCTTGAAGCCAAGATCACGGCGCGTCGAATAACTGCGCAGCATATGCCCCATCAAAAGCTGCCCGGCATTGGACATTGCCATGCGATCAGCGGGCACATTCCAATCAAGGGGCAGCATCGCCTGACGCACAGTCTGCTCGATCAGCGGATCAAGGAAGAACGTCTTTTCCGGCACTTCGACCGCATTGGGTTCAATGTCAAACGCCTCGACCACAGCGCGTTCCCACGATGCATGCGGGATATAAAGGTGAAACAGCTCCACCTCGCCATGCACAACCCAGTCCGATGTCAGATGGGCTGGCATCAAACAAACCCGGCCAGGGCCACCGCCGCTCATGGGATCAGCGCCGATCTTGCGCTGAATACCGGTACCCCCATTGACATAGAGACTGATCGTGTGGTGATCCGGGTCGGTGTAGCGCGTCAGGACATCGGCATTGCGCCGCCAGTGGGCGACCGAGATGCTTTCACCAAAATCGCCCGCGCGCAGCAGATTTGCATCCCCAATCAACTGATTGAAGACTTCAAACTTCTGATAGCGCCCGTTGGGCTGAAAATTGGTGCCAGCTTCTTCCATGACCTGTTCCTGACATTGAAGCGCGCATCATCGCATCGCGGTGACATTTTTCAAAGCAAGGCGAATGCAATGCTGCCCTGTTTTGCGCAAGAATGTGAAAATCCCGCCGATTGCCAAACACTTATCGCCCGAAATGGCGCAGCCAGATTTGTGAGCGTTCCGCATCGCGCGCCTCATAGGCGGCAAGCGCCTGGTTGAGATCGTTAAACTCCGGCATTTCCACGCCTTCTGCCAGCGCGGTCAGGCGCATTGTGTACCATGCGGTAACTCCGCCTGCCGGGGCACTTTCAAACCGGGGGAAGACTGGATCTTGCAGACCGCCGTCTTGCCAGATCGCTGGCAATTCTGGTTCGATCACCAACGCACGGCCCAGACCGACAACATCAATGACGCCACTTTCGATGGCGTCTTCTGCCTGCGCACGGGTTTTAAAGCCGCCCGTCAGCATCAATGGTTTGGACGTCAGTGTGCGGGCACGTTGGGCGAACTTGAGAAAATACGGACCACCACCCGCCCCGTCTGAGGCTGCCTTGGCGCCGGGGAAATAGGTACCGCCACTGATATCGATCAGATCAATTTCGGTGTCATCAAGTGCCGCGACAACAGACAGCGCGTCTTCTTCGCTCAATCCGCCTTCCAGCTGATCGGTGGCATTAAGCTTGATCGCCACGACAAATTCCGGCCCGACGGCGGCGCGCACCGCATGGATCGTTTCAAGCAGCAACCGCATGCGATTGATGATTGATCCGCCATAGTCATCACCGCGCTTGTTAAACAGCGGGGAAAGAAACTGACTGAGCAAGAAGCCATGCGCAGCATGGATTTGCACCCCGACAAACCCGGCCTGTTGGGCAAGCCGGGCGGTCTTTGCGAAACCGGCAGGAATTTCTTCGATTTCATCAAGTGTAAGTGCCGCGCATTCAAGGCCCGGCAGATCAAGGGCACTCGGCCCCTTTGGCGTGCTTGTCGGGGCATAGGCCAGCGCACCGGCATGACCAAGCTGCAGCCAGAGGTGGCTGTCATTTACCGACCCCTCGCGGGCCAGCGCCCGAAACCGGTCAAGATCGGCATTATCATGCAACACAAGATTGCCGGGCTTTTCGGCATATCCCGGATGTCCCTGCACCTCACCGATGATCGAAACACCCACACCGCCATCCGCCCATCGACGATACAGCCGGTTTTGTGCCTCGGTCGGGTGGCCGGTGCCATCCCCAAGGGAGTCCGACATCGCCGATTTCGCGATCCGGTTTTTGAGGATGACACCACTTGGCAATTCAAGCGGCCTGAACAACGGGTGTTTCAGGGTCATTGATCATTCCGCCCGGTCTGGGGTGAGGACATATAAACAGCTGACATCAGTGCTGCCGGTTTGACGGCGACGGCCAGTTCAGAACCAGCCCCGTCAGGACATCGCCGGTTTCTGTAATCCCGCGGGCAGCATCACGACGACTTTCATAAAGCTCAGCCGCCGTCAGATGCGACACTCTGTCTGATGGAACATCATGATGCTCAGCTGTTGCGTCGATGGCCTTTTGCAACGCGCGTTCGTGCTGCCAGGCCTCAACCGCGGCACGCAGGTGACCGACAAGACCCAGCGGGGGATGTTCGAAAGATACGTTCGCTTTCATGATGAGAATCTCCAATTGATGTTTTCTCGAGATTGAGGATTTCTCATTGATTAATCAAACGAGAAGATCTAATCTATGCTATTAGAAAAACTCACAGAAACGATTTTGCTGTTTTGGTGAGCGTGAAAAGCAACTACCCTTGGAACCCGAAAGGCTGGTCATGAATTCCCCGACAAGCGTTATTCACAATCTTGATCTTGATCTGGCGCGTACCTTTGTTGCGATCTGTGAAACCGGGAATTTTTCGCGCGCGGCCGAAAAGGTCCATCGCAGCGCATCGGCCATCAGTCTTCAGGTCAAAAAGCTTGAAACCATGGTCGGCCGGGAATTGTTCAAACGCGAAACCCGCAAGGTCACCATGACCGAGGATGGCGAGGTTTTGCTGGGCTATGCGCGGCGTTTGCTCAAACTCAATGACGAAGCGATGTCGCATTTCCATGCACCGGATTTCGCCGGGACAGTGCGCCTTGGTGTGCCCAATGACACCGGCGTGGTTGTCATTCCCGAAATCCTCAAACGGTTTGCGCAAACCCACCCGCATGTTGATATCGACGTCAATTTTGGCCCGACCCGCACCCTGCGTCAGCGCGTCGAGACCGGCGATGTCGACATCGCGGTGTTCAGTTTTGATGCGGAGCTTGATCACCAACCGCCCATCCATACCGAACCGCTGGTCTGGCTGGGCGCGCGTCATGGCACGGCCATTGACAAACGCCCCCTGCCCGTTTCGATGGCCGAACCGGGATGCTATTGGCGGATCATGGCGCTCAAGGCGCTTGATGAGGCCGGGGTGGATTACCGCATCGCCTATACCAGTGAATTCTGTCAGGCGCAGATTGCCGCCGCACGCGCCGATCTGGCCATTGCCGCCGTCCCGATCAGCGTGATTTCAGATGATCTGGTCCATCTGGGCGCCGCACACGGCCTGCCGGAAATTGGTGAATACCGCATGACCCTTGCCAAACGCGATGGTCACGGACCGGTCGAAGATGCCCTTGCCGAACATGTGATCGCCGGATTCCGCAAAAGCTCGGAACGCGGCATGCGGGTGTTTGCCTGATCGCCCGCCAAGCCGTTGTTTATCCTCAATCATCAGGTATTTTTATCGCCTGATTTGCGTTCCGAATGAGGATTCGGTTCATCCGACCATTTAGAGCCAAAAACCAGCGGCAAAACGAATACCAAACGCTGAAAACCATCACACCCATCACAATCCAAAGATAACACGTATCGCGCGCCTTATCAGGGCTGAAGGCCTTGGAATTCCGCGCTTAACGGCAAGAATTGGGTGTCGAATTCAAAACCTGCAGTTAAGAAACTGGAAACATTTAGCGTTTTCTGTATACTGCCCGACGAATATAAAGGCCCAATAAAACAGGGAAGGCTACACTATGGGAAAACTCTCTACCCTCCTCTTTTCGGCAGCACTTTCGACGGCAGTCGTCGCCGGTGCCGCTGCACAGGAACCGGTAAAGATTGGCATGCTGCAAGGCTTCACCGGCCCGACGGAATCTCTCGTCAAGCCGATGGCACTGGGTGGCGAACTGGCCATTCAGGAAGTCTCCGACAGCGGCCTGCTGCTTGGCGGTCGTGAAGTCGTTTCGGTACGCGGTGACAGTACCTGTATCGATGCGGCAGCAGCTACGGCTGCGGCAGACCGTCTCGTGACGTCTGATGGCGTTCACGGCATTAACGGCGCAACCTGCTCGGGTGCGACCACGGCCATCCTTAACAACGTTGTCCGCGCAAACGGCGTCGTCATGATCTCGCCGTCTGCAACCTCGCCGGCACTGTCCGAAATCGAGGATGACGGATACTTCTTCCGTACCGCTCCTTCGGATGCGCGTCAGGGCCAGATCATTGCAGAAATCCTTGATCGTCGCGGCATTGCTTCGGCAGCACTGACCTATACCAACAACGACTATGGTAAAGGTCTTGCAGACGCCATTCAGGCAGCCTACGAAGCAAAAGGCGGCAAAATCACTGCGGTTGCAGCACATGAAGACGGCAAGGCCGACTACTCTGCTGAAATCGGTACGCTGGCATCTGCCGGTGGTGAAGTTCTGATCGTTGCTGGTTACCTTGACCAGGGCGGTAAAGGCATCATCCAGGCATCGCTCGACACCGGTGCATTCGAAACCTTCGTCCTGCCGGACGGCATGGTTGGTGAAGCACTGACCGACAACTTCGGCGACGCGCTTGACGGTTCCATCGGCACCAACCCGGGTACCGATAGCCCGGGCGCATCGATGCTGGCTGAACTGGCATCAGACAAAGGCTTCAAGGGCGACGATCCGTACGTCCCGGAAGCTTATGACGGCTCGGCTCTGCTGCTGCTTGCCATGCAGTCTGCAGGTTCGACCGACAGTGCTGTCTACAAAGACCACATCATGAAAGTTGCCAACGCACCGGGCGAAAAAATCTTCCCGGGCGAACTGGCCAAAGCGCTTCAGATCCTCGCCGATGGTGGTGAAATCGACTATGTCGGTGGCACCGCGCTCGAACTGATCGAGCCGGGCGAGTCTGCTGGTAGCTTCCGTGAAACGGAAATCAAAGGCGGCAAGTGGGAAACGGAGATGTACCACTAAGCCGGTCTTCCTTTGATCGCTAAAGACGCTGGAACTGTCAGAGACTACGGTCTCTGGCAGTTCCTCTATTACCGGACCTTTATTGCGGCGCGACGCACAGGCATCCGGTACTGATAGAATGACAAGGGTCAAAAAATCCCCATGATACGGGTCGAAAACATCGCCAAGAATTTCGGCGGCATCCAGGCGGTCGATGGCGTATCGCTATCGATCGAAAAGGGCTCCATAACCGGCCTGATCGGGCCGAACGGGGCCGGAAAAACCACGCTTTTCAATATTATTGCGGGCGTCTTTCCGCCGTCTTCGGGGAAAATCTTCCTTGATGGCGAAGACGTTACCGAGTTGGAACCACACCAGTTGTTCCACAAGGGCCTGCTGCGGACGTTCCAGATTGCGCACGAATTCTCGACACTGAGCGTGCTGGACAATCTGATGGTGGTTCCGGGCGAACAACCCGGCGAACAACTCCGTCACAGCTGGTTCAACTTTTCTCGCGTCAAGGAAATCGAGGCACAAAACTACGAGCGCGCGCTCGAAGTGATTGATTTCCTTGAGATCGGCCATATCAAGGACGAGCTGGCTGGCAACCTTTCAGGTGGTCAGAAAAAGCTTCTTGAGCTGGGCCGTACCATGATGGTCGAACCGAAGATCGTCTTCCTTGATGAAGTTGGTGCCGGCGTGAACCGTACGCTGCTCAATACCATTGCCACCTCGATCAAGCGCCTCAATGAGGAGCGCGGCTATACCTTCTGCCTGATCGAGCACGACATGGACTTCATTGCACGCCTGTGTGACCCCGTTATCGTCATGGCCGAGGGCAAGCTCCTTACCCAGGGCACGATTGAAGAGGTCAAAAACAACGAGGAGGTCATTGAGGCCTATCTCGGAACAGGTCGCAAGCATGAACGGAAGGTGCCGTCATGAGTTTCTTAAGCGCAACCGGCATGACCGGTGGCTATGGCGGGACGGATATCCTGCATGACTGTACGATCACCGTCGAAAAAGGCGAGATCGCGGTCGTTGTCGGCCCGAACGGTGCTGGCAAATCCACCGCCATGAAGGCGGTATTTGGCATGCTGAACCTGCGTGAGGGGTCGGTGGTTCTTGATGGCAAGGACATCACCAACCTTGCCCCGCAGGAACGTGTCTCCCAGGGCATGGGGTTTGTTCCGCAGAACCGCAACGTCTTTGTCTCGATGACGGTCGAAGAAAACCTCGATATGGGGGCCTTCATCCGCAACGATGACAAGATCGAGGAAACCAAGGAACAGATTTTCAGCCTGTTCCCGATCCTTGGCGAAAAACGCAATCAGCCGGCCGGCGAGCTTTCCGGTGGTCAGCGCCAGCAGGTTGCTGTGGGGCGTGCAATGATGACCCAGCCGAAGCTTCTCATGCTTGATGAGCCGACGGCAGGTGTGTCGCCAATCGTGATGGATGAACTGTTTGACAAAATTGTGGAGGTCGCCCGAACCGGCGTCGCCATCCTGATGGTCGAACAGAATGCCCGTCAGGCATTGGAAATCGCCGATCACGGTTTCGTTCTGGTACAGGGACGCAACCGGTTCACCGATACGGGCGAAGCCCTTCTCGCCAACGAAGAAGTCCGCCGGTCCTTCCTGGGCGGATAAATGGGGTATTGAATGGAAATCCTTAACGCACTTGCGCTGTTTGCCAATTTCGTGGTCGTTCCGGCGACCGCCTATGGCGCACAGCTCGCCCTCGGGGCGCTTGGCGTCACACTTATTTTCGGCATCCTGCGCTTTGCCAACTTCGCACATGGCGAGTTGATGTCGTTTGGCACCATGATCACCATCCTGGTGACCTGGTTCCTGCAGAATATGGGCGTGTCGATCGCACCGTTCCCGACCGCCCTTCTGGCATTGCCGTTTGGTATTCTGGCTGCAATCAGCATGGCGCTTGTCACTGACCGGATGGTTTTCCGGTTCTATCGCAAGCAACGCTCCAACCCGATTGTGTTTGCCATCGTTTCGGTCGGTGTGATGTTCCTGATTGCGGGCATCATTCGTATCGTCATCGGCCCGGCCGATCAAAGCTTTGCCGACGGTCAGCGTTTTATCATCGGCGCATTTGACAGCCGTCGGGCCCTTGGCCTTGATGAAGGCATTGCGATCAAGCAAAGCCAGCTGATCACGGTTGTTGTAACGGCCATCGTTGTGGCCTGGTTGTTCTGGTTCCTGCAGAAAACCCGTTCGGGCAAGGCCATGCGCGCCTATTCCGATGATGAGGATCTGGCACTGCTGTCGGGGATCAACCCGGAACGTGTGGTCATGATCTGCTGGGTTATTGCGGCAGCACTCGCGGCCATTGCCGGGACGCTTTATGGCCTTGATAAGACCTACAAGCCGTTCATCTTCTTGCAGATCCTCCTTCCGATCTTTGCGGCCACCATTCTGGGCGGCATTGGTCAACCGGTCGGCGCGATCCTTGGCGCGTTCATTGTTGCCTTCTCTGAAGTCACGGTGACCTATGCGTTCAAGAAATTCCTCGCCTATCTCGGTCCCACGGACTGGGCACCCGAAGGGCTCGTGCAGCTTCTGTCGACTGACTACAAGTTCGCGGTCTCCTTCATCATTCTGGTCGCGGTTCTTCTGATCCGGCCAACCGGTATTATTCGTGGGAAAGTGATATGACGAAGAGAGTTGCGCTCCTATATGGCCTGATGTGCCTGGTGTTGATCGCGATCGGCTTTCTTCAAAGCTGGAACGTCGCCTTTGGCATCTTCAATCTTTGTGTGATCTCTGCTGTGATGGCGCTCGGCGTCAACATGCAGTGGGGCTATGCCGGCCTGTTCAATGTCGGTGTGATGGGCTTTACCGCCCTTGGTGGCCTGACGGCCGTTCTGGTGTCGATGCCCCCGGTGGGCGAAGCCTGGTCTGTTGCGGGCGGGGATATTGCCCTGTCGCTGCTCAGCCTTGTTGCGACCATTGCGGCGGTCATTTACGCCCGCCGTGTTGTACCGCCCGCCTTGAAGCTTCCGGTCACGCTTCTGCTGCTGCTTGGCGGCTATTTCCTGATCGGTGTGTTCTTTGGTCCGGCAACCGATGCGATTGAAAGCATCGACCCGGCGCTGAGTGGTTATCTTGGTGGTGCGGGCCTGCCGGTCCTTGTTGCCTGGCCGATTGCCGGTCTGGTGGCTGCGGGGGGTGGCTGGCTGATCGGGCGTATCGCGCTTGGTCTGCGTGCCGATTATCTCGCGATTGCCACCCTTGGCATTTCCGAGATCATCATTGCGATCATCAAATACGAAGAATGGCTGTCACGTGGCGTTAAAAACGTCACCGGCATTCCGCGCCCAGTGCCCTATGAGGTCGACCTGATCGAAAGCGAATGGTTCATCAATCTGGCGAACTTCTTTGGGGCCGCCGAGATTTCCGATGCTGCCAGCCTGTTTGTCAAACTGTGCTATGCGGTGCTGTTCGTTGTCGTGCTGGCGATCATCATGTGGTTTGCCGAACGCGCGTTGAAGTCCCCGTGGGGCCGTATGATGCGCGCCATTCGTGACAACCGCGATGCGGCGGCTGCGATGGGCAAGGATGTCAAACGTCGCCATTTGCAGACCTTTGTTCTGGGCTGTGCCGTTTGCGGTATTGCCGGTGCGATGCTGACCACGCTTGACGGTCAGCTGACCCCGACCAGTTACATTCCGCTGCGCTACACCTTCCTGATCTGGGTGATGGTGATCCTTGGCGGTTCGGGCAACAACTGGGGCTCTATCCTGGGTGGTTTCATCATCTGGTTCCTGTGGGTCGAAGCAGAGCCGTTTGGCAACTGGTTCATGTCCACCGTGACCGCTCCGCTTGGTGAAGACTCAGAACTCGCACAGCATCTGGTCGCCGGTGCGGCCTATATGCGCTATCTGATGATGGGTGCGATCCTGCTGGTTGTGATGCGCTTTGCGCCAAAGGGGCTGATACCCGAATCAACCAACAGACCCGCTGTTACGCGGGCATCCTGACAAAGCATTCTCAAACGGGGCGGGTACTTGAATGTACCCGCCCCGTTTCTTTATGGCTGCTTGCATCTGCTTTCCCCTCCCCCAAACACCCCGGCGGCCATCCACACCGGTTGCAAGAATGTAAAAACAGCGCAAGAACGTGAAAGCCACGTGGTGCTGATTGTGGCTTATTATCGGGCGTTGGCTATGCCCCACATGGTCCAACTTCCCTGATTGGTCCCCGCGCGCCACCACCCCGCGTGACCAGTTCGCGCAACCCTTCGTGCCACCAACGCCTTTGCACGTGCTGTTTTGAAAGCCCCGATGATGACAACTCTTTTATTCGTGATCGTCACCGCCTGCTGGGGATTTACCTGGTATGCGATCAAACTTCAGATCGGCCCGATCCCGGTCGAAATTTCGATCTTCTATCGCTTTGCACTGGCGGCAGCCGTCCTGTGCGGCTTCCTGTTGCTCACACGTAAATGGCGCCCGGTGCCGTGGCGGGCGCATCCTTGGATCGTGCTTCTGGGCTGCGGGTTGTTTGGCATCAACTTTATCCTGATGTACTCGGCGACCGGCTATATCGCGAGCGGCATTGTTGCGGTGATCTTTACCACCTCGACCATTTTCAATGCGCTGGGCAACTGGGCCTTTTATGGCAACCGTCCCGGCTTGCGCTTTGTCTTTGGCGCGGCCTTTGGCCTTGGCGGCATTGCCTGTCTGTTTACCAATCAGATCTATGCCCTGTCGCACAATCCGCACGCTATCACCGGCATGATCTTCGCCCTATGCGGCACGGCGGTATTTAGCTGCGGCAACATGGTGTCGGTCAAGCTGCATGCCATGGGCATCCCCAACCGCGATGCGGTCGCACGCGGCATGATCTATGGCACGGTGTTGCTGTTCATCTTCGCCATGTTCAAGGGCCAGACACCTGTCATACCGAGCGAACCGCTTTATATCGGCGGATTGCTCTATCTCGCCATTCCCGGCTCTGTCGTCGCCTTCATCGCCTATCTCGCCCTTGTGAACCGGGTCGGTGCCGGGCGTGCCGCCTATGTCACCGTGCTGTTCCCGGTGGTCGCCCTTACCGTCTCAACCTTCCTGGAAGGCTATGTCTGGACCCCGATTGGCGCGACTGGTCTTGCCATGGTGCTACTCGGCAATATCACCATCTTTGCCAAACTGCCGAAATCCATTGGTGTGAGGAATAAGGCCCTCGCCACGGACTGATAGATCTACTTGTCTGATGATAACGCGGGGCCTTTGTTGCCCCGCTTTTTTGCGCGCACGTACAAGTCCGAAACTGGCGAGCAGCATTCGTCGCATTTGCCTAACCTTCGTCTGTCACCAACAGATGGATGGAGCCCGCGATGCTGCCCCACGAAAACACCACGCGTCTTTTATCGCTTGAGAACGAGATTGCCGCACGCCCGGCGGGTCGCGGGGTTGATGCCCCGCCTCGCGCAAAAACCACCCATACCGCGCGGCCCAATGCGCCTGCCCCGCTGATGGATCGCACCAGCTGGGTGATGCTGATTTCCCTGTCGGTGCTTTGGGGCGGCTCGTTCTTTTTCACTGAGATTGCACTGGTCGATCTGCCGCCACTAACACTTGTGCTGTGCCGGGTGTCGATTGCGGCCATCGTTCTGTGGTGGGTGGTTCTACTGCGTAATATTCCGATACCGCGCGATCTGAAATTCTGGGGTGCGATTGGTGTGATGGGGGCGCTCAATAACCTTGTGCCGTTTTGCCTGATCGTCTGGAGCCAGACCCATATTACAAGTGGCCTTGCCGCGATCCTGAATGCCACCACCCCGCTTTTTACCCTGCTGATCGCCCATATCGCGACGGACAGCGAAAAGCTGACGCTCCGCAAAACCATTGGCGTTCTGATCGGATTTGGCGGCGTTGTTGTGATTTTTGGCGTTCCCAATAGCGACACTGCTTTTGGCCTGCTTGCCCCGGCTGCGGTGCTCCTAGCCGCGTTCAGTTATGGCTGTGCAGGGGTGTTTGGCCGTCGTTTTGCCGCCACCCCGCCAATCCTGACGGCAGCCGGGATGACAAGTACCTCAAGCCTGATGTTACTGCCACTTTCACTGATGATTGATCAGCCCTGGCACCTGCCCGTCCCGACGACGAGCACCATCCTTGCCGTTCTGGGCTTTGCAACGCTGAGTACCGCACTTGCCTATATCCTGTATTTCGCCATTCTCAAACGTGCCGGGGCATCGAACCTGCTGCTGGTTACCTTCCTGATCCCGGTCAGTGCGATTTTGCTCGGTGTGGGTCTGCTTGGCGAAGCATTGATGATGCAGCACATCATTGGCATGGTTGTTATCGGGCTTGGCCTGCTGGTCATTGACGGGCGGTTGATGGCTTGGCGTTAACACCCCTTGCCCTGTGAACAGTCATCCATAAACACAAAGGGACCAGAAATTTCTGGTCCCTTTATTGCGGTGTCAGATCACAACCAATGCCGTCACACGCGATCACGGCGCAGCGGTTGGGCCATGCAATGCACGCCACCGCCCATCATAGTGATCATCGATAGATCAGGGTCATAGACCTTAAAGCCAAGCGCACGCAGCTTTTCATTCAGGTCAGTGCTGGCTGCCGGGGACAAGACCCGGTCATTGCCCAAGGACATGACATTACAGCCAAGCGACATCGCATCCTTGAAACCAATCGGTACAATTTCAATCTTGCGCTGTTTGAGCCAGGCCAGAACATCGTCTGGCACGGTATCGAGGCACACCGCCGCACATTTTTCGGCAATCATGCAGACCATGATGTCGATATGGACATAAAAACCATCAATCGGGGCGTATTTGACCTCCCAGCCTTCTTTTTCAAACCACCCGCCGATCTGCTTGGCCGCCACTTCTTCGCAGCGCAGGCCGGTATAACCGATCAGGGCAGCACCCGGCTCGATAATCTGAAAATCACCGCCTTCGAAGCTTCCGGCATTGACCATGTCATAAATCGGAATGCCCGCATCCATGTGAAAGCGGATTGCGGTTGCGTATTCGCCCCGGCGGCGCGGATTGGCCAACTGGGTGATCACCGCCCCCCATGGGGTCATGAAGCTGGAATCACGGGCATAAAGCCCATATTTAAGGTTCTCGTCAGCCGGCAGGGTATGAATTTTGACCCCGGCATCGTGATAAGCATCGCACATTTCACGGTATTGCCGCACGGCCACCTGATGATCGAAATGGCGCCCCTGCGCTTCGGTTTCGCGATAGACGGAGCTGAACTTTGCATTATCCATCGGTCCAAATGTTTCGATCGGCCCCAGCAGGACATCGCGCAAGGTGCCGTATTCGGAATTGATCCCCCAATCTTCAAGCTCCGGCGTGCCGCCATTCGGGTTGCGCGCCATCAATGTGCTGCTCATTCCACTCGATACCATGTTTATTCCCCTGAAAGATCGTTTCTGACCACAAGTTTCTACTTGAATTTATATTGTGCATAGCGATGATTATTAATCAGCTTAATAAGTTCAGATCATGAGTGGTTTTGATGAAAATTGGCGACCGATGGATATCGCTCAATGCGCTGCATACCTTTGAGGCCGCCGCCCGCCACGGCCACATGGGCCAGGCCGCGCGCGAATTGAACGTCACGCAAAGTGCGGTCAGCCATCAGGTCCGCACCCTTGAAGACGCGCTTGGTGTATCGCTTTTTGAACGCCACGGCCGCCGGATCGAGATCACACCGGCTGGCGCCCGGTTCATGAGCGCGATCCAGACCGGATTTGACGGCATCAGTGCCGCCGCCCTGTCATTACAGCAAGATGCGTTTTCCGGTGTTTTGACGATCATGTCACCGGTGTCGTTTCTCAATGAATGGCTGGCGGCGAAACTGGCCGACTTTCTGACGGTCTTTCCCAATCTCAGTCTGCGCTGTGTGCCGATGGAACGCGGGCGCACCACCATCCCAAGCGAGATTGATGTCGCCATTGCCTTTAACACCTATGAATTTTCAGGCCGGGTTGTCGCGCCCTTGCTGGAAATCGATGTGTTTCCGGTTTGCGCACCAAGGCTGGTCGCCGGCCCCTATCCGGTAAACCCGACCATCATTGAACGCCATACCCTTATTCACGAAGACAATGGCGATGTTTGGTCGCGCTGGTTTGCCGGTGCGGGCATCGCGCCGCTCACACCACGGCGCCACATCTATGCCGGCTCCCTGCATGATGCGATGGCCTTTGCCCGCAAGGGGGCGGGATTTGCCCTGTCTGACAGGGTTCTTGGTCAGGAGGATGTTGCATCGGGTACCCTGGTGCAGCCGTTTGGCCCCAATGCCCTGAAACTGAGCGGCTATTACCTTGCCACGCGGATCAACGAGCCGGAAAACTCGGCCGCAAGTGCGTTCACGCGCTGGCTTAAACGGGAAGTCTCTAAGACCGACATGACGCCCTGAGGCCCCCATCAAGGCTGTAACGCAACCTTTCGCCGTCAGTCCTCAAGCGGCTGCTCATAAACCACCCAGTTTGAGGCTTCACCGATCTGGTCATACAGACGCCGTGCCGCCGCATTATCCGCGGCCGTGATCCAGGTCAGTTTGAACCATCCCCGGTCGCGGGCGATATTGCCCAGCTTGGTCATCAGGGCCTGTGCCACGCCTTGCTGTCGCATTTCAGGCGCAACATAGAGATCATCAAGATGACCGAACCACGCCCCGGTCAGGGTTTCCGGCACCGCGCGATATTGCGCAAACCCGACGACCTGCCCGGCTTTCACCGCCAGCATGCATTCCATGGGGCCGTTGGCATCCATGATCCAGCCCCAAGTGGTGTCGAGGGCTGGTTCAGAAACAGCGCAGCCATAAAACACCATATAGTCACGAAATAGACCGGCCCAGGCATGGCGGTCATCGTGGATTGCCGGGCGTATGTCGATGTTGTCAGCCATCAATCTGCCATCTCCCACCCGATGTGATAAAGGTTCGTGCCCTCTGCCTTGGCGGCATACATCGCCTGATCGGCAATATGGATCAGGGTATCAAGGGTGCGGGCATGTTCGGGATAAATGCCGATACCAAGGCTGGCCCCCACGCGATAGGTGCCCTCCCCCAATTCGAGCGGTGCTGCGATTGCGCCAAGGATCTTGTCGGCAATGCCATGGACCTCGGCATCGGTTTCAAGGTCTTCGAGAATGACGGTAAACTCATCACCGCCAATGCGGGCCACGGTATCGGACGCCCGGACGGAATTCATCAAACGCTGCCCGGTATTGATCAGAATGTGATCCCCCGCAACATGGCCGAGCTCATCATTGATCTGCTTGAACCCGTCAAGATCGATAAACACCACCGCAACCTGCTTCTTGTTGCGTTTGGCACGGTCCATCGCCTTGCGCAGCCGGTCTTCAAAAATGATGCGGTTGGGCAAGCGGGTCAGCGGATCATGGAAGGCAAGGTCACGGATCTGATCGGCTTCTGCGCGTTCCTCGGTAATGTCGCGCACGACCCCCATCATCTTGACGGTTTGACCCGCCTCGTTCTTGGTGACATTGCCGGTTTCACGCAGCCAGCGGATGGTGCCATCGGGCCAGACAACACGGTATTCCTCGTCATGGTTTTCACCGGTTTCGATGCAGCGGATTTCACCTGCGCGGACATGCTCCTTGTCATCGGGATGCACGGCCTCACAATACAGCGAATAGGTCGGTGTCACATCACCCGGCTTATAGCCAAACATGCCATAAATCGCGTCAGACCAATAAAGCTCGTCGGTATCAATGCGCCAGTCCCAGGTCCCGATGCGCGCGAAATACTGGCTTTGCTTGAAGCGCTGCTCTTCCTCGGTCGCGCCCGGGCGGATACGCGAAAGATCGCGGATAATCAGCACCGTTTCACTTCGGTCACGGAGCGTCAAAAGCGTCACCGTAACCGGAAAAATCGAACCGTCCGCGCGAACGGCATCAGCCCGGTATTCGATTTGCGGCCGTGCGTTGCCCGTGCCGGGAAAGCCCCGTAACAGGTCGGCGACATTCAGCCCCAAAACCTCGCGGTCAAACATCGCTTTGGCGGCGGCGTTGAGACGCTGCACAGAACCATCCACACCAAGCGTCACGATACCATCGGAAATCGTCGCCATCACGGCATCCGACAGGTCCTGGCGCGCAGTTTCACGCCTGTGCAAACGGACCGCATAGCCCGCCGCAACAACGGCAATGACGGCAAGAAACAGGGAAACAAACAAATAAACGGCGTCGGGCATCAGTAGGCGTGGGCTTCCCAAACAGAGTGTGGCTCTGACTATAGCTATATACCGGTAGAATGAAAAGCTAGGAGGAAAATGAAGTCGAATGACAGCACTTTTATGCGCACTATGCGTATATAAATTGACATTCTCACCAAAATACGCATAATGCGCATATCGATAATGAAAGGGGGCCATGGATAGCAGACAAATACTCAAACAGCTTAAAGATGATGGCTGGGAAATCGTTCGCACGAAAGGCAGTCACCATCAGCTAACGCATCCGACCAAACCGGGTCGCGTGACAGTGCCACATCCCAAGCGGGATATCCCAAAGGGCACAGTCAAAAGCATTGAAAGGCAATCGGGTATAAAGCTGCTGTAAATGGCTTTCCGGTTCCTTACGGGAAATGGGAAACAGGATTACAACAGAATGAAACAGACCTATTGGGGTTTGGTCCATACCGACGATGACGGCAGCTTCGGGATTTCCTTTCCGGATTTCCCGGGTTGCGTCAGTGCGGCAGATACGATGACGGAATTGGTGGAGTTGGGCACAGAAGCCCTTAACTTCCACATCGAAGGCATGCATGCGGACGGTGAAGACATCCCGGCCCCCTCGCCGGTTGTCGAGCTTGAAGATGGAGCCGTCGGTATTGTCGCCATCACCGCAACCATTCCGGGGAAAAAGCGCCGGATCAACCTGACACTTGATGCAAACCTGATTGATTTGATCGAGGCGAAATACGGCAAGCGCGCGGTTTCGAGTTTCCTTGAGGAAGCTGGACGGAAGGCGCTTTGAGGCTGAACGGAACCAATCGCCCTTCCAC
The DNA here is from genome assembly GCF_056160125.1 of Thalassospira sp. ABD4_177. Taxonomy (NCBI): domain Bacteria; kingdom Pseudomonadati; phylum Pseudomonadota; class Alphaproteobacteria; order Rhodospirillales; family Thalassospiraceae; genus Thalassospira; species Thalassospira sp. ABD4_177. The sequence continues at coordinate 2,080,345 of NZ_JBSWWO010000001.1, read as the reverse complement.
CTCGGCTTGACATTCGAACATTTTTGTTCGACTGTGATTTTATCAGTACGTTCGGGGGAAGGCTGAATGAATGGCAATGAACTGATGCGAAAGCTCAGGAAATATGCCAAGGCGCGCGGGTTGGAGCTCGCATTCGAGGCACATCGCGGCAAGGGGTCGCACGGCACGGTGTATCTGGGACGTCATCGTACCACCCTGAAAGACCGCAAAAAGGAAATCAGCCCCGGCCTTCTCAACAGTATGCTGAAAGATCTGTGCGTCGATCCCAAGGATATTTGATATCCGATGATGACGCCCACCCGGAACGGAGCAACAGAAATGCGGTTTATTTATCCCGTGGATTTAAGTGATGATGGCGCGGATGGTTATCTTGCCATTGTGCCCGATGTCATCGGCTGCGCGACCGATGGCGCGACAGAGCACGAAGCCCTGAGCGAGATCCCCGATGCGCTTGAGGAAGCGATCGCGGCGGCCATGATCGCCAAAGAAGATATTCCGATGCCCTCCTCCGCCAAGGGCCGCCCGACGGTAACGCTGGGAACGCTTATGGCAACCAAGGCCGCCCTTTACATCACCATGCGCGAAACCGGTACAAGCAACACCGCCCTTGCGGCCAAGATGGGCCTTGCCGAAACCGAAATCCGCCGCATGCTTGATCCGCGTCACGTCACGAAGATCGGTCGGTTGGAAAAGGCATTGGCTTTGTTGGGGCGGCGGATTTCTGTGGTGGTTGAGGCGGCTTAGTTAGGGTGATTTGGCAGCATTCTCGGGAGAATAACTATGTCCCTGCTTGCTTCGGCTAAAACAAAGACCAAACTATGAGTTACCTTATGAGCGCTTATGACACAATCAAGCATGATTGCCCGCACTGCGGAGTAAAGTCCGTTGGATTTTTGAAAACAGGTGATTACATTTTCCCCAAGAATAAGGGCATGACAGAAATATACAACTGTGGTCATTGTTATGAAGCTATCGTTCTATCGTATTCTAATATCAACCATACGATGCAACCACGTGAAGTCTACCCTAAGCCTCAAATCCGAATCCCCGAATTTTTACCAAGTGATGTCGAACGTTTTTTCAAGCAAGGATTAGAAAACCTTTCAGGAAACTTCGACGCTGCGGGCATGATGTTCCGAAAATCTTTAGAAAGAGGTCTTGGACAAAAATATCCTGAAACCAAAGGAAAACTGTACGCTGTTATTAAACAACTCGGTGCCGAAAACAAACTAACGCCTGATATGGTGGAATGGTCTCATCACATTCGGCAAATTGGCAACGATGCGGCCCATGAGGATGAATTCACCCAAGACCAAGCTGAAGAGATGCGACATTTTACTGAGCTTGTATTGACCTATGTATATACACTCTCGACAAAAATTGAGAGATACAAGAAAGATCGGTGAATAATAACCGCTGAGGAAAACAAACCGGAGCGAATTGTAAAAAACAGCCTTTGGGCTGCTTTTTATCCTTGGGCGATGTCTCTCGAAAGCTGCGTGCCTCGCTTTCTCGCGAACCCAAGGGAGACAAGCCCTCTGCTTTCGCGTACGAATCAAAGAAGCCCTGAACCATTTGGTTCAGGGCTTCTTTGATTGGTAGCGGAGGAGGGACTTGAACCCCCGACACGTGGATTATGATTCCACTGCTCTAACCAGCTGAGCTACTCCGCCACAAGCAATTTTGTGGTGTTCCGTACGGTGCGGAACGAGGCGGTTTTTAAGTCAGGGAACCGTCCCCGTCAAGCGCCTTTTTGACGATTTTGTCAAAAAAGATTTCCGCAAATCCGCCAAACAAAACCGACGGGCGAGGATCATCTGCCCTCGCCCGTGGCTATCGGTGATCAGGCAGCGCTTGCGGTGTTGCCAATCTGCTCTTCGCGGGTGATCCAGCCACCGCCAAGGACGCGTTCGCCCTGATAGAACACACCGGCCTGCCCCGGCGCGATGCCGAACTGGGCATCGTGCAGTTCAATGCGGGCTTCGCCAGCGGCCTCGGGATAGATGGTTGCTGTCGTCGGCTGCATGGCCGAGCGCAGTTTGACTTCGACCTCGACCCCGTTTTCATCGATCGCGTCGCCATCAAGCCAGTTCAGCTCGCGGACATAGACCAGTTTCTTGCCAAGGGCGGCCTTCGGGCCAACAATGACCTGACGTTTTTCCGGCGAGAGTTTGACGACATAAAGCGGTTCGGCCGTGCCACCAATATTCAGACCACGGCGCTGCCCGACCGTGTAATGGATCAGGCCGCGATGATCGCCCAGCACATTGCCATCAAGATCAACGATCTCGCCCGGTTCGCCCGCCTCGGGACGGAGCTTTTCGACCAGACGGGCATATTTGCCATCCGGGACAAAGCAGATGTCCTGGCTGTCGGGCTTATCGGCAACTTCAAGACCGTATTTGGCGGCAAGCGCACGGGTTTCCGCCTTGCTCATCAGATGGCCGAGCGGGAAGCGCAGGAAATCGAGCTGTTCCTGGGTCGTTGTGAACAGGAAGTAGCTTTGATCGCGGTTGGGATCGGCCGCACGGTGCAGTTCGGCGCGGCCATTGGCGCCCAGTTTACGCTGCACATAATGACCGGTCGCCATACAATCCGCACCCAGGTCATAAGACGTTTCAAGCAGATCACGGAACTTGACGGTCTGGTTGCATTTCACGCACGGGATCGGGGTTTCGCCGCGCATGTAGCTGTCGGCAAAATCATCGATCACTTCTTCGCGGAAGCGGGATTCGTAATCGAGCACATAATAGGGAATGTCGATATCCTCGGCCACTTTGCGCGCATCATAAATATCGCGCCCGGCACAGCAGGATTTCGCACGGGTCGGTGCGTTCGCACCCATATCATAAAGCTGAAGCGTGATGCCCACCACGTCATAGCCTTCTGATTTCAGAAGGGCCGCAACGGCAGAGCTATCCACCCCGCCCGACATGGCAACAACCACGCGGGTATCTTCCGGGGCTTTATCAAAGCCAAGAGAGTTCATTTTTCCCACCCATCTGCGGGTCAAGGCCGCAGCGACAAGAAGTTGTACAAAGATCGATCTCAAACGACCAACGGGCGGCGCGTACGCCACCCGTGACGGTTTATTCGGGCTTATATAGGCGATATTGCCCTATTTTGCCAGATCAAGTCCCATCTGCCAAAAATCGGCTTCAAGGCGGCTTGCCATGGCAAAGGTTTCAACCAGCCCTTCGAGGCGGCGATGACCGCCGCGCGTGGCCGATGTATGTTCAAGCAACTCGATCTCGGCCTTTGCCACGTCCTGGAATTCATCGGACGCATACATTTCAATCCATGCCCGATATGGATTGCCTTCAAGAACAGTATCAGAACTTGCCATCAAGCGGTTTGCGATTTCGGCATAACCCACCATACAGGGCATCAATGCCACCTGAAGGTCGACCACATCGCCCTGATGACCGCGATCAAGCACATAGCGGGTATAAGCGATGCAGGCGCGGGCTTCGGGCTGTGCGATGATATCGGCTTCCGACAGGCCCCAGCCTTTGCAGAAGTCGAGATGCAGCTTCATTTCCATATCAAGGATGGCATGGACCGTGCCGGAAAACTGGCGCATGGCATGCAGGTCTTCGACCTTGTAGACCGCCAGCGCATAGGCACGCGAAAACTGGATCAGGAACAGGTAATCCTGGATCAGGTAATGCTTGAAGGCGGCTTCGGGCAGCGTGCCCTTACCCAACTGTTTGACGAAGTCATGGCAAACATAGCTTTGCCAGGCATCAGGCGCACAGGTGCGCAATTTGCCAAACAGGCTGTCGGCCGGGATGATGTCGGTGAAGGTGGCGGGCTTGCTCATGGATGTCCCTTCCCTTTTTCTTTTAGCTTGGCGCAAACAAAAACGGACCAGCCCGCATTTGCAGGCTGGTCCGGTATTTGGTGATCAGGGTGCAGGCCGTCTGGCGCACATCACGCTCATCAAACTCAGTCTTCGCGTTCGTCGATCCAGGCCATCTGGATGGCTTCGAGAATCTTCTCGTTCGATTTCTCGGGATCGTCTTCGAACCCTTCAAGCTCGGTGACCCATTTGTGCAGGTCGGTAAAGCGAAGGTTGAGGTTATCCTTGTCCGGATGGGCATCCTCAAGCTCGATCGCGATGTCCTGAATGTCTGTCCAACGCATATCCGTCTCCTTTGGTGCCGGGGCGATTAAACCGCCCGGTCAGCAGAAGGTGAAACTTACTTGTCGACCATCATGTTGCGGGTCGCGGACGGCAGGGTCACACGCAGACCGTCGAGCTCGTCGCTCATGATGATCTGGCAGCCAAGACGCGACGTTTCGGTCAGGCCGAAAGCAAGATCAAGCATGTCTTCTTCGTCTTCGGACGGCTCGTCAAGCTTGTCAAACCATTCTTCGTCAAGAACGACGTGGCAGGTCGAACATGCCAGCGAACCTTCGCATGCGCCTTCAAGGTCAATGCCGTTCTTGTGGGCAGCTTCCAGTACGGACAGGCCGTCGGCAACTTCGAATTCCTTTTCGGTGCCATCCGGCTCAACAAAAACGATCTTAGGCATCTGTGCCTTTCTCCTCGGTAATACTTGTCGTTCGATCTCTGTTTATACGAAGCAGTGCTTCGCACTTGTCCGGCCCTGACCTTGGCGGTCGTCGGGGACAATCGCCGCAGTTCGCCGGTTTGTCAATTCTACCGGTGTCGATTAATTCACTTCCTAGTTCACTTCATCGACATTCTGCCCGGCAAGCGCCTGGCGGATCCGGCTATCCATACGGGCCTCGGCAAACGGGCGCGATGCGTTTTCAAGCGCCTCGGCGGCGTCATTGATGGCTTCGCGGTCCTCGCCGGCCATGGCCTTTTCAAGGTTGCTAATCGCTTGATTGATATTGGTTTCGTCTTCCTTGGTCAGAAGCGCGTTGTCGGCCGCCATCGCGGCATTGACAGCCAAAATATTGCGGCGTGCTTCCACGCGGGCTTCGGTCAGGACACGCATTTCCATGTCTTCACGGGCATGGACCATGCTGTCGCGCAACATGGTCGCCATATCGGTTTCATTGATGCCATAGGTCGGCTTGACCGCGACTTCCTGTTCCGTGCCGGTGGTTTCTTCGCGCGCCGAGACGGTCAAAAGACCATCGGCATCGACATTGAACTGCACACGAATGCGCGCAGCGCCTGCGGCCATCGACGGAATACCGGTCAGAACAAAGCGTGCCAGCGAGCGGCACTGATCAACCATTTCGCGTTCGCCCTGCACCACATGGATCATCATGGCCGACTGGCCATCCTGATAGGTGGTGAATTCCTGTGCCTTGGCGACCGGGATCGAGGTGTTACGGTCAATGACCTTTTCAACAATCCCGCCCATGGTTTCCAGCCCCAGCGACAGCGGCGTCACATCCAGAAGAAGGTTATCAGACCCACCCGTGAGTGCTTCGGCCTGAAGGGCAGCCCCCAGGGCGACAACCTCGTCCGGGTCAATGTCAGAAAGCGGTTCCTGTTCAAACAGGTCTGCCACCGCCTTGCGCACAGCAGGCACTCGGGTCGACCCGCCGACCAGCACCACACCCTTGACGTCTTCGGGCAGGACATCGGCGTCATCAAGGACCTGTTCGGTGATCGCGGTCGTGCGCGCCACCAGCTTGGCAATCATGCCATCGAACTGTTCGCGGGTAACACTGTGTTTGGTTTCCGTGCCATTGAGCGCCACGGTCACTTCGACACTGTCCTGATCGGTCAGGCTTTCCTTGACCTTCCGGGCGGCTTTCAGCAGGCGTTTGGCATCAGACGCATCAAGGTCATCGGTCGCACCGCCGTCTTTACGTTCCGCCAGAAGATGTTCGGCAATGGCGTGATCGAAATCATCGCCGCCAAGGGCGGCATCACCGCCAGTTGCCTTCACCTGGAAGACGCCCTTCTGCATTTTCAAAAGCGAGATATCAAACGTCCCGCCGCCAAGGTCATAAACGGCATAGAGCCCCTCTGCCCCGTTATCCAGGCCATAGGCAAGGGCGGCGGCCGTCGGTTCATTGACCAGACGCAAGACTTCGATCCCGGCCAGTTTGGCGGCATCCTTGGTCGCGGTACGTGCGCCGTCATCGAAATAGGCCGGAACCGTGATCACGGCCTTTTCGACCGATTGATCAAGGCTTTCTTCTGCCCGCGCACGCAAGGAGCGCAGGATATCGGCGGAAACTTCAACCGGGGTCAGAACCCGTTTTCCGACATTCAGGCGCACCATCATCGGTTCGCCGTTTTCGGTTTCGGACTCTTCGGGGACCTCAACGTGATATGGCAGCGTGCCTGCGACCGATTTCACATCATCAAGCCCACGGCCCATCAGGCGTTTGACCGACGATACTACACGGCTGGCATCGGTATTGATCTGATCACGGGCCGCTTCGCCAACCACCGGGGTCTCGTCGCCGTAATAGACGACAGAGGGCACAATCGCGTTGCCACCGGATTTATCGCGCAGCACTTCGGGCTTTTCCGAGTTCGAAATCGCGACAACCGAGTTGGTCGTGCCAAGGTCGATGCCAACAGCAACCTGGCGTTCATCCTCGTGCGGGAGTGGCGTTTCGCCCGGTTCGTGAATTTTTAGCAGAGCCATCTTTACGTCCAGTCTTTTTCTATGATCAGGCAGCGACAAGGCGCGATTTCTTCGCGCGCGCTTCCTCGGTCATTTTCATCAGGTATCTCAGACGGGTGGCCAGTTTCTTGGCCGCGTCATAGGATTGGCTGTCAAAGGCGGCACCCAGGTCCTTTTCACAGGCACGCGCCTGTTTGCGGGTATCCTTGATCATGGCATCGATGGTGAGTTTGTCATCGGCATCATCAAGGGCTTCACGCATTTCCATCACTTCCATCAGAAGCTCTGGATCATTGACCGTGTGGCCTTCGTCGCCTTCGGGCTCGTGACCGGCCTGACGGAGCATGTAATGCGCCCGTGCAACCGGGTTTTTCAAGGTCTCGAAAGCCTCATTAAGGCTCGCTGCCTGTTGCGATGACAGGGCCTGTTCGCGACCGGATTTTGACGCAAACCGGTCGGGATGGAGCTTCTGCTGCTGCTTGAGATAGGTCGCTTCCATCGCATCGACATCAACCGCAAAGGATTGCTCCAGACCAAAGCGGGTAAAATGATCCAGCTGGCCCGGGGGTTGAATAGCGTTGCAGGTTTCGCAAAACAGTGCGCTGACATCGACCGGCCCCTTGCAGGACCAGCAAACCTTGTGCGCCGATTGTTCGGTGTTGCTCACGCGATGCACTTCCGAGGATTAAAAGACAAAAACAAATCAAATCGAAAAGGCGCAAAGTGACCGGCATTCGGTCAAATCACCCTTTTTCAGGCGATGGCCCCGGCGATATCGCCAGGGCCATAACCATTCAGAAAGCAGGGAAAGCCCGGCCTGATCAGACGTGGAAGGATTCCCCGCACCCACAACGACCTTTTTCGTTGGGATTGCGGAAAACAAAGCCTTCTTCCATCTTGTTGACCTCGTAATCCATCTCCGTGCCCAGCACGAACATGATGGCTTTGGGGTCGATCAGGATTCTCACGCCGTCTTCAAGTTCGACGACTTCTTCGAAGCCATCGGCACCATCGGCATATTCCAGCGTGTAGGACAGGCCCGAGCACCCTTTGCTGCGCACACCAAGCCGAATGCCGTGCGAAGGTTTCCCGCGGCTATCTAGCAGTGCCTTGATGTGATCAAGGGCAACCGGTGTGACAGAAATCGGTGACGGTAGAGCCATTGTATTCTCCCAAAATTCCGAAAACGGTGGGGCGTGGGCGCTGCTTATTCAGCAGCGTCCACATCCGCTGCGCCGTTTTTGGTTTTGTAGTCGCTGATTGCAGCTTTGATCGCGTCTTCGGCCAGGATCGAGCAGTGAACCTTGACCGGCGGAAGTGCGAGTTCCTCGGCAATCTGCGAGTTCTTGATCGCGCCGGCTTCGTCAATCGACTTGCCTTTGACCCATTCGGTGATCAGCGAGCTCGACGCAATGGCCGAACCGCAACCAAAGGTCTTGAACTTCGCATCTTCAATGATGCCTTCCGGGGTCACCTTGATCTGCAGCTTCATGACGTCGCCGCAAGCCGGTGCGCCAACAAGGCCGGTACCAACAGACGTTTCGTTCTTGTCCATGGAACCGACGTTGCGCGGGTTTTCGTAATGGTCGATCAGCTTTTCACTATAAGCCATGATAGGAATCCTCCTAAAAAGTCCTGTGTCTCTCTCACGAGATTGATTACGTCAAACGTTCGTTTTCAGCCGTGCTTAGTGTTCAGCCCATTCGATCGACTTGATGTCGATGCCTTCCTGCGCCATTTCCCAAAGCGGGCTCATTTCGCGCAGACGCTCAACTGCGGTGCAGATGGCATCAACGGCTTCGTCGAGCTCTTCCTTGGTGGTGTAGCGACCAATGCCGATGCGAAGGGATGTATGGGCCAATTCTTCGTCAACACCAAGAGCACGCAGAACGTAAGACGGTTCCAGCGACGCCGAGGTGCAGGCAGAGCCCGACGACACGGCAATGTTCTTGATGTCCATCAGAAGGCTTTCACCTTCGACATAGGCAAACGAAATGTTCAGGTTGCCGCAAACACGTTCGTGTTCGTCACCATTGACATAGATGTCTTCGAGACGGTCACGGAAACGCTTGAGCGTGTAGTCACGCAGCTCTTCGATGCGGGCGTTTTCTTCAGCCATTTCGTTGGACAGAATGTCACACGCCTTGCCAAGACCCACGATCAGCGGGGTCGGCAGCGTACCCGAACGCATGCCACGTTCCTGACCACCACCGGTGATCTGTGCAATGACACGCACACGCGGGCGACGGCGAACGTAAAGCGCACCAACGCCTTTCGGTCCATAGATCTTGTGACCGGAAATCGACATCAGGTCGATTTTCATGTCATCAACGTCAAGGTCGATCTTGCCAACCGCCTGCGCACAGTCGGTGTGGAAGAAGACTTTGCGTTCACGGCAGATTTCACCGATTTCCTTGAGCGGCTGAATAACACCGATTTCGTTGTTCACACCCATGACGGACACGAGTGCGGTTTCGTCGGTGATGGCCGCCTTGAGTTCTTCAAGGTCGATCAGGCCGTTTTCCTTAACGCCAAGATAGGTCACTTTGTAACCTTCCTGCTCAAGGTGGCGGGCACTGTCGAGCACGCATTTATGCTCGGTGACAACCGTGATCAGGTGCGGCTTCTTTTTGCCGTAGAACTTCATCACGCCCTTGAGTGCGAGGTTGTTCGATTCGGTCGCACCCGAGGTAAAGATAATTTCCTTGGCCGATGCACCGATGATCTTGGCAACCTGGCCACGTGCCACTTCAACCGCGTCTTCTGCTTCCCAGCCAAAGCTGTGGTTGCGCGAATGCGGGTTACCGAATTTCTCGGTGAAGTATGGCAGCATTGCCTCCACGACCCGCGGGTCGGTCGGCGTCGTCGCCTGGTAGTCCAGATAGATCGGCTTTGCTTTAAGCTCGTTCATTTTAAAGGCTTCCTCACTCACTCTTTCTCAGGCAGCGTGACGCGCTTTCTTGCGCGCTGCGTTACCCCTCATCCGGCTCCAAACTCGGACAAATGTATCAATATCTTCATCGGTGCTTTCCAGCCCCAGACTGACCCGAATGGCCGAGCCCGGCTCGTGAACACCCATTTCTTTCAGCACGTGACTTTCACGTACCTTGCCTGACGAACAGGCTGATCCCGAACTGATGGCCACACCTGCCAGATCCAGTGCCATGACCTGGGTTTCCCCGGGCACTCCTGGCAGGATCAGGCAACTTGTATTCACCAGTCGCTCCGTTCCTTTTGCGGCGATCAGAAGCTCTGGGGCTTCGGATGCCAATTCTGTTTCAAGGCGATCGCGCAACTTCGCGATATCCGCCATTTTCGCCATGTTGGCTTCGGCACGTTTGGCAGCGGCTTCAAAGCCTGCGATCCCGACAACGTTTTCCGTACCGCCACGGCGGTATTTTTCCTGCCCGCCGCCCCGGATCTGGGGGACCAGCATCACGCCCTGCGCAATCGCAAGGGCACCAACACCTTTCGGGCCGCCAATCTTATGGGCCGAAATCGACACCATATCGACCAGCATCCGCCCCATATCGACCGGCACACGTCCCAGCGCCTGAACAGCGTCGCAATGGACCTTGGCACCATATTCACGGGCCAGCAGGCCGACCTTGGCAACCGGCTGGATAACGCCGGTTTCGTTATTGGCCAGCATGACCGACACCAGAACCTTTTGCCCGGCATCCGATGCGTCTTTGAGCATCGCTTCAAGGGCAGCCAGATCGATCACGCCATTGGCATCCACCGGGATGCGTTTGGCATCGGGTCTTGCTTCGATGACCGAGGGATGTTCGACCGCACTGGTAAATACGGTGACATCTTCCAAACCGTTCAGAGCCAGATTGTTGGCCTCTGTCCCGCCGCTGGTGAAAACGATCCGTTCGGAATCGCCACCCACCAGGTCGGCAATGGTGCGACGTGCATGATCAACAATCTTGCGGGCCGCACGGCCACTGGCATGAACCGAAGACGGATTACCTGCCACATCCATCGCAGCGATCATGGCCTGCTTTGCTTCCTCGCAAAGCGGCGCGCTGGCGTTGTAGTCGAGATAAACCTGCTCGGTCATCAGTTTAAAATCATCCTTATTCGCATCTGCCCTCGATATAGAGGAGCATTTACTGTGCCGCAACCTGTGACGGCTCTTCGATTTGGGTTGTTTTACCCGGGAACGTCCGAAGCGTCCCCGCCACATTGCGATCGACCACATCAGCCAGGCTGACAGAGGCCAGATAGAGATAAATCTGGTTGCCCAGCTCTTCCCACAATTCGTGGGTCTGACAGCGACCACGGTTGGCCTTGCAACCCTTGGGCGAGCCGGACTTGCAACGGGTTGCACGGATCGGCTCGTCAACAGCCAGAATGACATCGGCAACACGGGTTTCCGTGGCATTGCGCGCAAGCAGATAACCACCACCCGGGCCGCGCACCGAACGGACCAGACCGCCCTTGCGCAATTTGCCAAACAGCTGTTCGAGATATGAAAGTGAAATTTCCTGGCGGTCCGCAATGTCTGCAAGTGCGACCGGTCGGTCCTTGCTGCTTTCAGCGAGATCGACCATCGCCATAACGGCATAGCGGCCTTTGGTACTCAGCTTCACGGTGCGTCCTCCTGCCTTGCTTTCGGGTTACCCCATAAGCGGGCTTGTTCGTTTACATTGCGCGGTATGACACGCAAATTCTATTCCGATGATGCGACAATGCGCGGTTTCTCAGGCGTATCGTCTTTGCCAGCTTTTTCGGCCTCAAGTGCGACAACCTTGTCACGCAGGCTCTCGACTTCACGACCGAGTTCATCAAGCGCACGCGCCACCGGATCGGGCAGATCGCCAAGCGGCGTACCATAAGCGCAGAACCGGTCATCCTGTTCGCGGCGCACCATCTTGGCCGGAATACCAACCACGGTAGCACCTTCGGGTACTTCGCCCAGTACAACCGCATTGCCGCCAACACGGGCGTTCTTGTGCACGGTGAACGGACCCAGGATTTGTGCGCCGGAGCCAACAATCACACCGTCCTCAAGGGTCGGGTGACGTTTCAGGCCACGCTGACCGTCGCTATTGACGCTGGGCGACGTCCCGCCAAGGGTAACCCCCTGATAGAGCGTGACATCATCACCAAGCTCGGCCGTCTCGCCGATCACGACACCCATGCCATGGTCGATAAAGAAGCGTTTGCCGATCTTGGCCCCCGGGTGAATTTCAATCCCGGTCAACCAGCGCAGAATTTGCGACAGGAACCGTGCCGTCAGGCGGAAACCGCGTTGCCACAGCCAGTGTGTGCCGCGATATCCCATGATCGCATGAAACGCCGGATAGCTGATCACGACTTCCCAACGGGATCGCGCAGCAGGGTCACGGGCGATCATCGCGTCAATTTCCTGACGAATTAGCTTGAACATGGGGCGGTCCACTGTGTAATTAGTAGCTTCGATTCCCGGCACCCAAGTCCATGCCCGGCCTCGCGCAGATCGCGAAAGCGGGTGGGACAGGCACCATCGGGTTAGCCGGAATATAGGATAACCGAGTAACTTGGTCAAGTATTTGCCCAAAGCAATTTATGCGCAAACACGAAAAAACTCACAAAAACACTCGGATATTTTTGTTACACACATCTTTCCATTCGTGGACAGGAGCAGTCTGATCCATGCCTGAGGTCATTTTTAACGGCCCCGAAGGTCGCCTTGAAGGTCGCTACCATCATAACGGCGCTGACGATTCGCCCATCGCACTCATCCTCCATCCGAACCCGCAACAGGGTGGCACAATGAATAACAAGTTGTGCTTTAACATGTTCAACATGTTCAAGGATCGCGGCTATTCCGTCATGCGGTTCAACTTCCGCGGCGTGGGTCGTTCACAAGGTGTGTTCGATCAGGGCATCGGCGAACTCTCGGATGCGGCATCCGCCCTTGACTGGATGCAGACATATAACGCCAATGCGCGCGCAACCTGGGTGGCTGGCTATTCGTTTGGCTCCTGGATCGCGATGCAGCTTCTGATGCGCCGCCCGGAAATCGACGGCTTTATTTCGGTTGCAGCCCCGGCAAGTGAACATGACTTCACCTTCCTGGCCCCCTGCCCGTCATCCGGCATTCTGATCCACGGCAGCCAGGACACCAACATTCCGGTCGCATCCGTCAACAAGCTTGCCGACAAGCTCAATGCCCAGAAAGGCATCGAAGTTGACATGTGCGCGATTGACGGTGCCGATCACTATTTTGCCAAACAGCAAGATGACGTGATCAAGCATTCGGCTGCCTATCTCGACAAGCGCGGCGCCTAAGCACTGCTTGCTGAGACGAACAAACGAAAGGCCGCCTGATCAGGCGGCCTTATACATTGAGAGGCACGAACATTTGGTATGATGTTCGTGCCTCTTTTCATTTGGGAGCCTGCGTATACGCAGACTCCCGGATCCGTGAGGTGTTGATGCGGCCTTGGATTTTTACATCCGTAAAAAAGCTGAACACTCACGGTCTCTGGAGGCATTGTCGAACCGCTGGAAGAGCTTTGACGCTCGAGTATAAGGAGGACATTGCCGTGTCTTATACTACCCGTTTTGTTGGTATCGATGTATCAAAATCCTCGCTTGATCTGTGCATTTTACCAGACAAACACACCCTGCGCTTTGCCAATTCAGAAACCGGGATTGCAGACCTGATCGCCAGACTGCAGGCTTTCCCGGGGCTGGAGCGGATTGTTCTGGAGCCAACCGGCGGCTATCAACGCCTTCTGGTTCGAGCTTTGCAAGCTGCACAATTACCTGTTTCAAAGGTCAATGCCCTTCTGATCCGCCACTTTGCCAAAGCGTCAGGAACCCTGAGCAAAACAGACAGGATTGATGCCTTTGTACTGGCTGATTACGGCCAACGCATGTCGCCGCGCCTGATGGCCAGAACAGATGAAGCCCGCTATAAACTCGCTGATTTTGTTGCCCGTCGGCGCCAACTTACACACATGCTGATCCAGGAGAAGAACCGGCTTGAGAAGCCTGATAATCCGGCTCGGGCCCTGATCGAGGAAACCGTCAACTTCCTCACCCGTCAGAGACAGGAGGTCGAGAAGCTGATGCGCGAGTGTGTAGACTCATCCCCGGAATTGACGGCGATATTACATGTTCTGTTGACCCAGAAGGGAGTGGGTTTTGTAACGGCTTGTGTGCTGATCGCTGAATTGCCCGAGATCGGATTGCTTGAAAAAGGGCAGATTGCAAAGTTGGTCGGTGTCGCCCCAATCAACAGGGATAGCGGTCTGTTCCAGGGCAAAAGAATGATTGGCGGCGGACGTATGGAAGTGCGCAATGCTCTTTACTACGCCGCATTACCGGCAATACGCTTCGACCCGCTGCTGCGCGACTTCTATAAGCGCCTGACTGAAAACGGAAAACCAGGAAAGGTTGCTGTCATTGCCGTCGTCAGAAAAATGGTCACGATCCTCAATGCGAGAATGCGTGACCACTATGCTTTAATACTTGACGGTTAATACCGCTGCTTTTTTGTTGTGTAAAGCTTGCCACCGCAACAGGGCTCAGGCACGCCAGTCGTGCCGGGAAAGCTGAGCGGCAAGTCACGCAGATGGCGCACGGCCAGGAAGCCGAAACATTCCGCCTCGACCGCATCCCCATCCCAGTCCAACTCATCGACTGATCGCACAGGTACAGCAAGGCGATTTTCCAGCGTTGCCATGATGTAATCATTATGACGCCCGCCACCGCAGACAAACCAGCTTTGCGGGGCACGTGGCAGGTGATTGACCCCGGCGACGACGGCCGCCACCGTGCAATTGGCAAGGGTTGCCGCACCATCCGGAACATTTAGCTTGGCCTCAACCACCAGCCCGTCGATGCGTGCGGCCATATCTTCACGATCCAGCGACTTGGGCGGGGTGCGGTCAAAATACGGGTCTTCAAGGAATTTGACCTCGACCATCGGATCACCCGTACCCGATGCCGCCGTCGCCCCGTTCAGATCAACCGGATTGCCGGTATGGCGCAGCATCCAGTCATCAAGGCGTGCATTGCCCGGCCCGCAATCAAAGGCCAGCAATTCATCATCGACGTCAATGTAGGTGACGTTCGACACACCACCGATATTAAGGACCGCAACGGGTAAATCGACACCGGCACTTTTGATCAGGGCGGCGTGATAGATGGGTGCGAGTGGTGCGCCCTCCCCACCGGCCGCCACATCGGCCAGCCTGAAATCGGCGACCACCGGAATGCCGGTTTGCTCCGCCAACATATGTGGCGTTCCGATCTGGCGCGTGATGCCATTGCCCGGTTCGTGAAAGACGGTTTGGCCGTGAAAGCCGATGACAGCAATATCGCCCGCCGCAATACCGGCTTTATCCAGCAACATATTAACAGCATCAACATGCACCTGTGTCAGTTCATCGGCAACGACATGTTCGCTGTTGGTCGCGCTACGATTGCCAAAACATGCGCGCATGCGTTCACGCAGTTCTGGGGCATAGGCCACAAAGACGGACTGGCCGGTGCGGCGCACTTCAACACCATCGGTTTCAATCAGCGCTGCATCCACCCCGTCAAGGGAGGTGCCGCTCATCATGCCGATTGCCGTGATCCAGCCCTGTGTCATGTTGTACTCCGTGCCGCGAAAACTGTTGGTTTGGCGCAGCCTAACGGGAAATTATCGCGAATTCGTTACCCGGATGGCAGATCTGTTCGCCGATGCGTTGCCGAGCGGATGTTTTCTGTGCTAGATCATCGCCTCCGCACATAATGGCGGCTCGAAATTTCTATCACAACCAACATAGCGCAAAAACCATGACTGAACTGAAGTCTGATTTTCTCCGCGTCATGAATGACCGCGGTTACATCCACCAATGTACTGATCTTGAAGGGCTTGATGCCTATGCATCGGATAACACGGTGGTGTGCTATGTGGGCTATGATTGCACTGCAGACAGCCTGCATGTCGGATCGCTTGTCTCGATCATGATGCTGCGCTGGTTGCAGAAAACCGGCCACAAGCCGATCGTCCTGATGGGCGGCGGCACGACCCGCGTTGGTGACCCGACAGGGCGCGATGATGCGCGCCCGGTTCTGACCGATGAAATCATCGAAGGCAACATGGCGGGCATCAAAAAGGTCTTCCAGCAGTTCCTGACTTTTGGCGATGGCCCGACCGACGCGGTCATGGTCAATAATGCCGACTGGCTGGATAAGCTGAACTACATCGAGTTTCTGCGTGATTTCGGTCGCCATTTCTCGGTCAACCGCATGCTGAGCTTTGATTCTGTCAAGCTGCGCCTCGATCGCGAACAGTCACTAAGCTTCCTTGAGTTCAACTACATGATCCTGCAGGCCTATGACTTTGTCGAACTGAACCGCAATTACAGCTGTACGCTTCAGATGGGCGGATCCGACCAGTGGGGCAACATCGTCAATGGTGTAGAGCTTGGCCGTCGTGTTGATGACAAATCGCTGTTTGGCCTGACCACCCCGCTGATGACCACCGCATCGGGTGCCAAGATGGGCAAGACTGCGGCTGGTGCCGTTTGGCTGAATGAAGAACGCCTGTCGTCTTATGACTACTACCAGTTCTGGCGCAACACCGAAGACGCCGACGTCATCAAGTTCATGCGTCTGTTCACCGAGATGCCGCTTGATCAGATTGCCGAATACGAGAAACTTGAAGGCTCGCAGATCAACGATGCCAAAAAGGTTCTGGCATTTGAGGCGGTCAAGCTTTGCCGCGGCGAAGAAGCCGCCCTTGCAGCGGCCGAAACCGCCCGCAAGACCTTTGAAGAAGGTGTTCTGGCCGATGACCTGCCGACCGTCGAAGTCGCCAAGGCCGACCTTGATGCCGGCATTCCGGCCTTCGATCTGTTCCGTCGTGCGGAACTTGCCAAATCGGGCGGTGAAGCACGCCGCCTGATCAAGGGTGGCGGTGCGAAGATCAATGACGAGAAGGTCAGCGATGAAAACGCAAACATCACAGCCGATGCCGTAAATTCAGATGGCGTGATCAAGGTATCGGCAGGCAAGAAACGCCACGTCCTGATCAAGCCGGTCTGATCAAGTCAAACCCGCAAAAAAACAAAAGCCCCGCCAATCATCGAGCGGGGCTTATACATTGAGAGGCAGAAGGATTTGTTATGATCCTTCTGCCTCTTTTGTTTGAACGGGTGGTGGCCACCACCCGTTCACGGAGCACAGAGCGGTTGAGCCCTTGCGGGCAGGACCCTTGACGGTCGTAAAAAAGCAGAACCCTCTGCGCACCCTGAGGCTTCGTCGAACCGCTGAGAGAGCTTTTACGCTCGTGTATAAGAGGGACAAAGCCAATGACTTATACTACGCGTTTTGTGGGGATCGATATATCGAAATCCACCTTTGATATTTGCCTGTTACCTGAAAACCGGACAAAAACTTTTGCCAATACGCCTTCGGGCATTGCCAGCTTTCTTGGTTGGCTTGCCGGGTATGAGGATGTTGAGCGTATCCTTGTTGAACCGACAGGAGGCTATGAACGATCAATTGTTGAAGCCTTGCTGGCGGCACGCCGGCCCGTTGCAAAGGTGAATGCGAAATATATCCGCCAGTTCGCCCGCGCCAGCGGCCAACTGTCCAAAACCGACCGGATTGACGCCTTCGTTATCGCAGATTACGGCAGGCGCATGGAAACCCGCTTGCTCGAGTCCCCTTCAGCACGGCAGTCTGAACTGTCCGACCTCGTACAACGCTATCGCCAACTTTCCCCACATGATCGTTCAGGAAAAGAATCGCAGGGAAAAGCAGATCGATAAAACGCTGGGATGGATTGAGGAAACGCTCGACTTTCTTGTTGAGCAGCGCCGCGAGGTGATCATGGCAATGGAAAACTGCCTGGCCGAAGATGAGGACCTGCAGGCCCGAGCAAATGTTCTGATGTCGCTGAAAGGTATCGGGATGAGAACCGCTTGCTTCCTGCTGGCTGGATTGCCTGAACTCGGACGGTTGGACAAAGGCCAGATTGCCAAACTGGTTGGTGTGGCACCGCTCAATCGTGATAGCGGCCTCATGCGGGGCAAAAGAACGATTGCCGGCGGCAGACAACAGGTGCGCGACGTTCTCTATGTCGCCGCACTACCTGCTATTCGCTTCGATCCGGAGATGAAAGCCTTCTACCAACGCCTCAAACAAAAGGGAAAACCCGGAAAGGTCGCGCTTGTCGCCGTCATGCGCAAAATCATTGTAAGGGCAAACGCAAGGATGCGCATATATCATGCAGCGGTCCTTGACACTTAACACCGCTGCTTTTTTGTGTTCGCATTCGAGCCTAGCCCGGCTCGGCCCCGGTAATCAGATTACGGAAGACACCGGGCACGAAGGTCGATAGCGGATTGACGGTAATATCAGGCTCATCCAGGTCGCCCTCAATCGTGTAGGTCGGGGCAAAGATGCCACCGCCCTCTTCGCCCACCAGAATATCACCCAGGATCGGGATCGCACCGAGTGCCGAGTTCAGCGCATATATCGGCACGATCGAGCCCGCCAGACGGATTTCCGATTTCGCCAGATCAATCGATCCGTTTGCGGTCACCCCGACGGCAGAACCGTTTGCCGCGACCTTTGAAAGCGACAGGACATTATTCACATAGGTGAATTCGCCATTCAGCTCGTTAAAGGAAATGCCATTGCCCTGCAAAACATCGCCAAGACCGGTGAGCGATGCAGCACTTAGCACACGGGCGGCAATCGGCGCATTGACCACACGAAATTCATCAATGCTAGCCTGACCGCTAAACGGTTGGGCAAAGTCGCGTTCATCAACCGTGCCCTCAATCGTCAGGCGTCCGCCCAGAAGATTGTCATACATATCGACTGCGCGCAGGAAACGGCCCGCATCTTCGCTGGTCAGGGTCACCGTGCGGGTCTGGAAATCCTCACGGGTGACTTGTGCAAATACATTGGCCCGGTCACCAAATGCCCCATTCAGAACAAGACGATCCCATTCCTGCCCGACCGTATGGATGGACCCGCGCACATCGGCGAGTAATTCGCCATTGGCCATGACCATTTGTTCGATATTGAGGAACACTTCAGTCGTGCCGCCCGTGCGTTCGGCGCGTTCGCCAATGCCGCCACTATTGGCGCCCGAAAGGTCCCGTGGCGTATCGTCAGCCTCGCCTTCGTCATCCACGATCCACGGGGTTGCGATCAGTTGGCGGGCGGTGATTTCAAGTTCGCGGTTATCGGTTTCCTGACGCAGGGTGATTTTGCCGTCATTCAAAAGCGGCTCTTCACCTTTCAGCAGGAAACCACCCGCCTCAAGCGTCACGAGATAGTTCTGCATCTCGGGTTCAGCGTCCGGCGTACTGTCTTCGGCTGCATCACTTTCAATGAAGGACCGCAGATCAAACTGAGCACCGCGTAGATCGACCAGCAGACGGTCGCCGTCTTCCATGCGAACGGTGCCGGCAAGATCGATATTCTCCCGAAAACGGGTGTCTTGCAGTTCGACCAACCATTTGTCGGCCATGGCGTTATCACCGCGCCAGTTTGCGCGTCCGCTGGCCTCAAGTGCCGGGGCCGAGATGGCAAAGCTGTCAACCACACCGCCACCATCAAACTGCACTGCAACATCAAACTTGGCAGATGCAGAAGCCCCCGGTTCCTTGCGATAGCCCACCGTTTCATTGGGAATGGAAATCCCGACATCGGCAAGATCGACATCGCCGATCACGCGCACCTTGTCCGAGGCAACCCGAATATCAAGATCGCCCTTTGCCATCCCGTTCAGGTAAGGACCGGGGTCAAGTTCGATATCGGGCAGAAGCGCAAGATCAAGATCGCCTGACAGCTTATAGTGGCTTTTGACATCGGCTTGCTGGTCGAATGTTTCCACCCAGTTGATATTGGTTTTACCACGGCCAACTGTTGCGGTGCCGCCAAGCTCAAGCCCCTTGGTATTGACCTGCAATTCAAAGCTGCCATCGGCGATATCCATGCCGCGAAATGCCGATGTAATCGCCGCATTTTCAATCCGCGAGGCGGCCGCAACATCAACATCATCAAAGGTCACAGCGCGTAAAAGCGGGAAATTCAGGCGCACCCGGGTGGCCTGTTCGCCGCTGATCCGGGCCGGATCAATGCCAAGCCGCGTGGCAAAACCAAGTGGTTTCGCCTCAATCAGTTCAAGTGCCTTGCGCGCGCTGCCTTGCGCGACGATTTCGATATCAGCCGAGGGAACCGGTTCATCGAGTTTCGAAAAGATGATGCTGGCATCAGTGACCTCAAGACCATCGGCCTCGCCGGTATTTACAAAGATGCTGAAACTGGTTTCATCGAACTCTGCACGTCCGGCGGAATTGAGCACTTCGGGCATTTCACCAAGGTAATGCACCGTCACACCCGACATGGTCATCTGACCACCGAGATCATCAAGAACAACCTCGCCGGTATCGTCCTGATGCAGTTCAGTGTGCATGGTTGCCTGATGGACAATGCCCTCGGACAGGTTGGTGACAACCCAAGTACGCGCATCATGGCCAACGCCTTCGGGCCAAAGCCGATCAAGATCGTTGGTCGCGACATCGGTGGCAGAAACATCAAGGTTCACCTGCCATTGCCCGAACGGATCAAGCACAACGCCCTGCAGCTTCGCCGAAGCATCACCGACATTCAAAACAACATTATCAATGCTGAAACGACCGGGCACAAAGCTTGTGACAATCTGCCCGTCTGTCACGCGATAGGTCGCACGCAATTCTTCAGGGAAGGTAATCACCCCGCTGCCAACGGCCATATCCGTCGATGCCGAAATCAGCTCCCCATTGGCATCAAGGCGGGCCTGCACCTTGCCCGAAACCGGGACGTAGGCATCACGAAGCTTTTCAAACAGATCAGAGATGCTGACAAGATCTGAAAGCTCGACCTCGCCAATATCGGCTTCAAGGTCCACCTCGCCGGTTTCGATGCTGTAATCCCCGGTCACCCGGACCTGGGTCGCAATATCACCCGCGCTGACCTGCAAGGAGGCCTCTGCCCCGATCCCGAAGGCACGACGCGACAGCAGGATATCGGCCTGCGGCGCGGCCCAGACGATACCGATTTTCTCGTCACGGACTTCAAGGTCGGCATTGACGATCCCGAAGCTTTCGAAATAGGCCGCGGCCGGAATATCGGTGCGCTCACCCGACAGGATGGCAATCACATCATGTAAAACCGGATTGCCGGACTGCTCGACAAGCGCGGTTTCGTCTTCTGGATTTTGGGTTTCACGCACCGGCTCGCTGGCTGCGTCATCCGGGGCATCTGGCAGATCAATCACGACCGATGATCCGCGACCCTTTTCATAGGTTTCACCGACGGGTGCCTCAGCACCATCAACCGTGCCGTCCGTTTCAGGAAGGGTCGCAACCTCTTCCACCGCCTCTTCGGCGATATAGCCGACATCAATCGTGCCATCAGCAGCGCGTTCAAGACGAATGCGCGGGCCGATCAGATTGAGTTCACGAAGGGCCAGCACGCCTTCAAACAGCGCCTTGCTGGAAAACACAACATCGGCTTCGGGGACGTGGAGGAGTTCCTGTTCGTCCGGGCCAAAGATGCTGACATCGCGCAAGCCGACATCAAACTTTTCATCCCAGCCGCGCCAACGCAAAACGACATCGTCGACGGCCAGCCGGTTATTGCCCATCGATTGATTGAGATGGTCGACCAGATACGGGGTCAGGCGATGCAGGGACACGGGTTCTTGGGACAGCCGCCAGATCGTGACTGCTGCGAACACGCCGACAAACAGGACGATGGCTGATAAAGTCAGCGCCAGCCATCCGGCAAAAGTCTTAACGTGGCGCACTCTTTGTACCCTGTGTTCCCGATGTCATATGCTGCAATATCAATAACCTGTCATGTCTGGCATGGTTGTCGATACGTGACTGACAACCATATTATCTGAAAGTACCAGACCGTTATTGATCTATACCCCTTTTTGTCCGATCACAGAAAAGCTAGAAACAGATAAGTCATCCTGTTGATCAGGACGTCCAACTCCTTGCAGAGATTATGCAATCAGGTGCAACCCTTTGCATAGCGCGGTTTGTGACCATTTCGCAATACAAGGAACGCAAAAAGTGTCTCTTTCCTGGATTTCACAGGACCTGCCCAAAGCCTTCGATTCCGACCGTGTCGCCAATGCGTTCGAACGCTGGAACGCGCTGGGTGATCGACCAGTGTTTGAAAGCCTGTCAGACAAAATTGGCGAGATTGCGTCCAATCCCCAAAAACGTGCGGTTTTGGAAGCACTTTTTGGCAACAGCCCCTATCTGACCAATTTGTGCCTGCGCGATCCTGATACGGTTTGCGATGTGTTTGATCGCGGCCTTGATCAGGCCTTTGGCAATGCACTTGAGCCGATCCATATCAGTGCGAATGCACGCGATCTGGATCAGGCTGCCGCCATGGCCGCTGTGCGTGTTGCCAAACGCAAGGCGGCGCTGGTGATTGCGATGGCCGATATCTGCAAGGCCTGGCCGCTCGATAAAATTACCTCGGCCATCAGCGAAACGGCGGAACGCACACTTGATTTCACTATGGCGCATTGTTTGTCCGCCATGGCGCGCCTGCGCAAATATGATCTGCCGAACCCGGAAAACCCGCTTGAAGGATCGGGCATCTTTGCCATTGGCATGGGCAAGCTTGGGGCGGGCGAGCTTAACTATTCATCCGATATCGACCTGATTTTCCTGTATGATCAGGATGTGGTGACCTATCTGGACCCGGATCGCATTCAGCAGGATCTGGTGCGTATGGTGCGCGACATCACCCGGATCATGGAAGAACGCACAGGTGATGGATATGTCTTCCGCACCGACTTGCGGCTGCGCCCTGATCCGGCATCCACCCCACCGATCCTGTCGATGATTGCGGCGGAAACCTATTACGAAACCGTCGGGCAGAACTGGGAACGTGCGGCCATGATCAAGGCGCGCATCGTTGGCGGGGATCGCAAATCAGGTGATGAGTTCCTTGAAATCCTGCGCCCGTTTGTCTGGCGCAAGCATCTTGATTTCATTGCCATTCAGGACATTCATGCGATCAAGCGCCAGATCAACGCCCATAAGGGCGGTAGCAAGATCAACATTCCTAGCCACAATGTGAAACTTGGCCGTGGCGGCATCCGCGAGATCGAGTTCTTTGCCCAGACCCAGCAACTGATTTGGGGCGGGCGCGAAATTGCGCTACGCGGCAAGGCGACCTGCGATACCTTGCGCACGCTGACCGAATTCGGTCAAGTATCCGAAGAAGTCCGTGATGAAATGCTGGCCGCCTATGATTTCCTGCGCACGGTCGAACACCGCCTGCAGATGATCAATGATCAGCAGACCCAGACCCTGCCCGATACCGATGACGGCTTGCTCGCCCTTGCGACCTTCCTTGGCTATGACACGCTTGATGCCTTCAAGGCGGATTTGTTGCTTCATCTGCGCAATGTTGAAAACAACTATGCCGAATTGTTCGAGGATGATGTGCCCCTGGCCGGCACTTCGGGCAATCTTGTTTTCACCGGCACCGAAGATGATCCCGATACGCTGAAAAATCTACGTGAAATGGGCTTTGAAAATGCCGAGAATGTCTCGGTCACTGTGCGTGGCTGGCACCATGGGCGTTATCGCGCGACCCGGTCGCGCCGGGCGCGTGAAATCCTGACCGAATTGATGCCGACCCTTTTGGGGGCGCTTGGCAAAACCACCAATCCGGATATGGCGTTTCGCGCCTTTGATGATTTCCTCAAAGGGCTTCCGGCCGGGGTACAGCTGTTTTCGCTGTTTACCGCCAACCCGCAATTGCTGGAACTTCTGGCCCAGATTGCCGGCACCGCGCCGCGCATGGCGAAATATATCGGGCGGAATGCCGCGGTGCTTGATTTCGTTCTGATGTCGGGCTTCCATGAAGAACTGCCTGATGCCGATGCGATGATGGCCGAACTTGATGCCCGCCTGTCGCGCGAAGACATGGTTGAAGACTGGCTGGATACTGCGCGGCGTTGGGCCAATGACCAGAAATTCCAGATTGATGTGCAAACCATCCAGAACCGTCAAACCCCGCACGAAGCTGGCCGGGCTCTGGCCGATGTCGCCGACGTTGCCATTCGCGCCCTGTTCCCGCGCATTGCCGATGACTTTGCCGCCAAGCACGGCAAGTTTGCCGATGGCGGGCTTGCGGTCTTTGCGCTTGGCAAGCATGGCGGTCAGGAGCTTTCGCCCGGTTCGGACCTTGATATGGTGTTTATCTATGAGGTCCCCGAAGACGCCGAAGAATCTGATGGCAACAGGCCCCTGTCGCCCGGCCATTATTACATCCGGCTGAGCCAGCGTTACATCAACGCCCTGTCCGCCCCCACCGCCGAAGGGGTTCTGTTTGAAACGGACTTGCGCCTGCGACCCAGTGGGTCCAAAGGGCCGCTTGCCACCCATTTCAAAAGCTTTGAGGCCTATCAGAACAACGAAGCCTGGACGTGGGAGCATATGGCACTGACCCGCCTGCGGGCGGTTTATGGCCCCAAGGCGCTGTGTGACAAGGTGCTGGCGACCACCAATGACGTGCTGAGCAAACAACGCGATCCCGACCAGTTAGTCCGGGCGGTCTATGACATGCGCAACCGCATGGAAGCGGGCAAAGGCGACAACCACCCATGGGCGATCAAGATGCGCCGTGGCGGGTTGGTCGATCTGGAATTCATTGCGCAATATCTGCAGCTGCGCCATGCCCATGATCACCCCGAAATCCTGTCACCCACCACCCGCGAGGTTTTCAAAAACCTCGGCACAGCGGGCATTATGGAGGCAGAAGAAGCAGAATTTCTGGCCAATGGCAGCTCATTCTGGCTGGCCCTTCAGGCAATGCTGCGCCTGACGACCGAAGGCCCGTTTGATCCCGAAAGTGCGAGCGAGGATTTGCAAAAGATGCTGGCCAATGCCGGCAAGTGCGATGATTTCGCAAGCCTGCAGGACAAAATGGAAAGCACGGCAACGCGCATCAAGGAGATCTATGACCGCGTGATTGCGGCGCCCGCCGAAAAGGTTGCGCCATCAGACGCACCACAATGATCCAACAGCCCTTGCCAAGCTTATAAGGCTTTGTATTTTCATGGCTGCACATGATGCATCCAAGCAGCCTCGATCAGATAAAGGATAGACCATGACAGTTGATGTTGGTGACAAGGCCCCGGATTTCGAACTGCCAACCGATGGCAATGGCAGCGTGAAACTGTCTGATTTGGCAGGCAAGCCGGTGGTGATCTATTTCTATCCCAAGGATATGACCCCGGGCTGCACGACTGAGTCCTGCGAATTCCGCGATGCAGAACCCGATTTCAGCGCGGTCGATGCGCAGATTATCGGCATTTCCAAGGATAGCGCGGAACGGCACGACAAATTCAAGGCCAAGCATGACCTGAACTTCATTCTCGCTTCAGACGAGAACGGCACCACCTGCGAGGATTACGGTGTCTGGAAGGAAAAGAACATGTATGGCAAAAAATTCATGGGCATCGAGCGGTCCACTTTTGTCATTGACGGCAATGGTGTCATTCGCAATGCCTGGCGCAAGGTAAAGGTCAAAGGCCACGTCGCCGAAGTGCTTGAAGCCGTCAAAGCCCTTTGAGTTCAGCTTTTATATCAACAAGGCTCGGCGTTTCAGTGCCGGGCCTTTGTTTTTTTTAAGCTCAAAAGTGTTTTCTTTCAGGCTGATGGCAATATCGCAATTTGCTGATTTTGTTGCCATCACTTGTTTGTCGGGATAAAAATTCGAATATGGGAGTGATAGGTGATGCATTGTCCTCACCTGTTTGATGAAAATTCACCGGCATGCCGGCAAAGCGGGTATTTCAATGAGTAACAATGTTGTCGATCTCGACGATCAGATGCTGGCAGATTTTCGCGACGAAGCAAATGACATCATCAATTCGATTGACGTTCATCTGCAAAATGCACGCGGTAAAAAAGATCCTGCCCACCTGACAGCTATCCAGCGCGAAGTATTCAATCTGCGGTACAAAGGCAAGTCGGTTGCTGCTCCGCTGATCAACCTGACTAGTCATCGTCTGGCCGATTACGTCACGACCTGCAAGGAACTGAATGATGGCTCGATTGAGGACATCCAGGCCTTTGTCGATAAAATCCAGTCCCTGCTTGAAGGTGACATGAAGGCTGGTGGCACCGACACCGCCGAATTTGTGCGTGAGCTGCCATCGAAACGGGCTCCTGATATTGATCCGGCTTGGTTGAAGAAAGCCAATGTCGAAGCATTGTTGGTCATTCCGCAACGATCAATGGCAACCATTCTCGAGCGCGAACTGGCCGCTTGTGGTTATCGCAGCTCGGTCACGCAGACCTCGTTCGAAGCGATCGAACTGGCTGTGCGCACCCGCCCGGATTTCATCATCGTTGCCAAAACCATCGATGAGCTGAGCGGTGTTGACCTGGCCAACGCCCTGCAGGCGATGCCAAAAACGCGCGGCATTCCGACCGCCGTTCTGACCTCGGATGCACCGAACCACCCGTCGCTTCAGGACCTGCCATGCCGAACCGCGATCATCCGCAAGGGCAATGCCTTTGGCGAGGACCTGGCAGAGGCACTGGCACGCTTTAACATCACCTGATTGCGCGCGCTTACAGATTTCAAAGGGCGGTCCGAACCGGAAGTCGGGCCGCCCTTTTTGTTTGCCAATTGACCCGACGTCGCCCAGATGGCAGACAAAGTGCAGATTTCATCACATTAGACCAGACTGATCATGACCAAGCTGACCCTTGCCGAAGCCGCGAAAAAGGCCCTTCTGACCGAAGACGCCGCCGAGAAGGCCAATGTCACCGCCGAAATGGCCGCCATGTGGCGCAGCGGCGAGATCAGCGAAGTCGGCTCCACCGACCTGCCCGACCGCCCCGGTCGCCCGGCAAAACCGGAATTGCTGCCGCCCAACAAGATGCCCAAGCGCAAGAAAGGCAGCGTTCAGGGCCGCATCGGACTTTTGCATGCTCTGGCCCATATTGAGCTTAACGCGATTGATCTGGCGTGGGATCTGTGTGTGCGCTTTCCCGAGGCCGACATGCCGCGTGATTTTCATGATGCCTGGGTTCTGGTGGCCGATGACGAGGCCCGTCATTTCAAAATGATCAGCAAGCGGCTTGGCGAACTTGGCGCGGCCTATGGCGATTTGCCAGCCCATGACGGGCTTTGGCAGACATCGATGGATACGGCCTATGACATTTTGCCGCGTCTCGCCGTCGTGCCGATGGTGTTTGAGGCACGCGGCCTTGATGCCACCCCGCCGACCATTGAACGGCTTCTGGCCCATGGCGATACCGAAAGTGCGCGTATTCTTAAAATCATCGCCCATGACGAAATCGCCCATGTCGCGGCGGGTCGAAAATACTACGAATATATTTGCGATCAGCGCGGGCTGCCCTATTACACCACTTGGCATGACATGCTGCGCAAACATTTCCGTGGGCCACTCAAACCGCCCTTTAATGACGAAGCACGCTACGAAGCCGGCATGCCACCCGACTATTATCAGGACTATGTTCTTGAACTGCCCGATATTGACGGCGAAAGCGCATAAACAGCGCAAACCGTCACAATTAAATCATCAGACAATTGATACAGCTCATGGTGGTGGTACTCTAAATCATCGACACTCCCAAGCGCGATATTTGACGAAAAGCAAGATCTTTTCACTGTCATCAGCAAGGAGTTGTCACCATGCCCTCCACCATGAAAGCCGCCGTTGTTCGCGCTTTCGGCGATCCCCTGTCGATTGAAGAAGTCACCGTCCCCAAGGTCACACCGGGAAAAGTCCTGGTCAAGATCGAGGCATCCGGTGTCTGCCACACCGACCTTCACGCCGCCGAAGGCGATTGGCCGGTCAAACCGAACCCGCCCTTTATCCCCGGTCACGAAGGCGTCGGCATCGTTGCCGAAGTTGGCGAAGGTGTCACATCGGTCAAGGAAGGCGATCGTGTTGGCGTGCCGTGGCTGCATTCGGCCTGCGGTCATTGCCATCACTGCATCACCGGCTGGGAAACGCTTTGCGGTGAGCAGCTCAATACCGGTTATTCCGTCAATGGCGGCTTTGCCGAATATGTTCTGGCTGATCCGGATTATGTTGGCCACCTGCCCGACCCGCTTGAATTTGGCAATGCCGCCCCGGTCCTGTGCGCCGGTGTAACGGTCTATAAGGGGCTCAAGGAAACCGAATGCAAACCCGGCGAAACCGTGGTGATTTCCGGTGTCGGCGGGCTGGGCCATATGGCCGTGCAATATGCCAAGGCCATGGGCATGAAAGTTATCGCCGTTGACATTGCCGACGAGAAACTGAAACTCGCCAAGGATCTTGGTGCGGACTGGACCCTGAATGCGGCCGAGGCCGATGTTGTCGCCGAAGTCCAAAAGCAGATGGGTGGCGCCAATGGCGTTCTGGTCACCGCTGTTTCGCGCGCGGCCTTCAAACAGGGCGTTGGCATGCTGGGCCGTGGTGGCACCATGGCGCTGTGCGGCCTGCCCCCGGGAACGTTCGAGCTTGATATCTTCGATACCGTCCTGTCGCGAAAAACCATCCGTGGGTCGATTGTTGGTACGCGTGCGGATCTGCAGGAAGCGCTTGATTTCGCAGGCGATGGCAAAGTGCATTCCCACTTCACGACCGAGCCGATGGAAAACATCAACTCGATCTTTGATCGCATGCGCGATGGCAAGATCGATGGCCGTATCGTCATGTCGATCTGATCGACAACCCCACCACCACAACAAAAAGGCTGCCAACGGGCAGCCTTTTCTTTTGATATCAGGCCGCCTTGGCCCGCATGGCGGCCTCGTGATCGAGCAGCCATTTCTTGCGCTCATGCCCGCCGGCATAGCCGGTCAGGGTGCCATTTGACCCAATCACCCGATGGCATGGCACAATGATCGAAACCGGATTAAGCGCATTGGCGCGCGCCACGGCCCGCACCGCCTTGGGGTTGCCCAACTGATCAGCCAACCCGGCATAAGACAGGCTCTGACCACTCGGGATCGTGATCAGCGCATCCCAGACTGATTTCTGAAACGCGGTGCCGACCATGTTGATTGAGCCCATCGGCAATGGCCCGACAGCGCCTTCGAAATAACCATCCAGCCATTTGATCACGGCCGCGGGAGCGATGCCGCCTTCTTGCCATTCAAGGTCCTTGAAACGACGGGTCTGAATGGATTTCAGGCGTTCGTCATTGTCTTCGAAATCAAGATGCACCAGCTTGCAGCCAATGCTCGCAAGCGAGAGTTTCCCGATCGGGCTTACGTAGCGCACGACATTAATCTGGGTGGACATCGTCATTCTCCCTCCAATGCGGACCAAAGATACTGCGCGGCATAGGCCCGCCATGGCCGCCAGTTTTCCGAAATGCTTTCAAGCGCCTTGGGTTTGTCTGGGCCACCGCCCATGTTTGATGCCTTGAGGATGCCAAGATCGGCCGCAGGAAAGGCATCGGGATCACCAAGCCCGCGCAGGCCAAAGTAATTCAGCGTCCATGGGCCAATCCCCTTGATCGCTGTCATGGCCTCAATCAGCTCATCGCCGGATTTCTGATCGCAGTCGGGGCTCGCAAAAAGATCAATCACATCGGCAAGGGTTTGCGCCCGGCGTGTGGTCAGGCCAATCGGGATCAGTTCCTGCCCGATCAGGCTCTGCGAGGTTGGAAAGACATGCGTGATGCCGGTTCCGTCCACCAGATCATCTGGCAAAGCATCCCCAAAGCGCGCGACCAGCCGGCCGGCCAAAGTTCGCGCTGCTGCGACCGAGACCTGCTGGCCCAGCACGGCACGCAGGGCCAGTTCAAACCGGTCCCAACATCCGGGCACCCGAAGGCCGGGGCGTTTTGCCACCAGCGGGGCCAGTAATGCATCCTCGGCAAATTGCGCGGTGATCGAGGGCACATCAGCATCAAGATCAAACAGCCGGCGTACCCGGGCGCCGATTTCAAGAACCGCTTCGCGCGCCGGGCCGCGCAGGATGACATCCACACCACTTTGATCTTCACTGAAATGGCAGATCATCAAGCCATGCTGCCCATCAATTTTGAAGCCGCGCACATAAATGCGGTCGCGCACTGTCTCAAGGCCAGGAATGGCCCGCGCCCGGAAGAAGGCCAGAAGGTATTCCGCATCAAACGGCTGGCGCGCCCGCAGCCGCAAGATCAAATCATCACGTCGGGCCGCAAACGGATCATCCGTGCCCGATGTATTCCGTGTGCTGGCTTTGATGCCGCGTCGAAAGGCGGTTGGCGCCTGCCCATAGGCCTGCTTCATCGCGTCGTTGAAGCGGCGCAAACTGCCAAACCCGGCAAAGTCGGCGATTTCGGTCATGGTTAGGTTGCTATCGACAATCAGCTGACGCGCACGGAGTAGTCGCCGTGCCTTGGCATGTTCCTGCGGCGTGACGCCGGTATGATCCTTGAAGATGCGACGTAAATGCCGGTCTCCAACACCAAGCCGATCTGCGAGATCCGCGATCGATCCGTTTTGTAGCGCGCCTTGATCAATCAGGCGCACCGCACGGGCCACGGTGGCATGCACACCCGCACTTGCCGGGCTGCCCGGTGCAGCTTCGGGCCGGCAACGCAGGCACGGGCGAAAGCCGTGCGCAATGGCGGCCTCGGCACTGGGATAGAATTCGACATTGTCACGCTTGGGCGTCACGGCAGGGCAGATCGGGCGACAGAAAATCCCGGTGGTCCGAACGGCGGTATAAAACCGCCCGTCAAACCGACGGTCCCGGGTTTTGAGTGCCTGATAGCAGATATCGTTATTGAGCTGTTCCATGCCGGGCAGTTTAACAGAACCGCTCAATAAAACTCGCCAGATTCGGACTCAGACGTTCCAAACACCGTTTGCAAGCACATACAGCGCGCACTTCAACTTTGGCGTTCAATCACCAAATACTCAACAAACAACGAATATCCCTAAATGGGGATATTTTCGCGTCGTCAACAAAAGTAAAAACTATACCAACGGTTAATTTTGACGCTGTCGAAACATGTGCGCAAGCCACCCCGAGCTCGCCAACGGGCGACGGGCACTGCGAGAGGAAATGTCATGAAACGTATTTCGGTGAAGCTACCGACGATCATTGCGTGCCTTATCCTGCTGACCGCGCTGAGCGCTGGTGGCATTTTGTCTTTTGAACTCTGGGTGACCCAGAAAACAGAAGTCCATAACAAACTTCTCGCGCTCACAGATGCTCGTAAACAGTCTATTCAATCCTATCTGACATCGATTGAAGAAGACCTGATCATCGAAGCCGACAGTGGCTTTACGCGTGATGCCCTGAACGCATTCACCCAAGGTTGGGACCGTCTGGATGGCAATCCGATGTCAAAGCTTCAAACGCTTTATATCTCGGACAATAAGCATCCGCTTGGCGAGAAGCACCTTCTGACCGATGCCGGGGATGGATCCGACTGGAGCCAGGCGCACCGCACCTATCACCCGCATTTCCGCGAGTTCCTTGAGCTTAAGGGATATTACGACATCTTCCTGATCCGTCCGGATGGCGAACTTGTCTATTCCGTCTTCAAGGAAGCGGACTTTGCCACCAACCTCAATGACGGTAAGTGGGCAGATACCGATCTTGGACGCGTATTTCGCGATACGATGGCGCTGAACTCCCCCAAAGACATCGCCTTTACCGATTTCAGCCCCTATGCCCCAAGTGCAGACGCACCGGCGAGTTTCATCGGCCATCAGGTTCGCGACGAAGCAGGTGCTTTGCTGGGCATATTGATCTTCCAGATGCCGATATCGCGCATCAACAGCATCATGAATGTCTCCGTCGGCATGGGTGAAAGTGGTGAAACCTATATTGTCGGTCAAAACGGGTTGATGCGCAGTGACTCGCGCTTTTCCGAAGAAAGCACCATCCTCAAAACCCGGGTGAACGAGGCTGCAACGCGTGATGCATTGGCTGGCAATAGCGGCATTCATGAAATTCTTGATTATCGTGGCATCCCGGTGATTTCGGCCTATATGCCGGTCCACTTCAATGGCGTTGACTGGATTGTACTGGGCGAAATCGATACCGCCGAAGCATTTGAGCCGGTTTATAGCGCCTTAATGATCGCGGCAGTGATCGTCGCCATCGTGACGGCCCTTGGCGTTGGCGGAAGCATGGTCTTTGCCCGCTCGGTCACCAAACCGATTGAAAATATTGTCGGTAATCTTGGCCAGCTTGCCGATGGCAAACTTGATACCGAGGTTTTTGGTACCAACCGCGCCGATGAAATTGGCGATATCGCCAAGGCAACGGAAGTCTTCAAAAGAAATATGATCCGGGCCAAGGAACTCGAAGCAGAGGCCGAAAAGGCCACGGAACGTGCTGCGGCCGAAAAGCGCGAGCAGATGAACAAGCTTGCCGATGCGTTCCAGGACAATGTCGGATCCATCGTCAGGGTTGTGGCATCCGCCGCGACCGAGCTTGAAGCAACCGCTCAGAGCCTGACCGCGATGATGGCACAGACCAACACGCAGGCAAATTCGGTATCAAATGCGTCGGGCCTTGCCAGTGCCAATGTCGAAACAGTGGCATCTGCCTGCGAAGAGATGGCGACATCTATTCGCGAAATCAGTGCGCAGGTTCAAAACGCCACCCATATCACGACCCGTGCCACCGAAACCGCCAGCTCGACCCGTGAAACCGCGACCGGGCTTGCTGAATCTGTTCGGGAGATTTCCAGCGTGGTGGAATTGATCCAGGGCATCGCTGAACAAACCAACCTTCTCGCGCTCAATGCCACGATTGAGGCGGCGCGCGCAGGCGATGCGGGCAAGGGGTTTGTGGTTGTTGCACAGGAAGTCAAAAACCTTGCAAGCCAGACCGCCCGTGCAACCGAAAACATCACAGGACAGATCGAAAAGGTACAGCGCATCACCAACACCATGGTAACCGCCGTCGATGAGATCAGTGACGTTATTGAAAACAACAAGCAAAGCTCGACTGTGATTTCCGCGGCTGTGGAGCAACAAGACGCGACCACGAACGAAATCACCCATAACATTGCCCTTGCCGCCAATGGCACACAGGAAGTAGTCACCGCGATTACCGATGTTACAAAGGCCGCAACCGAAGGAAGCCATTCCGCAGCGCAGGTTCTTGCCAGCGCACAAGAGCTTTCACAATCTGCAACCCGGCTTGGCAAGGAAGTCGATAGCTTCATCGCAACAGTGCGAGCCGCCTGATCAAATCTCTCGCCCAAGCCAAAACGTGCTCCGTTTCATAACGGGGCACGTTTTTTTGGTTTCGAAACCGGACCTGCGCTGGGTTTAGCTTAGCGGGATATCGTTATCTGCCTTGCTGTCCTGATACTGCGCAGAAAGCGCGTCATATTCATCCGAGATCGCCTTGGCCCGGGCGACATAGGCTTCTTTTTCGTCGCCCGGCATCTCTGCGACCATGCCCATCATGGAATGGCTGTCCCAGAACGCGTTGGATTTGTTGTATTCGCCGTCTTCAAGCGTGAAGACCTCTTTCATGATTTTCAGATCATGGGGGATGGCAAAGGCATCGCGCGAATCTTCATAGGAAAAGAAATAATAGAAATTATCAAACCCGGCCCAGGTGATGGCGGAAAGGCACATCGAGCATGGCTCATGAGTCGAAAGGAAGATCAGCTCCGAGGTTGCCGGGCGCTGATCAGCGGGGATTTCATAGAAGCGCTTCAGACAATGAACCTCACCATGCCAAAGCGGGTTTTCGGTTTCATTGTTGGTTTCGGCAATGACCAGTGACAGGTCATCCTTGCGCAGGATTGCCGCCCCGAACAGCTTGTTTCCGCCCGACACCCCGGCACGCGTTTTTGGCAGAATATTGTCTTCCAGCACGGAAAACAGGCGCTCGAGGATTTGTTGATCGGTTTTGGTATCGGACATGTTGGCGGCCCCGGATGGCGGTGAATTCACATCAGGCCATTTCATCGCGTCCGGGCCGCCAAGCCAACCTGTTTTTCGTCTTCCAATACGCAAAACAGCCTATCGATAGGCTTTACAATCAAAGGCCGCGCAATATGCCATCATTATCAGGCATCTGACGGCTTTCCGGCGGAACCGGAATGTAAAAATCACGGTCAAGCAATGTCGAGATCGAAATCAGGGTTGGTGATTTGGTATCGCGCACCTTGGTGATCAGCGCATGATCGACCGGCGCCATTTCGCGGATCTTGATGACTTCGAAAATCGGACCGTTGGGTGTCGCGAGTTTGAACTGGTCGCCAACCGCGACCGGACCATGGGACTGATGGGCCATTTGGATCTTCCCGTGAGAGTATGGATGTTTGCTCCACACGCCCTGCCAGTGCCCCGTGCTGTGCCGGTGCTTTGTTGTTTTTGACAGGCCGCGCTTGATCTCACTGTTGCAAAGCTATCCGGCAATTCTGTGACAGAAATGGGATTTTTACAGACCTGGGGCGTTTTTCTTGTCTTTTTGACGCGGGCAAAGAAAAACACCCCGCTTGTTTGCAAGCGGGGTGTTTGTAAAATCAGGCAGCTACCCGCAGGAAATCAATCGATATCTTCGATTTCACCGGCAGAACCCGTGACCTTGGCGGCAAGGGCGGCAGCCATGAAGGCATCAAGATCGCCGTTCAGAACGCCTTGGGTATCAGACGTTTCCGTGCCGGTACGCAGATCCTTGATCATCTGATAGGGCTGCAGGACATAGGATCTGATCTGATGGCCCCAACCGATATCGGTTTTGCTGTCTTCGACCGCCTGTGCCTCGGCTTCGCGTTTTTGCAGCTCTGCCTCATAAAGGCGGGCTTTGAGCATCTTCATCGCCGTTTCACGGTTTTTGTGCTGTGAACGGTCGTTCTGACACTGGGCAACAATACCGGTCGGAATATGGGTCATACGCACCGCAGAATCGGTTCTGTTAACGTGCTGACCACCGGCACCCGATGCACGATAGGTATCAATACGAAGATCCTTATCAAGGATTTCGATTTCGATATCGTCATCAATCACCGGATACACCCAGACCGACGAGAAGCTGGTATGGCGACGCGCGGAACTGTCATAGGGCGAAATACGCACCAGACGATGCACGCCCACTTCGTTCTTGAGCCAGCCATAGGCATTATGACCGGTGATCTTGTAGGTCACCGATTTGATACCGGCTTCCTCGCCGTCACTTTCTTCAAGCATCTCGAGCTTGTAACCCTTGGACTCTGCCCAACGGTAATACATGCGCGCCAGCATGGATGCCCAATCCTGCGCCTCGGTCCCGCCGGCACCGGCATGGACTTCAAGATAGGCGTCATTGGAATCGGCTTCGCCCGAAAGCAGGCTTTCAAGTTCACGCTTCGCGGCGATTTCGCGGATCGAACGCAGGGCTTCTTCGCCCTCCTCGACCGTTTCTCCATCACCTTCTGCTTCGCCAAGCTCGATCAGTTCGACACTGTCTTCGAGTTCCTGGGCAAGCTTTTTATAACCATTGATGGCGTCATCAAGCTGGGTACGTTCACGCATGACTTTCTGCGCATTTGCCGCGTCATCCCAAAGGGTTGGGTCTTCGGCAAGTGCGTTCAGTTCGTCGAGGCGTCTAAGAGCGTTATCCCAGTCAAAGATGCCTCCTCAGCAGTGCCATCGACTGCTTGATTTCATCGACCAATGCCTGTGCTTCGGCGCGCATTGATGTCTCCGTTATTCGTCTGAAAATCTGTTTCGCCGCATGGATGACGCGGCAATGTCGGCGTGGCTTATAACAGTTTTTGCCACACTTGAAACCCCCGCAACCATGCAAAAACCCGGCGCGATTGATGCGCCGGGTTCATACGTTTTTCATGAGGGAAAACTGATAACTCTAATAGATACCACCCGGCCCTGCGACAGAGCCACCCCCGCTGTCTGATCCACCAGACCCGCTATACCCACCATCAATGACATTGTCATTTGAGGCCGGAATGGTGCCGGGTTTGAAGGCCTCCCAGATCACGTCCTGATCGCCCGGGCGGGCCGGAAGACCGGTGCGCGCTTCAACGCGCACCATGCGGATACCCGGCGGGGTTCGGAACGGAATGGCCTTTGTACCCGCAAGCGCACCGCGCATGAACTCCTTCCAGATCGGGGCTGCTGCACTCGCACCCTGTTCCTTGTCACCAAGGGATCGGTTGTCATCAAAGCCGACATAGACACCAACCGCCAAATCCGGTGAGAAGCCAACAAACCACGCATCGCGGGAATCATTGGTCGTTCCGGTTTTTCCCGCCAGCGGATAGCCAAGCTCTGCAATGCGGCGACCGGTCCCGCGCGTAATAACACCTTCCATGATGTGCACCATTTGGAAGGCGCTGGCCGGATCGGTCAGCTGTTCGCGGGTGTCAGGCAGGTCCGGCGGCATCTGATTACGAAACGCCACGTCCTGACATTGGGCGCATTCGCGCTCATCGCGGCGGTAAATGACATTGCCGCGACGGTCCTGAATGCGGTCGATCAGGGTCGGGGTGATTTTCTTGCCACCATTGACCAGCTCGGCATAGGCCGCGGTCAGGCGCATCACGGTTGTTTCCGCGGCCCCCAGCGACATCGACAGAACATCGGGCATTTCATCGACAACGCCAAAGCGTTCGGCATAATCAACCACGGTCGGCATGCCGATGGTTTGCGCCAGACGCACCGTCATCAGGTTACGTGACTTTTCAATGCCGAGGCGCATGGTCGAAGGACCATAGAACTTGCCGCTATAGTTGCCCGGCTTCCACTTGCCCAGCCCCGGTCCCTGATCAATCACGAACGGTGCATCAAGAACCAGTGTCGAGGGGGTAAAGCCCTGATCAAGGGCGGCGAGATAGACAAACGGCTTGAAGGCCGAGCCTGGCTGACGGCGGGCCTGTGTCGCACGGTTGAATTTCGACAGGTCATGGGAAAAACCACCCGACATCGCCAAGACACGCCCGGTATGCGGGTCCATCGCCACCAGACCGCCATTCACATTGGGGATCTGACGCAGGCCATAGGTGTTTGGCGGCAGCTGTTCACCATCAAGCTCGGCAAAATGTTTGACGTAAATGACATCCCCAGGTGAAAGGACATCCGACGGGCGGTTCACCACCGCCCCCAATGTCTGGCCCTTTTGCCACGGGCGTGCCCATGTCAGGAAGCGCAGCGGAATACGGCCCTGCTCACCATTCATCAGGCCAAGTTTTGCCTCATCGGCATCAGTATCCAATACCACCGCACGATCCCACGGGATGTCGGCTGGTGTTTCAAC
Organism: Thalassospira sp. ABD4_177; assembly: GCF_056160125.1. NCBI lineage: Bacteria > Pseudomonadati > Pseudomonadota > Alphaproteobacteria > Rhodospirillales > Thalassospiraceae > Thalassospira > Thalassospira sp. ABD4_177. Next base: position 2,043,541 of record NZ_JBSWWO010000001.1, on the reverse strand, counting down.
TTCGCGCAGGGTCTGCTGCCAGTTGCCGGAAAGATCGATACTGGTGATCGGACCGCGCCATCCGTGACGACGGTCATATTCGACCAGCCCGTCAAACAGGGCCTTGTCGGCGATATCCTGCAAATTTGGCACCACGGTGGAGCGCACCGAAAGGCCACCGTCATACAGCATGCCTTCACCGTAACGGTCGACAAGCTGGCGACGGACTTCCTCGGCAAAGAAGTCGGCCTGATAGGTATCAACCGATTCACGGGTTTTGCCTTCAAGCGGAGACGCCCATGCGGCCTGTGCTTCGGCCTCGGTAATGTATTTTTCTTCCAGCATCCGGCCAATCACCCAGTTCCGGCGTGCCTTGGCCTCGTCATGGTTGCGGACCGGATGATAGTTAGAGGGTGCCTTTGGCAAGGCGGCAAGATAGGCGGCCTCTTCGACATCAAGCTCATCAAGTGACTTGTCAAAATAGCGCAAGGCGGCCGCAGCCACACCATAGCTGCCACTGCCGAGGTAAATCTCGTTTAAGTAAAGCTCAAGGATGTGTTCCTTGGAAAAGGCGCGTTCGATGCGGAAGGACAGAATGGCTTCCTTGATCTTACGCTCATAAGACACTTCGTTGGTCAAAAGGAAGTTCTTGGCGACCTGCTGGGTGATGGTTGACGCGCCAACCGGGCGTTTGCCCGTGCCCAAATTGACCACGTTGGTCACCGCTGCGCGCAGGACAGAGGCAAAATCGATCCCCGGGTGGGAGAAGAAGTTTTTGTCCTCAGCCGCGACAAAGGCGTCGATCACTTTGTGCGGGATGGCCGAAATCGGCACAAAGACACGCTTTTCGCGGGCATATTCAGCAATCAGGGCCCCGTCAGATGCATGCACACGTGTCATGACCTCGGGCTCGTAATTTTCAAGCTGGGTGTAATCGGGAAGTCCCTGACCAAAATGCCAGAAGATCGCCAGCATACCGGCACCGCCCGCAACCGCCATCAAGAACAGAAAGCCGAAAATACTAAGTAAAATGCGCATGTAAGCAGGTCTTTTTCATTTTGTTGGCCTGATCCGATCAGGGGCATATTCATGCACTCTTATCGGAAATGCAATGTCCGGGCAGACATTTCGCCCGTCTGTGCCGAAAACCCGGATTTGCCCGCATTATAGCGGCAAAATAATGACGAGGTTGTGACAGCCGCCACGCCCGGCAGGTTTTATTCCAAAAGCGGCGCACAACCACCATCAATCAACGCCGCAAAGGCCGGATTGATCCCAAAGGCCGCAAACGCGCCGCCCAGCTTTTAAAACTTGTGCTTCTCGAAATAGATATCAATTGCCCGCATGACGGCCTCGGCAATCTTTTTGCGATGGGCCGGGCTTTGCAACAGCTTGGCGTCCGTCGCATTTGAAAGATATCCCATTTCAAACAGGGCAGACGGGATATCGGGCGCTTTGAGAACCGCAAACCCGGCAAAGCGATGGGTGCGGCGCTGAAGCTCGATGCTTTGGGCCAGCTGGGTGACCATGTTGGCCGCCAAGGTGGCCGACAGGTTCATGGTTTCACGCTGGGCCAGATCGATCAGGATGCTTTGCACCAGTGTGTTTTCATCAGAAAGATCAATCCCAGCAATGACGTCGGCCTTGTTTTCCTTCGATGCCAGGGCGGCGGCCTCTTTATCCGATGCGTTTTCAGACAGGGTATAGACCGATGCGCCGCGATGTTTCGGGTTGGCAATCGAGTCTGCATGTAGGGAAATAAACAGGTCCGCGCCATTCTTGCGCGCGATTTCGACGCGCTGACGCAGTTTCAGAAACACGTCCTTGTCCCGTGTCAGCAGCACGCGATAACGCCCCGATGCCGTCAGGGTCTCGGCCAACTGGCGGGCCGCGGCAAGGGTAAGGTCCTTTTCATAGACATTGCCAACCCCGATTGCGCCGGGATCAACCCCGCCATGGCCCGCATCGATGGCGATCAACGGTTTTTCATCACCACCACGGCCGGACTTCACAGCGACATCAACGCTTTGTTCGGTGGCACTGGTGTCATTTCGGCTGCGCGCGGAATAGGCTTCCATGCTTTGGCGCGATGCCGTCAGGAAGGCGTCACGCTGCGTCGGTTTGAGGTCAACCACCAGACGGTTGGGTTTGCCGCCACCGGGCGGGAGTGAGAAAATCTTCGACACCAGCGATGGCTGTGCAACATCAAGCACGACACGGAACGTGCCCGGTTTAAACAGGCCATAGCGCAGACCGGAAATCAGCCCACCACCCGAAGTCACCTTGCCCGGTGGGGCATTCCAGTCAATTTCGGGCATATCAATGATGATGCGGTATGGGTCAGGCAGCAGGAAATAGGTGAAATCGACGTCCTGATCGAGATCGATCACAAAACGCGTGTAATCAGGATAAACACCTAAACGCGCACCAAGCACCTTGGCCGGTTCGGCGGATGCGGTCGACGTCATCATCTGGGATGTGAACAGCAGCGCAAACAGCACCATCACCGTTTTGGCAATCTTGGTAAAGATCGACCGCGGCGGGGCGTTTTTCGTCATGGAACGTGAAATTGCCTGCTGTGAAATCATCTGTCGTTTCGGCGCCTGTTACCCTGCAAGAGCATCTATAAACCGCTTATAGCAACGCGTTGGTTAACGGGCAATTGACCAAAGCCGGAACTTGTCAGTCCCCATCATCAACTTTCCGCGACGGCAGGTCAAATTGTCGACCGGATAAAAACAGTGTCTTTTCATATATTTGCCCGAAATTAATCGCCCGGCGCAAATTCACGCGGATTTCGTTGTGTTTTTGAACAGGTCTGTCAGAAAGTCGTCACATCCAGCAACAAAACTGTTTGTAGCAAACGCATAAAAGGGATATGTTGCACCCGAGATTCCTAATAGCTTTGTGGTAAGCAACCAAAATACCACCAGGCTGAGGACGCGACGAGTGCAGTTCTTACGGTCGGTGTCTCGGTGACGCGGCAATTCCCGCTCCCGATAGAGCCCTCCTCAAAAAGGCTGTCTTGGCGCGCTCGAAAGACACGCAATCTAATTCTTTTGTTTCAACACCAAAACCAGGTCCAACCGGAAGAGCAGCCGACACGCGATGACCCAGACACATACAGGACATATCGCGACCTTTATGGGCGGCGCCTCCGGACATGCCGGTTTGTTTGCATATCAGCGCAATTGCGCCCATAGCATTGAACTGGCGGGGCCCATAGGAACAGGTTCCGAATGGTCAAACGCATGCTTATCGATGCAACGCACGCGGAAGAAAGCCGCGTCGTTGTTATTAATGGAAATCGCCTAGAAGAATACGACGTCGAAACATCGACGAAAAAACAGATCAAGGGTAATATCTATCTCGCGAAAGTCACGCGGGTAGAACCGTCGCTTCAGGCGGCCTTTGTTGACTATGGCGGAAACCGTCACGGTTTCCTTGCCTTTAGCGAAATCCACTCCGACTATTATCAAATTCCGGTTGCTGACCGCGAAGCGATTGCGCAGGGCAATGCCCAGGCCAATACGCAGGTCAAGGACGCCGAAATCGTCGAAGACAATATCGGCGACGGCGAAGACAGCCCGAAAAAAGAAAAGAAACCGTCACATTCCCGTTCGCGCCGCAAACCGCGCGCCAAGGAAAAGGACGAAACATCCGACACGCCAGAAGCAGAAACCACGGAAGCAGACGCATCGACCGATGCCGCTGCCACGGCTGATGCGGCATCCGAGAACACCGGTTCCGGCGAAGAAGAAGACGCAAAGCCGCGTCGCCGTCGCCCGCGCAACCGTCGCAAGAAAAGCGATGAGGTCGAAGCAGCCGGTTCGGATGCAGATGTAAGTACCTCTTCCGAAGGCAATGACGACACCGGTTCTAACGGTGATGACACGCCAACCGGTGGCAATGCCGCAATGGCCGCGGAAGTCGCCGAGCTGGACGTTGATGTCGACACCGACACCGAAGTCACCGCCCTTGATACCAATGCCGACGTCGAAGAAGACATCGAAGACCTTGGTGGCGATGACAGTGACGAGTTCGTCGAATCGCACAGCCGTCAGCTTCAGAAACGCTACAAAATTCAGGAAGTCATCAAACGCCGCCAGATCATTCTGGTTCAGGTCGTCAAGGAAGAGCGCGGGAACAAGGGCGCAGCGCTTTCGACCTTCCTGTCGCTGGCCGGGCGTTATTGCGTTCTGATGCCAAACACCCCGCGTGGTGGCGGCATTTCGCGCAAGATCACCAATGCCAAGGACCGCAAGCGCCTGAAATCCATTCTGGCAGAGCTTGAGATTCCCGATGGCATGGCAGTTATCGTTCGTACGGCCGGTGCCGAACGGACCAAGGCAGAGATCAAGCGCGACTTCGATTATCTGATGCGTCTGTGGGATCGTATCCGCGAAACCACCCTTCAGAGCCAGGCACCGTGCCTGATTTACGAAGAAGCCGATCTGATCAAACGTTCCATCCGTGATCTTTATGCACGTGATGTTGATGAAGTTCTGGTCGAAGGTGACGAAGGGTATCGCGTTGCCAAAGACTTCATGAAGATGCTGATGCCGTCGCATGCCAAGCGTGTGCAACCCTACAAGGATCAGGGCGTGCCGCTGTTCCACCGTTTCCAGGTGGAAAGCCAGCTTGATGCGATGCTCAACCCGGTCGTACAGCTTAAATCCGGTGGTTATCTTGTCATCAACCCGACCGAAGCACTGGTCGCGGTTGACGTGAACTCCGGCCGTTCGACCCGTGAACGCAACATCGAAGAAACCGCTTACAAGACCAACCTTGAAGCAGCCGAAGAACTCGCACGCCAGCTGCGCCTGCGTGACCTTGCCGGTCTGATCGTTGTCGACTTTATCGACATGGAAGACCACCGCAATCAGGCATCCGTCGAACGCAAGCTCAAAGAAGCGATGCGCAACGACCGTGCCCGTCTGCAGATCGGTCGCATCAGCCCGTTTGGCCTGCTTGAAATGTCGCGTCAGCGCCTGCGCCCGTCGCTGGTGGAAAGCGCGTTTGAAGTTTGCACCCACTGCCGTGGTGTCGGCCTTGTCCGTTCGATTGAAAGTGCAGCCCTTCATCTGCTACGCGTCATCGAGGAAGAAGGCATGCGTCGCCGTTCCGGCGCGCTGACCGTCCATGTTGCCAGTGAAGTTGCGCTCTATATCCTGAACCGCAAGCGTGATTCGCTTGGCGAGATCGAAAGCCGTTATGGCTTCAGCGTCATGATCTTTGGTGATGACAGCCTGATTTCGCCTGATCACCGCATCGAGCGGACCCGCGCGAAAAAGGGTGACGAATCCGACGATGCCGCACCGGTTCTCAATACCGATAGCGTCTCGTTGACCGCGATTGAAAATCCGGTTGATACGGATGACGAAGACGAAACTGAGCGTAACGAAGATGACGATCAGGGCGGTAAGCGCCGTCGTCGCCGTCGTCGTCGCCGTGGCCGCAACGATGACCGCGATGATCGCAACAACGATCAGCAGCAGGATGCATCGGGCGACAGCGAGGATGCGTCTGACAACAATGATCGTAACAACAACAATGACGACGATGATGATGACAGCAACCGCAAGCGCCGCCGTCGTGGCAAGCGTGGTGGTCGCCGTCGTTCGCGCCGTCAGGACTTTGATGGCAACCGTACCCGTCCGCCTGCGGATGATCCGGCCCTGACGGCAGCACGCCGCAACCGCGATCACGAAGCACCGGACGGCACGGATGAAGACACCGTGATCGACGCCGATAGCGAAGGTCAGGATGCCGATAGCTTCGATCAGGAAGGTGTTCGTGCGGGTCGTTCGCGCAGCACGACTGCCCCGGCACCGGCCCGTCCGCGCCGTGATCGCAATGACAACCGCCGCAATCGTCGCGACCGTAACAACCGCCCGAACAATCGTGACGGCGACAATGACGGTAGCAACGAGCGCGATGTGAAAAACATCCCGATCCAGTCTGGTCCGGCCCCGGAAGCACCGTCGGAAGCACCGAGCGAAGCCAAACCGGAAGCAGCAAGCGCTCCGGCCCCTGCCCCGGCAGAAGTCAGTGCCCCGGCTGCGCAACCGGAAGCTCCAAAGGCAGAGGCCCCGGCAGAAAAACCGACTGAGCCGAAAGCAGCTGAACCGGTCAAAACCGAGAAATCCGAACCGGCACCGGAAGCAGCTCCTGCGCCCGAGCCGGCAAAGGATGAAAAGCCGAAGCCGAAAAAACGCGGCTGGTGGAGCCTTGGTCGTTAAGCTTCTAGCCAAATTTCAAATCTGAAAAAGCCGCTGAACAATCAGCGGCTTTTCTTTTTTTCCACATATCAGGTCAAATGATCCGTTGCAATTTATGATTGATTTATATTTAAAATAAGGCAATTCTAAATCACGCCAACTGATCAACGCCCCATAGTTTTACTGCTCTCAGCTCAAACGGTGTCGCATATATGCGACAAGGGGAAGTTGCTATGCAAATGTTGAGAACCACTGTACTTGCGGCAAGCTTGCTGTTTTTGGCAGCCTGCTCTTCCGGGACAATGAAGGTTGACGAAACTTACTATCTCAAGGTCACAGACGGGAACTATACAAACTATTTGCGTATTCGGGTAAAAGCACATACTGCCCTAAACGATGCGAAGTATCACAGTGGGTGGTTTGATGGTGACGCTGTCGATGTCGCATTCGGCAATGTTTCAGCAGACGCCAATGGTATGACCCAAGCTGCCCGCAATGAGATGAAAAATGCCCTTATCGCAGCACTGAAAAAAGCACAGCAAGATTATCTGGCAGCAGCGTTGGACCAAAATGCCAAACCAGAAGAAGTCCAGAATGCACTGCTGCGGTGGGCACGGGCACGTTATATGCCGGGCTTTTCTGATAGCAAGATCGATGGTGCAGTTGTATCCGAGTATGACCCTGGCAAATCGATCCAAACACAGCGTTCTGGTCAAAAACTGATTTTTGTACTAGCTGCCAACCCAAACGAAGTGATCCAGTCAATTAATCGCGTCGCCAATGACAACGAAACAAAGGCATCCATCCAGCAGTTCTCCGCAATAGTAGCGGAAAGCTTCAAAACACGCGCCGCGGAAGACCTCGCCAAGGTTGATGTTGCAGTGCTGACGGACAAACTTTTTGCTGATCAAATGATCGCGACTGCGGAGGCTCTAAAAGAGCACCCCGCCGATGACGACGTTGCAATTGCACTGCTGAACCAACTGTCGACCATGATCGGAGCAGCACAATGATAAAGAATCTTGTGACTCTGATTGCTCCTTTACTTCTCTCTGCTTGTGCTTCCGCCAGCTTGCAAGTTGAAACTGACCTCTACAAGGGGGAGGTGATAGCAGAATCTGGAGCGGTGATTGACGCGAAGTTTAATGATATTGCAACAGAGGTTTTTGCGATCCGGGACACGGCACCTATTTGCCGAGACCAGACGATAGCCGCCACAAAGAAAATTTATGAACTTGATGTCATATACGACAAGATCGCAACATCTGTAACCGGCGGGACAAGCACTAGAACGGCGCCAGACAATACCCATTTCAAGGATGTACTTGACACCTATGTACAGGATATTACGGAAACTTCGGAAACAGCACTTAATAACTTGGAAAAAATCGTAGCATTGTCTGATAAGGCATCAGCTCTGTCACCAAAACAGCAAATGGAACTGATCGAAGCAAAGCATCACCTCAAACAAAACTTATCTGATATTAATCAATCAATGGAGGTGTTTGCTGACGTTTGGCGAACAGACAGAAAATCACTATCCGACCCCAATGCAATAACGTACGCAAATGGTGCAAATGCTTCAAAAACATTTCTTGATAAAGCGGAAAATGCGATTAAAAGCCTTAAAGACAGCGAAAAGAGATCGTTAGCCACAGAACTTCAAAATTTCAATACCAAGTCGTTCGAAGTAGGCGCATCATTCACGAGACTTTTTGCTACCTGCATAGATATAGCTCCATCAACCAAGGAATCCTTCAACAGCGTATCAAGTGATTCTAACGCGGACTTAAGCCAATCAGCCAGCGAATATGCGCGGAGCCTTGACGCTGCTTTAACCAGCCTGTTTGAACAGCCAAAAAGTATAAAGGCAGGGCTAAGTGCACGAACAGACATCCGCAATCTGGCAATTGGGCAGGGCTTCTATTTTGAACAGGTTGACCGCCTTCAGAACCCTGCGGACCCGGCATGGGATGAGATATTAATGCCGGAAAATGAAAATAATTGGCGAACCACCTTTTCGCGAACTTATTTCTACGCTGAAGGTGATTCCGATATCGTTATCATTCGTGACCGTCCCGGACATTTCCGGGTTCAACGTGGAACCAATAATCCGGCTGCACTGGTGCAGGGGCAGCTTGAAATTAGCCGGTCCATTGCCAATGCAACAACCCAAGTCTTAAGTGCGGCGACTGGTGTTAATTTGTCTTTGCCACCAACCTCTGCCTCAAGCGATACCAAGCCTACTGCACAAACCGAGTCCTCTGATTCCATAACAATTCGAAGAGCAAGAATTGCCGAGCTGACGCCTTTACGCAGCAAAATTCGAACAGCAATCGAGCTTGATATTCAAAAAGCCATCCTCGAGCTGCCCGGCAGCGCAGATAAAAATGCGGTATATGATCGCATCGCCGCGCAACTCGAGGGTTATGCAGCACTTATGCAGCTCACGCAAGAAAGCCTTAAATAACGCGAGGAATGTACCGTGCCTCATGTAAAGCTCATCCGTGACTTTGGGAATGCAAGAAGAGGGTACTGCGGCGACATCGTCGCGACCAATATTGATGGTACTGTTACAATTGAGATCACACACGACAACTGCCGCGAACTACCCATGCCCAGACTTTTTAGAGACATACCTCCAGGGTACTACGGCTCATGTGACTGCGACGGACACTAGAAAACTTATCGCTTCCAGTTCTGAAGCGCCTTGATTGCACCAATCATGGTTTCTTCGCTATGCGCGAATGAGAAGCGGACATAGCCCTTGCCGCGCAGACGGTCGAAATCAGTACCCGGCGTGGTCGCAACACCGGTTTCTTCGAGCATCTGTTTGCAGAAGGCTTCGCTGTCAGTGGTCAGTTCGCGGACATCGGCATAAAGGTAAAACGCGCCATCGGCCGGGGCAAAATTGGTGAAGCCTGCCTTGGGCAGACCATCAAGCAGGATTTCACGATTGCGCGCATAGGCCGCGATATTGGCCTGCAGCTCGTCCTCGCAATCAAAGGCCACCACCGCAGCCAACTGCGACAATGCAGGGGCTGAGATAAACAGGTTCTGCTGCAGACATTCGACCGCCCGCATCAAATCGGGCGGCACAATCGCCCAGCCCAGACGCCAGCCGGTCATGGAAAAGTATTTCGAGAAACTGTTGATGATGATCGCTTCATCGCCGAATTCAAGAGCGGTGCATTCGGCAACATCACCAAATGAAATGCCCTGATAGATCTCGTCACTGATCAGGCGAATGCCATTGTCGCGGCAATAGGTTGCCAGTTCCCGATAGGTTTCAACATCAATCATGCTGCCTGCCGGGTTGGACGGGCTGGCAACGATCAGGCCATCAACCGGCTCATCCAGATCACGCAGCATCTGTACGGTCGGCTGATAATGGGTTTCCGGCGCTGCTGGCAAGTTGACCGTATCAATGCCAAGCGCGCTTAGAATGTTGTGATAGGCCGGATAACCGGGCGCTGCCATCGCAACACGATCACCCGCATCAAAGGCCGCCAGAAACGCCAGCACAAAGATCGAAGACGACCCACTGGCGACACAGACGCGTGCTGGATCGACCGAAACGCCAAATTTGATTTTATAGTGCCCGGCAATGGCGTCGCGCAGTGGATCTATGCCCATGGCGTTGGTATAGCCAATCAGATCGCTTTCGAGCGCCTTGGCGGCGGCTTCGCGCACCTTGCGCGGGGCGGGGGTTCCGGGCTGACCGACTTCGAGGTGATAGACAGCCTTGCCTTCCGTTTCGCGGGCATTGGCCGCGCGCATGACGTCCATCACGATAAAGGGCGAAATTGCGCCGCGAAGGGATTGTTTCAATGCCATTTGTGGGGTCCTGACATGGGTTCAAGAACAACAGGGCAGGTTGTTCCCTGCCCTGTTGGTTGGTCTTTGATTACCGGGTTCCGGCCATACCGCCGCCTGCCGGATCGGCGAGGAACTGGCAGCTTTCCGGATGGGGTGGCGTACCTTCGAGGCACTTGATCACATTGACCGATGACGCCCCATCGGAATTAAGCGCCACACCGGATGCCGCACCATTGCCAATCAGGTCTTCGGCCATGGTGGTGATCTGTTTGGTCGCACCAGCTGGCGTACCTGTACCGGCAATACCGTAATAATATTCCCAGACAAACGGGTTCACCACCAGGGCCGGCCCCATCAGAGGTGTCGAGACCATGGCGGCATCGCCCGCAGCAAGGTTAAGGCCAAAGGCATCAACCCCCAGCCCCGCACCAAACGGCGTGTTCATAGTGGTGACACAGGCAACCGCATTGGCCGCACGGTCAACGACAACAAAGCCGCTGCGTCCGGCATTGGCTTGTGCGGCCTCCGTCCCTGATGCGATATCGGCCAGATAACGGTTGAGGATATCGGCAAGCTCACTGCCCCCCGCAATCACGGACGCACCGGAATCAGATCGCGGCGGATAGGCCAGATACAGCGTCTCGTTGCCCACCTTGACCTCGGCCGCGGTTTTCCATTGCGGGCGATAGCTGCGCATGTCTTCGGCGGTCAACGTACCACCGGCTGCCGTCACCGCATTGGCGATATCCGCCCCCAATACACCGTTATAAAACTCGCCCGGTCCCTTGACGCGAAGCGAGGTCAGAAGGGCTGCCAGGTTAACCGCGCGAATACGATCGCCGACCTCAAGCATTTTGCCATCCGGCATGAAGGTTGCGCGCAGCGCCGGGCTGGCTTCGATCCGGGCACGGTTTGCCTCGATATCCTTGACCAGCGAGCGTGAAACCGGCACGCCAAGGCGTGCATATTGCTCAGCGGCACTGATCAAAGAGCCCCACTGCAAACGGCCATAACGTGCACTGAGTGCATAAAGGCCGCGCGGCACAGTCGGAATGGTAGTTGCGGTCTGATCGGAACCGGTACGGGTCCCCGGACGTGGCCAGAAATCAAGAACTTCGACCTTTTGCGTCGCGCGATCATGCACCACACAAACACCGCCCCCGCCGATCCCGGCAACCGATGGCTTGGTCACGGTCATGGTGGCATAAAGTGCCACAGCCGCGTCCGCCGCCGTCCCGCCGGCCGACAGAACATCGCGCGCATTGCGCACCGCGCGCGGCTCATCGGCAACAACGCCGCCGAAATAGCCAGAAACTGCCCCTATTTGACCAATATTTTCTGTTTTATTAGCACTACATGCAGCAAGACCGGCAGTCATTGCGATTGCGAACGCGATCCGCCATGATGGCTTGCGCGTCGGCATGGAACCGACATCAGTCGAACGAAAATATGGAACGCACATTTTGCTCAGACGCATTATTACTCTCACTGCCATTTTCCTTGTTGCCCTGCCTAGCACGGTTTTCGCACAGGGTCGTTCTTTTATCCGCGATACAGAGATCGAGGAAACCCTCCGGATGTATGCCACGCCCATTTTCAGGGCGGCGGGCCTCGATCCGAATGGCGTGTCAGTTTATATCGTATCCGACAACAGCTTGAACGCATTTGTTGCCGGGGGCCAAAAGCTTTTTATCAATACTGGGCTGTTGTTAAAAGCAGAGACTCCCGAACAGGTTATCGGCGTCATGGCCCACGAGACCGGTCACATTTCGGGCGGCCACCTTTCGCGTGTTCATGACCAGTTGCGCAACGCGTCTGCGATCTCGATTCTGTCGACCATTGCCGGCGTCGCCGCAGGTGTTGCTGCGGGCCGATCTGACGTTGGCACCGCCGCCATTCTGGGCGGTCAGAGCGTTGCGACCCGTAACTTCCTTGCCTATTCGCGGACCCAGGAAAGCAGTGCCGACCAGGCCGGTGTGAAGTATCTGACAGAAGCCGGTATTTCCGCGCGCGGCATGATGGAATTCATGGAGACGCTCGAAGGTCAGGAATTGCTGAGCACCGCCAGCCAGGACCCGTATCTGCGAAGCCACCCGCTCACCGTTGAGCGTGTCGATTTTCTTGAGAATTATGTGGCCAACTCGCCGCTCAAGGATGCCAAAGTCAGCCCGGAGCTTTACGAACGCCATGCCCGCATGCGCGCCAAGCTGTTTGCCTTTACCAATCATATCCAGAACACGATGCGCACCTACCCGGAAAGCGATACCAGCATTCCGGCGCGCTATGCCCGTTCCATCGCCTATTATCGCGATTCCCAGCTTGATCCGGCCCTTGAAATCATCGAAGGCCTGATCGCCGAGGAACCGTCGAACGCCTATTTCGAAGAACTGAAAGGCCAGATTCTTCTGGAATTCGGCCGTGCCCGCGAAGCCATCCCGCCGTTACAGCAGGCAACTGATCTTTCCAACGGTGCGCCGTTGATTCGGTTGCTTCTGGCGCATGCGATGATCGAAACCGGTGATGAGGCCTATCTTGCACCCGCCAAAGAAAACCTGATCGGTGTATTGTCACGCGAACGCAGCAATGCGTCGGCATGGCGATTCCGTGCGATTGTCGAAAGTCGTTTGGGCAATGAAGGCGAAGCATCGCTTTCACAGGCGGAATACAGCCTTTTGACCGGGGATAGGCAGGCCGCAAGCTATCACGCGGTTCAGGCGGACCGGAAACTTGAAAAAGGAACGGCCGCGTGGCTTCGGGCACAAGATATCCTGCAGGCCACCAATCCTGATGGGGTGCCAGGTAAGGATAAACCCAATTGAGGACGCAGGCCGCCCTGCGCGCACGTTTGTGTCCGACCCGGACTCTCACAAAAGCACGGCGTGTCGCGTCTTTGATGATGGTCATCGGGTCTCTGGGGTTGGCGGGCTGCACCCTGCCCGATGCGGGCGTGGATGTCAGTGGTGATCTGAAACTGCTTTATGCGCCGTTTTCGCTTAGCAAGCCGCCGCGCTATTGGCAGGTTCACCAAGCACAAAACACCACACCAGCCCCGCTGGCCTGGGAAGACAAGGACGGGCGCATCGCGCTTGCCGCGCGCCCGGGGTTAGGCGCATTTGAAATCGGGCGCAGGACCAATGTGATTGTGCTGGCCTCGCCATTCCTGTCGTTTGACTGGCAGTTCAACAGCGCCGCCCAGGTCGGAGACGTTGAGCTGGTTCTTGGCTTCCGGCGTCAGGGTCAAGGAAGCTGGACGGAAAGTGATCTTGGGTCGGGCAAACCGACAATGGATCAGGAAGTACGGATTGCCGTTGGGCAATATTCGGTGCGCTACGGCGAATGGCAGCGCGAATATTTCGACCTGGCAACGCTTTATCGCCGCTATTGGCCCGAAACGGCAGCCGATGAAGTTCGGCTTGTCTGGATCGGGCTTGTTTCAGGCAAAGATCACGTCGCAAGCGAGAACAGTGTCACACATCTAACGCATATTTTACTTTCCCGTTAGCAGCCTGATCACGTATCAAAAACCATCACATGTAATCAGGGTCAGGACCAAGACGTCATCGACTCACCAAAGACAAAAGGACGCCCTATGACTTCCCAGATCGCAAAGCGCTTTCTTGCCGGTACGGCACTTGGTTTTGGCATGCTGCTTGGGTCGCAGACTGCGATGGCGCAGGATGCGCTCAGCACCGACCAGAAAGCTGAAATCGAAGGCGTTATCGAACAGTACCTGCTTGAAAATCCGGACGTTCTTTTGCGCGCCATTCAGAATGTTCAGACCTGGCAAGCATCGGAACAAGCCCGCCAGCAGGCAGAGGCAATCACCCCGGTCTGGGATGCACTGGTTGCCGACAGTTCCGTTCCGTCCGTCGGCCCGCTTGATGCGCCGGTGACCGTGATCGAGTTTTTTGATTATCACTGCGGGTACTGCAAGCGCGCCTTTGATGGCGTAAAGGAAATCGCCGAAAACAGTGATGGCAAGGTGCGGACCATCTTTGTCGAATTCCCGATCTTGCGTGAAGAAAGCGGCCTTGCCGCGCGCGCTGCACTGGCCGCGGCCAAGCAAGACAAATATATGGCAGTGCACGAAGCCTTTATGAGTAGCCGTGGTGTTCTTGATCAGGACACCATCAATGATTTGGCCGCCGGTGCGGGTGTTGATGTCGACCAGATGTTGGCCGACATGAAGTCACCGGAAATCAGCGGCATGCTGGCACAGTATTCCTCGATGGCGCGTGCGGTTGGTATTTCCGGCACCCCGGCCTTCCTGATCAATGGCACCATGGTCTCGGGTGCGGATATGGACCGCGTCAACGCACTGGTTGATGCGGGTCTGAAGGACGCATCCTGATCCGGAAAGCCTGTTGACCCTCAAGCTGCCTACATCTGCAGTTTGATGGTTTCGACATCTCAACAAAACATCAAAAGGGCCGTTTCATTTGCGAAACGGCCCTTTTGTATTGCGGATTTTGGCAGGTAATAGTGCCTAGATGATCCCGGCCAGTGGCGAGGACGGATCAGCGTATTTCTTTTTCGACATCCGGCCAGCGAGGAAGGATTCACGCCCGGCAATGATCGCGTGTTTCATCGCACGCGCCATACGGATCGGATCCTTTGCCCCGGCAATCGCCGTATTCATCAAGACACCGTCACAGCCAAGCTCCATGGCCACCGCCGCATCCGATGCGCTGCCAACCCCGGCATCGACCAGCACCGGCACATTGGCGTTTTCCTTGATCAGCGCGATATTAACGGGGTTCAAAATCCCCATACCCGATCCGATGAGCGAGCCCAGCGGCATGATCGCGCAACAGCCCATGTCTTCGAGCATCTTGGCCTGAATGGGGTCGTCACTGCAGTAGACCATGACATCAAAGCCATCCTTGATGAGCGCCTCGGCCGCGACAAGCGTTTCAGGCATATTGGGATAAAGCGTCGCCTGATCGCCCAGTACTTCAAGCTTCACCAGGTTCCAGCCACCGGCTTCGCGCGCAAGACGAAGCGTGCGCACCGCATCATCGGCGGTAAAGCACCCCGCCGTGTTGGGCAGATAGGTGTATTTTTTTGGGTCGACATAATCGACCAGCATCGGCTGGTTCGGGTCGGTCAGGTTCACACGGCGTACGGCAACGGTGACGATTTCGGCCCCGGATGCCTCGATCGCGATTTTGGTTTCTTCGAAGTCCTTGTATTTGCCGGTCCCGACCAGCAGACGCGACGAGAATTTCTTGCCCGCAACCACAAAGCCGTCATCATCGGCCGCCGCCAGATTAGCTTCCTGCGAACCGCCACCGATGAAGTGAACGATTTCAAGTTTGTCGCCATCCGCAAGCGCGGTTTCGCCGTAGGCCGTCTTGGGAACGATTTCCAGATTACGTTCGACTGCGACCTTGGTCTGGGCGATTCCAAGTTCGCCAAGAAGGTCGGCAACGTTTCCGGCATTTTCGATTGTGCGGTCTTCACCGTTGATCGTCAGACGCATCTTTTTGCTTCATCCCTGTGGTATCAAAATCTTCACAATTGCCGCGCAGTATGCGCAGCACCTTTGCCTGAGGCAAGCCGTGTTACGCGGCTTTTTAGGTTTGGTCGCATTGGCTGACGAATTGAGCCTAGATTTGCCATGCAGGCTAAGCATCAAGGCAGCGTTGCAAAGGCCACTGCAAAGTTGCGTCAGACTTTAGTCGTGTTATAAACGCAACTCCAAATGTTGGGCATGCAGATCGCTGCTGCTGCGCGGTTCGGACGTTTGCGTGACGATCGACAAACATCGCGGGCAGACAAGCGACGGATGCTTCGAAACAAGAATGGAAGTGAACGGGTTGACTGGTTTTAGACAAAACCGACAAGAAGACTCTGGCATTCTTGGTAATGCTAAGGCATATACGCACACATCGGTTGCGATCCTTGAAGCTTTCGCCGCATCGACCATGGCGAAATTCGGGATTCATCTGTCCAACATTCAAAAGCGGAATGCATTTAGACACGATCCATACGTCTCGAAAGCTTTACACGGCATGATCTATGGCTTTGGCTCCCGGAGCAACAAAAACGCCCTGGATGCCATGCGCGGATTGATCCACACACCATCATAAAGATATCGAAATGAGCAAGTTCAACATCGACAATGACGCCATTCGCCAGCTCGCAGAGCTGCTGGACGACACCAATCTGACCGAAATTGAAGTTGCCGCAGGTGACAACCGTATTCGTGTAGCCCGTCAGGGCACCATGGTTGCTGCCGCTCCGGCGGCTGCCCCGGCTACGGCACCCGCTGCTGCGGCGCCGGTCCCTGCCGCACCGGCAGATGCAGGTTCCCATCCGGGTGCTGTCAAATCGCCGATGGTCGGCGTTGTTTACTTCGCACCGGAACCGGGTGCAGCACCGTTCATCTCGGTTGGCGCATCGGTTTCCGAAGGCCAGACCCTGATGCTGATTGAGGCAATGAAAACCTTCAACCCGATCCGCGCCCCGAAATCGGGCAAGGTCACCCAGATTATCGCGACCGACGGCCACCCGGTCGAATATGACGAGCCGCTGGTCATTATTGAATAAGTCGGGGTATCAACCGCATGTTCGACAAAATCCTGATTGCCAACCGTGGTGAAATCGCGCTTCGTATCCAGCGCGCCTGCCGCGAAATGGGCATCAAAACTGTCGCGGTGCATTCCACTGCTGACGCGGACGCCATGCATGTGCGTCTGGCCGACGAATCGGTCTGCATCGGCCCGGCAGCATCCAAAGACAGCTATCTGAATATTCCGGCCATCCTTTCGGCTGCTGAAATCACCGGGGCAGAGGCCATCCATCCGGGATACGGCTTCCTGTCGGAAAGTGCTGATTTCGCATCCATAGTCGAAGAACACGGCTTTGCCTTCATCGGCCCGACGCCGCAACATATCCGCACCATGGGTGACAAGATCACGGCGAAACAGACGGCCGAAAAGCTCGGTATTCCGTGTGTTCCGGGGTCTGATGGTGAAATCACCACCGTTGACGAAGCCCGCAAATGCGCCAAGGAGATCGGCTATCCAGTCCTGATCAAGGCATCTGGCGGCGGCGGCGGTCGTGGCATGAAAGTCGTTGATCGCGAAGAAGATCTCGCCGAAGCATTTTCCATGACCCGTAAGGAAGCATTGCAGAACTTTGGCAATGCCGCCGTTTACATGGAAAAGTACCTTGGCAAACCGCGCCATATCGAATTGCAGGTCATTGGCGACATGCATGGCAACGCCGTTCACTTGTTTGAACGCGATTGCTCCTTGCAGCGTCGTCACCAGAAGGTGCTTGAAGAAGCCCCGTCTCCGACCCTGACACCGGAAGAACGCCAACGGATCGGCTCCACGGTTGCCAATGCCATGATTGGTATGGGCTATCGCAATGCCGGCACCATCGAGTTCCTGTATGAAAATGGCGAGTTCTATTTCATTGAAATGAACACCCGCCTGCAGGTGGAACACCCGGTTACGGAAATGATTTCCGGTGTTGACCTTGTGCGTGAACAGATCCGCGTTGCTGCCGGTCTTGAGCTGTCATTCAAGCAGGAAGACCTTGAAATTCATGGTCATGCCATTGAATGCCGCATCAATGCCGAAGACCCGGAAACCTTTGTTCCGTCACCGGGCAAGATCAAGGAATATCATGCACCGGGCGGCTTGGGCGTGCGCGTTGATAGTGGCATCTATGCCGGTTATTCGATCCCGCCCTATTATGACAGCATGATCGCAAAGCTGATTGTTCATGGTCGTGACCGTGAAGAATGCATGATGCGTCTACGCCGTGCGCTGGCGGAATATGCGATTGGCGGCATCAAAACCACCATTCCGCTGCATCAGACACTTCTTGCCAACCCGGACATCCAGAAAGGGGATTATGACATCCACTGGCTGGAAAAGTTCATGGGCATGAAAAAAACGCTGTGATCAGCGCTTAAATCAATTTCAAACGGGAACCTTCGGGTTCCCGTTTTTTTATCTGCGATCCACATCAAAGCGTTAATCAAGCTTCCCTATTATCAAAGTCCGGTACAAACTGGGTGATGTGATGACCTTGTCGTTACCGACCGGGTATCTCATATGTAAACAGACACCAGAAAACAGGACCGAAGCAATTATCACTGCGATCATGTCAAACCAGCTGACCCCTGATCTTTTGATCCGAGCCTATTCCGTCGGCCTGTTCCCCATGGCCGAAAGCCACGATGATCCGACCCTGTACTGGATTGATCCGGAATGGCGCGGCATCTTGCCGCTTGACGGGTTTCATGTTCCGCGCAGCCTGCGCAAGGCCGTGCGCAAGGGCACCTATAAAATCCATGTCGACCGGGCCTTTCCCGACGTCATTCGTGCCTGTGCAGAACCGACCGACACCCGCGATGACACCTGGATCAACGAAAACATCCTTGATGCCTATTGCGCGCTTCACAAGATGGGCTGCGCCCATTCGATCGAAGCCTGGAAAGACGGTGAACTGGTTGGTGGGCTTTATGGTGTTAGCCTCGGCAAAGCGTTCTTTGGTGAAAGCATGTTTTCGCGCGCAACAAACGCGTCAAAGGTGGCTCTGGTCTATCTGGTCGCGCTGATGCGTCAGGGCGGCTACAGCCTGCTTGATACCCAGTTTGTCAATGATCACCTCAAACAGTTCGGGGTCGAGGAAATCCCACGCGAACGATATCGCAACGAACTGGCCAAGGCCCTGACAGGACGCGCCAACCTTCCGTTTGAGGTTGAGCCGGAAATCCTTGAAGAAACGCTGACAGGCGGCGATAGTGAGGCACATCCGCGATCCTGAATTCTGCCGTCGTGATTGCCACCACCCCTACGACACCAAGACGAGTTCCACATGAACATTCGCCCCGCCACCGAACAAGACATTCCCGCCATTCTTGATATCGTCGCCCCGATCCTTAGGGCCGGTGACACTTATGCCATCGATAGCGACATGACCGACGACGAAGTCATTGGCTACTGGATGGGAAAGGACAAGGTCACCCTGGTGGCCGAGGAAGACGGCAAGGTCGTTGGCACCTATTACATCCGCCAGAACCAGGGCGGCGGTGGATCGCATGTGTGTAATTGCGGTTATATGACCTCGCCCGCGGCCAGTGGCCGGGGCATTGCGCGGCGCATGTGTGAAGATTCACTGGTGCGCGCCAAGGATCTGGGATATCGCGCCATGCAGTTCAATTTCGTGATCGCCAGCAATGCAGCCGCTGTTCACCTTTGGCCGAAGCTTGGCTTTGAGGTGGTTGGACGCCTGCCCGGTGCCTTCATGCATCCGACGCTTGGCGAGACCGACGCCTTGGTGATGTATCGCAAACTTTAAGTCTGGCGGCTTCCCGAAAACAAAAAGGGCGGGAGCCATATGGTCCCCGCCCTTTTTCTGTTTCAAAGCAATCTGTTCGGATCAGAACAGGAAGCGGACGCGAAGCGTGCCGTCAATGGCGGAGAGTTCCTTGCGAACGCCCTCGCCCGGTTTGATTTCCTTGTCGACTTCGACAACCACATAACCAACGCCACCTTCGGAACGCAGGTACTGGCCGCTGATGTTGATGCCACGACGGGCGAACACGTCGTTGATCTTAAGCAGCACGCCCGGAACGTTGCGATGAATGTGCATGAAGCGAGTATGACTGCGGTCCTTGACCGGAAGCGACACTTCCGGGAAGTTCACTGCCCCAAGCGTCGAACCGTTATCGGAATAGGTGATCAGCTTGTCCGCGACCTCGATCCCGATATTTTCCTGCGCTTCCTGGGTGGAACCACCGATATGCGGGGTCAGGATAACGTTGCTCATGCCGCGCAGCGGGCTTTCGAACTGCTCATCCTTGCCGGCCGGCTCGACCGGGAACACGTCAAGCGCCGCACCGGCCAGATGACCGCTTTCAAGGGCGGCTGCCAAGTCGTCGATCACGATCACATTACCGCGTGCGGCATTGATCAGATGCGCGCCCTTTTTCATCTTGGCGATTTCGGCAGCGGTGATCATGTTCTTGGTCTGCTCGTTGGCCGGAACATGCAGCGATACGACGTCAGACTTTTCCAGAAGTTCATCCATCGACGAGCAGGAATTGGCATTACCCATGGCAAGCTTGTTGACCACGTCGAAGTAAATCACATTCATGCCAAGTGATTCCGCCAGCACCGAAAGCTGCGAGCCGATATGGCCATAGCCGATAATACCCAGCGTCTTGCCACGTGCCTCATAGGAACCATGGGCGTTTTTCAGCCAGCCACCTTCATGGGCAGCCGCATTACGCTGCGGGATGCCACGCAGAAGCATGATAATCTGGCCCAGCACCAGTTCGGCAACCGAACGGGTGTTGGAATACGGTGCATTAAACACCGGAATGCCGCGCATGGCAGCGGCCTGCAGATCGACCTGATTGGTGCCGATGCAGAAACAGCCGATCGAGGTCAGCTTGGATGCGGCATCAATGACTTCTTCGGTGAGTTTGGTACGGGAACGAATGCCCAAAAAGTGCGCTTCGGAGACAACGGACTTCAGTTCGTCCGCGTCGAGCGCAGCAGGGTAATGGTCGACATTTGAGTAGCCGGCCTCTTTGAACATCTTTACAGCGTTTTCATGGATTCCTTCGAGCAGGACAACCTTGATCTTGTCCTTCTCCAACGAAAGTTTGCTGTTCACGGCGCACCATCCTTTTCTTCGCGAGGGCGACACGGGAAAATCCCCGAGCCGTTTTTTCAAACCGTTTAAAACGGCCTGTGGCACAATGAAATAGGACTTCACGGCACGTCCGTCAAAGGCTTTCCCTTGCGTAAATGTGCATTGCGCCTATCTTCTGAACGCATATACCGGCTAATGCGTATGAAAACCAGGCCCCTCCAACGGGCCGTTATCACCTTTGGGGACCCGCTTCGGGGAACTTGCTTTGCCTGTCGAAATCAGAACCGTCACCGATATCCATCAAATCGGACAACAGAACTGGGACAACTGTACGGGGGACGACAACCCGTTTGTCAGTTTTGCCTTTCTTTCAGCCATGGAAGACAGCGGCTCGGCCACGGCCGAAACCGGCTGGCAGCCCTTTCATCTGGTGGCCGAAGACGAAACAGGTTCTGTGATCGGCATTGTGCCGCTTTATGTCAAAGCCCATTCGTACGGCGAATATATTTTCGACTGGGCATGGGCAGATGCCTATGAACGCGCTGGTGGGCGCTATTACCCGAAACTGCAATCAGCCGTGCCGTTTTCCCCGGTCCCCGGCCCGAGGCTACTTGTTGCCAAGGGTCATCCAGATCCCGATGGTGTTCGTGGCGCGCTTATCAATGGCATGACGATCCTGCCAGAAAAGCTTGGCATGGCGACATTGCATGTGACGTTCTGCAGTGGTGATGAAAGCAGGCAGATGCAGCAGGCCGGATTTTTGCCACGCACCAGCATGCAGTACCATTGGCTGAACCGTGATTATCAGAAGTTCGATGATTTTCTCGGCGCGCTTAATTCGCGCAAACGCAAAAACCTACGCAAGGAACGCAAACAGATTCTTGAAGCCGGGTACAGTTTTGAGGCACTGCGCGGAGATGATCTGAAACCCCATCATTGGGACCGATTTTATCATTTCTATCGCGATACATCGGACCGCAAATGGGGGCAGGCCTATTTAACGCGCGAATTTTTTGACCTGCTTCATGAACGCATGCGCGACCGTACGGTTCTGGTCTGCGCCTTCAATAACGGGGAAATGGTGGCCGGGGCGCTTAACATGATCGGGTCGGAAACGCTTTATGGCCGCAACTGGGGCACGAATGATCGCACCCCGCTTTTGCATTTCGAGACCTGTTACTATCAGGCCATTGATATTGCGATTGAGCATAGCCTTAAAACGGTCGAGGCCGGGGCACAGGGCGAACACAAGATTCAGCGCGGCTACGAGCCGGTGATTACCCACTCAGCCCATTTGATTGCCGATCCGGGTCTCAAGCGTGCTGTTGCGCAGTTTCTGGCACAGGAACGCGATCATATTGATCAGGATCGCGATTATATCCTGTCGGAACACAGCCCCTATCGCCAGGATCAGCCCAACCCGAAAAGCTGATCCTCAGACACAAGACAAAAAGAAAAGGCGCGGGGATTTCCCCGCGCCTTTTCATTTAAGATATCGGATGCGTCAGACGGTACGAACGTCGTCAAGAAAGCCATTAACATGGATGCGCAACTCGTCATTGGCTGCCGCCAGTCGACCGACGCTATCGAGCTGGCCATTTGACAGGTCGCCACTTTCCGTCGTTGCGTCCGCGACGTTTTTCACAGCACTGGTGATGGCAACGTTACCGTTGGCCGCCCCCTCGACACTGCGCGAGATTTCCTCGGTTGCAGCGCCCTGCTCTTCGACGGCGCTTGCAACGACCGACATCAGCTCATCAATCTTGGTAATGGTGTCGGCAAAGCCACGCACGGCCTCGGCAGCAGCGCCGCTTTCGCTTTGCATCTCAGCAATCTTGGCAGTGATCTGCTCGGTCGCCTTGACCGTCTGGGAAGCAAGGTTTTTAACCTCACCAGCCACCACCGCAAAACCTTTACCAGCTTCACCCGCACGGGCCGATTCAATGGTTGCGTTGAGCGCCAGAAGGTTGGTCTGATCGGCGATGTCGCTGATCAGGTTGACAACCTCGCCAACGCTTTGCGCGGCATCATTGAGTTTCTCGACACGTTCGTTGGTCCGTTCGGTCTCGCCAACCGCGACCTGCGTAATTTCGGTCACGCGGGCAATCTGCGACGAGATTTCCGAAATCGAGGCCGACAACTGTGCGGTTGCAGATGCAACCGTTTCGATGTTGGTCGAGGATTCGTGGGCCTGTTCGGCCACATTCTGTGCGTCCTGGTTGGCGCGCTGCGCGTGTGAGGTCAGTGTCTCGGAGGCCGAGCGGACATCATCAAGTGCAGCATTCACCGCCTGCAGAACGTCGTGGATTTTCGCATCAAAGCCCTCGGTCAACCTACCCATGCGCTGGCTGCGTTCAACCTGACGCTGGGCTTCGACTTTTTCCTGCTCTGCCATGCGGGCTCGTTCTCGGGCATTTTCGCGGAAGATTTCAAGCGATTTGGCCATCGCGCCGACTTCATCTGCACGCTTCATATCAAGCGTTTCGATATCAAGGTTACCGGCCGCTAGGTTACCCATCGCTTCCGTCATCTTGCGGATCGGGGTTGCAATCATGCGCGACAGGGTACCCCCAAACAGAGCCGCCATCGCAATAAGCAAAACAACACCTATCCCCAGTGTCACTTGGAAGATCGTCATCGCCTGATCAACGTCTGCCTTAACCTCAGCCACTAGTTGATCAATGTTTTTTGCCAGTTCTCCGGCAATCATTGTAACCCGATCAGAGAGCTCACGCGGCTCGCCGGAGGCCTCAATTGCGCGAGCATGATTGACAGTCAGGTAGTGACGCATCAGTTGCGCCTGCTGTGCTGCTATTTCTTCCCAACGATCAATCGCCGCGTCCATCTCTTCGATTAGGGCCGCAACTTCCGAGTTGATTGACTCGTAAGTCTTGAGCTTGTCGGTTTCGACGTCAATGTGCTCAAGCGACTCCTGATAGCTTTTCAGGCCAGTACGGTCGCCGGTCGTAAGGAAGTATATAAGCCCTTGACGTGCCAAAAGATATGAGCGGTCAAGTTCATGGTAATCACGTTCGAATTCAGAGAGATATTCGCGGTCAACATTTGCGCTGTTAACCTTCATCGTCGCGAAGATGCCTGCACCAGCCACCATCAAAATCACCACGATCATGATGGCAAAACAGGTCATCAGCTTTGCCGGGATAGAAAGGTTTTCAAAAAATTTCATAGCTATTCTCCCTACAGGCCACGACGACGTGCAAGTTCATTGAGATTGACCTCGATGGTCACGGCACCAATCGGCTGACGATCAGCATCGCTCATGGTCATGTTGAGCTGCGACAGCCAGGCGTCAGAATTTTCGTTGTATTCGGCTTCATCGATGAAAACAGCATCAGGGCCATTCGGATAGGTGTTCTGAAACTTCGCCTCATCCCCCTGCCAGAAATCCGACGTGATGGAGCTTTGCCCAACGTTGAGACCGACTGCATCCATCACAAAGATTT
This sequence comes from Thalassospira sp. ABD4_177, assembly GCF_056160125.1. NCBI lineage: Bacteria > Pseudomonadati > Pseudomonadota > Alphaproteobacteria > Rhodospirillales > Thalassospiraceae > Thalassospira > Thalassospira sp. ABD4_177. The sequence continues at coordinate 2,019,435 of NZ_JBSWWO010000001.1, read as the reverse complement.
CGGCATACATCCCGCCGGAGCGCGCCTGCACCTGGGTGAGGTAGCTCGACAGCGGGTTGGTCAGGATCGCCGCAACCAGCGGCTGGTCCTCGGCTTCACGTTCAGCACGCCATTGTTGGTCTGCAGCATCAATCTGAACCTGCGCCATATCCTTGCGTAGCTTGTTCTGCGACGTGATGGACAGCGCCACAACCGGATTGGCAAGCCATTCCCGGATATCGCGGATGAACTGATCTGTAATGAGTGCGTTGGGATCTCCCGGCAACTCTGCCTTGGCAAACGCGACATGCGGCACAGCAAGCACTGCTGCTGCTAGCATCCCGGCCAAAGCCACACAACACTTGGATTTCATTCGTTTTACTCCCTTAGTCTATGCCGACGGCTAAAGTGGACTATCTCTTAGTATAATGACTTATACAAAGGATATAATTCGAATACAACCTTTTTTAGAATCCAAGGAAACGTGGAGCCGTATGAGAGGAACTTCCACATTTTCCATATGTGGATTGCGCGCCCTAAAACAACAGTGCGATCAACAGAAGTTGGGGAAACGGGAAACCCGAAATTCAGGCAAGAAAAAAGCGGCGGTATAAAACCGCCGCTGAGTTTGGTTGGGACACGAGCAAACTGCAGAAGATTACGTTGTTCCAGACGCGAGACGCGCCCCTGCAAAGAACAACTGTCCACCCTAGACTAAGCAGGAAACGTGCCAACTTTATAAATCCCCGGAAACCCTATGTTTTTGGGGATTGTGAACACGCTTTTCGGTGAACACAGAAATATTTTCCCATAATCTTTGCATTTCAAAATGCAAAGATTGCAAATTGCAAAGATTGCGCTTTGCAATTCGCAAATATATACTTCTAATTTAGAACATTGAGTTATTTTCACGCAACTTAATGCGCCTAGCTGCTGCGCTTTTTCTTTTTCTTGCTAGCACCGAGATTCAGCAACGCTGGCGCCTTTTCGATGATTTCTTCGAGGATGTCTTTGGCCGTATCGAGATCTTCCTTGGCGGAGTCGTCAAGCTGACGGATATAGCGCGGGTCAGAAATCATGCGTTCTGCCTCATAGAGGGTACGCAACTCGCTCTGAAACATCTCACGGGCGCCAAGCGGCAGGTTTTCCTTGGCACTCATGATAAAGAAGAACTTTAGACTGGTTTTGATCACAATACGCAGCATCAGGACCTGCAGCTTGTGAAACTGCTCTTCGAGTTCTTCTTTCTTGGGATGACTTTCGAGCTTGTTCAGCCGCTCCATAATCACCAGCGACAACGCCTTGAAGTTGTCGACTTCTTCGCGAAACGGGCGGTAGCCGGTCACGTCGGACTTGTCGGCATTCTTTTCGAGCACTTCGGCAAGCACAATCAGCTTGCGCGCACGCAATTCCAGCCGGGAGAGAAACTCCTCGACCTCGTTTCTGTATTTTCGTTGTGCTGCTTGGCTCATAACATTCTGGCATTCTTCAAATGACGGTGCCCGGAAACTGAGTCTCCGGGCACCAATCTATACTGCCAATCATTAACAACAACCTGAGAACAGCAAAAGGCTTCTGTTAGCCTGCCATCTCGGGATCTTTTTTCTGTTGTTTTTCGCCGTTGTCATCTTCCGGATAGCGGAAGATGACCGCGTCGTCTTCAATATCAACCAGCACAGCACCGCCTTTGGACAGCTTGCCAAACAGCAACTCTTCGGCAAGCGGCTTTTTGACATGCTCCTGAATGACACGTCCCAACGGACGTGCCCCAAAGGCCACATCGTAACCGCGTTCAGCCATCCAGCTCCGCGCCGCTTCGGTGAGCTCGATCGAAACATTGCGATCAGCCAGCTGCACCTCAAGCTGCAGGATGAACTTGTCGACAACCATTTTGACGACTTCCGGCTTAAGGTTGGCGAACGGAATGACCGCATCCAGACGGTTGCGGAATTCCGGTGTGAAGGTGCGTTTGATTGCCTCTTCATCTTCGCCGGTGCGCATTTCCCGCTTGAAGCCGATTGGCGGCTTGGCCATATCCGACGCGCCGGCATTGGTCGTCATCACCAGCACAACATTGCGGAAATCGACCGTCTTGCCGTTATTGTCGGTCAGCTTGCCGTGATCCATGACCTGTAGAAGAATATTGAACAGGTCCGGATGGGCCTTTTCAATTTCATCGAGCAGCACAACTGCGTGGGGGTGCTGATCGACAGCATCAGTCAGCAGACCACCCTGATCAAACCCGACATAGCCGGGCGGTGCCCCAATCAGACGCGAGACGCTGTGACGTTCCATATATTCGGACATGTCAAAGCGGATGAACTCGATCCCCATGACGGTTGCCAGTTGCTTGGTCACCTCGGTCTTACCGACACCGGTCGGGCCCGAGAACAGATAACTGCCAATCGGCTTTTCAGGCTCACGCAAACCTGCCCGGGCAAGCTTGATCGCACTGGAAAGTGCCTCGATCGCGCCGTCCTGACCAAACACAACCGTTTTAAGGTCACGCTCAAGATTGGCGAGCGTTTTGCGGTCGTCGGTCGACACCGATTTTGGTGGGATGCGGGCAATCTTGGCGACGATTTCCTCGACATCACGCTTACCAACAGTCCGCTTGCGCTTGCTTGGCGCGATCAGCATGCGGGATGCACCAACCTCGTCAATCACGTCAATCGCACTGTCAGGCCGCTTGCGGTCACTTATGTAACGCGACGCCAACTCAACAGCGGAACGCAATGCTTCGTTGGTGTATTTGACCTGGTGATGCTCCTCGTAATAGGGCTTGAGCCCCTTGAGGATCTTGACGGTATCTGCTTCGGACGGCTCCTCGACATCGATTTTCTGGAAACGACGGACAAGGGCGCGGTCCTTTTCAAAGTGCCCCCGGAATTCCTTATAGGTCGTCGACCCGATGCACCGCAGCGATCCGCTTGCCAGTGCCGGCTTGAGCAGGTTCGAGGCATCCATGGCCCCGCCCGACGTCGCACCTGCACCGATCACGGTGTGGATTTCGTCAATGAACAGAACAGCACCTTCATACTCTTCGAGTTCCTTGACGACTGCCTTCAGGCGTTCTTCGAAATCGCCGCGATAACGCGTACCGGCGAGAAGTGCGCCCATATCAAGCGCAAAGATCGTGGCATTTTCCAGGACCTCAGGCACGTCACCATCATTGATCCGGCGCGCAAGACCTTCGGCGATGGCGGTTTTACCAACACCCGGATCCCCAACGTAAAGCGGGTTATTCTTGGTCCGGCGGCACAGCACCTGAATGGTGCGGTCAATTTCGCTTTGACGCCCGATCAGCGGATCAATCTTGCCGCTCTGGGCTTTGACATTGAGGTTCACACAATAGGCCTTGAGCGCCTCGCCCTCGGCCGGGCCGCTTTCTTCGCCTTCTGGCGACATGCCCGAAACCGGTTCCTCGTCAGCACCACGCGGGATGCGACGCTCATTCATCTCGGACGCTTTGGCAATACCATGTGAAATGTAGTTCACCGCATCCAGACGCGTCATATCCTGCAGCTGCAGGTAATAGACAGCATGCGACTCCCGCTCCGAGAACAGGGCAACAAGAACATTGGCGCCTGTGACTTCTTCGCGTCCGGATGATTGCACGTGGATGGCAGCGCGTTGGATAACGCGCTGGAAACCGGCGGTCGGCTTGGGATCCACCAGACGCGCACTGATCAGGCCGGAAAGTTCGCTATCGGCGAATTCCAGCAAGTCAGACCGCAGACGATCAATATCGACCCGGCAGGCCTTCAGTACCGCCAGGGCATCCTGATCTTCTGTCAGTGACAACAAAAGATGTTCAAGAGTGGCATATTCGTGCCGACGCTCCGACGCATATGCGAGCGCACGGTGCAGGCTTTCCTCAAGATTGCGCGATAGCATATGTCACTCCTTCTCTAAGGTACACTGCAGCGGATGCTGATTCTGGCGGGCCAGGTCCATGACCTGGTTAACTTTGGTTTCTGCGATTTCGTAGGTAAAGACACCGCACACCCCTACACCCTTGCGGTGTACCTGAAGCATGATCTCGGTGGCTTCTTCACGTCCCTTTTCAAAAAACCGTTCCAGTACGTGAACGACGAACTCCATGGGTGTGTAGTCGTCATTCAGCAACAGCACCTTGTACATGGACGGCTTTTTCGTCTTGGGCCGTGTCTTTGTTACGATCCCCGTGTTTGGCAGATCAGTGCCGTCATTATCCTGTTCAGTCATCTTCTACTTACCGGAACCCTTATTTCCTGCATGAACTCCATGATAGGTCATTGCCAAACTCTTTCAAAGTCCGCTACGCGGTTATCACTACGAATTTATTGTGCATCCGTGTTTCGTTTGTTGTCCATCTTCGATTCATTTAGGCCGCGAATAACGCACTGCAAGATGAGCCGACAAACTTCCTTATGATTGCCGCCAAGGTTGTGCGGAATTTTCGCCAGAACCGAAAAACGCAAAGAAAAGGCGGACATGGCTGATTGCCATGTCCGCCCGGAAATTCGGATTGTCAGGATGGTTGTGATCCAACCTCGGGAGTCCCGCCATCACTTCATCGCGACATTTGTTGCCTTGCTGATTGCCTCCAGTCCGTCCGAAAGCGCGCCAAACATCATTTCCTGCATTTTCTCACCTTCAGCCACGCTGTTGGCATAGCACCGATTGATAATGCGGTTATGGAGCTCCTGAAGATCGGCAAGGCTTTCGACCTTGGTCAATTCATCAAGATCATCCTGGGAAGCTTCGAACTCCTTTTGCATCCAATTGGAAAGCTCGGTGCCAATGCCACCGGTCTTTTCAAACATCGACATGGTGGCCTGCCAGACGTCCTCGAAGCTTTTCTTTTGGGTATCAAGCAGCTCTTCATACTGGGCTGCAACCCGCGACCCGGCACCAGAAAATACATCTGCTTGGCCGGTCATGGTCTCAAAGATTTTGCCGAATGCTTCATTGGCGGCTGAAAAACTGTCTTCGAATGCATCGTTGCCCGCAGCAACCATTGCTTCGGCTTCGGGCGTTTTCCACAGCTCGAAATAGGGCTCCATTGTCGTTCCATCCATAAACAGTGCGCCAAAGCCGAAAACATCAGGCTGCTTTGACTCTGCCTTTGGCTTGGCTGCGACCGGCTTGGGGGCTTCTACCGGTTTGGCCGGCGCTGGCGAAGATACTGGCTTTGCGGGGGCCGCTGCGCTCGGTGCTGCCGGTTTTGCCTCCTGCTTAGCTGGCGCTGCAGCCTTCGGTGCCGGGTCAGATTTTGATGCCTCGCTTGCCGGGGCAGCATCAGCCTTTTTCGGAGCTGCCTTGGCAGTGGTGGTCTTTTTCGGGGCGGAAGATGCGGTCGATTTGCTGGTTGCCGCGGATTTGGGTTTCGTGCTCACGGTACTGGCCTTTTCACTTTTGGTGGACGATACGGGCGCTGTCGATTTGGCTGCTTTGGGCTTTGCAGCTGCAGCCGGTCGCGCGGCCCCTGTTTTTGCAACGGGAGATTTGGTCTGTTTCGACGCAGGTGAAGACGACGGAGTCTTCGATGCGGTTTTCGCACCCGAGGCCGACATGCCGCTTGTCGCCTTTTCTGAGGGAGCCGCCTCTCTGACGTCATTCACGTTAGCAACTTTGGCGGTGTTGACTGACATTGATTCCGCCTTAACAGCCTCAACGGCCTTTGCCTCTTTAGCAGCAGGTGCTGAACTCATGGCCGTCGCGCCGTCAGGGGCTTTGGCAGCTGTTTTGGTCGAGCTATCGGTTTCAGCGGGCTTTGACGGCGGCGCCTTTGCATCCGCGACGGATGCCTTTTGGGCCTCTGCTTCGATTTCGGAAGAGGTCATGACCCTGCGTTTCACAGGAGCCGCCTCGGAAACCGACGGTACAGATGCAGGTGCAGATTTGGATGACGACGTGGTAACCGGCTTCGTTGCGGTTTTCCCGGACGTTTTCTTCCTGGAAACAGCCATAGCCTCAACCTCCTGATCGCCGGGACATCACCCCGGATCAATGTTGCATTGCAGCATAACCCTAGATGGAAAAACCCCACTTCGTCAAGCACAGTTTAGTGACATTTCCAGAACAAATCAGGGAATCTGACGTACCAAAAACGCCGGAACACCAAGGGAAATTATAAAACATCAGTTTGATCAAGGCACTAGCCAACAAATTTGCTGCATTGCAGCAAATTCTATTTTAACTGATGCCCTACAAACATGGCACTCCGACGCTTGCTCACAGGCCTGACGCTGCTTAACGCAGCATGTTTCCACGCACGGTACGGTAGAAATCACGAGAGTCGTTATTCTGAACGTAATGCAGCTGAGCCGCCCCCTGGGAGCGAGCATTTTCAGCAGCTGGCGGCTCAGGCAGCTCTCGCTCAATCGACGACAAACTTGCCAATACATCCGGAAATTCAAGCGCACGCATATCATCGACACCAGACGCCCAAGCGCCGAGCGTGATGCCGCCAGACGAACATCCAATCGCGACCCAGTAATAGTCGTCAGAATACAGACGCAGGCCATCGCGGCTTTGCGTTCCGAAGCCCTCGGCCTGCAAAGCATCGATAATGGCGAGATAGGATTCGCGATCTATCCGGTCGACAGCTTCTTCGCCGCCGAACGCACCAAGCGGCGCATTGAGTTCTACATTGATGTCCTTGACCTCCAGCGGGCCAAAGACGCGGGTGGTCAGGTTGAATTCCTCAAAACCCGGATACGGGTCGAGTTCAAAGACCCGGACTTCCTTGTAATAGTCGGCATTATAAACAATGCGGATTTGCCCCTCAGCATCACCGGCCGCACAGGCCTGACGGAGGTCGTCGGCATTCAGATACGAGAACCAGGACCCCTTGCGCACGATCGGATTGCTGACATCACTGGTCTGGGTAAATGTGCATCCGGCAAGCCCCGCGACAAGCAGCGCAGCCACGCTTGTACGCCCCCAACGGCCATGGATTTTGCGTGCAGCGGTGTGAACTGGAACCCTTTTTTCGGACATTCGATCCTCGATTTTTTGCCAATCTGGAGATATAAAAGGTACTTTCGCGTATAAAAATGGCCATCTCAAGGCCCGAATGACGACCGTCTAAAATTGATGCTCTTAAACATTTGTTTAAGGCTGGGATGCGACATTGAGCTTATTTAGTTCTTGGGGAAACCTGAAAGCCGAGCCCGATATAATGCGTTTAATGACCCTTGCTGGGCCAAATGCAATGGCCAAAGCTCAGTCTGTGACACGCTCGCGTTGTGTGCGTGGGCTTGTTTCTGTGCTTTTGTGTCTGGTCGCAATCATCTCAGTCACTGTTCTTTCGCCCTCCGCTGCACAGGCGCGGACCTATACGGCGATGATCATCGATGGCGACACTGGCGAAACCTTGCATGAATACCGTCCGGATCACAAAGTCTATCCGGCCTCGCTGACAAAAATCATGACCCTTTACATGGTCTTTGATGCGCTCGAGCACGGTAAAGTTTCGCTTTCGACTCGCATGAAGGTTTCCAAACGTGCCTGGGGCCAGGCACCGTCGAAACTTGGGCTGAAAGCGGGTGAAACCATTTCGGTCAAGGACGCCATTCTCGCACTTGTAACCAAGTCCGCCAACGATATCGCTGTTGTTGTGGCCGAACATCTTGGCGGCACGGAAATCAAGTTTGCCCAGATGATGACGTCTGAGGCGCGCCGTCTTGGCATGTCGCGCACGACCTTCCGGAATGCTTCGGGGCTACCCAACCGTGGTCAGATGACCACAGCACGCGACATGATCAAACTGGCCGTCGCCCTGCGCAAGAATTACGGCAGCTATTACCATTACTTTGCGACCCAGAAGTTCCGTTTTGGCAACCGCACCTATGGCAACCACAACAACCTTCTGGCGTCCTATTACGGTACGGACGGGATCAAGACCGGCTATATCAATGCATCGGGCTTTAACCTTGTGGCGTCGGTCAATCGCAATGGTAAACGCCTGATTGGTGTTGTGTTTGGGGGGCGCACCGCGCGCACCCGCGACGCCCAGATGAAAAAGCTTCTTGATCAGGCCTATGTCAAACTGACCAAGGAAGGCGAAATCGTCGTTCCACGTCCGCGCATCAGCCCGGAAGACAAGATCCTGCCAGCCGACGCGCAGCTTCTGATCGCCAAACGCAAAACCATGCGCGAAGCCGAACAGCCGGGCCGTGTTGACACCCAGACTGTTGTAACCCGCCTGAAGCCGGAAACCGATACCGGTTGGGGCATTCAGGTTGGCGCCTTTAGCGACCAGCGCCGTGCACAGGAAGCCGTTCTGGCGGCAGCACGTACCGCACCGGACGTCCTGCGCCTGACCCGTGCCGCGGTCGAGCAGCAAACCAGTGGCACCGGTATTGTTTATCGCGCCCGTCTGCTGGGCTTTGACGGCGAGAACGAAGCACGCGCGGCCTGTGCCGCACTGAAACGTGAAAATGTCGCCTGCATCCCGGTTAATTCAGGCGATGCTGGCTAACGACAGCAAGCACCAAAGACTCAAAAAAGCCCGTCAGAATATCTGACGGGCTTATACATTGAGAGGCAGAAGGATTTGTTATGATCCTTCTGCCTCTTTTGTTTGAACGGGTGGTGGCCACCACCCGTTCACGGAGCACAGAGCGGTTGAGCCCTTGCGGGCAGGACCCTTGACGGTCGTAAAAAAGCAGAACCCTCTGCGCACCCTGAGGCTTCGTCGAACCGCTGAGAGAGCTTTTACGCTCGTGTATAAGAGGGACAAAGCCAATGACTTATACTACGCGTTTTGTGGGGATCGATATATCGAAATCCACCTTTGATATTTGCCTGTTACCTGAAAACCGGACAAAAACTTTTGCCAATACGCCTTCGGGCATTGCCAGCTTTCTTGGTTGGCTTGCCGGGTATGAGGATGTTGAGCGTATCCTTGTTGAACCGACAGGAGGCTATGAACGATCAATTGTTGAAGCCTTGCTGGCGGCACGCCGGCCCGTTGCAAAGGTGAATGCGAAATATATCCGCCAGTTCGCCCGCGCCAGCGGCCAACTGTCCAAAACCGACCGGATTGACGCCTTCGTTATCGCAGATTACGGCAGGCGCATGGAAACCCGCTTGCTCGAGTCCCCTTCAGCACGGCAGTCTGAACTGTCCGACCTCGTACAACGCTATCGCCAACTTTCCCCACATGATCGTTCAGGAAAAGAATCGCAGGGAAAAGCAGATCGATAAAACGCTGGGATGGATTGAGGAAACGCTCGACTTTCTTGTTGAGCAGCGCCGCGAGGTGATCATGGCAATGGAAAACTGCCTGGCCGAAGATGAGGACCTGCAGGCCCGAGCAAATGTTCTGATGTCGCTGAAAGGTATCGGGATGAGAACCGCTTGCTTCCTGCTGGCTGGATTGCCTGAACTCGGACGGTTGGACAAAGGCCAGATTGCCAAACTGGTTGGTGTGGCACCGCTCAATCGTGATAGCGGCCTCATGCGGGGCAAAAGAACGATTGCCGGCGGCAGACAACAGGTGCGCGACGTTCTCTATGTCGCCGCACTACCTGCTATTCGCTTCGATCCGGAGATGAAAGCCTTCTACCAACGCCTCAAACAAAAGGGAAAACCCGGAAAGGTCGCGCTTGTCGCCGTCATGCGCAAAATCATTGTAAGGGCAAACGCAAGGATGCGCATATATCATGCAGCGGTCCTTGACACTTAACACCGCTGCTTTTTTCTTGTTTATTGCGCAATGAGCAAGATTAGTGACCGCCACCAGGGGCAAAGAAGTCATCCGAAGACAGACCGCTTTTCACAAGCTGATCGGTCACCTGCCCCTTAAGGCGCTCCAAGCCAGCGTCATCGGTGGCCTCACAACGGGCTACGATGGCAGGTTGGGTATTTGACGCACGCAGCAACCACCAGCCATCTTCGGTGCTGACACGGACACCATCGATACCGCTGACTTCCGCACCGGCTTCTGCCAGACGCGCGCGGACTTCCTCAATCAGGGCAAACTTGCGATCATCCGGGCAGTCGATGCGGGTTTCCGGCGTATTGACGGCAACCGGCATGGCTTCGCGCCACTCAGCAAGGCTTTTGCCGCTTTGCACCAGAATGCGATAGAGGCGCACGGCAGCATAGGTTGCGTCGTCATAGCCGTAATAACGCTCAGCAAAGAAGATATGACCGCTCATTTCACCGGCGATCGGTGCTTTTTCCTCGATCATTTTGGTCTTGATCAGGGAATGGCCGGTCTTCCACATGATGGCCTTGCCACCAATCCGGTTGACCTCGTCAAACAGGGTCTGGCTGGCTTTCACATCGGCAATGATCGCGGCACCCGGCTGACGCTCCAGAACATCAGCGGCATAAATCTGAAGCAGCTGATCACCCCAAAGCACATTGCCCTTGCCATCAATCACGCCAATCCGGTCACCGTCACCGTCAAAGGCAACACCCCAGTCGGCATTGTGTTTGGCAACTGCCGCCTTCAGGTCAACCAGGTTGGCTTCAACCGTTGGGTCCGGATGGTGGTTCGGGAAATTGCCATCGATATCATCAAACAGCAGATGATGCGTACCCGGCAGCTTTGCCGTCAATTTGCGGACAACATCCCCGGCAGAACCATTGCCGCAATCCCAGACAATCGTCATCGGGTTTGGCACATCACAATCAAGCTCTGCCAGAAGGCGTTCGACAAAGCGATCTCCGATCTCGATATCGGATGCACTGCCCTGCCCGGTTTCAAAATCACCGCTAGCGGCGATTTTCCCAAGCTCCTGAATGGCGTCGCCAAACACGGACTTGCCGGCATTGAGCATCTTGAAGCCGTTATAGTTTGACGGGTTGTGCGACCCCGTCACCATGATTCCGGCATCGGTTTTTTCGTCATAGACCGTGAAATAAAGCATCGGGGTCGGACCACGGCCGATGCGCACCACGTCACAACCCGTCGACAGAATGCCCTCAGCCAATGCCGCCGCCAGCTCTGGGGAGCTCAGGCGCCCATCGCGACCCAAAGCAACGCGCTTGCCACCGGATCGGCGCACCATGGTGCCATATGCCTTGCCGAGCGCATTGGCGTCGGCTGCGTGAAGGGTTTCTCCTACAACGCCACGCACGTCATATTCGCGCAAAACAGAGCTATCAAATTGATGTCCGGCGGAATTCGTCATGATTTGGATTAGCCTCCGATAGATGCACGACCGACACAGGAATAGCTGAAACCGTTTTCAGCCATCTCGGTTGGGTCATAAACGTTACGCAGATCAACCACGATCGGGTGTTTGAGCGCGTCCTTGATGCGGTCCAAGTCCATACCGCGGAATTCGTTCCACTCGGTTAGGACAACCATCGCATCAGCGCCCTCGATCGTATCATAGGCATTCTCGCAATAGGAAATGCCCTCCAGAAGCTTTTTGGCTTCTTCCATGGCTTCGGGATCATAGCCCTTCACGGTCGCCCCTGCTGCGATCAGGGCGGGGACGATATCAAGGCTCGGTGCATCGCGCATGTCATCGGTGTTCGGCTTGAAGGCCAGACCAAGAATGCCAATGGTTTTACCCGCAACCGAACCGCCACAGGCCGAAATCACGCGCTCTGCCATGGCCTTCTTGCGCTTGGCATTCACATCAACAACCGTCTCGATAATGCGAAGCGGGCTGTCATATTCCTGTGCAGTACGCACCAGTGCCAGCGTATCTTTCGGGAAGCAGGAGCCGCCATAGCCCGGGCCGGGATGCAGGAATTTCTTGCCAATACGCCCATCAAGGCCGATGCCGCGTGCGACATCATGCACGTCTGCCCCGACTTTCTCACAAAGATCGGCAATTTCGTTGATGAAGGTAATCTTTGCCGCCAGGAACGTGTTGGCCGCGTATTTGATCATTTCCGAGGTTTCACGGGTGGTGAAGACAATCGGGGTTTCGATGAGATAAAGCGGACGATACAAATCCGACATCACTTCGCGCGCCCGTTCATCACTGGTGCCGATCACGACGCGATCCGGGCGCATGAAATCGCCGATGGCGGAGCCTTCACGCAGGAATTCCGGGTTCGAGACCACCGCAAACTCGGCATCCGGGCGTTTTTCACGAATGATGCGTTCGACTTCGCGGCCCGTCCCGACTGGCACGGTCGATTTGGTGACAATAACCGTGAAACCGTTCATGGCTTCGGCGATTTCCTCGGCCGCGGCATAGACGTAGCTCAGATCGGCATGCCCATCACCGCGACGGGTCGGGGTCCCAACAGCAATAAAGACCGCGTCGGCGTCCTTTACCCCTTCCTTGAGGCTGGTGGTGAAAGTCAGACGCCCCGCCTTGACGTTATTTTCGACCAGAACATCCAGACCGGGCTCGTAGATTGGCATGATACCGTCTTCAAGACGGGCGATTTTTTCCACATCCTTGTCGACACAAACAACGTCCGTACCGAACTCGGAAAAACAGGCACCGGAAACAAGTCCAACATATCCGGTCCCGATCATAGCTACGCGCATGGAGGTTCTATCCTGGTAAGTAGATCCCGACCGAAACAGATCATTTGGCTATTCCGGTCGGTCATTGTTGACATAAGTGGTTATTGCGCTGCTTCGCCTTCGGCGAATTCGTGAATGAGCTGACGGACATCGTCACGCATATCTTCACGGGCCAGGGCAAATGACATGGTGGCTCTCAGGAAACCGATCTTGTTACCGCAGTCGAAACGACGGCCTTCAAAGTTGTAACCATAGAACGGTACTTGCCCGATCATGGCCGCCAGTGCATCGGTCAGCTGAATTTCATTACCAGCGCCGCGCGGAATGTTTTCAAGCACCTCGAAGATGCCCGGATCAAGGATATAGCGCCCGATGGCCGACAGGGTCGACGGTGCTTCTTCCGGTTTGGGTTTTTCAACCATGCCGCATGCGCTGACAAGGCGCCCATTGGTGCCTTCAATCTCCAGAACACCGTAGCGGTGAACTTCTTCGCGCGGCACATCCATGACGGCAACCATGTTGCCCCCCGTCCGGCCATAACTGTCAACCATCTGCTTCATGCAGGGGGTTTTGGACTGGATAAGGTCATCGGCCAGCAGCACAACAAACGGCTCGTCGCCAACAAGCGACTTGGCACACAGAACAGCATGCCCAAGGCCCAGCGGATTGCCCTGACGGGTATAGGTGACACGACCATGTTCCGGGATCATTTCAAGCGCCTTGGACAGCGCATCTTCCTTGCCGCGCTCTTTCAGAATTGCTTCAAGTTCGGCGGAACGGTCGAAATGGTCCTCAATCGCGGTTTTGCCGCGACCGGTGACAAAAATGAATTCTTCAATGCCTGCGGCAATGGCTTCTTCGACAGCGTATTGAATAAGCGGTTTGTCAACGACCGGCAGCATTTCTTTTGGCATGGCCTTGGTGGCTGGCAAAAAGCGGGTTCCCATACCTGCGACCGGAAAAACTGCCTTCTTGATTCTTTTTGACATTCAATACTTTCCTTTTTCAACCGCCGCATGCCAGTCCGTATCGGAATTGCCTGCATATATGCTTCTGCCACATTTCCAGAACACGGATCAAGCAAGCGCACGCATTATTAACGCTAATCTTTACATAGCCGTAACAAAAGGCTTCGCGCGGCATTGATCTTTGACGCCAGATAATCCGATCCACCATGATCGGGATGAACCGCCTTGATCTGCTTTTTATAAGCCCGGTTGATCTCGTCACGGGTGGCATTTTCACCCACACCAAGGATATTCTGGGCCTCGTCAGCCGTCATGCCAGATGCGCTTGAACTCCTTTCGCCATTTCGGCCTTGCTCGTGATAGTTGCGGTCGCTTCCTCCGTTTTGTGCTCCGTCTTCGCCGTGATCGTCCTGGCGCCAACTTTGCCATCCCGCACAATCGGGACGACGGTCAAGATAGGCTTCCAGAACCGCCCGGCTTTGGTCGGTTGCACTGCAACAGTCAACATAAAGCGACTGCAAGTCGTCAAGTCCCAAGCTGTCAAGATCGGCCCCGGCATAGGGACCGCTGACAACACCACCGCGCATTTGGCCGCTTTCGAGATCAAGCACCATATGGAGAAATTCCGTGCGAATTTCCGAACTTGATCCCGCCCCGGCCGGGCGGTTGCCAAAACTTCCCGGCTGCGCGCGCTTTTGCGACGCGGCAAAGACCCTGCGAAAAATCGGCCACAGGAATCCAAGCTTCATCACCCGGATCAGAAACGGCACGGCGGCCACCAAGGCAGCTCCCATTGCGGCGATCTTGCCCGTGAGCAACAACCAACCGGCGAGCAGGATCAACACAAAGATGATCAGAAATAAGACAATTTTGCGGATTTCTTTGGGCTCGGCCTCTGTCATCCAGCGGATAAAGAAACCAACCCCAACAAAGAGCGCGATGCCAATCAAAAACCACTGCATCAACGCGGCTTTCGCAATTGGTGACCAAGTCTGAGGACTTCTTCAGACCCGGTTTTCTGCTGATAGATCGAAAGTCCCGACTGCCCACCAACGGCATAACTTGCCACTGCCCCCAACAAATCACGGAGCTTGCCTGCCGCACTGGCATCAAACTGCATGAAGGCTCCGCCGGTTATCCTGGCAATCTCCCCAAAGGCAAACGCAGCGTCGCATTCATGCCCCTCCTGAAACATGAATGCCTTCACCCCCTTGAGCGCCAGTTTCCCGGCGATCGGGGCCAGATGATCAGGATTTTCTTCAATGCAGTCGCCGACATAAATCAAGGCATCGATCTTTTTATCCCCGGCTTCGCGTTCGACATGAGCCAAAACCCTTTCGATCTGCGTATGGCCGGCCCGACAGGTAACCTTGGTGATATAATCGCGGAAGGATTTGGCGTTTCGACACCAGCCGCTTGATTTGCATTCCGAAAGCCCGCGAAAAAACACAAGCTGCACATCAAGAGCACCAACACCATCAACGGCATCAAACATTTCGGCCTGAATTTCGGCGGCACGATCCCAGCTTGGCTGACGGCTGGCGGTTGCATCCATGGCAAAGACCAGGCGCCCTTGTGCTGGCCCGGATGAGGGGGCGTGAACCGCAAGTTCGCGGGCTTTGCCAAGGAAGTCTGCCACTTCCTCTGCCCCGGATGTCTCTGGGATAATGTCTTTGCGTGTCAAAGCGGCCTGCCTGTTTCCTGTTCCGGTTGGACAGTTTTATGTCCCACAAGATATAGGCCGGAAGCTCTCAGATCGGCAACTCCTCGCCATCTGCCGGTTTGAAGCCGATCACTTCCAAAAGCGATCTGACTTCCTGACGGGCAGCCATGTGCGACATACTCATCGGGATGCCAACGCCCTTTTCACGCAGATCAAGAAGCGTCAGACCTTTGAGGAAAAGTTCGCGGTAAATCACACGTTCACCAAAGCCCGGCGCCTGCCGGAAGCGAATACGATCCGCGAGTTTTTCAACGATTTCAGCAATGTCACGCTTGTTGCGTGCATCAAGATGCGAAAGGCGGTTGCGCATGACAATCCAGTCAATCTTGCCACCATCAATGGCAGCACGACGCTTACGCGCATCCCAGACCATCTCAGCATAGATGCTGGGCCCTTTGATATCGAGACTGTCCGGATCAATCCGGGCCAGCATATCAAGATCAATAAAGCTGTCATTGATCGGCGTAATCAGGGTATCCGCACAGGCATGCGCCAAACGTGACAGGTAATTGTCACTGCCCGGGCAATCCATGACGATGAAATTGCAGCTGACCACCATTTCCCCAAGGGCCGTCGTAAAGCGTTCGCGCTCATCGAGCTTGGCTTCATTGCCATCGGACAATTCACTCCGAAAGATCGGGCGATGTTCGGGCACCGGCAGTGAAAGGCCCTTTTTCTCGTTAAAGGCGGTTCGGTTTTCGACATACCGCGTAAGTGTTCCCTGACGGGCGTCAATATCGAGCGATCCGACCTTGAACCCCATCTTCATCAGGGAAACGATCAGATGCATCGCAGTTGTCGATTTGCCTGACCCACCCTTTTCATTGCCGATCACGATTACATGGGCGCGATTGGACGGCGGTTGCTTGTCCGTTGCCGTCTGCTGGCCCGCGCTGTCCCCGTCTGCGCCGGTCTGTTGCACCGTCATGGTATATGCTCCGTATCTTCAGGCTTATTGTCTTCGTCCCCAAGGCCAATCTCCCCAATGAGCCCGTTTAACCCCAAAAATCAAGGTAAAAGCGATCTGACTCACATCCTACAGGCGACTGAACCCTAGCCAATCTAGATGCACAAAGGTAAAGATAAGGGTAGCGCAACGCAAAAATGCGCCTGAAAACAAACTGAAAGGACGCAATGTGAAGTATCGGGCGGCTTTGATCGGCAGCATGCTTGCAAGCCTTCTGGTGGCAGCCCCCCAGATCGCGCTCGCTCAGCAAACCAGCGGGTTTGAACAGATCCCGCAAGACCAGAGCCCGGTTCTGTTTGCCACCAATACCGATGGCCAGAACAGCTTCCTGCGTCAATATCGCGATAACAGCACGGTTTTTGTCGGGCGCTGGTATGCGCAGCAATCGGTGAGCGAATCACCAGCTGCCGCAAGTGACCTGTACCTTGAGACCGTTTATACGACCTCCGCGCCCGGCTTTCGGTTCAGCACCGCCATGGCGTCCGAGCAGTTGCTTGATATGTTTGATGCACTCAAGGGACGCAGCAGCCTGAATGGCGCGAACTTTGTGCAGGAAACACGATATGGCAACATTGCCCTGTCACCCTTTACCCGTGATGGATCGCAATGCGTTTCCTTTGTCGGGCAGTGGGATCCGCAAACACCAGCCCAACGCGGCAGCCGCCTGCTGGGTTATTATTGCACCCCGACACAGGTTCAGGCTGCCAATGGCGTCAGTGCACCGCTAAGTGGCCTGCCGATGATTGATGCACAGGAATTCGCCGCCGGGTTCTTTGGCCGTCTGACGATTGAACTGCCGGAAAATTCGGCGATTTCCGCGGCTGTTGCCGGACCAGCGGATGACGCAGTTCTCCAGCAGCCCGAAGGTGAAACCACGCCGCCGCCGATTGACGGCATTGATATCGTCACCAACTGGCAATCGGTACGTGGCACCGGCAAACTGCGCTTTGACCAGCCATCTGGCGAAGGCACCATGATCCTTGATGACGACCAGCGCCATTGCGAGGGCATCTGGCGCCATGAAGGTGGTGCTTATCAGAGCAATACGCTACCGTTTGGCAGCTGGTATGTCTATTGTAACGACAGCAGCTTTGCACGTGGCCACTACACCAGTGAGGCGCCCGCAGTTGTCACCGGCAACGGCAAGGACAATCAGGGGCAGGCTGTCTATTTCCGCCAAGCGAACTAGGATCCCCCACATCCTGACCACCGCATTTCCCACATTCCAACCAAGATACAAGTGATCATGACTGCAGATATTCAAACCATCGTCATCGGTGCCGGCGTCGTCGGACTGGCCTGCGCCCGTTCTCTTGCACGCACGGGGCGCGAAGTCCTGATCATTGAACAGCACGATGCAATCGGCACCGAGACAAGTGCCCGTAACAGCGAAGTCATTCATGCCGGGATTTACTATCCGAAAGGCAGCCTCAAGGCCGAGCTTTGCGTCACCGGGCGCGAGATGCTGTATCGCTATTGCGAGGAAAACGGCATTGAACACAGACGCACTGGCAAACTGATCGTCGCCACCGCCGAAGACCAGATGACAGCACTGGCTGGGATCAAGGAAAAGGCCGCCGAAAATGGCGTGAATGATCTTGTCTGGATTTCGCGCGAAGAAGCGCTTGAACGTGAAGCGAACCTGCATTGCGTTGGCGCGCTTGAAAGCCCATCGACCGGTATTGTCGATAGCCACCAATTGATGGTCACCCTGCTGGGTGAGGCGGAAAATAAAGGCGCGACCCTTGCCGTGAACACCAAGGTCACCGGCGTCAGCTTTGAAAACGGACTTTATACCGTCAACACCACCGATGCCGATGGCGAAGAAATGAGCCTGACCTGCGCGGAATTGATCGTTGCTGGGGGCCTGCACAGCCAGACACTGGGGCGGAACTTTGCCGGTCTGCCCCCCGCAACCGTCCCGCCACAGCACTATGCACGCGGTTGTTATTTCACACTGTCGGGCAAGGCGCCGTTTTCCACCCTGATTTACCCGGCCCCGGAACAGGCCGGGCTTGGCATCCACCTGACGCTTGATATGGGCGGTCAGGCGCGCTTTGGCCCGGATGTGACCTGGGTGGATGCGCCGAACTATGACGTTCCCGAAGAATGCCGGGCGGCCTTTGCCGAAGCCATCCGCAAATACTATCCCGATCTTGATGAAAACGCCCTTCAGACCGGCTATGCCGGTGTGCGGCCAAAAATTCAGGCCCCCGGCGAAGCCGCGCGTGACTTCCTGATTGCCGATGAAAAACAGCACGGGCTTAATGGTCTTGTAATGCTCTATGGTATTGAATCACCGGGTCTTACTGCATCGCTTGCGATTGGCAACCGGGTGACCGAGCTGATTACTGCGCAAGGCGCGATGCAGGCGGCATCATAATATCGCCAAACTAATCAGCGATGGATAAAGGCATGGCCAAGCAACGTCACAGCAAGTCAGGGCAGATCCAACCGACGCCAACGATGGCTGAGCGACACGGCGTGCCCAAATCCATCTCGCGTAGACATTTCCTGGGAACTGGTGCGGCCGGGCTTGGCGGCGCATTGCTGGCGACAACACCGCTTGGCGCCTATGCACAGGAACTGGAACCCTTTATCCCACCGCCCAACAGCCTGAGCGATGGTCGGTCTGGCATCAATACCGGCCGACCGGAAAAAGACTTCGTTGAGGAAATGCGCGATTACGTCATCGCGATCAGCCGCTGGGCGAAAAGCTATCGCAGTGACTTTTCGATCATTGCCATGAATGGCCTGGAACTGACCGAGTTCCTTGAAAAAACGCTGTTTGCGACGCGCGGTGTCGCCGAACCGGCGCGGAATTACCTGCGTGCGCTTGATGCCATTCTGGTCGAAGCGCCGTTTTATGGTTTCGAAAACTACGGCGAAGCGACCAACGCCGAAGAAACCAAATATATTCTGGGATATCTGGAACGGCTCAAGCTTGAAGGCCTGCAATATCTTGCCGTCGACTACACCGAAAACCGGGCCGATATGGATAAGGCCCGCGCGCAACTTGCCGATCTCGATGCGCTTTATTACGCGGCCCCGCCACCGGGCATGCAGCTTTCATCATTGGCAAAGGTGCCCAACACGCCATTTGGCTCCAACCCACATGTTATCGATAATATCCGCCAGGCGAAGAATTACGCCATGGTGCTCGATAGCTCGCCCTATGGCACCAAAGATGCCTATGTCAACGCACTGGCGGCGACCAATTACGATACCCTGATCATAGATCCATTCCATCGCGGAACCATCCCGCTGACCTATGATGATATGAAGCGCCTGCGCTACAAGACGACCGGCACACCGCGCACGCTTATTTCCTATCTCAATATCGCGACCGCAGAGACATATCGCTATTACTGGCAAAGTGGATGGCGGGCCGGTAGCCCCGATTTCGTCAGCGAAGGCAACCTGATGGCCCGCTGGGGCCAGGAAAACCATGTCCATTACTGGACCCGCGAATGGCAAAGCATCATCTTTGGCAGCGAGAACAGCTATCTTGGCAACATCATGAAGCTTGGCTTTGACGGGGTCCTGATGAGTGGCATTGATGAATATGCCTGGTGGCTGGATTACTAGGGTCAGCAAAACACCATCACAAACATATGAACGGATCTCACCGGTCAATTCGTGACCGGTGTTTGACGAAGCATGCCTGCTTGGGCAGTCTAGGGACAGGACCTATTAATTTGGTTTGAATGGTCGCTCAGATTTGTGCGGATACGCGAAGCCAAACCGCCGGAAGATCTATATCTTTCAAGGTTTTGCGACAAAGTAGCCCGTGCAAATCTGAGCGATCCGAAGGACAGGGTTTATATTTGCAAACTCCGACGTCAAACCCCTCGTGCGGGATACCAACCCGCTCAGCGGGCTTTTCCTTGGATTTCACAAATATAAACTCTGCCATTCCAATCAAATTAATAGGTTCTGTCCCTAAGACCATTGAAAAACAACATCTGCAGCGCAGATCAAGGAGGCCGACATGTCCGAGCCGATCATTCATTATTTCTTCGTGCAATCCCCATGGTCCTTTTTCGGGTTTCGCCGCGTTGTCGACATCGCCAAACAGCATGGCGTGAAGATCATTCACAAACCTTGCCGGGCCGCCGATGTCTGGGAACATGGTGGTGGCGTCCCATTGGCCAAGCGCCCGCAACCGCGTCAGGAATACCGCCTGGTTGAGCTGAAACGCTGGTCAGAACATCTTGGCATTCCGATCAACCTGCACCCGGCACATTTCCCGGCGGATGAAACGCTTGCGGCGCGCACCATCATCGCGGTTCAGGAAGACGGCAAGGATGTCAGCGACCTGACCGAAACCCTGATGGGGGATATATGGCTGCGTGAACGCGATATTTCATTGCACGCAACCGTGCGCGATGCACTGGTATCAAACGGCCTGTCGACAGAATATCTGGAAAATGCCGACCTGCCCGAGATCGCCAAGATCTATGACGATAACTGCCAGTCAGCGCGTGAACGCAACATCTTTGGCGTCCCGACCTATTTTGTTGGCAACGAGATGTTCTGGGGTCAGGATCGACTGGACTTTGTTGACCGCGCCCTGCCTTGAACATTTACGTTCATAACGGCATCCACAAACACATCGGGCGGGGATTACCCCGCCCGATGTGTTTGTGTCCATGGTTTCCCCATGGACCATATCTCTGCCCGCTCAGCGTAAATCAGCCAAGGCGTTTGACGTGATCGACAACGAAGCCGTCTTCGGACGGATAGCTGTTTTCGATCATGGCAAGGGCCTTGTTTTCGTCGCTTGCCGCAACTTCATGAGTCTGAACATCAGCCCAACGGTCATCAAAGAGTTCGTGGGAACGGTTCTCTTTGACACACTCGCGCACAGCCTGATTGTGCAGTTCAACCTCATATACGGTTTGGCGATGGTCTGTGAATGCAGACATTTCCGCCGCTCTCCTTACTTTTTGTTCGCTGGCGCCGCCCAGACGCCAACCTGTCCTGAACCGGGAATCTCAACCACAAGATACCCAACCGTGAGTCTACGTTTCGCACCTTAACGAGCCGTAAATTGTCCGGTTAATTGATATTTCCAGATTAATTGCTCCGGTTTCAAGTGCGAATTTGGCATGGCCGCATGATCAAATCCCTGATTCAGGACAAATCACCGTAAGTGCAATGCAGCATAAAATGACCCGCGGAAAAGGTTTGGGAATAGCTGCGCAAAGAGAATCCCGGAAAAGCTGAATTTGCCGCTTGGCGCGTCCCTCAGATCGTTGTGCACCGCACATCGCGCGCAATAAAATTACAAAGCCGTTCCAACAGGCTCAGAATATTTCCGCACGAAAGCCGCCCCTCAACCGAAACGGTCTTTTTTCCGTCTTTCGGGAATTAGAAATTGATCAACAGCCCGATGCATCAAACATAAAGGGATAAGCAGGAAACAGCCTGCACCAGAACAATGATGCTGCCAGGAGGCTGCAAGAGGATGAACGTCTTTTCCGATATCGCCTTTGATGATCATGAACAGGTCGTCTTTGCCAGCGACAAATCCACCGGTCTGAAAACCATCATCGCCGTCCACAACACCAACCTTGGTCCGTCGCTTGGCGGTTGTCGCATGTGGCCCTATGCCAGCGAACAGGACGCCATCCATGATGTTTTGCGCCTGTCACGCGGCATGACCTACAAGTCTGCGCTTGCCAATCTGCCGTTGGGCGGCGGCAAGTCCGTCATTATCGGTGACCCGCGCAGCCAGAAAACACCGGAATTCTTCCGCGCCATGGGCCGTGCTGTCGAACAGCTTGGTGGGCGCTATATCGTGGCCGAGGATGTCGGCACCAGCCCCGAAGACATGGGCCATATCGCAAGCCAGACCAACCATGTCGGCGGCATCAATGATGGCAAGGATCCGGAACGCACCGGCGACCCGTCGCCGTTTACCGCCTATGGCGTTTTCATTGGGCTCAAGGAAGCGGTCCAGTTCAAACATGGCCGTGACGACCTTAAGGGCATGCGCGTTGCGGTTCAGGGGCTGGGCCATGTTGGGTATCACCTGTGCCGGATGCTGCATGCCGCCGGGGCCAAACTGATTGTCGCGGACCTTAATGCATCCAGCGTCAAGGCCGCCGTCATGGAGTTCGGGGCAACGGCCGTATCAGTCGATGAAATCCTGTCGGTTGAGGCCGATATCCTCG
Source organism: Thalassospira sp. ABD4_177 (assembly GCF_056160125.1). Taxonomy (NCBI): domain Bacteria; kingdom Pseudomonadati; phylum Pseudomonadota; class Alphaproteobacteria; order Rhodospirillales; family Thalassospiraceae; genus Thalassospira; species Thalassospira sp. ABD4_177. The sequence goes on along the minus strand of NZ_JBSWWO010000001.1, from coordinate 1,997,180 downwards.
CCCCGTGCGCCCTTGGCGGGGTGATCAATGATCGCTCTATCGAGGCCCTTAAGGTTGGCATCATTGCCGGGGCCGCCAATAACCAGCTTGAGCATGACCGCCACGGCGAGATGTTGCGCGAAGCGGACATCCTGTATGCCCCGGACTATGTCATCAATGCTGGCGGTGTGGTTGAAGTCTATTATTGCCGCGAAGGCAAAACGGTGGCCGAAACCAACATGCATATCGAAGGCATTGGCGACACCGTGCGCGAGATTTTCAAACGCGCCAAGGACCAGAACCTGTCGACCGGCTTTGTCGCCGACCGCCTGGCCGAGGAACGTTTCGGCCTGAAGAAATAACGTTCCAGGTAAGACTGACGTCAGACACAAACAACAAAGGCGAAGCCCAAGTGGCTTCGCCTTTTTCGTATCGCTTGAATATCGGGAAGCGCCCTACTCGGCGGCAATCGGTTCGATATTTGCCGTTACAGCGGCTGCATCATCACAATCGCAATTGCCACAGGTTTTCGCCTGAAGCAGTTCTGCGCGCATATGGCAGGCGCATTTACCACATTGCGGCGCGCAGCCATGGAAACGGAAGACTTCCGCTGGACGCGTCGCCCCGCCCTGCTCGGCGGCATGGCGAACGTCTTTTTCCTTGAGCGCATTACAAATGCAGACATACATGGTGCGATTGCAATCAGTTATTAATTACGTGCAATCACCTCTAAGATAAATGCGAATGGTTTTCAAACACTTTTGCATCTGGCCCAACCAAAAAAATTCCCCGCAAGGCCGAACGCCTGCGGGGAATTTACAAAAAACTGTTTCATCACAAGGTGATCGGCGAATCAGGCCGTTGTGATGTGGCTCACAACCTTGGTCACACCTTTGATCCGGCGCACGATGGAAAGCACCTTTTCAAGCTCGGCATCGCTTTGGGCTTCGCCCATGATGTAGACGACATTTTTCACCGACTGCCAACGATAGTTGACGGAACTCACGCCTTTTTCGGCCAATAACAATGCCTTGATCTGACTTTCGATCCAGACGTCCGACACCGACTGGGTGGCCGAATCCGTCGGAACGGCATTCTTGCCATACTCGTCTTCGGCCGCATGGTAGGCATCAATCGTTTCCTGATCGGCAATCACTAGATGGTCATGGACGGTCTTGATGCGGTTGTCCTGTTTGACCATCGACATGACGTCATAATACTTGCCCTTGGAATCCACCATGCCGGTGACCATGACATTCTGTTCCCAGATATCGATGTTCACATCCATCAGATAGGTGTGGTCGACCTTGGAAAACTCGCCAAGGATACCGGACTTGATCTGGGTATCGAGCCACTGGTCATTGCCGGTACGGTCTTCCAACGGCATCTGCAACGGCCCACAAGCCGCAAGCGGCACCGCCAGAAGCGCACATACCGATACCGTTTTCAGGACACGGCCAAAACCGTGGGTTACCTTGATCATTCCTGTTCTCCTTGTTCATGCCTGCCCGACATGGGTCATTCTTCTTGCGTCAATATCAACGCCGCAGGACATCATCTGTTCCGGCCAATAGCTATTGCAGCCAATTTTGACGAAAAAAAGCCCAACCGCTCTTCGGGCGCAGGCATACTACTTCAGAGAAGATGAATAAAAGATAGAAAAATGGACCGGAAATCCCTTCCCGGTCCATTTGCAGATTTCAGGATCGCAAAAGCGCCAATCCGATGCGGATCAGTCTTCTTCCATCGACATCAGGGATGCGTTGCCCCCGGCCGCCGTGGTGTTGATCGTGATCGTCTTTTCGGTGGCAAAGCGATGCAGAAACGCCTCATCGGGCAGTGCGCCGTCATCCTCGGCCCCGCTATCGGAAATCAGCGACAGGATCGCACCATCCCGCTTGGCCAAAAGCTGCTTGAACGAGGTCACCCGATCAAGGGTGGCCACACAGGATACCCCGGCGATATCGCCATCATACATCGCACCAAGGCCCGTATTGGTCCCGACAGCCTTGATCAGCTTGGCCGGCAGACCCGCCTGCTGTGCAAGTGCCGGAATTTCAGCCAGCCATTTCTGGTCACCTGCAAGGATCACCGCATTGCCAGCCGCAAGGGCAGCGGCCAGATGACGGATAATCTTTGCCGGTTCGGCGTCCTTGTCGGCCTGGATCAGATACACCCCACGGCCCTGACAATAAAGGTCGTTGGTTTCACCGGTCGGTCCGGGCATCCGGGTCGGTGCGACAAAACCGTTTTCAGAAAGGGCTGCAAAGTTCGCAACGTGATCCGCCCCGGCAACCAGGGCATCATTGCCAGATGCCTCCATCTTGCTTGAGAGCTTTTCAAGAATGGTGACACGGGCATTGCCATCGGTTGCCTGCCATTCTTCCTGGGCCGTCAGCATCGCGGCATATTCGTTGGTCGCGATGACATCCTTGACGATGATCGGCGCACGATCATCTGCCACATCATCATTGGAGATGGTCTGGGCATGTGCAATCGGCTTGGCAAAGCGTTCGACATAGTGCGGGCCACCGGCCTTCGGGCCGGTCCCGGATTTGCCCTGCCCGCCAAATGGCTGCACGCCAACCACCGCACCAATCTGGTTGCGGTTTACATAGCAGTTCCCGACACGCAGCTTGTGCGAGATTTCGCGCACCGTCGTGTCGATACGTGAATGGATACCAAGCGTCAGGCCATAGCCCGATGCATTGATCTGATCGAGGATTTTGTCCATGTCACGTGCCTTGAAACGCACCACATGCACGACCGGCCCGAACACTTCACGTTCAAGAACATCAATCGACGGAATTTCAAAGCAATGCGGGGCAAAGAAATTGCCACCTTCGCATTCCGGAAGCGTGTTACACGCATGCAGAAGCTTGGCTTCCTTTTTCATGCGCTCAGCGTGGGCTTCAAGAACCTTGCGCGATTTCTCGTCAATCACCGGACCGACGTCGATATCCAGGAACTTCGGATCACCGACGCGCAGTTCTTTCATCGCCCCGACCAGCATGTCACAGAGCTTGTCGGCAATGTCTTCCTGAACAAACAGAACACGAAGCGCCGAGCAACGCTGCCCTGCCGACTGGAAGCCGGAAATGATCGCGTCCTGCACGACCTGTTCGGGGAGTGCGGTCGAGTCCACAATCATCGCGTTCTGACCACCTGTTTCAGCAATCAGCGGCAATGGCACACCCGGGCGCTTTGCCAGTGCCTGGTTAATCAGCTGTGCAGTTTCGGTCGAGCCGGTAAAGGCCACCCCGGCAATGCGCGGATCATTGATCAGCTGATTACCAATCACACGGCCCGGCCCCGGTACCAGTTGGAATGCCGAGCCCGGCACACCAGATTCAAGGATCAGCTCTGCCGCACGGGCCGCAACCAGTGAAGTCTGCTCTGCCGGTTTGGCAATGACAGCATTTCCTGCTGCAAGGGCCGCAGTCACCTGCCCCAGGAAGATCGCAAGCGGGAAGTTCCACGGGCTGATGCAGACAATCACGCCACGGCCTTCAAGCGGGCTGCCTTCGCGGAACGTTTCCTCCGCCCGGTTGGCGTAATAGCGACAGAAATCGACCGCCTCGCGGACTTCAGCAACGCCATCAAGATACAGCTTGCCTGCTTCGCGCTGACAAAGCGCGATGAACTCGTCCATGTTTTCTTCAAGCAGATCACCCAGACGCCGCAGTGCCGTGGCGCGCTCGCTTGCCGGTGTCTTGTTCCAGGTTTCATAGCCCTTCACGGCGGCGACAACAGCGGCCTCAACATCGGCCTCGGTCGCCTGAACAAGGTCACCGACCTTTTCATTCAGCTTGGCCGGATTGATGACATCAATCGGTGTTCCGGAAACAAGTTTGCCATCAATCAGCGGGGCTGCGTTCCAGGTCTTGTCCTTGATCTCGGCCAACTTGGCGCTAAGCGGCAGAAGCTTCTCCGTGTCGGTCAGGTCAATCCCGCGCGAGTTCACGCGCGTTGCCCCGTAAAGATCAATCGGGGCCGGGATCTTCGGATGGCCTTTGCGCGGAAGTGCCGCCATCTTTTCGATCGGATCGGCAATCATTTCCTCGATCGGCAGCTGTTCATCCTGAATACGGTTCACAAAGCTGGTGTTGGCCCCGTTTTCAAGCAGACGCCGCACGAGATAAGCCAAAAGATCTTCATGGGTGCCGACCGGCGCGTAAACACGGCACGGAACGTTTTCACCCTTTTTATCGACGATCTGCTCATACAGGGCTTCGCCCATGCCATGCAGGCGCTGGAATTCAAAGGTGCGGTCATTGCCCGACATTTCAAGGATCGATGCCACGGTATGGGCATTGTGGCTTGCGAATTGGCAGTAAAACGCATCGCGGCGCGACAGCATATATTTCGCGCACGCCAGATAGGACACATCGGTCGATGCCTTGCGGGTAAAGACCGGGTAGCCGTCAAAGCCGTTTTCCTGACTGAATTTGACTTCGGTATCCCAATAAGCGCCCTTCACAAGGCGGACCATCATCTTGCGCCCGACCTTGGTCGACAGATCTGCCAGCCATTCCAGAACGTGATAGGCACGTTTCTGATAGGCCTGAACAGCCAGACCATAGCCTTCCCAGCCATCAAGATCCGGATCGGCAAAGACCGTGCCGATGACATCAAGCGACAGGTCAAGACGGTTGGCTTCCTCGGCATCGACGGTGAAGCCGATATCGTATTTCTTGGCCAGAAGGGCGAGTTCCTTAAGCCGCGGGGTCAGCTCGGTCATGACCCGTTCATAGTTGGCAAAGTCATAGCGCGGGTGAATCGCCGATAATTTCACCGAAATGCCCGGGCTGTCGATCGGGCCGCGGCCATTGGCAACCCGACCAATATCGTGAATGGCGGTTTCATAGGCCTTATAATAGCGATCGGCGTCATCCATGGTGCGGGCGGCTTCGCCCAGCATGTCATAGGAATAGCGATAGCCTTTTTCCTCATTGGCCTTGGCGCGCTCGGCGGCCTCATCAATGGTGCGCCCCATCACGAACTGGCGGCCCATGATCCGCATCGCGTGGTTGAACGCCTTGCGAATAACCGGCTCGCCGGAACGACCAATCATGCGTTTGATCAGACGCCCCGGGTCCGCCTTTTCCGCCTTGCCAAACTTGATCACCCGCCCGGTCAGCATCAGCCCCCAGGTCGATGCATTGACAAAGAAACTGTCGGAATGGCCCAGATGGCTTTGCCAGTCGGCGTCAAACAGCTTGTCCTGGATCAGCTTATCAGCGGTGACTGCGTCGGGTACGCGCAGCAATGCCTCGGCCAGGCACATCAGGATGACGCCTTCCTTACTGGAAAGCTCATATTCATGAAGCAGGGCATCAATGCCGCTTTTGCCGTTATCGGCTTCGCGGACACGGGCGACAAGCTGATAGGCGCGATCATGAACGCGTGCGGTCTGTTCCGGGGAAAGACGCGCCGCTTCGATCAGGCGCTCTACGACAGCTTCTTCATCAGCACGATAGGAATCGCGGATGGTCTGGCGGATCTCGTTTGGTTGGGACAGTTCGGAACGGAACATATTTTCAAGCCTCTCCCTGATGTTTGACTTTTGCCAACGCCGAAGAACGCATGCTTTTCCAAGCGCTTCGGGGCCTGTTGCACCTCTATGGTGACCGACAATATTATTTCACCCGAAAAATGTGCTGCCAATTTTCGATAAAATACGATATATCATCCACGGTTTTCACATTCTTATAGTCACAAACACTGGCTGGATATCCATAATGCAGAAGAACCACAAGAGCCTGGACAAGATCGACAAACAGATCCTCCGCGAGCTGCAAAATGATGGTCGCATGTCCAATGTCGAGCTGTCACGCCGGGTCAATCTAAGCCCGACCCCCTGCCTTGAACGTGTCCGCCGGCTTGAGCAGCATGGCTTTATTACCGGCTATATGGCAACACTGGACCCGCGCAAGCTTAACCAGTCACTGGTCGTCTTCGTTGAAATCATTCTTGATCGTACCACACCGGACGTCTTTGATGTTTTTGCCGCGGCGATCAAAAAGCTGCCTGAAATCGAAGAATGCCACATGGTCGCGGGTGGTTTTGACTATCTTGCCAAACTGCGTGTCGAGGACATGTATGCCTATCGCGAGTTCCTCGAACGGCTGTCTTCTGTTCAGGGTGTCGGTCAGACTCATACATATGTCGTCATGGAAGAAGTGAAAGTCCGCCCCGGAATTGTGGTCCCCTGATTTTATTATTTTGTTGATTCACAACAACTTAATAGATCAAGATTACGTATAGTAAAGCAGGCAAAAGATCTGCACGTAAAAATTGTCGTGATGAACGGGTTACGTAAAACGGGGTTTGGGAAATGTCTGAGGTCACCTTCTATTTCGATTTTTCGTCGCCTTACGGGTATCTCGCCGCCGAGCGGATGGAAGAATTTGAACAACGCCTTGGGGTCACCGTCGTCTGGCGCCCCTTCATGATTGGCGCGGCCTTCAAACAGACCGGACAAAGCCCTCTTCTCGATCAACCGATCCGCGGCCCCTATTTCCGCCATGACATGGAACGCTGCGCACGCCTACAGAACGTGCCCTTCCAGATCCCGAAAAATTTCCCCTACGCAGCCCTGGTACCGACGCGTGCCTATTACTGGCTTGAATCGCGCTCCCCGATGCTGGCCCGCAAGTTCGCCACGGATATCTATCGCGGCTATTTCGCCGATGGTCTTGATATGGCCAACCCGGAAAACGTGTTTGCTGCGGCAACCCGCCATTCTATTAATGCCACTGAAATGCGCACGGCTGTCGAATCCCAGAAATGGAAAGACCATGTGCGCAGCGTCACTGAAGACGCCATTGCCATGGGGGCATTTGGTTCGCCCTTCTTCTTTTATGAGGACGAACCGTTTTTCGGAAATGACCGCATCGATCAGCTTGGCCAGTGGATTTCACTGCGCAAGGGTGCTTCGGGTAGCTTGATCGACGATCCTGCTGACTAACCCGCCAAGCTCTATTCAAGCAAATGTTCCTGCGCCTTTTTGACCGACATCCACATGTCGGCATTGCGATCAAGGGCCTTCTGAACATCTGCGCGGGTCAGCATTTCATCCAATAACGCAACCGCCTGCCGGCCCCAGTCATTCTTGGTGCAGGCCACGTGATAATTGATTTTTGTCGATGCCTCGCGAAACGGATGCGTGATGATCTTTGGGGTTCGATCATCGCGCAGCTTCAGCTTTTCGTTCACCAGCAACCAGGTAATCACCCAAGGCGGTGCCAGTGAAAAATCCACCCGCTGCATTTCAATCATCGAAAGGATCGGCTCGATGAAATTGGGTGTTGGATGGCGGATCACGACCGGTTCATCCTCATAGCTCTGGATAATCTCGTCGATCCCGTCGCCATAAGATATGCCCGCCCCGACCCCGACGACGAAACCATCCTCAAGCAGCTGCTTGAGCGAGACATTTTCATCAATTTTGTCGCGCAGCTTCTTGTTGCCGGCCGCATAAACCAGATGACTGGAATCAAGCACAGCACTCGGATGATCCGTAAAACAGACGAATTCTTCGCGTTCTGATGTTCTGAGCAGTCCGGGCACGCAAAAGTTGCCCGATTTCATCAGGCTGAACAGGCGCGCCATGTTTGCATGTCCCTCGACCATTCCCGGATCGGCATCATGCCCCAGAAGGGCTTTCAAGATACCGCCATGCAGCCCTTTGCCGGCCAGTGGACCGCTTGAAATACCGATGGGTGGGACATCGGCCTTGAGCCAATGAATGTCACTGGCGGCTTCCTGCGCATGCACCGGTGCGGCGGCATAAGGGCCAACAACCATCGACAAAAACATAAGGCAGATCAAAGCCGTATAAGATTTTTCTTTTTTACGCCAACCAAACCCGAACACCAACCGTCTCCATGTGTCTCCACACATGAGTGTATTCCCCGAACGCGTTATTTGTAAACCAAACCGGTTAGGTGCAGCGCAGCAAAGAACCCCCGTCAAGCAGCCGAAAAATCCGGATTACCTGAGCCTATGAAAGGCCTATAAAACGCTTCATATTCTGCGCATTTGCAGCATATAGATAATTTCGGTACTAAAATACCGATTTAATATTGACGTTTACGTAAACTTCACCCATAACAACAGCCATAAACACCCTGCACGCGGGCCGATTTGCCCACAACAAAAGAACGGTGAAAACGGACGATGACGGTACTGAAATCTGCGGTAAACGCCCGTTCAGAAGACTTCCGCAACAATGCCGAGCATATGGAAAAGCTGGTTTCCGATCTGCGTGATCAGATCGCGACGGTCAAGCTTGGCGGCGGTGAACGCGCGCGCGATCGCCATACAGGGCGCGGAAAGCTCCTGCCACGCGAACGCATTCGCCAGCTTATTGATATTGGCTCGCCGTTTCTTGAACTTTCCCAGCTTGCCGCACATGGCATGTATGGCGATGAGGACGTCCCGGCCGCAGGCATCATTACCGGCATTGGTCGGGTATCGGGCGTTGAATGCGTGATTGTCGCCAATGATGCGACGGTCAAGGGTGGATCCTACTATCCGATGACCGTAAAGAAGCATCTTCGCGCACAGGAAATCGCGCTGGAAAACAATCTGCCCTGCATCTATCTGGTCGATAGTGGTGGCGCCAACCTGCCCCGTCAGGATGACGTTTTCCCCGACCGCGACCATTTCGGACGCATCTTCTTTAACCAGGCAACCATGTCGTCAAAGGGCATCCCGCAGATCGCGGTTGTCATGGGGTCCTGCACAGCGGGTGGTGCTTATGTCCCGGCAATGTCGGATGAAAGCATCATTGTTCGCAAACAGGGCACGATCTTCCTCGGTGGTCCACCGCTGGTAAAAGCCGCAACCGGCGAAGTCGTCTCGGCCGAGGACCTTGGCGGGGCGGATGTTCATTGCAAAACATCCGGTGTCACCGACCATTATGCCCAGGATGACAGCCACGCGCTGTCAATCGCGCGTGATGTGGTCAAGAACCTGAACTGGACCAAGAACCCCGGCCTGACGCTGAGCGAGCCGCGCGCCCCGGCCTATGACCCGCACGAGATTTATGGCGTGGTCCCCTCTGACACCAAGAAGCCCTATGACGTGCGCGAAATCATTGCCCGTATCGTTGATGGCTCCGAGTTCGATGAGTTCAAGGCACAGTATGGCACGACCCTTGTCACCGGCTTTGCCCGTATCTTTGGTTATCCGGTCGGCATCGTTGCCAATAACGGCATCCTGTTTTCTGAGAGCGCGCTTAAGGGCGCGCATTTCATCGAACTTTGTGCCCAGCGTGGCATTCCTCTGGTCTTCCTGCAAAACATCACCGGCTTCATGATTGGCCGCAAATATGAAAGTGGTGGCATCGCCAAGGATGGTGCGAAACTGGTCACCGCTGTTGCCACCGCCAATGTCCCGAAATTCACCATCCTGATCGGTGGATCATTCGGGGCGGGGAACTATGGCATGTGTGGCCGCGCCTATAGCCCGCGCTTCCTGTGGATGTGGCCAAATGCCCGCATTTCGGTCATGGGCGGCGAACAGGCGGCCAACGTGCTGACGCAAATTCGTGCCGATGCCATGGAAAAACGCGGTGAAAGCTGGCCCGAAGCCGAGCAGGAAGAATTCAAGGGCCCGATCCGCGATCAGTATGAAGAACAGGGTCACCCCTATTACGCGTCAGCCCGCCTTTGGGATGACGGTGTGATTGATCCCGCCGATACCCGTATGGTTCTGGGTCTTGGCCTGTCGGCGGCACTCAACAAACCGGTCGAAGAAACCCGGTTTGGCGTGTTCAGAATGTGAGGTGATCATGAGCAATATAAACACCGATAACATGACCAACGCTGCCATCTGTGAAATCAGCGATTTCGGGATTGCGACCATTACGCTGAACCGCCCGAAAATCCACAATGCGTTTGACGACGTCCTGATCACTGACCTGACAGCGAAGATCGAGGCGCTTGATGCGGACCCGGCTGTGCGCGTGATCATTCTGACCGGGGCGGGCAAAAGCTTTTCGGCTGGTGCCGACCTGAATTGGATGAAGCGCATGGCGGGCTATAGCCATGCTGAAAACCTGGCTGACTCCCGTGCGCTTGCCAAACTGATGAAGGTTTTGAACTTCGCATCAAAGCCGACCATCGCCCTGGTCAATGGCGCGGCCTTTGGCGGCGGGGTTGGGCTTGCGGCCTGTTGTGACATCGTCATTGCGTCAGAACGTGCGAGCTTCTGCTTGTCTGAAGTCAAACTGGGTCTGATCCCGGCGGTGATTTCGCCCTATGTGGTTGAGGCCATCGGGGTTAATCAGGCACGGCGTTATTTCCTGACCGCTGAGCGTTTTGATGCAAAGACAGCCCAGCAGATAGGTCTGGTGCATGAAATCACCTCCCCCGATGAATTGACTGCCCGTGGGCAGGAAATGGCGACGCTTCTGCTGGCCAATGGGCCGGATGCGATGCATGCCGCCAAGAACCTGATTTACGCGGTTGCAAACAAGCCGATTTCAGATGCCGTAATTGACGACACAGCACACCGTATTGCTGATCAACGGGCAAGCGACGAGGGCCGCGAAGGTGTCGGTGCCTTTCTGGAAAAACGTCCCGCGAACTGGAGCAAGAAATAACATGCCGCGCAAACTTCTGATCGCCAACCGCGGTGAGATCGCCTGCCGTGTGATCAAGACCGCCCGCCGCATGGGAATTGCCACGGTTGCCGTTTATTCCGATGCCGACGCCAAGGCCCTGCATGCCAAACATGCGGACGAGGCCTACCATATTGGCGCGCCAGCACCCAAAGACAGCTATCTGCGCACCGACCGTCTGCTTGAAGTCATTGCGCAATCGGGTGCGGATGCCGTTCATCCGGGTTATGGCTTCCTGTCGGAAAATGCCGGCTTTGCCGATGCGCTGGAAAAGGCCGGCTGCGTTTTTGTCGGCCCGCCGGCCAGTGCCATCAGTGCGATGGGCTCAAAATCCGAAGCCAAGAAAATCATGGGCAAGGCCGGTGTGCCGCTGGTGCCAGGCTATCATGGGGAGGATCAGGACCCCGACCTTCTGGCGGCCGAGGCCGACAAGATCGGCTATCCGGTGCTGATCAAGGCATCGGCTGGTGGCGGCGGCAAAGGCATGCGCGCGGTTGAAACCCCGTCTGATTTCAAGGATGCGCTGATCAGCTGCAAACGCGAAGCCGCGAGCAGCTTTGGCGATGACCATTGCCTGATTGAGAAGCTGATCGTCAAACCCCGCCATGTCGAAATTCAAGTCTTTGCCGACAGCCATGGCAACGCGGTTTACCTGTTCGAACGCGATTGCTCCTTGCAGCGCCGCCATCAAAAGGTGATCGAAGAGGCCCCGGCCCCGGGCATGAGTGACGAACTGCGTGCCCAGATGGGCAAGGCTGCCGTCGATGCCGCCAAGGCGATCGGCTATCAGGGCGCGGGTACGGTTGAATTCCTGCTTGATGCGTCAGGTGCGTTCTATTTCATGGAAATGAACACCCGTCTTCAGGTCGAACACCCGGTGACCGAGAAAATCACCGGCGAAGATCTGGTGGAATGGCAGTTGCGTGTCGCCGATGGTGAGCCCCTGCCAAAGGCGCAGGAGGAGCTTTCGATCAAGGGGCATGCTTTTGAAGTACGCATCTATGCCGAGGATCCGCAGAATGACTTCTTGCCGGCCACCGGTAAGCTTGTCCATATGCGCATGCCGCGTGAAACCGATCATGTGCGGGTCGATACCGGCGTTTATGAAGGCGGCGAAGTATCGATCCATTACGACCCGATGATCGCCAAGCTGATCACGTGGGATGTGGACCGCAAGGCCGCCCTGCGTCGTATGGCGACGGCACTCAATGATGTTCAGATCGTTGGTGTGACGACCAATACCGGCTTCCTTGGCAATATTGCCCGGCACCCGGCATTTGAGCGGGGTGACGTCGAAACCGGCTTTATCCCGAACTATCAGGATGACCTGATCCCGGCCCCTGTCACACCCGATAACGAGGCGTTGGCATTCGCCGCCCTTGATATCCTTCTGACCCGCGATACCGAGGCCGCCCGCTATGCGGCCCAAAGCAACGACCCCTACTCGCCTTGGCACAGCACGGCGGGCTTCAGGCTGAATGACGATAACCACCATGACCTGATCCTGCGTCATGACGGGTCGGACATGCTGGTGAAGGTGCATTACCGTGATCAGGGCTATGTCATCGATATGCCCGATGGTAGCGCTATCATCGCCAGTGCCGAACGCGATGAAAACGGCGCCATCGTTGCAAGCCTTGATAACGTCCGCAAACGCGCAACCGTCCTGCGTGATGGTAATCGTCTGATGATTTTCCGCGATGGGCGTTCGGATCGTCTTGATATCTTTGATCCGCTGGCAGCTGCCGGTGGGTCCGAGGGCACAGGCGGCGGCCTGACCGCACCGATGCCGGGCAAGATCATTGCCGTGATGGCCGAGACCGGCCAGTCGGTCACCGCCGGTGACAAGCTGGTCGTCATGGAAGCGATGAAAATGGAACACACCATTTCCGCCCCCGTTTCGGGCACAGTCAAGGAGGTGTTCTTTGGCGTCGGCGATCAGGTTGATGATGGTGCGGAACTGATCGCGATCGAGGAGGCCGAATAATGGCCCTGATTTCCGATCTGCCAAGCCACGTCAAAATCGTTGAAGTCGGTCCGCGTGACGGGCTTCAGAACGAAAAGGTAATGGTGCCGACCAACACCAAGGTCGAGCTGATCCATCGTCTGAATGATGCCGGATTATCCGTGATCGAAGCCACCGCCTTTGTCAGCCCGAAATGGGTACCACAAATGGCTGATGCGCCCGATGTCATGGCGCAAATCACCCGCAAGCCCGGTGTGACCTATCCGGTGCTGGCCCCGAACATGAAGGGTCTTGAAACCGCAATTGCCGCTGGCGCTACCGAAGTCGCTGTTTTTGGCGCCGCCTCCGAAAGTTTCTCGCAAAAGAACATCAACTGTTCGATTGTCGAAAGTCTTGATCGTTTCCGCCCGGTGGCAGATGCCGCCCGCATGGCGGGTCTTGTTGCCGTGCGAGGATATGTGTCCTGCGTGTTGGGCTGCCCCTATGAGGGTGACATCGCGCCTGAAAAGGTCGCCGAGGTTGCCAAGGCCCTTTATGACATGGGCTGCTATGAAATCAGTCTGGGCGACACCATCGGCACCGGCACACCGGCAAAGGCACAGGCGATGATCGACGCCGTTGCCAAACATGTCCCCATCGAAAAGCTCGCCGCACATTTCCATGACACCTATGGTCAGGCACTCGCCAATCTGCTGGCCGTCCTGCAGATGGGGGTCGCAACCGTTGACAGTTCGGTCGCTGGTCTGGGCGGCTGCCCCTATGCCAAGGGGGCCAGTGGCAATGTCGCGACTGAGGATGTTGTTTATATGCTCAACGGGCTTGGCATCGACACTGGTATCAATCTTGAAAAGCTTGCCGAGACAGGAAGCTGGATTTGTGATCAGATAGGAAAATCAAGCGCATCGAAGGTCAATCTGGCCTTGCGAGCAAAGCACTAGCCAACATAAGGCGTTTCCGACAAAGTCACCTCAATTCCTGCCCCTTCGAGAGCGAATGAAACTGCATCATAGTTTTGCTGCTGCTGCCGACATGGCCCGACGATTACTCTTCGGATCGGCAAAGGATCGGGAATCTCTTCGAGTAACTTTATGTATGGAATTAGACCATCTTTGCCCTCGCGAACGTAGATTTTCTTGAATTTGCTGTAGCCTTCTCCTAGTTCACTGAACGGCCCGCCCTGCAGTATCGGGGCTATCACAACCCGAAACTCTTGCTCTTCTCGAAAACCAATATGTTTGGTTCTAGTTGCTGCAGTTACGAATGGACTATACGACTTTTCGAATGGGTTTTCGCGCCCCCTGAGCAGAGCCTCTGCTGTATCAACGATGCGCTCAATATTCTCATTTAGGGATGGTAGTGAATTGTCAGTGTCACAGTAAAAAACATCGCAGAAAAACGAGACCGCTCGCTCATACGTAGCAACACTCTCTTTAATCTGCCGAGACAATTCTTTGACGTCAAATTCGATAGCAAATCCTCCGTCAGAACCGTATCCACGCCATTGACTTAACAAGCCGTTTTTCTTTTCGTAGCTGTCAGTATGACTGCAGAAGGATACGAAGAACGGATGAACCAACTCCATCCGACCGTCTTGCGGTTGAAAGGTGGTTTTATATAACACATTAATGAATTCATCCGCTTGCTGAGATGCTAAATTGCTGTACCCATGCACTCGAAGAAGTGCACTTTGCATCTCATCTAGGTCACGCTTATTTCTCAGGTTTTTCTCGAAGAATGGCAGGAGACTATTCCTCAGGACCTTTTTAAAGAAAACGACCTCTTCTCTATCGTTTAAAAACTTGTAGCTAGATGCCCATAAGTCGTTACTGTTCAGTATCCCCAACAAACCTGCTTGATTCGTATAATGGAACAAGGTTTCATGCTTGTCCCACACATGCTCTGTATCGCTCACTATCTTCCTCCAAAACCGAAACACCGTTCTGAGACCAAACAAGGTAAATTAACTTAGTGAACGAGAGAATAGCTCCAAGAAAATACAGCTTCAGACGGGCAACCCCAAATGATCTGCCGATGATGGGCCGGTGGCTGCATGTGCCCGAAGTTGTCCGTTGGTGGGGCGATCCGGGCGAGCAGATTGAGCTGATTTCCGAAGATGTCGAACTGGCCGAAATGGCAACACTGATTGTGTCCTATCGCAATCGGCCCTTTGCCTTTGCCCAGCATTATGATGCCCATCAATGGCCACAGGCGCATTTCGATCCCCTGCCCCAAAACACCCGCTGTCTGGATGCCTTTATCGGTGTGCCCGACATGATGGGCTGTGGACATGGTCAGATGTTTTTAAAAATGTTGACCGCCCAATTGTTTGAGCGCGGCGCGCCGATGATCGGCATCGATCCCGATCCCGAAAACGAACGCGCCATTCGCTGCTATGAGGCCATCGGTTTTGTCGCCGGGCGGGAATATGACACCGCCAAGGGCCCGTGCCTTTTGATGACACTTTCCCCGCCCGACCAGATTTAAGCGGACCGCACCGCCGACAGGAAGGCCTCGACCTTGTGACGCAGGCTCTCAGACTCCCGTGACAACTCACCTGCCGCCGTTAGCACCTGCTCGGCCGCTGTGCCAGTCGATCCGGCCGCCTCATTGACGCTGACGATGTTGCTGGTGACTTCGGATGTGCCCGCTGATGCTTCCTGAACGTTACGGGTGATTTCAAGGGTCGCGGCCCCTTGCTCCTCAACCGCACTTGCGATGGTCGCGGAAATCTCGCTGATTTCGGCGATGGTTGTCGAAATCTCGGCAATGGCCGACACCGCACCTTCGGTCTCGTTTTGAATACCGGTGATCTGGGCGGTGATTTCATCGGTGGCCTTTGACGTTGCCGTGGCAAGGTTTTTCACCTCGGCCGCGACCACGGCAAAGCCCTTGCCCGCATCGCCGGCACGTGCCGCTTCGATGGTGGCATTAAGGGCTAAAAGGTTGGTCTGTTCTGCGATCTCGCTGATCAGGCCGACCACATCGCCGATTTTCTGGGCGGCTTCAGCAAGGCCACGGATCTGGGTGTTGGTTTTTTGCGCATCCTCGACCGCACGATTGGCAACCGTTGACGACTGACTGACTTGTTGGGTGATCTCACTGATCGAGGCACTGAGTTCTTCGGTCGCGCAGGCGACGGTTTGCACGTTGGTTGATGCCTGCTCGGCCGCGGCGGCGACGATGCCGGACTGACGACTGGTTTCCTCGGCCGTGCTGCTCATCCCGGTTGCGGTTGATTGCATCTCGGTCGCGGCAGAAGCCAGGGTTTTGAGGATCACCGCCATGTCCTGATCAAAACCGGCTGTCAGTTCGTTGATTTTTTCAGCCCGCTTTTCGCGACGCTTGACGGCCTCGGCCTCCTCGGCGGCAAGCTGTTCTGCCTTGATCATGTTTTCCTTGAACACCAACACGGCATTGGACATGTCGCCAATTTCGTCCGTGCGATCCTGTCCGGGAATCTCGACCTGCTTGTTGCCCCCGGCGAGTTCCTTCATCACCTCGGTGATCTGGCGGATCGGACGGGATATGCCTGTTCCGATGGTCCAGGCGGCAAAAACACCAAGAATAAGGGCAACACCGCCAACAATCGCTGTGACAATCACGGCCTGGGACGCGGCCTTGGTGGCCCGCGGGCCAATTTCATCCTGTTCGGCCTTGACCGCCAGTTTGAGGTTTTCAAGGTTGGCGGCCACCATCGGACCAATTTTATCGAGCGTATTGGTCACCAGCTCATCACGTGTAGCGTCTCCTGCTGGAAGGGACACGACACGGGCAAAGGTCTCGCGATAGATATTGAGGCTTTCGGCTGCTGCTTTGGTGATTTCAATCATCTCAGGCGCATCAAGCAATGGGGCGAGTTCGGCATTGAGCTTGATCGCGGTTGCCAGACGTTCATTGACGTTGTCTGCCGCCGCCCCATCACCGGTCAGCAGGTAGTGTTTCATCGAAACGCGGGCTTCGAGCAAATTGGCCTGTACCCGTCCGGCCTGATTTGATTGCAAGGCGATGTGGCGATAGCGGACAAAATCATCCCCGACACTGCTGACCGAGAATTCCGACCAAAGTGACGCCAGGACCAGCAAAACCAGCACAACGCCAAACCCGCCATACACTTTTGTAGAAATCTTGAGACGATTAAACACCGGCATGAATGAGGCACTCCCAAATTAAACTATAGCCTCATTAGTCATATTATACTTTTACAATCATGGCATGATATACGCGTGATTACGGCACTATGCTTTGGATGCTATCCACCTACTCGGTCGTGGGATGCGGGAGGTATATGATATTTACATAAGCATACCGTGGCATATAGGTGCTTAAAAAAACAGGAAACCACGTATATTATTGTTTTATATTATACTTTTTCGTTGTTTAAATAGTGACTCGGAACGTAGCACAGAAAAAGGGGCACCCGTTCGGGTGCCCCTTGATCGATTTTAAATTGCTTCTAAGACAATGGTCGTAAACGTGGTCTAAATCGCCTATGACTGCAAAGCTTCTCGGCGCCGTTCGCGCAATGATTGCGCCGTTACACGTCCATCACCGGTTGGCTGATAATAGACCGACATTTCTTTCAGCGCGGCGCGGACCTTGTCCAGTGCGACTTCCCCTTCAACCTTGAGGTCATAGGAGTCAAATCCGCAACGGTGCATGTACAGGATCTGGTCGCGCAGGACGTCACCGACCGCGCGCAGCTCACCGGTGAAACCCATGCGTTCACGCAGCACCCGGCCATAGGAATAGCCACGCCCATCGGTATAGGCCGGGAAATTGACCGTGATGATCGACAAACGATCAAGATCATCTGCCAGATCTTCAGGCGCATCGCCCGGGTTAAGCTGAACCCCAAGGCCACCATTGCGGCCCAGAAGACTATCCCGTTCTTCCTTGAAACGCGCCAGCGGCACGATCAGGTTTTCATCGCTGGCCGGAAGGTCTTCTTCGGCGTCAACCGTGATCCATTCCTGTTCGATCAGGCTGTCATTCTTAACGATCGCCATAAAGAACCTCCTTGAACGGATCCATGCCGACACGGCGATAGGTGTCGATGAAGCGTTCACCGCCGTCGCGGATATCAATATATTTGGTCACCAGGCTTTCGATGGCATCGACCACCTCGGCCTCGGAGAAACCGGCACCGGCGATCTTGCCGATCGAGGCATCCTGGCTGGCGTCACCACCCAGGGTAATCTGATAGAATTCCTTGCCGCGTTTATCGAGACCAAGAATACCGATATGACCAACATGGTGATGCCCGCAGGCATTGATGCAGCCGGAAATCTTGATCTTGAGCTCGCCAATATCATGCTGGCGATCAAGATCACTGAAGCGTTCGGAAATACGCTGTGACAGCGGGATCGAACGCGCCGTTGCCAGTGCGCAATAATCAAGGCCCGGGCAGGAAATGATGTCGGTGACATAGCCAAGGTTGGCCGTGCCAAGGTTATCGGCATCAAGGGCAGTCCACAGCGCGAACAGATCGGCCTTTTTGACGTGCGGCAGAACCAGGTTCTGTTCATGTGTCACGCGCACATCGCCAAAGCTGTATTTTTCCGAAAGATCAGCAACCAGTTCCATCTGGGTATCGGTCGCATCACCCGGAATGCCCCCAATCGGCTTCAGCGACACATTGGCAATGGCGTAGCCCGGCTGTTTGTGTTCGATGACGTTCGAACGCACCCAGTTGGCAAAGCGAGGGTTTTCGGCCTTGTGACGTTCGAAATCGGCATCATCATCCGAAATTTTTTCAAACGCCGGCGGGGCAAACTGTTCGATATAATGGGCAATTTCCGCATCATTAACGCGCAGAGACCCGTCCTTTATCTGGGCCCATTCCTCTTCGACAAGCTCGCGGATTTTATCAATGCCTTCCTCGTGGACGAGGATCTTGATACGCGCCTTGTACTTGTTATCACGACGGCCAAAGCGGTTATACACGCGCAGAATAGCTTCGAGATACGAGAACAGATCGTTCTTGCCGATGAAGTCACGAATGGTCTTGCCAACAAACGGTGTACGACCAAGGCCGCCGCCAACGATAACTTCAAAGCCGGTCTCGCCAGCATCGTTCTGATGCATGCGAAGGCCGATATCATGGACCTTGACGGCCGCGCGGTCATTGGGCGAACCGGTGACCGCGATCTTGAACTTACGCGGAAGGTAAGTGAATTCCGGGTGGAAGGTCGACCACTGACGGATCAGTTCGCAATAGGGACGCGGATCTTCGATTTCATCGGCCGCGGCACCGGCATACTGGTCGGTCGTGGTGTTGCGGATGCAGTTGCCCGATGTCTGGATGGCATGCATTTCAACCTTGGCAAGGTCAAGCAGCGCATCGGGGATTTCATCAAGCTTCGGCCAGTTATACTGGATGTTCTGGCGCGTCGTGAAATGGCCATAGCCCTTGTCATAAACCCGCGCAATCATGCCAAGCTGACGGAGCTGGTCGGCGCGCAGCGTGCCGTATGGAACGGCAACGCGCAGCATATATGCATGAAGCTGCAGATAGACACCGTTCATCAGACGCAAGGGGCGGAACTGTTCCTCGGTAATGTCGCCGGCAAGGCGGCGCTTTACCTGTTCGCGGAACTGTTCGGTGCGTTCATGAACAAGCTGGCGGTCAAAATCGTCATAACGATACATGGGCTTTCTCCTTATACCGCCTGATAGCCAAGGTCCTCGCGGACACTCGGGCCTTTGGTGCGCAGAACTTCGCGGTATTTTGTCGGGACGAGGTCACCGCCCTGCTGTTCGACATCAATCAGATACGGCCCGACGATAATGGTATCGAGCTCGGGTGCACTGGCCTCGGCCAGAAGCGCATTTGCAGCTTCCTTGCCTTCGGCAGTGCGGGCATCGCTGATGTTTTCGCTCCATCCACCATCGCTGGTCAGGAACACCACCAACCCGTCTTCCAGACGGTTTGCCGTGACAACTTGCAGGGACATTCGGTTCTCTCAGCCTGTAAATCTCTCGGGTTTGGTCCTGTCATGGACCTTTTCTGCACCAGAATTTGGCTGATCACCCCTTATTGGTCAAGTTTTTTTGTGAAATAACATATACTACACTTTAATTTGTGTTTTAATAATCCACTATTGACCGTTCCGCGTACGGGTTCTACCTCATCAGTCATTGATCCCCACCGCACAAGAAACCTTCCTGATATGCCTTTGAACATCATCAAACTGAGTGTCGGCACAGACAGCCCCGAAAGCCTCAAGGAATGGCAGACCTATTTTCAGGCCATGCACGGGCGAATTTTCCACACCACACGCATGACGCCCAAACGCAAGAAAGAGATTCTCGACGGCGGATCAATCTATTGGGTGATCAAGGGGGCTGTGCGCTGCCGCCAGCGGGTCATTGACCTCGAGGAATTCGTCAATGAAGAAGGCACGAAATACTGCCGCATCGTGCTCGATGATGAACTGATTGCCACCCGTCCCTATCCACACCGTGCGTTTCAGGGATGGCGTTACTTCACCGATGATAAATGCCCACCCGATGAAAAACAGGGCGGCGGCACCGATGCCCTGCCCGATGACATGGCCGATGAGTTGCGTGACCTCGGTCTGATCTGAGGCACGCCTTACGCCGGTGTGTTTTCCTCATCCGGGTCAATTTCACGAAGCGTCTCAGTGACTTCGTTCTTAAGCCAGTCCACAAACGCCTTCACGCGCGGCCGCCGCAGGTGCTCTTCGGGATACACCAGATAATAGGCCCCGCTTGATGCGACACTTTGCGGGAACGGGCGCACCAGATTGCCCGCCGCAAGATCAAGCGCAGCCAGGCTGGTGCGTGCCATGGCAATCCCCTGCCCCATCAGGGCGGCCTGAATGACCATGTCCCCGGAATTAAACCGCAAACCACGACTGACATCGACGCCTTCGGCACCAACACCCTTAAGCCAGAATTCCCAGTCGGCTGCGTGCGGGTGGTCGATAAAGGTGGTCGCATCATGCAACAGCTGATGGCCGGCGACGTCGGTCGGGTCCTTAGAAACCGGATGGGCGGCAAGATAGGCCGGACTGCAGACCGGGAAGGACTCGTCACGCATTAGCTTCTCGCAGACAAGCCCGGGATAGTTACCACTGCCAAAGCGCACCGCCAGATCAATGCCTTCGGTCCGCAGATCAACAAGCCGGTCATCGGCATGAATGCGCACATCAATATCCGGATAGGCATCGCGAAAATGGCCAAGGCGCGGCACCAGCCATTTCACGGCAAAACTTTGCAGGACACTGACCGTGACCACACCGGTTTCTTCAACCCGGGTCAGGCGTTCGATCTCATCCGCGATGCGTGAAAAGCCGGCTGTGGTTGCCTGGGCCAGCTGTGCGCCTTCTTCGGTCAGATGGATCTGGCGCGGCAAACGATGGAACAGCTTGAAGCCAAGATATTCTTCAAGCTGGCGAACCTGCTGACTGATCGCGCCTTGGGTCACAAACAGTTCTTCGGCCGCCTTGGTAAAGCTCAGATGGCGGGCAGCGGCATCAAAGGCACGCACGGATTGCAAGGGCGGAAGCCGCATCAATATTGCTCTGATCATATGGATTAGCATTCCTAATCCATATGATCAGAAATACTCGTTTGTTCTGCGACGAATATAGCCTCACTATGGCTTCAACAGCAAACATTGCATTAGCAATATTAACCTATGGAGAGAATGATGGCTTATTCCCTGAGCCCCGCTCCGTCTGCCGTGGAGCGCCAACCCAGAGCATCAATCAGTACGTCCGTTTTCAACCTTCTTGGTCGCCTGAATGACCTCGCCAACCGGTTTTCACGCTTTCTTGCCGTCCGTGAAGAACGCCGGATGTTGCTGAGAATGTCGGACCAGCAACTTTCGGACATCGGCATTACCCGCGCCCAGGCCGAAGAAGAATACCGGCAGTCTTTCAAACTGCGTTAACCCCGCACGGGATCTGTCGCCTCCGCCCCCACGGAATGACCCGCACGGCAGATCCACCCTTCGTGCCACCGCACACCCCGCTTATCGCCCGGTCAATGCCCCCACATTGGCCGGGCATTTTCGTGGCCGAGACCACAGACCGCCCTATCTGCGATAATTTGATCCATTGCATTGCGGCGAATTGAATAATCCCGCAAAGTTATCGCTGTATCTGGCCATAACCGATGGGACCCGGCGTATGACTGCGGAAAAGAAAGCGGCAAAAAAATCCGACAAACCTGCCAAGCATGACAAAGGCGATGCCATGCGCGATACAGTGGGCGATGCGACGCGCCGAACGGCCAAAAGCCGATCTGCAGCCAACCGGACCGAAACCCTTTCCACCCTTGATAGCGAAGCAAAGGATCGGTTCTTGCTGGACTCCGAGAACATGACCATGGACCGACTTGACGATTTCCCGTCCGGCTCAAGCAAGGCCACCAGCCAGAACCTCGCCAACATTCCCGAAGATCAGTTGCCGCCAGACATTGACCTTAATCCCAAGGCCCGGGCCAAGAAGATGCGCGGCAAGCAGTATCTGGAACTGATTGCGCCGCTTCATATTGAGCTGCTGAAACTGCAAAACTGGATCAAGGCGGAAAACCTCAAATCCCTGATCATTTTCGAAGGGCGCGATGCCGCGGGCAAAGGCGGCACCATCAAACGGTTTACCGAACACCTTAATCCGCGTGGTGCGCGCATTGTTGCCCTTGGCAAGCCGAACGACCGCGAACTGACGCAATGGTATTTCCAACGCTATGTCGAACACCTGCCAAGCGGGGGTGAAATGACCCTGTTTGACCGGTCCTGGTACAACCGAGCGATGGTTGAACGCGTGATGGGGTTCTGCAGCATGTTTGACGTCAGCGAATTCCTGCAATCCGTGCCGGAACTTGAACGCATGCTGATCCGGTCCGGCATTCACATGACGAAGTTCTATTTCTCGGTCAGCAAGAAGGAGCAGGCCCGCCGCTTCAAGCAGCGTCAGACTGACCCGTTGAAACAATGGAAACTGAGCCCGGTAGATCTGGCGTCCCAGAACCTGTGGGAGTCCTATACCGAAGCCAAACGCGACATGTTCTTCCATACGTCGACGACCGACAGCCCGTGGGTGATCGTAAAGTCCGATGACAAGAAACGTGCGCGCATCAACGCAATTCGTTTCTATCTGTCGCAATTTGATTATCCCGGAAAGCGCCCGGAAATCCTGGTTTATGACCGGCGGATAATTCACAGCGTGGCTGAAGAACTGGACGAGGATTGAGCGGACTCCTCAACCTCTGGCCTTCCAGATCGTGAAAACATTGTCCCGGTCACATTTGCGTTCATTGACATTGCCCTCACCGCAACCTTTACTGGATGCATATAAATCTTCGGGAGGCAAACAATGGCAAAATGTGCATTTATCGGTCTAGGTGTCATGGGATATCCGATGGCCGGTCACCTGCAAAAAGCAGGTCACGACGTTACCGTTTACAACCGTACCGCTGCCAAGGCGGAAAAATGGGTTTCTGAATATGGCGGATCATCTGCCCCCACCCCGGCCGAGGCGGCAAAGGGTGCAGAATTCGTATTTTCTTGTGTTGGCAATGATGATGACCTGCGCAGCGTGATGCTGGGCGATGCGGGCATGTTTGCCGGCATGGACAAGGGGGCTGTCCTGATTGACAACACCACCGCATCGGCGGATGTCGCGCGCGAACTTTACGCTGCTGCCAAGGATATGGGCATTTCATTCATCGATGCCCCGGTTTCCGGTGGTCAGGCCGGCGCCGAAAACGGTGTTTTGACTGTGATGTGTGGCGGTGATCAGGATGCGTTTGATCGTGCGGCCCCTGTCATTGATGCCTTCGCCAAGTCCTGCAAACTGATGGGTGACAGCGGTTCGGGACAACTCACCAAAATGGTCAACCAGATCTGCATTGCCGGTCTGGTGCAGGGCCTTTCCGAAGGTGTCAATTTCGGCGTGAAGGCCGGCCTTGATATGGAAAAGGTTCTGGATGTGATTTCCAAAGGGGCTGCTGGCAGCTGGCAGATGGAAAACCGCGGCAGCACCATGGTCGAAAACAAGTTCGACTTTGGCTTTGCAGTTGACTGGATGCGCAAGGATCTGGGCATCTGCCTTGAAGAATCCAAACGCAATGGGGCGCGTTTGCCGGTCACCGCACTTGTTGATCAGTTCTATGCCCAGGTGCAGGAACGTGGTGGCAATCGCTGGGACACGTCTAGCCTGATTGATCTGCTGTCTCGCGGCTAAGCCGAGGGCGATCCAAAGATCGAAACAAACAAAAAGCGCGGCCTTGGCGGGCCGCGCTTTTTTCATTCATGCCTTATCAGGCGAACCTGTTACAGACCGGCACGCAGAAGCGGCTCGACCTGATTGCGGTAATTAGCCAGCGGGCCGTTATCGAAATAGCCGACGGCACATTCAAGAACGGAATCCCGTGGCGGTTCTTCGCCCTCTGCCAGATTTTCTTCCAGGTTATCGCGGCTTGATTTGCCAAGGCGCTCGATCTCGATATCCTGTTCGCAGCTTGCCGCTTCAAGCGTTGCCAACGATTGGCGCGGGTCGCGACGGCGCGACGGCAAGGCGTGCTCAAGATCAATTTCGCGTTCGAACTCTTCGGCATCGGCCAAGGTGACTTCGATATCGGGGATTACGCCATGGCCCTGCACAATGTGGTTTTCCGGCGTGGTGTAATACCCCGTCGTGATTTTAAGCCCCCCGCCAGACGCCAGCGGCATGATGCGCTGCATGGAACCTTTGCCAAAGGAACGCTCACCAATGATGATGCCGCGCCCGTTTTCACGAAGGGCGGCCGCCATCAGTTCCGCACCCGATGCAGAACCACGATCGAGCAAGATCGCCATCGGTACTTCATCAAAGAAATCGGAACGGTCAGCTTCATAGCTGCGCAATTTCCGCTCACCACGGCCTTCGGTGGCAACAATCAAACCGTCTTTCAGGAACTGGTCCGCAATGTCGGCGGCGCTATCGAGCAAACCGCCCGGATTGCGCCGCAAATCAACGATCACGCCACGCGGCGACGCGATCCGGTCTTCGAGCTCACGCAAGTATTCCTGCGTCTGATCAAGGGTGGTGGCATCGAAGCGTGACACACGGATATAGCCGATATCCTGATCAATGATGCTTGCCGTCACCGATGGGACTTCGATCCGCGCACGCTTTACCGTGACATCAAAGCTGTCTTCGACACGTTTGATGGTGAGTGTCACCGGATCGCCAACGCGCCCGCGCATGCGTCGGACCGCCTCGGAAATCGGTTCGCCGACCATCTGATAGCCATCAATATGGGTGATGCGGTCATCGGGCTTCAAACCAGCCCGTGCGGCCGGGGTATCGTCAATCGGGGAGACGATCCGGATGCGCTGCTCATCATCAAGCGCAATAACGATACCGACACCGGCAAAGCTGCCCTCTGTGCTTTCCTGCAAACGGCGGAACATATCGTCCGTCATATAGGCGCTGTGGGGATCAAGATCGTGCAGGCTGTCATCAAGCACCGCACCGACAACCCCGATCGGCGATGTGTCATCGGTTTCGAGATCACCCAGCATGGCAATGCTGTTATCGATAAACGCCATGCGATCAATTTTCTCGACATAGGTTTCCGACAGCACTTCCAGCGCTTCGACATACAGCTTGTCGGCATGGGCAAACTGCTCCTCGCTCGCACCCGCGGTTACACTAGTGCGGTAGGCATCGAGAAATCTGCGTTCTTCATTGCTTGGCCATGCCGGTCCGGCACAGGCCACCAGTCTTGTCCCGGCGAACGAAATCAGCACCGCGAACAAAATTGGCAATATTCCTTTACGCAGCAACAGCTTGCTCCTGTCCTTCGACTTTTTCGACCGAATGCATATCGGGCATCACTCGACCTTCAATTGCGGCAAGTCTAGCCTGCCTTTTTTCGATTGGCGACCCCTTGGCATGCAATCAGCACGATATCACGCA
The DNA here is from genome assembly GCF_056160125.1 of Thalassospira sp. ABD4_177. Classification (NCBI taxonomy): domain Bacteria; kingdom Pseudomonadati; phylum Pseudomonadota; class Alphaproteobacteria; order Rhodospirillales; family Thalassospiraceae; genus Thalassospira; species Thalassospira sp. ABD4_177. The sequence goes on along the minus strand of NZ_JBSWWO010000001.1, from coordinate 1,971,673 downwards.
ACTTTTACCTGTCGGGGCGTTCAAGTGTACGCCTTGGCAACATATCGGTAGGCTTGTGTCATTTCGCCAGTGTTGGGGCCAAAATGCGGGGCTTCAACCAATGTTCAATGCGTCCTTTTGGATATCCATGCGAAACGGACTCGATCTTGGTTCGCTGTATCGGTATGCTACGCGACAACAAAACAAGGTCGGCACAAAGCTGACTGTTCCGAGCGGGCGGCTCACATTTCAGGGAGACGTCTTTTTTCATGAGCGACTTTACGCCCCCCATTTCAGATATCCGTTTTCTGATCCATGACGTGATCGGTCTGGATACTGTTTCCACGCTACCGCCTTACACCGAAACCAGCCCCGATCTGGTAGACGCCATCCTTGAAGAAGCCGGCAAATTTGCAGGCTCCGTCATCGCCCCACTTAACCGGATCGGCGATCAGGAAGGTGCAAAACTTCAGGCAGACGGCACGGTACGGACGCCAACCGGCTGGCGCGATGCCTATGCGCAGTTCTGCGAAGGTGGTTGGCAAGGTATTTCCGCCCCTGAAAGCGAAGGGGGCATGGGGCTTCCGATGTTACTGGGGGCTGCGGTTGCCGAAATGTGGCAGGCGGCCAACATGGCCTTTGCGCTTTGCCCGATGCTGACATCCGGTGCGATCGAGGCGCTGATTGCCCATGGATCGGATCAGCAGCGGGAATTGTATCTGTCGCGCATGATCTCAGGCGAATGGACCGGCACCATGAACCTGACCGAACCGCAGGCGGGATCCGATCTATCAAAGGTTCGCAGCACAGCGGTTCCACAGGATGATGGCAGCTATAAAATTTCCGGCCAGAAGATCTTCATTACCTATGGCGATCACGAGATGACGGAAAATATAGTGCATCTTGTGCTGGCCCGCACACCGGATGCGCCGGCAGGTGTTAAAGGCATATCGCTCTTTATCGTTCCGAAGTATCTGGTCTCTGATAGCGGTGAAATCGGTGCCCGCAATGACGTGACCTGTGTGTCGCTTGAACACAAACTTGGCATTCATGCCAGCCCGACAGCGGTTCTGCAGTTTGGCGACAAGGGCGGCGCGACCGGCTATCTGGTTGGTGAAGAAGGCAAAGGCTTGGCATACATGTTCACAATGATGAACAATGCCCGCCTTGCGGTCGGCCAACAGGGTGTTGCCATTTCCGAGCGCGCCTATCAGCAGGCCCTTGAGTATGCCAATACCCGCAAACAGGGCCGGGATAGCAGAACTGGCGAAGAAGCGCCGATTGCAGTTCATGGCGATGTGCAACGCATGTTGATGCGCATGCGATCCTCAACCGATGCAGCACGTGCGCTTTCGCTTTACGCCGCCACCCAACTTGACCTCGCCCATCACCTGCCTGGCGCGGGGGAACGCTTCTCAGCACAGGCGCGCGCGGACCTCCTGATCCCGCTGGTCAAGGGCTGGTCGACCGATCTGGGCGTTGATAACGCATCGCTTGGCGTACAAGTTCACGGCGGTATGGGCTTTATTGAGGAAACCGGTGCTGCCCAACACCTTCGTGATGCGCGTATCGCTCCGATCTATGAGGGCACCAATGGCATTCAGGCGCTTGATTTCATCGGGCGTAAGGTGCTGCGCGATCAAGCCGATGCCCTTAACGCTTTGCTCGCCGAGATCAAGGAAACCATCCGCGAGCTTAAAACGGGCCATGAAACGACCGACCTTACGAAGGCAAGCGGTGAACTGGATCACGCAATTGCCGATCTTGAAAAATCGACAACTATCGTGCTTGAACGCTGTGCGGCGGATGCGGACATGGCGCAGGTATTGGCCACGCCATATTTGCGCCAAGCTGCCTTGTGTCTTTCCGGATGGTTGATGCTGCGCGCGCTCAATGCTGCGAACAGTGCCGAAACGCCAGAAGACTTCCGTAAATCCAAAACAAAAAGCTGCATGTTTTTCTTTAAACAACTCCTGCCAGAAGCGGCTTTCATGGCCGCCCAAGTGCGAAATTGTACGGACCCGAAATTGTATTAACGACAGTCACATTTTCGCCGTGCTTGTTGATCAGAACCAAGCCGCACCATCGCTGCCAAAACGGAACGATGGTGCGACTTTCTGATTGCTCCAATTCAACCAAGCCGATCATTCCCGCGCAAGCAGGTCAACATTCGGAAATCCCGCAAGATTTGAACGGGTTTGACGATAATTTCCTGTTTCGGTTTTCGATTGCTTCTCTATAATCCGCCCAATGAATCGCTTAACCCGATATATGCTCAAACAGCAGCTGATCATGATGGTCTTTGTCACACTGGGTCTTCTGTGTGTCATCTGGCTGTCGCAAAGCTTGCGCTTTGTCGAGATGATCGTGAACCGCGGCTTGTCGGTTACTGTGTTTCTGCAGTTGACATCCTTACTGTTGCCCAGCTTTCTGACGATCATTATTCCGATCGCACTGTTTTTCGTTATTGTCTTTACCTATAACAAACTGATCCAGGACCGCGAGCTGATCATTATGCGCGCGGCGGGTTTAAGCCAGTGGTCGTTGGCCAAACCTGCATTGATCGTTGCACTGCTTTCGACAGCTGTCTGTTATTTCCTGACCCTTTTTTACCTGCCCTACAGCTACACACAGTTCAAGGAACTGCAGTTCTCGATCCGCAACGATTTTTCGTCGGTTCTGTTACAGGAAGGCAGCTTCACCGACCTCGACGGCTTAACCGTCTATGTCCGCGAAGTAGGCCGGGACAATGAGCTGCTTGGCATTCTGGTCCATGATGCCCGCGATCCGGATGCACAAACCACCATGATGGCCAAACACGGTGCCTTGGTCCGCACCAACGAAGGGCCGCGCATCGTCCTGCTGGATGGCAACCGCCAAGAAGTAAACGCCGACGACGGCACCATGTCGATCCTGTATTTTGATCGATATGCGGTTGATATCGCGCATGGATCGACCGAGGAGGGTTTGCGTTATCAAGACGCAAGAGAACGAAGTGTGCAAAACCTTTTGACAGGAACACCGCCAGACATCCAAGAGCGCGACATCTACGCTTTCAGAGCGGAAGGCCATGACCGAATACTTTCGCCTCTCAACGCCATTGCCTTTGCGAGCGTTGCATTGGCTGTGCTGGTCTCAAGCAGTTTCTCTAGACGCGGTCAGACCGGCAGGCTTTTGATCGCCATTGGGGTCATGGTTTTGTGTCAGGCAACCGGTATCGCCATGAAAAACCTGGCAGCCAAAAATCCCGCTCTTGTTCCGCTGATGTATATGAACGCGATCATTCCGATTGCCTTCGGACTCTATTGGACATTCCGCGGACCGGTAGTCAAGGCTCGGCGCGCAGTGAACCAAGAGGCAGAAGCATGAGAATTTCGCCGCTTCTGACATGGTATTTTGGTAAGCATGTCCTGATTTCCGTTTTGTCTATTTTGATACTACTGATTGGTCTGATCCTAATCGGGGACACGATTGAGCTACTGCGTCGTGCGGGCAACAAACCAGATGCAACGGTTGGTATTGTCTTGCAAATGGCGACCAGTCGTATTCCGTTCATGACGGAGAAAGTCCTGCCCTTTGCTGTTCTGTTCGGTTCAATGTTTTCTTTCTGGAAATTAACCGGGAATCAGGAACTGGTTGTGACGCGTGCGGCTGGTGTTTCTGCATGGCAATTCATGCTGCCACCAATCCTGTCCGCGCTTCTTCTTGGCAGCATTCAGGTTGGTGCACTCAATCCATTGTCCTCGATCCTGCTGCAAAAATACGAAACGCTTGAAGCGCGCTATCTGCAAAACAACGCCAGTGTCATGAACCTGTCTTCAAGCGGGCTATGGTTGCGTCAGGGAACGCAGGATGGGCAAGCCGTTATCTTTGCACGTTCGGTCAGCAGCCAGCAAGGCGACCAGCTCGATCTGCGAAACGTCACAATTTTCAGATTTGAAGACGCTGATGATTTCACGACCCGGATTGATGCCGGGCGTGCGGTTCTCGAACCGGGGACTTGGCATTTCTACGAAGCGTGGACCTTTGTCCCCGGACAGGCCAGCACTTTCTCCGAAGAGATGATGTTGCCGACAAACCTGACCGCGCGAAAAATTCAGGACAGTTTCGCCTCGCCTGAAACCATGTCTTTCTGGGACCTTAAACCCTTTATCACTTTGCTTGAACGCGCTGGGTTTAACGCCACTCGTCATCAGATTCATTTTCACAGTCTGTTGTCGAGGCCTTTACTATTATGTGCCATGGTTTTGATTGCAGCGGCATTTTGCCTTAAGTTTTCGCGACGTCGTCGGGCCTCGCTTGTTATCGGAGGCGGTGTTGCGACCGGTTTCATACTGTATTTTTGCACAGACGTGATTTCGGCACTCGGCGTTTCAGGCGGTATTCCTCCGGTTTTGTCGGCTTGGGCGCCTGCGGGGATATCTTTGTTGCTGGGGGTTACCACATTGCTACATCTTGAGGACGGCTAGCCTATGGTCATGGCGGGGGGAATGATAAAAAGACTGGCAACAGGCACTATTCTGGGCTGTGGGATTTTTGCTGGGGGCAGCTTTGCAACCTTGCATCCTGCCACGGCACAAACCACTGTCCCCGAAGCTCCCCAGCAGGAACCAGCCATTCTGTTTAGTGCGGATGAGGTTGACTACAATCAGGACCTTCAAACCGTCACTGCACGTGGCAATGTCGAGATATCGCGTGAAGGCCGGATTTTGCTGGCCGATACAGTGAGCTACGACCAGTCACAGGATGTTCTGACAGCATCAGGTAATGTCAGCATTACCGAACCAAGTGGCGAAGTAACGTTTGCGAGTTATGTCGAACTCAGCGGCGACTTCAAGGATGGCATCGTCAGAGATATTTATGTCCTGCTTGATGAGAATACCCGGATTGCTGGCTCTGGCGCCAGGCGAAGTGGTGGCAATTTCACGGAGATCGCCAAGGCTGTCTACTCCCCTTGCAAGGTTTGCGAAGATGATGGTTCCGGCGCAACCCCATTGTGGCGTATTCGTGCCGCACGCGTCCTACATGACGCAGAAAGCAAAACGGTGGAATATGAAGATGCCCGGCTGGAAGTTGCCGGAATCCCTGTTTTGTACTCACCCTATTTCCAGCACCCGGACCCAACCGTAAAACGTCAATCCGGTCTGCTTGCCCCGTCTTTCGGCAGCACCAGTCATGTCGGCACCTATTTCAGCCAGCCATATTACTGGGCGATTGACAAAAGCAAGGACATTACCTTCACCCCGACTTACACAACGGATGAAGGCCCGCTGCTTGCAACCGAATACCGTCAGCGTTTTGACAGCGGCGAAATGGAAGTTGTTGGCAGTGTGACCAATGATAGCGAAGACAACTGGCAAGGTCATATAGATGCTGAAGGTCGTTTTGACATTGATCCGACTTGGCGCTGGGGTTTTGACGCGGAACAGGCCACTGAAAAAACCTACTTGTCACGCTACGGATTTGCATCACCATCTGAATTGACATCGAATCTTTTTACAGAGGGTTTCCGAGGCGCAAGCTACACTCGGGCAGATGCTTACTACTTCCAGGGACTAAAAGAAGATGATGATCGGGACACCACCCCGGTCGTACTTCCGCACATACAGTTCCATGGACAGTCGGCACCTGCGCAATATGGTAGCATCACAACGCTTGATCTTGATGCACTATCCTTAACCCGTGAAGAGGGTGCGGACTCACATCGTTTTTCAGCAAAGGCTGGTTGGGAACTCCCGCATGTTGGATCAATGGGCGATGTGACAAAATTGAGCCTTTCGGTCCGCAGCGACAATTACCTTGTCTCCGATGTAAGTCGCGAAGGAAGGGACGAGTACAGTGGATATGCAGGTCGTATCCTGCCTCTCGCAGCACTTGATTGGCAGATGCCTTTTGTGAGCAACCAAGGTAATTATCATCAGGTCATCACGCCAATTGCCATGGCCGCCTGGTCTCCCAATGAGGGCAACCCTACGGAAATATCAAACGAAGACTCTCAGTCCTTTGAATTTGATGACATCAATCTCTTCGCACACGACCGCTTTGGTGGGCTCGATCGGGCAGAAGATGGTTTCAGGGCGAGCTATGGACTTGAGTGGGGCGTTTACGGCCCCGATGGCGGCTATACCAGTGCCATGTTCGGCCAAAGCTATCGCGCAAACGAGAATGATACATTTGCCGTTGGCTCCGGCCTTGAAGAACACCTTTCTGATTATGTTGGACGCGTAACTGTATCACCAAACAAGTACCTTGATCTGACGTATCGTTATCGACTGGACAATGATAATTTTTCCGCACGCCGCAATCAGGTCAACTTGTCCGCCGGTTCCATGGATACCTTAAGAATCAACACATCTTATGTTCACTTCACTGATGACGCCGGCAGTGAAGAGTTCGACGAGCGCGAAGAGTTCTACTTCCAGGCACAACGTCAATTCAGCCAATACTGGTCTGGCCGCGCCTATGGACGCTATGACGTCGATCAGTCTGATCCCTTGGAATATGGTATCGGTTTCGTTTATGAAGACGAGTGCTTCATCTTTGATGGCCGAGTCCGCCGAACCTTCTATCAGGATCAGGACCTTGGTGAGTCTGACGAATTCCTTTTCCGTCTAGTGTTCAAGACACTCGGCGAGTTTGCATCTGCAGCCGGATTGTAAGTAAAAATGATTTCCAAGCTTTCGATTTCCACATATTTGAAAATCTGCACCGTGATGGCTGCTTTTGCAGTGCTAATGCCGTCTTCACCGGCCCGAGCGCAGTCGCCTGTTGGCGTTGCGGCAGTGGTCAACGATGATCCGATTTCGGTGATTGATCTGGTGGAGCGTATCAAGCTGGTGGCCGTGTCCTCGAATATCGAGATGACGCCCCAACGCAGCAACGAGATGGCGCCGCAGATTTTGCAGCAGCTGATCAATGAAAAGCTGCAGTTGCAGGAAGCCGAGCGCCGTGGCATCGAAGTGACGGATGAGGACATTGCACGCGGCAAGTCCATGATTGAGCAGAATGCCGGCCTTCCGGATGGTGCGCTTGAACCTTACCTCGCTCAGCGACAAGTCGCGCCGGGCACGATTGAAAACCAGATTCGCCCGCAGGTGGCCTGGCAAAAAGTCCTGGGCAGCATGCGGAGTGAGGTTCAGATTTCCGAGGCCGAGATCGATGAAAACCTTGAACGCATCATCAGCAATCAGAACAAGCCGCGCAACCGGGTTCAGGAAATCTTCCTGCCCGTCGACAATCCCCAGGACAGCACGCGCGTCTATCAAACTGCGCAGGAAATCCTCGATGCTGTAAATCAGGGTGCTGATTTTAGCGGTCTGGCGCGCCAGTTTTCGGCAAGTGCCAGTGCTGCAAATGGTGGTGACCTTGGTTGGCTTTATGCCGGCGAGATGGCCGGTGAATTGCAACAGGCGGTCAACCAGCTTCAGCCCGGTGACGTAAGCGCCCCGATCCAGACCATCCGTGGATATTACATCCTGAAACTGCTCGATCGTCGTGTGGGTGACACCAATGCGGTAACCGATACACGTCTTGATCTTTATCAGCTGTTTGTCCCGATCAGCGGCGACATGCCGCAGGATCAGATTGATGCCAAAGTCGCGGTTTTGCAAAACACCCGCGAAACCGCCGATAGCTGTCAGGCCATGGCAAATGTCGCCGTTGACCTTGGTTCTGAGCTAAGCGGCAAGATGGAAGGCATTTCGCCGGAAGAATTGTCAGGCCCGATCCGCCAAGCTGTCGGAAACCTTGATGAAAACACGCCATCGAACATCATTCGCGTTGATGGGGGTGCCCTGATGGTGATGATCTGTAACATCACCGAAGAGAGCAACCTGCCCACCCGTCAGGACATTGAAAACCGTCTGCGGATGGAACGTCTTGATATCCTGGCGCGTCGTAAACTGCGTGAACTGCGCCGTCAGGCCTTTATCGATATCCGGATGTAATCCGGTCGACAGGACCCAGAGAGGATGACGAAACCCGCACCCATCGCACTGACCATCGGCGAACCCGGCGGCATTGGGCCGGAGCTTGCGGTGAAGGCATGGCTGCGGCGCGCAGAGGACGGGATCGCACCATTCTGCCTGATCTCACCTGTCAGCATTGTCAAACAGGCGATCGCGCAAAGCGGGACTGATGTCCCGTTGGAGGTCGTCAAAACGATTGACGCAGCAACATCAATCTTTGATCGCGCCCTGCCGGTCTTGGAGATCGCGGATGTCACTGTTGATGCAATTTCCGGTGTAGCGTCTGCAAAAACGGCAAGTGTCGTGATTGAAAGCATCACAAGGGCTGTCGAACTGGCTACCAATGGCGATGCCAGTGCTGTTGTCACCAATCCGATCCAGAAAAGCGCGTTGTATGAGGCCGGGTTCAGCCATCCCGGTCATACAGAATTTCTGGCTGAGCTTGCCGGTCCGGGCACAATCCCGGTCATGATGCTGGCAAACAGCCAGTTGCGTGTGGTACCGCTGACCATCCACATCGCGCTCAAGGATGTACCGACACAGCTGACAACCGCACTGATTGTCGAGCGTTGCCGGATCACACATCACTCACTTCAAAATGCCTTCGGGATTGCGGCACCACGCCTTGCTGTCGCCGGGTTGAACCCGCATGCGGGCGAAGACGGTGCGATGGGGACCGAGGAACAAACCATTATGGTCCCAGCCATCGAGCAGCTTCGCAGCGAAGGTATTGATGTTATCGGGCCGCTTCCGGCTGACACCATGTTCCATGAAGAAGCACGCGCCAATTATGACGTCGCCCTGTGCCCCTATCACGATCAGGCGCTGATTCCGGTCAAGACGCTTGATTTTCATGGTGGTGTGAATGTCACGTTGGGATTGCCATTTATAAGAACATCGCCCGATCACGGCACCGCACTGAATATCGCGGGCAAAGGGATTGCACGTGCCGATAGCCTGATCGCGGCCCTTAGGATGGCTGCAGAAATGGCAACCAAACGCCTTGCGACAGGAGCCTGATCAACGTGTCAGAACAAAGCGAACCAACCGGCAAACTTGCCAATGACGGCCTTCCGCCGCTGCGCGAGGTCATCGCAACCCATGACCTGTCGGCACAAAAGAAATTCGGTCAGAACTTTCTGTTTGATCTGAACCTGACCGGGCGCATCGCACGTGCGGCCGCCCCGTTGGAAGACGCCACCGTTATTGAAATTGGGCCGGGTCCAGGTGGGCTGACGCGTGCCTTGCTGTTTCACGGTGCGAAGAACCTGACGGTGATTGAGCGTGACCCGCGCTGCCAACCGGTTCTGGAACAGATCAGCAATCACTATCCGGGTGCGCTACACGTCATCGATGGCGATGCGCTGGATGTTGATGTCACGACATTGGGCCCCGCCCCGCGCAAGATTGTCGCCAACCTGCCTTACAATGTCGGTACGCAGTTGTTGCTGGGTTGGTTGATGCAGATTGATCAATTCGCCAGCCTGACCCTGATGTTCCAGAAGGAAGTTGCCGAGCGGGTCGTGGCCCGCCCGAAAACAAAGGCCTATGGGCGTTTGTCGGTGCTGTGTCAGTATCTGTGTGACTGTGACATCCTGTTTGATGTTCACCGCAGTGCCTTTACCCCACCCCCCAAGGTAACCTCGGCGGTCGTGCAGCTCCGTCCCAAGGCGGACCGGGGAACAGATATCAATCTTGATAGCCTGGCGAAAATCACCCAGGCCGCATTTGGCCAGCGCCGCAAAATGCTGCGCGCCAGCCTGAAAACGTTAAACGTCAATGTCGGTGAGTTGCTTGCAAAGGCCAGCATTACGGAGACAGCCCGGGCCGAGGAACTGACAGTCGCAGACTTCGTTCGCCTGACACAGGTTCATGATGAAATGGCCGCTTCGTAAAGCGGCCATTGTCATATTCTGTATCAGTCGGTCAGAAGCTTTTTGACAAAGCCCGGCAAGCCGGTTTGTCGTTCACGTTTGATCCGTTCGGCGCCGATAATGTGTTGAACATCGGCGATGCAACGATCGAGATCATCATTGATCAGCACATAGTCAAATTCTTCCCAATGGCTGATTTCCGCACCGGCCTTGGCCATGCGCTTCATGATCACATCATCAGCATCCTGCCCACGGTCCCGCAGGCGGCGCTCCAACTCGCCCGATGATGGCGGCAGGATAAAGACCGACACAACATCGTCGCCGCCCTTGTCGCGCAGCTGACGCGCGCCTTGCCAGTCGATATCAAACAGCACGTCACGCCCTTCCGAAAGGGCCCTGTCCACCGGGCCAAGCGGCGTGCCATAGTAATTGCCAAACACCTCGGCCCATTCCAGCAACTCGTCATCGGCGATCATGTGTTTGAAATCATCAACCGACTTGAAGAAGTAGTGTTTGCCTTCTTCCTCACCCGGGCGGGCTTCACGCGTTGTTGCCGATACCGACAACGATATCTTGTCATCATTTTCAAGCAACTGACGGGTGATGGTCGTTTTGCCGGCACCGGACGGGGCACAGAAAACCAGCATCACGCCACGGCGGTTATGTGGATCAGTCATCAAACTTCCTTCCCTGCCCGCTTATTCGACGTTCTGAACCTGCTCGCGGAGCTGATCAATGATCACTTTAAGCTCCATCCCGCAATTGGTCAGCTCAATATCATTGGCCTTTGAGCACAAGGTGTTGGCTTCGCGATTGAATTCCTGACAGAGGAAATCAAGCTTGCGCCCGATTGATCCACCCTTTGAAAGCATGTCGCGGGCGGCCGTAATATGCGCTTTCAGGCGATCAATCTCTTCGCGGATATCGGCCTTGGTCGCCAGGATCGCGGCTTCCTGATGCAGGCGTTCCGGATCGAACTTGCCCGCATCCATCAATTCTTCGACCTGACGTTTCAGGCGGTCCTTGATCGCCTCGGCACGGGCGGCTTCACAATTCTGGGCGCGGGTGACGGTTGCCTCCATATTATCGATATGCCCGCGCAGCATCGCATCAAGTTTTTCGCCTTCTTCCGCACGGTGGGCGGCCATCTGATCGATCGCCTCATTGAGGCTTGCCAGCACAGCGGCATCATTGGCGTCCCGGGTTGCTTCGTCTTCCTGTGGCTCATAGGCCTCAAGCACGCCACGTACATTCAAAAGGTCGGCAATCGAGCCGCCCGTCAGGCTGCTGGTATTATCAAATTCCTCGGCGATCTGGACCAGTTCGGAAAGCAGTTCCCGGTTCACCGAATAGGCATTCGTATCACCAGAACGCGACACATTGAGCGTGACGCCCATATTGCCGCGCTTGAAACGTTTGGACACCGCATCGCGTACCTTGGCTTCAAGGCGTTCGAACCCGCCATTCAGACGCAAGCGAACATCAAGGCCCTTGCCATTGACGCTGCGCAACTCCCAGGTCCAGCCAAAACCATCTGCTGCGCCATCAACGCGCGCAAAGCCGGTCATGCTTGAAACGGTCATACTTTCATCCAATCTGCTTTTGTGTTTCGGCGTTTATAACGATTGCCCCCAATTCCGCCAAGGGTGAACACCGATCATCCATGCGATATCGACAATATGGTATTGATTGCTGCTGTTTCATAATGCTGCCCTATTGCTGCAGCATGTTCCGCGAAAATCAAAGTCGATAATTCAAAACCGCGTAAGAGCGAAAATGTCCTTTCAGTACAATGCCATTCTGATCACGGGTGCAAGTTCCGGCATAGGGGCGGCTCTTGCCCGCCATTTTGCCCGCACCGGCGTGACGCTTTTTATCAGCGGGCGCAATCAAACGCGCCTGCAACTGGTGGAAAATGATTGCCGGGCAGCCGGAGCAAATGTCTATGCCGATGTTCTGGATGTGACATCCCGTGAAACCATGGAAGCCTATGTCACCCATTGTGACGAAATCGCCCCGCTCAGCCTTGTGATCGCCAATGCCGGTATTTCGGCCGGGACCGGTGGGCTTGGTGAAAGCCCCGAACAAGTCCGCGATATCTTTGCCACCAATGTTGCCGGTGTGCTCAACACTATTGATCCGGCGATCAAGGTTATGCGCACGCGCAAGCGAGGTCAGATCGCCCTTGTCGCATCACAGGCTTCCTGGCGCGGTTTGCCCTCTGCCCCGGCCTATTGCGCCAGCAAGGCAACGGTAAGAGTTTACGGAGAAGGGTTGCGCGGCGCACTGGCATCTGATGGGATAAAGGTCAATGTGATCTGCCCGGGCTTTGTCAAAAGCCGCATCACCGATGCCAATGATTTCCCGATGCCGTTCTTCATGCAGGCCGACAAAGCCGCCCGCAAGATCGTGCGCGGCCTTGAACGCAACAAGGGCATGATCGCCTTCCCCTGGCAAATGAACCTGATCATCGGGATGCTGAAGATGGCGCCGCAATGGCTGCTTGATCTTGCCGCCTCAAAGATCCCGAAGAAAACATCATCGCCCGACAGCCCAAGCGACCCTTAAAACAAGAAAGGCGGCATTCACATGATGCCGCCTTTGTCATTTTCGCCCGATCACGAGCCAGCTTATTGCCCGTCACGGATCCGCCGCCATTTGGCGACATTGCGATTATGCTCCTTGAGCGTACGGGCAAAGGCATGGCCGCCCGTACCATCCGCAACGAAATAGATATCCTCGGTCGCGGCCGGATGCAGGACAGCATAAAACGCGTCACGGCCTGGATTGGTAATCGGGCCCGGCGGCAAGCCAGCGGTCACATAGGTGTTATAGGGGCTGTCAAAACGCCAGTCCTTGCGCGTCAAGGCGCGCTCAAGACGCTTGTCCGGGCTGATGGCATAGGCAACTGTTGGATCAGACTGCAGGCGCATCCCCCGACGCAGTCGATTGACAAACACCCCGGCAACCCGCGCACGTTCGCCCGCAACACCGGTTTCGCGCTCAACGATGGAGGCCAGAATGACCGCCTCTTCAACGGTATCGAACGGCAAGCCTTCCTGACGGCCCGGCCAAAGCTGCTCGACCATCTCGTCATGGGCCGCACGCATGCGCTCAATGATGCTTTGCTTCGTATCCCCAAACGAGAACTGATAGGTTTCCGGCAACAGTGTGCCATCCGATGGAATATCGGTGATCTCGCCATCAAGCCCGTCAACCAGATTGATCCGCTCAACGATTTCACCGGAACGGAGCCCTTCGGGGATGGTGACAAACCGTTTGACCGTGTCACCGGTCGCAAGGATTTCTGCCGCCTGCTTCGGACTGACACGCGCCGGGAAATGGTATTCCCCCGCACGCAGTGACCGGTCCAACTGACTGACACGGACACCTGCCAGGAAGATCAGCGGCTCGGTGATGATGTTTTCACGTTGGAAAATCTCGGCAATACCGCGCACACCGGTCCCCTGCGGGATGATGATGTCGCGTTCCTGCGCCATGTTACTGGGGGATGTGTATTGCACATAAACATACACCGCTGCCCCACCTGTGGTGAGAGCAGCGGTGATGATCAGAAAGCCAAGAAAAAGCAGAAAACGCTTCAAGGGAATGCTCCCGGGTTTGCTCTGCTGTTTAAACGGCTTTGAACACAAGCGACGCGTTGGTGCCACCGAAGCCGAACGAGTTCGACAGCGCAACATTGACTTTGCGCTTTTTGGCTTCCAACGGAACCAGATCGATGCCTTTGCAGGCTTCCGAAGGATCGCGCAGGTTCAGGGTCGGCGGAACGACGCCTTCGTGGATCGCAAGGATCGAGAACACTGCTTCAATCGCACCGGCAGCACCGAGAAGGTGACCGGTTGCCGATTTGGTCGAAGACATCGACATGCTCTGGGCATGATCGCCAAACAGACGTTTGACGGCACCCAGTTCGATTTCGTCGCCCAACGGAGTCGAAGTACCGTGGGCATTTACGTAATCGACGTCTTCCGGGTTCAGACCCGCATTGCGGATCGCATTGCGCATCGAACGGAAACCGCCATTGCCGTCTTCGGCCGGTGCGGTGATGTGATAGGCATCACCCGACATGCCGTAACCGGCAACTTCGGCGTAGATCTTCGCACCACGCGCCTTGGCGTGTTCGTATTCTTCAAGAACGACACAACCGGCACCTTCGCCCATGACGAAACCGTCACGGCCTTCATCCCACGGACGGGATGCTTCGGTCGGCGTGTCGTTGTAACCGGTCGAAAGCGCACGTGCAGCAGCAAAGCCCGCCATGCCAAGACGGCAGACAGCAGCTTCGGCACCACCGGCAACCATGACATCGGCATCACCGAGCATGATCATGCGGGATGCGTCGCCAACGGCGTGTGCACCGGTCGAACATGCGGTCACAACCGCGTGGTTCGGACCTTTAAGACCATGTTTGATCGAAACCTGACCAGAGACCAGGTTGATCAGGCAGGACGGAATGAAGAACGGACTGACGCGGCGGGTCTTGCCGTTATTGACCAGATCGGTTGCTTCGGAAATCTTGGGCAGACCACCGATACCCGAACCGATCAGAACGCCGGTGGATTCCTGATCTTCTTCGGTTTCCGGCTTCCAGCCAGAATCCTCAAGTGCCTGATCGGCAGCAGCAATCCCGTAGACGATGAAATCGTCCATTTTTTTCATGTCTTTGATCGAGACATGATTTTCAGCGTTGAAAAGTCCGTCACCCTCACCGCGCGGCACAAGGCCTGCGATCTTGGCAGGGATATCCGACACGTCAAACGTATCGATGCCTTTGATCCCGGATTGGCTGTTCAGCAGTTTCTGCCAAGTATTCTGTGCACCGCTTGCAAGCGGAGTAACAGCACCAATACCGGTAACAACTACGCGTCTCATCCCGCATTACGCCTTTATTTTATGAATCCAGCAAAGACGAAAAGGGCGCCTGAGGATGCCCTCTGGCGCCCATGTCTGACAGCAAACTTAGCTGTCCGCCTTTTCGATGAAGTCGATCGCGTCTTTAACGGTCAGAATTTTTTCAGCCGCGTCGTCCGGGATTTCACAACCGAACTCTTCTTCAAACGCCATAACCAGCTCAACGGTGTCCAGGCTGTCTGCGCCCAGATCGTCGATGAAGCTTGCGTTTTCAGTGACCTTGTCTTCTTCAACACCGAGGTGCTCGACAACGATCTTCTTCACGCGATCTGCGACATCACTCATAGCTCAAATCCTTCAATAGGTTTTCTGTCAGTAGTGTAAACGTGGTGCCCGTTCCATCCCCCTATTGAAGGAGTTCCCGGGAACCGGAAACCGACAACAAACAATCGCCAGTTTCAATATTTGGTATAGCGGCCTCTTTTAAACAGAAAAGAAGGCAACCCGCAACGGGTTAAATCATCGCCATTCCGCCATTCACATGCAAGGTCTGTCCTGTGACATAAGCAGCTTCGTCACTCGCAAGATACAGAACCGCTGCTGCGATCTCTTTGCTGTCGCCCATGCGACCTGCCGGGATACCGCCCAAAAGCTTCTCTTTCTGGGCATCTCCGAGTTCTTCAGTCATCGCCGTGGTGATAAAACCAGGTGCCACACAATTTACCGTGATCCCGCGTGCAGCAACTTCCTGTGCCAGCGATTTCGACCAGCCGATCATGCCGGCTTTGGCTGCGGCATAGTTGGTCTGACCCGGGTTACCGGTCACACCGACGATCGAGGTGATATTGATGATGCGACCATGACGGCGTTTCATCATGCCGCGCAGCGAGTTGCGCGCAAGTTTGAAGGCCGAGGTCAGGTTGACATCTAGAACCGCCTGCCAGTCTTCGTCTTTCAGACGCATGGCAAGCTGGTCACGAGTGATGCCCGCATTGTTGACCAGAATATCCAGCTGACCGCCAAGGGCTTCTTCAGCATTTTTGATCAGGCTGTCGACCGACTCTGAATCCGAAAGGTTGGCCGGAACAACAACTGCGTTACTGCCAATGTCGGCAGCAACCGCTTCGAGGCGTTCCTGACGGGTCCCCGACAGAGCAACCTTCGCACCAGCGTCGGCCAGAACCTTGGCGATTTCGCCACCGATACCGCCGGTCGCACCAGTTACGAGTGCTGTTTTCCCTGCAAGATCAAACATAGATTTTCGTTCCCTTTGGGTTCGTTTGTTTTCCGGGTGCTCTTAAAGAGACCCAAGGAATGCTTCGATATCTGCCGGACCGTTGACAGCCGTACCACTCAGTTCGCGGTCAATGCGGCGTACCATACCGGTCAAAACCTTGCCTGCGCCGATCTCGACCAGATCGGTGATGCCCTGCTCTTTCATATAAAGAACCGTCTCACGCCAGCGCACGGTGCCGCAAACCTGCTCTACAAGGAGTTTACGAATGGTTTCCGGATCGTCTGTTTTTTCAGCCGTCACGTTGGCAACGACCGGTTTGCCCGGCGCATTCATGGTTACAGCGGCCAGTGCTTCTGCCATGCGATCGGCGGCGGGCTGCATCAGGGCGCAATGGAACGGTGCCGATACCGGCAGCAGGACGGCGCGCTTGGCACCCTTTTCCTTGGCGATTTCAATCGCGCGTTCAACAGCGGCCTTGTGACCGGAAACAACGACCTGCCCGCTGGCATTGTCATTGGCCGCGGTGCAAACTTCGCCCTGGGCGGCTTCTTCGGCAACGGCAACGGCATCGACATAATCAAGCCCAAGAAGAGCTGCCATCGCACCGACGCCGACCGGAACAGCAGCCTGCATTGCCTGACCACGGATTTTCAACAGACGCGCCGCATCGGCAATGGCAAAAGTGCCCGCCGCCGCAAGGGCTGAATATTCACCAAGCGAGTGGCCCGCGACCAGATCGCATTTGTCGGTCAGGGTGAAACCACCTTCGTTTTCAAGAACGCGGGTCACGGCAAGGCTGACCGCCATCAGAGCCGGCTGCGCATTCTCCGTCAGGGTCAGTTCGTTTTCCGGTCCTTCGAACATCAGTGCGCTCAGCTTTTGGGAAAGCGCGTCATCAACTTCCTGGAAAACTTCGCGGGCAACCGGAAATGCATCTGCCAGTTCCTTGCCCATACCTACCGCTTGCGACCCCTGGCCGGGGAAAACGAGTGCGCGTGTCATTATATAACTAAACCCTTGTCAGCTTCTACGAAGGCTGTGCCGAAATCCGGCCCCTTGAAATTGAGCCACCCTTGATAACGTGCGTTAGCGCACTGTCAAGAACTGAAACCCGCCGGGCGTGATCCGTTTCATGTTTCCAAGCCCTTAATGATGCACTTTATAAATACAGGCATGCTGTTTGGGGCTTAATATCGCGTCAGCGCGTTTATGGCATATTTTGCACCATTTACGAAGGATTGCCTGTTGCGCAGCGCACAAAACGCCCCGGTTTGCCACCCTGTCGCGGGGTCAGGCCGCGCACAGACCGACCGCCGCCATTTCCGGGGCCCAGCCCCCCAAGAACGCGTGCGGAGCGGCTCAAAAGCCCCCTTCCCAAATCCACGCATGACGGTTATCACAAAACCGCAACGCTGACCCAATGCCATGAAGGAGTCAGAAACCAGCAGTTTCCTGCGGATCATGGAGAATTGATCCGTCCATCCCGTAAACGGCAAAAAGCTGCATTTGGCGTTGCACTCATGGGTGAAAAGTGTATATTCCGCCGTCTCACGGCTCCTTGCCGGGATCGCCCGGCTATGCCTGCATGGCACGAGGTCATGTCAGGAAGAGATAAGCCAAAAGGAGTAATAGGAGTATTATGAGCAAGTACGAAAGCGTGTTTATCGCACGTCAGGACTTCTCGACCGCACAGGTCGAAAGCCTGAACGAAAAGCTGACCCAGACCATCGAAGGTCTCGGCGGCAAAATCGCCAAAACCGAATATTGGGGTCTGCGTTCCCTGGCATACCGTGTCAAAAAGAACCGCAAAGGCCACTATACCCTCTTCCAGATCGAAGCTGACAAAGACGCGATCGCGGAATACGAGCGTCAGATGCGCCTGAACGAAGACGTTCTGCGCCAGATGACTGTCAAAGTTGACGAGTTCGAAGAAGAACAGTCAGCAATTCTGCGCAACCGCGACGAGCGCGGCGGCCGTGGCGGTAATCGCCGTGGTGGTCCCCGTCAGAACGGCTAACAGATAGCGAGGAGATAATATCATGGCTGGACGTCGTCTGTTTTTCCGTCGTCGCAAAACCTGCCCGTTCTCGGGTGCGGATGCGCCGAAGATTGACTACAAAGATGTCAAACTGCTGCAGCGTTTCGTTTCCGAACGCGGCAAAATCGTTCCGAGCCGTATCACTGCGGTTTCGGCCAAGAAGCAGCGCGAACTGGCGAAAGCCATCAAACGTGCACGCTTCCTGGCGCTGCTGCCTTACGCAGACCAGGTCTGAGGCAGTCGGCAAGAGACCCTTTTGAGGTCTCGGGCCGGGAGTAGATGATGCAACGTGATACCCTCATAGCGATCGGGACCGGACTTGGCAGTGCCGTTCTGTTCCTGCTGGTTCTATCAGGAAATCCGTTTGCTCTTTTGCTCTCATACTTCGGGCATCTGCCGCTTTTCCTTACGGGATTGTGGCAAGGGCCCAAACGCCTGCTGGTTGCGGCATTTGCCGCATGTATTGCCCTCATCCTTATGGGGGGATTACTGCCCTTCACGGTCTTTATGGTCGTGTTTGCCGGACCGGCGATGTTGTTGACCCGCATGGCGCTGGTCATCCGGAAAGACGAAAATGGCAATCTTGCCTTTCTGCCTTCCGGAATTGTTGTAAGCGCCATGGCCGTCATGGTCGCGACGGTAATGATTTTCGTTACCGGAACACTGACGGCGGAAGGTGTGGACATTCAGGACTTCATCGCGAAGTTCCTGAGCCAGATGTACTCGGAAATGGGTGTCCCTATGACATCCGATGTTCAGGGTCTGATTGGTATGTTCCAGACGTACTTCCCGGCGATTGCAGCGGTGAGCTGGCTTTTGATGCTGTTCGCCAATGCGGCAATCGCACAGGCAATTTTGGTGCGTGCAGGCAAAAACCTGCGTCCGACACCAAGTATGGCAACCTTTGCCTTGCCTGGCTGGTCACTGTTTGCGTTTGCCCTGGCCGGGTTTACGGTCGGCTTTGCCGATGGTTCGCTGGCTTATGTGGCGCGCAACGTCGCGGTGGTACTGGCAGTGCCGTTCCTGTTTCAGGGATTGGCGCTGGTGCATGGGCAGGCAGCCCGATGGCCGCAAAAACGTGTAATTCTGACGGTGTTTTACATCGTCGCGGTTCTGTCCACTTGGTCGTTTATTGCGATCACCGGACTTGGAATTGTTGAGCATTTAATCAGGCTGCGGGGGAAAGAACCGATGACCCGTAGCAATGAGGAGGATCGGTGATGGAAGTTATTCTGCTCCAGCGGGTAGAAAAACTCGGTCAGATGGGTGACGTAGTCACTGTCAAGCCGGGCCACGCCCGCAACCGCTTGCTGCCGCAGGGCATGGCCCTTCGTGCAACCAAAGCAAACATCTCTGTGTTCGAAGCACAGAAAGCACAGCTCGAAGCTGACAACCTGGAACGCCGTAAGGAAGCAGAAGCTGTTTCCGAGAAGATGGGTGAACTCGCAGTCACCATCGTTCGTCAGGCATCCGATGTTGGCCAGCTTTACGGTTCGGTCACTGCCCGCGATATCGCAAACGCAGTAACCGAAGCAGGCTTCACTGTTGCCCGTACCCAGGTCGTTCTTGATCAGCCGATCAAGACCCTTGGTCTGCACCAGGTTCGCATCAACCTGCACCCGGAAGTTATCGTTGAAGTAACTGCCAACGTTGCACGTTCCGAAGAAGATGCCGCAGAACAGCTCCGTAAGGGCTCTGCTGTTCTGGGCACCATCGAGGAAATGGAAGCGGAAGAAGAGGAAGCTCTGGAAGCCGCTGAAGAACTCTTCGAAGAAGAAGTTCCGGAAGACGTTGCAGAAGCTATCGAAGCTGCTGCAGAAGACGAAGAAGAAACCAACGCTTAATTGCGAGGGTCTTCGACGACATTCAAAAACGGCGCATCCGCGAGGATGCGCCGTTTTCTTTTGAGTAGTTCAACGACCGCCTGAAAATTCTCCAAGCCATTTCAGAGGTCTGCGCACACCCCGACCCCTGCGCTGGCGGAATACCGGCTATGAGCACACGCGATTAACCCTTTGCGGTCATGCTGATGCCTGCTACCTTTTCGGCCCATGACAGATCCCAATTTAGATGCCCTGTTTGCCCCGCTTGAACCGGACCATGGTGACGACACCGATATGGTGCTCGAACGCATGGCGCCGCACAATTTCGAGGCGGAGGCAGCCCTTCTTGGCGCGGTACTCAATAACAACGCCGCCTATGAGCGCGTGTCCGATATCCTGCGCCCCGAACATTTCGCAGATGGGCGTCACGGACGCATCTTTGAAGCGTGCGGCAAGCTGATCGAACGCGGCCAACTGGCCAACCCGGTTACGCTGAAAGCCTATTTCAAGCAGGACGAACATCTTGCCGAAATCGGCGGTGCGCAATATCTCGCAGAACTGTCCAACAACCTCGTCTCGGTCATCAATGCCGGTGACTATGGCCAGTTGGTTTATGACCTGTATCTTCGGCGCGAACTGATCGAGCTTGGCGAGGAAGTCGTCAATGAAGCCTATCAGTATGAACTTGATACCGACGCCACCAACCAGATCGAAAAAGCCGAACAGAAACTGTTCTCGCTGGCGACCGCCGGTTCGGCAGAGTCCGGCTTCGTAGCCTTTGGCCCGGCTCTTGCCAAGGCGTATGAAAATATCGATCACGCCTATAAGAACGCCGGGCGGGTTGTTGGTGTCACCACCGGTTTGCGCGACATTGACCGCAAGCTGGGCGGTTTGCACCCGTCTGACTTGCTGATCCTTGCAGGTCGTCCGTCAATGGGTAAAACGGCACTTGCGATGAACGTGGCCTTTAATGCCGCCATCGCATCGCATCAAAACCGTGCCGCGGGCGAAGATACCCGCGATGAAACACGTACCGGAGCCGTTGCCGTCTTCTCGCTTGAGATGGCCGCCGAGCAGCTTGCCGGGCGACTTCTTTCGCAGGCGGCAGAAGTATCTGGCGATAACATGCGCCGCGGCGATCTGACCGAGCAGGACTTTGAGCGCCTGATGCACGCCACCCAGGAACTTAACACCGTTCCGCTGTATATCGATGATACACCGGCCCTTCCGGTCTCGACCCTTCGCACCCGTTGCCGTCGGCTTAAGCGCCAGCACGGCCTTGCGATGATCGTCGTCGATTACCTGCAGCTTCTGGCACCGCCGACCAACTTCCGCGGTGACGGCCGCGTGCAAGAAGTCTCCGAGATTACCCGAATGCTCAAGGCCATTGCCAAGGAGCTTGAAGTTCCGGTTCTGGCCCTGTCGCAGCTTTCACGTGCGGTCGAACAACGCGAAGACAAACGTCCGCAGCTTTCCGACCTTCGTGAATCCGGCTCGATCGAGCAGGATGCCGACGTCGTGATGTTTATTTATCGCGAACAATATTATCTCGAACGTGCCGAACCGGCCCAGCGCCCGGAAGAGGCCACCGACAAGTTCGGTGAGCGCTATTCGCAATGGCAGGACCGTTTGAACCACGTCTACAACACCGCAGAGGTTATTGTTGCCAAACAGCGTCACGGCCCGGTGGGCAACGTGCGCCTGTTCTTTGACGGGAACTACACCAAGTTTGGCGATCTTGATCACACAGAAGAAGAGTTTGAACAGGAATAAGGCCCAGGCCTTTCCATCAACGGATTCCACGGGGTATTACGAATGACCGTTCTTCCCGCCGTCGGCCGTGCTGCCGAGTGCGCGGAACTGCAGATCAATCTGAAAGCAGTTGCCGACAACTATCACACCCTGACCAAACGCTATACCGGGCGCACCTGTGCAGCCGTGGTAAAGGCGAATGCCTATGGTCTTGGTGCCCAGACAATCGTCCCGGTCCTCAAAAAGCAGGGCTGCTGCCTGTTCTTCGTGGCACATGCCAACGAAGCAGCCGAACTGTTCCCGCTCTTGCGGGGCGGCGGACGGATTGCAGTTCTGAACGGTGTTCTGCCCGGTGACGAGGCGTTCTTTATTGAAAATGACGTTATCCCGGTTCTGAATGATCTTGAGCAGATCGAACGTTGGTCAAACCTGTGCCGTGAATATGAACGTCCGGCCCCGGCCTTTATCCATCTTGATACCGGCATGAGCCGCCTTGGCCTGACGCCCAAAGAAGTCAGCGAGCTGGTTGATCGTTATTCATCGCTGCTCTACGGGTTTGAAAAAGCCGGTTACATGACCCACCCGGTCGCAGCCGACGAGGCGGAAAATCCGGTAACCAAGGAACAGTATGACCTGTTCATGAAATGGTACCGCCGTCTGCCGCCGGCCCCGCGTGGTTTCTGTAACTCGTCGGCGATTTTCCGCAATGACGACTACCATCTGGAATTCTGCCGCCCGGGCATCGCGCTTTGGGGCGGCAATCCGACCTCGGAAGCCACCAACCCGATGCGCTCTGTCGTGAACCTTAAGGTTAAAGTCCTGCAGGTTCGCGAGATCGATGAAAACCAGGCGGTCGGATATGGCGGCACCTGGACGGCCAAGCGTAAAACCAAAATCGCCACCCTTGCGGTTGGTTATGCGGATGGCTGGCTGCGCTCGCTGTCAAACACCGGCAAGCTGATCATCAACGGTTACGAAGTTCCCTATGTCGGGCGTGTTTCGATGGATGCGATCACGGTCGATGTCACCGACCTTCCGGGCAAGCCTCTCAAGACCGGGGACATGGTTCCGCTTCTTGATGAGAAGATGACGGTTGACGACGTTGCATCTGCTGCTGGTACAATCGGTTATGAAATTCTAACTTCGCTTGGACATCGCTACCGGCGGGTCTATACAGAGAACTGAAAAAACATAACCGGCCCAATAAAATAACCGGCCGATAACAGGGGACTTCGAAGTACAGATGCCGATCTTTGCGCCGGTTGGCCATATGTTTCTGACCTTTTTGGCCCTTGTCGGTCGCGTCACGGTCTTTGCGGGTCGCACGATTGGCCACATGGTCACACCAACGATCTATTTCCGCCTGATTCTCAAACAGATGCGTGAAATCGGTTATTTCTCGCTGCCGGTGGTGGCCATGACCACCCTGTTTGCCGGGATGGTTCTGGCGCTGCAATCATATTCCGGGTTCTCGCGTTTTTCAGCCGAAAGTGCGGTTGCGACCGTGGTTGTCATTTCCATGACCCGTGAATTGGGTCCGGTTCTGGCGGGTCTGATGGTGGCGGGCCGTGTTGGTGCGGCGATTGCCGCTGAAATCGGCACCATGCGCGTGACCGAGCAGATCGATGCACTGGTGACCCTGTCGACCAATCCGTTCAAATATCTGGTCGTGCCGCGTGTGGTGGCCGGCCTGATCACCCTGCCCGTTCTGGTTCTGATCGGCGATATCATCGGGGTTATGGGCGGTTATCTGGTGGGCGTGAACAAGCTTGGCTTTAATGACGGCTCCTATATCCGCAATACCTTCCAGTATCTTGAACAGCTTGATGTGGTGTCGGGCCTTGTGAAGGCCGCGGTGTTTGGCTTTATCATCACCCTGATGGGCTGCTATCACGGCTATCATTCCCGTGGCGGTGCGCAAGGCGTGGGTCAGGCAACGACCAATGCGGTTGTATCAAGCTCCATCCTGATCCTGATTTCGAACTATATCGTCACCGAACTGTTCTTCACGCGATAAGGGCCGGTGACAGGATCATGACCAGCACAGCCAAGATATCGCTTCGAAACGTCCACAAGGGCTTTGGCCCGAAAAAGGTGCTTCAGGGTGTCGACCTTGATGTCGCCCCCGGTGAATCGGTCGCCATTATTGGCGGATCGGGCACCGGCAAGTCCGTCACCCTGAAATGCGTGCTGGGTCTTCTGACACCGGATCAAGGATCCATCAAGGTCGATGGCGTTGAAATGACAACCGCCTCTCGGGCAGAACGCGAAGCGATGCTGGCAAAGACCGGCATGCTGTTTCAGGGGGCTGCGCTTTTTGACTCGCTCACCGTATGGGAAAACGTCGCCTTTGGCCTGATCGAAGGTCAGGGCATGAAGGCGTCCAAGGCGCGTGATCTTGCGATTGCACGGCTTGAAGATGTCGGGTTGGGGGCGGATATCGCCAATATGTCCCCGGCATCGCTTTCGGGCGGCATGCAAAAACGTGTCGGTCTGGCACGTGCTATCGCGACCGAACCGGAAATCCTGTTCTTTGATGAACCGACCACCGGCATTGACCCGATCATGGGCGATGTCATCAATGATCTGATCGTCAAATGTACCCGTGAACTAGGTGCCAGTGCCATGACCATCACCCATGACATGGCCAGTGCGCGCAAGATCGCCGATCGCGTCGCCATGCTCTATCAGGGCAAGATCATCTGGGATGGTCCGGTTGCCGATATTGACGGTTCCGATAACCCCTATTTGCAACAATTCGTTGCCGGTGATATCGAAGGTCCGCTTGAACTTGATCTCAAGCATCTCTGAATTCGGTCTGCCTGACCAACACGAATATTTACTAACACTTCCCTGATCTGCGGAGCATTCTGTGGCCAAAACCCAAAGCCGTTTCATCTGCCAAAACTGTGGTGCCGAATACCGCAAATGGACCGGGCGCTGTGATGCCTGCGGCGAATGGAACAGCATCGAGGAAGAGCGCGTTGAAAGCGGCCCCAAGGCCACCGGCGGCATTGCCGGCGGGGCGAAGGGCAAGACCATCGATTTCGTCGCCCTTGAGGGTGAAAGCGCCAGCCCCAAACGCCTGATCAGTGGTATTGCCGAACTTGATCGCGCCTGTGGTGGTGGTCTTGTGCCGGGGTCGGCCCTCCTGGTCGGTGGCGATCCGGGGATTGGTAAATCAACCATCCTTTTGCAGGCCGTCGGTGCGATGGCCGCCAAACATAAATGCGCCTATATCTCGGGCGAGGAAGCGGTTGATCAGGTCCGCATGCGCGCAAGTCGTCTGGGGCTTGAAAAATCCAAGGTCGATTTTGCCGCCGCCACCAGCCTGCGCGATATCATCACCACCCTTGAAGCCAGCAATCATGACGTGGTGGTGATTGACTCCATCCAGACCATGTATGCCGACACGCTTGATAGCGCGCCCGGCACCGTATCGCAGGTCCGCGCCTGTGCACTGGAATTGATCCGGCTTGCCAAGCGCAAGGGCTTTGCCGTCCTGCTGGTTGGTCACGTCACCAAGGAAGGCCAGATTGCCGGTCCGCGCGTGCTTGAACACATGGTCGACACGGTTCTGTATTTCGAAGGCGAACGCGGCCATCAGTTCCGTATCCTGCGTGCGGTTAAAAACCGTTTTGGCGCGACCGATGAAATCGGCGTGTTTGAAATGGGCGATGGCGGCCTTGTCGAAGTGCCCAACCCATCCGCCCTGTTCCTGGCAGACCGTGACTCGCCCGTCAGTGGCACAGCCGTCTTTGCCGGGCTTGAAGGCACGCGCCCGATGCTGGTTGAAATTCAGGCGCTTGTTGCGCAATCCGCACTTGCCACCCCGCGTCGTGCGGTTGTCGGTTGGGACTCTGCGCGCATGAACATGATTTTGGCCGTGCTGGATGCCCGTTGTGGCCTGCCGCTTAGTCAGTTTGATGTGTATCTGAACGTTGCCGGTGGCTTGCGGGTTGGCGAACCGGCGGCCGACATGGCGGTTGCCGCGGCCCTGATTTCGGCCGTTGCCGATGCCCCAGTTCCGAACGAGACCGTGATTGTCGGTGAAATCGGCCTGTCAGGCGAGGTCCGCCCGGTCGGGCAACTCGAATCGCGGTTGAAAGAAGCCACCAAACTTGGTTTTGGCAATGCCTATACCCCCAAGAACGGCACGCAGGGCAAGAAGAAGCTTTCGATCAAGGGCCTCAATCAGACCGAAATCGGCCATCTTCAGGATTTGGTAAACCTCTTCGGCGACGATGTGCGCGACAAGGTGCGTCCGCGCGAAGGCATGTATTAAGCGCCTTTAACGCGATCTCGCCCTCCACCCGGACTGACGAACAAGGTTTACGAATAGATGGATTTCTCCGCCCTTCCCGATCTTGGCGCACGTGATGTGTTTGACCTGATTGTTGTCGGCATTTTGCTGATCTCGGGGATCTTTGCCTTTTTCCGCGGTTTTATCCACGAGACCCTTTCGATGATGGGCTGGGTCGGGGCCGGGCTTTTTGCGCTTTATGGCTATCCGGTCACGCGCCCCTATGTCCGTGAACTGATCCCGTCCGAACTGATTGCCGATCTGGCAACCGGTGTTGGTCTGTTTCTGATTTCGTTTTTGATTTTCTCGTTCATCAGCGGGCGGATTGGCCGGGCGGTGCAGAATTCCGGGCTTGATAGCCTTGATAGCACGCTTGGCTTTGTTTTCGGGCTTGTGCGCGGGGCGTTGATCGTTTGTATCGGTTTTCTGGCCCTGTCCTGGTTGCTGCCGGCAGATTCGCAACCCGACTGGGTCCGCGATGCCCGCACCCGCCCGGTTCTCGAAGAAGGTGCCTTCCTCATTATGCGCATGGCACCTGACGAAATTTTCGATACCACCGCCCAAGAGCTTGAGCGCGCTCAGCGTGAGGCCGATGAGAACGAAAGAACCTATCGCCAACTTCTTGGCCCGGAGCCAAAAGGGACTGGACCCGCGCCCCTAAACGGGTATACAAGGCCCTCGCGCGATGATTTGGATCGTCTGATCGAGGCGACCACCAACGAGTGAGGCGTGTGGGTTTCGTAAATGTGACGAATTCCGTGCGCCACCGGCGAGAGAGCGGAACCCACTCATGCTGACCACCAATCCATTTGACGACGATAAGCTACGTGAAGAATGTGGCGTCTTTGGCGTATTTGGCTCCCCCGATGCGACGGCGCTGACGGCCCTTGGCCTGCATGCCCTGCAACATCGTGGACAGGAAGCCGCGGGCATTGTGTCCTATGACGGCGAAGATTTTCCGGCACACCGGGCATCCGGCCAGGTTGGCGATATCTTCGGATCCGAGGATGTCATCAAAAGCCTGCCCGGTCACCGTGCGGTTGGCCATGTTCGCTACTCGACAGCGGGCGGCAAGGGCCTTCGCAACGTGCAGCCGCTATTTGCCGATTTCGAATTCGGGGGTCTGGCGATTGCTCATAACGGCAACCTGACCAACTCGCTTGCCGTGCGGGAACGTCTGGTCAAGCGTGGCTCGATTTTTCAATCGACCTCGGATACCGAAACCTTCATTCACCTGATCGCAACCAGCCTTTATGAAAAGATCGTCGATCGCCTGATCGATGCAGTGCGTCAGGTTGAAGGTGCCTATTCGCTGGTCGTCATGACCCAGAAGAAACTGATTGGTGTGCGTGACCCGCTGGGTGTCCGTCCGCTGGTTCTGGGCAAGCTTAATGACGCCTATATCCTGTCATCGGAAACGGTTGGCCTTGATATCGTTGGCGCAGAATTCATCCGCGACGTCGAACCGGGCGAGATCGTTGAGATCACTGATGATGGCCTGCGTTCGATCAAGCCGTTCAAGCCGCAAAAATCGCGTTTCTGCATTTTCGAGCATGTCTATTTCGCCCGCCCCGACAGCATCGTCGAAGGCACGAGCGTCTATGACGTGCGCAAGAATATCGGTCGCGAACTGGCGATTGAATCCGCTGTTGATGCCGACGTTGTCGTGCCGATCCCGGATTCCGGCGTGCCGTCCGCGCTTGGTTACGCCGAAGAAAGTGGAATTCCCTTCGAACTGGGCATCATCCGCAACCATTATGTCGGGCGTACCTTTATTGAGCCGACCGACCAGATCCGCCACCTTGGCGTGAAGCTGAAACACAACGCCAACCCGGGCAAGCTCAAGGGCAAGCGCGTTATTCTGGTTGATGACTCGATCGTGCGTGGCACCACTTCGACCAAGATCGTTGATCTGGTCCGTCAGGCTGGTGCAGCAGAGGTGCATATGCGGATCACCAGCCCGCCGACCATGAACCCCTGCTTCTATGGTGTTGATACCCCATCCAAAGACAAGCTGATGGCGGCCAATCACGACATTGAAAGCATGGCGAAGATCATTGGCGTCGACAGCCTGGCCTTTGTCACCATTGATGGTCTCTATCGTGCGACCGGCCTTCCGGGCCGCGACAATGACGATCCGGCATTCTGTGATGCCTGCTTTACCGGCGACTACCCGATCAAGCTCACCGATCACAATGCCGAAAACAAGGACCGCAAGCTCACTCAGCTGGTGGAAAGGCAGTCCGCATGACCGACAACAAGCGGCTTGAAGGTCGCGTCGCCCTGATCACCGGGGCATCGCATGGCATCGGATGTGCAGTTGCCAAACGCTTTGCCGCCGAAGGCGCGCATGTGATTGCCGTTGGCCGTAATGTCGGCGCGCTCGAAGAACTGAGCGACGACGTCACTGATGCTGGCGGCAAGATCACCCTGCTGCCGCTGGATCTCACCATGTTTGACAAGATCGACATTCTGGGTCCGACGATCTATGAGCGGTTTGGCAAGCTTGACATCGTGGTGGGTAATGCAGGCCTTCTGGGCGAAATCGCCCCGGTGGGCCATATTGATGCACAGGTCTTCCAGAACACCTATGCCACCAACGTCACGGCAAACTTCCACCTGATCCGCACCACAGACAAGCTCCTGCAGCTCTCGGATGCCGGTCGGGCGATCTTTGTGACCTCGAACGCTTCCTCCAAAGGACGCGCCTTCTGGGGGGTCTATGCCTCGACCAAGGCGGCACTTGAAAGCCTTGTTCTGTCCTATGCGCAGGAACTCGAAGAGACCAAGGTCAAGGTGAACCTCGTCAATCCGGGCCGTATCCGCACCAAAATGCGCGCCGAAGCCTATCCGGGCGAAGATCCCGAAACGCTTCCGACACCCGAAAGCATCACCGATGTTTTCGTCGATCTGGCAGAAGCGTCCTGCACCAAACATGGTGAAGTGGTCAACGCGTCCTGATCGCGAACAGAACACCACAAAATCCAAGGGCCCCACGCGGGCCCTTTTTTCATGCACGACCAGCCAACTGCCAAATCGGACACAAAAAGCAGATCAAGGCATTGCCATAACTGGTGTTTGACCGATAGCATGGGTCAAATATCAACCCGCCACCGGCATCGGAGCACGGCATTTTATGAATTCGGCCAGTCTTTCCAGATTTATCCGCCCGCTAGGCGTCGTTGCCATGCTGGTGGCCCTTGGCGGCACCGCACCCTTCACAGACGCCACAGCATCAGAAAACAGCGCTTCGAAGGTAATCCTGCCGGAAATGGACGCAGAACGCGGCAAAACCCTGTTTGCGGAGCGAGGCTGTGTGATTTGTCATTCGGTCAACAATGTCGGCAGCAACACCGCGACCAGCCTTGATGCCTCGAACATGAATATTGCGCGGGAGCCGTTTGAGTTCTTTGCACGCATGTGGCGCGGCGCGCATCAGATGCTGGCCCTCCAGCAGGCCGATCTGGGCTATCAGATCGATTTTTCCGGTCAGGACATCGCCGATATTTTCGCCTTCGTGCAAAACGGCGAAATTCAGGAAGGCTTCACCGAAGACGACCTGCCTGAGCATATCAAGGAAATCATTGATAACGGCCCGTCTGCCGCGATCAAGTAAATCCCGCCAAGCGCAGTCACCGCACGAAAAAGCCGCCCATCGTTTCCAAGGGCGGCTTTGTTCTGTTTGGCAAGAAGTTCGAAACTAGCGTTTCTTTTTCTTGTTGGCGAAGGGGTTGTCGCTGCTGCGCAGATAGATGCGGATCGGAACGCCCGGCATGTCGAAATCTTCGCGCAAACCATTGATCAGATAGCGCGTATAGCTTTCGGGCAGTTCAGCCGCCTTGGAGCAGTTGATAAAGAAGCTTGGCGGGCGCGATTTCGCCTGGGTCATATAGCGCAGGCGAATACGACGCCCGGAAATGACCGGCGGCAGATGGCGCTCGGTGGTCGCTTCAAGCCAACGGTTGAGCTGCGATGTGGAGATACGCCGGCTCCAGATATCATGGATATCGAGCACGGTCGGCATCAGGCGATCGGTGCCCCGCCCGGTCAGTGCCGAGAAGGTCAGGACCGGAATGCCCTTGGCCTGCGCAAAGGACACATCAAGCTTGTCACGCAGTTCCTGCATGACGCCTGCCTTGTCCTTGATCGCATCCCACTTGTTAACCGCAATGATCAGCGCGCGGCCTTCTTCAAGTACCATGCGCGCAATCGTCAGGTCCTGCTTATCAAGCGTATTGGTCGCATCGATCATCAGAACCACGACCTGCGCATAGCGGATCACGCGCAGCGTATCGGCAACCGAAAGCTTTTCAACGCGGTCATCGATCTTCTTCTTGCGGCGCATACCGGCGGTATCGACCAAACGGATCGGACGCCCGTCATAAGACCAGTCAACCGCAATGGAATCACGGGTCAGTCCCGCCTGCGGGCCGGTCATCACACGGTTTTCACCCAAAAGCTGGTTGAGAAGCGTGGATTTACCGGCATTCGGACGCCCAACGATGGCGAGCTGGATTTTCGAATTGTCACGCGGACCTTCGTCGATCAGTTCGCCGTCTTCGTCTTCGTCATCTTCGCTGAATTCGATTTCATAGGACGGGAAGACTTCGCCTTCGTCCTCGGCAAAACCGTCTTCATCGTCGAAATCATCTTCGATGGCGGCTTCTTCTTCGGCCTCACGGGCATGCTGTTTGGCGACGCGTTCGCGGTCTTTCCATTCTTTCCAGTGCGGCTCCAGCATGTCATAGAGCAACTCGATGCCCAAGCCATGCTCGGCCGAGATCGGCGCAACATCGCCAAGGCCAAGACCATATGCCTCATAAAGGCCGGGATCCTGGTCCTTGCCTTCATGTTTGTTGGCAATGACATAAACCGGCTTGTGGCGTTTGCGCAGCCAATCGGCAAAGTGGTTATCAAGCGGCGTCAGACCGGCACGGGCATCAATCAGGAACAGCGCAACATCGCATTCCTCGAACGCCATTTCACTTTGCTGGCGCATCATGCCTTCGACGGAATTATCAAACGCTTCTTCCAGACCGGCGGTGTCGATAATGTCAAACGACATATCGCCAAGGCGCGCCTTGCCGTAACGGCGGTCACGGGTCACGCCGGGCTGATCGTCCACAAGTGCCAGCTTTTTGCCGACCAGACGGTTAAACAGGGTCGACTTCCCGACATTGGGGCGACCGATAATGGCAACTTTCAGCGACATCTGATTTTCAGACTCTCGTTATAAAAGGCGTTATGCGCCGCGGGCATTCGGGCCCACGGCGCATCGCAAAAACCTGCAAGGAAACCTTGCGAAAACTGTGTTCGTTCCTGACCGATCAGCGATATGCGATTAGATCGGCATCCGCAGTCAGGAAGTAAAGGCTGTCTCCGGCAACAGATGGCGGCAAAGTGATCGGGCCGGATACTTCATCCTGACCGAGGATATCACCACTATAAGGGGAAACAGTCATTACTTCGCCCTGCTCGTTACCAACGATCAACCTGTCACCGGCCAGAACCGGCCCTGTCCAGACAATCGGGCCTTCCTGATCCTCGGGATCGGTATAACGGGGCAGAACGGTGACCCATTTAACCTGTCCGGTCTTCCGACGCAAGGTAATCAAGTCATTTGTATTGGTTAGCAGGTATACGTATTCGCCGGCCACCCATGGCGACTGAATGCCACCGGCCTCCAATTCCCAAACGCGATAACCGGTACGCAGGTCAATCGCCGTGGTCAGGCCGGAGTTACTTGTGGCAATCACCAGATCATTATCAATCACCGGCAAGCCACGAATATCGGCAATTGCCGACACCGCATCGGTACGACCAGCAGCCGCGAGCGCATCCGACCAGATCACCTGACCGTTTTCCACGCGAAGGGCATAAAGCTCGCCCGTCGAATAGGCCGAAATGACCACACCCTGATCAACCGCTGGGCTGGCACCACCGATAAAGGAGGCACCTTCGGCAGCACCACGATGGTTCCAAAGGTTTTCACCCGTGCGCGCGTTCAGCGCAACAGTCTGGTTATCAATGGTAATGGCAAAGACACGGCCACCGCGCACAGTCGGTGCGGAGCGCATCGGTGCGCTGACCTGCTGGCGCCACAGAACCGTGGCACTCGGCGCATCAATGGCGATGATTTCGGCAAAGCCCGTGGTGGCATAGATGACACCGGCTTCATAGGCCAGGCCACCGCCCAGAAGGGTGCTGTCTTCTTCGTCCTCAGGGGCCAGTTCAAGCGACCAGATTTCCTTGCCCGAGGTTGCAGCATAGGCGCGAACTTCGGCCGCCGCATCAATGGTAAAGATCACACCGCGCGCGACAATCGCCTGATTGAGCAGAAGGTTGTCATCCATCGACCCTTCGCCGATATCAATCGACCAGTCCTGTTCAAGAACTTCGTTATCAAGACCAACGTGATGAAGGGCGTGGCTCGGATAGCCGCCATTTTGCGGCCAGTCGACCATCGGTTCGGGTTCGGGCAGGATCACGCGCTGATCGCTAAGCGCCACATCGGGCTGAACCGTGCTTTGCAGGGCAAGAACGGAAATACGCTCGCCCGGAAGCGGCGGGTCTTCTGCCTCGCCAAGCCAGCTTGAACACCCTGCCAAAAGGCCTGTCATGCCGATTACGCACAGAAGTGACTTAATACCGCGTGTGGTCAAAACCGTTTCCCCTGAATGAACTCACGTCATATGAAGCGCTATCACGCTCCATTGCTGTCCGGGTGATGTCAGGCACCAACAGCCTTGAGAATTTCACTTGCCCTTGCGCGCATGCCTTGCGGCGCACTGTTATCGTCTGCGATCTCGGTCAGAAGCGGCTTGGCGGCTTCGACCTCGCCACCGGCGATATGCAGGAGCGCGATCATTTCACGTGCCGAGTAGTACCAGGCATTTTCCGGCACCGCGATCGGCTCCAGACGCGCAATCAAGTCCTGCGCATTACTGGCACTCGCGCTGTTCATTGCGATCTGAACCACGGCAAGATCACGGTAAACCTGATCAATGTCGGAATTACCGGCAACGGCTTCGAGTTCGTTCACCGCTGACGGAACCGCATCAGCGCGCAGATAAACAGCCGCCTTCTGGAAATGGCCAAGGGCGACAAAGTCGGCATTGCCATCAGCAATGATCGCATCAAGGGCAGCCAGTGCGGCGTCCTGATCGGTTGCGCTGTCCTGTGCCAGCTCGACAGCATTGGCAAGACGGGTACCGTTTTCGATGCTGGTGCTGGTTTCGTAGGTTTTCCAGCCTTCACGACCTGCAACACCCAGAACGATGGCCGCGGCAACGCCGATCACGTATTTCCCGTATTTGCGCCACAGCTCTTCGCTGCGTTCACGCTTCAGGTCTTCTTCGACTTCCTGGAAAATATCAACCACGAAAACGGCTCCAATCCGGTCACAATAAAGCGGGCAACCTGCCCGCTTATCTGAAAAAATTCTGGCAAGGATTTAACGCGCCAGCGGGTACAGGGTCAAGTCTGCTCGACACCAATCGGGTCTTTCCTATGATTATTTTCACCCGTCCCTGACATAAGCGGGCAGACAACATCACAAATGTCGTTGCTATCAGCCAGATATGACCCAATTCGGGCAGTGACATCAGGGCGGGAAAGAATTGCCTGCCAGTTGCAGAAATGCGCTTTGAGATCGACGTTTTTAAACCGCTTTGAGAGCTTTGCCGGGCAGCATCACAAACACCCTGGCGGGCATTGATAGTGCCAAAACCGGCTGGAAACGCGGCGATAGAATGCCATATGGCCTTTTATGCACGGCTTACCTTCGGTTCGGCACAGGGCTTGCTTATACATCTGGCAAGGGAACAGATTTGAACTTGTCATCGGTCATAATTGCCCGGTGCGCGGACGGAGACCACAATGAAACGTCGCGAGATTGCACATACAAAGGCCTCAAAACGGCGCATTATCCGACAGCGTATTCTTGCCGGGCTGTTTGCTGCCGTCATGGGATCGACCGTTTCGGGTTGCAGTACGACGATGTCTGACATTGTCGGCACCAGCATTTTCACCGGTGGTGAGTGGTATCTGGCCTTTGACGTGATCAGCATTGTGAATTCCGACAAGACCCTGATTGACCACGCCGTGTCGCTTTCGACCGGTCAGGATTGCTCGACCATCCGCAAGATTGATGGCAAATCCTATTGCAAAAAGGATCCGGTCCCGGAAACCCCGCTTTACTGTTATCGTTCGCTCGCGGCAGTCAGTTGCTATCGCACGCCCGATCCCTATAACACCGGGGCACAGACCGTTGACTGGCCCCCGACCCGGTCGCGCAGCCTGTAAGCACGCTTATTCTTTGCTGTGCATTTCATCCATTGAAACTTGAGGCATCGGTCAATCCGCGCTACCGTGTCACATGGTTGTCATCACGCCTTGGGGCCAAACGATAACCATGGACACACGCTGGCGGAGTAACCCATGGGAACATTGTTCGATTTGGCAAAGTACCGCAAAGCCAAGAGCTTTGTGCATTTTGACCGGACTGAACTGATGAGACTCATGAACACCTATTCAAGACAGGTTGCCAGCGGTGCCTGGAAGGATTATGCCATTGACCACCTGGACGGGATGGCGATGTTTTCCATTTTCCGCTCCACCCACGAAACCCCGCTTTTCACGGTCATCAAATTGGGCAGCGAACATAAAAACGCCGGACAGTTCGTCGCCCTGCACAGTGGTGAACGCATCAAACAAAGCTCAGACATCATCAATGTGCTTGAAGCCATCGAAAAACGCGCCCGCAAGGTCGTGCCGCTCTTTAAATCAAATTCCTGATGGTTCCGTAACGTGACGCGTCCTCCTTCGGCCCGCCATTCCGGCCGACGCCCCCTCCTCATCCTTGCCCTGCTTGCCTGTGTGCTGCTGCCAACAAACAGCCACGCCGTTGGCATGAGCAAGGAATACCAGACCGGGTATTATGCCTATCAGGCCGGTGACTTTCTGCGCGCGCAATCATATTGGCGACTGGCGGCCAAGGAAGACGATCCCTATGCCCAGTATGCTTTGGGTCTGATGTATTTTCGCGGTGATCTCGGCAAACCGGAATATGGCATGGCCGCCGACTGGTTCACCAAGGCCGCAGGGGCCAATCATGGTGGGGCGGTCTATTACCTTGGGCTGCTGCATTTCAATGGCTATGGCCTGCCCTATGATCATTTCCGCGCCACGAAATATTTCATGCGCGCGCTTGAGATCGATCCGCATAATGGCAATGCGGCCTATATGATCGGCACGCAGTATTTTCATGGTCGTGGCGTCCGCCAGAACTTCGTCGAGGCAGCCCATCACTTTGAAATTGCCGCAAAGGAAAACATGCATGCCGGGCAGTTCATGTATGGCGCCTTGCTTGAACGCGGCTGGGGCGTGAAACAGAATTACGCCGATGCCTATTACTGGCTGCGGCGTGCAGCAAGCGGCACCATTACCTTTCCGACAGGTGCGGGCGAGGAAGAACCGCTTGATCCACATGCGGCCATTGCCGCACTTGAACCGCGCCTGCGCCCCGAAGAAATCGCACGCGTCGATAAACGCTTAGCTGCCGAAAGCCTGCTTTAGGCTGGCAAACGCTTCGTGATCTTCAAGTTTTGAGAGATTAGTGGTGGGTCTCGATGACCATACCGCTTTTGACGACTTCGGTGATGGTCACACCAAGGTTCTCATCCACCACGACCAGTTCACCACGGGCGACCAGCCGGTTATTGACATAGATATCGACCGGCTCACCGACACGGCGATCCAGTTCAAGCACGGCACCACGGGTCAGGCGCATCAATTGCGCAACCTGAATCTGGCTTTTGCCAATCACCGTTGATACGCGCACGGGCACATCATAAGCCGCCCCGATGTCCGAGGCACCCATGCGTACGCTAAACGGATCCTTATCGTCGTCAGCCATGATTTGCGAGCCATCCAGTCAAATCGAAGAATCGAGAACCTTGTATAGTAAAGGTTAGCTTTGAAAAAAGTGTTAGCAAGCCCAATCTGTTGAAAATCGACGTAAGCAAACCGGCCCGACCCAAGCTGCCCTGAATGTATCGACACAATTTTACTGTCGTTTTTTGTATTATTTTAACCTAAACAGATCGCAATTCCGGGTCGGGTCAGCGCCCTGCCCCGACCATGCCCACAGAGTGATCCAACCAGAGTCAGGATGTTTCATGCCCTATGACCGCCAATGGGTGGCCGATGCCATCAGCACGATCGAAGCCGATTTCAACCGGTCTGCCGACACCCATCTGATCCGCCTTGATCTGCCAAAGCTTGGCGATATCGGGCTGTATCTGAAAGATGAGTCGACCCATCCGTCAGGCAGTCTGAAACACCGTCTGGCGCGCTCGCTGTTTTTGTATGGGCTTTGTAATGGCTGGATCACCAAGGACACCCCGATCATCGAGGCCTCCAGTGGCTCGACCGCTGTGTCGGAAGCCTATTTTGCCAAACTTCTGGGATTGCGCTTTATCGCGGTGATGCCGAAATCGACATCGCAGCAGAAAATCGATCAGATCGCCTTTTATGGCGGCGAAAGCCACCTTGTGGATCATGGCGGCCAGATTTATGACGAATCCCAACGTCTGGCGCGTGAACTGGGCGGCCATTACATGGACCAGTTCACCTATGCTGAACGCGCG
Source organism: Thalassospira sp. ABD4_177 (assembly GCF_056160125.1). NCBI lineage: Bacteria > Pseudomonadati > Pseudomonadota > Alphaproteobacteria > Rhodospirillales > Thalassospiraceae > Thalassospira > Thalassospira sp. ABD4_177. Next base: position 1,935,179 of record NZ_JBSWWO010000001.1, on the reverse strand, counting down.
ACTGACTGGCGCGGCAACAACAACATTGCCGAAAGCATCTTTGACCAGCTCAAACGCGAAACTCATCCGATCCCGCGCTGGGTCGTGGTCGGTGCCGGGACCGGGGGCACGTCATCGACAGTCGGGCGCTATATCCGTTATGGCCGAAGCCTTGGTCAGGGCTGCGAGCTGTGTGTTGCCGATCCGGAAAACTCGGTTTTCTATGATGGCTATGAAACCGGCGACTGTTCGGTCACCAACAGCAAGGGGTCACGCGTCGAAGGCATTGGCCGCCCCCGCGTCGAGCCCAGCTTCAACCCGACCGTTGTTGATCGCATGTATCGCATCCCCGACGCGGCAAGCTTTGCAGCCCTTTATTATCTTGAAAAGCATCTTGGGCGGCGCTGCGGCGGTTCGACCGGCACCAACCTGATTGCGACCCTGTCTCTGATCTCGGAAATGAAAACCGCCGGGCAGACCGGGTCGGTCGTGACCTTGCTGTGTGATGGCGGGGATCGCTATTGCGATACCTATTACAATGCCGATTGGCTCAAAGCCCAGAAGATCGACTTGGCCCCTTGGACTGCGGCACTTGACCGGTTTGATGAAACCGGCCTGTTTGACATGCCCCTTGATCAGTGCAGCGGGTATACCGGGCGATAGCACCAAACCCGCCACATCGCTGACAGAAACAAAAAAAGACGGGCGGTAAAACCGCCCGTCAGTCTATCAGGGGATAATCTTCTTTCGGGAGGTGAGACAATCCTTAGCTGGAAACCGCAATCTTGCGCGGTTCAGGCTTCTGTTCTGCTACCTTCGGGAGAGTGAGCACCAGAACACCGTTCTTGAAGGATGCGGAAATGTTATCGGCATCAATGGTATCATTCAGACGGAAGGACCGCTTGAAGCTGCCATAGCTGCGTTCAACAACATGCGCACCATCGGTGCTTTCACGGCTGAATTTCTTTTCACCGGTGATGGTCAGAACACCGTCGAGCACTTCGACATCGACATCATCCTGATCCACGCCGGGAAGTTCGGCGGAAAGTTCAAAGTGATCATCACCGTCATAGATATCGATCTTCGGGTTCAGCACAGCCTTGGCTGCATCTGGGCCTTCTGCTGGTGCCTTGGCCGAAGCAGCAGTACGGTCGCCAAAGATCGAACCGATCATGCGGTCGACATCACGGGAAAGTAGGGTGAAAGGATCACCATAGGTCGGTGCCGAAGACAGACGACGGGATCCATTAAGAGTCTGAAGACCAGTCATTATAGTACCCTCCATTACAGACGAGTAATCTTGCGCCATCAGTCCAGACCAGGCTGCAACCTTGACGCGTATCGGGGCACCATGCCCCGTTCCAACCTTGAGATAGATCGGGTGAAAAATTCCGCAAGTATCACCAAGCATTTTTTTGAATTTTTTCGTCAATTTTTCTCAAGCCGCCACCAAGCCCTTCCAATCACTGAAATAATTTGGTTTCGCACTGGCGAAGGATGCCCCCGCGCGATAGCTTCATGTCATTGTCATGCGCACAGCCGCACCCCCCGAATAAAGGACGAATGTCATGAGCACACTCTTTACGCCCCTGAAACTGGGGTCGCTTGAACTCGACAACCGCATTGTCATCGCCCCGATGTGTCAGTATTCCGCAGTGGATGGCAAAACAGCCCCGTGGCATGACATGCATCTGGGCAACCTGGCGCAATCCGGTGCCGGGCTTCTGATCATCGAAGCAACCGCTGTTGAGCCCGCAGGCCGGATTACCTATGGCGATGTTGGCCTGTGGGATGACGAAACCGAAGCAGCCCTTGCCGGCACGCTTTCGGCGGTCCGCAGCCATTCCGACATGCCGGTTGCCGTCCAATTGGCCCATGCCGGGCGCAAGGCATCGTGCGAAAAGCCGTGGCTTGGCGCCCATGCCCTGTCCCCGGATCATGAAAATGGCTGGCAGGTCGTGGCCCCATCCGCCATCCCGTTCAAGGAAGGCGATCCGGTTCCCGAAAGCCTCACCAAGGCAGGGATTGCCGAAATCGTTGCGGCCTTTGGTGAAAGTGCGAAACGCTCTGTTCGTCTTGGCTTTGACGCCATCGAAATTCATGGTGCGCACGGCTATCTGTTGCATCAATTCATGTCGCCCCATGCCAACAAGCGCGACGATGAGTATGGCGGATCGTTTGAAAACCGCACCCGCCTGGCACTGGAAGTTTACGACGCCATCCGGGCGGCCGTCGGGGATGACTATCCGGTCGGCATCCGGATTTCCGCAACCGACTGGGTTGAAGATGGCTGGGATCTGGACCAAAGCGTGGCGCTTGCCAAATTGCTTGAAGAACGCGGATGTGACTTTATCCACGTGTCTTCTGGCGGCCTGCATATCGACCAGAAAATCCCGCTCGGCCCGAATTATCAGGTGCCTTTTGCCGCGCGCATCAAGTCGGAGGTGTCGATGCCGACCATCGCGGTTGGCCTGATCACCGAGGCCGAACAGGCCGAGGCCATCACCTTTACCGGGCAGGCCGACGCCATCGCACTGGCGCGTGGTATTCTGTATGATCCGCGCTGGCCATGGCATGCCGCGGCAACCCTTGGCGCAGAGGTCAAAGCTGCCCCGCAATACTTGCGGTGCCAGCCGCGTCACCTGAAAAAGCTTTTCGGTTAAACGGGTTAAGGCCCTCCAACCGCAAAACTAGACAAAAGGATAGGTGCTTTGACTTGCGTCAAGGCACCTCACTGACACCAAAGGTAGTTTCGCCCCAAGAAAGAATAATTCTAAATCTGCCCGACCTCCCCGGTCTGGCGCCGTATGGCGAGTTACCACAAAATGCCCGGAATGATTTTAACAGTCCTGGCGGCCCTGCTGTTTTGGGGCACGCCGACCAAGGCTGCGGATATCCAGATTTCGACGGAAAACACGACGTCGCATTTTCAGACGATCTTTTTGCTGAACTATGCCGAGGCACTTAACGCCGAAATTCCGGGACATCATTTCGAAGTCATTCATTCCGCCCAGGCATTTAGTGACCGCGATGTCGCCGAAGCCGTTTCCAGCGCCCGTGTCGCCATTGCCGCCCCCGGCGTCTGGCATCTGGGGCAATATAGCAGCGACCTGAACGCGCTGCTGCTGCCGAGCTTTATGGGGCTTGGCGCTAAAGACGTCCGGAAACTGGTTGACGGTCCGGTTGGTCAGGCCCTTGATCATTCCCTGCAAGCACAGCTGAACGTCAAGGTGATTGGCAAATGGCTTGACCTTGGCCCGGCCCACATTTTCACCCGCAACAAACGCATTGGCAGCTTTGAAGACCTCAAGGGACTTCGCATTCGCTATGCCGGCGGCGAAGCCAACGCGCTGCGTCTTGCAGCCCTGGGTGCTGAACCGGTGCTGATCCCCTGGCCCAATGTCCCGGAGGCACTTGATCGTGGTGAAATTGACGGCCTTTTGACAACAAGTAGTACCGTTGTCAGCGCATCCCTGTGGGAATACGGCATCCGGCATGCGTTCCTCAGCCATTCCTACTATCCGTTTTATGTCCCGATCATCTCGGGTGACATCTGGAAACGCCTCGGCGACGATCAACGACGCGTCATCACCAATGTCTGGGACGTGATGATTTCGGCGGGGCGCGATCTTGCTGTGCGCCATCAGGAAAAATCAATGAACGTGCTGCGTGACAATGGTGTCGTCGTCACAGCACCAAGCGATGCTGAACGCGATGGCGTACGTCGGGCACTGGCCGGGCACCAACGCGAGATGGCCGAAAAGATCGGCATCTCCGAGCAGACCTTTGATATTCTTACGCAACACGGGGATGACTGACTGTGGGCGTCGCGCGTCGCAAACACCATGACTGGCGCCAGGTGCTTGGCGAAGAATTCCTCAGCATCTTCCTGTCGATCGGGTTGCTGGTGGGGGTTCTGTTCATGCTTGCCCATCAGACGGTGACAGAACATCGCATCGCGTCTCAAAAGGCGCTTGATACCGCTGCATTTGGCATTTCGACCTATGCCGACAATCTGTCGAGCATTCTGACAAAGGCAGATGGCGTTGCCCTGCTTGCAACCCGCAGAGTGTCAGAAACCGAAACCATGCCCGCGCCGCTTGTCAAACAAATGACGGCCATTGTTCAGGATGACGCTGACATCAGTGGCTTCATTCACATCAATGAACATGGCGAAATATCCGACAGCTTTGTGTTTCAGAACATTTCCCGGCGGATGTTAAAAACCGATGCGATATTGAGCCGTCATCGCGATGCCTGGATTGAACCGGCCTTTCTGCGATCCGGAGACCTTGGCCTGAAAACCGGTGAAATCGCCACGGAACGCGGCGTCTGGCGTGACGATGGCAGCTTTGCCGGCGTGGTTATTGTTCTGGTTTCGGTTGGAAGCCCCTACGAAAACACCCCGCTTGAGAAATTCCTGACCGAGGCAAGAATTCGCGTTGCCGGTGCCAATAGCGAAAATATCCTAACCAACCAGTATGCGCTGGCCAACACCGTTATCGATTGGCTGAGTGTTCAGGACGAAACCAGCTACTGGTACAGCTATCATAACCAGGAGGCGCTCCATGCCGATATGGCACGGATTGAAGACAAGCTTGTCCTGTCTCACAGCAACCTGCCCGGCCTGCCGCTGACGGTCTATCTGCAGATATCGACCGACCGGTTCTTTGAAACCTATTATTCGACCCGGCAAAACGCGATCATTGCCTCGATTGTCATTGTTGGTGTCGCGGCTGTGTTTCTGTTGCGGATCAAACTCGACCGCCAAGCCAAACGCACAAGCGAGCAGAAAAGACAGGCACTCGATCAGCGCCTGCAATTTGCCCTCGACACGGCGGGTCAGGGTCTCTTGGACTGGAACATTCCCGAAAAGCGCGGCTATTTCTCTGACAGCTTCTATCGCCTGCTTGATATCGAAAATGACGATGACAAGCTCAATGTCGAAGACCTGCGCCAGCGCATCCATTCAGACGACCGTCATGCGTTCAACCTGGCGCTTAATGCCCATCTTGCCGGGCATACCCCCTCCTTTGAGGTCGATGCGCGCATCCAGATCGGTGACACCGATCGTTGGGAATGGTTCAGCCATGTGGGGTCTGTGACGGAACGAGACAGGTTCAACAACCCGGTCCGGGTCATCGGCCTGCTCAAGAACATTCATCATCAGAAGCTGCATAACCTGAACCTTGAATTCGAGGCATTCCACGATCCGTTGACCGGTCTGTTAAACCGTGCAGCCTTCGAAGACCGTATCGCACGCATTCATGCCAAAAGCAGCCGCACCGGCACGCCATATGCGCTGGTGATGATCGATATCGATCACTTCAAGCATGTGAACGATACCTATGGCCATAATACCGGTGACATTGTGCTTCAGCATGTCACCAGCACAGCATCCAACACATTGCGGTTTGAAGAGGAAAAACTGTTCTTCCGCCTTGGCGGTGAGGAATTTGTTGTCCTGCTGCCCGATACGGACGGGGAAGCTGCCCGTTTTGTCGCCGAACGCATCCGTGAACGGATCGAAATATCCCCCACCACGGTCGACGATACGGATATCTTGGTAACCGTTAGTGCGGGTATCGCCTGCTATCAGCGCGGCGAGAGCCCCGAGGACGTGCTTGTGCGTGCCGACCATGCGCTCTATCAGGCCAAGGAAAACGGTCGCAATCAAAGCTGCCTTGAATAGGCGCTTACCCTTCGCACTTTCGGCAAGCCGAACACCCAAAAACAAAAAGGGCTCCGCAATTGCGGAGCCCGTCTCGTAGTGCTTGGTCGGTTGGGTGAGGCTTAGAAGCCCATGCCACCCATGCCACCCATACCACCCATGCCGCCCATGTCAGGCGCGCCGCCAGCAGCCGGGCTATCGTCCGGCTTCTCAGCGATCATGCATTCGGTGGTGATCAGCAGACCTGCGACCGATGCTGCGTCCTGCAGGGCAGTACGAACAACTTTGGCCGGGTCGATGATGCCAGCTTTGACGAGGTTGGTGTACTCGCCCTTCTGAGCGTCGTAACCGAACTCTACGTCGTCCTGCTCAAGCAGTTTGCCAGCAACAACCGCGCCGTCTACGCCAGCATTGGTTGCGATCTGGCGAACCGGTGCCTGCAGGGCACGGCGAACGATGTCAACACCGATGGTCTGGTCGTGGTTTTCACCTTCGAGACCTTCAAGTGCCTTGACGGAGTACAGCAGAGCCGTACCACCACCAGCTACAATGCCTTCTTCAACAGCAGCGCGGGTCGCGTGCAGGGCATCGTCAACGCGGTCTTTACGTTCTTTCACTTCGATTTCCGAAGCGCCACCGATTTTGATCACTGCAACGCCGCCTGCGAGTTTCGCGAGACGTTCCTGCAGTTTTTCACGATCGTAGTCAGAGGAGGTTTCTTCGATCTGGGCACGGATCTGGCCAACGCGTGCTTCGATCTGTGCTTTCTCACCAGCACCATCAACGATGGTGGTTTCTTCTTTGGTGATGGTAACCGATTTCGCGGTACCGAGCATGTCGACGGTAACGTTTTCCAGCTTGATGCCGAGATCTTCGGAGACAACCTGACCACCGGTAAGGATCGCGATGTCTTCGAGCATGGCTTTACGACGGTCGCCGAAGCCTGGTGCTTTAACAGCAGCGATTTTCAGGCCACCGCGCAGCTTGTTGACAACGAGCGTTGCCAGTGCTTCGCCTTCGATGTCTTCAGCAATGATCAGAAGCGGCTTGCCGGACTGAACGACCGACTCAAGCAGCGGAAGGATCGGCTGAAGCGAGGAGATTTTCTTGTCGAACAGAAGGATGTACGGAGCATCCATTTCTGCGACCATTTTCTCCGGGTTGGTTACGAAGTACGGGGACAGGTAACCACGGTCGAACTGCATGCCTTCGACAACGTCGAGTTCGGTGTGCAGGCCTTTGGCTTCCTCAACGGTGATAACACCTTCGTTGCCAACTTTTTCCATGGCTTCAGCGATCATGTCGCCGACTTCACGGTCACCGTTAGCGGAGATGTTACCAACCTGTGCGATCTCGTCACGACCGGCAACTTTACGTGCACGGCTCGAAATCGATTCGATGACTTTGGAAGTTGCGAGGTCGATACCGCGCTTCAGGTCCATAGGGTTCATGCCGGCAGCAACGGACTTGTTGCCTTCACGAACGATTGCCTGTGCCAGAACGGTTGCGGTCGTGGTGCCGTCACCTGCCAGATCGGCGGTTTTCGACGCGACTTCGCGAACCATCTGCGCGCCCATGTTTTCGAACTTGTCGGTCAGTTCGATTTCTTTGGCGACCGAAACACCGTCCTTGGTCACACGCGGTGCGCCGAAGGATTTTTCGATAACAACGTTACGGCCTTTCGGGCCAAGCGTTACCTTGACAGCATCTGCCAGGATATCGACGCCACGCAGCATTTTAGCGCGTGCATCGGTGGAAAATTTTACGTCTTTAGCAGCCATAATATTCTTTCCTCTCTATGAGACGGATGAACGTGGACTTAAGTCACCCAAAGGGCTGGCTTATTCCATGATGCCCATGATGTCGGATTCTTTCATGATCAACAGCTCTTCGCCATCAACCTTGACTTCGGTGCCCGACCATTTGCCAAACAGGACTTTGTCACCTGCTTTGACGTCGAGGGCTGCAACCGAGCCATCGTCTTTGCGAACGCCAGAACCAACAGCGACGACTTCGCCTTCCTGCGGTTTTTCTTTGGCGGTATCCGGAATAATGATGCCACCGGCAGTCTTGGTGTCGGATTCGACACGACGTACCAGGACGCGATCATGCAGCGGACGGAACTTCATTTTAGACAACTCCGTGTTTAAGCTAAGGCTCGTTAATAACTAAGACTAACCGGGATGAGCCCGTATTAGCACTCACCCCCGGCGAGTGCTAACAGCATTTATTGGAGTGCCTGTCCAAAGTCAATAGGGAGATCAAAAAAGACGCGGAAATGTCACGATTTTTGCCCTTTGGCGCCTGTGCGGCGCAGCAAAAATTTACCGTGTTTTCAAGGCGGCGCGATCAGAACATTTTAAAGCCCCCAACGCAACCCCGGACCATCCCGCCCAAACGCCGACATCCTGGATTTCAATTCCCTAGGAAAGAATCGTGTTCACCGTTAAGGTGCAAACAGAAAGCGCAGCTCAACCCACACCAATGACCGCGCAAGTATCACCGGATTGCAACGATGTCGTGCCGTAAAACTCCGCCGATCCCGACTTTTGGGCATTTCATGAAAAGCCGCCATCAAGCAGTGCGGTATGTGTCGCGCTTTGCACTTGCCTTTGTCACCCTCGTGCCTGCGATCAGCTCAAGCGCCTTGGCCGATGAGGCGGACTACAAGTGCCCTGAAAAAATTGCCTATATCGAAAACGAACCGATGTCGCAAAAGGCGATTGTGATCCTGCAAAAAATATATGCCGATCTGGGCTGCCCGCTTCAGGCGGTCAAACTACCCGGGCGCCGTGGCCCGCTACATTTCAACGAAGGTCTGGTGGATGGGGAGTTGCTGCGTGCCATTCCGGCGGAAAAAAATTACTCACGCGCCTTTGTCCGTTCATCAGTGCCCCTGCGCGAGAAATCAAACCGGCTGTGGCGCAATCCGAATGACCATGATCCGCAAACGCCGATTGCCTTTACGCTGGGTGTGATCTGGCAAGAAAAGTTCGCCAAAACTAAAACCGCCAAGACCGGTATCCCGAACAAGCCGATGATGTTTAACACCGAACTGCATGACGCCTATGCAAATGGCCGCGTAACGCGCTTCCTCGCGGCAGATACAAATATTGACGACATGATCGCAAAAGGCATTCTGGGCGACACCCCGGCACCGGTGATCGAGGAAACGATTTCCGTCCTGCCGCTCTATCACTATCTCGGCGTGGAATACGCACCATTCATGAAGAAGTTCTCCGAACTTGTCGCCAAGACCGACCCGTTTCATACAGCACAGGATCAGTGATCAGCGCGATCAGGCGATTGCGACTGCTGCGGCAAGGTCGTCCTTGGTGTCGACATCAATCAGGGCGCCGGGCAAATCCACCGCTTGGACATTTTGGCCTTCGCGATTGATCATTTCCTTTGCCCCCTTGGGGCCATCAAGTTCTGAGAGTTCTTCCCAGCAGTTTCTGGGAAAAATGGCCGGCACGCCCAAGCCATGGGGGTACTGTGTTGCGACGATCGCCGTGCCGTCAAAGGCATCAATCAGTTTCTGATAATCTTCTGCATGCAGTCGGACCTGATCACAAACCGCAATCAGAACACCGTCGCAATAAGCCGCCTGCTCCATCACTGCCCGGATGCCAGCGGCAATCGAATTGCCCATGCCGCGCGCCCAGTCCGGATTGCGAACCACATGCCCACGGCCCGTGACCTCGCCGACGATATCTTCGTGATATGCGCCCAGAACAACAAAAGGCGCGCTTTCGCAGGTTCCTGCAATCAGATCAACCGTATGACGCAAAAGCGACTTTCCTGCGATCTCTGCCAGTTGCTTGCGCCCGCCGAACCGCTCGCTGGCCCCGGCAGCCAGAATAAGCCCTGCAAGTTTTGTCATTCTGCGACCTTCGCCATATGCAGGTTGCTTTCCCTGTAAAGAACCCGATGGATCCCCGAAAGGATCGACAAAGCAATGCTTTCGGGAAGTTGCCCCCCAATATCAAGCCCGGCAGGACTGGAAACCGGGAATGGCAATTCGTGTTCCTTGAGCCCGGCATGATCAAGCACATTGGCAAAGCGGTGACGCGGCCCCAATGCCGAAACATGCCGGATGTTTGAGGTACCCAGTGCCTGCAGGGCATCGCCATCAATCGATACGCTGTGCGCCATAAGGATGGCGGCATCCACACGGTGCTGATCGGCATAGGTGCCCAGTGACGCGATATCGCGCACAATCGCGCTGACATTCGGGAAATGGTCCGCACGGGCATTTGCCGGACGCGGATCGGCAAGGCTGACCTGCCAGCCCATTTCACGGGCGATATTGGCAACCGGACGGGCATCCAGACCACCCCCGACAATCAGGATATGCGGCTCTGGCCGAATGGGTGTGACCAACCAGTCATCGCCACGCTCATCGGGCTTGATCGTGGCGACCTGTTGGCCGGGCAAAACCCGTGGATCAAGGTCAAACCGGGCTTCGGCCGCACCGATTTTCTGATGGAAATAACCGCTCTCGCGGTCTTTCAGGGCATGGCGCAAATCGCCAAGGCCAAGGTCATTCGTGGCAGTAAGGGGCTGCAGCATGATGTATACCTTGCCCCCACAGCCGACACCCAGCTTGAAGAACACGTCGTCTTCGTCGTTGCCGTCATATTCAAGCATGACGACCTTGTCCGTGACCATCGCCCGGCGGGCATTGCGGATGATGTCTGCTTCCAAACAGCCGCCGCTCAGCAATCCATGTTGGCTGCCATGCCCGTCGATCAGCATCATCGCCCCGGCCTTGCGATAGGCGGAACCTTCGGTCCGGTACACGGTACCCAGAACCCATTCCGTCTGATCACGACCGTCCCACCAGACATCCAGCATCTCAGAGAGTTGATGGCTCATATCAGGCTTCCTTCATGACAATGATGCTGATCGCGTTTTGCATGGCATATCCAATCAGCGCATCTGCAAGATGATCACATCGATGCTGGCCGGGTCGGTATGGCTACGAAGGGCAGCCACTTCTTCCGCACTGACAGCATCACCATGGTTGCCCCAGCTTGATCGCACATAAGTCAGCACCTCGGCCATCTGGGCATCCGAAAGGTGCTCACGATAGGGCGGCATACGGTAAGTGTCCGGCACACCATTCGCGATGACACGCGGTGACCCGTTCAGCGTCACATTGATCGCAGACTCCGCCTCGGGGGCGAGCATGGACGACACACCGGCAAGCGGCGGGATCCATTCATTCTGCCCCAGACCATCACGACCATGACAAAACGCGCAGTTCGTCGCATAGGTCCGCGCACCGGGCACCTTGTCGGCAACATCGCGTGACAGATCATCTGCGGTTGCTTCATCATATGCCCAGACCGGTCCGTCATAATCCGGATCCGCCGGCAACGATTTCAGATAATGGGCAATCGACATCAGATCATCATCGGTCATGAACTGGGTCGAGTTGTTGAACGCCTCAACCATCGATCCGAACACGACGCCATGTTCATTACGGCCATCCTTGAGATAGGCGTAAATGTCTTCTTCGCTCCAACGGCCAAGACCGATATTGGGATCATTACGCAGGCTTGGCGCGTACCAACCATCGAGCAATGCACCAGACAGATATTCCGGGCTGCTTTCATCAAGCGCGACTTCGTTCATCGCCGGACCACGCGGGGTATGGCAACTGCCACAATGCCCCGGTCCCTGCACCAGATAGGCACCCCGGTTCCACATATCGTCTTCGGATGCCTTGGCCTGATAGACCTCACCCTCGGTGAATGCAACATTCCAAAGGGCAAGCGGCCAGCGCATATTGAGCGGTTCTTCGATTTCGGTCGGCTTGTTAGCCTGTTTGACCGGTTCGACACCTTCCATGAAATAGGCATAAAGCGCCTCGATGTCCTCATCGGGCATCTTTTCATAGGACGGGTATGGCATTGCCGGATACAGACGATGACCATCCGCCGCCACGCCATGGCGCAGTGCGCGATCAAAATCGGCAAGGCTGTAATTGCCAATACCGGTTTCCGGATCCGGGGTAATATTGGTGGTAAAGATCGAGCCAAGCGGCGTGCCCATTTCAAGCCCGCCGGCAAAGGCCTTGCCGTCCGGGGTGGTATGGCAGGCAACACAGTCCCCAAGGCGGGCAACATATTCGCCACGCGCGATCAGGTCTTCTGATGGCGCAGAGGCGGTTACATCATCAAAGGGCGAAGACGGCGTATGTGTCGCGATCCAGGCAGTGCCGGCCGCGCCAACAACAACGACGCCCAAGACAGTCAGAAACAACTTTTTCAACGGAATCCCCGTTTTTGTTTGGTTTGGTTTTAACGCGAAATCCAAACGCAGATCAGCACGATGCGGGCGTTGGGCGATCACAGAAAATCTGTGACCGCCGCTGTATCTGCGTTAAGGGGCCTAGCTTTCAAAGCGCAGGTTGCTCAGCGGCATGTCCCGCACGCGCTGCCCCGTAAGGGTCGAAACCGCGTTGGCAACTGCCGGCAGAACCGGCGGAAGCCCCGGCTCGCCAATACCACCCATCGGCGCACCGCTTTCGACGATACGAACATGGACGTTGGGCATCTGATCAGGCCGCAGGATCGGATACAGATCATAGTTCCGCGCGGTCGGTTCGCCATTCTCGTAAATGGCTTCTTCCATCAGAATTTCCGACAAACCAAGTGCGGTTGCGGAATTAACCTGTGCCTCGATGATTGCCGGGTTGACGATGCTGCCCGGATCAATTGCTTCCCAGACATCATGGACAACGACCTGTCCGTTTTGCATGGAAACCTCGGCAATGGCAGCAGACTCACTGCCAAACGGCGATGCCATACCGACACCACGTGCGCGCTGGCTGCCATCTGCTGCGGTGAACGGACCGCGTTTCCAGCCACCGGACAAATCGCCAACCGCCTTAAGCAAGTTGGACAGACGTTCATTGTCCTTAAGCAGAGCTAGGCGCAGTTCATAAGGATCCTGCCCGCCCTGATCGGCCATTTCATCAAGGAACGTTTCATAGAAGAAATCATTCATTGAATGGCCAACCGAGCGCCAATAAGCCAGCATCGCCGGCGTTTCGACATAAACCTGCGCAATCCGGCGGTTGGCAATGGCGTATTTCTTGCCGGTCAGACCTTCAAGCGCGGTCGGATCCATGGAATCCGGATTGTGACCATAAATGCCCTCGGTCGGGCCTTCGGTCGCACTGATGGCTTCCAGACCAACCGGCATGCCATCCGCATCCAGACCACCGCGGAATTTCACGGCTGCCATCGGACGCAGCGGATCGCGCAGGAATTCTTCCTCACGCGTCCAGATCAGCTTGACCGGACGCCCGACTTCCTTGGCCAATTGAATGGCCTGGGGATACGGGTTGGCTTCCGGATACAGGAAGTGACGCCCAAAGAACCCACCCAGCATCGGCGAATGGATATTGATCTGGGATGCATCAAGGCCGGTAATGCCGGCAATCTGCGACTGAAACTGTTCCGGTGCCTGGTTTGGCATCCAGATATCAAGGGTTCCGTCATCGTTAAACCGTGCAAGGGTCGATGGCGGCTCAAGCTGCCCATGATGGACGAATTGGCTGCGATAGGTTGCCTCAACCGTGGTGGTCGCATTCGACAATGCCGAACTGACATCACCTTCTTCTTCGCCAGCCTTGCCAGCACCGGTTTCATTGGCCAGACGTTCGGAAAACGCCGCGGTCGAGAAATCTTCGGGCATATGGCGGATTTTCGAACCATCCGCATCGCGTGTGACCCACTCAACCTGAAGCGCCTCTGCCGCGACCTTGGCATTCCACCAACGTTCCGCAACGACCGCGACAGCACCGGCTAGGCGATGGATCGACATCACGCCTTTCATCGCGCTGACTTCAGCTTCGTTGACGATATTGCCAACCCCAAGGCCAAAACGCGGTGCGTGCTGAACAGCGGCATGAACCATGCCATCAACCTTGCAGTCGATGGCAAAGACGGCCTTGCCCGTTGCCTTGTCATGGATATCAAGACGATCCATCGGTTTCCCGATCCAGCGGAAAGTCGACGGATCGCGAAGCTCGATGCCCTCGGGATCGGGGACGGCAAGATCAAGCGCGTCTTCGGCCAGATCACCATATGGGATCTTGTTGCCGGTATTGCTGTTTAGGACATACCCCGGTTCGGTCGTCAGCTGTGCGACCGGAACGCCCATGCGGTTGGACGCCGCCTGCAACAACATCTGGCGCGCAGACGCACCCAGTTTGCGCATGGTCGAATAGCTCGTACGCACCGACATACTGCCGCCGGTGATACGCATCTGGTTATTGATCACCAGATAGTCGGGACCGGCCGGCGCACTTTCGACAACAAAGCTTTTGGGATCGGCATCCAGTTCTTCGCCAACAATCTGTGCCATGGCGGTAAAGATGCCCTGCCCGCCTTCAACGAACGGGCTTTGCAAGCGCACCGTATTGTCAGGACGGATTTCAAGGAAGGCCGGCACACGGGTGCCCGGTGTCACCTCGCCACCACTTTGGGCGCGGGCCTTACCCACGGGCAGACCGAAACCAAGAACAAGTGCGCCGGTTGTCGCGCCGGCGGCACCAAGCAGGAAGCGACGGCGTGAAATATTGACCGGTTCGCCTGTCGGGAATTGTTCTTGCTCTGATGCAGAAGGTTTCAGCTGTTTCATGACGCATCTCCTTCCGCAAGGTCTTTGACCGCGGCGTGGATTGCATTGTAGGTGCCGCAACGGCACAGATTGACCATCGCCGCAGCAACGTCATCTTCGGTCGGGTTTTCGACTTCTTTGAGCAACGCGGTTGCCGCCATCACCTGACCGGACTGGCAGTAGCCGCACTGGGGAACCTGATGTTCGACCCATTTTTCGACCACACGCTTGCCGACCGGATCACTTTCGATGGCCTCAATGGTGGTAATTTCCTGTCCTTCGACAGCATCAATCGGTGTGACACAGGAACGGGTCACGACACCATCGACCATCACAGAGCATGCACCGCACTGTGCGAGCCCGCAGCCAAACTTGGTGCCGGTCATGCCAAGGTTATCACGAATGACCCATAGCAGCGGTGTGTCGCCCTCTGCGTCGACATCATAGGTCTCATTGTTGATTGTCAGTTTCATGGCGCTCTCTCCAAGTTCGGTTCTGCGACGGGACCGGATTTTTGGCGTGCCATTCGCCCGTCGATCTCTCGGGCCTGTCTGATGTGCGTCCGGGTTTTTGGACGTGTTTTTGATTGCTTCCAGTCTGCCCAAAAAAATTAATCGCGCTACGGCATTCTTTTAATAGTACTTATGAGCCAGACAGATAAATCACCGTTATGGACGGGATGGCTTCGGGATTTTGGCTTCTGGCTTGCAGACTTTCTGATATGTGGGGACCAACCCTGCCCGGCACAACCAAAGCCGGTTCAGCACAGGCCCGTGGCAAGATCAGGCCAGATCGGGAAAGGCAACAATTCAAAAGCCGTCATGAATTTGCTCAACGCAGGCCCGCGACCAAAGTTCCGATCACCAATTTAAAAACAGATGACAAAAAGCGTTTGCTCTACCCTTGAGCAAAGGTCTCTGCGTCCCAATCTATTTTGGGACAAGCATCTGATTTGGCTCCTGAAAGTAGTGCAGCAGACAATGACGCCCGGACCACGAATATCCTTGATCCTGTTCGTGTTGGTACTTTTGGTGCCTGCCATCGGACATGCGCAGGACGCAAATGACTGCCCCAAACAGCTGAGCAGCGTCAGCAATGACCGGCTGGCTGGCGAGGTCACCAAAGTGATGGTTGATATTTATGAGCAGCTGGGCTGCCCGGTTCAGGTCGTAAACCTGCCGGGGCGCCGGGGCTTTATCGCCTTTAATGAAGGACAGGTTGACGGGGAAATGTTCCGCTTTCCCCTGGCGACCAAACGCTATTCGCGATCCTTCGTGCAATCATACGTTCCGTTGCTTCAGATTTCCAACAGTTTATGGGCAGCCCCTGGCAGCAAATTGCACTCTGACGGTCCCGTCGGATTTGTGATCGGTCTGGCGTGGCAGGAACAGTATTTGTCCGAAGACCCAACCCAACCGACAAGCGGCCATCGCGATTTGGATGACGTCATATCGCACTACAATCTTGGAACCTTTGATCGCTTCCTTGCCGAAGACGAAACCATTCGTCTCGCCATCCGTGAAGGCGCCTTTGCCCCCGGGAAAGAACCAATCCAGATCGAAACGCTTAAGGTGGGATCGCTTTACCACTTCCTCGGGGCGGAATTCAGTCCGTTCATGGAGCGTCTTTCCAACTATCTTTCCAAGCACCAACCTTTTGAGCAAAACGGCAAGATGTAAGAAGTCAAAGACATCTGGTTCTCAATGCTGGCCTATTGCGCAGTGACAGGAAAGGCCCCACATGCAATCCTTCTAAAATAACAGTTCCAGATACAGAAGTCGGTCAAATGCTCGGAAAATGCTTATGCAAAACCCTAATGTTGGCGCTACTTTTGTCTGTTGGGATGTCTCGGACAGTTCAGGCAGCAGAACCAACAGATGCCTGCCCGAAACGGCTTGGGATGACCGCCAATAACGAGATGACGCAACAAACCGCCAAAATTCTGGTTGATGTCTATGCCAAGCTCGGATGCCGCATCACGCTGGTCAAGCTTCTTTCACGCCGCAGCTATGTTGCTTTCAACAAGGGGAACATAGACGGCGAAGTTTTCAGAACACCTTTGGCCGCCAGCCATTACACCCGAGCGCACATTAGATCAGAGAAGCCCTTGTTCGAGGTATCCCAAAGTCTTTGGGTGAAACCGGGATCAGAAGATCAATCCCACAACTCAGTCGGCTTTCTGATGGGCATTGCCTGGCAAGAAGACTATCTGGCGCGAAGCGGCCTCCCCAAGAGCGGCCACCGGCATATGAGTGACCTGATAAATCACTACAACAAGGGTATGATTTCTCAGTTTCTTGCAGCCGATACCAACGTTCTCGCTGCGATCGAAAACGGCGATTTCAATGAATCCGTCATTCCTGAACGCAAAAACACGATCGTGATCGACCCGCTATATCATTTCCTCGGCGCAGAATACGAACCGTTCATGAAACGGTTTTCTGAGTATATGGTCAAACATGATCCGTTTGGACGCGGCGCTACGATTTAGGTGGTGCTTCTTAGACTAGTTTTGCTTCCCATCTACAAGAAAATCAGGACACAAACGTATCCGGTTTTTTGATGTGATATGGCAAGAAACCTATTCCACCGTGCCAGAAGCCATATCGCCCAGTTTGGCAAGTCCCGGCCCGTCGGAGACAAAGATCAGCGCTCTTTACAGAGTATCAAAGCAGTAAATCAGAAAATTCAAGCGTCATAAGTTGACGCTAAAGATACTGAAATGTCTGAGCGTTTCATCAGGCCACGAAGTTTTGACTAAAGTTCGTCGTCTTCAGGGAATGTAAGTGTTGCGTCATTATAGTACATGAGTTGGATGGGCAAATCACTCTGAGGATCGCTTCGGAACGGCTTTTATACCCGATGGCAAAACCATCATGAACACTGGAATCCCAAGTAGTTTCACATAGAAACGCCACCATTTTTTTGACTTCGTATAATGCGCTTTAGTAGCAACAAAGCGATCATGCAGCCAATACGTCTTAAAGGTCGGATAACTATAGCTGTAATGAGCAGGAGAAGACGTCCCAAGATAGCGTCTGATAAGGTTATCGACCAAAAACCTAGGGTATACGTTGTTAAGTGTATCAAGCCATTTATCAAGTTTCGGTGCCATATTTGGGTTCAGCCGAAACAGTTTGACCTTAACAAGAGGACAGTGCTTTTTTTTCCAGACTACAGGAAAGAAAGCCGTTGAGATCGTTATGTCGGAAAAAAACCAACCACAATAGGTATCAGAATGGTAGCCGTGATCATGTAACAGATCTGAAATACCAAATTCATACTTATCAACCACGGCATCTTTTGATTCTTGCCTCTCTACACCTTGCCAAAACCGGAGGAAAACAGGGTCATTTAAGATGACTTTTCGAAATGCGATGAAGTAGCTATTTATACTAAAGTGCTTTTTTTTTCGCAGATACGTGCCGGTTATCCCCCAGAAATCACATGTTTTTCGGTCCATACTTTTAAAGACCATGTTGAAATCACTGATTGGACCAAAGCAAGAATCATTCATCACGATCACTTCGTCGTAATCAGCCACTTGGTCCCAGATTCCAGTCAGAGCGATTTTCCAGCTTCCGAAATCGTACATTCCATGGTTTTCAGCAAAAAGGCACTCAGCATATTTTGAAACCTTCTCTTTCTCAAATTCGGACAACTTACTGTCTGAGACAAAAACAATACGATCTGCATGAGGCTTGATGCCTTCTAGCAACCTCAAGACATAATCGTCGACAACAGAGTCTTTGTCGAAATGCGCAAATGCAATTAACCGTTTCATCTGGTATCCGTACGCTATATTAATTCTTTCACTCTTTATAAGGTTGCACAGATGCAATTTAAAGACATGGAAATCCCTGACGTTAAGTTGATTTACCCGAAAAAATTTGGTGATGATCGCGGTTTTTTCTCTGAGACCTACAACATGGCAGACTTCTCCAAAAACGGTATTGAAATGCCATTTGTACAGGACAACCACTCACTATCACGAAACACCGGCGTCCTCCGGGGTCTGCACTTTCAATGCCCTCCGTTTGCTCAAGACAAGCTAATCAGAGTCATAAAAGGTCGAATTCTTGATATAGCCGTCGACATTCGCACTGGCTCTAGCACCTTTGGAAAATGGGTGTCTGCAGAGATAAGCGCGGACAAATGGAACCAGATGTTTGTGCCTGCCGGCTTTGCGCACGGTTTCGTTACGTTGGAGCCGGATACCGAAGTCAACTACAAGGTATCAACACCCTATGCGCCAGAGAGCGAAAATGCGATCAAGTGGAATGACCCCGATCTGGCTATCGACTGGCCGTTTAGCGAAGCCGAAGTCACTATTTCCGAAAAAGACGCAACCGCAATGAGCTTTGCCAGCTACTGCGAAAACCCGGTATTTTAAGCCGGCTCACAATATGTCATAAGTTTGTATAACCGTCTGCAGATATGCCCTATAGGAGCTTGCGCCAAATTCGCTCAAGAGCTTTTCAAACTGCGCGACCGAAATCAGGCCTTTTCGAAGGGCGATTTCTTCCGGGCAGGCGATCTTGAGGCTTTGACGACTTTCCACGGCACGAACGAAATTCGCCGCATCGAGCATCGCGGCATGAGTGCCGGTATCAAGCCAGGCATAGCCACGGCCCATTCTTTCGACCTTAAGCGTGCCGCGGGCGAGATAGGCTTTGTTCACATCGGTAATCTCAAGCTCACCGCGCTTTGACGGCTTGATCGATTTGGCGATTTCGACCACGTCTGAATCATAGAAATACAAACCGGTGACCGCAAAGTTCGATTTGGGATGTTCGGGTTTTTCCTCGATATCGAGCGCCACGCCATCCCGGTCAAACTCAACCACCCCGTATCGTTCGGGATCCTGAACGTAATAGGCAAATACGGTTGCGCCATCGGGTTGGGCCATGGCGCTTCGCAACAGATCGGTCAGGTTATGACCAAAATAGATATTGTCACCCAAAATCAAACAGCAGGGGTCATTACCGATAAAATCAGCGCCGACAATAAATGCATCTGCAAGACCGCGCGGCTCCGGCTGCACCGCGTATTCAAGATTAATCCCCCACTTTGAGCCGTCACCTAGCAAGTCTTTAAACAGCGGCACATCGCGCGGTGTGCTGATAATCAGAATGTCCTTGACCCCCGCCAGCATCAGTGTTGTTAGCGGATAATAGATCATCGGCTTGTCATAGACAGGCTGCAGCTGCTTGGAGACAACCAGTGTCGATGGGTGCAAACGCGATCCGGTACCGCCTGCCAGTATGATCCCCTTACGCATCTGACGTCTCCCCTGGAAGATTCTCAATAACCGCGTTCAAGCTTTCTTCGACGGTTGGCAACTGTATCGCGAATGTCTCGGTAAAGCGCTGGCTCGACATCACGGAATATTCGGGACGCGTCGCAACGGTCGGATATTCCGAAGACGGCACAGGCGTGATGTGACAGTTCTTGCCTTTCCAAGCAGCCCCCCAAACCTGCACAGCCACTTTGTGGATGCGATTGGCAAATTCAAACCATGTTTGCGGCTGATCGGATGACAGATGATAGGTACCGAACTTGTCAAAATCCCTCGCAACCGCCTCTTCGCAAAGCTTGAGAATAGCCCGCGCCAGGTCATGGGCGCTGGTCGGGCATCCGGTCTGGTCATTGATGACACGAAGTTCATCTCGTTGCGCCATAAGATTGAGCATCGTCTTGACGAAGTTTTTCCCGAACGAACTGAAAACCCAAGATGTGCGAATTATCAGGTGCTTTTCCAGTGTCTCTCTGACCGCCTCTTCACCGGCAAACTTGCTCGTACCATACACGCCCAACGGCGAAACCGGATCTTGCTCGGTATAGGGTTTTGACGCCCGCCCATCGAACACATAATCGGTTGAAACATGGATCAGAGGCACGGAGCGTTTGGCAAGCGCCTCTGCCATCGCACGCACAGCATCGCGATTGACCTTGAATGCGATATCCGCCTGTTCCTCGGCCAGATCAACTGCGGTATATGCTGCGGCGTTCACCACGATATCCGGTTGTACGCGGTTGATGACCCGGTCTATCTGGCGAACATCCTCAAGATCACATTCATCCCTGCCGGCGAAAACCAGCTCGGCATTGGGAAATTCATCGCCGCACATGGCAAGGCAACTGGCGAGCTGACCATTTTTCCCAAACACGAGGATCTTAGGCATCGGCTTGCCCCTTGGCACTGCCCAGACGTTCACCGGCATATTTGGTTTTCAAGATCGGCTCCCACCAAGCGCGATTATTCACATACCACGCAACGGTCTGCCGCAGGCCGGTCTCGAAATCGTATTTTGGTTTCCAGTCCAACTCGGTCTGCATTTTGGTTGGATCGATGGCATATCGCCAGTCATGCCCCGGACGGTCTTTCACATATGTCACCGCGTCATCGAAGCTCTTAAACGAGATGTCCGGCACGATGTCACGCACCGTATCGAAAATCCGTTTGACGACATCGATATTGGTAAGCTCGTTACAGCCCCCGACATTGTATTTCTCGCCCAATCGGCCTTCCGTCAGGATTTTCACCAAGGCCTCGGCATGGTCTTCGACATGCAGCCAATCACGGGTATTCAGCCCCTCGCCGTAAACAGGAAGCGGCTTGCCATGCATCAGATTGAGCACCATCAGCGGAATAAGCTTTTCGGGGAACTGGAACGGGCCGTAATTGTTCGAGCAATTGCTGATCACAACCGGTAGCCCGTAGGTATGATACCACGCCAGAACCAAATGATCGGAGCTCGCCTTGCTTGCCGAATAAGGTGACGTCGGCGCGTACGCCGTTTCTTCGGTAAACAGCCCGTCGCTGCCAAGCGACCCGTAAACCTCATCTGTCGAGATGTGATGGAAGCGGAACTTGGATTTCCTGTCGGCTGGCAGCTTATCGAAATAGCCACGCGCGACCTCAAGCAAGGTGAACGTGCCCACCACATTGGTCTGAATAAAATCACCCGGCCCGTCGATAGAGCGGTCAACATGGCTTTCAGCGGCCAGATGCATCACCGCATCGGGCTGAAACGTGTCAAACAGCTCGATAATTGCATCCCGGTTGCAGATATCCTGATGGGCGAAATGGTAGTTGCCTTGCGCGGAAATCGACGCCAGCGTCCGCAGATCGCCAGCATATGTCAGCTTGTCGATATTGAGGACCTCATAGCCCTTCAACCCGGTCATATGCCGACAAACAGCAGATCCGATAAACCCTGCACCGCCCGTCACGATAATTTTCATTCTGCTCTCATCGAAAAGTTGATGGCGTGGAACAACGCTGCCTGCATCAAGGTTACATTGCCCGACCAATACTGTCGAACCTTCGGTTAACTTATTGCAAAGAAGTCTTATTTGGACGCGTTATTCACGCCCAAGATCCGTAATCCGCAAACAAAAAAGCCGAATGCAATTGCATCCGGCCATTTTTTGATACTTTTGAATAATCGCGACGATTATTCGACAGTTACTGATTTCGCAAGGTTACGCGGCTGGTCGACGTCGGTGCCCTTATGGACAGCAACGTGATAAGCCAACATCTGCACCGGAATGGTGTAAAGGATCGGTGCGACAAAATCGGCAACCTTGGGAAGCTCGACCGTGGCCGATGCGATATCGCCCAGTTTGGCAAGCCCCGGCGCATCTGAGATGAAGATGACGCGTCCGCCACGTGCAGCCGCTTCCTGCATGTTTGATGCGGTTTTTTCAAACAGCTCATCCGACGGTGCGATGACGATGATCGGAACCGACTGGTCAATCAGGGCAATCGGCCCGTGCTTCATTTCGCCCGCTGCATAGCCTTCGGCATGGATATAGGAGATTTCCTTGAGCTTGAGCGCCCCTTCCATCGCGATCGGATAACCAAGACCACGGCCAAGGTAAAGCACATCGCGCGCATCGGCGACATCATGCGCCAGCTGCTTGAGTGCATCGTCATGATGCAGGACCTCGGCGGCGTGTTTGGGTACCTCGGTCAGGGCCGTTACGATTGCGGCTTCCTCATCCTTGGCAAGGGTGCCGTTGTCACGCCCGATGGTCACCGCAAGGCAGGCCAGAACTGTCAACTGCGTGGTAAATGCCTTGGTCGAAGCGACCCCGATTTCAGGGCCAGCATAGGTCAGAAGTACCACGTCACTTTCACGCGCAATCGTGCTTTCGGGCACGTTGACGATGGAAACGATCTTCTGGCCCTTGGATTTCGCATAACGAAGGGCTGCCAAGGTATCAAGCGTCTCGCCCGACTGCGAAATAAACAGGGCAACACCCCCTTCTGGCAGCGGCGGGCAGCGATAGCGGAATTCGGATGCCACATCGACGTCAACACCAAGACCAGCATAACGTTCCACCCAGTGCTTTGCCACCAGACCGGCGTAATAGGACGTGCCGCAAGCCACAATCGTCAGGCGCGTTGCATCGGCAAAGGAAAACGGCATGTCGGGCAGTTTGATGGTCTGGGTCGCCGGGTTGATGAAGGCATGCAGGGTATCGCCAATCACCGCAGGCTGCTCGAAGATTTCCTTCTGCATGAAGTGATTGTAGTTCCCCTTGCCCATCATGGCACCCGAAACGGCTGACAGCTTGGTTTCACGGGTGACATCCTCGTCATTTTCGTCGCGCACCTGAACATGATCGCGGGTCATTTCGACCCAGTCGCCTTCTTCAAGGTAAATCAGCTTGTTGGTCAGATGCGACAGCGCCATGGCGTCCGAGCCGAGATACATCTCACCCTCGCCCAGACCAACAGCCAGCGGCGTGCCACGACGCGCGCCAAAGATGACGTCATGCTGACCGGCAATCATAATAACCAATGCGAAGGCACCTTCAATGCGATGCAGGGTGGCCGCCACCGCGTCACGCGGGCTTTTGCCCTGATCCAGAAAATCGGACACCAGATGCACCACCACCTCGGTATCGGTTTCGGTGGCAAATTCACGGCCCTTGGCAGAGAGTTCCGCTTTGATTTCCTGGAAGTTCTCGATGATGCCGTTATGAACGACAGCAACCTTGCCATCGGTATGCGGATGGGCGTTGTTTTCGGTCGGCACACCATGGGTCGCCCAGCGAGTGTGGCCGATACCAACGTCGCCTGCAAGTGGCGCGTCATCCAAGCGATTGGCAAGATTGATCAGCTTGCCTTCTGCGCGGCGACGTTCGATATGGCCATTGACCAGGGTTGCAATCCCGGCACTGTCATAACCGCGATATTCAAGGCGCTTGAGGCCCTCTAGGATACGATCGCTGACGCTGTCTTTGCCAATAATCCCGATAATGCCGCACATGCTGGTTTTCTTCCTGCTTTACTTCGCGTGTCGTCCAGCCACCCGGATGTGGGCGGCCATTTGATAATCTTTGGTTCGGGCTATTTCTTGCCGGTCAGTTCGCGCATTTTTTCGCGAAACTTGGCAGCCCAGCCCTTTTTCTCAATCCGTTCGGCTCTTGTCAGGGTCAGGGCATCCGCCTCAACCTTGCCGGTCACGGTACTGCCCGCCCCGACAATCGCCCCATCGCCAATTTCCACCGGTGCAACAAGCGATGAGTTCGAGCCGATAAAGGCGCCAGCCCCGATATCGGTATGCTGCTTGCGGAAACCGTCATAGTTGCACGTGATCGTGCCTGCGCCGATATTGGCCTTGGCCCCGACACGTGCATCGCCGATATAGCTCAGATGATTGACCTTGGCCCCGTCCTCGACGACGGCTTTCTTGATCTCGACAAAGTTGCCAACCCGCGCACCGGCTCCGATTTCTGCCCCAGGGCGCAAACGGGCGTAGGGGCCAATATCGGCACCCTCACCAACCACACAGCTTTCAAGATGGCTGAATGCCTTGATCACGACATTATCGCCCACCGTGACACCCGGTCCGAAAACCACATTCGGTTCAACAATCACATCACGGCCAAGCTTGGTATCGGCACTCAAAAATACTGACGCCGGATCAACCAGGGTCGCGCCTTCTGCCATCGCTGCTTCGCGCAGGCGGTTTTGAACGATGGCCTCGGCAACGGCAAGCTGGGTACGGGAATTGACACCAAGTGTCTCTGCCTCATCGACCTCGACCGCAACACAGCTTTGGCCATTTTTCTGTGCCACTGCCACCGCATCGGTCAGGTAATACTCATCCTTGGCATTGGCGTTATCAATCGCCTCAAGGGTTGCAATCATGTCTTCGGCCCTGAAACACATCACCCCGGAATTACAGAAATTGATCTGACGCTGCGCATCATCACATTCCTTGTCCTCGACGATTGCGCTCAAGGCACCTGTCTGCGCATCAGTCACAAGGCGTCCATATCCGGTCGGGTCTTCCGGGCGAAAGCCCAGAACCGCAACGGCATGATCATTTTCCTCGCGTGCTGCAACAAGGCGCGCCAGCGTTTCAGAGGTGAAAAGCGGACTGTCGGCATACAGCACCAACACATTGCCGCGAAGCCCCGAAAGGCCGTCACGCGCGGCCAAAACGGCATGGGCTGTGCCAAGGCGATCGGTTTGCTCAAAAGTCGGATGCGGGGAAACGGTCTTGATCAGATCGGGCATATCCGGACCGACAACGACCATGGTTTTTGTCGCATTCAGGTGGGCTGCTGTGTCAATGACATGACTGACCATCGGCTTGCCGGCGACCTTGTGCATGACTTTGGGCAGTGCACTTTTCATGCGTGTGCCCATCCCGGCGGCCAAAACAACAACACTTAGCTCAAGCGACATTTATTACCCTGATGGCTGCGATTGCGCAGCATCCCCTTTGAAAGTGTCATCACGACGATGTGTGATGCAAATAATCCAATTCGCAGCAAGTCTTAGAACATATTCTTTTCAAGCAAAACCCCATAAAGAATCACGTTTTGTTACCGGCTGTTAGCAGATGTTACCGATTGTTAATGGCACGATATCGGTTAAGTTCCTATAAAGGATGCCAAGCCCGTAATAACAACAATCAAGCCCGTGCAAGGAGCTCCACCCGATGGCCAAATTCATCCTGTTCGACCTTGATGGCACCCTGATTGACGGGGTCGATGACATCCTGTTTGCGATGAATGATTTGCTGGCCGCCCACGGGCACGAACCGCTGGTGCGCCATGATATCGAGGCGATGCTGGGCGATGGCACCTGGATGCTGACCAAACGCGCCTTCGCTGCGCGCGGAGAAACACCAACTGATGCGATGCTTGATGAGCTCAATGTCGACTTCAACACCCGCTACGTCGAAACCGACTACGCCTATACCCGCCTGTTTGAAAATGCCGAAACCGTCTTACGCGAACTAAAGGCAGACGGTTGGACGATTGCACTGGCTTCGAACAAGCCCGAAGCCCCCTGCAAGGCCATCCTCACCAATCTCGGGGTCGCGGATCTGTTTGGCGTCATCGCCGGCGGCAATAGCTTTGAGGTCAAGAAACCCGATGGTCGCTTCCTTGACTTTGTCCTGAACCAGCTTGGCTTTGATAAATCAACCGACACCGCCATCATGGTCGGCGATCACGCCAATGATGTGAATGCCGCCCGCGCAGCCGGCATCCGCGCAATTGCCGTTGCCATGGAAGTCGACGATACGCGCGCCAAGTCGCTTGGCGCGGATGCGGTTGTGACCGCCTATCATGATATGCCAGCAGCGATCCGGCAGATTGCCGAATAATCCCAAAGCCTCAGGAACGAAGAAACCGGCTGGCACATCTGCATCAGCCGGTTTTTGTTTGCTCTCAGTATTTCGCCCTTGATCCTAGTGGCTATCCTTCGGGATTTCCTTGCCGCGATGGCCGACGAGGAAGTCGAAGTCGGCTCCGCGATCGGCTCCGATGACCGACTTGTAATAGAGCGAGGCATAACCGCTAGTGGGGACCGGAACGGTGGTTTTCCAATCTGCCAGGCGCTGAGCAAGTTCTGCGTCGCTGATATCGAGATGCAGGCGACGGTTGGGCACATCCAGTTCGATCATGTCGCCATTCTGCACCACCGCCAATGGGCCACCTGCGGCGGCTTCGGGCGAGGTATGCAGGACGACTGTGCCGTATGCCGTGCCGCTCATGCGGGCATCTGAAATGCGGACCATATCGGTGATACCCTTGCGCAGCACCTTGGGCGGCAGGCCCATATTGCCGACTTCTGCCATGCCCGGATAACCTTTCGGACCGCAGTTCTTCAGAACCATGATGCAGGTTTCATCGATATCAAGGTTATCGTCATAGATCTTGGCCTTGTAATCATCGATGTCTTCAAACACCACCGCCCGGCCACGATGGGTGAGCAGCTCCGGCGTTGCTGCGGACGGCTTGATGACCGCCCCATTGGGTGCCAAGTTGCCTTTGACCACCGCGATGCCGCCACTGGCGGTCAGGGCCTTTTCGAACGGGCGAATGACGTCTTCGTTCCAGTTCCGGACATCCTTGACCTGATCCCACATGGTGTCGCCCGACACGGTCAGGGCATCGTTATGAAGCTTGCCCGCCTCGCCCAATGCCTTGATCACCACAGGCAAACCACCGGAATAGAAGAATTCCTCCATCAGGTAGTCACCAGATGGCTGCAGGTTCACAATCGTTGGAATGTCCTTGCCCAAGCGGTCCCAGTCATCAAGCGACAGGTCGATGCCCACACGCCCGGCAATCGCCAGAAGGTGGATCACCGCATTGGTCGAGCCACCAATCGCACCATTGACACGGATGGCGTTTTCAAACGCTTCCTTGGTCATGACGTCAGAGGGCTTAAGGTCATCCTTGACCATCTGAACGATACGCCGCCCCGTGACATGCGCCATCACACGACGGCGGCTGTCAACGGCGGGAATGGCGGCATTACCCGAAAGCGCCATGCCAAGCGCCTCGGCCATGCTGGCCATGGTCGATGCCGTACCCATGGTGTTGCATGATCCAGGCGAGCGTGACATGGCGATTTCGGCTTCAAGGAAATCTTCGGTGCTGATCTTGCCAGCCTTGCGCGCCTCAGCCAATTGCCAGAGCGAGGTACCCGATCCGATATCCTCACCGCGCCACTTGCCATTAAGCATCGGACCGCCGGTGACGACGATGGCCGGGATATCAACGCTGGCCGCCCCCATCAAAAGTGATGGCGTGGTTTTATCGCACCCCACCATCAGGACAACGCCATCCAGCGGTGTCCCGCGCAGCATTTCCTCAACATCCATCGAGGCAAGGTTACGGAACATCATTGCGGTCGGGCGGAGCGTACTTTCACCGGTCGAAAACACCGGGAATTCAAGCGGCAGGCCACCGGCTTCGTAAATGCCGTGTTTGACCCGTTCGGCCAGATCACGCAGATGGGCATTGCAGGGCGTCAGTTCCGACCAGGTATTACAAATGCCAATCACCGGACGTCCGTCAAACAGATCCGATGGCAAACCCTGGTTCTTCATCCAGCTGCGGTGATAGATATTGTCCTTGCTGGTTCCGCCGAACCAACCTTCTTGTGACCGCAGGGTGCGCGGCCAGGGTGCCGGTTTGAACTTCGTCATGCCCGTTTTCCTTTTTGACTTATTATCGTGACGGATCCGGTCATGTGCGGTTGGGACAGCCACACACAGGACATTGAACGACACGCACCAGCAACCAGCCCGGAAAACCCGGTAAGGTCAAACCGGATGTTTTCAGCCCGGTGCATGTCGCTCCGCGTCAACATGTTGTTACGCCTTGTTTTTGTTGTAGACGTCGAAGATCACGGCGGCCAAAAGCACAAGGCCCTTGATCACCTGTTGCCAGTCAATACCGACACCGATAATCGACATCCCGTTATTCATGACACCCATGATGAGCGCACCAACCACAGCACCGATCACCTTGCCAACCCCGCCCGACATCGATGCACCACCGATGAAGACTGCGGCAATCACATCAAGCTCGAACGCAAGACCGGCCTTGGGCGTTGCCGTATTCAAACGCGCAGCAAACACCAGCCCGGCCAAGGCGGCCAGCATGCCCATATTGGCAAATGTCAGGAAGGTCAGGCGTTTGGTATTGATGCCCGAAAGCTTTGCGGCTTTCTCGTTACCGCCCAGCGCATAAATACGGCGCCCCAGCGTCGTTGAGTTGGTGATAAAG
Source organism: Thalassospira sp. ABD4_177 (assembly GCF_056160125.1). Lineage (NCBI taxonomy): Bacteria > Pseudomonadati > Pseudomonadota > Alphaproteobacteria > Rhodospirillales > Thalassospiraceae > Thalassospira > Thalassospira sp. ABD4_177. Next base: position 1,906,837 of record NZ_JBSWWO010000001.1, on the reverse strand, counting down.
GTAAAGATCGCGATCAGAAGCGCCATGATCACCAGGATGTTTGGCAAGCCGCGATAGGTCGACAGCAGATAGGTCACAAACAGGATCGCAAGACCAGCCACCGCATGTTTGGTCACAAACACTGCCATCGGTTCTTCGACGGCGGCGAACTTCGCCTGTTTGGCGCGCGCGCGCAGACCCAGGATCGGCAGGATCGCGGCCAGGGCCACACCCAGCGACATGGAAAACAGGTTAAAGCGCCCCTCGATCAAGCCGCCAAAGAAGTCCGGGATAAAGCCCGATGACATCGCCTGGAAGCCATCCGGGAACGGCCCGACCGACGCCCCGCCCAGAAGGGCGAGCGTCAGGCCCTTAAAGACCAGCATGCCGGCCAGCGTCACGATAAAGGATGGAATGCGCCAATAGGCCACCCAGTATCCTTGGGCCGCACCAATGATCGCACCGGCAATCAGGCAGACCGGGATAACAAGCGCTGTCGGCAAATCCCAATTCACAATCATCACCGCGGCCAAAGCGCCGATAAAGCCAACGACAGAGCCAACCGACAGGTCGATATTGCCGCCAACAATCACCAGCAGCATGCCAACCGCCATGATGATGATATAGCTGTTTTGCAGGAACAGGTTGGTCAGGTTGACCGGCTTGAGCATGATGCCGTCGGTCAGGACCTGGAAGAAGGCCAGAATGGCGACCAGCGCAACAACCATGCCGTATTCCCGGATATGGGTGCGCAGATAGTAGCCGATTGATTTGGTATCAGTATCCGTCATTGTCCGTTCCTCACGCCTTCAGGATCATGCGCATGATTGCTTCCTGGCTTGCGTCCTTTGCCGCAAGCTGCCCTTTGATCTCGCCCTCGTTCATGACGTAGATGCGATCGCACATGCCCAGAAGCTCCGGCATTTCCGACGAGATCATGATGACCCCCTTACCGTCGGCTGCCAGTTGGTTGATAATCGTATAAATCTCGTATTTTGCCCCGACATCGATGCCGCGCGTCGGCTCATCAAGGATGAGAACTTCGGGGGCGGCAAACAGCCATTTCGACAAAACGACTTTCTGCTGATTGCCACCCGAAAGGTTCATGACCTTTTGCGCGACATTGGGGGTGCGAATATTGATTTTGCTGCGGTATTCCTCGGCAACAGATCGCTCTGCCCCTTCGTTCAGAACACCGTTTTCCGCAACCCCGCCCAGATTGGCGAGCGTGATGTTGGTCGTGATACTTTCTTCAAGGATCAGACCCATTTCCTTGCGGTCTTCGGTGACATAGGCCAGCCCCGATGCAATCGCCTTTTCCACGGTCGACACATCAATCGGCTGACCGCGCAGCAACACCTCGCCGGAAATATCGGTGCCATAGGACTGACCAAAGATGCTCATGGCAAGTTCGGTGCGCCCCGCGCCCATCAACCCGGCAATGCCGACAACCTCGCCGGCGGCAACGTCGATATTGACGTTATCGACGACCTTGCGTTCGGGATGCAGCGGGTGGGTGGCCGACCAATTGCGGACTTCCATCAGCTTTTCGGCACCGATATTGGGCGTACGATCCGGATAGCGGTGCGCCATATCGCGCCCGACCATATCCTTTACGATGTCGTCTTCGGTAATCGTGCCGCCACGGGCATCCAGGGTTGAAATCGCCTGACCATCGCGAATGATGGTGATGCGGTCCGCAACCCGGTTGATCTCATTAAGCTTGTGTGAAATCAGGATCGAGGTAATGCCCTGCGCCTTGAATTCCAGCAACAGGTCGAGCAGTTTCTGACTGTCATTTTCCTGAAGACTTGCTGTCGGCTCATCAAGGATCAGAAGCTTCACCTTTTTCGAAAGCGCCTTGGCAATCTCGACAAGCTGCTGTTTGCCAACCCCGATATTGGTGACAAGCGTCGCCGGGTTTTCTTTCAAACCGACTTTTTGAAGCAACTCACCGGTGCGCGCAAAGGTCGCCGGCCAGTTCACAACCCCGTTTTCACTGACTTCGTTGCCCAGAAAGATGTTCTCGGCAATCGAGAGAAGCGGCACAAGCGCCAGCTCCTGATGAATGATAATGATCCCGCGATCTTCGCTGTCGCGGATATCCTTGAATTCCTGTACCCCGCCGTCATAAAGGATGTCACCGTCATAGGTTCCATGCGGGTAAACCCCGCTTAACACCTTCATCAGCGTGGATTTTCCGGCACCGTTTTCGCCACAAAGTGCATGGATTTCACCACGTTCCACTTTCAGGCTGACATCATCCAGCGCCTTCACACCCGGAAAGGTCTTGGTGATGTTCTTCATTTCCAGGATGGTATCCATCCGGTCCTCCCACTGCCGCTGGCAAGCCAGCCGCGCCTTGATCTGCTTTGGTCTTTGTTTTCCCGAAAGCCGTTCGGAAACACGGCCCCGGCATATCGCCGGGGCCGCATACGCCGTGGTGCTTACTGCACGTCGTCTTTGCTGTAATAGCCGGACCCGACCAGGATTTCTTCCCAATTGGATTTGTCGACCATGATCGGCTCAAGCAGATAGGAAGGAACAACTTTGACACCGTTGTTATAGGTGCTGGTGTCGTTAATGGTCGGCTTTTCGCCTGCAAGAACGCTGTCAACCATCGAAACGGTGACACGGGCCAGTTCGCGGGTGTCCTTGAAGATGGTGGAATACTGTTCGTCAGCAAGGATCGACTTGACCGACGGCAGCTCAGCATCCTGACCAGTCACAACCGGCATTTTCATGTCGCCGGAGCCATAGCCGACACCCTTAAGCGAAGACAGGATACCAATCGACAGACCATCATACGGCGAAAGGACACCATCAACTTCTTCGTCGGTGTAATGTGCTGAGAGAAGGTTATCCATACGCGCCTGTGCAACCGCACCATCCCAACGAAGCGTCCCAACGGTGTCCATGCCCATCTGGCCGGATTTGATCACGATAGTTCCTTCGTCGATCAGCGGCTGCAGGATCGACATTGCGCCATTATAGAAGAAATACGCGTTGTTATCGTCCGGCGACCCGCCAAAAAGTTCGACGTTATAGGGCGGCTCACCCGATGCAATAAGGCCATCAACCAGCGAGGTTGCCTGCTGTACGCCAACCTTGAAGTTATCAAAGGTGGAATAGTAATCGACATTCGGGCTTTCGACGATCAGGCGGTCATAGGCAAACACCTTGATGCCTGCTGCGGCTGCGTTTTCCAGCGCATTCGAAAGCGTCGTACCGTCAATCGCTGCGATCACCAGAACATCGACGCCTTTAACGATCATGTTCTCGATCTGGGACAGCTGGTTCGGAATATCGTCTTCGGCATATTGAAGGTCGGTTTCATAACCCGCAGCTTCGAACTGCTCGACCATGGAATTACCATCGGAAATCCAACGCGACGAAGATTTGGTCGGCATTGCGATCCCGACATAGCCTTTGTCGGCGGCATGAGCGTAACCACCCGAAAGCATCGGGCTCATCATTGCGGCCGCGCCAAAGGCGACCCCTGCCATTACGGCACTGAGACGTTTCATAGCTATCCTCCCTAAAAGACACGGCATACCAGCCATTTTTCTTTAAGCCCGACTTTTACAGGCATGTGTGGCCTGCATGCGTCGTGTCTTTGTTTTCAATTGATGTTGTATCCCCTTTCCCAAAGGACACGGCGCCATTATTCCGACGGGTTACATAACAATCAAATAAACAATTTCGAAACTTGCATATCAAAAATGATATAATAAAATCGCGCCATACCAGAGGACATCCAGATGGCCAAGACATCCAATCCACTACCACTCAGCTCGGCAAAATCCCTGCTTTTCCGCTCTGGAAACCTATTTCAGAGGGGGCTTAAGCTTAGCCACCTGCGCATGATTGTCGCGATGGAAGAGACCGGTCAGATCAGTCTGGCCGCTGACATGCTCAAGACATCGCAACCAGCCGCCTCTAGACTATTGTCTGAGATGGAAAACATCCTTGAGGCCAGATTATGCGTGCGCAGCCCGCGCGGGATCGAGATGACCAATGCCGGCCGCGCCCTTGCCCGGCGTGCACGTAGCATGTTGATTGAAATCCGCGAAGCCGAACGCGAGATCGAGGATATCAAACATGGCGGCGGCACTGTTTTTGTGGGCGCGGTGACGGCTGCGGCAGTTGACCTGGTGGTACCCGCGATCCGAAGCGTTCAGGCCGTGAACTCGTTGCTCGAAGCGCATGTCGGGGTCGGGCCGTCGCATTTGCTGATCAAGGATCTGCTGGCTGGCGACCATGACTTTGTCATTGGCCGCGTGCCCGAGGATATGGATCCCCGCCTTTTTAACATCCGCGAAATCCGAAGCGAGAGAATCCGCCTGATGGTGCGCACCGGCCATCCACTGTTGGAGGGCAACACGCCGATCACACTGGCAAGGCTGGCACAGTTCGAATGGATTTTACCGCCGCCAGGCAACCTGATGCGCCGCACGATCGAGGATGTATTTATTTCGCGTCATCTGCCCCTGCCCCATTCCAGTTTGAATTCGGCATCCCTTCTGGTGACGCTGGCAACCCTTGCAGACACCAACGCCATCGCCCCCATGGCCGAGGAAGTCACAACCCTTCTGACCAGTGGCGGGCTGATTACCGAACTGCCCTTTGATGGCGCGATTGAAATCAAACCCTATAGCCTGATTACCGCGCGCGGCCATCGGCTTTCGCCATCGGCGCAACTGGTGTCGGATCATATCCTCGCACGTATCGAAAAACCGGCAAGTTAACGCCATTCAGACATCCGTCGCGTTTGCCGTTGACTTGCCGGGTGAAGCCGTTAAAAAGCGCCACTCGCGCGGATCGCGCCCCTACCCAAAACCAACAACAATATTGCCATCCCCTTGCCGCAAAGCCCGACCAGAACGGCGTGCTTGCGGAGACACGAACACGAATGCAAACACCCATAACGTCCAACCTTGTTGTCCTGACCGGCGGCCCCGGTACGGGCAAAACCACAATGATCAATTATCTTGATGACCGGGGCTTTGACACCAGCCCCGAGGTGGCGCGTGCCATCATCGAAGAACAGATGGAACGCGGCGGTACCGCCCTGCCATGGGCGGATAATGATGCCTATGCCGGTCTGATGTATCGCCGGTCCATTCGCGCCTGGCAGGAAGGCATTCAAAACCATCCGCGCACGGTTTTCTGTGATCGCGGCCTGCCCGACACGCTCGCCCATCGCAGGCTAAGCGGCCTTTCCGAAAACCCCGATCTAATGCGCGCCATCAGAACCTATCGCTACCACAAGATCGCGTTTGTCCTGCCGCCCTGGTCGGAAATCTACAAAAACGATGCGGCGCGAACACAAAGCTTCTCCGAAGCCGTCAGAACATATGTCGTGCTGTGCCAGACTTATCGCGAATGCGGTTATGAGCTGGTCGAAATTCGCAAAGGCCCGGTCGAACAGCGCGCGGCCCAGATCCTTGCCCGTCTCAAACTCTAAGAAACAGCCCCATGATGACGTCGAACCATCCCTCATCCCGCTTTTCCAAACGTGCCCTCATGGCATGCACGGCCGCCGTAATACTGCAGATCAGCCTCCCGGCCGTTGCCGTCTGCTATGATTGGCCGCTGCGCGAATATCGCGGCAATTATGCCTATGACGGCGACACAATCTATGTCGCCATCCCCGGCCTGCCCGAAGAAATCGCCAATATGTCGGTGCGGGTACGCGGGGTCGATACGCCCGAAGTGCGCGGCAAATGCGAAAGCGAAAAGCAACTTGCGCATAAGGCCCGCGACTATGCCCGCCAACGTCTGAAGGCCGCGACATCCGTGCAATTCTGCGAACCGGAATGGGGCCGTTATGGCGGGCGTGTGGTGGCGTCTGTCAAGATTGACGGCAGTCCGCTTGATCTTGAGCTGATAGCAAACGGCCTTGCCCGCCCCTATGACGGCAAAACCAAACGCCAGCCTTGGTGTCAGGGGTGATCACGCCCACATCCAAAGTCACTTCGATGTGAAGCCACTGGACAAGTACGATAATCCGACCATCTTTGGGGACAAGAAATTGCCGGACAGAAGACCAGATAAGCGGAGTGACGAAATATGAGCAAATATCAAAAAAACCCGGATGCCATCCGCGAATTGTCGCCCGAACAGTATCATGTGACACAGGAAAGCGGCACCGAACCGCCGTTTCGCAATGATTTCTGGGATCACAAGGAAGACGGGCTTTATGTTGATATCGTCTCGGGCGAACCGCTTTTTACCTCACGCGAGAAGTTCGATAGCGGCTGTGGCTGGCCAAGCTTTGTAAAGCCGGTCGAAACCGACCATATCGTCGCCAAGGAAGACAACACGCACGGCATGCGCCGGATCGAAGTACGCTCCAAACACGGCGACAGCCACCTTGGTCATGTCTTCCCCGATGGCCCGCAAGATCGCGGCGGATTGCGCTACTGCATCAATTCCGCGTCGCTGCGCTTCATCCCGATTGAGTATCTGGATGCCGAGGGATATGGCGAGTATCGGTATCTGTTCGATTGATAAACTAGGAGACAACTGCCAATGTCGGGCAATAACATCGAATTAATGCCTATCAACTCACTGAAGCAACTTACTTCTTTTGCAAGGGTCATTGAAACGACTTCTCGATAAACTGTAATAGTGTGTTATTGTGATACTTAAGAGTTGCATTTTAGCCAGTAGGCTGGGGATTTAGGAGACGCTGAATGGCAGTCAACAAAAATCTAGATTATGAGATATTGGAAGCCTTACTAATTTTGGCGAGATCCCACGATTCCTTGATGTACGCTCTAAAGTTTGAGCGAATTGATAAAAGCCTCAGAGAAATCATCGACGCAGACGGCAACAACCCTGAAATCGATGAAATCCGAAAACACCAAGCAGAATCAGCAGAACTCTCAGAGGAGAAACTTAACGAAGCTCTGAAAAGAAGCGACGAGTTTTCTGACAAAATATCCGAACTCTTGGAACGCCTAAAAGGCGAAACCGAGGAAACGCACGATGGTCAGTAAAAGACAATTTGATGTTGTAGAGGACATGAAGAATCGCGCAAAACGCGCGCAAACTAACACCGATTTTATGGCGACTAAGCTTCACTCTGTTGCCTCCGGCTTTCAGAATGTTGCGAAAGGCCAAACTAGATCCAAAGCACGTGTACCAGGTTTGGAGTCTGAGAATCAGATGGCAGATAACGAAAAACTAGCTGAACTTGAGGGCAGTTCTCGCGGACTCGCCCAGTCGCAGACAATTTTAGTGACTGCGATGATGGGGTTTGGTGCGATCTTCATAGGAATCGCAGCCATAATTGTAACCATCCAGATTTTCACTTGGCAGTCTGTTAAAGACACTCAGGCATCCATGGAGGCCTCAAGTAAGCACCTGGAAGAAAAGTTTGAATCCACCAGAATAAGAACAGACGAAAAGTTAACTAGTATAGAACGATCTATCAGGGATGAATTTAGAGCAATTAGCACGCAAAATGCTGCGCAAATTAACGCAATATCGAACGCAATAACCGCAACCAAAGCAATTGAGCAACCACAATCCGAACAATCTCCTGCTCAACAAGATCAATAGGTTTTCGCCCCTAGTAAAAACATCGTTTGAATAGCCAAGTTTTGGCCTAAAACTCACCCGGCGCACATTGCAAACAGGTCAGTCCCATATCGCGCCATTTATCGACCACCCGCCTGCGATCATCGACGACCAGCCACGGGTTAAAACCATCTGCGATGATCTTGGCCAGCAGGTCTTCCTTGACCTCTTCATCACTGCGGTGATCGGCATCTTCGGGGCGCAAATACATGCCATCAAATGGAATATCATGGGCACGCAGCCAGGATTCTGATCGATGCTGCCAGCCCGCCGGGCGGCCCGAACAGATCAGGATCGCATGGCCTGAGGCATGCAGGATACGCAGCAGTTTTTCGATATTTTCGATCGGTTTGGCGTGGTCCATGGCGTCAAAGAACGCATCCCACTGTTTTTCCACACCATGAACCAGATGCCCCAAAGCATCGGCATCAAAATGCGCCAGTGTGCCATCCATATCAAATACCACAGCGTCCTTGGCAGCATCACGCGCATCACGGGCTTTGGGTTCGCTCACGCGGAAATCTCCTTGATCAGGTTTTCGGTCAAATTTTCATAGCCCCAACCATCCTTGGTCGGGCGAAACAGGATCGGGGTGGCATTGGGCACACGCGGGCCATCGGCCTCAAACCCGGTCATATACAGAATGCAGCGCGCCACACCGGAATGGGCGACAATCACGGTCAGGTCATCGCTGACCTCGGCCAAGGCCTGTTGCATGGCAAAGGATACGCGCTGACACATGGCATCAAAGCCTTCGCCATTTGGCGGCGTGTCAAAGCGCGGACAGATTTCGGATATCGGACGGCCTTCTAGGTCGCCCCAATGCCGTTCGCGCAGCCCATCAAGTACCTTGGCCTCATAATCGGGCAGCACGAGGTTCGCCGTCGTCCGTGCCCGGTCCTGCGGACTGACATAGACCGCATGCCATCTTGCCATCGCCATCAGTGGCGCAATCGCAACCGCCTGTGCGCGACCGGTTTCATTGAGTGGCGGTTCGTTTGACCCGGCAATGATACCCGCCCGGTTGGCATCGGTTTCCCCGTGCCGGATGAAGACAAACGGCAGCTTGGGAAATTCGAACTTTTCAGCGGCATAGATCATGACCGGGAAACACCTTTGTTGGAAAACGCATGCATTACAAATAGAACCGATCAGCAAGCTGTAGCCGCCCGTCAAACCCGTCGACAAGCCCAAAATCCTCTGGCCGACTGGTGAAAAGCGGCACGACCTGCATGGCGTGGCACTGATTGGCAAGCTCAATCACATGCTTAGCCAAAGGATGCACGTTCCAGCGCCTGAAATGCGCATGGCCCTTTTCGACCATCTTGCGGGCCTCAACCGGCATGAAACCGGTAAAGATCACATGCGCGCTTGACCCCATGCGACCCGCATCCTGCCACTGATCAATCAGTTCGCGCGCCTTGCCAAACGTCGCGCATGGTGCATGACACAACAGCAACCGCGCATCGGGATTGAAATGCTTTGCCTTGTCCTTTAGCGCGCGCAATTGGCGGATGGCATCACCGGCGACGTAGTCCGATCCACGGGCATCAAGCACCTGTTTGACTTGCCCATAACACCGGTCATCCATCGACCAGTCGGTCAGGCCATGACGTTCAAACAGCACAGCCATTTCCGCCGCCCGGCCGCTTGGCGGGACTGGAAACAGGATCTGTCCATCCAGCTTGGTCATGGTGGTCAGCAACGCATCAATACGGACCTGCTGGGTCAGTTGTTCCATACCATAGGAGGCATCGAGCAAGACAGTCGCAGCATCCGGCGGCGCGTCATAAAGGAAATAATCCGATTCCTGGCAAAAGTCGCCGGAATAGAGCACCCCACCGCCCAGCTCGAAATGCAGCCACACCCCGCCAAAGGAATGGCCGGTGCGCCCGGTGGTCACAGTCACGCCGTCGACCTGAATTTCCCCGCACGGTGGCAAAGGTACGACATTGGCCGCCTTGGGCAGCGACCGTGCAGTGACTTCGGTGCAATAGATCGGCAAACCGGCATCAACGATTTCGCCCGCCGCCCCGATATGATCGATATGGTCGTGGGTAATGAAAACAGCGTTAACTTTATTGAGCCATGCCGGATCAAACCCCTGATCACTTTCCGGCCCCACCCCGCAATCAAGCAGCCAGCGCCGGTTAAAGAATTCCAGTCGCAAACAGGCCGGGCCTTTTTCACCAAGTCCCGAAAGAACACGCATACGGGCTGACATCAGGCGGCCTCACCTGCCATGCGATCAAACACCCAGCCGTCCGATACTTTTAATCCGACCTGCTCCCCGATCCGCGCCCGGCGGTTGGCATAGACCGGTACGCTGTGATCTTCGCCAATCCGCACGGACAGTTTGAACCGCCCGCCAAGATAGACGCAATCATCAACCTGCCCGCGCAACGGCGCTTCATCACTAACCCAGACGTCTTCGGGTCGCAGGCAAAGACCGGCATTGGCAACTGCAATGCCATCGGCCAGTTTCGAGCAGATGCGGGCGGTAATGTTGCTGTCGCCCAGTTGAACCGAACAAGTCCCGCTATCGCCAAGCGCAATGTTGTTCACTGGCAACACAGCCCCCGCCCCGACAAAGCCCGCGACCATCAGATCGGCGGGTTCCCGGTACAGTGTTTCGGGGGCTGCCATCTGGCGAATATGGCCCTTATCCATCACGGCAATCCGGTCGGCCATGGCCATGGCTTCGGACTGATCATGGGTGACGTAAATCATCGTCGCCCCGGTACGGCGGTGGAAGTCCAGAAACGCCTGCTGCATGGTTTCACGCAAATGCACATCAAGGTTCGCCAGCGGCTCATCAAGCAAGACCGCGCGCGGCTCCATGACAAGGCAGCGTGCCAGTGCAACACGCTGACGCTGCCCACCGGAAAGCTCGGACGGGCTGCGATCGGCATAGGGGCCAAGGGCCACGATATCGAGCGCCTCGGCAATCTTGCGATCCTGATCGGCCCGGTTTAGCCCGCGCACCTCAAGCGGATAACCGACATTGCGCGCAACCGACATATGCGGCCACAGCGCATAGGATTGAAACACGATGCCAAGATTGCGGTCTTCGGGGCTGACCATGATCCCGTTTTCCGGGCTTGCCATGATCTGACCACCCAGTGAAATCTGACCGTGATCCGGTTCTTCAAAACCGGCAAGCAACCGCAAAAGCGTTGTCTTGCCACAGCCCGACGGCCCCAGAAGGGCCACGAATTCACCATCGGCAATATCAAGTGATACCTGATTGACCGCCCGATAATCGCCAAAGCATTTGGTAATGCGCGAAAGATTTATGTCTGCCACGGTACAACTCCTTTGGGCAAACGGCGCGCGGCAAGCTGAAAACAGCTCATCAGCGCGATCACCACAAGAACGACCAGAACCGCCACGGCAGAAGCCAGAACGGTGTCGCCACTGTCATCAAGATTGAAAATCAAAACGCCCAACGTCTCGTTCCCGGCCGACCACAAAAGGGCCGAAACGGTGAGCTCGTTAAAGGCGGTCAAAAACACCAAAAGCGCCCCGGCCGCAGCAGAAGGTGCAGCCAGCGGCAGCAAGATATCGCGCAACCGGCGTGAAAGCCCGGCGCCACAAGCCTGAGCGGCCTCTTCAAGGGCCGGATCAAGCTGGGTAAAGCTGTTCATCACCGGGCGCAGCGCAATCACAAGGAAACGCGCCAGATAAGCGACAAAAATGATCGCAAGCGTGCCATACAGGCTGACATCAATCAGCGGAATACGGATAAACAACAAGATGCAGGCAATCGCCAGTACCACGCCGGGTAAGGCATAGGGCACCTCGACCAGAAGATTGATCAGCTTGGTCAGGTTCGAGGACCGCCGCACCATCACATAGGCCAGTGGCAAACACAGCAAAACAAGCGTCACCGCCGCCCCGACAGACAACACAAAGCTGTTCTGGAATGCCCGGATAGTCGATGGCTGCACGAACATGACTTCGTAGAACGCCTCGAACGTGGCGTTGGCGAAGGTCAGCTTGACGCCAAAGGCCGGAACCAGTGCGGTGGTAAAGAGTGCCAGAAGCGGAATGACCAGAATGGCCACCAACACAGCCCAAAGCGCTGTTTCAACCGCACCCCGGCGCGCGCCAAGCTTAACATCCAGCGGACGCCCGACCATCCCCATCAGGCGATAGTCGCGTTTGGACAGCAAGCGGTGATGGAGTGCGACCCCGCAAATGGCAATTGCCCCGATCAACATGGCAAGAACGGAAACCTCGCCCAGAACAGACGGGCCAAATCCGGCAAGCTTTTGATAAATCAATGTCGGCAGGGTCTGATAACCGGCCGGGATGCCCAGCATCGCCGGAATACCGAAATTGCCAAGGGCGGTGACAAATGCCATGGCCGTGCCGGCAATCAGGCCCGGGCTGGTCAACGGCAAAATGATCTGCCACCACAGACGCCCACCGCGTGCACCGGCCAACCGGGCGGCCTCGATCTGTTCACGCGGCAACATGCGCAGATTGGCGCGCAACGTCAGAAACACGATCGAGGCATGCTGAATACCCAGCAAAAGGGCAATGCCTTCTGCGGAATAAAGCGGCTGGGGCGATCCCATTGGTGGGGCCATGCCAATAGCGTTTAAAAGCGCACTGCTGGGTCCGGTCAATTGCACCCAGCTGAGTGCCGTGATCTGTGGCGGGATCATCATCGGGATCATGAAACAGAACACGAGTGCGGCCTTGGCCCGTATATCGGTCAGCGCGACCAGAAAGGCAAAGGCACCGCCAATCAAAAGGGAAATAATCGTTCCCAGACCCGCCGTATAAAGACTGTTTGCCGTGGCCCGCCAGGTCGATGAATTGCCCAGCACGTCACGAAAATAATCAAACGAAGGCACACCACCGACCATGACACCCTCGAAACCAAGGCGCAGGATCGGCAAAATCGAAATAATAAATACCGGCACCACCAACCAATAGAGCAACCGGTCCGAAGACCGGTTGCCATTTGGTTTGGCGATTATGCCAGGCAGAACGCCGCGAAGGCGACCTGTAGCCTGCATTATTCAGCCCCGAAGATGTCTGCGAATTTTTCTTTGTTGGCTTCGGCCTGTTCCAGCGCGATGGCCGGATTGAAGTCCATCAGCTTGATGTCGCTGCGTGCCGGGAAACCGGCCGGAAGATCCATGCCGTTACGTGCCGGGATGTAGCCCATATCAAGAACCAGTTCCTGTCCGGCTTCGGACAGAACGAAATCAACGAACTTGTGCGCGGCATCAACGTTCTTGGCTTCTTTCATGATCGCGACCGGCTCAGTCACGTAAGTCACACCTTCTTCCGGGAAGACGAAATCAACCGGCGAGCCATTTGCCTTGCCACGGATGGCCAGGAAATCAACAACCACGCCATACGGTTTCTCGCCCGATGCAACGGCCTTGAAAGTGCCGCCATTGCCACCCTTGGCACGGGCATCATTGGCTGCCAGCGCTTGATAGTAATCCCAGCCAAGATCCTTGTTCTCGGTCAGGGTGGACAGGTGAATAAGGGCCGCACCGGAATAAAGCGGGCTTGGCATTGCGATCTGGTTTTTCACCGCCGGATCAACAAGGTCTTTCCACGATTTAGGCGCCTTGACACCGGTGTTGTAAACAATGCCGCTGGTGATCAGCTTGGTTGAATAGTAATAGCCTTCACCGTCATAAAGACCGTCTTCATAGGCGCTTGCCTGATCGGATTTATAAGCCTGAAGCTGACCTTCCTGCTTGAGACCTTCAAGCGTGACGGTATCAGCAATCAGAAGAACATCCGGGCGCGGGTCGCCAGCGGCAATTTCGGCACGCAGTTTGGCCATCAGTTTGGTGGTGCCGTCACGGACCCACTCAACTTCAACATCCGGATTGGCAGCCATGAAGGCATCAACAGTGGTCTGGGCATCCTTGTTCGGCTGGCTGGTATAAAGAACCAGTTTCTCAGCAGCCTGGCCCACAACCGGCAGCATCATCGCGGCAGAGGCAACCGCAGCAAGAAGAACGTTACGCATGATCGGCATCCCTTAGATCGAAAAGAAGGTTTCGTTCGAAAATCTGTCGACCCGGACGCTATATGGATTTCGATTTCAGTTGTGTGACAACACGAAGAATTAAATGTTTCAACAGGAAAACCGGGCTATGCAGCGGCGTTTGAGGCTGTTTATAAATATGCTATAAGCGAAATCACAACTTTCGAACGAAAGAAAACCCGTGTCCAACACCCCTGATCCAGTGCCCCTTGACCGCCGACGCGACCGCATCGTCGCCCTTGTCAAATCAACCGGCTTCATGGCGGTCGAGGAACTGGCGCGCCGATTTAACGTCTCGGTACAGACGATCCGCACCGATCTCCGCGATCTGCATGAACAGGGCCGCGTGTTTCGCCGTCACGGTCTGGCTGGCCCAGCACCCGATCCCGATAACTCGGCTTATGAAAAACGTGAAGACTGGAACCGAACGGGCAAAATGGCAATTGCCGCCAAGGTGGCCGATCTGATCCCGGAGGGCTGCACGATTGCGATTGGCACCGGCACCACCGCCGAACTCGCCGCCCAGCATCTGGCATCGCATCGCAACTTAACGGTTCTCACAAACAACCTGCATGTGGTGATGGCGCTGCAAAATGCACCCAATGTCACGCTCCGCCTTGCCGGCGGCACCGTGCGCACCCGCGATCTTGATATCATCGGTGCGGACAGCGCGGACTTCTTCGGCAGCATGCGCGCCGATTTCGGGATTGTCAGTGTGGGGGGCATGAGTGACGACGGAGATTTGCTCGACTTCAACATGGACGAAGTCCGCGCCAGGCGGGCACTTGTATCGTGCTGCGACCACGCCATCCTGATGATCGACGAGAAAAAGGTCGGCCGTAAAGCGCTTTGCCGTGATGGCCACGCAAGCGACTTCCAGACGGTGCTGCTTAACAGCGCGCCGGGCAACGCCCTGCAGCGTACACTGTTCAAGGCACGCAGTCAGATTGTTGTTGTTACGTGAGACATAGACAGCTTCATACCACGTTACGGGCCAGGAAACCCACTATTGCGATCTTCAACCTCCGCCAATACAATCAAAGCGTGTTTTTTAGTTTTTACTCTTAAGCGGGAGGAGCCTCCCCAATGGATGAACTTTGGACGAACAGAAAACGGCACACCAATGCTCTTGTAGGAACGATCTGTCGTCACCTTCTTCAATCCCAAAAAGAGCTAAGTCCTGAACAAATGCATGGCCTTGCGGCATTGTGCTGGATTACCAAAAATCACGACAGCGTCTCCAACTCCTACGTGAAAACAGTCAAAATTCCCGCACTCCGAGCAATTTTTCCTGAATTAAAGTTACCAACAGAAATTGAAGCGGCAGAGTCGACAATCCTGCGCGCAACGGACTTACCACTGCGCGCAGGGGATATTGTAGCTCATACTGGTTTCACAAACCTTCGTGGTGGGTATAGATACAGCAGCCTGACTTGGTTCAATCAGAACCATCAAGATATAGGAAAACTTTTCAAAATTGCGTGTCTGATGTCATCAGACGCGGAAAGGGTGCGCTTAGCAAAGTTGATCAGCGATATTCCCAAAATTCCCGGCGCAGGAAAGTTAGCGCAACACCCGATGCGTCCAGAATGCATTCTATCGCCCCTGTTCTTTGCAATTGATTCACAACTGCGCTTTCCAATTATCAACGGCAACGACAACATAGGCAGAGTGTTCTCCGAATTTGACCTAAAGAGAGGAGAACTTGATCAGCAATGTCGCTCGATGTTGACTATCATCGATGACTGCAACCTCAAAGACGCCGCACAACTAGATGAGTGGAGTTTTCAAGAACTAAAAGAACTTAAACTCCGAAAGACATCAGTCGAAATAAAAAATGAACGTCTCGCAGATAAAGCACATAATGACAATCAGCTACAGCAGAAAGATGCCGAAGATGTGGAGGCTTTACAACAAGAGCTGACCATCACGCAAACGCGCAAACATAATAAAATCACAAATCTATTTATTAAAGAGCTTCAAGGGATTGAGCTTCTTGAAGGCAGCGCACGAGCTTGCCGATATGACATCCTCATTCCTAAATATGCTTGTGAACGAGACCTCATGATTGAGGTTAAAAGTATAACTTCAATACAATCTGTCAGAATGGCAATAGGACAACTCTTTTCTTATACATTTGCAAAAGGAAAAGCTTCAACAACCGATCTCGCAATCTGCCTATCGGAGAAACCATCAGCTGATATATGCAGCCTTTTAGAATGGCTCGATATATCTCTTATCTGGGAAGAGAATAGTAAACTCCACACCAACTCGGTAAAGCTCAGTCACTTATTCTCGTTCACCTCTTAGCCAATGTAGCATCCTCGTTCACGACCAGATCACCTTCAACATGAAGGGTATGGTTCGGCGCGACCGCGATCCAGCTGTCGCTTTCGGCGTCAAGTGGTTCGGAGACGACGATCACGTGATCATCGCGTTTGCGCCAGTACAGCGATGGCGGCTTGTCGTCGCTGGCGTGGCGGATGGCACAGACGCTTTTGCCGTTTGACAGGCAGGCGGTGAAGCGGAACGGAGACGTCGCACCGCGCACCTTCATTTCGTTTTCAACGACCTCGATCGTGCGGCGAATGGCGCGGTGCGGGTCATCGCGCAGACCAAGCGTCAGCATCAGGCAAAAGATCAGTTCGCTATCGGTGGAGCCCTGTCGGCCCTCGTAAAACTCATCCTCGATCATCATTTCCAAGGATCGGCGCACCAGCGGGTAATCACCAATCTGGCCGTTATGCATGAACAGGTACTGTCCGTTGGCAAACGGATGGCAGTTGGACCGGCTGGTGTGGGTTCCGGTCGAGGCGCGGACATGGGCAAAGAAAAGGCCCGAGCGGATATGATGGGCCAATGACCGCAGGTTCGGGTCATTCCACGCCGGCAGGATTTCACGATAAAGCCCCGGTGTCGGGCGTTCGTCATACCAGCCAAGGCCAAATCCGTCGCCATTGGTTGGTGTTTTGGCCTGTTCGGCATGCAGGCTTTGCTCGACCAGCGAATGGCGCGGTTCAAAGACCAGCTTTTCCAAATAAACCGGATCGCCGATATAGCTCAGCCAACGACACATGTTTTGCCCTCGTACATTGAATTCAAGCGCGCACATCTAAGCCGGATAATTACAGCATGGTCAATGTGATATTGTGTGCCGCCGCCCTGATTTCAGGGCGCGGTTGAAAGTCCGGCATTTGTTGGCAAAAAGAACAACAAACCTCTTGCCAAGGCGGGTGTTTGTCCGTATTTTCCGCGCCACAAAATGAATCGTGCTGGCGTAGCTCAGCTGGTAGAGCAACGCATTCGTAATGCGTAGGTCGTAGGTTCAAATCCTATCGCCAGCACCATTTTGATTTACAAAACCCCGCCGGGTCAGCCCTGGCGGGGTTTTGTGTTTCTGTGGTCGTTCCGAGGCCTTTGCACCCGCCATTTGATGGCAAAACATTTCACATTCCCGGGCGAGACGCGTCTGTTTGCAAGGAACCGTTATAACTTCTTGCAGATCACGGGCGGCTTGATGGCGGCCCTTTTATGCGCTGCAAGGCACCATTGGGGAGTGCAGGCATGACCGATAGTGACGCGCCCAAACCAGCCAAGGCTTCAAGCAAAACCAGTGCAAAATCCGCGAGCGGATCAACCCCGTCCGAGGACGGCCCGGCAGAGGCGGAAAACAATCTGCAGGAACCAAGCGAAAGCCACGACGCCGGCAGCGCGGAGCAAGCCGCCATGGACATGATGTCCGCCTTGTGCCGTGATTTTGGTATGCCGGGCTTTCCCCCGACGCAAAGCGGGGATCAAAGCGCGCAGCCCCAACCGATGGAAACGGCGTTTCAGATCATTCAACGCTATCTGCTTGATGGCGATAGCAACACACCTGCCCCGACGCCCAATCTGGCGACGGGGGGATATTCCGAAGGGTTTGGTGGACTGGGTCGCAGCCATATGCCGACGTCACACAGCACACCAGAAGGCCCTTACAATACGGCTGCGGCAAGCACAACAGATGCCCAGTGGGGTGTGAGCACCACCCATGGCGATGGCAGCACAACTGATATGAGCGGCCCGGTCATCGGTGATGACATGTTTCGCACCGCCATGCCGTCGCTAACCGGCAAGCCGGACGGTAAAACCGATACGCCCGACTGGTCGATCAGTATGGAACAGGGTTATCCCCTGTCGCCGACCAAGACCAACGCGCAAACGGCCATTGCGGCAAAAATGCTGGCACCCGATGTGCCAACATCCTTGCGTAAATGGTCGCTACATGTCGGTGCATCACCCGATGTGCAATCCAGCCTTTCGGTGACTGTTCCAGATACGGTCCCGTCGCAGATGCGGGTACTTTTGTTTGATACGGCAGATGCCGATAATGCGGTACCTCAGCTGTCGGAAGTTCCGATTTATGGCGGGGAGCCGCATGCGCTTCATCTTGAACAAAATGTCGGCACCAGCAGCAGCGAGGCAACACCCGACCTGGCACTGATCCGGCTGATTTTTTCTAATCATGCACCTGTACCAATCCATCTGGAATATGTTGGCAGCCTGCCCAGCCCGATTGTTGCCGGAACCGTTGTGGTTGGCCCGCATTGTAACATTCCGTTTTGGGCCCAAATCACCCCGCCCAGCGAAGGTGACAAGGGCGCTGGTCTTGTTGTTCTTGTGCGCTATGAGGCCGAGACCAGCTTTGACGTCACCGCCCAATTGATGACCCAGGCCCGAACCAGCACCCCGACCGCGATCCTGACCTGCAACGCGCAAAGCGATCATTCCGCCTGCCGCGCGGCCAGCATGATCGCCGATAGCCGCGGGCGGCTTGAAACCAGCCTGACCGGCCTGCCCGACGATCCCGACGTAGCGCAGCTTAAAAAATATGGCTTCATCCCGCCGACCTTTATGGAGGATGCGAAGCAAGCCCCGTCCACACCGGTCAAAGCCAGCGTGCAAAAACCCACGTCGGATGATGCGAAGGATCCCCCTTCCCCAGCCAAGCAAACCGCCGCCAAATCGACCAGTCGCGCAAGCAAGGGCAAAAGCGGCAATGCAGGGGGCACTGGCAGCAGCACCAAGGGAGGCAACTGATGAGCAGACAGGCGCAAAACGATATTGCCACAGCAAGCGATCGCAAGGATGCGGTCAGAAAGGCGTTTAATCAGGAATACCTGGCCACCCAGCAGGCGATGTCACAGGCGGCCGAACGGGCGCGTGCCCAGGTTCTTGATCAAAAACAGACCATCGCGACCCATACCGAGAACGTGAAATCCGGTACTCAGGCCCCGCAGCCCCCCATCGGCGGTCAGACGGCAGCACAGACGGCACCCGGTGCAAGGCCACAAGCATCTCAGCAAACACCTCAGGCCGGGGCACCACAAATGGCATCCGATCCAAATGCGCAGAATGGGCAACAGGTCATGTTCGAGATCGCAAACGAGATCCGTAACATCATCGCGCTTGAGATTGATCTGCGTATGCAGGCCTTGTCCGACAAGGTGGAAAGCGCCCTTGCAGAGGCCTTTCCGGCAAAAACCTCTGATCCCAATCAGGCACAGCAGCCCAAAACGTCCGAAGCAAAGGACCAACAACCCGCGGCCAGCCCCAAAAAGACCTAGCAGCGGTCCAGCACCAGTTACACGCAGCACTCCAATAAAAGCAACAAGCGCAACAATGCGCGACATCGAGTCCCAATCTGACTCTCAGCCCGTTTCGTGACGGCTGCGCCGTTGCGTACGCAAACACAACTATAGGATGCATTAAAACTTTTATTCACACTTTATTTGCGGCCACGTCATAATGATTACCGCAAAACTTAATCAGCCTATGGTTGCATTCAATCAACCGGAGGGGTCCATAGTGCAGAATGAAAAGAATAGTCAGCAGGATGAGACAACCCTGACAGAAGCCGAGATCAGCTTTGCCAAGACACTTGAGCAAAGCCTCACGCTGGCGTTAGGCGACGATGACAAGGTGACATCAATCTGGTCACGTTTGAAACCGGAACAAAGGGCAAGGATCGCAGAAGACTATCTGACGAAGCTTGCGAAAGCAGAAGACACTGATGCGCAGCAAAGCGATATCAACCGGCCAAGATCGCGACCCAACACCACACTGGATGCAAGCGCGATCAGCCAACCCGCAACACCAACGTCAGAGACAGAACCGCCTGTTACGGTCACGGCCAAGCACCCCGTTCATTCGATAGATCCGACACCGCCTGCCACAAATACAGTTGCCCCAGAAACAGTTGGCATGACGCGCGCGCATTACAGCCCGCCGCCCGGATATCCGGCCGATTTCAACCCGCTGGCAGGCTTTCCCGGCCTTGAGCCATCACGAACCGGCCCCAGCCCCGAAGACATCATTGCCAGCGCGCTGGGAACACCTAGCGCACCATCACCCACCGATCCACTTGATATCTTGCGCGGGCTTGTCCCGGGGACAACCAACCCGACATTGCGCGAACCGGTGCCGCAAACACCCGTCACACCGACCACACCGGCGTCACCAGATGACGGGCGCGAAACATCCCCGCACTCCACACCACAAAGCCAACTGCAAGAACACGCCGATAGCGGTCCGGCCGCACCAAACTTCTGGCCGCTGTGGATTGATCAGCAGGACACGCTTTTAAAACAATGCCTGAAACTGATGTCGGGCAATATGGACGACGCGCAAGACGCATTGTCCGAAGCGATGGTCAAGGCATCGACCAAATTCGAAGATTCCATGGATGAAATCCGCAACCATCGCGCCTGGCTGTCGCGCATTGTCCATAATGCCTGCATCGATTTGCACCGTCAGAACCGGCGCAAGGCGGAATACCGCGAAGAAACCCATGGTGCGGCGGACACCCCCGCCTCCCCCATGACCGCCCCGGTGACGCCCAGTCCCGAGGAGTCTTATCTGGCCGGTGAAAAACTCGATCAGCTTGAAACAGCGCTTTTGGCGATGCAGGAAAAACTGCGCAAACCGCTTTTGATGCGCTGCGTTCAGGACCGCACCTATGACGAGATCGCAAACGCCCTTGGGCTTAGCAATTGCGCGGTGCGCAAGCGGGTTCAGCTTGCGCGTGAACATCTCAGGGCATCGGGCATTCAATAGGCCTTATGCGCGATAAAAAAATAATCACCGCAGCAAAAAGACGCGTCACAACACCCAACACCCAGCGTCGATAGACTGAAAACGGGACGGCGAAACCCCGACAGAAACACGATAGAAACACAACAGCAAGCAGCATACCGCAAAGCGTAACGAAGGAGAGTTTACAATGGCGATTCCGACCCCGGTAAACGGTCAGATCACTGATGCTGTCACCCAGGCTAACGTGAAGGTTCTGGGCGACGCCCCGGCAATGGCAATGGGCTCAATCTTCCAGTCCCTCGCACATTCCACCGGCATTCTTTATGAAAACGCTGTCAGCGCACAGCAGCAGATCGGCATCACTTCGCAGGCCGCAACCAATCAGGGCGTCATCCAGATCTATTCGGTCGACACGATGGCAGACTCTGTTGCGACCTCCAAGATTGCCAAAAGCGACGTCCCCGACAACATGCTGTCGCTTCTTACCGCCCTTCAGGCGACCAGGGGCTGATTTCCCAAAAATCTCTGGCGCGCATGCCAGTTTCAGATCGGGCGGTCGCATCCATCTGCGACCGCCCGATTTCTGTTTGGCTGTGATGTCTGATGACGCCAAGTTTTAAGCCCGGCGTCATCACAGACGCCCGACTTCCCCGTCGAAGCTTTGGACGCACTACATGCAAAAGGAGACGATCAGACCACGGTCATCGTTTTCCTTCTGCATTTCCCCAAGCAATCAGGAGATAAAAAGTGGCTGATAACACTCCGCTCAATGGACAAATCACCGATGCCGTCACCCAGGCCAATGTGAAAGTTCTGGGTGATGCCCCGGCAATGGCGATGGGCTCGATCTTCCAGTCGCTGGCACATTCCACCGGCATTCTCTATGAAAACGCCATCAGCGCCCAGCAGCAAGTCGGCGTCACCTCGCAGGCTGCCACCAATCAGGGCGTTATCCAGATCTATTCCATCGACACGATGGCCGGTGCCGTTGGGACCGCCAAAATCGCCAAAAGCGATGAGCCTGACAATATGCTTTCGCTTCTGACGACACTGCGTGCGACCGCAGGCTAACATTTGGCAGGCGGTTGTGTTGATCCGCAACCGCCTGTTTGCGGTCTGGCAAGGCCGTTTGAGTTGGCGCAAGTTTTTGCCAGCCCATCGTCACAACACCTAACGCCCCCCGTCAAATATTTGACCGCAAGACATGCGGAAAGGGCCGGTTGCAAGCATTGCTTTTGGGATCGGCACTTCTTTAGGCAATCAGGAGATACACAATGGCTGATAACACTCCGGTCAATGGTATGATTACCGACGCTGTCACCCAAGCCAATGTAGAGGTCATGGGTGATGCGCCGGCAATGGCCATGGGCTCGCTTTACCAGTCGCTGGCGCACTCGCATGGCATTCTCTACGAGAACGCCGTCAGCGCCCAGCATCAGGTGGGCATTTCCTCGCAGGCGGCGACCAACCAGGGCGTCATTCAGGTCTACTCTGTCAACACCATGGCAGGGGCTGTTGCGACCTCGAAGCTTGCCGCAAGCGATGTTCCCGACAATATGCTTTCGCTGTTGTCGGCTCTCAAGGCAACGACCGGTACGGCCGTGTCTTAACATCCAAGATGGTTTCGCCGCCAATACCGCCCGGCATGCATGCGCTTGCCGGGCTTTTTCTTTCACAAACGCCACAGCTGCACGTCATCACGATACGCACCACTTCCGCCAGCCAAGGAGACGGACATGCCATCGGCACCACCTGCGCAAGACGGCAAGAAATCCCAGCACAACCATGCTGATCACAGTGACGATATGCACCAGTGCGAGGTTTCCGACCAGATCACCGACAGCGTTGCCCAGACCAATGTCGCCACCATGGGTGCAGGCCCGGGCTATGCCGCCCTGCAATCGATGCTGGGACAGACGCAGTCACAGAACATCCTGATGGCGAACATGGTCTCGGCCCAGAAGCAGAACGCCATGATCGGGATGACGACCATGACCCAGAGCATTCTGCAAATGATGCAACGTCGTAACCCATAAGGATGAGCGCAATGAGCAACCCGAACGAAGTCGACGAACAGATCACCGACAGCGTGACACAGACCAACACATCGGTCATTGCCAATGGTCCGGCGATGGGCGCCATGCAGTCCTATCTGTCTCAGGCCCAGGCGCAGGGGATCCTGTTTGCCAACATGGTCAATGAACAGCAGCAACAGGCTGTCGCCAGCCTTGCAACCACCATGGAATGCGCAAAGGCAACCCTGTCAGTTCAGGAATCCAAACCCAATTTTTTTACCAGCCCTGCCCCGGCTCCGCGCCAGCAGAAGCAGTCGGACGCCAACAACAACCCAACCTGAAGCGCGCGTCGGGCGCACTGGGTCAGGAGCCCGTCGGCGAAGAAACCGATCAGCAAGAAACTGAAGCCCACAGGTATGAAACCGCGTGGGGTGAGATTGATGAACGGTTTCGCGGCACCGCCCGCCAAGGCGAGACCGGTGACACCACACAAACCGGTGAAAGCAGTGAGGTCATAGCATGAGTGATATCGTCAATCCGCAAGTCACCGATGCCGTCACCCAGACCAACGTCAAGGTGCTCGGCGAAAGCCCGGCACAGGCCGTTTCCATCGCCATGCAGTCGCATTCACATGCCACCGGCCTTGCCATGGAAAACGCCACCCTGACCCAAGGAAACATGCAACAGGTGGTCAATACCTCGACCTCCAAGCTTGTTGCGATGATTACCGCCCAGGCCGGATGATGGCCCGGCATATTTGATCACAATCGCGTCCGTGCGACGTCTAGAGATGTGCGGTCAGAAAGATCGCTTTTTCGGAGGATAACATGGCAATTCCAACCCCGGTGAACGGTCAGATTACTGACTCTGTCACCCAGAGTGCGGTCAGCGTTCTTGGCTCCGCACCGGCAAATGCGATGGGCGCGATCTATCAAAGTGCGGCCCACTCGACATCGATCCTGTTCCAGAATGCCGTGCAGGCCCAGCAGCAGGCATCGATGTGTTCACAGGCCGCCACCAATCAGGGCGTGATGCAGCTTTATTCCGTCAACACCATGGCGGGCGCACAGGCCACCGCAAAACTTGGACGTTCAGACACCAGCGATACGCTTTTGACACTTCTTATTATTTTGGCAGCAACCCGCCGCTAGGCACATGACCGGATCGGTTCTTTGAACCGGCAGTGGTCGCAAACATGAGGGCGTGAAATGGCAGACAACACCCCTGTAAATTCACAAATCACCGACGCGGTGACCCAGAACAACGTCAAGGTTCTGGGCGAGGCGCCGGCACAGGCCATGGGGCTTGTGTATCAGACGATGGCTCATTCCATCAGTCTGTCGATGCAAAACGCCATGCAGACCCAGGGTGGCCTGCAGCAGATCGGCAATGCCGTCACGTCCAGTGCCTGCAAAATGATTCTGGATAGCTCCGGTGGCGGCATGGGTGGCGGCAAAGACAGCGGCTAGCCAACTGGCTAATGGCCCCTCTATTCCGTCCAAACCGCCACATGATCCAATTCGGTCTTTCGACCAGCCGTAAATGAGGTTTCCGATGGCAGACGAAGATACTAAACCAAACGAAGATCCGAAATCCGGCGACAAAGACGACGCGGCACAGGGTGGCGCCAATGCCGTCGGTGCTGGAGACGGATCCCAAAAGGACGCGTCGGAAAACCAAAACAATGCCGATGGCAGCAAATCAGATGATGCTGACAAGGATGCAAGCCCCGCCGACCCCATGGCGCATGACAACCCGTCTGGCACGCCACCGCTCAGCACGGCATTGAACCCGCAAATCGTTCAGGCTGTCGGCACGACCAACCATGCGGTCCTGAACGGGGCCATTCCCGGCGCCAACGGTGTTGCCTATCAAAAGGTCGCCCAGGCGGCCGCCTACGCGGTCCAGGATTCAACGGACTATCTGCGCAACATCATGTCGATGGCATCAGCCACCACCGGTGTCGCCATGCAGCAGATGTTGGCCAAAAAGGAAGTCGATCCATATTCCCAGATCATCAAGGCCGCGACCGAAGCCGTCACAGACGCCCAGAAAACCTTTTCAAGTGTTGGCGAATCAGCCAGTAGCGTTGTGAAAGACTTTGACAATCTGGCCTAGGAGAGACATGCGGCTTTAGCCCGCGCGCATCAGTTCGATACGGTGGCAGGCCTCAGAAAAATCAGGGGCGAACAGTTTGACACTGAGCCCGGTACCCTGAAGTTCATAGGAGCCCATTTCCGCCGTCGGGCAGGAAATGAACTGTGCGACGGTCGAACTGACCAGGACGCGTTTGCCAAGCTGTTTGGTCAGCTGTTCAATCCGGGCGGCTTCGTTGGCTGCCTGCCCGACCACGGTAAAGTCGACACGTTCGGACACGCCGACATTGCCGTAAATCACATCCCCGACATGCATGCCAAGGCCGTAATCAAACGGCAGTTTTCCGGCGGCTTCGCGCTTGGCATTGAGCGCATCGATGTTCAGCTGTGCCTCAGCCGCGGCATACAGCGCCGCATGACAGGCAGTTTCAAGATTGGTGTCATCTTCATCAATCGGGAAGATCGCAAGGGTCGCATCGCCGATATAGCGCAGCACCTGCCCGCCATGCTTGAGCACCGCACCGGCGGTTGCGCCAAAGAAATCGTTCATTTCGCCGAGAAACGCATCATCGCCGACATGGGTCGCAACCGAGGTCGAGTTGCGCATGTCCGAGAACCAGATAACCGCACGGGTCTTGGTGCTGTCGCCCAGTTTGATCTGACCATTGCGCACACGCTGGCCGGCATCGGTACCCAGATAGGTTTCCAGGATGGTGCGGGTTTCTTCATGGTTGATGCGCATTTTGCACGACACGGCAAAGCGGCGCTGAATACCGGAAAGGATCGCCAGATCCTCGTCCGAGAAACCGCTGGGACGGCGCGTCAGATAGGTCATGAAGATGCGGTTGCTGTTAAGCGTACTGTCGCTATCGGTCACGAACGGCGTCATCAGTGCGTAGTAATCGGTGCCGCGTTTCTGGCGGAAACTTTCAAGGATCGGGAAATCAACCACAGCACTCGGCCCGATCAGATGGCGGCGCATGAAGCTGACATCGCTATCGAGCATCCATTTCATCGGGCTTTCGGACCATTCGCGATTTTTCTCATCGCCGCCCATATGCGTTGCCCGCTCAACCTGGCCATTTTCCTTGGTCCAGATATAGGAAACACCTTCATAAAGCGGATGCAAGGTCTTGAAGGCGACCATGACACGGTCAACCGGAATACCCGATGCGACCAGACGGCTGGCCAAGCCAGACAGAAGCTCGCTGATGTCGGTATCATCAAGTGCGCATTCCATCAGCCAGTCATTCACAGAACGCACAAAGCTGCGCGCGGCCTGGGCGTTATTGGTCCCGGGTAGCGGGGTAACCACCCCTGAAGAAGACTGGTTGTTGCTCATGGGTACGCTCCATTCGTTCCTATGCTTGATTGTTGCATCGCCGCGGGTCCAAATCCAGACCCTAGGGTCAGGACCTATTAATTTGGTTTGAATGGTTAATCAGATTTGTGCGGATACGCGGAGTAAAACTGCAGGAAGATATTTATCTTTCAAAGTTTTACGACAAAGTAGCCCGTGCAAATCCGTTTAATCCGGAGGACAGACGTTATATTTGCAAACTCCAGCGTCAAATCCCTTGTCCGGGATGCCGACCCGACCGGCGGGCTTTTCCTTGGATTTCGTAAATATAACGTCTGCCATTCAAATCAAATTAATAGGTCCTGACCCTAAATAGAACAGCAAGGCAATTTAGCAATTGTTGATTTTGATTTCTTGAAATTCCACGCAACAAATGACCATTGGTCATATAAATTGCAAGTGCTAACTGTCAAAAAACTGACGCTGTTTGTCAGGAGAGTTTTCACCCCCGGCCAAACCGGGCAAAAGCCCCCTTACTGCGGCTTTGCCGGTGGCAGGTAAATGCGCGCCAAAAGACCGCCTTTCTGCGATTCATCGAGATATATTTCACCGCCATGAGCCCGGATGGCTGTCCGCGCAATCGCCATGCCCAGGCCGATACCACCCGTGTCACGATTGCGTGATTCTTCAATCCGAAAGTACGGCTCAAACACCTGTTCGCGTTGCTCAACTGGGATGCCCGGCCCGTCATCGGCAATTTCGATCCAAAGACCGCCATCATCGGCATCGCGCACTGCAACCTCGACCGTCTCGCCGAAGTTCAGCGCATTGGATACAAGATTGCCAAAGGCCCGCTTGATTGACAGCGGCCGACACGGATAAACGCGCGTATCGACCTCGCCAGTGAATGTAATCGGACGCCCGGTTTCTGCCATATCCTCGACCGCGGTTTCAACAAGGGCGGTCAGATCGATCTTGCGGGTTTCCTCATTGGCGGTTTCTTCGCGGGCAAAGGTCATGGCGGCTTCGACCATCTGTTCCATTTCATCAAGCGTTTCGATGATGCGCGCGCGGTTTTCTGCATCCTCAACAAACTCTGCCCTTAGGCGCAGCGATGTGATCGGTGTGCGCAGATCGTGCGAAATGGCGGCCAACATCCGTGTGCGGTCCTCGACAAAGCGTTTGAGGCGCGCGGTCATCCGGTTGAATGCCTTGGTGGCCCGTCTGATTTCAATCGGCCCGGTTTCAGCCACCGGTTCAGGATAGTCGCCCCGTCCGACACGATCAGCCGCACGGGTCAACACATCCCAGGACCGCGAAATCCGACGTGCGAGGAAATAGGCAATCACCGCAATAACCAAAGCAGACGCCAGAACGCGCAGCAAATTATCAAAGACAAACCAGGGCGGCGGCATCACCCCGCCAATCATGGCTTCAAGCCAGACATCGGGCTCAGTGCCGATCGGCTGCCCATCCGGACCAACGACATTGACCGGGACAACAAGACGCATCACCGGCGAGGTATGGCAATCAAACCGGTCAAGGTAACGCAATGACCAAGGTGCGCGGCGATCATCATCGCGTTCGTGATGGCCATCGATGTTGTCGTCATTATCATGATCTTCGTTGTGATCATCATCGTGGCCCAGACGTTGCTGTTGGTCACGTTCCAGAAACTCTTCCTTGTCGCGGCGCAGTGATTTTCGCTCGTCCCAGCAATCATCCTCCGACAGGATTTCAACCCGCGCCGGGACGCCGGTTTCAAGTGACAATGCTTCGTTCAAACGATGGGTCAGGGTATCGGAGACAAAGCCATCCTCGGCCTGAAGATCGGTTTCCGGGACAAGGCGCAGGCGGTTTTGTGGTGATTGCGCCACCCGCAACACATCGCCCCAATTCTCGCGCGGCGTTGTCGTTAGAATGCGCGAAATCGCCGCCACGCGCGACAGGGCATAACCGCGGCGTTCAGACGCCACCGCATCGCGGCGTTCCTCGGCAAGCATCACGCCAAGCACGATATGGGTCAGGATGATCGCGCCCAGCAGCAGACACACCAGCTGCGCAGTCAGGCTTTGTGGCCACAGGCGTTTAAGGAGGCGGCGCTTGGTCATTTTTCAGCCACCTCGCAGGTAAACATATAGCCCCCACCCCACACGGTCTTGATCAGGGCCGGGTTCTTGGCATCAATTTCGATTTTCTTGCGCAGGCGGCTGACCTGATTATCGATACTGCGATCAAACGGGATGGCTTCACGCCCCTTGGTCAGATCAAGCAGCTGATCCCGGTTAAGCACCATGTTGGGATGTTCGACAAAGGCACAAAGCAGGCCATATTCCCCGGCACTAAGCGGCACGACCACATCATTGGTATCACGCAATTCATGGCGCGTGCGATCCAGAACCCAGCGATCAAAATGCACCTGCCCGCCCGGAAGAGGCCCCTTGCGCCCGACCGGAAGACTTTGCGCGCGGCGCATGACGGCCTTGATCCGCGCCAACAGCTCGCGCGGATTAAACGGTTTGGCCAGATAGTCATCTGCCCCCATTTCAAGACCAATGATGCGATCGGTTTCCTCGCCAAGCGCGGTTAACATCACAACGGGCACGTCATAGTTTTCGCGCAGCCAGCGACACAGGCTCAGCCCGTCTTCACCGGGCATCATCAGGTCGAGGACGATCAGGTCGGGTGCGATGTCATCATTCATCAGTTTGCGCAATTCGCGCCCGTCAGATGCCAGCGTCACACGATATTCATGCTGGCGCAGATAGCGGCCGAGCAAGTCACGGATATCACGGTGGTCATCAACAACAACAATGTGGGGCTGGTCGCTCATATGCGGTCCTGAAATCAAAACTCTTTGGTCAGCCTAACTTAACGCGTTGGTCACGCGGGCAGAAACGGCAATTTGTATCAGATTGTCGCAAAGAGCCGTTTTGGCAAATCTTGCGACCAATTTGGCGGTTTGCCGGGATCATTTCGCGACAATCATAGGCGATAACCGTCCTCAACGCATTGATCCCCCACAAACCTGATGAGGTTACCATGAAACGCAAAAACACCCTGAAACTTGCTGCGGCCCTGATCGCAACCACCATCATCGCCACCCCGTTTGCAGTTTCCTATGCATCGCCAGGTGACCGTGGCGGCAACCCTGAATGGGCAATGTCAGGCGGCGACAATTGCGAAGGAAAGTTTGAACATAAGCGCGGCAAACGTGGTGAACATGGTGAACATGGTGAACATAACAAAGGTGGAAAATTCGGACACGAAGCCCGCGAACGCTCGGTTCCCCTCTCTCCTGCAGAAGCCCGCATTCTGGTTGATGCGATGCTTTTGAAAACCGGAACCCCGGATTTCAAAACCGGTGATGCACTGATGGCCGAAGAACCGGGCAAGATCGACGTCCTGCTGGTCAATGCCGAAGGTGGCGTTGTCGAAGTCATCAAATTTGACGCAAAAACAGGCCGCATGGAACGTGAAGACCGTCGCGACATGCGTAAACTGATGCCGCGTCCTGACAAGGCAGAACGCTTTGATAACAAATACACTGCCGAACAAATGAACCTTCTGGCAAATGCCATGGTGATCCGGTTTGGCAATGGTGAACTGAAACTCGGCGAGCTGAGCGAAACCCCGCGCGGCACCTATACCGCCACGGTTATAAATCAGGCCGGCGACATTGTCCGTGAAATGGAACTGAGCAGCGTCACCGGTCGCCCGATCAGCTGATCATTTTGCACATTTAACACCCCCACCCCGGCCCGGGGCTTCCCCCATCCCAACCGATACCCCGGACCCGCACCGCGCCCCCAAGGCTCCCTTGGGGGCGTTTTGCGTTTTGGCGTTTCACATCATCACTTTGTCACATAATTGGGTTTGACGACGTCACGCATTCGAACCATTGTTACGCGCTTCTGAATATTGCCCCGTGAAAGAAGCAGCATGACAACACCCGCCCCGAAATCCGCCGCCAGAACCGCCACCCTTGATGACATCCCTGCTCTTACAACGCTTTGGCAGGAAACCGGGCTTTACCGCCCATATAATCCGCCAGAGTGGGATGTACGCTTTGCGCTTGAAAGTGATGAGGCCACCCTTTTCGTCTGGGAAGATAACAGCGATAACATCATTGGTTCGATCATGGCAGGCCACGACGGGCATCGCGGATGGGTCTATTACATGGCTGTTGCGCCAAGCCTTCAGAAATCAGGCCTTGGTCGCCGCCTGATGGAAGTCGGGGAGAACTGGCTGCGTGATCAGGGTGTTTGGCGCATGCAGTTGATGGTGCGTGCCGATAACCACGCGACACAGGATTTCTACCGCCATCTGGGCTATCGCGCCTGCGACGTCACGGTAATGCAAAAAGACATCAACACGCCACCGGCAGATCGGTAACGGGCCGAACCCTCGGACGGCATCGGCAATGGTCGATGCCACGTTCTGTTGGTCTGGGGCGGGTTCTACTTGATGCTGTCCGCCGCGAACTATCTGGCGATCAAACCTGACAGTTCGCGGGCGTAATAATGGCTTATTCAGCCGCGACCGATTTGCGATCGTGTTTTTCCTGTGCCAGACGTTCGCCAAGATCAGCAACCTGATCGCCAGACAGACGCAGGCCAAGCTTGGAACGACGCCAGATCAGGTCATTGATGCCCTGCACCCATTCGTTATCGATCAAATAGCGCACTTCGGCTTCATACAGGTCATGGCCATAACATTTACCAAGATCACCAACGCCCTTGGCAGCGCCAATGATCTGTTCGATCCGCGTACCATAGGCGCGTAGCAGGCGCTTGAGCATCACCGCATCCATCCAGTCATAGCGCGCGGCATAATCGGCAAAGGCCGCCTCATAGGACGCATTGGGGAAGTCCCCGCCCGGCAGCACGGCATTTGCCGTCCACGGCGTGTCCTTGGCCCCCAGTTCCTTTGAGATGATCTGAAGCGCATGCTCGGCAAGCTTGCGGTAGGTGGTGATTTTACCGCCAAACACATGCAATGCCGGGGCCTTGTGCCCGGTTACTTCCAGTTTCAGGGTGTAATCACGCGATACCTTCGATGCGTTTGCTTCGCCGCCTTCACCGGCATAAAGCGGGCGCACACCGGAATAGGTCCAGACAACATCATCAGATGCGACCGGCTTTTTGAAATAGCCGCTGGCAAGATTGCACAGATAGTCGATTTCATCCTGATCGATCTTGACCTTGGCCGGATCGCCTTTGAAATCGACATCGGTGGTCCCGATCAGGGTGAAGTCATCCTGATAAGGAATGGCAAAGGCAATGCGACCATCGCCGTTCTGGAAGATATAGCAGAAATCATGGTCAAACAGCTTGGGCACGACGATGTGGCTGCCCTTGACCAGACGGATATTGGCCTTGGTATCGGATTTGACCACACCGTTTTCCGGATTGATCAGATCAGCACACCATGGGCCAGCGGCATTGATCAACATCCGGCCGGAAACTACACGGTTTTCACCGGTCTCCTGATCGCGCAACGACACGTTCCAGACATCGCCCGAGCGTTTTGCACCAACACATTCCGTGCGCGTCAAAATCTCGGCCCCTTTGGCCTTGGCATCCATGGCGTTCAAAACAACAAGACGTGCATCATCCACCCAGCAATCGGAATAGACAAAGCCCTTGGTCATGTCATCACGAAGCGGCGCGCCGGTGACATGTTTGGCAAACGAAATGCCCTCGGAACCCGGAAGCTTTTTACGGCCACCGAGATGGTCATACAGGAACAGACCCAGGCGGATCATCCAGGCCGGACGCAGATCCTTGCGATGCGGCAGCACAAAGCGCAGCGGCCAGATGATATGCGGTGCGTTATCAAGCAGCACTTCACGTTCGGTCAGTGCTTCGCGCACCAGGCGAAACTCGTAATGTTCGAGATAGCGCAAACCACCATGAATGAGCTTGGTGCTCGCCGACGACGTCGCACTGGCCAGGTCATCCTTTTCACACAGCAGAACCTTCAGGCCCCGGCCCGCTGCATCGCGCGCGATCCCGGCACCGTTAATGCCGCCGCCGATAATGATCAGATCATAGTTTGAAGTGCCAGCCATGGGGGCCTCTCATCGCAGAAGGGAAACTCTTTGATGGCATAAATAGTTCATTTTCGAAAATTTTCAAGTTTCGAATTGTGACATTTATTCGACACAGCCATGCGGGAAACGCACGCACGGCCAGCCCGCATTGCTGCCGAACTCCGGAAATCCGCAAACCATAATCGTTCATTCGCGAACGAAAATAAAACCCCGCCTGAACATCAGACGGGGTATCAAAGATCAAATGCGATGGAAGTCCGGGCTATATCGACGGCGATCAGGCCAGCCAGCGCTTCTGCCAATCCGAAAGCATCGAAATGGTCCAGAGCTGATGGCCCCAGTTGCGCTTGCCCGACATATGCTCTTTGCGAAGCTTCTCGATCTGGCCGCGATCTAGTCCGAAATCGCTATAAAGCGCCTCATTGGCCAGATGGTCACCCATCCATTCATTAAGCGGCCCGCGCAGCCATTGCGCCAGCGGCACGCCAAAGCCGGTCTTGGGCCGATCGATCATTTCGCGCGGCACATATTTATACAGGATCTGGCGCAGGGCATATTTACCCACCGATCCATTCATCTTGAGCCTTGCAGGCAAACGCCAGCCAAATTCGATCACGCGGTGATCAATGAACGGCACGCGGACTTCAAGCGAATTGGCCATGGATGCACGGTCGACCTTGGTCAGAACATCATCGACCATATACATCATCGTATCCATCGCCTGCATCGAGGAGACGTAATCAAGGTGACGGTTGCGCGAAAACATTTCGCCCGGCACGCGGAATTTCTTTGTCGCCCCGCGATTGCCGCGCAGCTTGCCCGGGTCAAACAGCGAAATAAGCGCGTGATACCGATCAATATCATCACCGATCGCCAGAAGCGGTGCCGCCTTGTGGATCTTGTCGCCAATCGCACTGGTCGATTTCTTGCCCGGTATGAGTCCGACAAGCTTGTCCCAGCTCTCGGGTGAGATCATAGTAAGCGCATGTGAAGCAAGACCACCGCCAAACGGAATGCTGCCCGCAGCACGACTAAGCTGCTTGGCCCACAAATAGCGGTTATAGCCGCCAAATGTCTCATCCCCGCCATCCCCCGACAGGGCAACCGTGACATGCTTGCGCGTGAGTGCGGAGATCAGATAGGTCGGAATGGCGGAGCTATCAAAGAACGGCTCGTCATAGGTTTCCGAAAGCTTCGGCACCAGATCAAGCGCATCCTTGGGCGTCACGTAAAGTTCGGTGTGATCGGTCTTGAGGTGCCTGGCGACTTCGCCCGCAAAGGCTGCCTCGTTAAAGGCCTCATCCTCAAAGCCCACCGAGAATGTTTTCACCGGTCGATCTGAAACCGACTGCATCAAGGCGACAACGGTCGAGGAATCAATCCCGCCAGACAGGAACGCGCCGAGCGGCACATCGGCGACCATGCGGCGCTTGACCGCATCGCGCAGCAAGTCTTCAAGTGCGTCAATCGCGCTTTGATCATCGCCGCTCCAGGCATGTGTCTGCCCGTTGAGCACCGCATCCTCGACCGACCAATAAGCGGTTTCTGTCGCCTGATCATGCGATGAAATTTCAAGGATATGACCGGGCTTGAGCATTTTGGCATGGGCATAGATCGAAAGCCCGGACGGCACGTAGCCAAAGCGCAAATAGGAATCAAGGCCGGTCTGATTAACCTCGCGCGAGATGGCATCACCCGCAAGCAATCCTTTGACCTCGGACGCGAAGCCGATATGGCCATCATAGCGTGACCAGTAAAGCGGCTTGACGCCCAGCCGGTCACGAACAAGGAAAAGCTTCTTTTGCTGTCGATCCCAAAGGGCGATGGCAAACATGCCAATCAGGCGTTTGATGGTATCGCGCAAGCCCCAATGGGCAATGCATTCAAGGATGACTTCGGTATCGGAATGACCGCGCCATGAAATATTGGCACCCGCCAACTTTTCGCGCAGTTCCGGGGCGTTATAGACTTCGCCGTTATAGACCATGACATAGCGGCCATTGGCGGAATGCATCGGCTGCTTGCCGGCATCGGAAAGATCAATGATGGCAAGACGGCGCTGCCCAAGGCCCAGGCCGTTTTCATCGTCAGTCCAGACGTCACCACCATCCGGTCCGCGATGATACAGCGCATCATTCATGCGCGATACACGATCGCCCAAGCCCGAAGCATTAGCTTGTTCAGACAGCCATAGACCGGCAATTCCACACATGAAAATATCCTGTAAAGCCCTGCCGTTACTTAAAACAATAACGGTGTGCCCTACAATGAAAACATTCGCAAAATCAGCGGAATTTGCTGATTTTTAACGCCGCTCGATCCCGAGCCGCGCCATTCTGCGATAAAGCGTGTTGCGCCCGATGCCAAG
Source organism: Thalassospira sp. ABD4_177 (assembly GCF_056160125.1). Lineage (NCBI taxonomy): Bacteria > Pseudomonadati > Pseudomonadota > Alphaproteobacteria > Rhodospirillales > Thalassospiraceae > Thalassospira > Thalassospira sp. ABD4_177. The sequence goes on along the minus strand of NZ_JBSWWO010000001.1, from coordinate 1,872,338 downwards.
CGCCTTGGCGGTGTTGCTGATATGCCATTGCTGATCTTCCAGAAGCTGACGCAGGGCGTCGGCCTCGGCGCGTGCCATGGTCTGGCGCGGTGACGGGGCTTCTTGATCGGCCTGCGTTGCATGGAAATCGTCGGGCAGATGATGGCGATCAATCACGCCGTCTTCGGCAAAGACCGCGGCATATTGCAAAACATTGATCAGCTCACGCACATTGCCAGGCCAGCCATGCCCGGTCAAAAGCGCAAGTACATCATCTTCGCATTGAACATAGTCCTCTGACAAAGCCGCCAGAAGCCGCCCGATCAGGTCGCCAAGATCAGATCGTTCGCGCAAAGGCGGCATAGAAAGGCGCGCGCCCTTGATCCGATAAAGCAAATCTTCGCGGAATTTGCCCTCGGCCACCGCGCGGTTCAGATCCACATTGCTCGCACAAATCAGACGGAAATCAACCGATACGGACTTGGTACTGCCAAGCGGCTCAACCGTGCGGCTTTCAAGCACACGCAGCAATCGGCCTTGGGCAGCCAGCGGCATATCGCCAATTTCATCAAGAAACAGCGTGCCGCCATTGGCCTCGCGAATGCGGCCACCAAAGCCATCGCGTGCCGCCCCGGTAAAGGCACCACCGGCATGACCAAACAGTTCGTTTTCAATCAAACCTTCCGGCAGGGCGGCACAGTTGATCGCAACAAAAGCCTTGGATTTGCCAAGGGTCGCTTCGTGAATGTGACGTGCGAGATATTCCTTGCCGCTGCCGGTTTCACCCGACATCAGGACATTGATATCCTTGGCATGCAGGCGCGTGCCAATTTCAAAAATACGCCGCAAGGCCGCATCCTTGTCCGGGATATCGGCAACCTTACGCGCGGGCAGTGACGGCGCCTTGCGTGCAGTTGGTGTTGATCGCCCGACATAACGACGGCGCATGCGTTCAGGAATGGTGACACTGCCAAACAGAACCCCGCCGCCCGCGATATTAAGCGGCGTTGCCGATACCCCCTGCCCGTCCCGATTTGCCAGCTTGGCGACAAGATTTTCGACATCCATCTCGAACATGTCGGAAATGTCGCTGGAATTGTTGGCAGTAGTCAGAATGCGCCGCGCGGTCGAGGTCGCCCCGCTGATCGAACCATCGGGCGCAATCGAAATCATCGCATCACGGGTTGATCCGACATGGCGGGCATCGGGATGCAGATGGACGATCACATCCCCGGCACGCTCATCAAAAAACAGGATACGTTCAAGCGCATCGGCATAATCGGCCACCATGCCGCGCACGCGCAGGCAATCGGGGCGCTTGATATCTTCGCGCACCGCCGACACATCCAGGACCGAGCACACCTTGCCATCCGGATCAAATACCGGGGCGGCCGTACAGGTCAGAACCGAATGCTGGGCGAGGAAATGTTCATCCTTGTGGATGGTGATCGCGCGGCCTTCAACGATACAGGTGCCGATCCCGTTGGTGCCTTCACGCTCCTCGCTCCAGACAGCGCCGGGCAAAAGGCCGTTGGTACGAAATGACGGCAATAGTGATTGGGCGGCGACACTATCAAGGATGACACCACTATTATCGGTCAGAAAGACCGCATAGCCCGATGCATCGATCTTGCGATAAAGGGTGCGCACCAGATCATGGGCATGGTGATAAAGCCGTCCGTTGCGATCCCGCAATTGCCGGGTCTGGCTTTCGGATATGACTTCGGGACGGCGCAGGGTGTCATGAGCCAGGCCAAAGCGTTCTTCACACCTTTGCCAGCTTTCAAGCACCGCACGATTTTGCGCCCCGCCGCTTAGCTGCAGCGCTGCTTCTATCCGTCCGCCGGGAAGGTTTCCTGACATAGACGCTATCTCCCTTGTGTCGGTGTTTTGGCCCGGATTTTTCCGGTGCGTGGCTTTTGCCACAGCCGATCACAGCGTTAATCGTAGCACATTTAAATGCCCTCACACCAAACAGTTTCGCGCGCAAAATCGGGCAAAACCATGACTGTTCCATTTTTGGAACAATTTGTGTCACGCGCCCTGTTCCAATGGTGCGAATGGCGCAAAACGGTGCTTTGAATTGGAAAGGTTCAACTATCTGGAAAACGGGTTCTTTTTGTGAAACTGGCGTAAAAATTCGCAAATGGCATGACCTTTGCGGGTAAGGCAGCGTCACAAACAAAAATGCGGGCGGTCAATCGCCCGTTATCTCGGAGGAACCCAAATGATCTACAAAAATCCAAATGACACCGGCAGTCCAGTCAGCTTCAAAGGCCGCTATGAAAACTTCATCGGTGGCGAATGGGTCGCCCCTACCAAGGGACAGTATTTTGAAAATGTCTCACCAGTAACGGGTAAACCATTCTGCGAAATTCCCCGGTCTTCCAGCGAAGATATTGAAAAGGCACTTGATGCTGCACATGCCGCTTTCCCGGCCTGGAGCAAAACATCCGTCACAGAACGGGCCAATATGCTCAACAAGATTGCTGATCGCATGGAAGCCAATCTTGAAATGCTGGCCGTTGCCGAAACTTGGGACAATGGCAAGGCCGTGCGTGAATCACTTGCCGCTGACATTCCACTTGCAATCGACCATTACCGTTATTTCGCCGGTGCCATTCGGGCGCAAGAAGGATCGATCGGCGAGATTGATCACGATACGGTCGCCTATCATTTCCACGAACCACTTGGCGTGGTCGGTCAGATTATTCCATGGAATTTCCCTATCCTGATGGCAGCCTGGAAACTGGCACCGGCACTGGCTGCGGGCAACTGCGTTGTCCTGAAACCGGCCGAACAAACCCCGGCATCGATCTGCGTTCTGCTGGAACTGATTTCAGATCTGATCCCGGCCGGTGTTTTGAACGTTGTTCAGGGCTTTGGCGTTGAAGCAGGCAAGCCGCTTGCCCAAAGCAACCGTGTGGCCAAGGTCGCCTTTACCGGTGAAACCACCACGGGCCGCCTGATCATGCAATATGCATCGGAAAACATCATTCCGGTGACCTTGGAGCTGGGTGGCAAATCGCCGAACCTCTTTTTTGAAGACATCATGGCTGCAGATGATGACTTCCGCCAAAAAGCCGCCGAAGGCTTGGCGATGTTTGCCCTTAACCAGGGCGAAGTCTGCACCTGCCCGTCGCGGGCGATCATTCAGGAAAGCATCTATGACAAGTTCATGGATAATGTTCTGTCGCGTGTTACCAGCATCAAACAGGGCAACCCGCTTGATACCGACACCATGATGGGTGCACAGGTATCGATCGAGCAGATGGAAAAAATCATGTCCTATCTGGATATCGGCAAACAGGAAGGTGCCGAAGTCCTCTGTGGTGGTGACAAGGCCGATCTGGGCGGTGACCTTTCGGATGGTTTCTATATCCAGCCGACTATCTTCAAGGGGAATAACCGCATGCGGATCTTCCAGGAAGAAATCTTTGGCCCGGTTGTTTCGGCAACCACGTTCAAGGACGAAGCCGAAGCCCTTCATATCGCCAATGACACGCTTTACGGCCTGGGTGCCGGTGTCTGGACCCGTGACGCCAACCGTTCATACCGCTTCGGCCGTGAAATCAAGGCCGGTCGTGTGTGGACCAACTGCTACCACCTCTATCCGGCGCATGCCGCCTTTGGCGGGTACAAGCAGTCGGGCATCGGTCGCGAAAACCATCAGATGATGCTCAACCACTATCAGCAGACCAAGAACCTTCTGGTTTCCTACGATCCGAAACCGATGGGCTTCTTCTGATCCGACCCACTTCACAACCGGACGCAGGCACAGCCTTGCGTCCGGTCGCCTTTTGCAAAGAAGGAGGTGACATTGAACGGATCAGAAACCGTTCCTGACAGGGTGGTTGCGACAGATGCCGCAATCGAACTGATCAGGAAGCTCAAGGATATCCACGGACCGGTGATGTTTCATCAGTCCGGGGGCTGTTGTGATGGCAGTGCACCGATGTGTTTTCCCGATGGGGAATTCAAAACCGGTGATCAGGATGTGCTGCTGGGCGAGATTGAAGGCAGCCTGTTCTATATCGGGCGCGCGCAGTTCGAATATTGGCGTCACACCCAGTTGATCATTGATGTGGTCAATGGGCGTGGCGGCATGTTTTCGCTCGAAGGGCCGGAAGGCAAACGCTTCCTGACCCGGTCGCGCATTTTTAGCGACGATGAGTGGAAGGCCTTGAAATCGTTCGAGGCGACAAATTCCATCGACGCCTGAGACATACCCCCCCCAAAGGACGACAGGAATTTTCCCTTTCTGCGGCGTTTCGTTTACCTGCACCGCTTCCCACGGTGTTTACCCCCCAACGAAACGCCAGAAGAGGCTGTCTCATTCCCAAATGCGAAGCTTCTTCCTCCTGGCCCGCTGTCACCCCCATTCTGGCAGCGGGCTTTTTTTATCTTCACGCCAGAATGACAAGCACAACACCCGAAAGTGCACACAGGAAGGTCAGTGACAACAGGGCGGCAATCACCACACGACCGCCAACATGCAGGACATTGCGGATATCAACACTTAAGCCCAGTGCCGCCATAGCAAGGATCGTTAAGAACGACGAGGCGGTTTTCATGCTGCCCAGTGCAAATTCCGGCAGCATCCCGAACGAACGGGCCGCCATCATCACGACAAAACCGATGATGAACCATGGCACGACCTGCGCAATCGGAAGCTTGGTCTCCCGCGCCCGCCCGCCAATCAGCGCGAGGGAAAAGATCACCGGCCCCAGCATCAGAACCCGGATCAGCTTGACCAATGTGCCAACCTGCACCGCAAGGGTGCCTACCGGTGCGGTTGCCGCCAAGACTTGCGGCACGGCATAGACCGTAAGACCGGAAAAAACACCATATTGGGTTGCCGATAGTCCCAATCCAGCATGAAGCATCGGCAGGACAAAGACAAACAACACACCAAGAACCGCAGTAAAGGAAATCGAAGCCGCCACATCGTCAGATTGCGCCTCAATCACCGGGGCAGTTGCCGCAATCGCCGAATTGCCGCAAATCGAGTTGCCGCACGCCACCAGCATCGAAAGATGGCGTGACAGGCCAAAGGCGCGACCAATATGGAAGCTGACAAACAGGCTGATACAGACCACAGCAACGATGGCCGCGACCAACCCGCCCCCGGCCGATCCGATGGCCTGCGCACTGATCGACGCGCCCAAAAGCACAATGGCAATTTCAAGCACGTTTTTTGCACAAAACCGCACACCAGCAAAATAGCGCGGCGCCAAACCAAACACGGATCGCACCACCACCCCGATCAGAATGGCAAAAACCAGACTTTCCACCCAGCCACGGTCCAACAAGGCACGCTCGGCGTGCTCGGCAAGACTGGCAGCAAGCGCGACCAGAAGGGTCACGGCAAATCCAGGCAGGATCGGTTTGAGGCAGGTATAGAAAAACATGATTTTCCTGTGTTTTGATCACAGGCAGAAAATCTCACGCCTAACCATTTACTTCTATCGAATAAAAATTCATATTTCATTCGATTAAATTGCATGATTGAACATAACCATGATGACACTTGAGCAGCTTCAGATCTTTGTCGCGGTTGCCGAACGCGAACATCTGACCCGTGCGGCGGAGGCGATTGGCCTGACCCCGTCTGCGGTCAGTTCCGCGATCAAAAACCTTGAAGGGTTTTATGGTGTGGCGCTGTTTAACCGGGTTGGACGGCGGATTGAACTGTCACAGACCGGGCGGCTGTTTCTGGAAGAAGCCAAATCAACACTGGCGCGCGCACGTGCCGCCGAACTGACGCTGGCCGAACTTGGCGGCATGCGGCGCGGCGAGTTGAATGTCTATGCCAGTCAGACGATTGCCAGTTACTGGCTGCCGCCGTTCCTGATGAAATTCCACGACCAGTATCCCGGCATTGAAATCCGCCTGACGATTGGCAACACCAAGACCGTGTCTGATGCCGTGCGCGGCGGAGCGGCCGATATTGGCTTTATCGAAGGTGATATTGATGAACCGGCCCTGACCAAACGCGAAGTTGCCGAAGACGCCCTGGTGATTGTCGTTTCGCCCAAACACCCCTGGGCCAATGGCCGGGCCCTAACCCCACAGGCGCTTGTCACCCAGACCAACTGGGTCTTGCGTGAAGCCGGTTCGGGCACAAGGTCGGAATTTGAAACCACGCTTCGCGATCAAGGCGTCGATCCGGCCCGCCTGCGCACCGCACTCATCCTGCCAAGCAACGAGGCGGTGATTACCGCAGTTGAAAACGGCATCGCCGCCACCGCCGTATCGCAATTCGCCGTCAGCTCGCTCATCGCCCAAGGCCGCCTCGCCCGCGCCAACTTCCCGATCCCACCACGCAAATTCATGGTGCTCCGCCATAAGGAACGCCAACAGACGCAAAGTTCGCTAGCCCTTGAGAAACTGTGTCTTTCCGGCTCACAGGAATAGATCGTTACAATCGAATTTAAAAATATTCCAAATGTAAATTGCGCATTCGCAATGCAGCATTTTTGTGCCGGTTCTAATAGTCGTTCTGACAGGGCAACCTGTGCATGCGCCACCCAAAACCGACACATGCATCCGTCAAAGGGCACTTCCGATCGCGGAAGATGCAGAGTTGTCCCGAGGCTTCGCCACCTTAGAGGACCCTGCGAATGCTTGATGCAGAATTATTGGCGCGCATACAGTTTGCCTTTACCGTCTCGTTCCACATTATCTTCCCGTCCTTCACCATCGGACTGGCGAGTTTCCTGTTTGTGCTGGAAGCCCTGTGGCTGCGCACAAAGGACGAGACCTATCTTTCACTTTACAAATTCTGGATGAAAATCTTCGCGCTTGCCTTTGGCATGGGCGTGGTATCCGGGATTGTCATGTCCTATCAGTTCGGCACGAACTGGGGACCGTTTTCCGAATTTACCGGCGGCGTGATCGGCCCGCTTCTGGCCTATGAGGTCTTAAGCGCCTTCTTCCTTGAGGCCGGCTTCCTGGGTATCATGCTGTTTGGCTTGAACCGTGTCGGACCGAAGCTGCACTTTACCGCCACCACCATGGTTGCGATCGGCACGCTGTTTTCGGCCTTCTGGATTTTGTCGGCCAACAGCTGGATGCAAACGCCGGACGGCTATGTAATTGAAAATGGCCGGGCGGTTGTTTCAAGCTGGATCGATGCAATCTTCAATCCGAGCTTCCCCTATCGTCTGGTGCATATGGTGCTGGCGGCTTACCTGACCACCGCGCTTGTAGTTGGTGCGGTTGGCGCATGGCATCTGATGCGTGATCGTGAAAATCGTGCTGCCAAAATCATGTTTTCGATGGCGATGTGGATGGCGGCCATCCTTGGTCCGATCCAGATTTTTGCCGGCGATTTGCATGGGCTTAATACCCTTGAACATCAACCCGCCAAAGTGGCCGCGATGGAAGGGCATTTTGAAACCCGCGAAGGTGCGCCCCTGATCCTGTTTGGCATGCCCGACATGGAAGAAGAGGAAACCAAATATGCGGTCGAAATTCCCAAGCTGGGTTCCTTGATCCTGACCCATGAATGGGATGGCAAGATTACGGGACTTAAGGACTTTGCCCCCGAAGATCGCCCGAATGCCCCGATTGTATTCTGGACATTCCGTATCATGGTTGGGTTGGGTGTTTTGATGGCACTTCTGGGCATTGCCAGCTTGGTCGCACGGTTCCGTGGCAAGTTATATAATTGCAGCTATCTGCATCGTTTTGCCCTTTTGATGGGACCAAGTGGCCTTGTTGCCATTCTGGCAGGCTGGTTTACAACCGAAGTCGGGCGACAGCCATGGGTGGTTTATGGCCTGATGCGGACATCGGAGGCCGGATCACCGGTCGCCCCGACCGCCATTGCCGGATCGCTGATCGCCTTTGTTGTGGTTTATGCCATCGTGTTCGGGGTCGGCACGGCCTATATCCTGCGCGCCATGGTCAAAGACCCGCGCTCTGCCCACGTCCCCAAAGAAACTGAAATCTTGCGTGCGGGTGGCCGTCAGTCAACTGCGGCACATCCCCCGATGGCAGGAGAATGATCATGGATTATCAACTGATCTGGGTTCTTTTGATCGCAGTTGCCGTCTTTGCCTATGTCACGCTTGATGGCTTTGACCTTGGCATTGGCATCCTGTTCCCGTTCATCAAGGACCCGGCAAAACGCGGGCGAATGATGAATACCGTGGCACCGGTGTGGGATGGCAATGAAACCTGGCTGATCCTTGGCGGGGGTGGTCTTTATGCTGCCTTCCCGCTCGCTTATTCGTTGCTGATGACGGCGTTTTATATTCCGGTCTTTACCATGTTGCTGGCCCTTGTGTTCCGTGGCGTAGCATTCGAGTTCCGGTTTAAAAGCAAGAACCATCAGAAACACTGGGACTTTGCCTTTTCGGCCGGATCGATCATTGCTGCGGCCATGCAGGGTGCAATGCTGGGCGGCTTTATCGAAGGCATTGCCGTTGAAAACGGCCGCTTTGTTGGCGGTGCGTTTGATTGGCTGAGCCCGTTTTCGATCTTCTGTGCCACCGCGGTTGTGGTGGGCTATGGCCTGCTTGGCACCGGTTGGCTGATCATGAAGATGGAAGGCGATTTTCAGGGCAACCTGCGTCGTCTTGCCAAACCGGCGGTGATCTGGATGGGGGCCAATCTTGGCGTGGTGTCGCTAATGACAACCTACGTCAACCCGGCCTATGCCCAGCGCTGGTTTGAACTGCCAAACATGCTTTATCTCGCGCCGATCCCGATTGTCACGGTTGGATTGCTGGTTTGGCTGTGGCATGCGGTCAAGAAGCGTGAAAAGACCGTGTTTGGGATTACGCTTGGCATTTTCTTCCTGTGCTATCTCGGCTTCGGGATCACGCTTTATCCCAATATCGTGCCACCCATGATCACCTTCCGCGATGCAGCCGCACCGGAAAACAGCCTTGCCTTCATGCTGGTGGGGGCAGTGGTTCTGCTGCCGATCATTCTGGCCTATACCGCCTATGCCTATTGGGTGTTCCGCGGCAAAACCGGGGATGAGGGGTATCACTGATGGCCAATATCAAGTCAACAAAGGCCCGCAAATGGCTATGGTTTGTCGGCCTTTATGTCGGCGGGGTTGTCGTGCTTGGCGCAGCATCCTTGCTGCTGCGCGCCTTAATGGGACAGGCATGACAATGACGCCATCCAGCATCTGACACACGCAAACTCCCGCGACCTGCTGCGCCAACCCCCAGAAGCAGCAGGCCCTATGCCCGGCAGCAATCCCCACCCGCTGCCGGGTTCTTTTTTGCTTGCTGATTGTCCTTGCGCTTGATCAGGTCGGCCAGACGCGTAATGCCGTCCCGGATCCGGTCCAGCTTCTCGGTCGAGAAGCTAAGCCGTGCGGTATTCCGGCCACTGCCGTCTGTAAAGAAGGCCTGACCGGGCACGAACGCGACATGCACATCCTCCAGCGCTTCTTCAAGCAGCTGACGGGCATCGATGTGATCCGGCAAAGTCAGCCAGACAAACATGCCACCTTCGGGTTTCGTCCAGGACACGTCACCCGGCATGGTCTCCGCCAGGGTTTGCAACATGACATCGCGCTTGGTCCGGTACGACGTCCGCAGCTTTTCAAGATGATCCGGGAAAAGTTGCTTGGCAGCGCGAAGTGCCGCTTCCTGATTGACCGTGGAAACATGCAGGTTTCCGGCCTGCATCATCAAAACCAGCTTGTCGATCACCGGACGCGGCGCACAGACCCAACCGATGCGAAGCGCCGGGGCGAGTGTTTTGGAAAACGTGCCCAGCTGAATGACATTGCCCGACGCCGGGTCGCGGCCCTGCTCATCAAGGCTCAGCAAGGATGGAAGGCTGTCGGCGCCATTATAGGAAAGCTTGCTATAGGCCGCATCTTCAAGCAGCACCGCACCATAACGACGCGCCAGTTCCAGCACGGCCTTGCGGCGCGCCACCGACCAGGACCGACCGGTCGGGTTCTGGAAATCCGGGGCGACATAAGCCACGCGCGCCCCCTTGGCAAAGGCATCTTCCAGTTGGCTTAACACCGGGCCTTCGTCCTCGGCATCAACGCCGACATAATTCGGCAAACGGGTTGAAAAGGCCTGCATCGCGCCAAGGTAGCTTGGCTTTTCGACAATCAGATCGCGCCCTTCCTCAAGCAACAGGCGGGCCAGGATATCAAGCCCCTGCTGTGCGCCGTTGGTGATCAGGACATTCTCAATGGTGCGGGTTGCACCTTGGTCTGCCAGATCATCGATAATCCACTGGCGCAAGGCCGGCAGACCTTCACTGACGGAATATTGCAAACTGCGGCGCGCTTGCGTCCCGTCCTGCATCATCGCGCCATAAATGTCGCTAAAAGTCTCGACCGGAAACAGATCGGGGTCCGGTACACCGCCGGCAAAGGAAATCACTTCCGGGCGCTCGGCCACTTTCAACAGATCCCGAATTTCAGAGGCAACCAGCACCCGCGCATCGCGCGCAATCAGATCATTCCAGCTTACAGACATTTCAAACTTCCAATTAGGTCAGCATTCATGTCCTTTAAATGGGGCTTCCCGCCCCCTGAAATCAAGTTCTTTTCAAGAAGGATGCTCAATTTGAAATAAAATTACCTTCAATTCGCCATTTCGGCACAATTCCGGAATGCGAAATAAATCCGTGAGTAGCAATGCCAGCCCTACGCGCATAGCAGTGCTACAGAAAAAAAGAACCTCCCGCTTAACCACGAATATCCTTGCGTTGCTGTAACCCACACATTAAACACATAAATAATGTTAATTGATATTGGACTCCATTTTTTTGTGTAAAAATTGAAATCACACTTGCTTTGCGGGGCGTTCCATATTACCCATCAAAGCCAAGTGAAATACTTTTATAAACACAAAATAATGTGTTAATTAATAGAGTTTTGAGTGATCGGCAGGAAAGAGAATGCAGCCTAATCTGACCCATCTCCGCCAGCTTGAGGCTGAGAGTATCCATATCATCCGCGAGGTGGCGGCATCGTTTGAACGGCCGGTGATGCTTTATTCCATCGGCAAGGATTCATCGGTTTTGCTGCATCTGGCGCGCAAGGCGTTTTATCCGGCCCCGCCGCCCTTTCCATTGATGCATGTTGATACCACCTGGAAATTCCGCGAAATGATCGAATTTCGCGACCGGGTTGCGGCCGAATATGGCTTTGATCTGATTGTGCATATCAATCAGGAAGGTGTGGAACAGGGCATTGGCCCGTTCACCCATGGGTCCAGCCTGCATACCGATGTGATGAAAACGCAATCGCTTAAACAGGCGCTGAACAAATACAAGTTCGATGCAGCCTTTGGCGGTGCCCGTCGGGACGAAGAAAAAGCGCGAGCCAAGGAACGTGTCTTTTCCTTCCGCACCGAAACCCATCGCTGGGATCCGAAAAACCAGCGCCCGGAATTATGGGATATCTACAACGCCCGGATCAACAAGGGCGAAAGCATCCGTGCTTTCCCGATCTCGAACTGGACCGAGCTTGATATCTGGCAATATATCTATCTTGAGCAGATCCCGATTGTGCCGCTCTATTATTCCGCCAAACGCCCGGTGGTCGAACGTGACGGCACGCTGATCATGGTCGATGACGATCGCATGCCGCTCAATCCGGGTGAAAAGCCGGAAATGAAATCGGTGCGGTTCAGAACGCTTGGCTGCTATCCGCTGACGGGGGCTGTTGAGTCCGAGGCCGCCACCCTGCCCGACATTATTCAGGAAATGCTTCTGACCCGTTCAAGCGAACGTCAGGGCCGCATGATTGACCACGACCAGGCCGGGTCGATGGAGAAGAAGAAGCAGGAAGGATATTTTTAGAGCATGCTTCCCTTAATTAGACGCATTTTGTTTTCTTTTGGCGCGATGGGTTGCAAGGCACACCGTGTAGCGCGATGCAGCGCATCGGGCAAACGGTGTAACGCCGCAAACCGCCGCCAAAAGAAAACCCTTCGGGCCAGCACAGTCTTTTATCTGGCCACATCGAAATCCTTGTCCGTAATACCATTACGCCCTACGGACTTCTCTTTGCCAGCTAAAAGACTGAGCTGGCAAAATGGGTCTAATTAAGGGAAGCATGCTCTTATGGCGCACCAATCCGACCTGATTGCTGATGATATTCTCGGCTACCTGAAGGCGCAGGAAGAAAAAAGCCTGCTGCGTTTCATTACCTGCGGCAGCGTGGATGATGGCAAATCGACCCTGATCGGCCGTCTGCTTTGGGATTCCAAACTGATCTTTGAAGATCAACTGGCCGCCCTTGAGTCTGACAGCCGCAAAGTCGGCACCCAAGGCGGCGAGATTGATTTTGCCCTCCTGCTTGATGGCCTGCAGGCCGAACGCGAACAGGGCATCACCATTGATGTTGCCTATCGCTTCTTCTCGACCGACAAGCGCAAATTCATCGTCGCCGATACGCCTGGCCACGAACAATATACGCGCAATATGGCAACCGGCGCCTCGACCGCCGATGTTGCCGTTATCCTGATTGATGCACGCAAGGGCATCCTGACCCAGACCCGCCGCCACAGCTTCATTACCTCATTGCTGGGCATCAAGCATGTGGTGCTGGCGGTCAACAAGATGGATTTGATCGACTATGACCAGTCGAAATTTGACGCCATCGTTGCCGAGTATCAGGAATTCGCCAAGCAGCTGAAATACAGCTCAATCACCGCAATTCCGCTTTCCGCCTTGCGCGGCGATAACATGATTGAGCCCAGCGCCAATACCCCCTGGTATTCCGGCCCGACCCTTCTGGCTCATCTGGAAAATGTTCAGGTCGAACAGGACGCGATTGAAAAACCGTTCCGTCTGCCGGTGCAGTGGGTTAACCGTCCGAACCTCGATTTCCGGGGATTTTCGGGCACGATTTCATCTGGCCGTGTCAAACCGGGCGATGAGATTGTTGTCACCGCATCGGGCCAGACCAGCAAGGTCAAGGAGATCGTGACCTTTGACGGCAACCTAGATGTTGCCATTGCCGGTCAGGCAATCACGCTGACCCTTGAAGATGAAATCGACATTTCGCGTGGCGATGTCATCGCCGAGGCCGAAGCCAAGCCTGATTTCGCAGATCAGTTCGAAGCGCGCATCATCTGGATGCATGAAGATCATCTTCTGCCCGGCCGTCCCTATCTGATCAAGATGGGTGCACAGGTCGCCAATGCGCAGATCAGCGCGCTGAAATACAAGGTCAATGTCAACACGCTGGAACATGAACCGGGCAAGACGCTTGAGCTTAATGAAGTCGGCATTGCCAATATTTCGGCTGACAAGGCTCTGGCCTTTGATCCCTATGACGAAAACCGTCATTCGGGCCGCTTCATCATCATTGACCGCTATAGCAACGCCACTGTTGGGGCGGGCATGGTCAACCATTCCCTGCGTCGTGCGACCAACATCAAATGGCAGGAAATGGACATCAACAAGGGTGCACGTGCCTATCAGAAAGGCCAGAAATCGGCTGTTCTGTGGTTCACGGGCCTGTCGGGTGCGGGCAAATCGACCGTCGCCAACCTGGTTGAGAAAAAGCTTCATGCTCTTGGCAAGCACACCTACACCCTTGATGGCGACAATGTGCGTCATGGCCTGAACAAGGATCTTGGCTTTACCGATGCAGACCGCGTCGAAAACATCCGCCGTGTGGGCGAAACCGCCAAGCTGTTTGTTGATGCGGGCGTAATCACGCTGGTCTCCTTCATCTCGCCGTTTAAAAGCGAACGTCAGCTCGCACGCGGGCTGCTTGAGGAAGGCGAATTCATCGAAGTCTTCATCGACACCCCGCTTGAGGTTTGTGAACAGCGCGATGTGAAAGGGCTTTATAAAAAGGCCCGTGCGGGCGAGATCGCGAACTTCACCGGGATCGACAGCCCCTATGAGCGGCCTGAAAATGCCGAGATCGTGGTCAGCACCGCAGATCAAAGCGCAGAAGAAGCCGCCGAGATCATTGTCGCCAAACTCGAAGAGTTCGGCGTTCTGGGGGCCTGGTTCCCGGAAATTTGATCAGGCATCAGAGAAACATTCAGAAAACCCGGCAGGTGATCTTGCCGGGTTTTCTTTTGCTTCAATGACCTCTCTCCAGAGCTGTAAGAAACCCTTTTGATACGTCTTGACTCCTGTTCCGCTTTGACCACATAAAAAAGAACAAAGCAGGAACAATTAAACATGTCAGACAGACGTATTCATCAGGCCCGTGCCGCATTGGCGCGCGCCGAGCAGCAATGGAAGGGACAGGTTTCCTGTCTGTCCGGTGGGCCAGATCGGGCCGACGGGGTGATTGCGCATGCCTTTGGCGGGACGTTCCTGCGCGATCATATCAGCATCGGCGGCCTTGCCCCGGTGGGGCTGCATGAAGTGCTGTGCGGGCATGATGATGGTGCGGCATCGCTTCTGGCGTGGTATCTGGCGACATTGTCGGGTCACGCAACGCCTGACAAAGGCATTTTCTGGATCCGGCAACGTCGCGCGCTGGATCAGGGCGGGTTTTATGCGCCTTCCCTGCCCATGACGGCCCTTACGCCCGAACCGTTGATGATGACGGTGGATCAACAGGCCACCGCCCTTTGGACCTGCGAGGAAGTGGCAAAATCAGGCCAAGTCCGGGCGGTGATCATTGAAACCACCGACTATGACCTGACCACGGCAAGGCGCATGCAACTGGCGTGTGAAAGTGGTGGCACACGCATCATTGTTTTGCGTCCGCTTGCCAGAAACGGACGCATTCCGACCTCAAGCGCCTGGACGCGCTGGCAAATAACACCTTTCAACGCCTCACACGCAACACATTCAACAGAACGACCAACAGGAAACGACCATCATCTCAGCCTGATCGGGGGACGCGGGGTCCGACCGGGAAGCTGGAAAGTAAAAACCGATGCAACAACGTTTTCTTTATCTGTGGCTGACCCACTGGAAAACCGACTGTCAGAAGACACTCCCAAAGACAGGCACGCCCACGCCTGATCAGCCCCGCGATGCTGACAGCCAAGCAAAGCCCGCAAAGGCACCAGCCATCCCGCATGTGATCACACGTAGCGATCATAAGGGCGTGCTGGTCTGTGGCCTGAATGAAGTGGCGCAAAAGGCCGGATTGCACGGTGGCATGCGCCTGTCGGATGCGCGCAGCATCCTGCCCGAGCTTACAGACAGCCCCGAGGATCCGGAGCTGTGTGAGGGCAAATTTGCCCGTCTGGTGCGGTTTATGGACCGCTATAGCCCATGGATCGCGCCAGACCGGGAACTGCACACGCATGGGCTGAATGGCGATGCGGGCCTATGGCTTGAAATCACCGGCAGCAGTCATTTGTTTGGCGGCGAAGGTGCCATGATCGAACAAATCCTGCGCGACATGAAAGCCCGGGGCACCACCGCCCGTGCGGCCATTGCCGATACCGCCGGTGCGGCATGGGCCACGGCACGTTGCCATCCAGGGGGAGCACATGAACGTATTTTATCGCTGCCACGTGATCACGGGGTTGCCGCCGGGTTTCCGGTATCATGCCTGCGATTGTCTGATGACATCATCGCGGTTTTAGCGCGCCTTGGCCTGAAACAGCTGGGCGATATCACCCCTCTGCCGCGCGCCAATATCACCACGCGCCTTGGCCCGGATGTGTTGCATCGTCTGGACCAGTTTTATGGCCGCCTGCCCGAACATCTGAATTTTGAACTGCCTGATACGCCTTGGCTGATCAAACAAAATTTTGGCGAACCATTGGGCGATGCCGCCAATCTGGCGCATGCGATTGAAAGCATGGTCGCCGATCTCTGTGCAAAGCTGCGCGATGAAAACCTTGGTCTGCGACGCCTGATTGTTCGATCCATTCGGGTCGATGGCCATCCTCACACCATCACGACGACAACCGGCACGCCCTGCCAGTCCGAAAGCCATATCCTGCGATTGCTGGCGGAAAAGATGCCCGGGGTTGATACCGGCTTTGGCATCGAACAGGTGATTGTCTATGCGCCCTGGGTCGAACATGTCGCCTTTCGCCAGGTCCGTCTGGATCGCCAGCAGAATGACAGCAGCGATGCCATTGCCTTGGGCGAGTTGCTCGATCGCATTACCCATCATCTGGGCCCCAAGGACATTTTATATCGCCCGGCCCATCATGCCAGCCACCTGCCCGAACGGGCCGCCATCCGGCAATCGCCAACCGGGCCAACCAAACCCGCACGCATCCCGGATGCCCCCCTGCCCAAACGTCCGGTGCGGCTGATTAATCCGCCCGAGCCGGTCGATGTTATGGAACGCAGTGCGACTGGTGCCCCCACAAAACTGCGCTGGCGCAAGATGCTGATTGATGTTCTGCGGGCAGATGGGCCGGAGCGCATCTGTCCGGAATGGTGGACCCATCTGGAGCGCGACAATTACGCCCTGTCACACATGACACGCGATTATTTCCGCATCTGCGATCAAAAGGGCCGGTTGATCTGGCTGTTTCGCAGCGGCCATGCCGGGCAGGATATCTGGTCGGTGCATGGTTTGTTTGCCGGATAACGCCATGACAAAGCAAGCCAACAGCACAGACACCCCGGCCTATGCCGAACTGCATGTCAGCAGCAATTTTTCCTTCCTGCGTGGTGCGTCGCACGCTGAGGAACTTGTCCTGACAGCCGCCACCAAGGGCCTGCATGCGATTGCGATGACCGATCACAACACGCTGGCCGGGGTGGTGCGCGGCCATACGGCGCATCGCAATTATGCTGATCGGTTGAACTACATTGTTGGCTGTCGGCTTGATCCGATGGATGGGCCGTCCTTGCTGTGTTATCCGACCGATCGCACCGCCTATGCCCGGCTGTGCCGATTGCTCACCCTTGGCAAGCGCCGCGCGCCCAAGGGATCGTGCGAGATTTATCTCGCCGATATCGTCACCCATGGCGAAGGATTGCTGTTTATTGCCGTCCCGCCCCAGGTCCCCGATGATGCCTTTCGCGCTGAGCTGATCAGTTTGAAATCACATTTCGACGGGCGGCTGTGGCTGGCCATCGGGCGGTTCATGGATGGGTTTGACACAGAACGTCTTGAGTTTACCGAGGCGGTTGAGGCCGAGCTTGGCATTCCCGCCGTGGTCACCAATGACGTGCATATGCATCTTCGATCCCGCAAACCGTTGCGGGATGTCCTGACCTGCATTCGTCATCACTGCACGATTGAGGATGCCGGGTACCGTCTGTTTCCCAATGGCGAACGCCACATCAAATCGCCGCGTGAAATGGCCCGTTTGTTTCCGGATCACCCGCACTGGCTGGCCCGCACCGTCGAGATTGCCGATCAATGCCGCTTCAGTCTGGATGAGCTGCGATATGAATACCCCGATGAAAATGACGGCACCGGCGAAGGCACCCAGGAACGCCTGATCCGCCTGACCTGGGAAGGAGCACAGAAACGCTACCCCAACGGCATCCCCGACAAGGTCAAAAACCTGATCGAGACGGAGCTCAAGCTGATCGAGGAGCTGGGCTACGCCCCCTATTTCCTGACCGTGCATGACATTGTCGCCTTTGCCCGCTCCAAGGGCATTCTCTGTCAGGGGCGCGGGTCAGCGGCCAATTCATCGGTGTGTTTTTGTTTGCATGTCACCTCGGTCGATCCGAACGAGGTGGAATTGCTGTTTTCGCGCTTCATCAGCAATGCGCGCAATGAACCACCCGATATCGATGTCGATTTTGAACATGAACGCCGCGAAGAGGTTATTCAGTTCATCTATGAACGTTATGGCCGCGACCGGGCCGGACTGACGGCAACCGTGATTTCATATCGCTCGCGCAGTGCCATGCGCGATGTCGGCAAGGTGTTTGGCCTGTCGGAAGATACCATTGTCAAACTGACCAAAACCATCTGGGGGTCCAGCAGCAAACCCGCCCATGACAATATGATGCGCCAGTCGGGCATTCACCCCGATGAACCGCGCCTGAAAGCCGTTCTGGACCTTGCCGGGGAACTGACCGGCTTTCCCCGCCATCTGTCGCAACATGTGGGCGGTTTTGTCATTACCAGCGGGCCGCTTTGTGAACTGTCGCCGATTGCCAATGCCGCCATGGCGGACCGCACCACCATTGAATGGGACAAGGATGACATTGATGCATTGGGCATCCTCAAGGTCGATATTCTGGCACTTGGCATGCTGACCTGCATCCGCAAGGCACTGTATGAGCTGCGCACGCACAAGAACATTGATTACGATCTGGCGACCCTTCCCAAGGAAGACGTTGCTACCTATCGCATGCTGTCCAAAGCCGACAGTGTCGGCACCTTTCAGGTGGAATCGCGCGCGCAAATGAGCATGCTGCCCCGCCTGAAACCGCAAACCATTTATGATCTGACCATTCAGGTCGCCATCGTCCGCCCGGGGCCCATTCAGGGCGGCATGGTCCATCCGTTTTTGCAACGGCGCATGGGACGTGAAAAGGTCGAATACCCCTCCAAAGAACTTGAAGCCGTGCTTAAACGCACCTGCGGTGTGCCCCTGTTTCAGGAACAGGCGATGCAGATTGCCATTGTCGCGGCCGGTTATTCCGGCGGGGAGGCCGACAACCTGCGTCGCGCCATGGCAACGTTCAAGCGCACCGGCACCATTGGCGAACACCGCACCAAATTCATCAATGGAATGCTGAAAAATGGCTATGACGAGGAGTTCGCCGAACGTTGTTTCAAACAGATCGAAGGCTTTGCCGATTATGGCTTCCCCGAAAGCCACGCGGCGAGTTTTGCCATTCTGGCCTATGCGTCATCCTGGCTTAAATGCCATCATCCGGATGTGTTTTTATGTGCGCTGTTGAATTCCCAACCGATGGGTTTCTATGCCCCGGCACAGTTGGTCAATGATGCGCGTAATCACGGGGTGCGCGTGCTTGAAATCGATATCAATCACAGTTTCTGGGACAACAATCTGGAACGCGAAGCGGGCCGCACCGCGGGGTATCATTCGGTCCGGCTTGGGTTCCGTCAGATCAAGGGATTTGGCGAGCTTGATGCCTTGGCCCTGATTTCCAACCGGCCCCAAGGCGGGTTTCAGGATGTCTATCTGATGGCTCGCCAGACCGGGCTTAGTCCCGCAGCCCTTGAAAAACTGGCCGAGGCCGATGCGTTCGGATCGCTTGGTCTGTCCCGGCGCGAAGCGCTGTGGGCTGTGCGACGCTTTGGCAAGGGACGCAAGGCCCCAGCAAGCCTGCCCCTGTTTGAAGCCGCCCAGAACTTTAACCACAACATGGGTGTCTCGGCCGAGTTCGGCGCCGAGGCCCCGGTGGATCTGCCGATCATGGGTCCGGGCGAGGAGATTATCGAAGATTACGCCAGCCTGCGCTTATCACTTAAAGGCCATCCGATGGCGATGCTGCGCGATGCGCTCAGCACTGCCGGGGTGTGCACGGCAAGTGACATTGCCAATGTGCCTGATGGCCAACGGCTGAGCCATGCAGGGCTTGCGATTGTTCGACAGCGTCCCGGCACGGCATCGGGGGTTGTGTTCATAACCCTTGAGGATGAAACCGGCATCACCAACCTTGTGGTCTGGAGCAAGGTGATGGAACAGCACCGCCGCGAGGTGATGACCGCGACCGTTCTGGGGGTGACGGGCAAATTGCAACGCGAAGACGGGGTAACGCATATCATTGCCGACAAACTGGTTGATCTGACCCATATGCTGCAATCGATGAGCGAGAACACCAAAATCGCCCGGGATGCCAACAACCATCCGCGCAACCTGCACTGGGCCAGCCCGCGCACCGCCCTGCCGACGGCGGACGCCCCATCATCCAAGTCGTCCCGCCCCGCCGGGGATCTCGATCAGCTGGAACCAAAATCAGAGTCCGCCACCGCCAATCACAAGCGCCTTAAGATCGACAGTCATGATTTCCACTGATGAAATAAAATAATATTGGTTTAACCACGCTTCTTATCACTAGGCTCAGGACTCATTAATTGAGGTAAAATATGACGGTAGCAGCGATACAGATCGCTGAAAAGAAGGTGTGTGCGCATCGGTCATATCGGGTCGCCACCCTGCGCCAGTCTTTGAGCTTTCCGAACATGTTCTCGACTTTGTGCCGGGTTTTATAGAGCTTTCGGCAGTATGATATGTGTGTGTTTCTGTTTTTGCGGGGCGGTATGCAGGGCTTGATACCCTTGGCGTTGAGCGCCGCCCGGAACTCGTCGCTGTCATAGCCCTTATCACCAATCAGGTGAGATGCCGAGGTTGGCAGGCTTTCATACATAAGCTTTGCGCCAAGATGATCGCTCATCTGACCTTCGGTTAGCAGCAGGACAAGTGGCTTGCCGTACTCATTGACGACGGCATGCAGCTTGGAATTCAGGCCACCTTTCGTTCGCCCGATACGGCGGGGACATCCCCTTTTTAAGCAGGCTGGCCGCCGTGCGATGTGCCTTCAGGTGTGTGGCGTCGATCATCAACTGTTCAGGCTCGCCGTTCTCGGCTGCAATCGCAGAGAATATACGATCAAAGACACCCAATCGGCTCCAGCGTACAAAGCGGTTATAGAGCGTCTTGTGCGGCCCGTATTCCCTTGGGGCATCACGCCAGCGAAGACCGTTGCGAATGACATGGATGATCCCGGAAACAACGCGCTGATCATCAACACGAGGAACCCCGTGAGCCTGTGGGAAACAGGGCTCAATACGCTGCAACTGAGAACGGGAAAGCCAGAATAGATCACTCATAAAGTGCTCCTCACCAATCAGAGAAACCACTTTCTACCAAAAAGGTGGAGCGAATATTAATAGGTCCTGAGCCTAAGGTCTTTTATTTTTTGCCACCAAGGAGATAGTTCCTCTAAATTTAAAGGATATTTTTTTCTATTTCCTTGCTCTCCAAAAATTTTGTTTCCAATATTTTTCAGTGACCACCCTCTAAATTCTTGGGTAACACTTTTTGATAAAATCTCTAAAAACTGACTCTCGGAGAATGAAGCGGAAACGTCCTCAACATCCACAATGTCACAAAAAACAATCGGCGGCCTGCACTTAACTGGCACCCCACCTTTTTCATCTGCGAGAGTTTTCGCCTTAGCAAGAACCTTATCCTGCAATTCCGAAGATGCGACCAACCAAGGATCTAGTGTCAAAACAACTCCTATGACACCATCATCATGAACCTGCCTCTTCGCGGCCCCCTCTTTCAGATGAGAGAAGTATCTCCACAACTGAAAAACACCTTTTGATATTTGATCATAAGCGTGCTTAGCATCTTCTGTTGGGCGCTCAGAAAACTGTGCAGGGAAGCTTAATTTTGTTGCCTTACACTCAATAACAACCCTGACCTTTCCATCGATACTAATTAGAACATCAGGACTATCGATACTATTTCCATTAAACACATAAGAATAACTTCGAACGATAGAATAATCGCCGTAAATTTTTGCCAAATATCTTAAAACGTATTCCTCAAACCTTTCATTTGCAGCATTTATGATTTTTGCTCCCCCCCTCATTAGATCATAGTAAATCCCCGCTGTTATCCTGTAGATAATCAACGCTGGTAGAGGACAGATTAGATAGTCACCGGATACGAGGATAGGACAGGCTCTCAACGGACTAGGTTGATAGGCCATATTTAGACGGCCGCTAATTAGTCTAGATTGCGCCCTAACGTTAAAAACAAGATTTTGCGTTTCCTGCTTACTAACACTTAATAATTCCAAAGACCTATCGACATCAACACTCGACAATCCGATATCTTTTAAAGAAATTTTTTTCTCAACAGACGGGTAACCTAAAAACCCAGAAAAAAGAGCAAACCCAACGAGCATGAAGTCGTCCAGCTTAACACCATACTTCTCGAAAAAATATTGTGAGCAGGTTTCATTACCATAAATAAAGTAGTATCTCGCAACCTGCGGCGTATTAAAATATCCTGATTGCCACTTAAATTGACGATGCCCTATACGATGTACTTCCAGCAATATGTCTTTAGAAACCAAAGAAAATGAAGCTTCGGCATCTTCTACACCTCGAAGTAAGTTAATAAAATTAGCCAATGAGTTATAACGAGAGCAGTCGACTGTCCTATTCCAACCATCACGAGGAACGAAGGGGCGACAGGTAAAAAACTCCCCAACCAACGTTTCAAGCTCCCACGGATGAATTTTATACTGTGACGCGATAGAATCGTCCGCCGCTTCCGGAGGAAAATGAAGATATTTCTTAGCAAGGTCAGCTTTTCCAGATTGCAGAGCATTAGCAGCCCAAATCATCCGAAGGAACTCTTCGTACCCAACTTTCGACAAGAGCTTGCGTAGTTTTCTTTTCTTTAGATTATAATTTGCCCTTCCCATTCTTCCTCCCACTTGAAGCCAAAATGTGGAACACACAAATGGCCCCTTCATTTTCATATTATTGGCACTGGAAAACGCGAATTCGCTGATAGACAAATACTACAGTTCAGCACTGTATGGAATCCAAGATGACCGCGCCCCACAAAGACCAATTTGGCAAATCCGTCGGCCATCCGATTGAAAACTGGACCGGATGCGCGATGCCACCGCGCAGCGACATGGTCGGCAGCCACGTCATCGTACGCCCGCTGGATGTCGCCCGCGACGCCCAACACCTGTTTGACGCCAACAGCAAGGCGCCTGATGGTTCACGCTTCACCTATCTTCCGACCGGGCCGTTTGCGGATTTCGATGCTTACAAGGCCTGGCTTGAAAGCATGACTGCCAGCGATGACCCGATGCTCCATGCCATCATCGACAAGGCGACCAACACAGCCGTTGGCGTGGCGGCCTTCATGCGGATTGATCCAAAAAATGGCGTGGTCGAAGTCGGCAACATCAACTATGCCCCGGCCCTTTCCAAAACCATTGGCGGGACAGAGGCGATGTATCTGATGATGAAGCGCGCCTTTGATGAGCTGGGCTATCGCCGTTACGAATGGAAATGCGACGATCAGAACGCCCCGTCGCGGGCGGCTGCCACGCGCTATGGCTTTATCTATGAAGGCACGTTTCGCAATCATCTTGTCTATAAGGGGCGTAACCGCGACACCGCGTGGTTTTCCATCACGGCTGAGGAATGGCCCGCCATCCGCGCCGCGTTCGAGGCCTGGATGGCCCCGGAGAACTTTGATGATGCCGGGCAACAGCGCAAACGATTGGAAGATTTGCGGCCCTGACACCCAAAGCATGGTAAGATCCTGATCTTGTTATCAAGTTCAAAACAGATCAGCGAGGCACACCATGCCAAGGCGCGTGTTGAAAGCGATGTTTACCGGTTTGACGGTTGCCATCATCGGCACCAGCCATGGTGGCATATCGCCCGCCCGGGCAGACATCATCCTGCCAACACCAGATGCACATGATGTTATCCGCGTTGAGCTGAATGGCTACGAACAGCTTGAACAGTTGTTTGAGGATCTGAATTACACGGCAGAACAATGGAATGCGGGCGAACGCGCTGTTCCCCGTCTATTCCTGCAAACCATCCCGACGCTTTGGCGTGATGAGCTTGCCGATCAACTGACGATCACGGCAAAGAAACGTACCTTCTTTCGCACGCTGGGCCCCCTGACCTTGCTGGCCAACGAGGAAATCGCCCTGCAGCAGCGCGCCCTTCGCCAAGCCATCCGTGACAAAGACACCGCCATCATTGCCGAACTGGCCGAACAATATCGCGTTGACGGGGCACCAGACGATCCCGCCACGACCGCAGAGCTTGAAAAACGTATCGCACCGGTTCCCCCATCCCTTGCCATGGCCCAGATGGCAATTGAAAGCGGTTGGGGCACATCGCGCTTTGCAGCCCAGGGCAATGCATTATTCGGCCAATGGACCTATGGCGGCAAGGGCATCACGCCCAAGGAACAGCGCAGTCACCTTGGCGATTACAAGATTGCGGCATTTGAAACACCGTTCGGATCGGTTCGGGCCTATATGAAGAACCTCAATACCGGTTCGGCCTATAAGGAATTTCGCGATCTGCGGGCAAAATTGATCGCGGATCAGGAACCGCTTTCGGGCACCGTGCCTGCAGAAACCCTGACACGCTATTCCGAACGCGGCCAAGTTTACATCAAGGAAGTTCAGGCCGTTATCCGCCAGAACATTCTTTCCCATGTCGATGATGCCTATCTTGAAGATGGCCCCTACTATCACCTGATTCCGGCAGGCGAGTAACGTCCTTGATACGCCCCAATGAACTGGTGATTTTCATTCCGTCGAACTTGCGCTTATAGTCGGCGCTTCAACACGTTAAATGGAAATCACCTGATGTTTGATGCCCGCCTGCGCCCGCTGATTGATGTGCCGTTAAATGCGATTGCGCGAACCCTTTCGGGCACGGGCATTACGCCGAACGTGATTACGGGGTTTGGCTTTTTCCTTGGCCTTCTGGCGGCAGCCTGTCTTGTGCTCAAACTTGATTACGCAGCCCTTGCGCTGATCCTCGCATCGCGTTTCATGGATGGGCTTGATGGGGCGGTTGCCCGGCATGCTGCCCCCAGATCACGCCATCCGGGGGCGAAAAGTCAGGAAAGCGATCTGGGTGGTTATTATGATATCGTCTCCGACTTTCTGTTTTATTCGGGCATCATTCTGGCCTTTGCCATCGGGCGACCGGAACATGCGCTTATGGCGGCGTTTCTGATTTTCTGTTTTGTCGGCACCGGATCAAGTTTTCTGGCCTATGCCATTATCGCCGCCAAACAGGGCCGCAGCGACAATGACGCCCAAGGCAAGAAAAGCTTTTTCTATCTGACAGGTATTACCGAAGGCAGCGAGACCATACTGGTCTTATGTCTCATATGCATTTTCCCGGCCATGTTCGACACTATTGCAGCCATTTTCGGTGCCTTGTGCCTGCTCACCACTGCTGGCCGGGTTCTGCAGGCACGGCGCGACTTCGGCTAGTGCGGCAATTATCACGATATCAACTGCTTGAAACGCGTTCCGGGAACTGCCATATCGAAATCGTCACCAAATCCTGTCTGCCTGGACAGGATCAATTGTTAAACGTCCACAGGCCACGGTTCCAGGCCCATAAGAAAAGCTGCAAGGAATAAAATGCGGTCCATCAGGTTTCTGTGCTCTGTGTTTGTCGGCTGCTTCTTGCTGGTGGCCTGCGATCAATCCGGCCCCATCAAAATCGGTTTCATTGCCGGCCTGTCTGGCCCCGGCTCGGATGCGGGGACCGATGCGCTTAATGCGTTAAAACTTGCGGCCCAGCAGGTAAATGGCGACGGCGGCATCAATGGCCGCATGATCGAAATCATTGCCCGCGATGATCTGAAAACCCCAAAAGTTGCACAGGACCACGTCCGCGAATTTAAGCGCCTTGGCGTTGACGCCGTGGTTGGCCCGATCATCAGCTCAATCGGCATGGCGATGCTGCCGGTGATCAATGAGCTTGGTGTTGTCACCGTATCCCCGACCATCTCAGCCGCCGACTTTGCCGGTTTTCGCGACAACCTGTTTCGCCTGAATGCCACAACCCGCGAAAATGCACGCGCTTATGCCAGACATCATATCGACGCAGGATACAGCCGTGTGTCGCTTGCCCTTGATGGTCAGAATCAGGCCTTTACCGACAGTTGGTATCGCGAATTCCTTCTGGAATTTGATGCGCTAGACGGTCGGGTGATCTCCAAGGTCTGGATCAATGTCAACAATGTCACCCACGCCGAAGCCGCAGTTGAACTTTTGACCAATGATCCCGAAGCCATCGTTTTGATCACCAACAGTGCGGACGGCGCCTATATGGCGCAGGAAATCCGCAAACTTGACGCCGATATCCTGTTATCTGCCGCCGAATGGGCCGGGTCGGAAACCTTGATCGAGATTGGCGGAGACGCAGTCGAAGGCATGAAACTGGTGCAGGCTTATGACCGCTATGACACCAATCCGCGCTTTCAGAAGTTCATCAAAGACTACTCTGCAATGTTTGATGATCACCCCGGTTATACTGCGGTCCTGACCTATGATGCGGCGACGGTTTTATTTGCAGCTTTACGCAGCAAGCACCCGGAACAATCCCTGGCCGACGCCCTGACCAATCTTCCGCCGCAGCCGGGATTACATCAGGAACTGGCGTTTGATGCCTTTGGCGATGGCAATCGCAACATCTATTTCGTTGAAATCCGCGACGGCAAATTCATCCGGGTCAACTAGGGTCAGGACCTAGAGCAGTTTCCGTTTAGATTGAAACGTTTTGCCGGAGGCATTCTTCTGTCCTGCAAGGACAGGATCGCCGTGCGTAGCGGTGCTAAGGGCAAGATCCTTGACGCAGCGGGGCAGAAGAATGTCCCGGCCCGAAGGGTCCGTTTTGGCGATGTTTTGCGGCGTTAAACCGTGTGACCGATGCGCCGCATCGCTCTGTTCAGGAACAACACCCCGGAACAGTACACCCGGCTTCCTCGTCACTCTTGAAGTGATCGCCAAGGCCGGTGTCATATTCCATGCCTTCCTTGGTCAGAACAATGGCGGCCGGATAGCCTTCCTTGACCAGACCTTTGCGGGTCAGTGCGACCCAGACTGCCGGGTTTTCAAAACCGCTGGCATCACGGGCCGCCACGGTGAATTTGCCGACATGAACATGATTGCCATGGGCGTGCGGTACACGCAAAAGCGTTGCCACGCCAGTGGCTTCATCAATCTTGCCGGAATTGGGATCCTTGGCAATCACCTGTGCCAACACAAGGGTGCGCAGCTGCAGCTTGTTGAGTTTCAGCGGATTTTTGCGAACGAATGCCATGACGGATGGATCCCTAATTTGAATGAGCTATTGGAAAGCACATATCTGTTACTTGGCGCGATGATGCAAGTGCTGATTTAAGGCCCACCCCACTGGGCTTAGCCGCCTGCCAGCATCTTGCGCAACTTGCGATCGCGCTTGAGATGCCATTCCCGGCTCATCGCCTGCCCGAATGTGCGGAACCGTTCGACATACACCAGTTCCCACTGCCGCCCGCGCGTCGTCTTGGCACCCTTGCCGCTGTTATGCGTGGCAAGCCTCGCCTCGACATCGGTCGACCAGCCAACATAGGTCCGGGGCAGTTTGACCTTGCCCTGCCCCGGCACAAAATCCAGCTCGCGCAGCACATAAACAAAGGTGAATGACGCCATCTGCGAGTTACCCGGTTTATAATTGCGCGACCGAATTCGTTTCATGCTGTGGCGAAAACGGCTGACTTTGAGAACCGGCGCGCAGCCTACTTAAAGGTACGTGAGCACCGGAAGCGCAGAAGCCAGCCGTTTGCAGACCAGCATGGGGCGAATTAAAGGGTGGAGTTGAAGGCTCCGCCGTCTAGAAGAACGTTTTGTCCCACCATGAATTTCGCATGCTCGCTGCACATGAAGGCACAGGTCGCCCCGAAATCAAGCGGATCGCCAAAACGTCCGGTCGGAAGACCGGCCTGGGTTTTGGTGCGCGCTTCTTCAAGGGTAATGCCCTCGGCCTTGGACTTGTTGGTCATCAGCGCATTGATACGGTCTGTATCATGCTGGCCCGGCAGAAGGTTGTTCATGATCACACCATCCTTGGCGACCTGACGCGAGGTACCGGCGACAAAACCGGTCAGACCGGCACGCGCGCCGTTGGAAAGGCCAAGATGCGGGATCGGCGATTTTACAGAACCCGACGTGATATTCACGATCCGGCCCCACTGACGCGAAATCATGCCCGGCAATACTGCCGTTGCCAACAGGATCGGGGTCAGCATGTTTGACTGCACAGCTGCTTCCCATTCCTTCTGGCCCCAATCGGACCAGACACCCGGGGGCGGACCACCGGCATTATTGACCAGAATGTCAGGCGCATCGACAGCGGCCAGAACCTTGTTACGGCCCTCTTCGGTGGTGATGTCGCACGCAACCGTAGTGACGTTCACACCATAGGTGTCGCGGATATATTCCGCCGTTTCATTCAGCGGCCCTTCGGAGCGCGCATTGAGCACAAGGTCAACACCGGCCTCGGCCAGCTTGATCGCACAGCCACGGCCAAGCCCCTTGGATGACGCACAAACGATGGCCTTGCGGCCC
The DNA here is from genome assembly GCF_056160125.1 of Thalassospira sp. ABD4_177. Taxonomy (NCBI): domain Bacteria; kingdom Pseudomonadati; phylum Pseudomonadota; class Alphaproteobacteria; order Rhodospirillales; family Thalassospiraceae; genus Thalassospira; species Thalassospira sp. ABD4_177. Next base: position 1,844,387 of record NZ_JBSWWO010000001.1, on the reverse strand, counting down.
TTAATTCCAAGATCCAATGGATCCTCCCATGTTCAGGAATTCAGACAATGGCAGGAATTTAGCCCGCACGCCCCAAAGGGTCAAACGCACTTCCACAATTTGGAATTATTTCAAAACCGAATATTCCGGAACCTGCAGGCACTGCAGATGGTGAATAGCCCTTCAGCCAAACACCGCATCATGGGCGCTGACATAGGCAATCGCGGCTTTTGAGACGTCACCCGCCGTCATGCCGGGCTTATAGATGCCTGAGCCCAGCCCAAAGCCATCGCAGCCTGCCTTGGCGTAGGTGGCGAAATCCTCCGGGCCGACACCGCCAACGGCATAAACTGGCGTGCTTTGGGGCAAAACAGCCCGCATGGCCTTGATGCCCTCGGCCCCGATGATGCTGGCTGGGAAAATCTTCAGCCCGTCGGCCCCGGCCTTGATCGCGGCAAAGCATTCGGTTGGCGTCAAAACACCTGGCCAGGAACCCATGCCAAGTTCCTTGGTCTTGGCAATCACGTCGATATCGCAATTGGGCGAGACCACGAACTCGCCCTTGGCGGCCTTGACGTCGGCAACGTCCTTGGCGGTCAGAACCGTGCCCGCCCCGATGAGGGCGGCGTCGCCAACTGCGTCTTTCATCGCCGCAATGCTTTTAAGCGGCTCGGGCGAATTCAGCGGCACCTCGATCATCGTGATGCCGGCATCGACCAGCGCACGCGCCATATTGGCGGCCTCATGCGGTTGCACGCCGCGCAGGATCGCGATCAGGCGGCGGTGCGCCTTGCCGGTCACCGGATCGGTAATCTGTTCTGCAACATAGGATGTCATGGCTCAGTTTTCCTTCGATGTCGAAACAAGGGTCGCGTGTGCCCGCGCCAAACCTGAAAGTGTAATCGCCGCCCCATCCTGCAGGGCGGCCTTGTGGTCATGCACGGCCAAGGCTGCCTGATAAAGCGATGCCAGCTTGCCCGCCCCGATCAGCGCGATGTTCTCGCCCGGCTGCAAAAGTCCCAACACATCGGCAATTTCCGTCCCGATAACAGTTCCCGAAAGCACCGACGCGCCCGGCGCCACAGACGCTCCCGCTGGTGCCACAAGTGCCGCGGCCCGCACACCAAACAGGCGATGCAAAAACGCGGTCGGTTGTGTAAGTGCTGCGCGCACCGCATCGGCAAAGGCCGCATCGTCCCAGTCATCACCCACCGAATGGCGCAGGATGGAGTGTTGCGACAGCAGGGCAAACACCTCACCACTCATATAGGTGCGAAAGGCGGTAATCTCCGCGCCCGAAATGCGCGCCCACTTCGAATGCGTACCCGGCAAACAGACCCAGCCGGCAAACTCCGGATGGGCGGCCATGAAGCCAACCAACTGGGTTTCCTCGCCGCGCATGACATCAGCATCCCCGCGCTGGCACAGTCCGGGCAGAATAAACACCGAAATGCGAGGATCCCTCACATCCGGTTTCATCGCACCTTTTGCCAGGTCCGCAGGCCGTGCCGGCACGTCGCAATAAGGTGCTTCCAGCCAGCCCTGCTTGGCCCCGGCCATACCGCAAATCACGACGGGCAATCCGACCATGTCCTTGGCAAGCCAAGCGTCAATCAGATCAATCAGCACCGCTTCAAAGGAAAGCTTCGGGTCACCGGCAATCGCATTCATGCCAAGCGGGCTTTCAGCAGAACCAAGGATGTTAGCGTTATCATCCATCGCCCAGACCCGCAGGTTGGAGGTCCCCCAATCAACAGCAATCCATGACAGAGACGTTCCGTAATCCTGATTTAGCGCGCTCACCCTGCCCTCGAATTTTGGTGTTGGTTTTATTCCTCATACTATTGCGCAGACCCGCGGTCAATGCGCGCGGATGCCGTTTGCAACAATGCGACCTTAAGCTGGATGTTCTGCGCCGTGTGCGTCCTCGGCCGCGCGGGCTTGCTTCAGAAGATCCTGATGCCCGGTCCAGCTTTGTGCTTCGATAAACACCTTGGAAACTTCGGGGATCGCCGCGCGAATTTCGCTTTCCAATCGGCTGACAGCCGCTTCGACCTGTGGGGAGGTCACCTTGTCCGCGAAATCGACACTGACACACACCATCAGGCTTTGCGGCCCGTGATGCAGGGTAATGATCTCATTCACCTTAAGGATGCCCGGAATGGCCGCGACCATGTCGGCAATCATTTTCCGGCTTTGGCGATTGGCACTTTCACCAATCAGAAGCCCCTTGCACTCGACCGCAAGCATGAAGGCCGTGACCGCCAGAATAAGCCCGATCATCACCGATGCCAGCCCATCAAGTACCGGCATCTCAAACAAATAGGCCGCCGCAATCCCCACACAGGCCACGACAAGGCCGAGTAACGCGGCTGAATCCTCAAACAAAATGACAAACACCGTCGGGTCCTTGCTGCTGCGTACTGCCTTGACCAGCGGCATATCGGGGTGCTGTGCGCGAAACGTCAGGTAAGCCGTGCGAAACGCTATGCCTTCCAGCACAATGGCAACCGCCAGGATCGAAAACACCACGTGATAGGTCCTAACATCAAACCCGCCAAGCACTGCCACCACATGCACATCAAGCGCATGCGGATGGATGATCTTGTCCACCCCTTCCCAGATCGAAACACCGGCGCCGAGCCCGAAAATCATCACCGCCACCAGAAACGACCAGAAATAGGTTTCCTTGCCATAGCCCAGCGGATGCCGTTCATCCGGCTCGCGGGTCGAAAGCCGCAACCCCAAAAGCAAAAGCCCCTGATTGCCGGTATCGACCAGCGAATGAATGCCTTCCGACATCATCGCGGCAGAGCCGGTAATCGCCGCCCCGCCAAACTTCGCTACAGCAATCAACAGATTGGCCGCTGCTGCCATGTAAATGGCACCTTTTGAAGAATGAGACATGTCGGGATTTCCGCTTTCTGTGGGGCTGCATCAAGGCAGTGTGGTGGGCAGGCAACATCCAGGATCAGGAAAATCCGGAACGAAGATTGTGAACTGGAACACAGTCTAACCGACTGAGAACAAATGTCACGGCCCCAACCAACAACCGCCACAAACCAAGGCTTTCAGCCCATCTCAAGCAATTATCGATAAAAACTATCAAAAACACATGAAATAACTATTTCCCCTATCATATTGGCTGTTGTTAGCCTTCTCGTAGCGATGAGGGAAACCCGTCGCATCGGATTGAATGATCTGCATCGCATTGCGATCTTTGAGTTGAGCATTACCTACAACATGAAACCTTAACGCATAAATTCTGGTTTCATCGCGGTGGTTTTGGTTAAATCACCTCAGGGAGAAATAACGATACGGGCGCAACCAAGCAAAGCGCCCCATCTACCGCGCGATCAACGCGATACGGGTCCAGGAGCTGTTTAAAACATCTCAGCCACGACGGAGAGAGAAAAAATGGACGGAAAACATACCGCAGGGAAATGTCCGGTAATGCATGGTGGCATGACCGAGACCGGCAAAACCGCCACCGATTGGTGGCCGAAAACCCTTAATCTCGACATTCTTCATCAGCACGACACCAAGGTGAATCCCTATGGTGAAGACTTCAACTATGCTGAAGAATTCAAAAAGCTCGACCTTGAAGCCGTCAAGACCGACATCAAAAACCTCATGACCGACAGCCAGGAATGGTGGCCGGCCGACTGGGGCCATTATGGTGGTCTGATGATCCGTATGGCGTGGCACTCTGCCGGGTCGTACCGCTTGGCCGATGGCCGTGGCGGTGGTGGTAAGGGCAACCTGCGTTTTGCCCCGCTGAACTCCTGGCCTGATAACGTCAACCTTGATAAGGCGCGTCGTCTTCTCTGGCCAATCAAAAAGAAATACGGCAACAAGCTTTCCTGGGCCGACCTGATCATTCTCGCCGGCACCATGGCTTATGAGTCGATGGGTCTTAAGGTCTTTGGCTTTGCCGGTGGCCGCGAAGATATCTGGCACCCGGAAAAGGACACCTATTGGGGTGCGGAACGCGAATGGCTCGCACCAAGCGACAATCGTTATGACGATGTGTCAAATCCCGAAACCATGGAAAACCCGCTGGCGGCTGTTCAGATGGGCCTGATTTATGTAAACCCCGAAGGCGTGAATGGTCAGCCAGACCCGCTCAAAACCGCCGGTCAGGTGCGTGAAACCTTTGCCCGTATGGCAATGAATGACGAAGAAACCGCGGCCCTCACCGTCGGTGGCCACACCGTTGGTAAAACCCACGGCAATGGCGACGCCGCACTGCTTGAAGCCGAACCCGAAGCCGCCGACGTCCATGAGCAGGGCTTTGGCTGGATGAACCACACCAAGCGTGGCATTGGCCGCGATACCGTGACGTCGGGCATCGAAGGTGCCTGGACCACCCACCCGACCAAGTGGGATAACGGCTATTGCGAACTGCTGCTGGGTTATGAGTGGGAACTCAAGAAAAGCCCGGCTGGCGCCAACCAGTGGGAACCGATCGGTATTGCGGAAGAACACATGCCGGTTGACGTCGAAGATCCGTCGATCCGTCGCATGCCGATCATGACCGATGCCGACATGGCGATGAAGATGGACCCGACCTATCGCGCCATCATCGAGAAATTCAATAACGACTTTGAATACTTCTCCGATTGCTTTGCCCGCGCATGGTTCAAGCTGACCCACCGTGATATGGGCCCGAAGGCCTGCTATCTCGGCCCGGATGTTCCGGAAGAAGACCTGATCTGGCAGGACCCGATCCCGGCTGTTGATTACACCCTCAACGATGCCGAGATCGCCGATCTCAAATCCAAGCTGCTGGGTCTTGGCCTATCCGCGACCGATCTGATCAACACCGCCTGGGATAGTGCCCGCACCTATCGTGGGTCGGACCGCCGGGGTGGTGCCAATGGGGCGCGCATCCGTCTGGCGCCGCAGAAGAATTGGGAAGGCAACGAACCCGCACGCCTTGCCAAGGTTCTCAAAACCCTTGAGGACTTCCAGGCAGGCCTTGCCAAGAAAGTCTCGATCGCTGACCTCATCGTGCTTGCCGGTTCGGCTGCGGTTGAAAAGGCCGCGCATGATGCCGGCTTTAACATCACCGTCCCGTTCGCACCGGGCCGGGGTGACGCAACCGATGAAATGACCGATGCCGACAGCTTCGACGTGCTTGAGCCGCTGGCGGACGGCTTCCGCAACTGGTCGAAAAAGGACTATGTCGTCTCACCGGAAGAAATGCTGCTCGACCGTGCACAGCTCATGGGCCTGACCGCCCATGAAATGACCGTGCTCATCGGTGGTATGCGCGCGCTCGGCACCAACCATGGCGGCACCAAACACGGTGTCTTCACCGACCGGGTTGGCGTTCTCTCGAACGACTTCTTCGTCAACCTGACCGACATGGCCTATAGCTGGAAACCGGCTGGCGATAACCTGTACAACATCGTTGATCGCAAATCCGGCGACACCAAATTCACTGCCACCCGCGTGGATCTGGTGTTTGGCTCCAACTCGATCCTACGCGCCTACGCCGAAGTCTACGCCCAGGACGACAACCACGAGAAGTTCGTCAAGGACTTCGTTGCGGCTTGGACCAAAGTCATGAACGCCGATCGTTTTGATCTGGCGTGAAGGCTGATCGCCTGATGTGATTTGGATTGGAGCTTTTGGGCTCTGATGTGAGAACACCCCCGGTCGTTAGGCCGGGGGTGTTTTTTTGGCAGTTGACGCCTTATCTCAGTAAAATTCAATTGTTTTAGAAGTCTACACCCACTAAACTTTAAGATGTAGCTTCAGAATAGGATATAAGTAAGTTGTTGAAACGCTGGTCGGTCGAGGGCTTCAAGTCAATCGGAGATAGGATAAACATTGATCTCTCCCCTCTTACGGTATTTGTGGGAGCAAATAGTAGTGGGAAGAGCACCATTCTCCAGAGTATTTTACTATTAAAACAAACGGTTCAGTATGCACCGACGAATAGGCCACTCACACTTAATGGACCGATCCTGAAACTGGGCCGGTTTGACGACGTTTTACACACTACCCTAAACAACAACCAAATAACATTTGGTTATTGTTTAGATCTCTCTCCAAAACCTAAAACTAAGTCCAGCTACAGTCTCGCATACAATTTGCGAAACACAGGAATAGAACTAGAATCATTTGACAAACTTACATTTGAAGCCGGCTTCTCTGTGGACGATCCGCTATCCGAGCTATCCCAACTGCAACCAAAGCTAAACTTTTCCAGCGTATCTCTCCAACCTCAAGCAGAGCAATACGCAGATATCATTGAAGTCGAGGATGGTTTCTTTGAGGAAGTATTCAAAGAACATCAGGCTGCAAACACGAGTGTAACCATCCACTCTGCCAGCGGGAAAAGCTATGGATCAGACGAAGACAACATAAATTTTGCAGACATCCCGGCTACTTCACGACACCAATATTCAGTTGGAAACCTAAGCAACGAGCTGGAGCAAGATATTATTGAAGGCCTTGCATCTCCCAAAATTGTAAGCGCCGATACAGTTCACTTCATGCCAAGTAAATTCACCGTAGAGTTTAACGCATCAATCACCGAAGCTAATATTATTGTGGATGATATCTGCACACTATCAACGTCACATAGGTCAAGATCAAGAGCACAACAAGCACAAATACCCGGAAAAATTGTTGCCGACATATTAAATTACTTGTCTCAACAAATTTCATTCGACGATTTATTCAACAGCCCAAATGCACCGCTTCGCGTGCAAATAGATGATCAACGAAAATTTACCAGCAGAGAGGTGGTAAAACTCATACTTGATCAATTCCTACCGGACGCTCCGAGAGGATTTGCAAGGTTCCAGCCAGCGCCACAATTTGGCAGCGTACTAAACAACAATAACGTCCCATATAGAAAGCTCCGAAGCGCACTTCAAGACTTAGCGCCAGCACTATTAAACATGCTAACTGAGGACAACATCAACAGGCTAGAGCACATTAGCAAACGGCCTAGTGTTTTGAGAGAAGCGGCCGCCTACTCAAACCGCTTCTTTGCCAGATCAATTAAGTATCTTGGCCCCTTAAGAGATGACCCCAAACCCCTGTATCCCCTTGAAGCTCTCGTAAACCCACTTGATATTGGATACCGTGGAGAACACACAGCTGCTGTTCTAGAGCTGAATCGAGATAGATTGGTTGAATACATCCGCCCCGAAGCAATTGAAAACGGCAAAATCCCCGAATTTACAGATTCGGATACCTTACACGACGCAGCCCAACGATGGCTTTCTTATCTAGGAGTTGCAGAAGATGTCTCCACATCGGACAAGGGAAAATTCGGGCATGAAATGCAGGTCAAGACAAAAGGGGTCAATAAGACCCACGACCTAACAAATGTTGGCGTTGGAGTAAGCCAAGTCCTTCCAATTATTATAATGTCACTCTTATCGGAAGATGGCTCCATTCTAATTTTTGAACAACCTGAGCTGCACCTTCATCCATTGGTGCAAGCTAGGCTATCTGACTTTTTCATTGCGATCTCCCTGCAAGGAAAACAGTGCATCATTGAGTCACATAGCGAGTATCTAATTAAGCGGCTAAGAAGACGTACGGCAGAATTCTCCGATGAGACACTAACCGACATTAGCAAAATCTACTTTGTCGAACGCAACAACGGTGTATCGTCTTACAAACCAATATCTCTAAATGCCTTTGGAAATGTCTCTGAATGGCCAAAAGATTTCTTTGACCAATCAGACAAAGAAACCGAACAAATAATAAAAGCCGCAACAATCAAAAAACTTAAGAACCGCAAAAAATGACGATAAATATTTCTATTGGACCCTCATTTTTTACGGAAGCATTTGAAAGCGACAACCCTATCATTAAAAGGAAATTTCTGTCTTTATATTTACAATTGTCGAGATTTTCTAATTTTGGAAATCACTTACGCACCTTAATCAATCCAGAAACCATCGACTACCTGTCTTCAACAGATAATTTTCCGTTTTCTCACCGACTAGAGAACCTTCTTGCGTCCATCGATGAGAACGACATTGTCAATGCGAATGATCTTTCATCAAGATTAACTTCCATAATTGAAAGATCTATTGATTACGATGCTATCGGAATCACTGATCTATTATGCAGCAATATTAATATTGATGGAAGCCCTCTCCAAGACTTAGCACCCGCGGCACAAGAGGCAGAAGAACGTTGTGTTACGGTATCAGCGTTACATGCATGTTCGTTGTTGAGAACAAAACATGAGGTTCTGTCATGCTTGCCATCAAGTAATTACCAAGTGAATGCTCATGGGCAAATACACGATATCGAACCAATTGAATGCCTAGAGACAGATATTAACACACCTTTCTCATTTGCTGGCACAATCAAAAATGTAAATTTAGAATGCCGAATTGAAGACTATATAAACGCTTGGGAGGTTTGGCAAACCTCAGAAACCCCTGAAGACTTAGAACTAGCAATTTATGTTAAAGCTTATGAAATCCTGAAGGCAACTGGAGAACAGAACCCAGACCTTAAAGTTTCTTCGTTTAAAATAGGAGACTATTTTTTAAACTCTTTATTAGATAACCAAGCCGCTAGAAGCGCCCGATTTTCTCACACAACATTAAATTCTACGGCTCGGTTGGTGGCAGGCATCGCTCTTGAGAACTGTAATGCTTTCAGAAAAGCAAGCGCTTCCACGGCGGCGCAACTTACTCGTCAGTCAGATGGGGCAAAGGCTTGGAGATACCATTTGACCAAAGGGCACGAAGCCTTGCGATTAATGTACTGGAGCTTACCTAACGGTAAAATCGAGCTCGCAAATGTAGGACCCAAAGCTGAATTACTGATACGGTGATGTTACGTGCCGCGCTTACACAGCTTATCACACTCAGGTATGTGCTGGTTTATAGAGCAACCAACAAATTTTCACCCTTAAGCTAGGACATCAACCGTTTAGGGAAAAACCAATTGGTATATCTCCGGGACCATTGGCAGGGAAAACACGCGCTATTGTTCGCGCTGTGCGTCAACCTGATCCTGATCCGAGCCCTGATTCTGTTTGCCGATCGCTATACTCTGCCGCCCTATATCCCTGATCGCATCCCGGCCCTGATCGCGACGGTTGCGTTTATTCTTGTTTTTCATGGCGTTGTTTTTGTCTGGCAGATGATTGGGGTACTGCGCGCCACCCAGCATCAATCAAGCATTCTGGCCAACATCTGGACCGTTGTGAGTTATGGGGTGATCGGGCTTTCTCTGGTCTTCACAGCCCTCAGCATCGCGGCCTCTTTCCGTGCCCTCGCCCCGGAGCGGTTTATACCGGTCAACCTCACCGAGCTTGAAGATGCCCGCGCCAGCCAATATGCGCTGACGCTTAGTCCCGATAACAACCGCATTCACATCACCGGCATCTTTGCCCTTGGCATGGCGCAGCGGTTGGCGACCCTGCTTGATGAAAATCCGGGAGTGACCGGCATCGTCCTTCACAGTGATGGCGGGCATGTCTATGAGGGGCGCGGTGTCGGCTTCCTGATCCGCGACCGGGGCTTGGACACCTATGTGTTTGCCGATTGCAGCTCCGCCTGCACGACCGCCTTTATCGGTGGCGCCAAACGCTACCTCGGCCCTGATGGCCGGCTGGGCTTCCATCAATACAAGATCGATCTGAACTATCCCGTCCCGCTTTATGACATCAAGGGCCAGCAGGAAAAGGAAATCACCTTTTATCGCAGCCAGGGCATTGCCGAGAGCTTCCTTGAACAAGTCTTTCTCGCCCCGCATACCGGGATCTGGTTCCCGGACGTGGAGGAGCTGATGGAGGCTGGTGTTGTTGATGGGATGATTGATGGGGAGTGAGCTTGTGGCTCCTTTGAACCTCCGCAGTCTGCGCGCGGCTCCGCCGTGCTCGACCTTCAGCCTAAAAACGTGCCACTGGCACGTTTTCTATACGTCTTCAGCCTTCAAGTTATGAGCGCTCCCTTTGGTCGCAGCCATCCCCTTCATGGGCACAAGCTCAAGACCTACCCAGACAATCAAAAATGCAAAAGGCCCGCCTGCTGGCGAGCCTTTGACATTTTGGTTGCGGGGGCATACCTGTTTGCCCAATTCTTTTCCCCGAGAAACATCAGATTTTGGTGCACTCGGTAGAGAATTGAGACCATACATTTCCGATCCTTGTCAAGTCGTTAACGGCATGATGGGGGTCCTACAATGCCAGCCGAATGGGGTCAGGCGAAGATCGAAATCCTTGCTTTGCGAGATGAAATTCTCGGCAAACTTGAGCAAGGCATTCTGGTCAGAACAATCTACGAAGAACTGAGTGCATCGGGACGTATCACAATGTCTCGCCGGTCATTCTATGACCGCGTTAAACGACTGCGCACTGAAGCCTCGAAGTCCACACGCAACACCTCTGCGCAGTCCACTGCTAGCACCAGCAAACCAATCCAGAACTACCTGACTGAGAAGTCGAAGCCAGCCACAAGCAACTTGCTCCCAAGCCTGAAGGCCGAAGAGCAAGAAGAGCTTGATCGCTTGTGGGAAGGATCGTCGGACGACACGGAGGAAACTCCGTGAACTCCTGGCAATCAGACTACCTCACCCTTCACACCCGCCTGCGGCAAGCCCGCGAGAGCAAACACCTCACCCAAGCTGGTGCCGGTGAATGTATCGGCGTGTGCGAACGCACCTATCGAGATTTTGAGGCTGGCAGGACGGATCTGTCTGCAGCCCACGTGTTCCGCCTCGCCACTGTGCTGGGCTTCAAAATTATCATTTCAGATGGAGTTATCGCCGATGGCGTTGATTAATCTTACCCTTCAGGGCAAGGGAGGGGTCGGCAAGTCGTTTGTCGCAAGCCTTCTTGCGCAGCATTACCTCAAACGCGAAACCCCGCTTCATTGCTATGACACCGATCCGGTCAACCAAACCTTTGCCGGATACAAGGCTTTCCCCGTCGAAACCATTCGCCTCGGCGAACGTCCCGACGAGATCAATCCGCGCTATTTCGATGCCCTGATCGAACAGATCATGACTGGCCCGGAAGACGGCGTTGTCGTGATCGACAACGGTGCCAGCACCTTCTTGCCGCTGCTTGGCTATATGGTCGAAGCTCAGGCACTGCAGATGCTGGCAGAGGCCGGTCATGAGGTTCGCCTCCATACCGTGCTTACCGGTGGGCAGGCACTGAATGACACCATGCAGGGCCTGCATCAGGTTCTGCAGAGCGTTCCCGATATTCCGGTTGTCGTGTGGCTGAATGAGTATTTCGGGCGGATCGAACGCAAGAACACATCCGGCGAAGTCGAGAGCTTCGAGCATTCCGGACTTTACAAGAAAAATAAGAACCGCATTCACGCCCTGGTGCGCCTACCCGAGGTTCGCAAAGAAACCTTTGGCCACGACATCGAGCAAATGATGCGTGCCCGCCTGACCTTTGATGAGGCAGGCAGCCATGCAGACTTTCCCCTGATGTCGCGCCAACGCCTGATGATGACCTGGCGCAGCGTTGGGTCGGCCATGGAACAGGCGGTGCTGTAATGGCCAGCGTTCTTGATGAGGCTCCTCCGCCGCCCCTGACCATGGACAGCATCGAAGAGCTGCGCACCCATTTGTGGAAAGTTCATCAGGTCACCGTCGAGGACGGTGATCCGGTGCTGATGATCTACACCATCCACAAGGTCGTGCTCGACGAGCATCGTCGCCTGATCGATCAGCATAACCGGACCCTGTCCGGGATTATCCAGGCACAGGCAGAAACCTTCACCAACGATGTCACTGCCGCCATCGAGGACTTCAAGAATGAAGCTCTGACCGATGCCGTGCGGGAACGTCTGTCTGCCATGCAGGAAGCCGCCCGCCTTGCCGATACGGCCCAGGACCGCTTTCGCAAGATGGTCAAGCTGATCTCCATCCTCACCGCTCTCAATCTGGTCGCCGTCGTCTTCACGCTGGGCGTCCTCACCGTTTTGACGATTTGACGACAAGGAAAACACTCCATGGACAAACGCAGCCTTATCAAAATCGCAGTCATTGCTGGTCTTGCCACATTGGCAATGACCGAACCCGCTTTTGCTCAAGACACCACAGGTGGCAACTGGTGGGATCCGGTTGTTTCTTTCCTTGAACTTCTGGCCGAAGGCTTTGGCAAGATCTTCGCCATCGCGCTTGGTCTTGGCCTGGTCGTCTATGGCGGTTGGGGCGCTTTCACCGGCAGGCTCGATCCACAACGCGGCATCATGATGGTGATTGGTGGCATTCTGGTCACTGCAGGACCGGCCATAGCTTCGGGTCTTCTGGGGGTTCTCAAATGAAAGCCGCCAGTGCTGTTCTCATTCAGGTCCAGCGCCAGATGACGCTGATCGGTCTGCCGATCTCACTTCTGCTTGTTGCCGGTCTTGCTGGCGTTCTGGGTTTTGTCCTGCCCGTCGTGTTCGATTTTCCTGCCCTAGTTATTCCGGGCGGGATCGTGGGCTTTGTCGCTGCCTGGATCTATCTCGTCAAACATCAGCGGATCAATCCGAACTATGACCGCGATCTGCTGGTGACCCCGATGTTTTGGCGCAACCGCAAAGCCGAGCGGCTCCTGACCACGGGAGGACGCAAATGATCTGGACCGATGTAATCACCACTGGTCTTGTGACCGGCATGGCAGGCGGACTGGTCGTTCCGGCAGGTCGTCGCTTCTTGCTTGGCGATATTGCGCAAGACTGGCTGCAGGACGAGTTGGAACTCGACGGGATTGATCCGGTCGATGGCGTCACTGTACGCGGCAAAGACGGTTCGCTGTCGCGTATCTGGCACCTGCAAGGGACCAGCTATGACGCCCGTATCGAGACCGAACAACAAACCTTGTTGCTCGGTCGCCAGTCTCTGCTGCAAGAGCTTGGCAAACGGTCAGTCACTGTTCGGTTGTTCGCAATCAAACGCCAGCGTGAGATTGCCGCTCATGCGAAGTGGCCCAATAGCGTGCTTGATGAGATCGGCACTGCAGAAGCCCGGCAATATAAATCAAGTTACTTCATCGACTGGTATCTGATGGCAACGGCGCAGACCATGCAGCCTTTGCTGGATGCCGAAGAGAAAATCCCGGCCATCCTTTCGGAATATCGTCCAGAGCTTCTTGCACGCTCTGACGACGACCAGCCTTGTTTGCTTTCCGGGTTTCTCAATGGATTGGTCAGTGGCGATTATCGCCGTGACCTTCCGGCGACCAGTCATAATCTGTCTGCAAACCTTCCGGCATCTGACCTTCATTGCGACAAGGTGACCGGCACCATCACAACCCATGTTCTGGCCCGACAATTCCAAAAGGTCATTACCGTTACACTCTGGCCAGAAACGGTATCAGGCCATCTGATCGGCGAGATCCTCGCTCTGCAGGGCGATATCGAGATTTGCCAGATCTGTGATCCCTGGGGCAGTGATCAGGCAATGCTGGTCAACAAGCGCCGCATGGCGGGTGAATCTAACTCCTGGTTTGGCAATCCGGCAGCAGCAGCAGAAGTCTCGACCCTGCTCGACCTTTTGGCCGAAGGCAAAACAGCCCTTTTCGCCACGCAGTTCCAGATCATTCCACGCGCCGAAACCGAGGAAAAACTCAACGTCCTTATTCGCGAGATCACAGAAATCCTTGGTAACAAGCGGATCGGCTATGCGGTGCAAACCAAAGGTGCACCTGTCTGCTGGTTTAATCGCCTGCCTGTCGTTTCCAAACGCAAGATCAGATTGCCTGGCAGTCAGTTCATGGCCCCGCTGGATCTGCGCGATCAGAATATCGCAGCCCTTTGGGCTTTGCCGCATTCCGCAACCGGTATGTTGGCCAGCCAGTTTGGCCCGGCACCAGTGCGCTTGTTTAAAACACCGACCGGCCAGTCCTATGCGTTCCAGTTTCAGGTGGTCAACAAGCCGTTCTCACTTGGCAACTTTCTGGTCTTTGCACCCTCCGGGGTCGGTAAATCCACCCTGATCATGCATCTGATGGGTGGTCTTGCGAAGTTTGAGAATGTGCGGTCCTACATCTTTGATTCCAAGGAAGGCACGCGCTTCATGGTCGAAGCCATGGGCGGTCTTTATCAAGCCTATGATGGATTGTCGCTCAACCCACTGGATGTTGGCGATGACACGCCAAAGAACCGTGAACGTGTCTATGCGATCCTCAAGTCACTTGCCGGAATAGATCTCGAAGACGGTGACATCGATGCGCTTAATCATGCCGTCGATCTCGCATTCCAGATTGAACCACCACACCGCACGCTTAATGCCATCTATCCCTTTGCCTTTGCCCGTCGCTCTGCGCTTCGTCGCGCCTTCGCGCAATGGGTGACGGACGACAAGGGCAATACAGGTCTTCGCAGCCACATCTTCAACGCCCCGCATGACAGCCTTGGCGGTTTTCTGAACCAGTCACACATGGTTGGCATCAACATGAATGAGGCGCTGGCCGATCCGGCACTCGGTGGGCCAGTGGTTGGTCATATCTCGGAGGCTATCAGTAAATCTGTTGCCGGGCGTAATGGTGGTTTTGTCATCTTCATTGATGAAGCGGCCAAGCTGCTTTCCAACCCCGGCTTTCGCGATCTCGGTGCCGAGATGTATCGCGAATATCGCAAGCTTGGCGGTGCGGTTGGCATGGCGTTCCAGGATCCGGCAGGTCTGGGCAAAACCGGGGCCGCTGAGGCGATCATCGAGAACACCGCCACCATGATCTTCTTCCCGAACTCCAAGGTGACGGAAGAAAGCCTCAAGCCGTTCAATCTCAATGAAGAGCAAAAGCTGTTTGTCCAGGGCCGCACGCGGTCACGCAAGAAGAATGATCGGCGGGTTCTGATCATCAAGCGCGATGAGGCAAGCGGCTTTGAGGAAAGCGCCATTCTTGATGTCGATCTGACACCACTTGGCGATGCTGCACGGTTCTACCGTTCCGGGCCGGATGCCAATAACGACCTAGCCACCACTCAACGCAAATGGGGGGACGCATGGCCAAGCCATCTGTAAGCAACTGCGATCACCCGGACATGATCAAACAATCCCTTTTAATGATGGCTGTAACCAGCCTCGTTGGTGCTGTTGGCCTGATTGCGATGATGCATTGGCCGCTCGCTACCAGTGTTGTCCTGATCTTCATGCTTGTCCTTCTTCTGGCAGGAGGTCGATCATGAACAGGCGTCTTCGTTCTGTCGCTCTTGCGTTCGGGATTGTTCTGGCGACCCCGGCAATTGCCTACGCCACCTATCCGGTGATCGATGTGTCTGCCATTGCCAAACTCGGCGAGCAGCTCAGCAAAATGCAAAAGCAGATTGATCAGCTCAAGCAACATACTGAATGGCTGACCAAATTGAGCGCTCAGGCCCAGGGCACGATTGATGCCATCGGGGCCATGGGGCAGATCACCCTGCCCGTGCTGAACATGCAGAAGCTCACCAACCGGATCATGCGCGACGTTCAATGTCTGACGCCGGACCTGTCTGGTCTGATGCCAGGCATGAATCTCGATGATCTCGACTTCTTTAGCATCTGCGAGGGTCGAAGCATCTATCGCCAGTCGCTTTGGTTTGATCCGAACGATCCCTCAACCTGGACTTTCCCGGAAGGCAGCGAGTTCGCTGGCAGCAACAATGGCTCAGGTTCCGGCAGTGGTGTCTGGTCCAATCCGGATCACCCCGTCAACAAGGCCAAATGGAAGGCACAACAACAAGCCCGTGCCATGGTCGAAGCCAGACGCGAAGAGCTGGCCAAGGATGCCGTCACAACCGGCTTGGCGCAGAGCGATCTGACTGTTCAAAGCGCAGAAGAAATTCAACAAGCCATTGAAGAGCTTGAGGCTAGAACCAACGGTGCGGCGGATATGAAGCGTCTTCTGATGGCAATTGCCAAATGGATGGCGATGTCTAATCGCCAGCAGGTTCAACAGCAGCAGCTCATGGCGCAACTGGTCAAAATCCAGTCAACCATGTTGCTGCAATACCTGCCGCCCCAGCAGCGTGAAGATGCGGAGGCGGCAGAATGATCGGCTTACTTTCCTGCCAAAAACGTGTTGTCGCGTTTCACATCATTCTTGGTACGCCAATCGGGAAGATCGCGGCACGAATGCGTGAAAACGTTTCGCTGCTCCATCGTCCAACAAGATCCGGCCTTTCTCCATTCGTTCCAGGCAAATGCTTTGTCCTTGTTGGTTACAGCTCGGTAGACGTTCTTCCAAACCTCATAAACCCGATGGAGATCATACCCGCGCTGTATGAGGTCGCCTTCAGGATGCTTCGCCAATCTCTGCAGAACTTCCTCTCGCGATCCAACGACAAGTTCTTTGTTCGCTTCATACACCGGCATTACGCGGTCCCACTCGGAAACAGCGTCTGCACGCGTGTAGTTCGTCCAAAGAGACACCGCGTAATCCCAATCCAAGTAGTCGGACTTCTGGGAATAAATCTGCGCGTTAGCGGCTCCCCCAAAAACCAAAAGGAATACGGCGATGAATGATGACGACATCACCTGCCTGACGTGTGATGTGGTGACGGAATACGTCGATCTGGCAAACAGTTTCACCCAGAACCTGAGCACTGTGCTGCTCGAACCCATGTGGTTCATCTATCTCTCCGTCGTTGGCCTATGGATCGTCATTCATGGCGGCAAGATGATCATGGGAAAGGGCGATCTAATTGGATTCGCTCATGAATTCGCCTTCATTACTATAGCCGGTCTGCTGCTCGGCGGGCAAGGGCCCACTCTCGTAAATTCCATCTATCAGATGGCTTTATCAACGATGGGTAGTGCTGCCGGGGTGGTGCTATCTGCCGGGATGGAAGGTGGCATCGCAAGCGCCAAAATTCCTAGCGAAGCCTCTTCGCTGGGTGGTATGGCGCAGCTGGTCTATGTCGCCGAACAAGGCTTGATGAGCGTACTTCGCATCGCCTTTGAGATCTGGGCTTCAATTTCGCTCGGCAATCTGATGGCCGGGGTTTACGGCGTACTGCTCGCCCTACCCTACATCATCCTGATCATTGTTTATTTCAGCCAGGTAGTGGTCAGCATCTTCCGCGTGATGATGTTCTCGGCCCTCTCTCCAATCCTGATGCTTGCCGTCGGCTTTGGTTGGGGACGCGGCATGGCGATCACGGGAGTTCGAACCGTCTTCGCCGCCTTCATGGTGCTGTTCGGCTCAACACTGGCTCTGGCACTGTGTCTATATGGTGCCGCTTCGCTTGACATCCAGAACACCGAGAATGTTCGTGAGATAACATCAATCGACAATCCGGGCCTGTGGGTTGCGATTGTTCTTGGCTGGATGGGCACAGCCTTTATGGCTGAGGCAACCGGCATGGCCAACTCGATTGCCGGATCCCAGCTGACCAATCAGGCCGCTGCCGTCATTACCGCAGGCATGACCGCAACCGGTCTTTCCCTTGTCAATGCCGCCAAGAAATACGCGCCGGGCGGTGCTTCTGCGGCACTTGATGCTGTTCTCCTTGGTGCGGGCGCCGCCCGCAATCCGGTTGGAGCGGCAGGAGCTGCCAAAGACAGTCTCGTTGCCGCCAAGAATGCCGTCGTGGAACGCCTCAAGACACCGACCTTTGATCGGGGAGGAAAGCCATGAACCGTCTCAAGAAATTCCTGCGTGATCTCGTTCTGACCATCGCCGCTTTTCCCCTCGTCGCACTCTGGCTGCTGGTTCTGACCGGCATGTTTTCGCCAGAAAGTGTGATCGTCTTCGTCATGGCCCTTCGCGAAGTCGATGCAGAGCAGTTGGCCGGTCTGATGCGCAGTGCCGTTCATATCTGGATCGCCCTATCCATCGTCCTTGCCCTTGCCAGACTTGTTCTTGGCTTGGGCGCTTCATCCTCCCCGACCGCCACCAATCAGAAAGGATCGCAGCCATGCGCCTGATCCCCAAACATTTCGTCCCAATGCTGTGCCTTGTCGTTCTTCTGTCAGGCTGTGTCTCCGTTTCAAAAGACCGCGAGATCCCCAAGGACGGGACCGGAACCGATGAAATGAAACTCAGCCCCTGTGTCTGCGATCCGGTTGAGTTCAATGGCGAGGGTTTCTCATGGCTTGGCTAGGGCGCATCGGCAAACGCGATAACGGGCGCAAGTCGTTGGTCAAAGTGCCCTCAACGCATAAAGCCACCGTTGCTGCAGATCCTTTCAGCTTTCAGGCCAGCCATCGCAGGCTCGCCTGGATGCTTCGCCTGTCTGCCGGGACCAACATTGTGCTTGGCGCTGGCGTCGTGGTTCTGGTGCAAACCGTTGCGCATCTCGTACCCCTCAAGGAAACCGCGATTGCTCTGGTCCGGACATATGGCCCGGATGACCGCACTTATGTTGTCGAACCGGTTAGCAAGAAGGTCGAAGGTTTCGAAGTCTTTCTTGAAGCCCAGGCAAAGCGTTTCGTTCTGATCACCAACGAGATTGATCCAGTCACACAGCAAGAGCGCCAGCGCGAAGCATCCAGACTGTCTGATGCCAGCTTCTGGGAACGCTTCAAACGCGAGCGGATCGATAGTGGCCTGATCACCGAGGCCCTTGAAAAAGGCATCGAGCGTGAAGTGCGGATCGTTTCCATCGATCCCATCGCAACCCTGTCATCAGACCATAAATACGCGGTCGATTTCATCCAGATTGATCACCGTCGCGGCAAAGAGATCTCGCGCAAAGCCTTGCGCGCCTATCTGACGCTGGCAACCCGCCAACAGAACGTCTCCGAAGCCGACAAATACACAAATCCCTTTGGCGTCACCGTGCTCGACATGGTGCTGAGAGAAAGAGGTGCGTCATGAAACGCCTGAGTAATCTTGTTTTCCATCTTGTTCTGGGCAGCCTGATTTTGGCCGTCCTCGTGCTTGGCTATCAACGCGCCAATGCGCAAACAGCCGCACGCCCGCCGATGCCGGGTCAATCACAGCAGCCGTTTTCTGGCGTGCCTGGTTCGCCACAACAATCTGCCCCTTCCATGCCCGTCCCTGACAGCGTGGTCGATCAGGCCCGCGATCAGAATGAAGGCTACTTCAACGCAATGAGTCGTCCGCGTACCAGCGGACAGGTTCAGGATGTGTGGGATGATGCAGACCCGAGTGAAGCCGTTTATGCGACCGATCTGTGTGATGATTGTACCTACAAGATCCGCACCCGCGAGTTCATGGTCACCGTGCTTGAACTACCACGCGGTGAGAAGATTGAAGCGGTCGATCTTGGCGATGATGGCGGGTTTTCTGTCAAACCACGCGGTGAACGGCGTTTGGCTGTGCGCCCCAGCGGATACGGTTATGACACCTCACTTGTCGTCTATGGTAAATCAGGTGCTGTTTATCCGTTTTATCTGAGGGCGGAGAGCTTCAACTCGGTCAATGTGCCCGATCTGATTGTGCGGATTGAAGGATCCGTTCAGATCGAAAGCGATCCGGCAGTTGCTGGCTTTGACGACATAGGTAAAGCCAGCCTTCCGGCGATGTCTGTTCCAGGGCTTGGCAACAAGTCTGCAGCTATCGATACCGCGATTGCCGAACTGAGCGACACCAATCCGGGCACACCTGAAGGCGACTTTGTTGCGCAATCCCCGTTCGATCCGAACGCCCTGCATGGCTGGGGTGAATATGATCTCTGGGGCGATGAGACCCTCCGCCCGGAGACAGTCTTTCGGGATGACCACTTCACCTATATCCGCTTTGGCAAGCGCTGGAAGGATATCGAACTGCCAACTGCCTATGTGGTGGTTGATGGCATAGATGAGCTGGTCAATACCCGTGTGCAGGGTGAGACCTACATCATCGAAAGCACCCGACCGCTGATCACGCTCAAAAGCGGCAAGAGCTTCCTTTGTGTTGAATATACCGGGGAAGGCGCATGAGTGCATTTTGTGATGTCGCACTGGTGCTCGGCCTGACCTTTGGGGGTGTATGTGCCGAACCGGTCGTCAATGAACCGCCAACCCTGCCAGCTGATGATCCATCGGTCTGGGCTCTTCCGGCCCCGCCGCCACCAGTACCAGCAGCTCCTGCCCCATCGATGCCACCAATCATCATCAAGGAGGCAAAGCCGGAACCAAAGCCTGCACCGGCACCAGAGCCCGTTCAAGAACCTGAACCTGTTCCTGAACCTCCCGCGCCGGATCCTTATCGCATGGCCTTGGAGGCTGCCTGGCAACATCGCGTTTCCTTGTCGTCAGACTGGGGCACCCCGGCGTGGCAGTCTGATGAGATGGCCGGTGCTTCTGGTCATACTGCCCTGCCCGACATCAGCGCACCAGCGCCCATGGATCCTCTCGACCTGCCGGTCGGCGAAAACGACAAGGCGGATTATGAAGGGCCGCGCCGGACATCCACACTTCCTGTCGATAACAGTCGGATCATTACGGCAGATCGCTATATCACCGTGATCCTTGAAACCGGGATCAACAGTCAGGTTGGCGGCGATGCAACCGGCACTGTGATCGTCCAGTCAGCCCGTGATGTCTATGGCTATCACGGGCGCAATGTTCTGATCCCCAAAGGGTCCCGACTGATCTGCAATTATGACCCGCCCAAGGATATGGGCAGCTCGCGCCTCTCCATTGCCTGCGAACGCATCCTGATTGCCGGACACCGGGCCGAGATCCGCCAGCTCGCATCCCCGATCAGTGACATTCAAGGCCGCCAAGGGGCTGCTGGTGAAGTGGATCGCCGCTTCTGGGAACGCTATGGCAGCGCCTTCATGCTGACCGGGATTTCGACGGCTGTTCGCTATGCCGCCGCCACCACAAAATCAGAAGAAAGCGACGGCGAAGTTGCAACCGCGGCTGCTGAAAAAGCTGCCGAGGAACTCTCGACCCGCTTTGGAGAAATCAGCGCCAGCGTCCTTGAAGAGACGCTCTCGCTGCAACCCATCATCACCATCCCGCAAGGCACCCGCCTTCAGATCCGTCCGGCAACGGACTGGTACATCGCAAATGTGGAGTAAAAGCATGAACAAACGAACCCTTTGGTGTTTGCTCCTGTCGTCCTGTCTTGTCTCACCCGCACTGGCGCAATTGGCCGAGCCAACTACCACCACCTCGCAAGCCGAGCCCGGTATCGAGGAAATGGTGCGCAAGGTCAATATCGTCACCCGTGCCAAAACCCGCACCGCCGTGTCTGAGAATGAGCCGATGGCCATCGACCTTGGCTTGGTCGACGTCCCTGGTGCGCCACCCAAACTGACCGAAGGTGTCACTGCCAAGGCTTATGCCCGCTATGTCACCTTTGAAGACAATTTGATCGCCCAATTGGTGCTGACCGGCGTTGAAAAAGACGGCAGATCCGAACCGCTCGATTCAAACGATTTTGTCGCCCAATTTAATATGGACAGCCCCGAGCTCGATCCGGCGTCTCCTGTCACCATCGAGGGCAATCAGGAAACTCTGCTTGCCGCTCTGCAGCGCTTGAATGATGTCGAGGATGAGGACGACAAGGAAGAAAAGGAAACCGAAAGCACTGAGGCTGATACCGGTGCCTCAAACAATGTCGGATCGAATGCATCAAAGAATGCCGATGCGGCAGGCTATTCTACACCAGCGGCTCTTGATGTTGAGGAAGATACCAGCACACCGACCGTGCGTGTCACAACAGAAGGCTGCAACATTCGCGTTGACCTGGCACAGCTCGTTGCTGTCCAGCAAAGTCGGGTCGAAACCACCGAAGACGGCAATGTGAGTGCTGGAGCCTGTGAGGATGGTGCAGATCGCTATCCGCTGGATCGCAGCTATTCAGTTTGCGGCGATACCGTCGATATGGAAACCCGTCAGGCAGTCGCGCAGTACCTGCTTTATTACACCGATGGCGGCGGTAATCGGCAGGAAGTTACTGACTGCCTGAAGGATGAAGACAAGGTCTTTGACATCACAGAGAAGACCTCGGCCTGCTCGGTCTATCTTGATTACAACGAAATGATGGCCGTCCCGCAGGCATCACTTGTCTATGTCAATGCGAGTAACAATGAAGTCCAGGTCAGAAGCTGCGAACCGTCTGAAGAGTTGGCGGCTGTTCCGCTGCTCTCTGTCACCGATGGCTGCTCAATCCGGCATGATTTTGCCGCTGGTCGCTCCTATCAGACCGGTCGCCATATCTATGAGCTGAACGGCACAACCTGGCAGGCAGATGCCTGCTCGGACAATGGCACGGAGTACCCGCACGAAACGGTTTACAAGAACGCTGCCGGTCAGGAAGTCTGTGCACCGATCATTAATCAGGCAGCAGGCACAGTGACGCGCCAAAGCCGAAAGCAGATCGTGGTCAATGGCGTTGAGCAATTCATCACCGAATGCAAACCCGACAGCGCCAATATCGCCATTCAGTCCACCATCGATGGCTGTGACAATCCCTCACTCTGGAACCACGATCTAGCAGCAGGTACCAGCTATGGCCGCGAGCGGTTCTACTACCAGCTTGATGGCGTTCCGCAATATGTCACCGAATGCCAGGATAGCGAGGTTGCCTATCCACATCAGGTCGAAACCACCGGCTGGCAAAACCATGATGACCAGTTGTTCGCCTACCGCCTGACTACGGTCTATATCGAAGGCACTCCAAGGGGGCGCTTCAACATCAAGACCAGTGAAGTTCTGCCGGGCGAACCGCAAACTGCCTATGTCTATTCAGGCGAAGCGCCTGCAACAAACGGCGAGCATTTTTATGAAGGCTGCACGCGCTTTGACGCTCGGGACTTGGTGCAATCCTATGACCGCCCGGACGGCTCGGTGCACAAAGTCGTCATTGGTGAAGCCGACCCGCTCAGTCTCGGGAACAAATGCTACAATGAATTTACGTGGGCTGCTGTAACGCATGGACGGTTTGAAAACCCGGTTTCTTCGAACAAATCCAGCGGTCCATGTGGTGTGTTTGAAAACTATGCGCACGTTTATGACGCTGCTTATCACTGCTCCAGTACAAGCTCAGTCGGAACACGCAAGACCATTCGTGAAGATGGTGAAGTTATCGGCACGGCCTCTAACACCTGCACAACGTACAATGCCTATTCCCCGGTCAGAGCCAAATACTACAATCAGGGATCAGATGCAGATGGAAGTTTCCAAGGCTATGTCCGCGTCGGATTTCCCTCTTCGGGCTGGTCTTACCCATCTCATACGAATGGCGTGAAATCCGCCTGCCTTGGGAATTGGGGGTGGCTGCAATGAACGCCCTTTCCCCCAATCCCCTGTTTGAAAAGATCCTTGGGCCTCTCGCCACCTATTATGGCGATCTCTCTACCGTCGAAATTCGCATGAACCGCCCGCACCGCGTCGTCACCGAACGGCGCGGGGAAGGCAAGCGCGAGATCGAAGATCCTGCTCTTACACTGGCTGCCATCGAACGTATTGCGATCAGCCTCGCCAACCAGCGAGGCCTGAAGTTCAATCCCGATGACAACCCAAAGCTCTCCTGCATCCTGCCGGGCAATCACCGCTGCGAGATCCTCGCTGGTGCATCGGTCAGGTCGCATCTGAGCCTCGCGATCCGCTGCAAGCATCCCTTCACGCCCTCTTGGGAACAGGCTGGCGTGACACCAGCCATCCGCGACTATCTGATCGATAAGGTAGCGAATGACGCCAACATGATCATCAGTGGCGCGACCAACACAGGCAAGACGACCTTGCTCAATATGTTGCTCGCCACCATTGATCCAGCACGGCGCGTGCTGGCCATCGAGGACACTCCGGAACTGCATATCGAGCAGTTCTGGGATGGCAATGGTTTGATTGCTGCCCGAGAGGCCGGAACGGGTAGCGGCATGGTCGGCTGGCGCGAGATCTATGATCATCTGATGCGGATCACACCGGATCATATCCTGTTTGGTGAGATCAGTACCCAGAACGCCTTTGCTGCACTGGCAGCCCTTAATTCCGGGGTCACAGGCTTTATGTGCACCATCCATGCCGAAAGCCCCTGGCAAGCCATTCACCGCAAGTTCGATCAGAACATTGCCTGGGCCGGTGAGACCATGCCGCGTGTGCCGGAGTTTCTGGCCGAACTGGTTGATGTTGTTGTTCAGATCAAACGCAATGCCGACGGCTGGCGGCGGATCACCGATATCTGGGAGCCGCGCAATGACCGCTACGTGCTTAAAGACGGCAAGGAGGTGGTGTGATGACAGCTCTTTACCGCCTCTCTCTTCCCCTCATCCTGCTTGGGATGATCTCTGCCATTCTCTGGCAATGGCATCTGGCTGTTGGCTTTGACGCACTGGATCTGCGTTGGTGGCAATGGTCGCTCGATGCCGCCACCCATCCGGCTGGTCTTCCTGATGAAATGCTCTATCCCGCTCTTTGGATCGGCATTACTGGGCTGCTTTGCATGTTCGGCGTGCTGGCGCTGGCCGCTCGCGCAAATAACAGCACGCTCAAAGGCAACCGCAAGGGCGATGAGTTACATGGCTCAGCCCACTGGGCAAAGCTGAAGGATCTCGAGAAAGCCCGGCTGTTTCGCAAGGACGGGGTTGTGATCGGTGGCTGGCCCTCATGGTTTGGCCGGGTGCGAGAATTGCGCCATGACGGGCCGGAGCATGTCCTGGTCTGGGCACCAACCCGTACCGGCAAGGGTGTCAGCCTGATCCTGTCGACCTTGCTCAGTTGGCGCGAAAGCATTCTTTGTCTTGATATCAAGGGCGAGAACTTTGCCAAGACCGGCGGCTGGCTTGCAAGCATTGGTCACAGGGTATTGCGGTTTGAGCCTGCCGCACCTTCTGGCTCGGCACGGTTTAATCCGTTGGCCGAAGTTCGGATCGATAGCGAACAGGATATTGCCGACTGTCAGAACATTGCCGCGATGATCATTGATCCGGATGGCAAAGGCATGTCGGGGAATTACTGGCGCGAAGAAGGCTGGGGCTGGCTCTCGGTCGTGCTGCTTCACGTCATCTATCGGGTAAGGCTAGATGAAAACCGGATCGCCTGCTTTGATGATGTGAACATCTTTCTCTCCGGCATCACCGGACAACCAAGCGAAGACGGCCAGTCAGAACAGGTCGATGACAATTTCGAGCATATCCTTGCTGAAATGGCCGCCTTTGATCATGGCAAAGCCCACGTAAATAAGGAAGTCCGGCGCGGGGCCAACAGCATGATGATCAAGGCCCCGCAGGAACGCTCCGGGGTTCATTCGACCGCCAAAACGCAGTTGACGGTCTTTGCCGATCCGATCATTGCGCGGAATACCGCAACCAGCAACTTCCGCCTTCATGATTTGATGAATGGTGATGCGCCAATGGCACTCTTCCTTGTCGTTTCACCTGCCGACAAGGATCGCTTGCGTCCTCTGCTGCGCATCATCCTCAATCTCTTTATGCGTCGTCTGACCGAACGCATGGAGTTTGGATCTGGCCAGACAGTCGCCGGATACAAACACCGCCTGCTTCTGATGCTTGATGAGTTCACCTCCATTGGCAAGCTGGAAATCTTCGAGGAATCACTGGCCTTCATGGCGGGCTACGGCCTCAAAGCCATGATCATTGTTCAGAACACCGAACAGCTCTTCAAGCATTACGGGCGTGATGAGTCGATCATGGCCAACTGCAAGATCCGGGTCGCCTTCACGCCAAACAAGCTCGAAACCGCCAAGCTGCTCTCGGATATGACCGGCAAGGCAACCATCGTGCAAAAGCGCCGCTCACACTCCGGGCGCATGGGCGATCTCGGATCGGTGTCGGACAATCTCGCTGAAACCTCACGCCCACTTTTGACCCCTGATGAATGCATGCGCCTGCAGATCATTGATACCGAGGGCCGCAAACCGGTCCCCGGCGATGCCCTGATCTTTGTCGCCGGTCTTCCGCCCATTCTTGGCCGCCAAAAACTCTACTTCCTTGATCGCGAGCTTTCCCGCCGTTCGCAAATGACGCCGCCCCAAATGGCCCTCTCTTCCATGCCTCCCGCCTCTCTCAAAGGAACCAAACCATGAAGTCACCAAACACACCTAGCACCACTGCCTCCTCTACAGCCCTCCGTGACCAGGACTATCTCGCGCTGGCCTCTTCCATGATCAATGCCGAAAGCCAGATTGGCCCGGTCCCCGTCGATCCGGACATTGCCGAGGCCATGGGCGCATTCTCCGAAGACGCGCTTTCCGCTGATGACGCGCTTGACAGTCATTTTGACGGCATCAATCCGACTGCTGATGCGGAGGGTGCGAACCATGGCTGATAAGAAAAGTTATCGCGATCAGGTGGTCGAAGAGCTGCTAGGCCATATCGAAGCGGGCACTGCGCCCTGGCAAAAGCCATGGGAACCGGGAAAGGTCCGCATAGCGCCATTCAATCCGGTTTCCGGCAAGGATTATCGCGGCATTAATGCCCTTTGGCTTGAAATGCGCAGCCGCTCAGATCCGCGCTGGATGACCTATCGTCAGGCGGCGGCCCAGGACGCGCAAGTCCGCAAGGGTGAAAAAGGCACCGTGATCGAATACTGGAAATGGTCCGAGCGCGAGAAAGTGCTCGATGACAACGGCAAGCCGGTCCTCGACGAAAAGGGTGTTGCGAAAACCCGCGACGTGCGGCTGGACCGGCCACGGGTGTTTCATGCGGTCGTCTTCAATGCCGAACAGATCGATGGTCTTGCCCCCTACATCGCGCCAGAGCCGACCTTCAGCCCGGTTGAACGGGCCGAACAAATCCTCAAGCAGGGCAATGTGCCGATCTTCCATGATCAGAATGACCGGGCGTTTTATCGGTCCTCAACTGATCAGATCCACATGCCCCATCAGGCGGCTTTCAAAGGCCAGTATGAATATTACGCAACCGCTCTGCATGAGCTTGGCCATGCCACCGGCCACAGCACACGCATGGCCCGCGAATTCGGGCCGTTTGGGTCGGAAGTTTACGCCAAGGAAGAACTGCGGGCCGAGATCGCAAGCTACATGCTAACCACTGAGCTTGGCCTTGGCCATTATCCGGAACGCCATGCGGCCTATGTTGGCTCTTGGATGAAAGCGATCAAGGAAGACCGCAATGCGCTGTTCACCGCTGCGCGGGATGCAGAGAACATCCGCACCTGGATCATGGAGCCAGATCTGCGTCAAAGCCTGATCCCGGTGAAAGCCAAAGAACAAGCCAAAACCATCGCCCACAACCCGGCTGTTGAACGACAGAAGGAAAATGCCATGAGTGATGAAATGTCACAGGCTCCCAACCAGGACACCAACACCGAACGCAAGCGCATCTATCTCAATGTGCCGTTCAGTGAGAAGGATGAAGCCAAGGCACTCGGGGCAAAATGGGATCGTCGAGCCAAGGCATGGTACGCCCGCGACGATATGGAGCTTGCGCCCTTCAAACGCTGGCAGGAAACCAAAGCCAAGGCGACTGAGCCTAAAATCAGTCCGGAACAGGAATTTGCCCAGGCGCTGAAGGAAAACGGTCTGATCCTTGATGGACCGCCGACTATGGATGGCAAATGGCATCGGGTTGCCGTCGAAGGAGACCGCAAGGGCCAGAAAAGCGGCTCCTATCGCGGATTTCTCGAAGGTCTTCCGGCAGGCAACATCACCAATTACAAATCCGGACAGGATCCGGTCAAATGGGTGGCGACCGTCACCAAGGTCGATCCGAAAGAACTGGAACAGGCCAGAACCGAAGCTGCTGCCCGCAAGGCGGCCCAGGAACAGGAACTGCGTGCGCAATATCGCGCAGTGGCCAAACGCGCCTACGGAATATTCCAGAACGCTGAACCAGCGCCGAGCAATCACCCATATTTGCAAAACAAACAGGTGTACGCCGGGGTTCTGCGCATCGATCAATCGGGCAATCTTCTGATGCCGATGGCCAATGACAAAGGCTTTATCGAGAACATCCAAACCATCCATCGTGATGGTACCAAGATGTATCTCAAGGACGGCAAGAAGCGCGGCCTGATGCATGTGATCGAAGGCGATCCCAAAGGCCCGATGATCATTTCTGAGGGCTATTCCACCGGTCAAAGCCTGCATATGGCCAGCGGGCTGACCGTCGTGGTTGCGCTTGATTCTGGCAATCTCGCCCCCGTGGCTGAGGCCCTTCACAAAAAGCATCCGGATCGCGCCCTGGTAATTGCCGCCGATGACGATCACGCCAAACAGATAAATGCCGGGATCAAGGGAGCTGAACGGGCATCTGAGCTGACCGGGGCGAAGATTCTGCGTCCGGATCTGAGTGATGAGGAAAAGGCTAAGGGCCTGACCGACTTTAACGACATCCATCGGGAACGCGGGATTGAGGCGTTGAAACGCTTTGTCACCGAACAGCTCGGCATGATCAAACCGAGGGCCAAAACCAGAACACGGGGACGCGAGCAGCAGACCGCCAACTTGGCCGTCTGATCCCCGAATGCCGGTGGCGCAATGTACACCACCGGCACCTCTTTCCTATTTGCTGTTTTACCCGGAGAACACCTCATGACCGAAAAGCATGTGAAGAACATTTTTGAAAAGCGCGCCACTTTTAAAGGGGCTCAGGACCTTGATTGCAACGCTTGTGGCCCGGCAGTTGTCTTCGCCCTGCAGGCAGGCGAGCATACCTTCTCGCTTGATCTTCCCACCCTGCTGAAATGCCTCTACCTTGCCGAGCAGAAGGCGTCCGTCCCCAGATTGGGAGCCACATGGTGGAATAACGTCATAAACCATTATAACATAGGCTCTTCCATCCGTGAGACAGTCGCCGGGAGATCTGATAATGCACGTCTATAAATTGCAAGCAGGTACGATTGAGGAGAAAGACATCGAGCGGACGGCCTTTGAACGCGACACCAGAAAACTTGAGCCTTGGTATCAGGTCTCTGGTAACAAACAACGTGAGTATGCCGTATGCCCGGCCTGTGACAATCCGATCCAGATCATTGGTCTTTATGAAGAACTTCCTCACACCGACCGTCCCTACGGACGCCACTCGGAGAGGAGGATCCCAGGCTTTGAGTTCGAAGAAGACATTTTTGACTGGTGCCCCTACATCAGAAAGAACAAGAGTAAAGGCAGCGGCGAGAAACGTGGAGAGAGCGGAATAAGCCTTCAGATACTTGCTATCGTTCTCACTCAGTTTGACCGTGTGATTTACGTCATCCGTAAAGAGACCGGCATTTGGATTTCACCAAAAATTGCTGTCACCATGCTGGAAAACTGGATTGAAGCAGAAGGCTACCGCTTCCACGATGCGACCCTGCGCAACATCCCCTGGATGTTTGCCTACCGCTCCAAAGGACTCTCTATCTTCGGTCAGAAAATCGGTAACGGACAAGGCGAACTGCGCCAGTCGATCACCGAGGGCATTCCTCATGCCCGTTTCGATGAAAAAGGGCGGATCGCAGAAGGTGATCAATTTTACCAAGTGACCTGGTGCTTTGTCGATTACCGCTTTAAGACCGAAGACGACAGCCTGATTGAGATGATTGAGTTTGAAGTCTGCGATGGGGATCGCAATGTGGTCTTCGCCAAGACCATCACCTTTGATCCAAGGTATTTTGCAAACCTGATCAATTACAGCAATCCCGACAAGCGGGAGCCACATCTCATCGCAATGGCCAAAGAGATCTATGAGCGCAAGTTCGGCGCGGATTTTACACGCAGTATCGTCAATCTGGTTGGCGGTTTTGATGCCACCCTTCCCGAGAGTATCCGGGCCGAGATGTTGCCGGGCGATTCTCCCACAAGATCTTCTGAGCAATAGCGAAACAAGAAATGGCCACCGATCGTCACGTTATCAAAACCTATCTCAACGACGAAGAGAAAGCGCGGATCGATCAGCTTGCCCACCAGCTGCGCCTGTCACGCTCGGAACTGCTCAAACGGTTGTTGATGAATGCCAGACTGCCCAGTGCCAGTGATTTTGCCGCGTGGCAAGGTATTCGCGATCTTCTGAAGGTCAATGCCGATCAGGCCCGCTTGGGCAACCTGTTCAAGCTGGCCCATGATGAGCCTCTCTCGGCTGATCTCTTGAAGAAGTTCGATAGCCTAAACCGCGATATCGAGGCGACGCAGACCGAGCTCAAAGCCGCCATTGGTGAGATCCGGATGCAGCTTCAACCTGGCAAGAACCTGCAGGACAAATCATGATTGCAACCCGGATCGGCAAGAAATCTGGTGTCCCGGACAACTATACCCGTCTTGGCCAATATATCGCAGCTGCCGAGGAAAAAGGCGAAAAGCTGCATCAGTTCTGGATCCGCAATTGCGATGCCGGCACAAATATAGAGGATCTCGATCTAGCACTTTTAGAGATCGAGGCGGTTCGTCGTCAAAAGCCCGATATTGCCGATAAAACCTATCACCTTGTCGTTTCTTTCCGCTCTGGCGAACAGGACAAACTGACCAAAGAGGATCTGATGGCCATCGAGGCCGAATATGCCAAGGCACTTGGTTATTCCGGTCATCAGCGGTTGGCAGGAACACACATCAATACCGATAATTTCCACATGCATATCGCCTTTAACAAAGTGCATCCGGAAACGCTCAAGGTCATCACTCCGCATCGGGATTTTAAGATCCTCGCCAAGATCTCGCGCGAGATGGAGAAGAAGTACGGCCTCACCATTGATCCCGGCATGACCGATGGCAAAGAGCGAGATCCAAACAAGTTGTCACCTGCGGCACGGAACTATGAGGCCCATACCTGGCAGGAATCATTCCAGCGGCATGTGCTCAAGCATCGTGAAGAGATACTGGAAGGTTTAGGAAAAGCCAAGAACTGGCGGGAAGCGCACGAATTGCTAGCCGGATATGACATCAATCTCAAGCTGCGTGGCAATGGAATGGTTTTGATGAGCCCAGATGGTCAGGCGATGAAAGCGAGCCAGTTGGATCGATCTTGCAGTAAGAAGAAGCTTGAAGAACAGTTTGGCCTGTTTGAGGCACGACAAGAAAAAACGCAGAACAAGTCTAAACGTCGTTACAAGTCCCGCCCGCTCTTGCGGCACCCATATACCCCTGCCCTTTGGCGTCGTTATCTCAGCACCCAGAAGCTCATCTACCGGCTGCCCAGCCTGGCGATGCGAACCTCGAGAAACTGGAAAATGTTTCTGTTAATGGAGGCCCACCAAGATCCACTGGCCATGGTCTTACTGGTCGCACATCGAGAAATGCTAGGGATCCTTTCAAACAAACCTGCATTCGCCCAAAAAACTACTATCGAAACACGAAAATCGCATTCTGATATTGATCTAAGCTCAAATGAACCAAACAATACTCAGCTCAGGAAAACAAACCCAAACATTGGCCAGTAGCCAATTTAGCGGCAACATAACGCAGCTTATCGTTTACCGTTATGCTGAGTACTCAACGAAGCTCCACAACCACTCTCGGATATCGTTTCCGATCACTGGATCATTACAGGAGATATGTACGAATCGAAACGCTGCGGCCTTCAGGAAAGCGCGATCGGCAAAACCATCTTGGATCACGGAGTCAATATACTCCGGCAACCTGTCTGCAACTTGAGTTGAGGTTGTGTTCTGACCGAATCTTCTTTTGTACCAACGTGAAAAATGCTTCACCCATGAGAGAAAGTCGGCATCTAATACGTCTCGAGAATATCTGGTTTTGATGTGATATACGGCATCCCAAGTTTCCGCACACTCCACTTCGTCACCGACGAGTTCAATTTCCCAACGCGGCAAAGTCCACCCCCGCACTTCATTACCCGAAAAGAACTGACTTCCGTTCAAACGCACTTCAAATACGGGACCTAAATATGGGTCGGAGCATCGCCGCCTAGTTCCATCTGCTCTGTGTAGAATATCTTCGCTACCTTTATAATCTTCGTTACATTCGTCGCACGTAGGGGGAAGGTTGCGTAGATCAGCAGCAGAAAATGGATATCGTGGTTTATTCATCAGGTGGTCAAGAGCATGCCGCGGTGCTCCCGGAGCCCTAAAATAATTGAGACCGCAAAACGGGCATATATGGTCTACACTGTCGTATATTACATCAAACTGTATATCTCTTAGGCACTTCTCACCGTCCTTTATCTCCGTCAATAGATCAAACAAGTAGTCAAATAGATGTCTGGTAACCCCTTTAATTTCTTCAGGAAAGTCTTCTGAAGTCGGGCAAGGATTATGATCTGAATAGACACCTGGTAGATCGGATTGTCGCATAAGTGCATCGTATACTGTCGCTTTTTCGTCTTCAGAGAG
Source organism: Thalassospira sp. ABD4_177 (assembly GCF_056160125.1). Classification (NCBI taxonomy): domain Bacteria; kingdom Pseudomonadati; phylum Pseudomonadota; class Alphaproteobacteria; order Rhodospirillales; family Thalassospiraceae; genus Thalassospira; species Thalassospira sp. ABD4_177. The sequence goes on along the minus strand of NZ_JBSWWO010000001.1, from coordinate 1,812,347 downwards.
TTTTTCGTAAGCTGTAAAGAAGTCTTCAAGCTTGGCTTTTAGGCCAGTGCGCGTCTCAAGAACCAATCGTCGCTCTTCATGCAAGCAATTAGGCCATTCTTCGGGCAGATCACCATTATTTATTGCCTCCATACCCGCACGTAATATTGTGATTACTTCTGCGCTCAACCAATTCGACGCTAAAGCTTCTTGCGGGTATGGAAATAGCATTAGACCGCCTGATTTTTTAGTTTACGCAGATGATCGGCAAGAAGGGCTTTCCCTGTTGATGGACCTAGCTCTTTGAAGCCTGCTTCGACTTCTGCCAAGTTTTTCGATTTCAGCAATCGCTCAATCTCATCCTCGGCGAGGTGTGAATGTGGTGGGCGAATATCAAAGCACGTTTCAAGAATACGGTCGAAAGCGGTTCCGAATGTCTCAATCTGTGGTGCTGACACGTCTACTTTGCCAGTTTCATCATTCCTCGAAAAAATCATGACCTGGTCGCGTGGCATGTCTGACGGAACAAACGGCGCGTGTGTCGTCAACAAGACTTCTTGGTTCCCTCGATTGCCCGTCATATCCATTAAGCGCCGGACAAACTCAACACGCCACTTTGGATTGAAGTGCGATTCCGGCTCATCAAGCAGAAAGATGGCATTTGCGTCCGCAACCATGGCATAAACACCAAGGATCAAGGCCTGCTGATGCTCTCCATCTGAGAGCGAAACATAATCTACTGCCTCCGCACTCTCCCCCTTCGGCCAAAAACGAACTTCATCGAACCCGAAAACCATGTCCTCTTGCTGAGGCTCCGGTAGTCTCGATGCAAAACGTCTTTCCTTAACTGCCTTGTCCAACCGATGGCGCGCTGCACGTGGGATCGCAAGATCATTCAGAAGGGCAAGTTTGTGCAATGATCTATAAAGAGAGAATGCCCCCTCCCAAAAAAAGGCGAACGCCTCTCGGGTCGCTTCCGTGATGAAGAAATCAAACGTGTAGGTCTCAGTCTTTTCGTCAAAGTGCCAACACGTTGCCGTACGTTGCAGTCGATCGATGATGGTCTCCAACTCCTCGGTAAGTTGAATGCCTTTGCGTTTCGACTTCACCACGCGGGCCTTAGGCGCCCTTGGAACCGCAGAATGCGCCAGACGCAGGATACAACGGCAGGAAGCCAGATCGCTTAATTGCGCATGGCGGAGCAGTTCGTCTCGCACATGTTTGGAACCAAGTATCAGGTTGGAAAATAGAACTTCGAGATTGGTTCCGTAGTCTATCAACATCAATCGGTTGTCAGGGATGGATTCTTCGCCATTATCGCTCAGAGCCGCCCGCGCCACGTCGTCGGCATATCCGCTTCGACTGGCGAGAAAAGGCAAGCTCAGCGTCTCATTGTCACCAGAAGTATAGCCAATGATCATCGACGGTAGATATTGCCCGAACTCTTCAGAGCTGGGCTCGATCACCTCATCTTCCCCAAGATGAAGTTCAATTGGCCCAGTTTTCTTCCCTTTGAGCGTCCTCACAAGTCGGACTGTCTCTAGCTTGTCCTTCCCGTTCGGACGAATCACATACGTCAGGTCAAAAAGAACCTGTGCGTTTGCACTCCTCCGTTCTTGACTTGGCGCATGCGCATGCCAAGCGGCCTGAAAGATCTCGGCAATTAACTGCAGGAATTGAGACTTACCTGCCCCGTTCGGTCCGATGAGGCATAAGGGTGCAAGCGGTTCGTTCGTTTTGCCGTCTATTTCCCGGCCGAACCAAATCTCCGTACCGTCGAATAGGCCGCCGCCTGCTGCAGATTTTTCAATATTGAGAGATCGCAGCCTCATTGGGGAACTCTCCTCAGATGCATACAAGATTCGTCCTTGTCGAAGACTTGCTCTAGCTTTGGTTTGACTTCACCCAAAAGGCCAAACAGCGCATCACGCAGATCGTCGTAGGGGAGAACAACTCTTCTCGCCACCTCTTCGAATGGCAAACCATTTTCGGGCCACTCTTCGCTATCGGCAAGTAAGAGGTCTCGGGGATTCTTCTTCATAACATTTACCTTCGTGCGTCGATGGCGTTCTTTCTTGGTGGCTTTGGCACGTGCTTCACGGATGCGATCAAGCAATGCCTCGGCAGGCTCATCATTTGGATCTTGGAAAACAAGTTCGCCGGCGAAGGCATTGACGAGAATACGTTCGTCCAATCGATCTATTAGTTTAAGCGCGTTTTCGGCCTCGGCGGCAAGACGGTCTATCTTGGCAAAGGCAGTTTCGATTTGGTAGACGATTTCGCGTTGTTCATCTATAGGCGGCACAGGAACAAAGATACCCGTCAGAGTGGCTAAGTTGATGTTCTTCTGAGCCACCCCCGGTGCGAACGCCTCGAGATCTTCTCTTACTGTGCGAATAAAGTATTCGACAAAAGACGCCGAGGTTTTCTCTTCGTCAGCTATAAATCCAACCACACTATCGGGGAAACATCCGTCAAAACCGAGGATCCCCGTTTCAGCAATGTTGGCAGCAATTGTAATGCAAAGCGTACCTGCAGGCCAAAGGCGGCTCTGCGACAACCCAAATTCGCTGTAAGTTGAGGAATACCGCTCAATCCGCCCATTACTATTGCTTACATCCCCCGTCTGAATGAAAGGGTATGGACCACCAAATAAAGCTTTGTCGTTTCTCGGACGATGCTTAGATTTTCCACGTGCTAACTCACCCAGTGCGGGCAAAGCGATCCACCGCCACGTTTCAGGTACTTGGTATGGAGCCCTGTCCGAAGGCAGCTGATGCTGGGTGAGCTTCAACTTTTTAAGCTGGGTTGGGGACAGCTCAAAGTCCACGGCTGGCAGTTGGGCTTTATTTTCTCTGTAGCTAGCGGTCAGCTCACCATTAAACGCCATTCTTAACACACAAACCTTGTAGCGCTCTATAAGCGGCTGGATGGCAGTAAGATGAGTGCGGGAATTAACGGTTTGGGCACTGAAGCTGTTGAGCTTCCGCACAATCCGTCGTTGCTCGGGGAGCGGGGGAAGTGGGATCGGTCCGCTAAGAACATCTTCATCACGAACGGCTGGATACATCGTACCGTCCTGCGCCTCGGAGATTTTATTAATAAAATCTGAAGAGCCAACCCAACGGAAAAGATAACCAGGATCAGTGATCTCGTTTGCCCTCAACACACAAATACCTGTCGACGTCAACTGACCATCAAGGTGCTCAGGAACTTGCGCGACGTTTTTCAGGTAAGTGCGGACCGTGGAGAACAAGACATCGTTAGCCCTAATAACTCGACGCGCTCTGGATGGCGCTTCCCGCCCCGAAAATTCCTTCGGCGCAGTAATTTTTTTAACTGAGTTATCTATCGCGCCAATATCGACGTAGAAGAACGACTGATCAGGCGACTTTCGCGGGTCGACGGTCTCGTAGTCTACAACAGTATCTCGAATCTTTGCCTCAGCCCAGCCTTCAGGAAGTTTGCTCATTCCACAGCCTCCTGCTTAGCGGCCTGAACCTGCTGCCAGTCGTGGTAAGTCTGCCTCGATCCTTTGACCTTCCATTCAGTCCGTCCATTGCTGTTGCGGTCAAGAACAACCGCGGCTGCGGCTGAGGGACTTTTGAAAGACCAGGGCTTAGCAAAAAGTAGCTTGTCCGCGCCGTTCGGGATCAACACAGCTTCGGCGACCAGCTTTTCTTTCAGCCCACCATAGCTCTGCTGTACATACCCCGTTCCGGTCAGCGCCTCTGAGCCCTCCAGCACAATGAATTCGCCGTCTTCTTCTACCGCCGTGGCCTGTACCCCGCTCTTATGGCGGATTTCAAATTGTACATCGCCAGTAGTGCGTTCTTCCACCGGCTTGGCGGTTTGCATCACTGCGCGTGGCTGTGGCTTGAGCATATCGAGCCCGATCACCGGCAGAATGATTTGTAGATTCGCGAGGAACTGCTCCATGTTCGCCACGTCCGCCTCAGGCAATCTTCGGCGGCCGGTGTCGGGTTTTGTACCATTGTCCAGCGTCACGCGGCCCGCCTGCGACGTCTGTTCGATCAGCCGCGCCTCAAGAAATTCGGCGTGGCCCTTTGACAGATCATCATCGCTGGTGGTGACAGTAATCGCCGTTTCCCAGAAGTCACGCTTCAGGGCGCTTTGCTTGATCCGTTCGGCAACTGAATTGCCAGAGCCGATATAGACCCTCGTTGAACCTGCCTTATCGGGGTCGGGGCCGGAGAGAATATAAACGCCCGTCCGATCAACCTCGTCCCTTGCAGTCAGGTCTCCGAATGCTGAGGCCCCACTAACAAACAGCAAGCCTGTCCAGCCGTGGATGGTCGCCTTCCGCAGGCCGGTAGGCTTCCCATCTACCAGAAAGAGTTGAATCGTCCGCCCGAATGTATAGCCTATGCTCATTCAGCGGCCTCGATTTCAGTAGTCTCATCTAGTTCCTCGCTAAGCGCTTCGATTTCATCCAGCGCTGCCCGGAGGTGGCCCATAATCGCGGCTGCAATTTCGTTGGGCTCGGTCATATCATCCTCAGGGTCACCGCTTTCATCACGCAGCCAAGACCAGTCGAGGTTGTCGCCACGTTCTGTGATTTGCTCGCGGGTGAGATGCCGCCAACGACTATTCTCGCCCTCTTCCTTCCTTTCGGAACCGCCAAGGGTATCAGGGCCGTAGAGGCTCTCGAATTCTGCGAAGTGTTGTTCTGTCAGGGCGTTGGTCTTGCCAAAGGATTGCATATTCGCGCGCAAGTCATAGAACCAGACCGCCTTGGTAGCCTGCTGTTTATGATCTGCAGGGAAAATTTTATCTGTCACCCGCGTGAAGAAGAGCACATTGGTCTTTACGCCCTGTGCATAAAAGATGCCCGTTGGCAGCCTCAGAATGGTGTGCAAGTTGCAATTCACCATCAGGAATCGGCGCAATTCAGTACCGACGCCATCACCAAAAAGAATGTTGTCAGGCATAACAATAGCGCAACGCCCGCCTTTCTTTAGGTGACGGATCGCATGCTCAAGAAAAGGCATAGGACCAACGCGTTCCCCTGCCGTCAGTGTAAAATCGGGGCGGTTTACATTACCCGACATTTTATTGAAAGGCGGGTTGGTGAGGATCACATCGGCTTTACCCATGTTTTCACCCTGAGGAGCGCAGCTGTCCTCGCACCCAACGAGACTCTCGATCCCGTGAAGTAACATATTCATGACACACAAGCGGTGAGTATCCGGCACCCATTCGTTTCCAACAAAAGCCTGGTGACGCTGGAAATGGGCCTTCGCCTCCGGCAGCTTGAACAAATCGTCGGTGGCATCCTTGATGTAACGGTCCGCGGCGATCAAAAATCCCCCGGTACCTGCTGCAGGATCCTGGATAACCTCCCCCGGTTGGGGTTTAACTAGACGGATGATGCTATCGATCAGTGCACGAGGTGTAAAATATTGCCCAGCCTTGGACTTGGTAGCCGAAGTTGTTTTCTCCAGCAGCCCCTCATAAAGATCACCCAGCCCGTCCTCGCGCGCCGAGAACCAATCAAGCTTGTCGATGTTTGTGGTCAGCGTCTTGAGGTCTTTAGGTAAGCGCAGGTGTGTCATCGCATCGGTGAAAATCGCCAACGTCACCGGATCTTTAGTTTTTTCAGGGTTACCGAGCTCCAGCAGCATTTCTTTATAGTACCGCAACTGATCGCCTCCCTCAGTGCTGACCAGCTTGCGCCATGAATGTCCGTTCGGCAGGCGATTCTCCTGTCCGGTCTCCTCAAGCATCTTCAGGAAAAGCAAATATGTCAGCTCGTTGACATAGTTTGAGTAAGACACGCCAGCGGATTGCAGCGTTTTGCATTCTCGCCAAAGTTTAGCGACGATTTCGGTGGTATTCGGATTCATGCACTTGCTTTCCAGAGTTCTTCGTTGAAATCGCTGAGAATGTTCTCGAGCTTACCATTAAACACCCGATTCAGGCGGTGGAAGCCGCCCTGAGCGGCAAACGTACCTTGATCGATGCTGTCACGGTCTACCACGATTTCCTTGCTAATTTGTTCGGCGATGCGGCGGAGCCAAGTTTTTTGAGGGTCTGTCCACTTAGCCTTGGCCAATATCGCTTTGGTTGCCGTTTGAACGCGGGTTTCAAAAGGGATCAGAGGATCCCCCAACGCGGCCTGTCGGACGAAGCCAATAATGGACGCGGCAATGTCTTCGTTGGAGGCGTCATTCCAGGCCCGACGCAGGTTCGTCTCAGAGAAGCTCATCTTGTCGAGCTCCAACCGCAAACTTCGCAATTCGGCCCGCGTTAGTTCACGGGGGCGCTGCACGACAACCGAAAGCGCCGCGATGCGGTTCTGGTTGTTCTTTATGAATGACGTGAAGGTGTCGAGAAAATCCTCGGGCTTATCAAAGTCGCCATAGCCGGTGGTAACGGCGTGCATGCTGTCTTCGTGGTGGGAAATCGGAATCAAGTTTGGGCCAGATCCGTCGGGATTCCAATCAAGTATCTTTCCCACCCCCGCAAATTTTTTGGCATAGGCCGCAGCCTGATCGGACGTATTGTTCTTGAGGCGATCGCGAAGATCTTCCGGGGTTTCGCCCGTGAGCTCCTGGATCGCCTCCGCCACCTTGCTCGGCAGCTTACGCAACTTGCGGTGCAATTTGGCTAGAATCTGGTCACGCACAAGCTCGCGCTGATCCCGTTCGGTCACTGTCGCCAATTCGTCAAACAGCTGCTCAAACGTCAGCTTTGGGTTGCTGGCAACAGGTTTCATTTGTGTGAGGTCTTGCAACGAAGCATAGAGGTCAACCGCATCGAAAATGCGGAACACATCCTTGCCGATTTCGTCACAGCGACGTGTGGCACGCCCAAGCATCTGCTCATAGAGAATTCGGCTGTTGACGCGGCGGATGAAAACCAGATTGGTGATTTTCGGCACGTCGATACCGGTTGTCAGCAGGTCCACCGTGACGGCGATCTGAGGAAAGGCATCGTTACGAAACGACCTAATCAGCTTGCCAACCTTATCGACGCTACCAGTGATCTTGCGGATAGCAGCATCTTCGATAGAGCCATACTGCTCCGCAAATGCCTTTTTCAATTCGTGAACGACAGTATCGGCATGAGCATCCGTGACAGCGAATACCAGCGTCTTACCCTCCAGGCTAGGGTCAATGTGCTTGGCCAATTCTTCGGCCACCACCTGGTTGAAAGGTTGAGTGATGACCTTTCGGTTGAATGTCTCGACCTGAAACTCCAGCTCATCCGGCGCAATCACGTTCTCGATCTCACCGGTCTTGCTGTCCATCACCTCTACGTCGTCCCCGGCTTTAAATACAATACCAGCCTTGCTGAGCGCCGTCTGGAAGCGGATTGGGGGTTCATGGTCGATCAACCAACCGTCAACAACCGCCTCTCGATATGAGTAGGTGTATATTGGGTCCCCAAATATCTGCGCGGTGTGGAGTGCGGGCGTCGCCGTCAGGCCGACCTTAACAGCGTCGAAGTATTCCAAGACCCTACGGTACTTGGAGATATAGTCCTCTTGCCCCCGGAAGCTTAACTCTGCATCGGACATCTCACGGTCCAACAAGTATCCTCTGTGACACTCGTCGACGACCATCAGGTCGTACTGCCCAATTGGTGGAACGTCTGCAGGGTCAGTGTTATACAGAACTCGCTTCACAAGCCCCTGAATTGTGCAAATGTGAACGCGAGTTTCGGGGTCCGGCTTAACGTCAGACAGGTTCTTTAACCCGAAAAGCTGGCCAAATGTCTTTGGCCCCTCAATCGAAGTGCTCATGAATTCGTCGCTGGTCTGTGTTCCTAGTGCAGAGCGATCAACCACGAAGCAAATTCGGCGGAACCGTTTAGTAGAGAGCAGCCGGTACAGCATAGCTATGGCGAGTTTTGTCTTGCCGGTGCCGGTTGCCATCGCAACAAGCATTTCCCGCTTTTCGGTAGCAAGTGTTTTTTCGACGGCTTGGATCGCTTCTTTTTGATAGGGCCGAAGCTGAAAACCAAAGTCAAAGCTTCTGGTCTCAAGCGCAGCCTGAGCCTGCTCTTTCTCTACCTCTAACTGGGAAACTAATTCATCCGGCGTGAACCAACCCATGAGTGCACGACGGAGATTATTGGCCAACCGAACATCACGGAACCAAATGCCACTTTCTGTTTCTACTTGCTTTAAATATGGCCGACCATTTGTGGAAAAAACAAACGGTACAAAATACTCATTGTCCCACGCCGTCTTGTTCTCTTCCCATTCAAATCCTTTCGAATAGCGCTCAGCTTGATCAATAGCGGCAGAAATATTCTTTTGATACCTTTTGGCCTCCACAATGCCTAAGCACTGCTCACCAACAAAAAGTGCGTAGTCTGCTGGGCCCGACTGGGTAGGCCACTCGGCGATTGCCAAGTTACGCCCCTTCGTTGGACGAACTCCCGTACTAAACTTAATTTTGCTGGTGTCGGCTTCCCATCCGCGGTCCCGGAGTTGTTGATCGATCAAGGCACGTGTGGATTGCTCGTCCAAGACAACAGCCCCAGCCGCTTCGTCGACGGCTTGAGCGAACGCGATGCGTTCCGCCGATGACTGATGGCTAGCCTGTTCGGAGATCTTTTGGAGTTGTCGATCCGCATCCTGTGCGAGTGCTTCCCATGTTTGCCGTTCCTCGATTTCCCGTTTATGGCGTTCCTCTGCTGTCTCAGCGGCGAGTAGCGCTATTTGTTTCTCTTCCTCTGCCTTTTGAGCCGAGGTAAGCGCGTCGTTACGTTCTGCTCTAAGCCTCTCAAGTTCGGCCTGCAGGTCGGGCTCAGAGGTGCCTGGATTTTTCGGCGGCAAAAAAGGACCTGATGAAAATTTCCGTTGGCCAGTCGAAGCTCGCACATGCCAAACGCCGAGCTGCACCGCCATCTTGAGGCATGCTAAGGCTTCACGATGATCACCGCGTCCGTCATGCACAGCAGAATTTCCGAGTTTTCTAATGTGATGCAGCACATCAAGGACGCGATCTGGTGCAGAACGCTCGTACTTAAATTTACGAAGCAGATCAGCCTGTGTATCGCTCTCCTGGATCTCGATGCCTATTTGAGCCGCATGCCGTTTGGTAAGCCGCTCGCCAAACTGGCGAAGTTTAATCAAGCTCGTACTAGGATCATCTTGGAAATAGCTTTCGGCAAGCCGCCCAAGATTGGACAGATCGCTATCTAATTTTTCGAGAAAATCAAAGTTGCTACGCATCGTTTCCGTTCAGAATTCAACTACAGAACTGCTGGGAACATTCACTTGCTTGCTTCTTGGCTACGATACTATTCCCGCACTTTGTGCGAACACAAAACCTTATCCGATTTAAAAGCATAACGCACCCGACGGGCTCCGAACCAATTGCACTTCCACTCGATGATTGAGCATCAAAATCTGCTAGGCTTTATAGGCTAGATCGTCGTATTACGCTCAGCCCCTTCCACATTTTCAAATTCTTACAGATACGGCCTAACTGTATAAGCTTCGGTCTTTTGTTGAGCATGGCACCGCCATGCGAATAAGCAGGAAGCCCATTTGGGCTGTTTGGTGGGCCCACCAAACCTATCCTGCCCCCACAACGACAGGTGAAAGTTGTGCCATCTCGTGCACCATCATGCAATCTTTTGCATTTTCGTGCAATCTTATGCACTCTCATGCAATCACATGCAGTGCATTGTATTTACAGCATTTTCTTAAATACCTACCCTTAAGAGAAATCGCTGTTTTACCCTTGCGCATCAGCAATCCCGAAAGGTAATCAATCTGATCCAATCTTCGAGGATACAATCAGTGCATGTAGCAATCTACGCCCGCCACTCAACGGACAAACAGGAAACCAGTACCCAGGATCAGATCCGACGCTGCCGAGAATATTGCAGCGTCAAAGGCTATCAGGTTGCCGACGTGTTTTTTGATGAGGGCATTTCAGGTTCTCACATTGCTAACAGACCTGGGATTGGCGCCCTTCTGGTCGCAGCGCTAAACGGACGATTTGAGGGTGTCGTTGCAGAGGACCTTAGCCGCATCAGCAGAGACCAGGCCGACACTGCCAATTTCTTCAAAAAAATGATGTTCTTGGGCCTTCCTATTGAGACCGTCACAGATGGGGTAATCAACGAGCTGCATATTGGCCTGAAAAGCACTATGAATGCGCTCTATCTCAAGGATCTGTCTGACAAGACCCATCGTGGCGTGATCGCAGCTGTTCTTCGCGGCGGGGTTCCTGGCGGCCAGCTCTACGGCTACGATCTGGTTCATGCTCTTGACGAGTTTGGCGAACCCATTCGAGGAAAGCGCAAGATCAACGACGAGCAAGCTGCAATCATTCGCGAGATATTTGAATATTACGCCGAAGGCAGGAAGCTGAAACATATCTGCGACGATCTAAACCGGCGCGGCATTGATTCCCCCAAAGGCGGGAAATGGGCACCCTCAAGCCTTGTTGGCTCGTTCGTCAGACAAACGGGAATGCTTCGCCAGACGCTCTATAACGGCGTCGTAACCTTCAACAAAATGCAGTACCGCAAACATCCGGAAAACGGAAAACGCCTGTCAATCATGCGTCCGGAAAAGGAATGGATCACAGTCCCAATCCCCGAACTGACCATCATTGACGATGAGACTTTTGCAAAAGTCCAGAAGGCTCTTGATGAACGATCCAGCAAACACCTTCAGCGCAAAATGATACCCACTGTGATGACAGAACAGGAGAAGCGCGAGACATCCATTCGCCGCTCAAAGGAATGGCGTCGCAAACAGACTGTCACGAAGAAGCGTGCCAATGCGGTGTTTGGCGGCAAACTCTATTGCGGGGAGCACAATCAGAAAATCACAGCGACCTATGCAAAGCATTATTCTTGCCCAGTCAAAGGCTGCGCGAACAGGAACCTTCACTATGACGAGATCATCAAGCTAGTGTTAGACGCTGTCGCTGAACTCGACGAGGCAAAGATCATCGAGCATTTCGAGAGCGATGAAATCCAAAAAGTTCGCGCTCATCACGCACGCGAGATTGAACGCCTAACTCAGCATCTCGAAGATCTTCGCGCCAGCATCAACAAGGTTATCGATGCTCTGGGCCCAGATGCACGTTCAACTGAAATACGCGCATTTTTCGACGACAAAGCAGAACAGATCCAACGCACGAAGCTAGATATCGCACATCACAAGCGCGAGCTTGCCGATTGCGCTTTTCCAAAGAAACTCCAAAACATTGTCCACCAACATCAAAACTGCATCGCAAAATTACGAACCTGGTCTCGTGATCCCGAAGCCGTTGCGTCCATGCGTCAGAAAATTCAGTGTTTAGCTATCATAAAATCCCGGGACGAACCTGATAGCTATACTTGCAAAGTGAAGTTCGATTTTCAGATGATTATAAACAATAGCTAAAGGTCGCAGCTGCGGCATGTATTATCGGAGAACAGTTCTCCAACCGAACGCAGTTGTCCTATCATTTCCAGAAACAATTTTGTACATCGGCTCGGTCATCCAGTTGTAAGAGCTCCCTTCCGTAAAATTCGAATTCAAAATCAACTGAGTGTTTTGATTGCCCGATACGCTCCACCAATTCACCTTCGACGGTCCTGTTTGAAACGTTGGAGCGTGTCATATGTTGAGCACAAAATTTTGCCCACCACTTCTCGGAGACTTCATCGGTAAACCGGGCACAGTAGATGGCAAGCTCTCTTGGACACAAAACATCCATGCCGCCCCCGAAGATCACATTACCACAATCGCCTCTACCGGTGCTGGCAAGGGAACCGGGGCAATTATCCCCAACCTGTTACGCAACACGGGACCAGCAGTGGTAATCGACCCCAAGGGCGAGAACTACCTTGTCACCGCACGTGCTCGCGCCCGCATGGGGCACCGGATCGTTTTGCTTGATCCGTTTGACGTCATTTCAAATTTCACACCTGATGCCGTGACCGATCAATTCAATCCGCTTGATGTCTTGCGCAAGGAAAATGACCAACTTGAGGACGACACCGTCGCAATGGCCGACATGCTGGTCACTGGGCGATCAAAAACTGATCCGTTTTGGGACCGCGCCGCCTGTGATTTGATTTCCGGCATCCTTGCATATTTGCGTTTTGATGGCCCCAAATCGTTGCAGACATTGAGAGAGCTTCACAACCTGCTTGGCGATAATTATGGCGGCTTGCGCACCTTCACACAGGAAGAACTTGCAAATCATAGTCCGTTTATCCAGACCAAGATCGGCATGACTGTCGCATCACCGGAAAAGACCCGTGGATCAATCCAGACAGTTGCCCTTTCACATTGCGCGATATTTGCCAGCAAACTGATCGCCCGCGCCACAGCGCGTACAAGCTTTTCGATTGATGACTTTGTCACGGGAAAACCCGTAACGATCTATATCGTCTTTCCACCTGAAAAATTGCGATCCCATACCGCACTTTTGCGTATTTGGCTGGCCAGTCTGATTCAGCTTATTGCCAGGCGCACACGTCCGCCCGAACAACCAACCACACTATTTGTCGATGAAGCAGCCCAACTGGGAACGCTTGATGAAATCCGCACGGCAATCACCCTGATGCGGGGATACGGATTGCGGCTTTGGACTTTCTGGCAGGACCTGTCACAGCTTAAGTCCATTTATCCGACGGACTGGAAATCCATCCTGAACAATAGTGGCGTCATTCAAATTCTTGGACACAATCAGACGTTAGCCTTGAATGAACTGGCATCACTCTGTGATCCTTGGGACGAAGGTTGCTCGCTCCATATTCCACCCGGTGCGCAGTTGCTGTTGTTTCGGGGTGGGCAGTCTCTCAAAGCCAAACAAATCGATTACCGCTACGATCCGTCCTTTGCAGATCTCTATGATCCGAACCCCTTTTATCATGACTGCTCAGACCGGCTGACAAGCCCAGCCCCCACGCCCAACTCCGAAGAAGTGCCCGAGCCGAACCTGCGGCAATCCGGCTCACGACAAAGCAGCTAAAACACCCCGAAATGAAACGCAATTGGGCATTTCAGTCTGGCCAATCCATGTCTTTCATTTTGCGCACCAGCTTGCCAAAATCGGCGGCAACAAACCGTTGCCAGATTGCATGAACATGTTCATCCGGGTGACGCTGCCCAACCGAGAAATCAGAAAAAGATCCAGCACGGACATTCCAGCCAGCGCGGTTCGGAGCAACATAGTCGATAACCTCAACCCATCGCGCGGGTTCGCCGTCACGTACATTCAAAAGAGCTGCCGGACGCCATGTGATTTCTTCTTTTTCCTGCCCGGGGAAACGAACAAGCATCTCCTCGCCAATCACGATCAGATATTCCTGCCCGCCAAAAGTAAACTGTTTACCCACTGAAAAAATCGATTTGCGCCCATCGGGATAGTCGGCCTTTTGATACATCACACCCCAATCCCCGAACGGGAGCATTTGACCCGTCAATCCGCCACCGCAAGCCTCGCGAAACAACTCGTCGCGATAGTTGTTCCCAGATGCTGCGAATGACATCTGGCCCGGATTACGCTGGCAGTAGGTTGCGATACCCGACAGGATGTCACCGACATTGGCCTGAAATCCGTCAAACTTCATGCTGTTCCGTGCCTGTGCATCAAATGCACCAAAAACAACAAAACTGACGATAACCGGCAAACCCACGAGCAACTTCAGCATCCGAACTACAACCAATTCCTTGTTTAAGTTGCAAAAACCAACCACTATTACTTCTCCACTTTTCCTCAGAAAATCAAAGCCCTTTTCATGTCCACATCAATCAAACGTTTGTTGGCCGAACGCGAAACTTTCCCGGATGGCGATGTCCGAAGTCACGAAGACCTGCAATCACGCCACAAGGTCGCACGCTTCATTGCCGAGAATTATCGCGACTTCGAACCGCTGCGCCTTCATCTTGCCGGCAACCGCCATAGCTTTGATCCCAGGACTGAAAAGCAACGGCAAATGCTGTCATTCATGTGTGATCGCAATCTTGTTCAAAAAACAGGCGAGAGCATTTACGAAGCCGTCGACCTTGATGCGCGCGGTTTCTTTTCCGGCCGCTGGCTTGAGGAATATGCCTATTTCGCTGCGTTGGCCGCCGGATTTGACGAGGTTGAAACCGGCCGCAAAGTACGCTGGCGGGTTGGCGCGGACGAAGGTTTTAATGAAATCGATCTGATTGCCCGCAAGGATGACCGCCTGTTGTTTGTTTCGTGCAAGGCAATCAAATCCGATATAGACAAGGCCAAGCCCGTGCGTGACCGGCTCATCACTTATCTGCATGAAGCCGACAATATCGTCGATCATTTCGGTGGCCCGAATGATCGTGTTGCCCTGTTTTGCACCACCGACCTTTATGACGAATATCAAACAGACAAAAGCCGCTTTCCACCCTTAACTGGTAAAGCCCGCGTGCTGGATGTTGACATCTTCTCGCTTGAAGACCTGGCATGGAACGATATCGTCCCGTGCTTTCGCCGCACACTGGCCTGAATGACGATTACCTTAAACACCCTGTCAGCCACGCCTGGCGCATGACAGGGTGCATTCAGAGCCCGGCAAGCAGAAACTATTGCACTGTCAGGAACAAGCCCGATAGCTCCTGCTCAAGCACGTCCGACCCTGCCCAAAGCATCTTGTTGGCACTGCCCGCCTGCCTGATGGCAACCACCAGCGTTTCACGCGCCTTGGGCCAACTCAAGGCCTGGGCCTGCATAAGATGCCGCGCAATCCCCGCCGATTTGTCCGCTCCGTTCGGGCCGACTACCTCGGTATGCGGATGGCTGCAAAGAATGCAAAACTCGATACGTGACAAGGTCTTTTCATCAATCAGCCCGAAATGAAATGACAGGGACGCAACCCGCAACATCGTGCGCATTTGCGGTGACAAATCCCCAAGCGTCAATCGGAACTGGCACAACGGAATGGCCCCTTTGACCGCGCCGTTGCGATATCCCGTGGCCGCCGCATTGGCAATCGTTGCACCGGCAATCATCCCCGATGCCGCCCCGCGCGTTGCCATGGTTGCCGCAACACCCGCCACCATATGGCTTTTTTCCTTGAAACCCTTCATAGCCTGCCCGGCCGAAATCCCGGCAACCGCCAGAATTTCCTTGCCACTGACCGTGATGATTGCCATCGGATCGGCGAAATGGCCGATCAAGGCAGTCGTCCTGCGATTAAACCGCCGGGTACGGATGGCATGCTCAATTTCGGGACTGTCAACAAAGGCCTTCAAAACGTCGATATCGGTCTCGGCCGGTGCGGGGAAGGCGGGCAGGTTTGCTTTCTCGGCCTCAGACGCCGCTGCCAGTTCGGTGTGGATCTTGCTGATCTGTTCCCGATAACTTGCCAGAACCTGCTGATGCGCAGCCTCCTTGCGTTTCGCTTCACGTTCTTGAGCCTGTCGAGCAAGTTGTTCACGTTTTTGGGCGATGTGCTGACCGGCACCCGACACCAGACGCCGCAAAAGGGATTTGTTTTCCATCATAGCTCCCCTGACAGATTGGAAAGCCTGATTCTGTGATCCGGCACAACAACCGTCATTCAAACTGATAAACGTTTTTTGAAAGCTGAATTTGCAGTAACACACCGAAAAACAATTGAATTTCTTATTTTTGCGCTGAAAGATAAACCCGACGACAAATTCCAAATGGGGCAATCAATCGATGATAGGTGATCGCGGGGAGGAGTTCTCTCAACTGGTGGGGCGCGTGCTTGGGGAAACGCGCGACGGTATTCAAAACGCCGCCGATAGCT
The DNA here is from genome assembly GCF_056160125.1 of Thalassospira sp. ABD4_177. Classification (NCBI taxonomy): domain Bacteria; kingdom Pseudomonadati; phylum Pseudomonadota; class Alphaproteobacteria; order Rhodospirillales; family Thalassospiraceae; genus Thalassospira; species Thalassospira sp. ABD4_177. The sequence goes on along the minus strand of NZ_JBSWWO010000001.1, from coordinate 1,796,642 downwards.
TTAAAACCAGCTATCAGACTTTTTACTCCCGGCTTGCCCGCGGCCGGGTCGTCTTTAGTGCCGATGAAATTCGCAGGCTGATTTCCATCACCCAACGCCGGGAACTGGTGGACTATCTCTTGGCAGATACCGGATTTTTGGCCGTAAGACGTATTTCAGCAGACGTAAACGCTGAAACCGATACTTCCCCGTCTTACGCGACACATGATCAAATCCAGCAAGGGGCAAAAAGCAACATCTATGTCGCAACAGAAATTCTGCAGGAAGTAGACAAAGCGCTGACGGACCGGAAAATTGATCATCGGGACAAGGCAAGGATACTTGAAGATGTTCACAAGGCCGAAGTCGCTCTTGCCAGTCTGCGTGAGCATCTTAGCAAACCGACAAGACCCTGACAAAACGCGCAGAGCTGACCGACCCGTTCAGACCACAATCTTTCTTTTGTGAAACGCAAACCACGTTGCACCAATGGTAATGGCTGCGGCCACTGCAAGCGCACCCAGTTCCCAGATGTCAAAGCCACTTTCGCGCATATCAAACACAGCAGTCACAATCTCCAGGACTAAAATCCCGGTGATCACACCGCTCCCCACAATCGGCACCCACCAGAACCAGCGATCAAACCGATGCTGACGCGCTTGGCTTCGCATAGATACCAATGCCTGAATGCGCATCGACATGTCCGCGAGATCCGCGCTCAAGTGCTTTTCAAGTTCATCAAGCCCCAATGCCAATCGCTGCGCCATGGAGAACCGGTTATGCATGCTGACCGGGCTGATCTGATGAAACCGGAAACGACTGTTAAGCAACGTCACGTCATCCTGCATTTTGTCCCAGGCTTGTAGGACTGATTTTTCGTCCTCTATCGCGTCGTGGGCTGACACCGTGCCGGTGACAACATCCAGCTCACGCGCTTCATCGCCCTTTTTCACCGCGAGTGTCAGAAGATCGAGCGATCTGGCATGCTGATGCACATTCAGGACCGATATCGGCAGATAGTTTTTTTCCAAGGTTGCCTGACGAAAGTCGCTCAAGAATGGTATTTTTTCTCCATTCTTGAAGGGATCAACAATCGAAGCGCCGCCTTCCCGAGACAAAATGTGTACAACATTGTCAAAGTCCGCGACCTCGTGAAGCCCATCCGCGTCAGCACTGAGCGCATAGTCATCTGTATATTGTCGCGCAAGCTTTTTGCTGAACTCTTCGAGTAAACCGCGCGCCTGTCCGGTACTTTTTTGAGAAATCATCGCAAATGCGTGCGTATAGGTCCGCATACTCCGGGCCGCACGGCCTCGTGGACCTCGCACGATCCGGTTTACAAACCCGCCAAGCGTAAATTCATCCATTCCATCAAGCAAAACCGGCGCGGATATATCGACCATTTGATCGCCCTCCATGCCCGAAACTCCCCTCGATCTCTTCGCTTGCAGAATGGATGGGGGATGCTCAATCCAGCCGAGTTTGGCAAAACGACCCGCATGGCTCACCAATTCTGCCAATAATGGCGATGGCAAATCACGCCCAGCTGGCATGCGCGCCTTCAGTGATAGCTGGCAAACTACCCGACCAGTCGCAAACTGATAAAGATCGAACTCTGCAATTTCGATTGGGACAACAAATGCGTCTTTTCCCATTGCGCCATCCGGCTTGCGAGCAGGGATAAGAAACTCCGTTGGCATGTCGTCCTCGGCCAACGCTTTCTCAAATCTTTTACGCGCAGCACCGGACAAAACCATTGCCAACTGATACCTGAAACGTTCCTCGGCGGGGACGTCCTTTTCATACAGAACCCCACGCGCCAGAAAGTTCTCAAACTGTTCGGAAAGCGTATAAACCCGGCAAAGGTTTGGCGTTTCACCAGAAATCACACCGCGAACCGGTGCATACAAGTCGCCCCCGCAAGGCTTGGACGACTCGCGCAGCAGGTTTACGTCCGCAAAGTGCGATTTCGCTGCAGGTCGGCATTTTTCCGGTAACCACACCTGGGTGGGCTCATCCATGCCGTACCCTGGATTGGCGCTCGTTCCGCCAATGACAGGTTGCTTGGTCAAGCCCGCAAAATTTGCCCCCGGTGTCTCACCTGCCTCAAGCAAAAGGCTGTGCAGGCAATAGACCCGATGGTCCTGCAGTTCAAACATGGTTTCCCCAAAGCCCTGAAATCAAAGAATTAGATTATCGCCTTCCCCCTCCGACAACAAGTCGAAGCTTCAAGGCAATGAAGTCGTACTCCGCTGTGAAATGAGCGGTCATGCTGAACAGATACTTATTCATCTTGGCGCATCCGCAGGTTCAGTCCGCTGTGAAATGAGCGGTCATGCTGAACACTTGTATACTACCTAAACCTTGTTGATTGAGGGTTCAGTCCGCTGTGAAATGAGCGGTCATGCTGAACAAGATTGTGTACAAGTTATCAATAATCTTGGTTCAGTCCGCTGTGAAATGAGCGGTCATGCTGAACAGAAAAGATAGAGAACCATCTAGACTATCGGTTCAGTCCGCTGTGAAATGAGCGGTCATGCTGAACAAGTTACACTTTTGAAAAAAAGAAGAACCATCTATGCATCGGTTCAGTCCGCTGTGAAATGAGCGGTCATGCTGAACTGAGCTCTTGTAACCCATTGATTTCGTTTTGTCCAAAGACTGTTTTTCTGAACCTGATGGCAAAATGCATGATTTTAGCACCGGCACCGGGCATTTCCCTTGCCGGAAGCGCATAATTAAATTTTAAAATCAATGCACTACAGAAAATCTGAACCTGATTTGACATTTACATCAACCAATACCCGGTTTCTGTTTCGATCGGAATACCTGCTCCTCGCACGTCACAATGGCGCTCGCCAGTCTGGCCGATGGTATAAACGCGCAAACTGTCCGGGCCTTCCAGAAAAGGCTCCAGACTGTCGACAAGCCTAGCAAGAGCACCATCTGACAATCTTGTTTCAAACACGGAATACTGAACGCGTGATGCCTTGTCTTCCAGAAGTCTGGCGATTTTTCGTCGGCGCTTCTTGCACGAAATGTCGTAACACAGAATGCGTAAACGGTTTGATCGTGACATGGCAGGTAGTTCCCCTGTTCAGGCTTCCATCAGATAGGGCGTGAAAAGTTCCGGATCATCTGCCCGAACGGCATGGCCAAGATTTTGCGCCTGCCATTTCATCATGGCGCGCCATGACAACCGGCCCTTCCCGTCGGGGCATTTCACCCGGCGCGCGACAGAGGTTTCATAATGCTTGATGATCGCATTGCGACCATCGCCCGAGATATTCATATTCCCATTGCCAACTTTCTCGAACATTTGCGGGGTCAGGCGACGCGCGTTGAACAAATACACAACCGATCCTTCTGCCAGTGGTGCACGGAACGGTTCCATCAAATCATAAACCAACCCGTCATGACGATCCTTGCTGGCGTGAAGAAATCCAAAACCGGGATGCAAGTTTGCCGACTGAATTGCGGCACGAATATCGCGCTCCAGAATACCGGTCAGATAGTTCAAAACCGCGTTGACCGGATCACGCGCCGGACGAGAACGGGTAAACCGCCCGGCTGGCAAAATGTCCCTATCTGCCAGCAACATCATCAATGCAGGCCAGTAAAGGGCTGTTGCACTGCCTTCGACACCACGAAACTGCTCGATCGAGGTATGACTGGGGATTTTGCGCAATGCCAGTTGCATTTTGTCCAACGCTTCCGTTACGTCGGGATGCTGGTGCTTTCGGTTCAGGCGCGATAGCTGCGTTCTTTGATTGCGAATGCGCCGATCAACCAGTTTTGCGGCGATTGCGGTGCGAAAACCGTCATCAAGCACCGAACGCGCTTGCGCCATTTGCAATCCGGCGTGCCGTCCCGGTCCGGCTGAAACGTAACCAGCACCTTGTCCCATCGCATCAATCAAGGCCAGTTCGATCCCTGATCTCAGCGCCAAATCGATCGGTGCCCGATCAAACCGCACATCTGTCCCGATTTCAATACGCCCGACGCGACGATGCGGGATGGCAACCAGTTCTGATCCATCCGCCCTTGTAACCGCAAAGCTTTGGTTCCGCACACCAAGTCGATGCTCCGGGTCAATGACGTACAAGACACGTTTTCCGGGATCGTACCGCGAACCTTTGTCTTCAAGCACGATGATGCCGTCATCGGTCACTTCTGATTTAACGGGTTTCCCGGTATCGAATGCCGGTTCTTCACGCTGCTCCTTGACCGACAACGAACGCACGAACAGATAGCCGATGAAATCGAACCCCTTGTCGAAATTGACAATCCGGGTCCCGTCTTCGTGTAATTTCAAGCGATGTTCATCAAGAACACGCACACAATGTTCCAATGCCTTTTGGGCGCGCCTGCGCGATTTGCACAAGATCACGAAATCATCGGCAAAGCGCACGATCTTGACACCGAGTTGATCGATCTCCTCGTCGAGTGCGTCAAGGTAAAGGTTGGCAAGGATCGGGGATAAGGGGGATCCTTGTACCAACCCGGTGCCTGGCGTGCCAAGGGCACGGGCCTGATCTTCAAGGATTTGCGAAACCAACGCACAAACGGCCGCCGAACCATCCAAAGGCGAAATAATGTCACCCAACTTTTCAAGCAAGATTTCCTGATCGACATTGTCAAAATAGCTGACGATATCGGCCTCAATCACTGTGTTATAGCCCTGCTTGCGCCAACGTTCGATGCATTCGACCGCATGCACGACCCCGCGTCCGGGGCGATAGGCAAACGACCCGTCTTCAAAAAGCGGCTCAAGGATCGGCAGCAACATCGTCGCGATTGCGGTATGGACAACACGGTCGCGGATTGACGGGATGGTCAAGATCCGATAGCCGGGCTTGCGTTTTGGAATGGCCACACGCTTGAACGGGCGCGACCGATATGATCGCCCAAGCAATTCCACGCGCAACTGTGTCAGATTGGCAAACAGATCATTGCCAAATTCCTGCGAACTGACGCCGTCGCCACCCGCACTCCCGCCATTCGCCAGCACTTTGTGCCAAGCGGCCTGCAAGGCTTCCGCCGATGTCACGCGCCCCCAGATTTCCGGTTGAGTTTGCGCCATAGGCTTATCCCCCGATCAAACTTCTGACTGCGTATTGAAAACAGAGCTACTGGAATTTGGAGGTTCAGTGCGCTGTTAAATAAGCGCTCATGCTGAACAGACAAACATCTTTACTTACCGAAAACAAAGGGTTCAGTCCGCTGTGAAATGAGCGGTCGTGCTGAACAACAGTTTTAAAAGACACATCATAGATTCCGTGGTTCAGTCCGCTGTGAAATGAGCGGTCGTGCTGAACTCAACTGTTAAGTTAGGACTACGCACATGGGTTCAGTCCGCTGTGAAATGAGCGGTCGTGCTGAACGTAAGTTTGTAGAAATATCAGGAGGCAACGATGGGTTCAGTCCGCTGTGAAATGAGCGGTCGTGCTGAACAAGATATTCGTCTCATCTCAATGACCTTGGTTCAGTCCGCTGTGAAATGAGCGGTCGTGCTGAACACTTATTGACTAAAGGAGGGCGCAAAATGCGTGGTTCAGTCCGCTGTGAAATGAGCGGTCGTGCTGAACTTACCTCTTGTAACCCACTGATTTCGTTTTGTCCAAAGACTGTTCTTCTGAACCTGATTGGATTTTTGGCATTTCAACCCCTCGGCAACGCAAAAATGGCAGCCGGAGCTGCCATTTTCATCATGATAATCAGTTAGTTACTTAACATCTGAACCTAATTCGGGGTATGTAACCTTGCGCAGGCAATCGGGAATGGCATCCCCGTATTGGCGCCAGACGGCCTCGGGATAAGTCAACCTGCCCTTGCGCTTTTTGTCTGCCGCGGGGCCAACCTGTGCCCGATAACCACCAGCATCAAATTCAAACAACGCTTTGACCATTGATGTATAGCGGACCGATGCCTGCGGGATCAGGAAGGTTACGTCCGTGTCCTCACTCGCCCGAACTGTTGCCAGGTGCGTTTCGCATTTGGGGTAGATGCGGGCGTTGCGCAAACGATCCTCATGCAATTGCCAATCCAAAATCAAACCTTCATCGGCGATAATGTCTTTGATCGCCCTTGCAACGGCGTTTTTAAGCTTCCGGTCGTAGGATAAAAGCGACCTTACCGCATTCACAGCATAATTCAGGTTAAGCCGCGCTTTTTTGCTACTTAGAATATTGAAATGGGCAAAGTCATTTCGAACCTGAGATTTAAGTGACTGATAGGACTCACGGTTGCGTTGCGGCCTGCCAGTATTGCGCTGCATGTGTCCTGCTTTTTTGCGCCGTTTATCGGCTGCAACATCACGGGGATTTTCAGCCTCCAACTTACCGAAATACCGGTTGAATTGCGCACGATAGCCTTCCGGCAGCAGGGATTGAAGCTGGTAGTGGTTGCGTAAAGCAAAGCCATTCCCCCAAAGCGGAACAAATCCGGCTTCAAGATCGGATTTGAGTTGCTCAAGCGCGCGCTTGCCAAGTTTCACATCGAAGCGTTCAAGGTCATCAAGAACGCGGTTCTCGAAGATCTGCCGACTTTCATCGTCGAGAACAATTCCGACCCGCTGATCGCGCACATCGATCTCGAACAGATCGTTCCGATCCGTAAATACGCGATAGAGCATGCCAAGCATCAAACAATGCTGGTCCCGCTCCCAGGTTAGGGTAAAGTCCGTCAATCGTCCGACGACTTTCAAAAGCAAGTGGTGCAAACGTGCATGCTCGGTCAAACGTGCGCCCGCTGCCTGGAACTGATAAAGCGCTGTTTGGCTGGCAAGATCGCGATATGTGCCGCACAATTCCTTAAATTGTGGGGTGTCGGTCTTTCGGGCATCGACGGCGGCGAAAATCTGATCGCGCAGGTTATTGCGTTTTTCAAACAGCTTCTTGGTGTCATCACGCAAAAGCGACGCAAACGTATCAACCTCTTCGCGGGTGATCTTGTGGCGGTCAAAAACCTTTTTCAGGACACCCAGATCGCCAAATCGCAGAATTTGGCGCAATCCACGACGCGTTCCGGGGAACGACATATGATGGGTTTCGTTCTCCTCGGAATAGATTTGGGCGAACTGATCGGCATCCTCGTAAAATGACGTATCCGCACCAAGCCTGGCCACATGTTCCTTGCCACTGAAACCGGCTGATTGAACCGCAGTATAAAGGCCCATCAATTCATCAATATCATCAAGCAGGGCGACAAGCCCGGCCGGTGTTTCGCCCGCACTTTTACCCTCTAGCACAAGCGTTTTGCGGAACTGGTAGCGCAGCAAGGAGATCTCGTCGCTTGGCACCAGATAAAGCCAGCCATAGAACTGCGCCTTCCAAGGGCCATCACTCTTGCCTTCGGCTTCGCCCAGATCGCCAGTCATCAAAGGCTGGGGGTTTTCATCTTCTGGCAACAGATCCTTGACGCGCCAGATCCAATCAAGGTTCTGTTCAACCAGATAGGTTCCGAAAAGATCACCAAACAGATCCAGTTTAAACCGGTTGAGAATATCTGAACGATCCTTCTGGACACCCGCGTTGGCACGATAACTCTGGTTTTCACGCTCTTGCACGCTGCTTCGCGAAAGAAGCGTCGCGAAAAGTTCGTTCAGGCTTGCGGCTTTCTCAAGCTGCATTTCATCAAGAATGCTTTCCGCTGTGAAATAGAATGCCTTTTCCTTCGCCCGTGTAACACGGTCATGCTGTGCTTTGAGCACACGCTGCACCGTTTTCCCGACAAATGCCTTGTCCGCGTCCTCACGATCATTAAGCCATGCCTGGAACCCGGCACCATAAAGCATCCGCAAGACACCAATCTTAAAATGGTTGGGGCCGCGATTTGTCATGGCAATGTTATCAAGATCAAGCTTGGCAAAACCGGCCAGATGTTTTTCCGGCTGGGTCACATTGCCGTCGCGGTCTTTTAGAGGCTTGCCGGTTTCGTGCGCACGGCGGATAACCGACATAAACTTTGGCGCGATCAGGTCATGACCTGGAACCGGACGAATGTTTCCGAGTAATGCTTCAAGGTTTTCCTCGGAAACATACCGGCGTACTTCCAGACGGTTCAGGTCATCAAGCAGCACGTTGGCCTGCAACTTGCGATCAAATGCAAGCAGTTCACCAAGCTTCCCAAGAACGCGGTCGCTGACATCTGCTCCGCGCCGGTTGACCATGGCTATCGGACGGTCGCTGTTCATCGGTTTCAGAACCCCGCCTGACAGCACGCTGACCAGTCGATCCTTGGTGTTGAAATGGTTGCAGCGGTTGCGCAATTCGGCTGCAAGACGCAAAAAGGCCCACTGCATTTCAACTTTATCCGCATCAGGAATATCAGCGAAAATCGCGGCCCGGCTTTTGCCATCGTTGTTGGCAACCTCTTTATCGCCAAACACCAATGGCAGGTGGGCATTGAACTGTTCTATATTGAACCGCTCCCCGCATAAAACAGCCCCGACATTGGCACTGGCTATATCTTCGTTCTCGAACCCGCCTTTGCTTGTCACCGAGACGGTGTTTTGCGGATCCACCCAGGCCTTGAGTGTACGAAGTGACATTGCAACAGAGTTCCGCCATACGCGGGTAAATGCTTCGTTGCGCTTGATCTCGCTTTGACCATCGCTGGTCGCGAAATAATTCATACGCTCTTCAAACACTTTTTGCGGATCGGACGTATCGGTGGGCAGATTGCTGGCATGCACCACCATTTTGCCCAGACGGATCAGCTTGCTGATATCGGCATTGCGGTCTTTTGCCACAAGCACATTACAGAGCCGGTTGCTGTTTTCGGGCAATACCTTTTCCAAGATTTCGCTTGCAACTGGTTCGTCTGCCACTGCGTTATCGTTATGCGCATCCCGAAAAGCACGCCGGAACCGTTCACTGCGCAGGGTCTTTTGATAAAATTGCCGGACCTTGTTGTGCAGCTTCCAAAGTTCCCGGCGGGTTTCATCATCCTCCGCATAGGCATCAAGCAACGGCTTGAAATGATCAAACAACATGCTGCCCACACGCCGGGCATCGAAGGACGCTCTCTGATTGGTTTCACGTGTGATCGCATCAAATATTTTGGCCGCGATATCGCTTTCGAAATAGGGCACGAGAATATCCAGTTCTCGCGGCAGGACTTTATTTGCAGATCGCAGGGTCCGTGGATCGTTCGCACTCTTGGCAATGCTGGCACCACGCCTTGCGATCAACCCGCACCCAGTGGGCTCAACCTTTCCGGTTTCGGTGTTCAGTTTCTCACGGACTTTACCCTTGATGGTCAATTCCTGAACAAACAGATGATCAAAAATCGCATCCGCAGTCGCGGCGTAATCGGGTTTGCCGCCTTTCTCATCCCAAAACACGTTATGCCAACGCCCGTTGGCATCTTCACGCGTAACACGGGGATCCCCGAAATCGACGATAAACTTGGCATTCATATCGGTTTGCGGCGAATTCGTGTCGCATTGCTTGCGCGCATAGGGGTGGACTTTCCAGTCCCAACTTGCCGCAAACTGCTTGAACGCCTCTTGCCCGTCAGGCAGGGACGCAATGCCATCCTTGCACCGATCTGACAAGCGCCGCCAAAGTTCTGCTGCAAGAAACGTGCGATCAACATAAGTTTGCAGCGCACATTTGCGCAGCGATCCGGGTTTGCGAATAATCTTGTCCAGAACCGAAACCGTCTGGCGCAGCACCAGCGCATAATCTTCACCGACAAAATCAGCCAGTTTCTCCGGTTCGACCCGCAGTTCTTCTCTGAATGCGTTGGGCGTCAGGGCATTTTCACCCTTTAACGCCAATCCACGTGCAAGCGTGCCGCTATCCTGACCGACTTTTCCCGCCTCGGTATAACTCAATCCTTTGGAACGCAATATCTTCATTAACCCCTCCTGCTATGGCGTTGAAAATATTAATTTCCATACATCCTATGGTTCAACAGTTTTATATTCAAAAAACCGAAAATTGTTTGATGGCACCTCTACCGCGCTACCACCCAAAACGGGCGAATAAATGAAAAAGCTGAAATCAGGTTCAGATTTACAATATGCAATTGATATCGTTGTATAATATCAATCCATCCACACCAGCATGCCATCAAAACGGACGTCGGAAAGTGAATTTTGTAGTCTGGTTCAGAAATGCAGTGTTTGGACAAAATGAAATCAATAGGTTACAAGAGCTAAGTTCAGCATGACCGCTTATTTCACAGCGGACTGAACCCAAGGTCTGTAACGGTAAGGTGAAGATATTAAGTATGTTCAGCATGACCGCTTATTTCACAGCGGACTGAACCCATGCGTGCCTCCATCGGGTGAGCAGTGGTTTGTTCAGCATGACCGCTTATTTCACAGCGGACTGAACCTGTGATTCGTCAAAATTGAATAAATTCAAGGTTCAGCATGACCGCTTATTTCACAGCGGACTGAACCCCTCTCTTGTCTGTCTGAATAAAGAATATGTGTTCAGCATGACCGCTCATTTCACAGCGGACTGAACCCGACTCAAGACACCGTAAAAGCATTGAGTTGCTTAAAAACACGTGTGCGGATCAGTATCCAAAACGAGGATTCATGGGGCGATAAAATTGCGATCCGTTCTGACAGCAAGACGTCCGAAGGCTTGGACTGCAACTATCTACCGACATAGGATACATCAACTGCGATAAGTCCTCGTTGGGCTGCATGCCTTCTGATGTCTGCCATTAAATGATTCTGCACCATGTCTTGCACGCATCGAGTTTGCGCGCCCAAGTTCAACGTCTGACCGGTTATCGATGCCTTGATTTTCGTCAGCCATGCCGCTGGTCGATGGCAGCCCGGGAGTTCCCCCGCAGAAATCACCCGGCATATCTCCCGCCATGCATCTGGTGCGTCTTCGTTAAAAACCTGCGGCAATTGAGAAGGCTCTTGCGCCGATGATTCGCTGGCCTCCAGATCGTCCAGAGCATCAAGAAGCATCAGACGAGAAGGTCTTTTTCCCTTCTGTCGTAAACCTTCAAGCTCATGCCTGACCGCATCAATGCCAACACGATCAATTGCTTCATTCACCCGCAAACACGCATTCGCCAGTGTCCATGGTTCGGCACAAAGCCGCTGCCACTCCCTGGCTAAAATCAAACATTGATCATCGACGGCAGGAAGGACGGTAGCGCCGGTTCCAGAAACGGAATTTGCCTGTTCCTTTTCATCCGTGTTTTCTTCTTTATCCGTGTTCTTCTTATTGGAACCGGCATCACGTGCCGGTTTAACACCGGAATCTGATGCCGGTATGATGGAACCAGATGCCGGTTTAGAGCCAAGACCGATCAACTGATAAGCATTGCGATTACGAAGTCTGCCAACCGCCCGGTTCAGTTTGGCCACCAATCCAAGCTCGGCCAAACGCTTGAGTGCTTGACGCACCTTACGATCAGACAGTTTTGCCTCACTGGCAATCGTTTCAATCTTGGGGAAGCATGCCTGCGTGCGATCATTAACGTGAGACGCCAGAACGATGGCAACACAGATTTCGGAAGTCGACAAATCAGGATGATGAAGGATCTGTGTCTGCACCCAATGCCAACGCGCAACGGCAGACGTTCCGACCAGTACAGATTGTTCTGCAACCGCTCCGGTTTGCGCTAGGGAATATGAAAAAGTCATACGTGGTATCGGCCAGAGTTCAAGCACCGCATTTGTT
>NZ_JBSWWO010000001.1:837500-1777500 GCF_056160125.1 Thalassospira sp. ABD4_177 | reverse complement strand
ATGGTTACCAAGCAACTCGACGGCTTCTTCGACATTGCCGGCCTTGCAGGCTTCAAAAATCTGATGATGTTCGCGTTCGGCCCGGTCGGTTGCGCCGGAAAGGGCAAGCTGTGCCTGGGTAAAGCGCACGGTGTTGTTGCCGATCATGCGCACAATCTCAAGCGTCTTGGGACGGCCCGAGGCACGATACAGGCGATCATGGAATTCACGATTGAGCTCCCCCCACTTGGCAACATCGCCAGAGCGGAACGCTTCGTCATAGACCATCAGGATGTCTTCGACCGATTTAAGGTCGGCCGGGGTCAGGCGCGGGACCGCATGACGCAGAAGATCACATTCCAGCAGCTTGCGGACTTCAAACAGTTCCTCGATCTCATCAAGCGAGAGCTGCGAGACAATCGCACCTTTGTGTGGCTGGAAGGAAACGAGCCCTTCGGCATCAAGGCGCTGCAGGGCTTCGCGGACCGGAATGCGCGATACGTTATATTCACCCGCGATGGCATCCTGTCGCAATTGATGACCGGCAGGAAAATCACCGGTCAGAATACGTGTGCGAAGATCTTCGGTGACCTGATCGGTGATGGTGCGGCGGGTAAATCGCGGTGTTGCGGTCATTTCAGCTCTTTTATTGTGTTACCCCGACGATACATGGCATGCCGGTCAATCGAACATTACATTAGCCCGACAGAATTTGTCAGTTTTGCTATTCATAGCGACGGGACTGCCAAGTCGCAATACAATTGCATACTGTATAATCCCCCACACTTCGTCGATATACGACAAAGGGGGCATGACGCCCCCTTGATCCAATGTCTGCCGCCTAGCCTATTTGACAATAAAGCCGTGGGCGTAGGGATCACGATCATCGATGAAAATGGTGTTATATCCGTGCTTTCGCGCCCAGCCTTCAATGCCAGGCACGACGGCGTCGAAGTCACCGACCTTTGTTTTCTCGACCATGGATACACGGAACTGGGAGCCGATAATGCTTTCGTGAACAAGTTCACGTTGCGGGTCCCATTGGCCCTTAGCGACCAGTTGCGCAAGCCGTGCCGATGAGCCGGTGCCACATGGGGAGCGGTCAATACCCTTGTCACCGTAAAACACCGCGTTTCGATGGGTGCTGTCAGGTTGGGTCGGCTTGCCGGTCCACTGGATATGCGACAGGCCCTTGATATCGGGATAGAGCGGATGAACAAATTCGTTCTGTTCGTTGAGGCGACGGCGAAGTTCCGGGCTGATGCGCTGCAGATCGCCGGCGAAGAAATCGGCCATGTCGTGATAATTTTCCTGTGGTTCTACAATCGCATAGAAATTGCCGCCATAGGCAACATCGACCTTGATCGGGCCAATGTCGGGACAATCGACTTCGATATCGGTTTTATAGAGGAAAGATGGAACGTTGGTGAGCTTGACCGATTCAACGTAATCGCCGACCTGGTTATATTCGGCAATCACAAGACCGGCTGGCGTTTCAAGACGCAGAATGCCCGGCGTTTTGGGTTTTACCAGCCCTTCCTCGATCGCCATGGTCACAGTCCCGATCGTCCCATGACCACACATCGGCAGGCAGCCAGATGTTTCGATAAACAGCACGGCGACGTCATAGTCATCCGAGGTCGGGTCATAGAGGATTGAGCCCGACATGACGTCATGCCCGCGCGGCTCAAACATCAAACCGGTCCGGATCCAGTCATACTCGGCCAGAAAGTGCGCCCGTTTTTCAAGTATGGTCGCACCATCAAGCTTGGGACCGCCGCCGGCAACGAGGCGCACCGGGTTGCCGCAGGTATGACCGTCAACACAAAAGAAGCTGCTTTTTGCCATGGGTGGGGCCTTAAAAACGATTGATGCGATACGGCGTCATGTCGACCGGGGTTGGCGCGCCGGCAACAAGATCAGAAATCAGACGCCCGGTCGTCGCCGCCATGGTCAGGCCAAGGTGACCATGACCAAAGGCAAAGAAGGTATTGCTGTGACGCGGGCTTTTGGAAATCACCGGCTTTGAATCCGGCATCGAGGGCCTGAAGCCCATCCATTCTTTGCCGCCTTCGCCATTGAGTTTGGGCAAGATTTCCTTGCCCTTGGCAAACAGGGCCTTGGCACGGTCGTAATTCGGGGCTGCGATCAGACCGCCCAGCTCCACCGCACCGCCGACCCGAATACCATCTTCCATCGGAGTAAGAACAAATCCGTCATCGGCACAGATCAACATGCGCGACAGTTCAGCATCATGGTAGGGAACGGTCGTATTGTAGCCGCGCTCGGTATCAAGCGGCACCGGCGAACCCAGTCGCTTGGCCAATGTTTTCGACCAGGCCCCACAGGCCACGACCACTGTATCAAAGGTGATCTGATCCCCGCTGCCGGTCATGGCCGCACGCGGCTTGCCATCCCGATAGACAAAATCAGTGACATCAGCGGTTTCAAACTTACCCCCGCGATCAAGGAAATGCTGATAAATCCCCATGACGATCTTATAGGGGTCAAGCACCCTGCCCCAATCTTCGTCCATGATACCGCAAGAAAAGATCGGCGCGATCCCCGGCTCCAGATCGAGAATTTCATCCTTGGTCAAATCGCGGATCTTAATGCCATTGCGCCGGTTGAGATCAATCTCGTACTCCGCAGCACGCCTCGACGCATCTGAACGATAAACCGCAATCGCCCCTTCCTTCTTACGGACCGCATCGGAAAGGCCGGTTTTGGCAATTACCGGATCATAATCCTCCCAGGCACGGTTGAGCAAAACGGCCACTTCGCTTGCGATCTGTTCGACCCGGCTTTTGGAACTCGCCGCGACAAATCGCATCAACCAGGGCAGCATTTTGGGCAAATAGGACCAGCGCACGGAAAGCGGCCCCAGCGGATCCATCAGCCAGCCCGGGACATTCATCAGGGTGCCAGGCATGGCAATCGGGGCGCATTTACTGACCGCAATGCCGCCGGCGTTGCCAAAGGACGCCCCCATCCCGGGCTCTCCGCGATCGAGGATCGTCACATCATACCCCTTGTCCTGCAGGGCGAGCGCGACATTCACCCCCACAATGCCAGCCCCGATGACAACGGCTTTTTGCCCATTAATGTTTGGGGACGGGTTTGGGGTTTTGGACTGCGTCATGTCGGGATCTCGCCTGTGTGGGGTGGGCTGGTGGCTTTCGGTAACTCTCTGTCAGATCGCAGCAAACTCCCCCGCGATCTTCACGGAGGAGCTTACTGTTCCATCAAATACGATGCCAGTGCAATCATGGTTTCACAAAACGTGCTTCCAGATCGCTGACACTCGTCACTTTAGAGTGACGGGCGGGTATCGATGGCTTTCTGAATGGTGGCCTTGATGGTTTCAAGTTCTTCACCCACCAGCGGCAACCGCGGTGCACGGACATGCGGTTTGCCAACACCGGTCATTTCCTGAGCCAGCTTGATGTACTGAACCAGTTTGGCATGGACATCCATGTGCAGAACCGGGGTGAACCAGCGATATATTTTCAGCGCTTCGGTGTATTTGCCTTCGGACAGCAGCTTCCAGAGGGCCACCGATTCTTTCGGGAAGGCATCGGTGAAACCGGAAATCCAGCCAACGGCCCCCAGCACCTGGGTTTCCATGATAAGGTCATCCATGCCGCAGAACAGCACGAAACGATCCCCGCAGGCATTGTAGATATCGGTGATACGACGCGGGTCGCCCGAGCTTTCCTTGATCGCGACAAGGTTTTCGACATCAGCAAGCTGGTTGAACTCATCGGGCTTGATATCGATACGATAGGCGCCCGGGTTGTTATAGATCATGATCGGCAGCTTGGTCGCAGCCGCAACAGTGCGGAAATGTTCGATATTTTCGCGCGGATCGGCGGTGTATACCATGCCCGGCAGAAGCATCAGACCATCAGCACCAAGCTTTTCACATTCCTGCACATAGCGGATGGCCGCACGGGTGGAGCTTTCAGCCACACCGGACAAGACCGGGATACGCCCCTTGGTAACTTCGACGGCCAGTTTCAGGACGGCGATTTTTTCTTCGGGATCAAGGGCGGTGTTTTCACCCACCGAGCCCAGCATGACCAGACCATCAACACCGGCGGTGATCAGATCTTCGATCTGCTTGGCGGTCATGTCGAAATCAATCGAACCGTCTTCATTCATCTGGGTGGCAACGGCGGGGAAAACGCCAGTCCAGTTTACCTGCATGGGAAAGTAACCTCCTGATATGGCGCGGCGACAGGACCGCGCGCTTAAGCCTGAAAGCCCGGATCATCGCGGGCCGCATTCGATTCATGTATATTGTATACAAAATTGGAAATGGCAATGCAACGGGATTTTTAATTCAGGTTGGTTCTATCGAGAAATCCGCAATTTGCTTACGATAGTCCGTTCTTACCGGGATATTCATTTCGAATGATTCATGTAAAGGCGAATATGAATGCAACGTATGTTGATCGACAATATCGCGTCGACCGAGTGGCACCACATATGATTTAATCATCTGCACCCTTTACAACCCATTGGCATTGAGGGCGATGATGACGGAGATGAAGGCCTTGTTGCGTTTCCCCGGCGAACGGAAACTTGCGCTCACCACGTGCCCCGTTCCGGAACCGGGCAAGAATGCCATCCTTGTCAAAACACATTACTCCGTCATCAGCCCCGGCACCGAGTTCACCCAAGCCCGAGAAGCTTGCGCCAACCTTTTGCAGAAGGCCTGGCAGAGGCCGGATCTGGTGGCGCTGACCCTGCGTCATCTGAAATCCGAAGGATTGAGTCGCACGCTGACACATGTCGACCACCGCCTTGGACGGCCGATGCCGATGGGATATTGCGCGATGGGGCGGGTTGAGGTTACGGGTGCCAATGTTTCAGACCTTACCGCTGGTCAGCGCGTTGCCATTGCCGGGATGGGGTATGCCAATCATTCCGAATACAACCGGGTTTCGGTCAATCTTGCCTGCCCAGTGCCCGATGCGCTGCCCGATCAACAGGCGGCGTTTGCGACACTTTATGCTCTGGCCCTGCATGCACTTCGGCAGGGAGAGACGTCGATTGGTGATCGGGTTGCGATCATTGGGGCGGGATTGATTGGTCAGTTGGTGGCTGAAACTGCTTATGCGGCGAGGGCCGTGGTTGCGGTGATCGAGCCCGATCCGACACGCCGAGAGCTTGCTGCGCGAAACGAGTGCATTCGATGTTTTTCCACTGTGCGTGCGGCACCGGAAAGCAGCTTTGACAGTGTCTATATCTGTGCGCCGGGCAAGGGCAATCATCGCTTGATCGACGATGCGGCTTGGCTGTGTCGGGATCGGGGGACAATCGTTTGTGTCGGCGATGTCGCCCCGAATGGTGCGCGTAAGGCGCTTTATGAAAAGGAACTCACCATTCGTCAGGTTCGCTCTTACGGGCCCGGGCGTTATGATCCCAATTATGAGGAACGCGGGGAAGATTACCCGCTGGGGCATGTGCGATGGACGATCAAGCGCAACATGCAGGCCGCCCTTGACCTGATGGCGGACGGGCGGCTTGACCCAACCCGACTTATTACATCCGAGATTGGTTTTGAGGATATCGCGGATCATTTTGCGAAGGGGCCCGATCCCGCACAACTTGCGACACTGGTACGATATCGAGAAACAGCGGATGTACCCGAAACGCCCCCTGTGCCGTCGAAGCCAAAAGCGACGCAAGCCAGTAACCCTGTCCGGGTCGGCCTGATCGGCGTAGGCAATTATCTGGGCGGTAGTTTGGTGCCCTTGCTGCAAAACCACCCTGAGGTCGAGATTGCTTCGTGCTGTTCGCAAAGCGGATTGGCGACTGTTGCGCTCGCCAAAAAGGTCGATGGACTACGCATGTGTGGTGGGGCCGACGCGCTGCTTGCGGATCCGGATATAAACAGCGTTATCATTGCCACACGCCATGACAGCCATGCCGGGTTGGCCGCCAAAGCGATTGCTGCTGGCAAACATGTCTGGTTGGAAAAGCCGTTGGCGGTTGATACTGCTGGTCTCGAGCTGCTGCGCAAGGCAGCTCTTACCTCGTACCGACACATCTTTATGGTCGGGCACAATCGGCGGTATGCGCCGATGGCCGTGAAACTGCGTGAAGCACTCCCAGCGGGCGCCAAACATTTCCGTTATCGGGTAAGGACCCGGCCCCTTTCGGCAGATCACTGGCTGTATCAATCTGATCAGGGTGGACGCACGATTGGCGAGATCGGTCATTTTATTGATTTGATCATTAGCCTGATCGACAGCGATCTGATCGAGCTGACCTGTCAGTGGATGGATCGCAAAGCAGGCGATAGCATCTGGCAACTGCGGTTTACCGACGGATCGGTTGGAGAGATTAGCTACCTGCTTGGCGACCGACGTGAACCGAAAGAAGTTCTGGAAATTGATGCGCCAAACTTCACCGCAACCCTGTTTGAATGGAAGAAGCTTCGGATCAATGGCCGAACCATTCTGCGTCACTGGTTCACGCAGGATAAAGGTCAGGCCGCAGCGATTGATAGCTTTGTGCGTGCCGTTATGGCTGGAAAGCACCCTGCCCTGATGCCGCAGATCGAAGATGAAAGTGATGTGATGGCGCGTATTCTTACAGCGGCGAACACGACGCGCGACCTCGCACCTGATTAATGCGGCACGGCATAGAGGATCAGAAGCGGCAAGGTCAGCATGCTGATGATCGTGGTCAGCAAGATCGTGGTCGATGAGCGGTCGATACAGACATTATAGCTGCCCGCGACAATCGCCACATTGGCGCCACTTGGCAGGGCCGCGACCAGTGTAACGATCATCAGCCACAGCGGCGGCAGATCAAAAATGAAATGCCCGACCGAGAAAACCAGAAGCGGCTGCACAAACATCTTGGCCGTGGTGCAGAGTAAGCTGGCACTGAGGTTACCACGCACCGACTGGCCATAAAGCCCGGCACCAACCAGCAAAAGTGCAATGGTCGGGCCTGCAGTACGGAACCGCTCAAGCGTACCATCAACCATTTCGGGCATGCGGATTTCAAAGAGCGATGCCAGAACACCCAGCACAATAGCCGCAATGATTGGATTTCTCGCCACGCGGGCAATACTGCGAAACACCTTGGGCAACCAGTGGCTGTCGCCACCGCGACTGCCCTCAACAATCATGATGGTCATGCCCATTAGGGTCACCGGATGGATCGAAAGAACGATCAAAAGCGGCACCAGACCTTCTTCGCCATACACCGCCTGCACAAGCGGAATACCCAGAAGAACAATGTTGGAAAACACCCCGCCCATGGCGGTAATCGCGGCTTCATCTGCCTTGGCGCTCAGCCAGATGCGCGCGGCCGTAAATACCAGTGCGAAGTTGAGCAAAACGCCGGAATAATAACTGCCCCACAGGCGCAAATCGAAATGCGCACTGATGTCGGATTGCGACAGGGTCTGAAACAGCATCGCCGGGATAAAGGCATTCATGGCGATCTTGGCCAGGAACGGAATGCCTTCACGCTTGATGATCTTGATATGGGTAAGCAAGAAACCGCACAGGATCGTCAAAAAGACAGGTCCAACTTTTCCGACGATCAGATCAAGCATGTTTCCCCCGGGGCCCATTGCGCAAGGATGCACAGCACTGCGCAACAGATCGGGAAAACCGTGTCGATCACGCAAAAAGAAAGGACAGCATCATTGACGCTGTCTGTAGGGTCAGGACCTTCCAATTTGGTTTGAATGGTCACTCAGATTTGTGCGGATACGCAAAGCAAACCCGCAGGAAGATATTTATCTTTCAAGGTTTTGCGACAAAGTGGCCCGTTCAAATCTGAGTGATCCGAAGGACAGAGCTTATATTTGCAAACTCCTGCGTCAAATCCCTTAAGCGGGATGCCAACCCGCTTGGCGGCATTTTCCTTGGATTTCACAAATATAAGCTCTGCCATTCCAATCAAATTGGAAGGCCCTGACCCTGAATACTACAAATCATTTTACTGACTGACCAGCCCCGCACCGCAAATCCAGTGGCAAGGCTGCCATGCGTATCAGTCACTTGGGTTAGTCAGAAGGGTTTGTCTGGACCCGTTTGACCGCATCTTTCCAGCCATCAAGCAGCCCCTTGCGGCGGCCCGGTTCGATATCGGGCTCGAAGCTGGCATCAAGGTGCCATTTCTCGGCAATATGATCGAGATCGCGGTAAATGCCGGCCTGCAACCCGGCAAGGTAGGCCGCACCCAATGCCGTGGTTTCGGTGACTTCCGGACGTTCGACGGAAATGCCCAGAACATCGGAAAGCGTCTGACACATCCAGTCATTGGCAACCATGCCGCCATCAACGCGCACCGCCTTGGGCGACACGCCATCGGCTGCCATGGCCTCGAACAGATCAAAGGTTTGATAACAAACGCTTTCAAGGGCGGCACGGACAAACTCGCGCGGACCGGTATCACGCGTCAGACCAAAAATCGCCCCGCGTGCATCCGGGTCCCAATAGGGTGCCCCAAGCCCGGTAAAGGCCGGCACGAGATAGACACCATGATTGTCATCAAGTGACTTCGCCAATCCTTCGGTCTCCGCCGCAGACTTGATAATACCAAGCCCGTCACGCAACCATTGCACCGCCGCCCCGGCGACAAAGATCGCACCTTCGATGGCGTAGCTTGTTTTGCCATTGATGCGATAGCCGACCGTGGTGAGAAGACGATGTTTGGAGGTCACAGCCTCGTCGCCGGTATTGAGGATAACGAAACAACCGGTGCCATAGGTGCTTTTGATATCGCCCGGCTCAAAGCAGCACTGGCCAAAGGCCGCGGCTTGCTGATCGCCCGCCATGCCCATAACCGGGATTTCCGCGCCAAACAGATCGGCATCAGTCACACCGAAATCAGCCGCGCAATCCTTGACGTCTGGCAACATGTTGCGCGGCACGCGGAAGATTTTGCAAAGTTCATCATCCCAGGCGTTTTCGCGGATGTTAAACAGGTTGGTGCGCGCCGCATTGGTCGCGTCGGTTGCATGTGATTTGCCGCCAGTCAGGCGCCACAACAGGAAGCTGTCCACCGTGCCAAACGCCAGATCGCCCTGATCAGCACGCGCACGTGCGCCCGACACATGATCAAGGATCCAGGCGACCTTGGTTGCGGAGAAATAGGGATCGATCAGAAGTCCTGACTTGGCGTTGACGGCTTCTTCAAGCTTGGGATCACGTTTTTTAAGATCATGACACAGGGCCGCTGTCCGACGGTCCTGCCAGACAATGGCGTTATAGATCGCCTTGCCGGTCTTGCGATCCCAGACAACCGTGGTTTCGCGCTGGTTGGTGATGCCAATGGCTGCGACCTTGGTGATATCAACGCGCGCCAGGGCCTCCTTGCAGACGGCAACGACTGTGTTCCACAAATCTTCCGGATCATGTTCGACCCAGCCACTATTGGGGAAATGTTGCGGAAATTCCTGCTGGGCGACGGAAACGGAACGGCCGTTTTCATCAAAGACAATGGCGCGTGAGCTTGTCGTTCCCTGATCAATGGCAAGGATATAGCGCGTTTCTGACATGTTTGTTTTCCTCCCGAGCCGGCAGTTTTCCTGCGATCCGACCCTGCATGCATTGATGCGTTGCGGCCCCACCAAGCGACAGGGCCATTGGTTTTATCGCTCTATTTAGAAAAAAATTACGGTAAAAAACAATTCGTTTTCGAAAATTTTTCTGTGTTGCGCTGTCAATATCCTGTTTTGCCGTGAAAAACCAATCCGGTTTCAGCGACCACAAGACGGCAAAATTGGCCGTATTGATTACGGCACGCCATTTGCAACGAATACGGGAGAATGAATTTTAACCGGCATCTTTTTCCCATGGAGGGTTGTAATGGGATTGTATGAAACCCTGGCTGCGGTCACCAACACTGCGCAAAGTGCCAAAAGTGCGGCCAGTTTCCGTCAGACCATTTCATCAAACAGCGTCCCGCTTCCCGAAGAGAAGAAGGAAGAAAATGCCGAGCTGGCCTATATCCGCGAGCATGGCTTCACGACCTATGTAAAGGAGATCGAGGAACGCAAGATCGAAGAAATGCGTGCCAAAATCCTTAAAAGCATGGGTCTGGATGAAGAAAGGCTGGCGGAAATGGATGCCGAGGATCGTCAGGCGATTGAGAAAGCCATCAATGATGCCATTGAACAACGCCTGAATGGCAACACGCTGGCCGAGGCAGAACTCGGCAAATCCGCCGACGGTGATGAAAGCCCGGATGAACGTCGGGATCGTTTGCAGGCAAAGATCGCATTCAATCCGAATATGTTTGATGTCTTTACCGAGCTGCAGTCCGAACTGCCAAACGGATCCTCACAGTCCATCACTGGCAACGCCGATGAAAATGGCGATGCATCCGGTGCATCCGGCGCACGGAAGAAAGGCCTGTTTGAGGTTTAAGGCCTGAGGTCCGATGGCAGGCTTGCCTAGTTTGAATACAAAAAGCAGCGGTATTAACCGTCAAGTATTAAAGCATAGTGGTCACGCATTCTCGCATTGAGGATCGTGACCATTTTTCTGACGACGGCAATGACAGCAACCTTTCCTGGTTTTCCGTTTTCAGTCAGGCGCGTATAGAAGTCGCGCAGCAGAGGGTCGAAGCGTATTGCCGGTAATGCGGCGTAGTAAAGAGCATTGCGCACTTCCATACGTCCGCCGCCAATCATTCTTTTGCCCTGGAACAGACCGCTATCCCTGTTGATTGGGGCGACACCGACCAACTTTGCAATCTGCCCTTTTTCAAGCAATCCGATCTCGGGCAATTCAGCGATCAGCACACAAGCCGTTACAAAACCCACTCCCTTCTGGGTCAACAGAACATGTAATATCGCCGTCAATTCCGGGGATGAGTCTACACACTCGCGCATCAGCTTCTCGACCTCCTGTCTCTGACGGGTGAGGAAGTTGACGGTTTCCTCGATCAGGGCCCGAGCCGGATTATCAGGCTTCTCAAGCCGGTTCTTCTCCTGGATCAGCATGTGTGTAAGTTGGCGCCGACGGGCAACAAAATCAGCGAGTTTATAGCGGGCTTCATCTGTTCTGGCCATCAGGCGCGGCGACATGCGTTGGCCGTAATCAGCCAGTACAAAGGCATCAATCCTGTCTGTTTTGCTCAGGGTTCCTGACGCTTTGGCAAAGTGGCGGATCAGAAGGGCATTGACCTTTGAAACAGGTAATTGTGCAGCTTGCAAAGCTCGAACCAGAAGGCGTTGATAGCCGCCGGTTGGCTCCAGAACAATCCGCTCCAGCCCCGGGAAAGCCTGCAGTCTGGCGATCAGGTCTGCAATCCCGGTTTCTGAATTGGCAAAGCGCAGGGTGTGTTTGTCTGGTAAAATGCACAGATCAAGCGAGGATTTTGATACATCGATACCAACAAAACGGGTAGTATAAGACACGGCAATGTCCTCCTTATACTCGAGCGTCAAAGCTCTTCCAGCGGTTCGACAATGCCTCCAGAGACCGTGAGTGTTCAGCTTTTTTACGGATGTAAAAATCCAAGGGCGCCTCAACACCTCACGGATCCGGGAGCCTGCGTATACGCAGGCTCCCAAATGAAAAGAGGCACGAACATCATACCAAATGTTCGTGCCTCTCAATGTATAAGGGCGCTGCGATATGCAGCGCCCTTTTCATTTCTGTAAAACGGTCGTGAGACTTATTCGTCAACGCCACCAATGCAGACATATTTGACTTCGAGGTAATCCTCGACACCGTATTTGGAGCCTTCACGGCCGACACCTGACTGCTTGAAGCCGCCAAACGGTGCAACCTCGGTCGCCATGACGCCGACGTTGACGCCGACCAGACCACTTTCAAGGCCCTCTGCCAGCTTCCAAATGCGCGAGATATCACGCGAGTAGAAGTAGGACGCCAGACCGAATTCGGAATCATTGGCCATCTCAAGCACTTCGTCATCCGTTTTGAACCGGATCAGCGGTGCCATCGGGCCAAAGGTTTCCTCACGGAAGACCAGCATGTCGCGGTTGGCATCGGCAATCACGGTCGGCTGGAAGAACGAACCGCCTTTTTCATGACGCTTACCACCGGTAAGGATACGGCCACCTTTCGACAGGGCATCTTCAATCTGGTTTTCAACCTTTTCGACCGCCTTTTCGGTGATCAGCGGACCGATGATCACGCCGTCTTCTGCGCCATTGCCCACCGGCATTTCGGCGACTTTGGCGGCGTATTTTTCAGCAAACTCGTCATAGACGGCGTCATGGACAAACAGGCGGTTGGCACAGACGCAGGTCTGACCGGCATTGCGGTATTTCGAGGCAATTGCGCCTTCAACAGCAGCATCAATGTCGGCATCTTCGCAAACGATGAACGGCGCGTTGCCGCCAAGCTCAAGGCTGATTTTCTTGACCGTATCGGCACACTGACGCATCAGCAAACGCCCAACCGGGGTCGAGCCGGTGAAGGTCAGCTTGCGGACCTTGGCGTTTTCGGTCATCTCAGCACCAATTTCCTTGGCATCACCGGTGACGACCGAAAGCAGACCTTTTGGCAGGCCGGCACGTTCGGCCAGGATCGCCATGGCAAGGGCGGAATACGGCGTTTCCATTGCCGGTTTGACCACCATCGCACAGCCAACGGCCAGTGCAGGGGCTGCTTTACGAGTAATCATGGCCGTCGGGAAGTTCCACGGCGTGATCGCGGCACAAACGCCAACCGGTTCTTTTAGAACCATCACACGGCGGCCTTCGGCATAGGTCGGGATCACATCACCATAGATTCGTTTGCCTTCTTCGGCGAACCATTGCAGGAAGCTTGAGGCATAGGCGATCTCGCCCTTTGCTTCGGGCAGGGGCTTGCCCTGTTCGGCAGTCATCAGCGCGCCAAGATCATCCTGATTTTCCATCATCAGATCGTACCATTTCATCAGAATGGCAGAGCGTTCCTTGGCGGTGCGTTTTTTCCAGGCTTTTTGCGCCTTTTCGGCGACGTCAACCGCATGGGCAACCGCATCACGGCCAAGCACGGGAACCGTACCAAGCACTTCGCCGGTTGCCGGGTTGGTGACCTGTTCGGTTTTCCCGTCTGGGGCATCGACCCATTCCCCGCCGACATAGGCCTGCTGGGTGAAAAGAGTGGGGTCTTTAAGCGAAATCATTTGAGTGCCTCCGGAAAGCATTATTGGGAGCGACATGATCGAACACTGGTCCTTATCTAGTCTGCTCCGTGGTGGATGCCACATTTTTGCGAGATATTTCCCCAATAGCAATCGCAAACCGGACGTGCCACCCGCTTTGCCAGAAGATTGCACATATCTGCAGCCTTCGCGCAGAAATTAGAAGAAACTGCGACACTTACGGCAAAAGGCGGGAACAACCATCGTCGTGCCCACCTTGATGTCGAATTTGGCCGTGCTGCCAAATGCCGGATGAAAGCCTAGTTCGAAAGCGACCCGAAATAGCCCGGCTGATAGTCAATTGGCAGAAACCGGTCATGAAGCTGCTTAAAGGTTTCATCAGGGCTCAGATCCGCAAACAGATCGGGATGGAACCACTTTGCCATCCGCTGAATGGCAACAAACTGATACGGGCTGTTGTAAAACTGATGCCAGACGGCATGAAAATCCCGCGTCTTTTGGGCGTCTATCCCAAGATAGGCCGGACGGGTCGGATAGAATTCAAGCTTCTTCCTAATTTGCTTTTGATCAGCGCCCGGGCCAACCGGCACCCACTTTCCGCCTGGCACATAGACATCCCACATCGCACTGGTCACGATGATATGTGCCGGGTTTGAGACGATCACTTGTTCTGCATTGATCTGACCGAACGTTCCCGGGATCAGGTCCTTGGCGATGTTATCACCACCGGCCAGCTCCACCATCGCGCCGAAATTGCTGTCGCCAAATGAATGACAGCAATCCTCATAGAACCCGGCGGCACGGTCGATAAAGACCCTGGGGCGTTTTGGTTTTGCACGTGCCAGTCGGTCCGTCACCTTGGCAATTTCGGCGGCACGAAACGCAATCAGTTCCTCGGCGCGTTCTTCCTCGCCAAACAGCTTTCCGAACAGGCGGATTGAGGGTTCTGTGTTGATTTCCGGGCTATTGCGGAAGTCGACATAGACCACCGGAATATCAAGCGCGCCAAGCTTTTCGATATAGGCGGCTTCTTCCACCGCGCGCTTGGTTTCAAGGTTAAGGAAGACGATATCTGGTTTCTGCGCAATTGTGGTTTCGATATCAATCAGGCTTTGCTCCAGCCCCTCAAAGGCCGGGATGTCCGCAAAGGCCGGGAATTTGGCGAGATAGGCCTGATAGGTCGCCGGGTCTGCCTCGATCAGGTCTTTGCGCCAGCCGACAATGTGCTTGGTCGGGTTTTCGCGATCAAGGGCGGCAATGATGTAAAGCTGGCGCCCTTCGCCAAGAACCGCGCGTTTGACCGGCACATTAACGGCAACCTTACGCCCGGCAACATCGGTGACGGTGATGGTTTCTGCTTTGACGGGTGCAAGGACACCCACGCCCAACAGCAGCGCAACCAGCATCTGGAACAGTTTTCTCATTGTCGTTTTACTCCCCAGGTACTCCCGTCGGGTTTGCCGCGCGACAAACAAACACACGCGTGATCGCGGTCAGCATCAGACCTACGAGATAGACAAAACCGACAAGAAAATAGATGTTTGAAAGTCCGGAACCTTGCGCAAACCAGCCGCCAAGTGCGATCCCGGCAATGGATGAAAACTGCGCAGTGCTTTGCGCCAGCCCCAGCAAATGACCCTGTTTATGATCAGACGTGCTCCGCGATAGCAGTGCGGTCAGAACCGGCGTTGTCGCGCCCAGAAGCATGCCCCACAGGAAATACATCGCGGCAAAGACGATGACAGAATTGGTCACGCCCGCCGTAAAGGTCACCACGACACATCCGGTAATTACCAGACATATGCCGGTCAAAACCGCCCGCGCGGAGCGGCCCTCAAAATAGCGTGCCCAAAGCGATGCGGTTGTGACAAAGCCCATCGCCAAAAGCCCGTAACACAACCCGACAACCCAGTTGCCGACATCAAACGTGCTAAGCACATAAATCGAGAACGGCGATTGCGTCACCATCCGCGCCAGCAACAGGACGCCAATGATTGCAAGCAAGGATATGACCTGTGGTGATCGCAGAATGCTTGGTGCATTCCGTGCGATGCCCGCTCGATCAGTCTGCCTCCGCACCGGTGCTGAAACAGTCGGAAGCAATGCCCAAACCGAAACCATGCACAACGCACACAGAATGGCAGCCGAAAAGTTGATCCAAAAGAAGCTGGCGAGATCAAGTATCACCCCGCCGACCAACGCCCCGCCCAACGAGCCGAGATTGGTTGACACCTGCAAATAGGCAAACAGCTTCGCCCGGCGTGCGGGGCTTTCGATACTGACGCCATAGGCCTGCGCTGGCGCGATATAGCCCGCACAGGCACCTTGCAGGAACCGCAAGATCAGGATCGAGAAAACGTCACCGGCAAAGGCAAGTGCGAGTTGGGTTGCGGCCAAACCGAACAGGGCCCGCATCATCATCGCCTTGTGCCCGAACCGATCCCCCATGCGCCCCCAAAAGGTGCTGGTCAACATGATGCCCAGCATCGGCCCGACATACACACCGATGCTGGCGATGGAAAACAGATCATCTGAACGGATCATTGAACGCAGATGAACGGGCCAGAACGGCCCGCTCATTTCCATTGCGCCCATGGATACCAGTTGCAGGACAAACAGGAGATGGATTTTCCTGTTTGCCCCAATCACATTACCGGTCACATCAGAAGTCCGCAGTCAGCGACAGCAGTGCTGTTCGCGGGGCCCCCAGTGAAACAAAACGCCACTGGTTCACACCGGAATAGTAGTTTTCATCCGTGACGTTCTGGACGGATGCCCGGATCGTTACCGGGGTGTCGTACAGTTCGGTCTTGTAGCGCGCACCAATATCAAGTGTGGTCCAATCCGGGATGGACTGGGTGTTGGCGGTATCAACGAACTGTGACGCGGTATGGGTGACCGTACCGCTCAAGGTCAAACCATCGACAAACGGCGTATCCCATTCGCCAACCAGATTGATCTGCATTTCCGGCGTACCGACCGGGCGCTTGCCCAAGTCATCGTCATTGACCGCCTCGGTGATTTCCGATTCAAGGAACATCACACCACCGAGCAACCGGATGTCATCCGTCACCTGACCAAAGACATTCAACTCAAGACCACGGTTTCGCTGTTCGTTATCAGCACTGAAAATGTTGGTCACATCATCGGTATCGCCATCAGGCTGGGTAATCTGGAAGGCCGAGATCGATCCACCGACGGTGCCAAAATCAAGCTTCACACCTGCTTCCATTTGCTTGGCAACATACGGCTCCATCGCTTGACCCGCATTAGCAGCGCTACCATCAGCAATATCCCCTTGGTTGAGGCCTTCGATATAGTTCGCATAAACCGACACGGTCTCGGTCGGTTTAACGACCACACCGGCCATCGGGCTGACCACACTGTCATCATAGGAACTGCTCACAACCCCACTGCTGTAATTGTCCACAGCAATGGTTTGGTGACGCGCCCCAAGGGTGACGAGAACCTTCTCATCAAGGAAGGACAGCGTATCGGCCAAGGCAAAGCCGGTCAGTTCAGATGCTGATGTTTTGGGCTTGCTGGTTGGCGCACTGACGGCAATTGGTGCGACCGCCGCCGTGGTGTAGATATTGGCAGACGGATTGGATCCGGCGTTGCTGATGCCCTGGCGGAGTTCATCTTCGTAGCGGGTGGCTTCGAATGACAGCTTGTGCTTGATTTCGGCTGTTTCGAACTCACTGTGCACACCTGTGCTTGCCGACCAACGGTCCGTCTGGAAACGACGATAGGAAAGACTATTGTCGATATAATCACCTGCGGCATTCTGAACGGTCGGCGTCCCGAACAGGCGATCCAGTTCCGTGCGACCACCCCCAAAGCTGCCAAAGACAGTGATGTCTTCAAACAGATCATATTCCGCACGGATCATACCCGATTGATCAACCGCATCGGACCATTCCCAATCCTGAATGGCGTTGGTTGAACCGTCCGGGGCATCGGGAATGGCAAAGCCCGAGTTAAAGCGAAACTCACGCGCGGGCGCATTAAGGTTTTCACGCTGATCAATCAGATCAAGCGATGCGCGGAAACGATCGCCTTGGTAATCAAGGGCCAGCGCGCCAAGCGATGCTTCACGTGTCTGACGGTCAAGGTAGGTATCCCCATTGTGATAACCGCCGTTAAAGCGCACGCCGAACGCGTCATTTTGTCCAAAGCGGCGGCTGAAATCGATATCGCCACCGGCTTGTTCCCCCCGCCCGTAATCAACGCTTGTGCGGGTCAAGTCCTTTTCCCCCGCACGTTTCGGCACGATGTTGATCGCACCGCCAACGGCACCGGTCGGCGACATGCCGTTCAGCAATGCGTTGGGTCCTTTGACGACCTCGATCCGCTCTGCCATCCCGGACATGACGCGATAGGTTGGTGCGACCCCATAGGCGCCATTGAATGAAACTTCGCCGGTATTAAACAGGTTCACGCCAAAACCACGGATTTGATAGGTATCAAGGTTGGCGGTTTCCGCATTCGGGGCCCGTACCGAGGGATCATATTGCAGCACGTCGGCAATGGTTTCGGCCTGCTGATCGGCGATATATTCACTGGTGTAGCTGGTAATGCTGACCGGGGCATCCATGATATCGGTATTGCCCAGCATCCCCAACCGTCCGCCGGTTGCCACCTGCCCACCTGCATAGGCCGGCGCCAGATCGGATTGTGCGCCAGTGGCTTCGACAATGACCGGATCGGTCACCATTTCGCCACTTGCATTATCCTGCACGCTTGCATCGGTGATGATCAGTGAACGGCTGCCCGCAGCACGGTAAGACAATCCCGTCCCGCGAATGAGAATGTCGATTGCTGCCGGGACGGAGAGATCACCACGAATTTCGCGCGTTCCTGAAATCTCTGGCAGTTCAATCGTGTAGGCGATGCTCCAGCCGGAAACATCGCCAATCTGACTGATGCCATCGGCAATGGACGTCACACTCAGATCAAAACTGTAAAGCGCCTGTGCGACTTCGACCTGATTTCCCGACAGGATCTGTTCATTGGTTTCTGCGGCCATCAAACCGGTTGGAAAACCGATTGTGGACGTCATTAACAACGCCGAGATCAGGATATTCTTTTTTGATTTTGCCTGCTTGGAATACAAATTCCCACTCCATTCCATGTTTGGTTTTTCAGGCAGGTCCCCCTGCATCTAGAAAAACAAACGAGCGGGAAAAAGAACTCCTCACATGAGGATCACATTTTTTGCGAATTTTTCGCAATCTTAATAAATAACGGTCAACCAGGGTGAGGTTCTGACAACCCGTCCACCTACGGCAACGCCAAGGGTTTCAAGGGATCTGGCCACATCGTCGGTCGGGAAACTTCCTGAAACCGTCTTGTTTCCGATCTCACCCAAAACCATCAGGCGCCCTGGCGCAAAATTATCCAGACGGGCAATCAAATCCGCAAGACGTAAGTTTTGCACGCTAAGACGCCCATGCATCCAACTTTGAACGGACGCAATATTGACCACCTGCTTGGCCTGCAGACCGCCATCCCGGACAGCAACCTGATCGCCGGGTCCCAGCAAAACAACGTCATCTGTTTCCGAGCTTGTTGAAACCCGCACGGCCCCTTCTTCAACGCCGACCTGTGTGTTGTCTGTCAGGTAGTCGACATTAAAGCGCGTCCCGACCACTTCCACCGTCGCGTCACCAGCCTGCACCCGGAACCGATCACCGTCACGATGCACGACATCGAAAAAGGCCTGCCCACGCAGGAGTTCGACATCGCGGTGCCCATCCTCAAAGTCCGTTGTCATTGCACTATTGGCCGCAAGAAAAACGGTTGATCCATCCGTCAGCGTGACTTCGGTGACGGTTTGGCCATTGGTCACAATATCGGCTTCGAAGTTTTCCAATGCATCCGGATTAAGGAAAATGCCCACCGCCACAACCGCCGCTGCGGCAACAGAGGTGGTCACAATCCGCGCCGGAGAACACCAATCCAGAACTTTGCGCCACGCAGAAACCCGGTGCGTATTCACCGCCGCAATGCGTGCGGCCGGTTCTTCAACCTGTGCCCACAGAACGCGCATCTGATCATAGGCAAGCCGGTTACCGCGATCAGCATTAAGCCAAGCGTCAAATTCGCTTTCCTCTGCGGATGTAAGCGATCCTCCGGCCCGTTTAACGTGCCAAAGTGCTGCTTCATCCTTTTGCGCATCGGTTGGTTGGGTGTCGCCTTGCATTGATCTTATGTCTGTCCACACGTTACCGGCCGCGAAAACAGCCATGGGGCTGTTCTGTGATGTCTATACCTAATAAACGGATAACAGGGAAACATCCTCAAGCCGTTATCGCCAAACATTTCAGTCAGCATCGCGATAGGCCTCCAACCGTTGCTGGCAATGACGCATCGTGCGTGCGAGCTGCTTTTCCACCGCACTGACCGAAATGCCATACTTCTTTGCCAGTTTCGCGTTCGACACGCCCTCTACCCGATGCAAGACAAACATCTCGCGTGCCTTGGGGGAAAGTTCCAGCAAAGCCTGATCAAGTGCTGAAAGCGCCTGGCGTGACTGGGCATGTTCCTGTGGCGAAGACGTTTCCTTTTGCCAAAGCTGTGTTGGCAAAATGCGGCTCATGACATTTGTCCGCCCGGCATTGCTGCGGTGATGGTCAATCACGGCATTGCGTACAGACGCGTAAAGAACCTTGACGTTTTCTTCCTCTGTTCCGTGATCACCCGATCGCAGAAGCCGCGCATAAACATCCTGCACGATCTCAAGCGCGGTCTCACGATCTCCGACGCGCCGGTTCGCCATCGACACCAATTGTCGACGGTGATCCTCAAACAGCTTTGAGAGCGTGTTCTGCCAGCGCTTCATATTCAGATAATACCACCACCCATTGGTCACCCCTGACCGCGCCTGTTTGATCCAGAGTCACAAACAGCCGGGTGGCGCAAACTAACAACAATGATAATCATTAGCAATCGCAAAACTTATAACGACCTTCAACACCGCAGATTCCGGGATACTTCCGGCTCTTTTTTTTCAGTTTTAACCGATTCACATGGATTTACCGCCCTGATTGCAAACGAGATAAAGCATCAGAAACCCCGCCCCTGCACATGGCACTTAACAATATTTCAATAATTACAATCTGTTGCAAACCCGCAGGTGACGTTCATTATCGAAAATTTCAAATCATCATAATTTTCGCTTGCAATTATTTTGGGCCATCCGTAACTTTTGTGAAACAACAGAACGGCAGTTGAGAACAGCTGTCACAAATAAGAGCAATTGGGGAGGAATCGGTTGCTCACTCCAGAAACATTTGACATCGCCATCATTGGCGGTGGGATCAACGGCACGGGCATCGCGCGTGATGCGTCGGGACGTGGACTGAGCGTTTATCTTTGTGAAAAAGATGACCTTGCCAGCGCGACCTCGTCGGCCAGCACGAAGCTGATCCATGGTGGCCTGCGCTATCTTGAGCATTATGAATTCCGCCTTGTGCGTGAGGCGCTGATTGAGCGCGAGGTTCTGCTGCGCGCCGCCCCGCACATCATCTGGCCACTTCGTTTTGTCCTGCCCCACGTTAAGGGCCTGCGCCCGGCATGGATGATCCGTTTGGGCCTGTTCCTGTATGATCACCTTGGTGGGCGCGAAAAGCTGCCCGGGTCAGAGGGCATCAAGCTTGCCACCCACCCGGCTGGTGCCCCGCTGGTGAACGGCATGAAAAAGGCGTTTGTCTATTCCGATTGCTGGGTTCAGGACGCACGTCTTGTGGTTTTGAATGCCATGGATGCGCGCGCACGCGGTGCGGATATCGAAACGCGCACCGAATGTGTGTCGGCCAAACGCGAAGGCGATCTTTGGACTGTTACCCTGCGCGATATCGATACCGGGTCGGAAAAAAACATCAAGGCCAAATCACTGGTCAATGCCGCCGGTCCCTGGTGTGCCGAACTGCTTGAAAGCCGGGTTGAGGCCAAGAAGAAACAGGGCATTCGCATGGTTCAGGGCAGCCACATTGTGGTGCCCAAACTGTTTGACCATGAATATTGCTACATCTTCCAGAACCCGGACGGGCGCATTGTGTTTGCCATCCCCTATGAGCAGGACTTTACCCTGATCGGCACGACGGATCGTGATTACAAGGGCGATCCGGCCAAGGTCGCGATCAGCGCAGATGAAACCAAATATCTCTGCGAACTGGCCAATACCTATTTCGAAAAGAAAATCACCACCGATGATGTTGTCTGGGCCTATTCTGGCGTTCGCCCGCTTTATGGCGACGGCAGCGAGGACGCATCGCAGGTAACCCGTGATTATGTTCTGGAAATTGACCGGGGCAATCAGACCGATGATGGTGCGCCGCTTCTAAACATCTATGGCGGCAAGATCACCACCTATCGCAAGCTCGCTGAATCCGCGATGAGCAAGCTTTGCCCGCTGCTTGGCCGCGATGACACACGCTGGACGGCGACAAAACCGCTTCCGGGCGGCGATATCCCCGATGCGGATTTCGAGCGGTATCTTACCGCGATGCACAAGAAGTTTCCCTGGATTCCGGACGCACAAATCTACCGCTACGTGCAAAACTACGGCACACTCACCAACACGATCATAGGCGACGCCAGCGATCTGAAAGGGCTTGGAAAGCACTTGGGTGACGACGTATATGAGTGCGAATTGCGCTATCTGGTGGATCAGGAATGGGCCAGAACGGCCGATGATATTTTGTGGCGCCGCTCCAAATTGGGGCTGCACCTTTCGGATGAGACGCGTAATGCCATTGTCCAATGGTTCAAAACCGAACCGACATCGAAAAACACCGTGAAAGCGGGCGAAGGAAATACTGGAAAATGACCCTTACGCTTGAAAACATAACCAAGACCGTGGGTGGGGAGACCCATATCGACGATGTGTCGATGACGCTCGAACCGGGATCGTTCAACGTCCTGCTTGGGCGTACACTTGCCGGGAAAACCACCCTGATGCGGATCATGGCGGGGCTTGAGCCCCCGACCAAAGGCCGCATTCTGGTCGATAATGCCGATGTGACCGGCATGGCCGTACAGAAACGCAATGTCGCCATGGTCTATCAGCAGTTCATCAACTATCCGTCGATGAACGTTTACGACAATATCGCATCACCGCTGAAGCTGCAGGGTGTCGATAAGGCAGAGATCGACAAGCGTGTGCGTTCGACGGCCGAACTCATGCATATCGAACATCTGCTTGATCGCCTGCCACAGGAACTTTCGGGCGGTCAGCAGCAGCGCACCGCCATGGCCCGCGCCATGGTCAAGGATTGCAAATTGCTGCTGCTTGATGAGCCGCTGGTCAACCTTGACTACAAGCTGCGTGAAGAACTCCGCGAAGAGATCCCCAACCTTCTGGCCGAACGCGACACCATCGTTGTTTACGCCACGACCGAGCCGATGGAAGCGCTGCTTCTGGGCGGCAAGTGCGCGGTCATGCATGAAGGCCGGATGACCCAGTTTGGTCCGACGACACAGGTTTATCACAACCCGGCCTCGGTCGAGACCGGCCTGATCTTTTCAGATCCGCCGATCAACCTGGTGAAGGCCGAAGTTCGCGATGGCGCGATATTCATGAAAAGCGGTCATCAGGTCCCGCTTGCGGGGCATCTGGCGAACCTTGGCAATGGTGATTACACCCTTGGCATCCGCGCCAACCATCTGTCGGTTGATCCGACTGGGGACGACACGGTCGCGATGCAGGGACAGGTCGAGCTGGCTGAAATCACCGGTTCGGAGACCTTTGTCCATGTGCATTTCAATGATGTGTCCTGGGTAATCCAGGAAGAAGGTGTTCACAACCCGCGCCTTGGCGAAGCCACCCAGTTCTATGTCGATCCGACACGCCTGTTTGCCTTTGATGCGAACGGTGCGCTCGTGGCCGCCCCGCCGGTTGAAGTTACCAACGGCAAAGCGGCGTGAGGAAGAGTAAGTAAAATGGCACGTATTGATCTTAAAAGCCTTGCGCATTCCTACTTCCCCGATCCGAAAACGGACGAGGATTATGCGCTGCGTCGGATGGAACATGTCTGGGAAGATGGCGGGGCCTATGCCCTTTTGGGCCCGTCGGGCTGTGGCAAGACCACGCTTCTTAACATTATTTCCGGTCTTTTGACCCCATCCCACGGGCAGGTCCTGTTTGATGGCAAGGACGTCACCCAACTGGCCCCGGAAGAACGCAACATCGCGCAGGTTTTCCAGTTCCCGGTGATCTATGACACCATGACGGTCTATGACAACCTGGCCTTCCCGCTGCGCAACCGTGGTGTGGATGAAAAGCGCGTTGATGCCCGTGTGCGGGAAATCGCAGGCATGCTTGACCTTACCGGCAAGCTCAAGCAAAAGGCGCGCGGCCTTGGTGCGGATGAAAAACAGACGATCTCGCTGGGTCGTGGTCTGGTGCGTGACGATGTCTCGGCCATTCTGTTTGACGAACCGCTGACCGTGATTGACCCGCATCTGAAGTGGGTTCTGCGCCGCAAGCTCAAGGAAATTCACAACAAGCTGCGCCCGACCATGGTGTATGTCACCCATGATCAGGTCGAAGCCCTGACTTTTGCCGACAAGGTCGTTGTCATGTATGGCGGCAAGGTCGTGCAGTTGGGCACCCCGCAGGAACTGTTTGAAAATCCGGCCCATACCTTTGTTGGGTACTTCATCGGAAGCCCGGGCATGAACATCATGGATTGCAAGATCGATGATGGTGCGGCCTGGGTTGACGGGCAGCGTATCGGTCTTTCGGATCGTCACCTTGACGCCATTTCAAAACAAAGCGGCAAGATCGAACTGGGTATTCGCCCCGAGTTCCTGACCCTTGAAACCGGCAATGCCGACAAGGGTACAGACGGGATCGAAGTCAACATCACCAAGGTCGAGGACCTTGGCCAGTTCAAGATCGCGACCACCCGGTTTGGCGCATCTGAAATCAAGGTCAAGCTTGGCGAAGACGAACAGGTTGTCGGTCAGTCCGGCATTCTGCGTTTCGCACCGGAATGGACCAAGCTTTACGCCGACAGTCAGTTGGTCGCGTAAGGGGGGATGAGGAAATGAACAAGATTACCAACAACAAGGCCTGGTTCCTCGTCCTGCCAGTGTTCTTTATCGTCGCGATCAGTGCGATCATTCCGCTGATGACGGTTGTGAACTATTCGGTTCAGGACATTTTCGATCCGCAGACGCGTTTCTTTGTCGGCACCGAATGGTTTGAACAGGTTCTTGGCGACAGCCGCCTGCATGACGCGCTGGTGCGTCAGATCATCTATACGCTTTCGGTGCTGTTCATCGAAATCCCGCTGGGTATTGCCGTTGCACTGACCTTGCCGCGCAAGGGCTGGGGGGTGTCGGCATCGATGGTTCTGCTTGCCCTGCCATTGCTTATTCCATGGAACGTGGTCGGCACCATCTGGCAGATCTTTGGCCGTGCAGACATTGGTCTGGGTGGCTATCTGATCAACCTGATGGGCATTGATTACAACTATGCCCAGAACCCGATGGATGCGTGGCTGACCGTACTTGTCATGGATGTCTGGCACTGGACCAGCCTGATTGTGCTGCTGTGCTATGCCGGTCTGCGCTCCATCCCGGATGCCTATTATCAGGCGGCCAAGATTGACGGCGCATCGCGCTGGGCCGTGTTCCGCTTTATTCAGCTGCCGAAGATGCAGTCGGTTCTCGTGATCGGTGTTCTGCTGCGCTTCATGGACAGCTTCATGATTTATACCGAGCCGTTCGTCCTGACGGGTGGCGGTCCGGGTAACGCAACCACCTTCCTCAGCCAGTTCCTGACCCGGATGGCAGTCGGTCAGTTTGACCTTGGTCCTGCTGCGGCCTTCTCGCTGGTCTACTTCCTGATCATTCTGCTGGTTTGCTGGGTTTTCTATACCGTCGTGATGAACGCCGGAAAGCAGGGGGAACAATAAAATGCAGTTCCAGAAACGACATATCGGACTTCTTCTTTATATCCTGTTCCTGTTGGTTCCGATCTATTGGCTGTTCAACATGTCGATCAAGACCAATACGGAAATCCTGGGCGCAATGACCCTGTTCCCGGACAATCCGACACTGGCCAACTATGCCACCATCCTGACCGATCCGGCATGGTATACGGGGTATATCAACTCGATGATCTATGTTGGCATCAACGTGGTGATTTCGCTGGTGGTTGCCCTGCCCGCTGCTTATGCCTTCTCGCGGTTCAACTTTACCGGCGACAAGCATCTGTTCTTCTGGCTATTGACCAACCGCATGGCACCGCCGGCCGTGTTCCTGTTGCCGTTCTTCCAGCTCTATTCAAGTGTCGGCCTGTTTGACACCCATATTGCTGTGGCACTTGCGCACTGCCTGTTTAACGTGCCGCTGGCGGTCTGGATCCTCGAAGGTTTCATGTCGGGTATCCCCAAGGAAATCGATGAAACCGCCTATGTGGACGGTTATTCGTTCCCGCGCTTCTTTGCCACGATCTTCATTCCGCTGATCCGTTCGGGCATCGGTGTGACGGCGTTCTTCTGCTTCATGTTCAGCTGGGTGGAGCTTCTGCTGGCCCGTACGCTGACCTCGGTCGATGCAAAGCCGATTGCAGCCACCATGACCCGTACCGTTTCGGCATCGGGGCTTGATTGGGGTGTGCTGGCAGCAGCGGGTGTTCTCACAATCGTCCCGGGCGCCTTGGTGATCTGGTTCGTTCGCAACTACATCGCCAAAGGTTTCGCGATGGGTCGCGTGTAATCGGAAAACAGGAGGAATATCAAAATGGCATGGATGGCCTGGACCCCGATTACCGCCGCATTCTTTGGGTGCATCTTCTTGATGCTGATCGGGATGGGAATTTGGCAGGCGGTTTCACCGACCGTTCCACGGCGTGGCTTTTTGCCACTGACCACCACACGCGGTGATCGTCTGTTTATCAGTTTGGTGGGCGCCGCCTACATCCATCTGGGCTGGCTGGCATTTACCGATGCCGCCCTTTGGATCGGCTCCATCATCGCGCTTGTCTGGCTCGTCATTGTGATGCGCTGGGGCTAAGTCACCGGAACGGCAGTGCGTCCTACAGCGCTGCCGTTCCTGATCTATTCATTGCGCTGGGCTGTCCGTCTTCCCCCAGTGTTGATGACCGGGTTTACCGGATGAGCAATAAGGAAGACGACCAGGGAGAAAACGACATGATCGTTAAAGCCAAAGGTGCTTCGAGCGTTGTTAAAGGCAGCGCAGTTGCTGTCGCCCTTGGTCTTGCTGTGCTGGCAAATCCGGCCATGGCAGATCAATATACCGACGCAGCGAAGAAATGGGTCGACAGCGAGTTTCAGCCGTCGAGCCTGAGCAAAGACGCCCAGATGGCCGAACTGGAATGGTTCATCAAAGCAGCAGAACCGTTCCGCGGCATGGACATCAACGTGGTGTCCGAAACCATCACCACGCACGAATATGAATCCAAGGTTCTGGCAAAGGCCTTCTCGGAAATCACCGGGATCAACCTGACCCATGACCTGATCGGCGAAGGCGATGTGATCGAAAAACTGCAGACCCAGATGCAGTCGAACCGCAACATCTATGATGCCTTCATCAATGACTCCGACCTGATCGGTACGCATGCGCGCTATGACGCCGTTGTGCCGCTGACCGACTGGATGGCTGGCGAAGGTTCGGACGTAACGTCCCCGACCCTGGACCTTGATGACTTCATCGGTCTGTCCTTCACCACCGGTCCGGATGGCAAGCTTTATCAGCTTCCTGACCAGCAGTTCGCGAACCTGTACTGGTTCCGCTATGACTGGTTCCAGCGTGAAGACCTGCAGAAGCAGTTCAAAGACAAGTACGGCTATGACCTGGGTGTTCCGGTCAACTGGTCGGCTTACGAAGATATCGCCGAATTCTTCACCAATGACGTTGGTGAAATCGATGGCCAGAAAGTCTATGGCCACATGGATTACGGCAAGAAAGACCCGTCGCTCGGTTGGCGCTTCACCGATGCGTGGCTTTCCATGGCTGGTGCCGGCGACAAGGGCCTTCCGAACGGTCTTCCGGTCGACGAATGGGGTATCCGTGTTGAAGGTTGCTCGCCTGCTGGTTCGAGTGTCACCCGTGGTGGTGCCGCAAACGGCCCGGCAGCGGTTTATGCTCTGACCAAATACATCGACTGGCTCAAGGCCTATGCCCCGGCAGAAGCAGCTGGCATGACCTTTGGTGAAGCGGGTCCGGTTCCGGCACAGGGCCAGATCGCACAGCAGATCTTCTGGTACACCGCCTTTACCGCCGACATGGCGAAAAAAGGCACCCCGGTTGTGAATGACGATGGCACGCCGAAATGGCGTATGGCCCCGTCGCCGCACGGCCCATACTGGGAAGAAGGCATGAAGCTTGGTTATCAGGATGTGGGTTCCTGGACTCTGATGAAGTCCACCCCGGTTGAGCGCCGCAAAGCTGCATGGCTCTATGCACAGTTCACCACCTCGAAAACCGTATCGCTGAAAAAGACCCTCACCGGTCTGACACCGATCCGTCAGTCTGACCTGGATACCCAGGAACTTACCGACATCGCTCCGAACTGGGGTGGTCTGGTTGAATTCTATCGTTCGCCGGCCCGTGTCCAGTGGTCGCCGACCGGCACCAACGTTCCGGATTATCCGAAACTGGCACAGCTCTGGTGGCAGAACGTCGCCGAAGCTGTTACCGGCGAACGGACCCCGCAGGAAGCCATGGACAACCTTGCGAACTCCATGGACCGCGTCCTGCAGCGTCTTGAACGTGCCGGCATCGGTGGCGAATGTGCACCGAAGCTGAACGAAGAGCGTGATGCGCAGTACTGGTACGACCAGCCGGGCGCACCGAAACCGCCGCTCGACAACGAAAAACCGCAGGGTGAGACCGTCAAATATGACGATCTGATCGCGGAATGGCGTGCAGCCCAGTAACTCGGGCTACACTACTGGGGGTGTCGGGGGTGATTTTTTCGCCCCCGACCGTCCCGGGCTTTGTTGATCCCTTTTGATTTTTTCATATCCGACCGCCCGGTATTTTGCGGGCAAAGGTAACGTTTCCATGCGTCTGTTTTCCTCCCCCCGCCGGACTGTTCCCGCTCTTGGCCGTGCTGCCCTCACGGCACTGGCCATGAGCGGTTTTCTTTCCACCGGCGCCGTGGCGTCCTCGGCACTCGATGACGGCATCAATGCCTATCGCCACGGGGAATTTGAAAAGTCGGCAGGTATTTTTTCTTCGCTGGCAGACAATGGCGATGCCACCGCGCAGTATCTTCTGTCCTGTCAGACCATCAATGGAGTTGGCGTCGCGGCCAATGAAGATGCCGGCTGGGCGCTGATGGAACAGGCGTCAGAGGGCAACAACCCCGATGCCAGCGTCGTCATGGCTAGGCGTCTTGAAGCCATGGGCGGTGACAAGGCCGAAATACGCGGTCTCTATACCGCGGCGGCCCAACACAACAACACCCAGGCGATGCTGTGGCTGGCCCTTGATGCCCTTGATCAGGGCAACGGCGCAAAGGCCGAAGCGCATTTGAAACAGGCGTGGGAGCTTGGCGATCCGCGTGCGGCCACCCTGCTTGCCAACCGCTTTGCCAAAAGCGATATCGATCGCCTGACCTATCTGCGGCGCGCCGCCCAACATGGTGAAATGCGTGCAGCCGCCTATCTTGCCAAAGAAGCCCGCACGGTTGATGACAAGGCCGAGGCGGTTGGCTGGTGCGCGATTGCGACCGGCATGCCCGGCCATAACGAAGATGTCGACTGGAAAACCATCGGCGACGCGGTCGAGGAAAATTGCGGCCAGTTCGACAAGGACCTCTCACCCAAAGACCGCGCGATCAACCGCGAACGGGTCGATCACTTCCTGGCCGGTTTCTTTAAAAATTACGAGCCGTGGCAACCGTGGCGGGCCTGTGCGGTTGACTAACCCTGCTTTTATACAGCGCTGGCAAGGGCACGGCTAATCAGCTTCAGATCATCCGGCGTATTGACGTTGGTAAAGGGCTCCAGCCCGGCAACCTCATCCTCAAACACCACCCGCGGTGCATTGAGCGCCTGTAACGGTCCGCGCACTCGGCGATCATCGGATGCCAGCAAATCCGCAATGACTTTGGCGGCATCACGATGCCAGATGCTTGAAAGGTAATGGTCACGGTCGGCATGGCTGGCAAAGGCTGCTTTCGCGCCAGCACCTTCGGCAGCGGCCTGCAAGCGCCCCACCATATCCATCGGCACAACCGGGCAATCGACCGGAAACGTCACCAGCCAGTCGATACCATCGGGCAAAGCCAACAGACCACCCAGAATGCCACCCAATGGTCCCTGCCCCGGTGTCGGATGATCCGCCACGACCGGCAAGCCGTAATTTGCGAACCCGTCGGCCCTGGCATTGGAAGAAATCATCACCTGATCGCATTGCACTTGGGCAACATCAATCACCCGCCCGATCAGGCTTTTGCCGCCCACCTCGCGAAACGCCTTATCCCCGCCCATGCGGCGCGCTTCACCCCCGGCCAGAACAAGGCCAAGGGTCGGGATGAGTTGGGATTGCGGTTGATCAGGTTTCGTCACGGTATCGGCAAACCTTTGAATTGAGGCACGTAATTTGATGACCTCATCATAGTCGAGAGCTTGGCAGTATGCATCTGTCGTCTTGCCATCACGGCATATTCAAGCCGGGACATTCATGCTGCACTGCGTCATTTTTACATTGTCGCAGTTAGCGCGTTGAATTAGACTGATTAGAATATTTCGACTTTCCACCTTGATACCGGACGACCGGTATTCCTGATCCGATCAATGGGGACGGCCCCGCAAGACAGGAGGCCCCCATGGCCTGGACAGCGTTGGTTATTGCCGGATTTCTCGAAATTTGCTGGGCGATTGGCCTGAAATACACCGAAGGCTTCACCAAGCCGATCCCAAGTGCGCTTACCATTGCCGCAATCGCTGCAAGCTTCTGGCTGCTTTCCATCGCCATGCGCTCAATCCCGATCGGAACGGCTTATGCCATCTGGACCGGCATCGGTGCGGCGGGTGCGGTCATCTTTGGCATCATCATGGTCGGCGAACCCGCCAATCCGGGACGGTTGGTTGCGATTGCGCTGATCCTGTCGGGGATCGTGATGCTGAAATTGTATAGCCCGTCGTAAGGCGCAGATAACAAAGACACGAATGCAAAACGGGGCAGCCAGTAGCTGCCCCGTTTCTTTTGGTCTTTATGCCGTTCGGGCTTAGACGCCAGCCGGAATACCGCTGCGCTCAACCTTACGCGGGGATGTGATTTCTTTCCATTTGGAAAGCGCCTTGTTGACGGCCGGATACGGTTCGCGGGCGATGAATTCGCCGTCGCCGCATTTGGCAACAACCACACCTTCTTCAGCGGCAATGCGGCCGCGGCTGATGGTGTAACGCGGAAGGCCGGTAACATCGATGCCTTCGAACACGTTGTAGTCAATCGAGGACTGCTGATGATCCGCGGTGATGGTTTTCGAGGCCTTCGGATCCCAGACCACAAGGTCGGCATCCGCCCCCACCAGAACCGCACCCTTGCGCGGATAGATGTTGAGGATCTTGGCGATGTTGGTCGAAGTGGCTGCCACGAACTCGTTCGGGGTCAGACGGCCGGTGCCAACGCCATAGGTCCAGAGAAGCGGCATGCGGTCTTCAAGGCCGCCCGTACCGTTCGGGATCTTGGTGAAGTCGCCAACGCCCATGCGTTTCTGTTCGGTCGTAAATGCGCAGTGGTCGGTTGCAACAACCTGCAGGCTGCCCGAAGCCAGACCATTCCACAGACCATCCTGATGTTCCTTGCTACGGAACGGCGGTGACATGACGCGACGTGCGGCGTGATCCCAGTCGGTGTTTTTATATTCGCTGTCATCCAGAATAAGGTGCTGGATCAGCGGTTCGCCAAAGACGCGCTTGCCGTTCTGGCGCGCACGGCGGATGGCTTCGTGGGCCGGTTCGCACGATACATGCACGATATAAAGCGGCACATTGGCCATATCGGCAATCATGATCGCACGGTTACATGCCTCGCCTTCAACATCCACCGGACGGGAATAGGCATGTGCTTCCGGGCCGTTATTGCCTTCGGCCAGCAATTTCGCCTGAAGGGTTGCGACCACATCGCCGTTTTCGGCATGAACCAGCGGCATTGCGCCCAGTTCCGAGCAGCGCGAGAAGGATGCGAACATTTCGTCATCATCAACCATCAGCGCCCCCTTATAGGCCATGAAGTGCTTGAAGGTGTTGATGCCCTTTTCCTGCACGATGGTCTTCATTTCATCAAAGACCTGCTCGCTCCACCAGGTGATCGCCATGTGGAAGGAATAGTCACACACCGCCTTGGAGGACTTGTTATCCCAGGCTTGAAGCGCTTCCAGCAGCGACTGGTTCGGTGCCGGAAGGCAGAAATCGACAACCATGGTCGTGCCGCCGGCAACTGCGGCCTTGGTGCCGCTTTCGAAATCGTCTTCGGAATAGGTGCCCATAAAGGGCATTTCCATGTGGGTGTGCGGATCAATACCGCCGGGCATCACATAGCAGCCGTCGGCCTCG
Organism: Thalassospira sp. ABD4_177; assembly: GCF_056160125.1. NCBI lineage: Bacteria > Pseudomonadati > Pseudomonadota > Alphaproteobacteria > Rhodospirillales > Thalassospiraceae > Thalassospira > Thalassospira sp. ABD4_177. Next base: position 1,745,875 of record NZ_JBSWWO010000001.1, on the reverse strand, counting down.
ATCACCTTGTCCCCGGTCAGGTTGTCGCCGATCGCGGCAATCTTGCCGTCTTCGATCAGGATATCGGATTTGTATGTCAGGTCTGCGGTAACAATGGTTCCGCCACGAATAACCATGGACATGGGTGGCTCCTTGTCTGTCTGAGGGCTGAAAAGTTGCGGGCCATCCCGGCATTTCACCCGTTGTCTGCAAACACCCCGAGGGTATTCAATCGTCGTCGTTCTTCGTTCGTCGTTCGGGAGGCAATCCCGTCCGGCGAGGCCAAAACCCCGCCGGACGGGCAAAGATCACAAGATGAGAGGATTACATCTTGTCGGTCACAGCATGGGTCCAGGCACCTTCCGGCTCCTTGGTGATCACCGGATCGGAACCACCCGAAAGCAGGCTGTCAACGGTACGCTGATAAGCTGCTTCGTCGAGAACCGCGGAATCACCCAGCAGTTTGGCGATTTCGGTCATCATGCGGACCTGGTGTTTTTCGGTCTGGGCACCGGTCATGTCGTTATCAAGAACGATCATCGCAGCGTCTTCCGGGTTTTCTTTCGCCCAGTTCCAGCCCTTCATGCTGGCATCGACAAAGCGTGCCATCTTGTCGACGAATGCCGGATCCGACAGGTTGTCTTCAAGAACATAAAGACCGTCTTCAAGGGTTGCGACGCCCTGGTCTTCGTATTTGAAGACTTTGAGGTCTTCGGCCGGGATACCGGCATCAATTACCTGCCAGTATTCGTTATAGGTCATGGTCGACACACAATCGGCCTGCTTCTGGATCAGCGGATCAACGTTGAAGCCCTGCTTAAGGACGGTCACGCCATCATCGCCGCCTTCGGTCGGAATGCCGAGTTTCGACATCCAGCTCAGGAACGGATATTCGTTACCGAAGAACCAGACACCAAGGGTACGACCCGGGAAGTCGTCCGGGCTTTCAATGCCGGTTTCCTTCAGGCAGGTCAGCATCATGCCCGATTTGGCGAACGGCTGTGCGATGTTGACCAGCGGCACACCCTTTTCGCGCGATGCCAATGCGGACGGCATCCAGTCAATGATCACATCGGCACCACCACCAGCAATCACCTGCGGCGGGGCAACGTCCGGACCACCCGGATTAATCGTCACATCAAGATCGGCTTCTTCGTAGAAACCTTTGTCGAGTGCGACATAGTAGCCTGCAAACTGGGCCTGCGTGACCCACTTAAGCTGCAGGGTTACCTCGTCTGCTGCCATCGCGGAAAACGATGCCAACCCGAAACTCAACCCCATAGCAGTCGAAATAAACTTATTCATTCGTCGATGTCTCCTCAGGTTGTAGTCAAGTCCTCCCGGCGGGTCGTCTTGTTTTATGCCTTTAATGGCGACGTACCCGGAATGACGGATGCCATGACGTTGCTTTTCTCTCAATATAAGCCACGGCTCCGTAGAAGGCGGTCCCCGCAAGGGCCGCCAATGCGATTTCCGCCCAGACCATGTCGATATTCATCCGCCCCACCTCGGTCGAGATGCGGAAGCCCATACCAACAATCGGGGTGCCGAAAAATTCGGCGACGATTGCGCCAATCAGCGCAAGCGTGGAATTGATTTTAAGTGCGTTGAAAACAAACGGCATGGCTGCCGGCAAACGCAGACGAAACAGCGTTGACCAATAGCCCGACGCGTATGTCGCCATCAGATCCTTTTCAAGGTTTCCGGCCGCATTCAGCCCGGTGACGGTATTCACCAGCATCGGGAAGAAGGTCATGATCACGATCACGGCTGCCTTTGACTGCCAGTCAAAACCAAACCACATCACCATGATCGGTGCGACACCAATGATCGGCAGGGCCGAAACCATGTTGCCCAGCGGCAAAAGACCGCGTTTTAGGAACGGCACACGGTCCACCGCAATCGCAACGATAAAGGCCGATCCACAACCCATGACATAGCCACTCAGCACCGCCTTCACGAAGGTCTGGTGGAAGTCGGATGCCAGAATGTCGGTGGAATTCACAAAGCGTTCGCCGATCATGCTGGGCGGCGGCAGAAGAACCTGCGGCACGCCAAAGCCCGAAACGACGACTTCCCAGACAAACAGAAGCCATACGCCAAAGGCCACTGGCACAATCACGTTGGCAAGATGCTGCTTGCTGCGATCTAGGCTGTGGAAATTGGCAATCACATCAATCCCGCGCCAGACAAACGCCCAAAGCGACAGGATGAACAACCAGAAACCAAGCCCGGCATACCCGGCGACACCGTGATCATAGAGAACACTCACCGCCTGCCAGCAGCCAAACACGGCAACCGCCAGAATGACGACGCCAGCTTTGACCGAACGCACACCAAGCCAGGTAAAGGCCGCACCGGCAATCACGCAAAGCGCCATGGCAATGGCAAGACCCGGAATATCGCCAACAAAGGCAACCTGTTTGCCGGTATCACCATCAATGCCCGAAAGCGGAAAGATCAGGGCCAGCAAAGCCGCGATCGCCGCAACAAGACAGAATTTATCAAGTTTCATCTTGGTCATTGCTTTACCCCCATGCGCGCAAGGACCTTGCGTTCACACCAGCCAACGATCACCACAAGGATGGCCGCCACAAAAGCCGCTGTCAGAAGGGCCGACCAGATTTGAATGGTCTGTCCATAGTAGGAGCCGGCAAGCAAACGCGCACCAAGACCGGCCTGCGCCCCGGTCGGCAATTCACCAACGATGGCACCGACCAGACTGATCGCAATCGCGACTTTCAGGCTGGCAAACAGGTACGGCATGGCGGACGGCAACCGAAGCTGCCAGAAGGTCTGCCATTTCGAGGCATTATAGGTCCGCATCAGGTCAAGCTGGATGACTTGCGGCGACCGCAGGCCTTTGACCATGCTGATCGTGACCGGGAAGAAGCACAGATAAGTCGAAATAACCGCCTTTGGCACCAGTCCCTTGATCCCGATGGCACCCAGAACAACGATGATCATCGGCGCAATCGCAAGGATCGGAATGGTTTGCGATGAAATCACCCATGGCATCAGGCTTTTTTCAAGCGTCATGACATGAACAATCCCCACCGCCAGCAACACGCCCAGCAAGGTACCAATCCCAAAGCCCAGAAGGGTCGAGGAAAGCGTCACCCAGCTGTGATAAACCAGCGAGCGTTTCGACGTGATCTTGATGGCAAAGATGGTTTTATACATCTCGACCGCGACCTGATGCGGGGCCGGCAGGATCGGACGATCCTGTGCCAGTGTATCTTCGATCAACTGGCCGGTGGTCCAGGCCTGATCAGCACGGTCATAACGGTCAATCTGGGTCGGTGCGTTCATGAAAACGGCCCCGACATACCACAAAACAAGAAGCGCGATCAGAACAACGCAGACCGGTCCGGTTTGGCCCGACATCATGCGCGTCCAGATCGATGGTCCGGCAAGCGTGCCGGTCATGGAAGCAGCATTACTCGTCATTGCTGTGCCCCGCACGCAGCCCTTCACGTACCCGATGCGCAATCTCGAGGAATTCCGGCGTTTCGCGGATATCGAGTGTGCGGTCTTTCGGGAAATCGGTTTCGATCACATCAATGATCCGTCCCGGACGCGGTGACATGACGACAATCTTGGTCGACAGATAGACCGCCTCGGGGATGGAGTGGGTGACAAACGCCACCGTCTTGTTGGTCCGCGCCCACAGCTTCAGAAGCTGTTCATTCAAGTGATCACGCACGATTTCATCAAGGGCGCCGAACGGCTCATCCATCAATAGAAGATCGGCGTCAAAGGACAGGGCACGCGCAATCGATGCGCGTTGCTGCATGCCACCAGACAGCTGCCATGGGAATTTCTTTTCAAAGCCATTGAGCTCGACCAGTTTCAGGGCCTCCTGGGCGCGCTTGACGCGTTCTTCCTTGGAGATTTCCATGATTTCGAGCGGCAAGGTCACGTTGCGTTCGATCGAGCGCCACGGAAGCAGGGCCGGTGCCTGAAACACATAGCCATAAGCACGTTGTTCGCGGGCTTCGTGCGGCGAAACACCATTGATCGAAATGTCACCGCCGGTGGCTTGCTCCAGATCGGCAATCACGCGCAAAAGCGTGGTTTTGCCGCAACCTGACGGACCGATAAAGGAAACGAAATCGCCTTCTTCGATGGTCAAATCGACATCGGAAAGGGCGTACACAGGACCATCTGCCGTCTGAAAGGTCAGCGACAGTTTTTTGATATCAACAACAGCTTTTTTTGATGCGGGCATCTCAGCAACATTATTGACGACTTGTTTTAGCGTCATGGGGTTTCCCCTGATCGTATGTCTCTCTTCCGGACCAGAGATTTCTGGCCCGACTTATTGGAAGCCTCCCTCAGGGACGTTGCCCTGAACCCTGTCGACATTTGATCAAACGCATAAAGCCCTTGCCCGGTCATTGCCGGGAATGGGGAATGATACCCCAGCTGTCGATCAAGGCAAAACGGCGAGCAGCAGTACAAGACCGCTCGCGGGTATCATGAAATCAGTTTCCGTCGGTCAGACGGGTATAGGTCGACGGGCGACGGTCGCGGAAGAACTGCCAATTGTCGCGAATTTCGCGCACCATCGACATATCCATGTCATGGACCAGCAATTCGTCCTGATCGCGTGACGCCTGGGATTCAATCTCGCCGCGCGGATTGACGAAATAGCTCTGACCGTAAAACTCGCCAATGTTCCAGGGCGCCTCGGTGCCAACGCGGTTGATCGCGCCGATGAAGCAGCCATTAGCAACAGCCGATGCCGGCTGTTCGAGTTTCCAGATATATTCCGACACCCCGGCAACGGTCGCCGACGGGTTGACGATATATTCTGCCCCGTTAAGTGCGAGCGCACGCCAGCCTTCCGGGAAGTGGCGGTCATAGCAGATGTAAACGCCAAGCTTGCAATACTGGGTATCAAAGACCGGCCAATCCGATGCGCCCGGCTTGAAGAAGAATTTCTCCCAGAAACCGGCGACATGGGGGATGTGGGTTTTGCGGTATTTCCCAAGATAGGTACCGTCGGCATCAATCACGGCAGCGGTATTGTAATAAACACCGGTGATGTCTTCCTCATAGATCGGAACAACGATCACCATTTTGTATTTTGCTGCCAATTCACACATCAGCTGCGTGGTCGGGCCATCGGGGATTTTTTCCGCGGCCGCATACCATTTCTTGTCCTGGCTCGGACAGAAATAAGGCTGGGTGAAAACTTCCTGAAAGCACAGGACCTGCACACCTTTTTTGGCTGCCTCTTCAATATAGGGCAGATGTGCGTCAATCATGGCCTTGCGGATTTCTTCTGGCGTCTGATCGGTTGACCCTTTCAGACTCATTTGAATCAGTCCGCCTCTCAGCATCGACATCCGAGATACCTCCTTGATCTGATATTTTTATGTCCTTGCCACTTTTGTGGTCTGATGGACTTATGTCTTCGCGCGCCCCAAGAACCCTGTTTTGTTTTATGCGGGTCCATTCCCAGACGGGACGCGATCAGAAAAATCGCGAAACAGATGTTTCCTCCGAGCGTTGCAGAACCGTTTGATTTTTATCAGCCCTGCACGCTGTTGCCCCCTGCCCGTTTGACCGGACAAGGGGCGCATGTCGTGATCTTAATCGATCTCTTTAAGCACTTCGCGCAAGGTGCCGAACAGCTGATCAATGTGTGATTTTTCAAGAATCAGCGGCGGCGACAGCGCAATAATGTCACCCGTGGTCCGGATCAGGATGCCTTTCTCGAACGCCTTGAGGAAGGCATTGAAGGCACGCTTGGTCGGGAAGCCTTCAATCGGCTCCAGCTCGATCGCACCGATCAGGCCCAAGTTACGGACATCCTTGACCAGCGGCAGGTCGATCAGGCTGTGCACTGCATCTTCCCAATACTGACCAAGATCCTTGCCCTTGGTATAAAGACCATCCTCTTCATAGGTCTCAAGCGTTGCCATGGCGGCCGCACAGGCAACCGGGTTGCCTGAATAGGTGTAACCATGGAACAGCTCGATCATGTTTTCCGCACCGGTCATGAAGGCATCATGGATGTCGTCGGTGGCAAACACAGCGCCCATCGGGATGGTGCCGTTGGTAAGGCCCTTGGCCGTCGTGACCAGATCCGGCTGAACACCAAAGTAATCAACAGCGAACGGCGCACCGAGGCGACCGAAACCGGTGATGACTTCATCAAAGATCAGAAGAATGCCATGCTTGGTGCAAATCTCGCGCAGGCGCTCCAGATAGCCCTTTGGCGGGATCAGAACACCCGTGGAGCCCGCAACCGGCTCAACAATTACAGCCGCAATCGTTGACGGATCATGCAGCGCGCAGATGCGTTCGAGATCCTCGGCCAGATATGCCCCGTGTTCGGGCATGCCGCGGGTGACACCGTTTTCTTCGGGCAGATAGGTGTGACGCATATGGTCAACGCCGCCCAGCATCTGGCCAAAGGTCTTGCGGTTGCCCGAAATACCCCCGACAGAAATGCCGCCAAAGTTCACACCGTGATAGCCGCGTTCGCGACCGATCAGACGGGTGCGCTGACCATCGCCGCGTGCACGGTGATAGGCCAGGGCGATTTTAAGCGCGGTCTCAACCGATTCAGAACCGGAGTTGGTATAGAACACATGGTTGAGATTGCCCGGCATTAGCTGCGCAAGGCGGCTTGCAAGTTCGAACGCCTTGGGATGGCCCATCTGGAACGCCGGTGCGTAATCCAGCTCATCCATCTGTGCCTTGACCGCTTCGACGATTTTCGGACGCTTGTGACCGGCGTTGCAGCACCAAAGGCCTGCGGTGCCGTCAAGAATGTCGCGGTTGTCGTCGGTTTTGTAATACATGCCGTCCGCCGAGACCAGCATACGCGGGGTCTGCTTGAACTGACGGTTGGCCGTAAACGGCATCCAGAACGCCGAAAGATCGTTCGGACGGCTGATTTTCGTGGTGGCTGTCATCAAAAGGTCTCCCGTACCTTTTTAAGTGCTTCTCTCGACCGGTTCGGTGGCGGGCACCGTCCACCGGCATCTGATTTTGTTCTTCCCGTTTCGCGAAAGGTATCTGGTCCACTGACCAAAATGTCGCACATTCGCCTTCCGGAAAGGCCCGTGATACGGGCACATCAAAGTCGTTAGCATGAGACATGCCCATGCACTAGCGCTTTAACACCACCGCGGAACTGTTTCGAATATTCGACCGTCAAACACCATTTCGGCGACCCTGATTTTTGTTTACGGCGTCTATTTTGTGTTTATCTTTCATCGGGACTGTTCGATATTTCGGACAAAACCGACTCTTGACCATGGCTAGGGTCCAAACTCATCCAAATGATCGATCCGGCAATTGATATGAGAGAAAAAGCAAGGAAAAGCCTGCAGATTGGGATAGTCCCCAATCAAAGGATTTGACGCAGAGGCTTTCTCTCATATCAGTTGTCCTTCGGATCACCCGGATTTGCACGGCCTACGTTGTCGCAAAATCTTGAAAGATGTGCATCTTCCTGCAATTTTGCTTCGCATATCCGCACAAATCCGGGAGACCGGAACGGTCATTTGGATAAGTTTGGACCCTCGGCCAGACGCGCATAAAAAAAGTTTCTTTTTGATATTAGAAGTAGAGGTTATTTTAACCTGACCAAACGGTCAAGATAAATGACACAAAACACAAAGCCCGATTGAGAACCACCAAAATCGGCGCGAAACGGGACCATAAAATGAGCACAAAACCCGCAGTAAACGGCGCACACAAGGCAGCCATCCGTCAGGAAAACGAAGAACAGATTCTGGCGGCTGCCGAACGGGTCTTTGCCGATTTCGGGTTCAAGGGCGCAACCACAGCGCGGATTGCTGAAACCGCCAACGTCCCGAAGGCCAATGTGCATTATTATTTCAGCACCAAAGAGGCACTTTATCGTCGCATCATGGAAGATGTCTGCGACCACTGGCTTGAAGCCGCCATGACGTTCGATAACAGTGCCGACCCCGCCCTTATCCTGCGCGGATATATCGAAGCCAAGATGGATCTGTCGCGCGTGCGCCCCTATGGGTCGCGCCTTTGGGCCCATGAAATCATTCGTGGTGCCAAATTCTCATCCGAATATATCTCGACCACGGTCAAAAACTGGCTCGATAGCCGCGTAGTGGCCATCCGGGGCTGGATCCGTGAGGGCAAGATGGATGACGTCGAACCCTACACCCTGATGTACATGATCTTCGCCACCACCCAGCACTATGCCGACTTTGGCCGTCAGATCGAAATTTTCAACAACGACAAACCACTCACCGACGCACAGTTCGCCGAAGCCAAGGAAAATGTCGTGCGCATCATCCTCAAGGGTGTTGGCCTCGCCTGATCGTCAAACACCACCGTTTTTTTTTCGGCCGGGAACGCTGTTTGTCATCGACGCAAGTTGAATAGATAAGCCCCCGTTCATATCTGCATAATCAGACATAACGCGGAAACGGACGGGGCGGGAAAAATGCGGCTAAAGCTGCCAAACGCCAAATTTATTAGAATATTTTCATTCTGTGCGATGGCCGTGCTAACAGCAGGCGCTGTATCGCCCCTCAAAGCCCAGCAACCCGGTGATCAAAGAACAACCTGTGACCGGATCACCATCGGCGGTCCGGCAAGCTGGCAACCGGTTTCCTATATCGCACCCGATGGTCGGCAAACCGGTCTGGGGATTGATATCATCCGCGAATACGCAAAGCGTCACGACATCAATGTCCAGGTTGATATCGAACTCCCCTGGGCCAGGGCCCTTGATTTGTTGCTTCAGGGCAAGATTGATGTCACCGCAGGTGCCTATTTCAATGACGAACGCAAACGGGTGTTTCAATATAGCGATCCGTTTTACACCGATGACATCATGGTCTTTCAGCATGCTGAGCGGCGGTTTGGCTATTCCGGGATCGATGATCTGAAGGGATATCAGGGCGCCCGCCCACACGGCGGCAGCCTTGGCAACAAGATCGACGCCTATTCCGAACAGCAGCTTGATATCGTTTATTCACCAATCAATGACCACATCTTCGATCTACTGCTTGCCGGGCATGTCGACTATGTGTTGCTTGCACGTTACGATGGGGTAGCAACGCTTCAAAAACTGGGCGCCCAGAACACGATCATCCCGGTGGAGCCGCCGGTTGATCGCAATCCCGTCCGCCTGATGTTTTCGCGCAACAGCCCGTGCGTTGAACATGTTGAACGGATCAATCTGCTGATTGCCGAACTTACGCAAAACGGCACCATCAAGGAACGCACCCAGTATCATCTGGATCAGACCGTGTTCGATCATGAGGCCGGGAGCTGATCCCACCCTTTTGCGCCTCTTTTTCGCAGTTTTTCGCCGAATACACACCACCTCTGTATAGTTGAACAATATAAAGAACTACCCAACTTTAGATATCACTTATAATAACGACGTTTCAGACGATCATGGTGTGCATCAGGCTCTCAATTTGTGCAGTCGGCATGTGTCTGCTTGCCGGGGTTCTTTGGAGCGGAATACCGCAGCTGGTATCCCCCGCCCTTGCCCAATACGCCTCGACCAAGCCAGCACAGACGGCCGCCGTCAAAACCACCTGCCGTACTCTTTCGGTTGGCGGTGCCAATGGGTGGGAGCCCATCACCTATATCAACGACGATGGTCAGCATACCGGTCTTGCCATCGACATTTTGCAAGATTACGCCAAGCGCAGTGACCTGAAGCTTGATCTCAATCTTGATATCCCGTGGCCACGCGCCATCCAGATGTTGCGCAACGGCGAACTTGACGTCATTGCCGGGGCCTATTTCACCCATGAACGCGACCAGATCCACTTTTACAGTGTGCCGTTCGCCAATGACGACATCATGGTGTTTCAGCATCGCGACAACCGGTTTGCGGTCACCGACCTGCATGATCTGATCGGCTATCGCGGGGCCCGCCCGCACGGTGGCAGCTATGGCGACTATATCGACAAGTTCGCCGAACAGCGGCTCGATATGATTTTCTCACCAACGGGCAACCGCATCTTTGACGTGTTGATGAACGGCCGGGTGGATTACGTCATGCTGGGCCGGTTTGACGGGCTGACCAATATCTATCGCGACAAACTCGGCGACGATATCAAGATCGTCGAACCGCCGGTCGACAGCAACGAAGTGCGTTTCATGTTTTCACGCAAAAGCCCGTGCATGGCGCATGTCAAACAGATCAATCTTCTGATCGAGGAACTGAGCGAAGACGGCACGATCGAATTCTGGACCCGCAATCATCTGACCGACATGTCCGAAGGCGAAAGCTGACCGCCCTTGCCCACCGATAAACAAAAAAAAGCAGGGCATATGATACGCCCTGCTTTTTGCGAAAGTAGTTTTCCGGTTCGGAAGGTCGCCCTGCGCGAAACAGCGATACCTATTCCGTCATCACGGTTTCATCGGCCTTGGTCAGAACCGCATTAAGCAGAACCTGCCCACCGGCATCCGACCATGGTTTGTGGATTTCCTCGATCTCGTTATGGGAAATACCATCGACACACGGGATGAAGATCATTGCCGTCGGGCAAACCTGGGCGAGATAGCAGGCGTCATGCCCCGCCCCCGACACGATTTCACGGGCCGAGAAACCACCAAGTTCAGCACCCTTGCGCACCGCATCGACGCAGGATTTATCGAACGGCACCGGTGCATAATAGAAGATCTGCTCAAGCTCGGTCTCAAGACCGATGTCAGAAGCGATTTTTTCAACCCCTTCCCGGAACGCCTTGTCCATATCGGCCAGAACCGCATCGTCGGGATGGCGGAAATCAACCGTAAAGAAGACTTCACCCGGGATGACGTTGCGCGAGTTCGGATGGATCTGCATCATGCCGACCGTCGCACAGGCCAGCGGGGATCGATCCAGACCGATCTTGTTGACAAGCTCGATCACGCGTGCTGCACCCAAAAGTGCATCCTTACGGGTTTTCATCGGGGTCGGGCCGGCATGGGCTTCGACACCGGTGAACTTGACTTCATACCAACGCTGGCCCTGGGCATCGGTGACAATACCGACATCCTTGCCTTCGTCTTCAAGGATCGGGCCCTGTTCGATATGGGCTTCGAAATAGGCCCCCATCGGGTGGGCATCAATGGTGGCTTCGTCCGGCCCCATATAGCCGATCCGTTCGAGTTCCTCGCCCATGGTTTTGCCATCGACATCGGCACGGGAATGACCGTATTCAAGATCAAATACCTTGGCAAAGACACCCGATGCCACCATTGCCGGGGCAAAGCGCGAGCCTTCCTCGTTCGTCCAGCAAACGACTTCCAGTGGCGCTTCGGTTTCGTATTTGGCTTCATTGAGCGTGCGGATGACCTCAAGCCCGGTCAGAACGCCATAAACGCCATCATACTTGCCGCCGGTCGGCTGGCTATCGAGGTGACTGCCCATCACGACCGGGGGCAGGTCCGGATTACGGCCTTCGCGACGGGCAAAGATGTTGCCCATCTTGTCGATACGGATCGAGCAGCCCTCGGCCTTGCACCATTCGATGAACAGATCACGGCTTTCACGGTCAAGATCGGTCAGGGCCAGACGGCAGACGCCGTCCTTGTCGGTTTTGCCGATCTTGGCCATTTCCATCAGGCTATCCCAAAGGCGATCACCATCAATAGACAGGTTACGTACACTGGGTTGAGCAGTCATTTAGTCAGTCCTTCTTGGTTGGTGGCGCTTTGGGTTATTCTGCGGCCATGCGCATCGGATTAAGCGGATGTTCCGGCCAGGTCATGGGCGGCTTGTCGGTTTTGACCGGTTCCATGGTGATGCAATCGGGAACCGGGCAGATGTGGTAGCACAGGTTACAACCCACACATTCCTCGTCAACGACCTCGAACAAACGGCCGCCTTCCGGCTTGTCGGTCATGGTGATCGCCTGGTGCGAAGTATCTTCACACGCAATGTGGCAACGACCGCACTCGATGCAGTTATCCGGGTTGATCACCGCCTTGGTGTCAAAGTTCATATTCAGCTCGTTCCAGTCGGAGACCTGCGGAACGGCTGCACGGGTGAACTGTTCGACGCTGGTGTACCCCTTGTCATCCATCCACTGGCTCATGCCATCAATCAGGTCATCAACCACGCGGAAGCCATAAATCATGGCAGCGGTACAGACCTGAACCGCGTTTGAACCCAGCGACATGAATTCCACCGCGTCTTTCCAGGTGGTGATGCCACCAATACCGGAAATCTCAAGATCGCGGGTTTCCGGCGTGCGGGCGATTTCCGCAACCATGTTGAGCGCAATCGGCTTGACCGCCGATCCGCAATAACCGCCATGGGTACCTTTGCCGTCAACAACCGGTTCCGGGACCATGTTGTCGATATCAACCGAGATGATCGAGTTAACAGTGTTAATCAGCGATACGGCATCCGCCCCGCCCTTAAGTGCTGCTTCGGCCGACCACAGGATGTTGGTGATGTTCGGGGTCAGTTTGGTAAAGACCGGAATATCGACCGCGTCCTTCACCCAACGGGTGACCTGTTCGACCATTTCGGGCACCTGACCAATGGCCGAGCCCATGCCACGTTCACACATGCCATGCGGGCAACCCAGGTTAAGCTCCAGACCATGCACACCGCTTTCGGCGATCTGCTGGGCCAGGTCCTTCCAGGCGCGTTCCTCGATCGGGGCCATCATCGACCCGATGATAACGTGATCGGGGTATTCGACCCGGCACTCGCGGATTTCCTGCAGGTTGGTCTGAAGCGGGCGGTCCGAGATCAGCTCGATATTGTTGATGCCCAGCAGACGACGGTTCTGGTCATGGTGGGCGCCATAGCGCGACGACACGTTAACCACGGGCGGATCAATACCCAACGTCTTCCAGACAACCCCGCCCCAGCCGGCTTCAAAGGCACGAACGACGTTGTATTTTTTATCCGTCGGCGGCGCGGATGCCAGCCAGAACGGGTTTAGCGAATCAATACCGGCGATTTTGCAGCTTAGATCAGCCATTTTTCTCTCTCCCTTTGGCTAGCGGTTCAGACGGATTTCAGGAATGCATCAATGGCGATGGCGGCCTGTTTGCCATCCTCGACCGACTGAACGGTCAGGTCTTCGCCACTCTTGATGCAGTCCCCACCGGCGAACACGCCCGGGGCGGTTGTCTGATAGGACTCATCGACCACGATCTTGCCGCCGGTGATCTCCATGCCGGCGAGGTCATCGGTTTTGATTTTTTGTCCGATGGCCTTCAAAATCTGGTCTGCACGCACGTCAAAGGTTTCGCCAGTACCGACAAGCTTGCCATTGGCATCAAGCACGGTCTTTTCGAACTCCATGCCAAACAGCTTGCCATTGGCCTTGATCGCAACCGGTTTCGCCCAATAGCGCACAACAACGCCGTTGGTTTTGGCAAGGTCCTGTTCGAACTCGGTCGCGGACATGTTTTCCGCACCCCGGCGATACACAAGGGTCACTTCCTCAGCCCCCAGGCGCTTGGCCTGCACAGCTGCATCAATGGCGGTGTTACCACCACCGATCACAATGACCTTGTCGCCAACCGGCATGTCGGATTTCGGTTCGGTCTGACGCAGTTTTTCGATGAAGGTGATGGCATCATCAACGCCCGGGAAATCTTCGCCCTTAAGGCCCAGATCATTGGTCGACCCAAGACCGACACCGACAAAGACGGCATCATATTTGGCTTTAAGGTCGGCAAGATTGATGTCCTTGCCAAGCGCCTTGTTATATTCGATTTCAATCCCGCCAATGCCCATCAGGAACTCGACTTCGCGCTGGGCGAAATCGTTGGTCATCTTATAGGCGGCCAGACCATATTCATTGAGCCCGCCCGGCTTCGGCTTGGATTCAAAGACGACAACGTCATGGCCCAGCATCGCGGCACGGTGCGCACATGAAAGGCCCGCCGGACCGGCACCGACAACGGCAATCGTCTTGCCGGTTTTGGGCGCCCGTTTGAACGGATGGGGCAGATCACGCTCCATCAGATGGTCAACCGCATAGCGCTGCAGGCTGCCGATCTCGACGGCGGTATCTTCGGCGACGTTACGAACGCAGGCCTCTTCACACAGCACTTCGGTCGGGCAAGCCCGGGCACAGGTGCCGCCCATGATGTTGGCTGACAAAATGGTCTTTGCCGCGCCATCCGGGTTGCCGGTGCTGATTTTGCGAATGAAGCTTGGAATATCGATTGATGTCGGGCATGCGGTGACGCATGGCGCATCATAGCAATACAGGCAGCGGTTGCTTTCCGCCATGGCCTGCAGCGTGGAATAGGCCGGGTGCAGGTCGGAAAAACCGTCATCTGCGTCATTGTGACCAGCACCGCCATGAACGGCGCCGGATTTTGAAGCTTGCTTGGCCTGCAAGGTGGTCATTTGTTTGTCTCCCTGCCAAAAAGGCGTCCTCTCCTGACGTCATCGAGAGACAAAACAAGAATGAAAATACAATCGACCGCGGGCCAGATGTGATCGCAGCTTGCGCGCGATCAGGATACAACTATGGCGTCACGTGGACGGGCGGGCCCGACCAACTCAAGATCTCTCGTACTGACATTCTTGGCGTATCCGTCCGGCTTGTGCCGAACTGTTTCCCTTGGGCTAGGCCCCATCAATATGACCGCAATGGTCTCTCAGATTTGTGCGGATACGCGGAGCAAAAACGCAGGAAGATATACATCTTTCAAGTTTTTGCGACAAAGTAGTCCGTGCCAATCTGAGTGATCCGAAGGACAATCGATATGAATGCGCGCTGCAGCGTCAAATCCATTGGCCGGGGCACCACCCCGCCCTGCTGAATTTTCCTAGAATCGCGTATTCATATCGATTGCCATTCCGATCATATTGATGGGTCCTAACCCTATTAATCTGCCGTGTTTTTATGGTTTCGGGGTTATCCCCGGTTGATGACACGTGCAGATGCCTCTCTCTGACAGAAACAGCATGTCCAATCCTGATCATTTGGTCAAGATTAAAAATCCGAATTCTTGGTTGAAGACCAAAACACCCCTGTTCGCCTTGGAAAACTGCGGTTTGGCATAAGCCAACAGCGATGGTTTTTCAGGGCATCGAACATCTCGCATGTCCCTGATTTGGCAATATTTTATGCTGGCTTTAATTGGACAAACTAAAGTAACGTTGTCGCATAAACCCATATCGGAACGCCTTTGATGACCCTTAAAAACGATGCAACCGACACCCTGCCCGACCGTCAACCGTCGGTTCGTGCCGTTGCCATGCCGTCTGACACCAACCCGACCGGGGACATTTTTGGCGGCTGGCTGATGTCACAGATGGACCTTGCAGCGGGCACTGCTGCCGCACGGCGTGCTAAGGGCAGAACGGCGACCGTCTTTGTCGACAGCATGTCGTTCCTGCGTCCGGTTCATGTGGGGGATGAGGTATCGTTCTTTACCGACATCATTCATGTCGGGCGCACATCGCTTCGCATCAATGTGCAAGCCTGGCGCCAGACCCGGTTTGAAGAAACATCCGATAAAGTGACCGAGGGCGTGTTTACCTTCGTAGCCCTAGATGAAGACGGCCGTCCGCGCCCGCTTGATCCCACGCCGGAAGAAAGCGCATCTCAGGCCTGATCGACCATCGGGCTTTTAAGGTAGGCCACCAGCAATTCCGCGACGGAAACAAAGCTGAAGATATGGGCGCGTTCATGCCCGTGCGAGGCATCCAGCCCGAAACAGATCAAGGATGCCCGCGTGTCATATCCGGCCTCAAGGGCGGCGGCGACATCGCTGCGATAAAATTTGAAAACATCGCGCGAATGTTCAATTTCGCCGGCTTCGCAAAGATCAAGTAGATGACGATTAAGTTTGCGGTCAAACGGGCCTGACATGTCCTTCATCGCGATGGTCACGCCATATTCGCTGGTATTTTGGCCGGGCGCAAAGGTGCCGTTATCCACCGCCACCAGTTCGGCAATGTCATCATCCAAAATATGCGGCGCCCCAAGACCGACTTCCTCGGCAATGGTGAACAGAAACTTGCAGGTCACCGGCAGCTTTTCCTTGCCCGTGACCACCGCACGGATTGCCGCAAGCACTGCCGCCACACCGGCCTTGTCATCAAGGTGGCGCGACACGACAAAGCCGCTGTCGGTAAATTCGGCATTGGTATCAACCGCAACCATATCCCCGACATTAACGCCAAGCGCACGCACATCAGCGCCGTTTGACACCCGCGCATCCAGGCGCAATTCAAGCTGCTCCCAGGTTGCGGGCTGGGTATCAATTTCGGTGTTATAGGTATGACCCGACGCCTTGATGGTCAGGATGGTACCGCGGATGGTCTTGCCGTGATCGGTATAGACCGTCACACGCGCGCCTTCGGCAAAGCGCGATGACCAATGCCCGATCATGGAAACTTCAAGACGGCCATTATCCTTGATCTGTTTGACCATCGCCCCCAGCGTATCAAGATGTGCGGCAACGGCCCGGTGCGGTTTTTGCTGTTTACCCGGCACGGTCGCACGGATCGCCCCACGACGGGTCAGTTCAAACGCAACCCCCATATCGCGCAATTCCGCACAGACAAACTCAACCGCTTCCTCGGTCATGCCCGTCGGGCTGTCAATCGTCAGAAGCTTTGCCAGAACAGCGCTGAGATACTGCCGTTCGATATGGGTTTCAGACATGATCCCCGTCCTTGAATATTATCTGCTTTGACATCAGTGTTTGGTCGCAAGTCCCGAAAGTGCCCGCAGTTCGGCACTTGGCGACAGATCGCGCGGCACATCGATATTGCCTGACCGGAAGAAACGGTTTTCAACCACTGCTTCCTGTTCTTCCATCAAACGTTGGGCGGCACACATATGCTGATAGGTCACCGCACGCGCGGTTTCCCCATCCCCCTTGCGCAGCGCCTCAATCAGGCGGAACTGATAGTTGCGGCCGGTTTCGCGCAGTTCGGTGTTGGGCTGGTCATAGATCTTTTTGCACACCGTCAAATTCATCAGCAAATCGATCATGAAGCGGCAGATAAAGGACAACAGCGGATTGGGGCAAAGCTCCACCAGCATCAGATGGAATTCCAGTTCCTTGATGCGTTGCAGCCGGGCCTCCTCGATCGAGGTCGGATGGCTTGCATACCATGTCATGACCTCTTCAAGGCGCTCGAAATCATCCTCTTCCAGATGGCCGATACAGGCCGCGGCCATTTCCGGTTCCAGCAATATCCGGAGCTCGTAAATGTCGCGGATCGTCAGATCCTTGAAAAAGAAATAGTTGGCCAGAAGTTCGACAGCACGCCCCTCGGACACGGTATCGATGAACGCCCCGCCGCCCGGTCCGGTTCGGGTGGCAATAATCCCCTGGGTTTCCATGGATTTCAACGCTTCGCGCACCGTGCCCTTTGATGCGCCCAGAAGGGTGATCAGCTCGGCTTCCTGTGGCAGACGTTCGCCCGGGCGCAGGCCGGTTTGCGCGATGTAATCCTTTAGCGCGTCGGCAATGATATCGGAACGCTTGCGCTCGCGCTTGCGCGGGCGTGTGGTCAGTTCCAAGTCCTGTTTCGGCCCCTTGATCGGGTTCTTTGTCATTTGTGTTTCCCTGTCGCGCCAAAAGGCATTTCGGCGCCTATTCTATCCTGTTTGCCGACGTTGTCACCGGATTGAGCGGATGCAGACATGCCGCATCATGATTATCAAGCCCATATTGTGCATCCGGTACGGTGGCAACACAATCATCCTGGGCCCGTGGGCAGCGCGGTGCAAAGGCACATCCCGGTGGCGGCGCCAGCGGATCGGGCAATTCGGCGCTGGCATCTTCGACCGTCAGGCCGCGTTTGCCCGGGACCGGCGCACTATCAAGCAACAACCGGGTATAGGGATGCTGCGGCTTTTCAAAAAGCGCGCGTCCGGGCGCCTGTTCAACCACCCGGCCGAAATACATCACTGCCACCCGGTCACTGACCGCCTCGACCACCGAAAGATCATGACTGATAAATACATAGGTCAGACCAAATTGCGCCTTGAGCTCCGCCAGAAGGTTCAAAACCTGCGCCTGCACCGAAACATCAAGGGCCGAGACCGGCTCATCGAGCACAATGATTTCCGGTTCAGCGGCCAATGCCCGGGCAATGCCAATGCGCTGCGCCTGCCCGCCGGAAAATTCATGCGGATAACGATCAAGAAATTCCGGACGCAGATTGACCGCATCCATCAATTCCTTCATCCGCTGATCAAGCGCATCGCCCGAAAGCCCGCGTAAATGACGCAAAGGTGCTGCCAACGTTTCACGGATCAATTTGCGCGGATTAAGCGAGCTGATCGGATCCTGAAAGACATATTGAATACGCTTGGACAGGGCATTGCGATCCTCGGCCATCAGATCATTCATATCCGATCCGGTCAGCGTAATCGTGCCTTCCGTCGGGTGATCAAGCCCGACCAGCATGCGCGCCAGTGTCGACTTGCCACAGCCGGATTCCCCGACAATACCAAGCGTTTCGCCCTTGCGCACGGCCACATCAATACCGCGCACGGCATAGACCGTCGGCTTTTGCCCGCCAAACAATGTGCGACCGCCGCCAAAGGTGCGAACAAGGTCGCTTGTTTGCAAAACGACGTCAGACGTCTCAGACATTTGCCGCCTCCATCGGTTTGATACAGCGCACCCCATGCCCGTCGCCCAGATCATCAAAGCTGATCTCGCCAACCCGGCATTTATCCTCTGCCCGTTCACAGCGATCGGCAAAGGCACAGCCGGCAGGCAGGTTGTTGACTGCTGGCGGCAAGCCCGGAATGGCCGCAGTCCTGCGATCCGGTTCGCCCAGACGCGGCACGCAATCAATCAGCCGCTTGGTATAGGGATGGGCCGGATGGCGGAGCACTTGTTCGGTGGTGCCCATCTCAACAATCCGTCCGGCATACATCACCGCCACACGATCACAGATTTCCGACACCACACCAAAATCATGGGTGATGAACAGGACCGAGGTCCCGTGATCGGTGCGCAGATTGTTCATCAGTTTCAAAATCTGCGCCTGCACGGTGACATCAAGGGCCGTTGTCGGCTCATCGGCAATGATCAGGCGCGGCTCATTGGCAAGCGCCATGGCAATGCCGACACGCTGGCGCATACCGCCCGAAAGTTCATGCGGATAGTTTTCCGCCCGGCGTTCCGGATTGGGAATACGCACCATGCCCAGCAACTTCACCGCCTTGGCCCAGGCATCCTTGTAGCTGATGGCATTATGGGCGCGGATCGCCTCAACCAGCTGATCGCCAATCGAAAACAGCGGATGCAGCGTTGAAAGCGGATCCTGGAAGACATAGGCCGCCTTGCCGCCGCGAATGTCGCGGACCTGACGTTCGGACATGTCAAACACGTCCTTGCCATCAAACATCACCCGCCCGCCGGCAATCGTGCCAGGTGGCGATGCGACAAGCCCCAAAAGCGAAAGCGCGGTGACCGATTTGCCCGATCCGGACTCACCCACCAGCCCCACACATTCATTCTTCCCGACCGAGAAACTGACACCACCGACGGCCTTATAGGTATCGTCACCCAGGACAAATTCGGTGCGCAGCTCATCAACAGCCAGGACCGTGTCATCGGAAACCGCGGTACCCGTGCCTTCGTCGCTGCGATCAATTTTGGTCAGCGGTGCCGGACGGGCCAGCGCGCCGGATTTCAAACGCGGATCCAGCACATCGCGAATGCCGTCACCCAGCAAATTGATGCTCATCACCAGGATAAAGATCATCGCACCGGGAATGGCCGAAAGATGCTGTGCGGTTGTGATCAGTTTGCGCCCCTCGCCCAGCATGGAGCCAAGGTCGGCCTGCGGCGGCTGTGCGCCAAGCCCCAGGAAGCTAAGCCCCGCGGTTTCAAGGATCATCCAACCCACCGTGGTCGAAATCGTAATCACGATCACCGGCATCACATTGGGCAGGATTTCGGTCAGAAGGATCCGGATATGCCCCTTGCCCGACAGCTTGGCGGCATCAACGAATTCCCGGTGCGCGATGCCCACCGTGACACCGCGAATGTTTCGCGCAAAGAACGGGATATTGACGACCGCAATGGCATAAAGCGCATTCATGAGCCCCGGACCAAGGGCCGCGACAATCGCCAGGGCCAGCAGGATATATGGAAAGGCCATCAACATATCGATGCCGCGCATCATGATGTTGTCGGTCCGCCCACCGAAATAGCCCGACACGATCCCGATGGTCGACCCGAACAGGGCAGCAACCAAAGATGCCGAAATCCCGACTGCAAGACTGACCCGCGTGCCCCAAAGCAAACGCGACAGCAAATCACGGCCAAGGTGATCGGTGCCCAAAAGATGCCCATCGGATAGTGGCGGCAACAAACGTTGCGCCGGGTTGGTCACATCCGGATCGGGCAGCGGCAGGATCGGCGTGATCAGGACAATCACCACCACAAGGGCCAGGATCGCCGCCCCCATCAGGGCAAGCTGGTTGCGCGCCAGAAGCTTGAGGGCCGATGGCCGTGCGGAGCGCTTTTTGGTTTTGATGTCTGGTGCTGTTGCTGTGTTGCTGGTCATGCCTTCACCCTCGGATCAAGCAGATGCTGCAACACATCAGCAAACAGATTGAACAGCACATAACTGCCCGCGACCAGAACAACCCCACCCTGCACCAGCAGGATATCACGGGTTGAAATCGCATTGACCAGCATGCGGCCGATACCGGGCCACTGGAACACGGTTTCAATATAAACCGCGCCCCCCAGAACAAAGCCCGCCTGCACCCCGATCACCGGAATGACATTGACGAGGGCCGCCTTGAAAGCATGGCGATAAATCACCCGATTTTCATCAAGCCCCTTGGCCCGCGCGGTCCGAATGAAATCCTGACGCAGGACTTCAAGCATGTTGGATCGCGTCAGTCGGGCAATAATCCCGGTCGCCACGACCGCCAACGTTACCGAGGGCAAAATCAGATGGCGGATCAGATCGGGCAAATCCCCGCCGCCATAAATCGCATACATGCCGCTGACCGGAAGCCACCGCAATTCAACGGCAAAGAACATCATCAATAAAAGACCCAGCCAGAAACTGGGCACGGAAATGCCAATCAGAACCGCGAAGGTCAGGGCCTTGTCGGCCCAGCCATACTGACGCACGGCCGAAATAATACCGGTCAGAAGGCCAAAAATTGTACAGAGAACAAGCGACGTTCCCGCAAGGATCAGGGTCGCACCAAACCGTTCGAGAATTTCATCGAGGACCGGTCGGTTCAGGCTATAGGATCGCCCGAAATCGCCCTGAAGCATATTGGTCAGCCAGATCCAGTATTGTTCGACCATGGTTTTGTCCAGACCAAGATCGGCGCGCAATTTCGCGACATTGTCCGGCGTGGCATAGGATCCAAGGATCGCCAATGCCGGATCACCGGGGATCATCGACATAATCAGAAAAACGATCACGGTCAGGCCGAGTAACACCGGCACCATCAGGATCAATCGACGTAAAATATAGACGTGCATGGCAGGCTCGTCTGGCTATGTGCGGGAAACGGGAATTAAAACAAGAATGCCGGGGCAGGCTGGCCATGCCCCGGCATTGATGTATCAGATCAGTTCTTTACGACGTCATCAAGCAGCAGGAAGAAGGACGGCTGCAATTTGAAGCCATCAACCAGCGTGCTTGAAACCGCGTTCTGTTTCCAGTTCGCGATAAAGGCCCACGGCGCATCGTCATAGACGATTTCCTGCATCTCGCGATACAGCTTGGCACGTTCGGCCTGATCGGTCGAAGAGCGGGCTGCTTCAAGAAGCTTGTCGACTTCCGGGTTGGAATAATACCCCGAATTGAAGCCACCCTTGTCCGGCCATGCATCGGTGCGCAGTGCCAGATACGGCAGGGTGTCCGGATCGTTGGTCATCCATGCCATTTCTGCCATGTCCGCCTTGCCTTCAAGACCCGGGTTCACCTTGCCAAGGAAGGTATTCCACTCATAGGTCTCGATGGCCACGGTCAGACCGATCTGGGCCAGGTCTGCCTGAATGGCAGCGCCCATCGGCACCGGATCAAGCATGCCCGAACCGCCTTCGGTGACATAGAAGGTCACCTCGGCACCTTCGGCACCGGCTTCCTTGATCAGCTGCTTGGCCTTTTCGATGTCATGCGGATAAGGCTGCAGTTGCTCGTTATAGGCCCATGCAAATGCCGGCGGGGTCGGCCCGGTTGCGATTTCGGCGGTCCCCTGAAGCACGTTTTCAACCAGTGCCTTTTTATCGATGGCATAGTTGATCGCCTGACGGACTTTCTTGTCCTTGAACGGACCTTCCTTCAAGTTCAGGATCAGGAACCAAAGGTGCGGGCCTGCCTGTTCATAGACACTGAAGTTATCATCACCCGAAAGCTGGGTCAGGCTGTCTGGCGGCACTTCGACCATCAGATCAATACCGCCTGCCATCAGCTCTGCCACACGGGTGTTGGCATCCGTGATCGGACGGAACACCACCGCTTCAAGCTTGGCGGGATCTTCCCAGTAATCGTCGTTGCGCACGACAACCACCTTGGCGTTACTTTCCCATTCGGCAAACTTGAACGGGCCGGTTCCCACTGGGTTACGACCATAATCCGCGCCACCTTCGCGCACTGCCGTCGGCGAAACGATCAGGCCGGTTGGATAGGCAAGGTTGGACAGGAACGGCGCATAGGACGCGTTCAGTTGGAATTTGACGGTCAGATCATCAACGACCTCGACCTCTTCCACCGCACTAAAGAAGAACGAAAGCGGGAAAGGACCGGTGTCATGTTCGGGATGATTTTCATCGAGCATACGGTCGAAATTGTATTTCACCGCCTCGGCATTGAACGGCGTTCCGTCATGGAAGGTCACACCATCGCGCAAGGAGAAGGTGTAAACCGTCCCGTCATCAGAGATCGTCCAGCTTTCGGCAAGGGCGGGCTCGACTTCGAGCGTGCCGTCCTTGTAACGCACCAGACCATCATAAACATTCATCAGAATGCGGAAATCGTTCACGGCGGTCACCGCCGCCGGATCAAGTGATTTGGGTTCGGCAATCTGACCGACCACCAGCACACCTGGTGGTGTCTGTGCTTCGGCCGGGCCGAAACCGATTGCGGAAACCGCAAGGGCTGCTGCTGCAAGCACCCCCTTAAACAGGCTTTTCATTCAAGCCTCCCATGTTGAAACCTTCCTGTTACCCCCGGTTCATACCGAACCGATCGACAACGCACCGCTTGTGAGGTGTTCTTTTTTTGATTGGACGTTTCCCGAGTTCCGAACCCGTTGTCGATGCATTCGGATGTCACGGTTGCAAAACATATTTATAATGATAAATTCGAATTGAGCAAATATTTATCATGATAAATGCAAGGCAGCACCTTCGACCAAGCTGTCCATCAGGCGGGAAACATGACCTACACAATCGTTGCCAGAGACCCGAAAACCAACGCGATCGGCATTGCGAGTGCGACGGGAAATCTGGCTGTGGGCGGATTTGTTCCACATATCAGACCCGGTGTCGGCGCCATCGCCACACAGGGATTCTCGACAAATTTCTGGTACGGGATCAACGGGCTTTCACTGCTTGAACAGGGCGAACGTGCGGAGTCGGTGCGTGAAAAACTGACCCGCGAGGACAATGGACGCGACTGGCGACAGCTGATCATTCTTGATCACAACGGTGAAACCGCCGTCTGGACCGGCGAGAAAAACCGATCAGAAACCGCCCAGATTACCGAACGCGATCTGGCGATTGCCGGCAATATGTTGGCCCATCCCAACGTGCCCGATGTCATGCGCGAACGGTTCGAAACCATGCGTGATGGCGAGGAGCCGTTTGAAAAATGCATCCTCGAAGCCCTGATTGCCGGGTTTGATGCCGGTGGGGATGTGCGCGGCACGACATCGGCCATGATCAAGGTCATGTCACCAGACCGCCTGCCGCTTGATCTGCGCGTTGATGATCATTCCGATCCGCTGCGCGAACTGATGCGCTTGTATGGTAAAACCCAGAACCCGGAATATCGCCGCTTCTTTGATCGCCTGCCGACACCCGACAATCCCCACCAATACTAGGAAACAGGGCCCCAACCGCCATGCTTGGCCAACTGATTTATGACCGCCTTGAAGACGCCGCCACCCACAGCCAGCCGGGCCCGGGCGTTACCCGCCTGTTTTTGAGTGACGAGCACCGCGCGGTCACCCCAATGATCCAGGACTGGATGACCAAGGCCGGTTTGATCAGTGAAATCGATGCCGCGGGCAACATTGTCGGACGCGACCAAAAGGCACTTGATGGCGCCCCCACCCTGATCATGGGATCACATCAGGACACGGTCGTTTCTGGCGGGAAGTATGATGGCATGCTGGGCGTGGCCCTGCCGATTGCGGTGATTGAGCATCTCAATAAATCAGGTGTCGATCTGCCATTCGGGATTGAAGTCGTCGCCTTTGGCGACGAGGAAGGCACGCGCTTTCAATCAACCCTTGTCGGGTCGCGCGCCCTTGCCGGCAAGCATGACCCGAAATCGCTTGAAGCCAACGATGACAAGGGCATTTCGGTTGCCGACGCCTTGCGTGACTTTGGCTGTACGCCCGAAGACATCCCTGCCCTCAAACACGACAAGGCCAATGTGCTGGGCTTTATCGAAACCCATATCGAACAGGGTCCGGTTCTTGAAAAACGGGGCCTGCCGGTCGGCGTTGTCACGGCATTGACCGGCATTGAACGCCACCGCATCCGCATTCAGGGCAAGGCAAGCCATGCTGGCACCACGCCCATGAATGACCGGCATGATGCGCTGGTCGCGGCCGCCGATGTCATCCATCAGGTCGAAGGCGTCTGTTCGATGACCGACGGTATGGTTGGTGTTGTTGGCAAAATTGAAGTCAGCCCGAATGCGGTCAATGTCATCCCCGATCATGTGGACCTGACCATTGAGCTGCGCGCACCTGAACGCATTGTCCGGGTCAATGGCCGCGGGCAGATCCTGTCTGCCCTGCCCAATATCGGGACCAACCGGCGCGTAGAAATATCAGCCGACCTGACCTACGAGGCCGAAGGTGTGCCCTGTGCCAACTGGATCATGGATGGGCTGGGTCAGGCGATTGGCGAACAGGGGATTGAACCTTATCGCCTGTTTAGCGGAGCGGGCCATGACGGGCTTGCCATGCATGACCTGTGTGATATCGGCATGCTGTTTGTACGCTGTCGCGACGGGCTTAGTCACCATCCCGATGAGGCCGTCACGCCTGAGGACATTGATGTTGCCGCCAAGGTTCTGATCGACTTTTTACAAATGGTCGGGCCAATTAAGGGGCTTTTGGGCAAATCTTCGCGCTGACGGCGCCGGTTATACGCACTTTTTTTAAGCGTTCTTGCAAAATATTCCCACGCGCGCCGATCCTTTCGGCGCGTTTTATTTTGTTTTACCCCTGAAAAACGCATCCAAACCAGAAACCAACATCGCGCCTGATCAACTTTTTGGCGAATTTATTTCAGTTTTATGTATCATTCCTCCATGTCGTTTCACGTGACGTCGGTGAAATGCAATTCGGGGGAACCGTCGTGTGCTGGCGTCATTGGCCGGGGTTGCGACCCTGGGGCGGCATGGTACAGGCCGACACCTGTATTTTGAGAAGTGGGAGTATCTCAGTTCGACATTTCAGTCTCTGATCAGGAGAAGAAAGCACATGACCGATCAGCCAATTATTGTGGGCTATGACGGAACTGATGCCGCACAGCGCGCCGTGGAATTCGCGGGCAAACGTGCAACGGCCGAGGGCTGCGCCCTCCATCTGGTTTACGTCCTTGAATGGTCCCCATACAGCTTCCTGTCGACACAGGAACTTGAAGAACGCCATCAACGGCGAACAGAAGAATTGTCGCGGGCAGAGGAAACGCTCAAGCCCGCCTTGGAGGCACTTAACAAGCTTAAAATACCGGTAACTTCGGAAGTCCGTTACGGCCATTCCGGCGAACTGATCTGCAAAATCGCCGAAGACAAGGGCGCATGCCAGATCATTGTCGGCCGGAAAGGTGGATCGGCGCTGGGCGCGCGGCTGCTGGGCAGTTTGCCGCTTACTCTGGTTCAGGCATCGCCTGTTCCGGTCACTGTCGTTCCCTGAGGCAATCACACGAAGTTTAACCGGAGAAGCATCATGTTCTGGAAAAAGACAGCAGCGGCCAGCGCCGTTGCAATGATGTCGGCCATCCTGCCGCAAATCGCACACGCGCAGGAAGCCGGCCTTGATGAGAAAATCAATCAGGCGATCGCACCGATTTCAAATGTGATTGCCGGTACCATGTTCTATTCCGTGCCGATTGCCGGCACTGCCTTTCCGCTGATTGTCGGCTGGCTGGTGGTGGCTGCAACGATCTTTACGCTCTATTTCGGTTTTGTGCAGTTTCGCAAATTCGGCCACGCCATATCGCTGGTGAAGGGCGACTATTCCCATCCCGAAGATGCCGGTGAAGTTTCACACTTCCAGGCGCTCGCCACCGCCCTTTCGGGCACGGTCGGGCTTGGCAACATTGCCGGTGTGGCCGTGGCTGTTTCCATCGGTGGACCGGGTGCTACATTCTGGATGATCCTTGCCGGTCTGCTTGGCATGGCATCGAAATTCACCGAATGTACGCTGGGTGTGAAATACCGCACCGAACTGCCTGACGGGCGTGTGTCGGGCGGTCCGATGTATTACCTGTCCAAAGGTTTGGCTGAAAAAGGCAAACCGGGCCTTGGCAAGGTTCTGGCCATCCTGTTTTCGATCTGCTGTATCGGCGGTGCTGTTGGCGGGGGCAACATGTTCCAGGCCAACCAGGCCTTCCAGCAGGTCGTCAATGTCACCGGCGGTGAAAACAGCTTCCTGGCGGGATCAGGCTGGTTGTTTGGTCTCATCATGGCAATCATTGTCGGCGTCGTGATCATTGGCGGGATTAAATCTATCGCCAAGGTGACCGAAAAAATCGTGCCGCTGATGGCGATCATCTATGTCACCGCAGGCCTGATCATTATCATCAGCAACATCTCCATGGTTGGCGATGCCTTTGCCCAGATCTTTGTCGGGGCCTTTACCGGTGCCGGTGTTGCCGGCGGTGTGGTTGGTGCGCTGATCCAGGGCTTCAAACGTGCAGCCTTCTCGAACGAAGCGGGGATTGGCTCGGCGGCCATTGCCCACTCGGCCGTACGCACCAAGGAACCGGTCACCGAGGGCTATGTCGCCTTGCTTGAACCGTTCATTGATACGGTCGTGATCTGCACCATGACCGCCCTTGTCATCACCATCAGTGGCGAGCTTAATTCCGGCCTGACCGGTGTTGAGCTGACATCGGCGGCATTCGCTTCGGCCTTTACCTGGTTCCCGCTGATCCTGGCGCTGGCGGTCGTGCTGTTTGCCTTTTCGACCATGCTGTCATGGTCCTATTACGGGCTTAAAAGCTGGACCTATCTGGTCGGTGAAGGCAAAGGCAAGGAGATCATCTTCAAGCTGTTCTTCTGCCTGTGCGTTATTGTCGGGGCTTCCATGAGCCTCGGTCCCGTGATTGATTTCTCGGACTCCATGATCTTTGCCATGGCGATCCCGAACATCATCGGTCTTTATTTCCTGATGCCCGTCGTGCGCGGCGAGATCAATCAATACTGGAACAAGATCGACAGCGGCGAGATCAAAAAGGTCAAGTAAGCCGAAATTTTGAAACGATTCCAAACACCCCTGCCCTTGGCGGGGGTGTTTTGGTTTGCGCCTTGCGCTGATGGCATGGCAGCCGATCATGGCGGTGACTATGCAAACCCCGGCAAATATGCGATTTTAATCGGCACAGGCAGCAGGCTGTGATAGAAGCCGCGCCAGAGAGATTTCCCGTATGACCTATAAGAAGACCCGCAAGTGATGAGTGATCAATCGCGCCGTTCCGAATTGCTGATGCCCGCAGGCTCGCTCGAAAAGCTGAAAGTTGCCGTGCTTTATGGCGCGGATGCCGTCTACATGGGCACGCCAGACCTGTCGCTGCGCGTCAAAAGCCAGATGTCGCTGCAAGACGTGGTCGACGGCATCGAATTTGCCCACAGCCATGGTGTGCGGGTCTATCTGACACTCAATCTGTTTTCGCATAACAAGGATATCGACAAGCTGCCGGAATATGTCGATACCGTGCGCAAATGTAAGCCCGACGGCCTGATTGTTGCCGATCCGGGTGTTTTCATGTTTGTCCGCGAACATGCGCCGGAGCTTGATCTTCATGTCTCGACCCAGGCCAATGTCTGTTCGTGGCAGTCTGTGAAATTCTGGCAGAGCATTGGCGCGAAGCTCGTCGTGCTCGGCCGTGAGGTTTCCTATGAGGAACTCACCGAAATCCGCGAAAAATGCCCCGACATCAAGATCGAGGCGTTTGTGCATGGCTCCATGTGCATGACCTATTCCGGTCGTTGCCTGCTCTCGAATTTCATGGCTGAACGTGGGGCCAACCAGGGGGCATGCGCCAATAGCTGTCGTTGGAAATACAAAGTCCACATGAAGCTCAAGGACGGCACGGTCAAGGAACTCAAACTGACCGAGGAAAACCTCGAGATGTTTGACTTCTTCCTTGAAGAAGACATGCGTCCGGGCGAGCTGATGGAAATTCAGGAGGACGAGCGCGGATCGTACATCCTGAACTCCCGCGATCTTTGCATCATGCCCAAGCTTGAGGATTACCTCAAAATCGGTGTCGACAGCCTCAAGGTCGAAGGCCGTGGCAAAAGCCCCTATTACGCCGGTCTCGTTGCCCGTGCCTACCGCATGGCAATTGATGACTGGTACAAGGATCCGGAAAACTGGTCGGCCGAAGAATATATGAAGGAACTCTCGACCATTCCGAACCGGGGCTACACGCTTGCCTTCCATGACGGGCGCCTGACCAATTACGCGCACGGCTATGACAGCAACACCAACGTCTCGGACTGGGAATTTGCCGGTCAGATCGTCGAGGTCGAAGACGACGCGTTTATCATGACGGTGAAAAACCGCATGCTGCCGGGTGACGTGATCGAAATCGTCCCGCCGCGTTCGCGCCAGACCATTTTCATCCGCATGTATGAATTCATCGATGCCAAAACCGGCAAGGTCGGTGAAGCGGTGCACGCCAACACCCATCCGCTGATCCGTCTGCCGTTCTCGCTGTTTGAACAGGAAGACCCGGAATTCCTGCGTCGCGAAATCGTTCCGATGACCATCGTGCGCAAGGAAAAGGCGCTTTCGGAAGATGAATGGCAACGCCTGAAACTTGATCAGGAAGGCCACAAGATCGAGATGGGCAAGGGCAACGAAGACCGTTATGACGCCAAGCGTGATGCGCTTCAGACCGCCCTTGATGACCGTCAGAAGGAACGCTCCTTCCGCACACCACGTGTTGGCACCAAGGGTTGCTGTGGCCGGGGGTGCAATGGCTGCCTGATCTTCTGGCACGACCCAACCTACGCCAAGGCCCGCGAAGTTCTTGCCAAGCGCAAACAGGGCGAGATGCTTGAAAAAGACGGCAAGACGATTGCCGCTGAATAACCCCTCCATAAATTCCACTCAAAGTTGACTAAGTAACACAAATAACCGCATAGTTATCCTCACACACGTAAAAAAGGGTGGGGGGATAAAAAGTGCAATTTTTGCCTTATAGCGCGTTTGAGCTGAACAGAGACGACAAAGGAACTCTCCTTCTAGATAGAGAGAGTAGAAGGGCGTTTTGGGAAGCAACAGATGCAACGGACCCAGGCTTAGCTGATGGTTGTGGCTGCTATATATTTGCTCTACGTTCCGGTAGAGGAGTTACACCTTGGTATGTCGGTAAAGCTGCCAGGCAATCTTTTCGGAAAGAATGCCTAACGGACCACAAAGTCGTTAAATACAATGGAGCACTGTTATCGTATGACAAGTGCACGCCTCTGTTGTACTTTTACGCTAGGATAACTGAAAAACGTAAGTCGTTTTCAAATCCCTCCAAAAATGGCCATAAGGATATTGATTTTCTAGAAAGTCTCCTGATCGGTGTCACAATTAGAAAAAATCCACACCTACTCAATATTAAGGCGACTAAGTTTCTTAGAGACATGAATGTCCCGGGATTTATAAATTCCTCATCTGGGGCTCCCAGCAAAATGACTTCTGAAATGAAACGCATGCTGGGTGTATAAAGTATTTTCGTTTGGTCACCCTTTACTTAAGAGTCGCATTTGCCTTTTCATCAAACGAAAAACGGCAGCCTCATCAGGCTGCCGTTTTGCTTTGTCAGGTAATCATGCGCCTGTGATCAGTGTTCGGCACTTTCCGCGGCCTTTTCAGCCTGTGCTTCAAGCTTGTCGATCCGGCGCAGGGCAAACCAGCCGATCGTGATAAAGACCAAAAGCAACATCGGGCTCAGCATCGCAAGGTTATGTTCGATCAGCTCTGACATCCCCTCGCCGACGCTATAGCCAAGACTGAAGTAAAGTCCGGCCCAGAGGACCACTGATGTGATGCTGAGCGGCAGGAAGCGGATGAACGACATCGAACTCATGCCGACCGGAAAGACGCCAAAGGACCGTACCCCATGCGGATAACGGCACAGGAGGATATAGGCGATGCCATAATGCTCAAACAGACGCAGGGTCTTGCGCATCCACATCGACAGCGCGTCGGGCATTTTCGCGACAATCGCATCGCCATATTTCCGCGCCAGCCCAAAGCGCAACATGTCGCCGATGAACCCGCCGACAATCATCGCAGTCAAGGCCGGAACAGCCATCAGGCTTTCAGCCGCAACCAGCATGCCCGCAAAGACCGGCAGGATACTGGCCTTGCTGACACAGTAGGTAAAGATCAGGATATAGATGAACTGCTGATATTCCTGAACCCACTGATTGATTGTTTCAAACACGCTATACCTGACCGGAAAAATTGCAGACGGGATGGCCTTTTATGCCAATCGGCGCGCACAGAGAAGTGCGCCCGATCACACAGGCATCCCACAACCACAGTGGCTGTTACTTATGCCAGCTCGAACTTGATCGGCTGCGCGCCTTCCCAAAGCGTCATCTTGCCAAGCTTCTCGACGTCCTCGAGATTGCTGGTGATGGTGATGAAGTGGTTTCCAGCGAGCTGACCAACCTTGGAGGCGAAATGCACCCCGCCATAGGCCAGCAGGATTTCGGTTTCGCTGATCCCGCCCGGATAAAGGATGATCTGGCCCGGGGCCGGAAAGCTGGTGTGGTTTTCATAATCGACACCGAACTGATAATCCCCTAGCGGCATCCACACACCCTCGCCGCTCCAACGCACATGAACGGCCTTGCTTTCAAACGGCATGCGATCCACGAACGCCTTGCAGGTATGGGGCGCCTTTTCGATTTCAAGCACCCCGTCAAAGGTGAACGGGCCTGCAGTGATTTTGATATTGGACATAAGAACTTCCTGACTGGGTGGCTCCAAAGTGCAGCGCGTCAGACGACGCGGCAAATTCGGGCCGGGACAAATGCATGTCCCAAGGGCTACACCGCCCGCCCATAAGCGTCAATCGCCTTGAAAATCGGCCTCAACTTATGCGCAAATTGCATTGCCCCATACCAAAACCTACCAGCTGAACCTGTTGCAAATCCCGGACGCGGCCATTCGCGCCATTTTTTGCGTTGCGGCATCACTTCTTCGACGATCCTGCGATTGTTTCAAGACAAAACGCATGAAAATTCCACTTGCGCCCAGATTGGAACAGGCGTAAATCCCGCCTTGCCCAAAGTCGCACGTGCCTGTGGTGGTCCTGCTTACTGGAACCCGTAGGACTTACTTAAAGCAACGACGGTGTAGGGCTTTTTTGGTCTCAGGTGGCGTCCAAATCCACCGACACTAAAGAGGCACACCATCATTGCCCACGTGCGGAGTGGCTTTTCCATTCCATAGCGAGGCAGACTTCGCAAGTTCCGGTTGGCCCCGGGACTAAACAGCATGCAGGTAGTCCGCGTCATCGCGCCTCCACCGCGCGCACGCATCAGGTACATGCACGCTGCCATATCGTGGAATGGGAGAACGCCCCAATGGCAACTCAGCGTATTATTGATTTTCTCGCACAGAACCGTCCGGAAGGCCCGTGCCTTGTTGTTGATCTCGATGTTGTTCAGCGCAACTACGAGACCTTTACCCGTGCCCTGCCGAGCTCGCGCATTTTCTATGCTGTCAAAGCCAACCCGGCACCAGAAGTTCTGAGCCTGCTTGCCGATCTTGGCAGCAACTTTGACACCGCATCCGTCCCGGAAATCGAAATGGCGATGGCTGCCGGTGCCACCCCGGACCGCATTTCCTTTGGCAACACGATCAAAAAGGAACGCGACATTGCGCGCGCCTTTGAACTTGGTGTGCGTCTTTATGCCGTTGATTGCGTCGAAGAAGTTGAAAAAATCGCCCGTGTAGCACCGGGTGCGCAGGTTTTCTGCCGCATTCTGACCGATGGCGTTGGCGCAGAATGGCCGCTGTCACGCAAGTTCGGTTGCGCACCAGGCATGGCACTCGAAGTTCTTGAGCATGCCCATCACATGGGTCTGGATGCCTATGGCGTGTCCTTCCATGTCGGCTCGCAGCAATGCAACCTTGATGCATGGGACACCGCCCTTTCCGAGGCATCGTCGATCTTCCGGACCCTGGCGGACAAGGGCATTCATCTTCGCATGGTCAATATGGGCGGCGGTTTCCCGACCCGGTATCTGCGCGATATCCCGGCAACCGAAGCTTATGGTGCGGCGATTGTCGATGCGCTTCACAGCCACTTTGGCAACCACATGCCAGAAACCATCATCGAACCGGGCCGTGGCATGGTCGGTGATGCTGGCGTGATCAAGGCCGAAGTCGTTCTGATTTCGCGCAAACATGCCGACGATCCGGTGCGCTGGGTGTACCTTGATATCGGTAAATTCGGTGGCCTTGCCGAAACCATGGACGAAGCGATCCGTTATCCGATCACAACCATCCATGACGGCGACGATGTTGCGCCGTGTGTTCTGGCTGGTCCGACCTGTGATTCTGCCGACGTGCTTTATGAAAAGACCCCGTATGACTTGCCGGTCTCGCTCACCATCGGGGACGAGGTCCTGATTGAAGCAACCGGTGCCTATACCACCACTTATGCATCCGTGGCGTTCAACGGCTTCTCGCCGCTTGCCGCCTATGTGATCTGACCCCGCTTGGGAAAGACAGGCCAATGATCACGATTGATCGCGAAGGTGCCTATGCGCACATCGAACGTGAAAAGCTGCTGGATCGTGTCATGGGGCCGGCACGGTTTCAGAAGTCGTCTGAAACCCTGCGCCGTAACCGCCTTCCGGCCGACGGTCTGGCGTTTGTCGCCTTTGATGACAAACAACTGATCGGCACGGTCAGGCTGTGGAATGTCAATGCCGGCGATGCCGGGGATGCCTTGCTGCTCGGCCCGCTTGCTGTCGACAAGATCTATAGCGGGTCCGGTGTGGGTGCCGGTCTGGTTTATGCTGCCCTGAATGCCGCACAAGCTAGCGGTCACCGTTCGGTTCTTCTGGTCGGCGATCCGGATTACTATGCGCGCTTTGGCTTCAATGCCGCGCCTGCAAGCGGGCTTTTGATGCCCGGCCATTTTGATCGTCACCGGTTCCAGGCGATCCATCTTGGCAATGACGATGTTTTGAGCGGATCAACCGGCATGCTGAGTGCCACCGGGGCGATGATCCACTAGAACATCAAAACATATCGACAAAAAATCCCGGCCCGGGTTTCCCCGGCCGGGATTTTTGTTTTGCATGTGATCCTGAACAAATCAGCAGGTTTTCTCAGACAACCAACCCACAAAGACGCCCTTCTGCACAAGCCGTTCATGGGCAAAGCATTCCCCGTCGGGATAAGCACCACTGGCCGGAGTGAAACGGACGATGTCTTCGCCGGGCAGAATGTTGGTGGTGACTTCGACCAACTCGGTCTGCGCGGTCCCCATGCCGTCTGCTGGCACCAGACAATCATGACGCCCGCCATTGCCATTGATGGTGCGCACACCGACCATGCCATGGTTCATCGGCCAGGCTTTCAGCACTGAGACCAGATCACCGGGATTTTTGGCAAGGCAGGTGGTGATTGCTGGCATCATTTCATCAAAATAACGCGTCCAGACCCCGTCCCCTTCTGCTTTCAGCTCCTCGACTGAAACCACCGGGAAATCGCCGGGTGCAAGGGTAAGGCTGGCGGCCTCGGTTGGCATGGCAGAAACGGCGCAATGGAAATCGCCGGACGGGGTTGTCCAGATGGCATCTGCCCCCTTGCCGCGCAGTTCATAGATTTCATTGCCATAACCATATCCTGATCCGGTTGGCATTTGCGCCAGAATGATCGGTTCACGGCCCCGGAATTCAACAATGGCGCGCTTGGCATCCTGATCAAAGGTCACAGCAAAACGGCTTTTGTCATCACAGATGAACAGCTCCGGACCGGTGCGCGGGTCAGGCGTGCTGTTAAGCTGACTTAGCATGGCATCAATCCGACTGAGCGCCACCTTGCTTTGCGACAGCGCACCGCTGATTTCATGTTCGTCGGGCTGACTGACAAAGCCATTGACGGTTTTGCTCCCCGATTTGAACCGACCCTTCGCAAAATCAAGTTTAAGGGTGTATTGCAACGGCTGATCATCGTTGGCCCCACCGTAATTGACCCGCTTTGCGTCCTCGGCAAAGCGCAAAAGCTGCCCATTGCGGTAGTAAAGCTTCACGTCACTGGTTCCGTAATCGCCAAGATCGCGATGCTCATCGACCAGAACCGGTTCGCCCTCTGGCGAGATATAAGCATTGTAGGTCACGGTATAATCGGATGCGGAATACTGCCCGGGAATGACCCGCATGTCGGTCAGTTTGGCGTCAATTGCGGCAATATCAGCGTCAACGCCCGACGCATCGCCCTTGCTTTGCGGACGCGCAATTTGGCGCACAAGGATGTCAACATCACTTGGCGCATCGCGGGTCAGGACCGGATAGGCCTGATCATTGCGAAACAGAAGGTCGCCCTTTTCATTGACGATTTTCGCTTCGACCACATAGCTCATGCGCGGATCGATATCTTCTGCTTCATAGGGCAGGATGAAAACCATCGGCGGGTTGGCAACCGGTTGACGCAAGGACGCGATTTCAACCGACGGCGCGTCGGCCTGCGATACATCAAGCAAGCGCACGACAAGAAACGTATTGTCTGGCGAAAGGGCGATCCGTTCGCGATAACTGACCGACCCGGTGACACTGTTGCCGGGCGGTTGCAGGGCTGCACAGCCCGACAATATCCCGACCATGCCAAGGACAATCATTGCCCTCGCCCACATGGTTGTGGCGGTTACAGGTTTCATTTTAACCCCGGTTTGCTCGTTTTTTGGTGGCGCGTTTGCCGCGCAACATAATGGTGACGCCAAACATAGCGAAAACCAAGGCCAAAAATGGGCAAAACAGCTGCCTTGCCCGATTATGGGCACACAAAGGTCGCCTTAGCCCTTAAATCGGTGGCACGGTTGCCCGGCAATATCGGCCTGGATCGACAAAAGCGCCCCTTCAAGGGCGTTGCCATTGCCTTCCAGCCCGACCGCGGCCGAGGTGATATAAAGCGTTTTAAGGTCAGTGCCGCCAAACACACAGCTACTCGGTTGGGTGACCGGCAATTCGATCACGCGGTCCACGCTGCCATCCGGGGCAAAGCGCATCAGGCATCCCCCACCCCAGCGCGCGTTCCAGATATAACCATCCGCATCCATCGCCGAGCCATCCATATTGCCGCGCTCCTGCGGACCAAAGAACGGCTTCGGGTTGGAAGGAACACCGGTTTCCATGTCAAAGTCGTAGACATCAAGCGTATTGGTGATGGTATCGCCAAAGAACATTTTCGTGCCGTCATCCGACCACAACAAGGTGTTGGAAATCCCGATATTGGCGCCGAACCGGACCACTTCACCGTCAGGCCCGACACGATTAAGCGTCCCGGTCGAAATCGTCACCGGCAGGTCCTCGCCATTCGGCCCGATATTGTTTTGCATGGTGCCATGCCAGAACCGGCCCATCGGATCGACCCGGCTTTCATTTGATCGGTTGCTTGCATGGTCGCTATCAGGGGCGACAAACGGTGTGGTCTTGCCGCTTTCGGGATCAAGAAAGGCCAACCCGTCGGCAAGGGCCACCAGAAGACCATCTTGTTCACGCGGCACGATGGCCGCAACCGGCTGATCAAACGTCCAACTGCGTGACCCGCCGTCGTCTGGGCGCAGGGCATAGGCGGTTTTGCCGACAATATCGACCCAATACAGCACCCCGTCCTGGGCATCCCAATGCGGGCCTTCGCCCAGCGTACATCGCAGGTTCGGCAAAACGGTTTTGACGTTGGACATGGTTTCTCCCTGATGACGATGCGGTTGTTTTTCCGCTTTGTATTTGTGTGATTATTCAAATCCCGGCACACAGCCGGATGCAATCACAATCCCTGGTTATTAGTGCTACCCAAAATGGCTTCATCTGAAAAGTCATTTTATATGATGAATAGACAATCCGCGTTATTTTTTGGCGCCGTGCAATCGCAACTCGGTTGCATTTGAGTTGCGTAATTGATAAGCATTCTCAGACTTTACAGTGCGCTTATCTGCCGCCGATTGGCGATGGCGCAAGTGATCCATCCCCGGCGCATGAGTTCTTTCCATGTTCGATCTGACAGACGTCGCTTTCAAAAGCGATGGCAAAAAGCCAAAGACATTGCTTGAGGGCATCACGGTCGGCTTTCCGACCGGGGCGTTCAGCGCGATTGTCGGCCATAACGGATCGGGCAAAAGCACGCTGATCAAGCTTCTGGCGCGCAAAAACAAACCGGCCTCCGGCGCCATTGCCCTTGATGGGCTGGACCTTGCCAATCATGGCACGCGCGATTTCGCGCGCAAGGTGGCTTATTTGCCGCAAAACCCGGTTGTGCCGCCGCACTTAAGCGTGCGCGAACTGGTGGCCTTTGGCCGCTATCCATGGCGCGGCGCCTTTGGGCGCTATCGCGACGAAGACCATGCCAAGATTGATCATGCGATGGCACTGACCCATGTGACCGGCTTTTCCGATCGTCTGGTCGCAAGCCTGTCGGGCGGGGAACGCCAGCGCGTCTGGCTTGCGATGCTGCTCGCCCAAGATGCACCAGTGCTGTTGCTCGACGAGCCGACCTCGGCCCTTGATGTCGGCCATCAGCGCGACATTCTGCAACTGGTCGCCGACCTTAAGGATCAGAACAATCTGACTGTCATCGCCGTGTTGCACGACATCGACATGGTCGGGCGGTTTGCCGATCACATTCTGGCCCTGCGGGGTGGCAAGACCTGCTGGCAGGGGAAACCGCGTGATTTCATGCATGGCGAAACCCTGCGCGATATTTTTCAGACCGATATCGACGTCATCAAACTCAGCAATCCGGAGCGGTTTGTCAGCTATGTCGCCTAACATGCCAGTTCTTTCACAACGCCAACAGGGATCAGGGAAATCATGATGTTCAAGCCTTGGGTGGCTCGCAAAATTGCGGGCCTTGCAATTGCCGCCGGAACCGCTGCTGTGGTCGTTACGTCCCTGCCTGCCAGTGCTGGGGAAACCTATTCCCATGAAATGGGCGAAATCACACTTGAGACCCATCCGAAACGCTTTGTGGCCTCCAACTGGTCACTGACTGAAAGCCTTCTTGCGCTTGGCATTAATCCGGTCGCCATCCCCGAGCCAGACGGATACCGCCTGTGGGTGGTAAAACCCGAATTGCCAAAAAATTTCATTGATCTCGGCAACCGTCGCGAACCCAACCTTGAAGCACTTGATGAAGCGAAACCAGACGCCATCCTGATCGGTAGCGAAATCTCGATGGCCTATGACAAGTTATCAGACTATGCGCCGACCCTGGTTTATTCGATCTACAATACCGGCAGTGACGAACCCGCGATTGACCGGGCCGAGGCGCTTTTGCGCAATGTTGCCAAACTGGCGGGCAAACCGGATACCGCCGAAGACGTCATTGCATCGGTCAATGCCCGGATTGAAGCCGCAGCAGCGCGAATTCGCGATCATGTCGGCGATGATGCCAAATTCGCCGTCGTGCGCATTCTTGATGACTCTCATTTCCGCATTCATGGCAAGACGTCGCTGTTTGGCTCTGTCCTTGGTCGTATGGGCTTTGACAATGCCTGGGACGGGGACGTCAACGGATGGGCATTTCGTAATGGCGATGTGTCCGATCTGGCAAAGATGGGCGATGTACAATTTGCCTATGTCGAACCGGTCGCACCGACCACACGCGAAAGCCTGTTTAACTCCGCAATCTGGAAGGCCATGCCGTTTGCCCGTAACGGCAATGTCCATGCCATCCCGTCCAGCTGGACCTTTGGCGGGGTTTTGTCGGCTGCACGCTTTGCCGAACTGCTGGCCGATGCCGTCACCGGCACTGACACCTCCGCAAGTGGTTCGTAAGGGATACGTGGCATGAAGATCCTTCGCGCGCTTGTCGGCCCGGTTTTGCTGTGCGCTGCCGTTATGATCACGGCGATGTCGCCCGCCATGGCCGATCCGATCGAGATCGAGCATGAACGCGGCATCCTGCGCCTTGATGCCCCGGCCAAGCGGGTTGCGACCATCAACTGGTCCTTTACCGAAAGCGTGATTGCCCTTGGTCTTGATCCGGTGGCGATCGCCGACCCGCAAGATTATGTCGACTGGGTTGCCAAGCCTGACCTGCCCGAAAGCTTTGTTGATCTTGGCCAGCGCGCATCGCCCAACCTCGAAGCGCTTCGCGCATCAAAGCCCGATCTGATCATCGTGGTGCCCGATATCGGCATGGCGTATGAAAAACTGGCCGAAATCGCACCGGTTCTGGAACTGCGTTTGTTTAACGGCAAGACCGCGGCCTTTGAAACCGCCCGCGAGGTTTTGGGCAAGATCGCCAAGGCCACCGGGCGCGAGGCAGAAGCCCAAGCCTATCTCGCCGATGTCGATCAAAAGATGCTCGATTATGGCAAGCGGATCAAAACCGCCATCGGCCCGGATCAGAAGATCAACGTTGTTTTCTTCTTTGATGAAAGCAATGTCGGGATTTTTGCCGATATCTCGTTGCCCGGGTCGGTGATGACGGCGATGGATGTGCCGGTTGCCTATGACGGCGAGGTCAATAAATGGGGCTTTGGCCGGGGCGGGCTCGAAATCCTGGCCCCCTATGCCAAGGAAACACTGGTCTATACCAATCCGGTGCCTGATGTGGTGCTCGATAAGCTTTTGAATTCCCCGATGTGGAAGGTGATGGATTTCACCCGCAACAACCGGGTTTATGAATTGCCCGTCGTCTGGGCCTATGGCGGGGTGCCATCCGCGCTTCGCTTTGCCCGCCTTCTGACCGAGACGATTGAAAGCAGCCCACAAGAATGAGCACCGCGACCGCGCGCAATGCGGACCTTTGGGGGGCACTGTCCCTTCCAGCCATCCTGACCGGTATTCTGGGCGTTTTGACCCTTGCCGTGCTGGTGATTGATTTCTGGCCCTATCTTGCCAACGGCAATATCTCGCAGGCCCTGTTCAGCCCGGATGAAACCGACTTTGATCAAATCCTGTTTCATTTCAGCACCCTGCCCCGCCTTGCAATGGCGTTTCTGTGTGGGGCGGGTTTGGCACTCGCCGGGGCGGCGATCCAGACGGTGTTGCGCAACCCGCTGGCATCGCCAACCACCCTTGGCGTTGGTGCCGGTGTTGAATTTGCGCTGACCCTGTTTGTCCTTCTGGCCCCGGCATCGCTCGCCATGTTTCAGGAGGCCTTTGCCCTTGCCGGGGGTTTGATTGCGCTCGGTGCGGTTTATCTGATTGCAGCCAATCGCGGCAATGCGACGCTGTGGCTTATTCTCGCCGGGATGATCGTCAATCTGCTGTTGCAGTCGGGATCGCAGATCATCTTGCTGTTTAACGAGCAATATCTGCAATCGATCTTCATGTGGGGGGCCGGTGATCTGGCCCAGAATGGCTGGGACGATACGCAGTTTGTCTGGCCACGTGTGCTGATTGGCATGATTGCCATTCTGGCCCTGTCGCGCCCGCTTGATCTTTTGGCCCTTGGCGATGACACGGCGGGATCATTGGGCGCAAAGGTCACCATCTTGCGCCTGCTGATCCTTGGGCTCGCGGTATTTATCACCGCATCCGTAATTTCGGCGGCGGGCATGATCGGATTTGTCGGGCTTGCCATCCCCGCCGCCCTTCGCATTGCCGGGCTATCGCGATCGCGCGATTTGATGATCTATTCGGTTTTCACAGGCGGCTTTGCGCTTCTGCTTGTCGACTTTCTGGTCCGCCAGCTGAATGCCTTTGGCGGCGACCCGCTGCCGACCGGGGCGGCGACGGCGCTTTTTGGCGCGCCGTTTATCATCTTCATGCTGCGCAAGGCGCGCATCATGCCGGGCAACCAGAATGATGATCAGCACAGCGATCAACAGATCGTCTCCAAAACCGACCTTTCGATTGCGCTTGCCGTCAGCCTTGTGATCGGTGTTGTGTTTTCGCTGTTCGTCTCGCTTGATGGCAACGGCTTTGTCATTCTGGGCTGGCAGGACAGCAGTCTTGATATCCTGATCGGGCGATCAGAACGCACCTTTGCCGCAATGATTTGCGGCGCGGCACTGGCGGTTTCGGGGACGCTTATTCAGCGCGTCGGGCGCAACCCGCTGGCAAGCCCCGAAATCACCGGGGTCAGCTCGGCCACCGCCCTTGCCATGATCCTTGCGCTGTCTGTTTTCGGGTTTGGGCAGCGCGCGGAACTGATGGTGATCGGGGCTGCGGGCGGGATTGCATCGCTTTTGG
The DNA here is from genome assembly GCF_056160125.1 of Thalassospira sp. ABD4_177. Classification (NCBI taxonomy): domain Bacteria; kingdom Pseudomonadati; phylum Pseudomonadota; class Alphaproteobacteria; order Rhodospirillales; family Thalassospiraceae; genus Thalassospira; species Thalassospira sp. ABD4_177. Next base: position 1,705,143 of record NZ_JBSWWO010000001.1, on the reverse strand, counting down.
TGTTGTTGGCCCTTTGTCGCAAATTCACCCATGCGCCGCATTACATGTTGCTCAATGGCCTTGCCATGACCGCCATTCTGGGCGCGATGGTCCGGATTGTCCTGACCCGAAGCGGCACCCAGACATCGATGCTGATGTCATGGCTGGCCGGGACGACCTATTTCACCAATATGAACGAGGTGATGATTGTCGCCGGTGTCACCGGTGTGCTTCTGATGATGGCCATCGCCCTGCGACGACCGCTTGAACTGGCGTCCCTTGGCACGGACCAGTCGATTTCGCTTGGCCTTGGCATTTCCGGATTCCAGTTCGCCATGATGCTGCTGGCCGCCATTCTGGCCGCCAGTGCAACACTTCTGGTCGGACCGCTGAGCTTCGTTGGACTGATGGCCCCGCATCTGGCGCGTGTGGCGGGTTATCGCCTTGCCGGCGGGCATTTGCTGGGTGCGGTTCTGATCGGGGTCAATGTCATGATGGTCGCCGAATGGCTGGCGCGCAACATGATCTATCCGGCCCAACTCCCCACCGGCCTGATCGCCGCCCTGATCGGCACCGGTTATTTCCTGATTTTGGCGGCCCGCAAACGTTAGCCCGGGGAAATCCCCTTAATCGCTTGAAACCGAATCCCAGTTGCGCGCCAGTTTAAAGGCGTGATCAAGGTTGTCAGTACGTTTGACCGCAAAGGGCAGCATGCGGGCAAAGTTGCTGTCTTCTTCATCGTCGTGATCATGATGGTCATGACCTTCATCACCGTGATGATGGCCTTCATCTACACGGACCAGACCCTTGGCAAACACATCCAGACGGTCGCGGTTGCGCTTGAACCAAGCGGCGGCCTGTTTGCGGATTTCGTGGTCCTGATTGATGAAACCCGCCACGCGAAAGATCAGAATGGCCGGTTCGCGGCGTTCGGCCAATGCATCAAGGGCCGCAATATAGGCCGCACCATCCGCCTCACTTTGCTGATCGATCATTTCAAACAAAACGATGTCGCTTTGCGGTGTTGAGGATCGGAACATCTCGCCTTCTCCTTGCGCGATTGGCCCGGCGGGGTGCCGCCGGGCCAGGGGTCTTATGAATGTCTCAGGCCGTACTTGGCCAGATCGCGATCAGAACTCGCGACGATAGCCAATCGTGATCGTGCGACCATGACCGGCAACCGAATAGCCACGCAGGGCTGTTGCGGCCGGGTTTTCGTAGCTGGTATCAAGAATATTCTCGACCCCGAAACGCGCCGTACCGCCCAGCAACGGGTAGTTCCCCGACAGATTGAAAACCAGGCTCGGCTTGATCTTTTCATCAGCAATCCGGTAACGGCCCGCCGTATAGGTGCCGTCAAAACGCATGTTCAGATCATCCCAGACATAGCTATCAACATAACCGGTAAAGCGGAACGGCGACGGAATGCGGTTATTGGGCAGCCAGCTGTCAAGATCACCGTCCTCGTTGGTGTCATAACGGCCTTCGACATAGGATGCCAAGGCCCCGATATAGGTATCGTCCGAGATGTCATACTCGCCGGTCAGCTCCGCCCCGATAATGCGTTCCTTTTCTTGGCTGAGCGTATTGGTCGAGCTGTCATAGTTATCGCCGCGGTCATTGGTGCTCATGTAAACTGCAGCCGTGGAACGGAAATCATCCCCGTCATAGCGTCCTGCCAGCTCATAGGTTTTGACCTTGGACGCCTCGACATCGATGTCATTGAAGTTAAGCGGAATGGATGTCCCCGTCAGACCGGCACGGCGGGTATAGGCACCGACATCTGGCACAGAAAAACCTTCGCTATAGCTAAATGACGTATCAATGCGATCCGTCCAGTGCACCACGGCAGATGCATTGTAGGTCACGGCATCATAGGTCGTTTCGCCGCCGGTAAAGGCCGCAGCGGCAAGGATCTGCTGCGCAACACCGCCGTTGTAGCGCATATAGCTCGGGCGGGTGAAATCCTTGACCGTCAGGTCATATTCCTCGTAACGCACACCACCGGACAGATCGACATATTCGGTGACCGGTGCCGAAAGCTGGGCAAAGACCGCCTTGCCATCCTGTTCCATCGGCGCACCGATATCCCGGTCACTGACCGTGCGGTACTTGACATCATCAAAGGTCAGGTCCCCACCCCAAGTCAGGGTCAGGCCTTCATAGGCAGCATCAAGGTTGGTATCGGTCGAGAGCTTCACACCGTATTTGACGGTATCAATAACCGATTGGCCCAGCGGATCTTCAATCGCGCCATTGCTGGCAAGCGAGACAAGCCCCGGGTTATGGTCGGCATGGTATTCTGCCCGTGCAGCCTGTTTGTAGCTGTCATTGTAAAACAGCTTCAGATCGCCAACACCGATCTTGCCGAAATCAAACTCGTACCCGGCAGTGAAATACTGACTTTCATCCTCAAGCGGCTGGGCGAGGTAAGGCGTGTCGTATTTGACCGACACCGGATCGGTTTCGAGGTCCGGATAATATTCAATATCCTGACGATAGCGCACGACTTCCGAAGACAGGAACATGCGATGGCCTTCTGCAAGCGTCACACCCGCCTTGCCAAAGACATTGAGGTCTTCGGCGTTGTCAAAACCGCCCTGGCCGAGCATCGCGTCGGATGGCACCTGATTGCCATAACCGTCATAGGCATTGCCGGTTTTTGAGCCGGTAACGCTGGCAGCGAGATCAACCGCGCCGATACCACCGCTGCCCGACAGGGTCAGGGACGGTGAGAAGCTTTCGCCGATGTCATCGGTGTAGCTTTTGACATGGCCATCGACGACAAACACGTTTTTGCCGACTTCACCGGTCTTGGTGATGATATTGATCGTCGCCCCGGTCGCGCCGTCACCGTTCAACGCGTTCGAGCCCGGGATGACTTCGATGCTTTCAACCTGCTGGATGTCGATCATCGAAAGAATACGGCTGCTATTGCGCAGTGGAGTGTTCCGCGCCACCCCGTCAACCAGCACCTGCACATCGCGGCCACGGAAGGTTTCCGTGCTGGCGATCAGGCTTTGGTCATCAAACATGAAACCCGGCACATTGTTGCGAATGACATTGGTAATATCGCTGCTTTTGGCCGACTGGGCTTCGATCTGATCCGAGCCGATTACCACGACCGACGGCGACATGGTGGCAATCGAGCGGCGCGAACGGGTCGCGGTCACCATGACTTCGGGCAGGATCAAGTTGTCTTGTGCATTGCTGGTGGTCGCCGATACCGGGCGGATAATCACACTGTCATCCGAGACGAACTCAAACCCGTAGCCCGACCCCGACAGAAGGCTTTGCAAAGCATCACGCGCCGACATGTCCGCAGACAGGTTGCCACTTTCCATCCCGGAAAGATCCCCCTGCACGACAAGCTGCAAGCCAAACTGATCGGCCACCTGATCAAGGGCGGCGCGTAGATCGCCGGCCGCGACCGTAACGGTCTGTGCGGTGTCAGCTGAGTTTTGTGCCAAAGCCTGCGGAACTGATGCAATCATCAGTGTGGCAACAAGTGCCGTGCTGCCCAAAAGACGGGACATTCCGAGCTTCCCGGTTTCCCCAAATTTCACGATATTCAAGTTCGAACCCCTTCGCATGAAAATAATAATGCAAATCACTATTACCTTCATGACGAACACCCCCGCGAAATGAGGAGGTAAAATTTTCTATTTTTTTGAAATTATTCTGAACCCGCCCGGAACAGTGCGGTCTGTCAGGCCATAGGCCGCCAGAATGGCACCATAGGCCCCATCCGGTTTGGTCAGATCGAAACTGCCCGAAACGGTGATGTCGCCCATGCGCGGATCACGCACGAAGCTTTGATCATCCATCAGCGGCGACAGACGGGCGAACAATTCATCAATCGGCATGTCATTGACCACCCAGCGTCCCTTGCGCCATGCCGCGACACGGTCCAGTGTCACCGTGCCATAATGCATATCACCATCCCCGTCCTGCCAGGATGCCCGCCCGGCGACCAGGCGTGCCAAACGGACGGTGCGGTTTTCCAGGTCCACCGTGCCTTCGGACACCTCAACCCGGACATGCCCACCCCATTTCGAGGCGCTAAAGGCCGTGCCCACCGCCGTGGCTGTCAGTTTATTGAGGTGAATGCGAAGGGGTCTTGTGCTGTCCTTGGCAACCTCGACAAATACACCGCCTTCAAGGACGGTCAGATCGCGGTACTGATCGCTATAGGCCATGGCAACGCGCGTGCCCGGCTCCATCCAGATACGCGATCCATCAGACAGTTCATGCACTTCGCTGACAACGCCGGGATTGCTGGCGGCAATCAGATCCGCATCGGGTTGAAACGCCGAGTAGCCCCAAAGCCCTACCAGCAACAAAATGGTGAAGATTGCCAGCATCGGACGCGCGCGCCGTTTGGCTGACCGCATGCCCGGCAGGCGGCCATTGCCACCTTCAAGCGCGCCCAGCCGTTCGAGATCACGACGCACGGCTTCGCTATCAAAGCCAAGATGGTCTTCCTGCTTAGGCGCTTGTGATTCTTTGCCAATATCCTCAAGACCGGAAAGATCAGCGGCGGCGATTTCCATGCTTTGCCATATCTGACGTGCGCGGACGAGGCGTTCGGGATTTTGCGGGTCTGCTGCCTGCCAGCGTTCAAAGGCGATTTCTTCAGCCGCCGTCAGCTGCACATCATCAAGGCGCACAGCCCAGTAATCGGCAATGTCATCATTGCTTTGGCAGTCGTCGGGATAGCGGAATTCGGTCATGGCAGTGTCGTAACCCGGCTTCTGGCTGATGATGTTGTTGTATATGTGACGAACAAGCCGCGCAAAAGAGGATGTTTAATTTTCATGGCGTGCCAACACCTGTTTGCAATGTCCAAGCGCCTGACGCAAATGCTTTTCGACCATATTGCGACTGATGCCAAGATGGTCCGCCGCCTCCACCGTACTGAGGTGATCACGCTTGCACAGCAAGAACACTTCGCGGCAGCGCGGCGGCAGGTCGTCAATCGCGCGTCGAATGATATCAAGGCGCTGGCGATCCGAGCTGATCTGTTCCGGGGTTGCTGACTGGCTTGTCGCCCCGTTCATGTCACTGATTTCTGCCGGATCGGTGAATTCAACCGGGTTGCGGTTGTTCCGGCGCAAGGCATCAATTGCCAGGTTGGTGGCCATGCGCATCAGAAAAGCTGGCGGGTTGGCGATATCGTCCGGGTCGATATTCCGGTGGCGCAGTTGGACATAAAGGTCCTGCAACACGTCATGGCTTTCGTCGCGCGCGGGCAGATATTTCTGCACCTGCCGCAGCAAACGATCACGATATTGCTGATAAAGACTATCCCAGGAACGGTCGCAGACCGCCATAGCTGCACATCCAGAATTCGATAATGATAACTGTTATCATTTTCATTAGTGCTTATAAGCAATCCCGACCATGCGTCAATTCAAAAAGCAGATGGCCTTTTGGGAGGCGATAACGAGCCCCCTTTCCCCTAAATTAGAATTTCCTAGACAAGATCGCACTTTAATAATAATTATAAATACAGGATTCAATCCTGAATTGCGCATTTTACAAGTAGTAAATCGTCGCCAATTTCCAAGTAGGACAACAAAATGGCACTAAACATCATATCAAACTATGCAGCCAATGTTGCACATCGCAACCTGTCTGCTTCTGACGCGATGGCGACGCGGTCGCTATCAAAGCTGTCCTCCGGTACGCGCGTTGTTTCTGCGCGCGATGATGCTGCGTCCATGGCGATCGGCGCACGACTTAATGCGACGACCCAGGCGCTTAAAACTGCATCTGTTAACGTTGGTCAAGCCAACTCGATGCTGCAGATCGCCGATGGTGGCATGGCCACCATTGATGACGTCCTTGTCCGGATGAAAACGCTGGCGGTGCAGGCATCATCGGGCAACCTTTCTGATACCGAACGCGGCTTCCTCAATGACGAATTCACCGAGCTGCGTGACGAAATCGACCGGATCGCGTCCTCGACCAACTTTAATGGCATTCAGTTGCTTGGCGATGGTGGTGACGTATCGATTAACCTCACACCTGGTACTGCCAATGCCGCGCTCACGCCCGCTTTCGGCTTTGACGGGTTCGCGATCACGGACAACAATTACTGGGCACAAGACGCAGCTGAAGATGGTGTCGACGATAACGGGATTGAGATAAGAATTAACGAAGGTTCCGGCGAGCAGGTCATCATGACTGTGCTTACGGCAATTGACGGCTCTATCGAGCGGACCCAATCAATTGATATCACTGATTTGGCAGCAACCGGCGGAACGCGCGCGATCGCTGCCGGTGAAAATGCGGTGTTGAACTTCGACGAGTTGGGCCTTTCAATTACGGTAAACACCAACTTCTCGGATTCTGTTGATTACGTCAGAGCCGGTACGGGTGGCTCCAACGATTTCGGTTTCAATTCAGCCAATACCGATTTCATGGGAACTGGGGTCGATACATCCGCGGGCCAGTTCTTCTTCATGGAAGAGGATAAGGGGCAGAAGCTTGCCAACACAATTGACTTCCAGGTTGGCGGCGGCAACACCGCGAATGATCGTCTTTCAATTGACCTGAGCGCGGTTGACTCTTCGGTTTTGGGGGCGTCCGGGCTCGGTCAGGAAACGCTGGAAGACCTTGGCACAAATGCTATTAACACTGCTGCTGGTGCCCAGAACGCGGTCGAAGTTGTGACACGTGCGATTGATGATTTGCAGCGCGCCCGTGCCGCCATCGGCACATCCCAGAACCGTCTGGACTTCGCCGCACAAAACCTTGCATCGACGCAGGAAAATACGGAATCAGCGCGTTCCACCCTGCTTGATCTGGATGTTGCAGCCGAAATGACGGCCTTTACCTCCAAACAGATTTTGGTTCAGTCCGGCGTCGCCATGCTGGCCCAAGCCAACCAGATGCCGCAAAACCTTTTAAGGTTGCTGCAATAACGGCATAAGTTCCGGCAAACTTTATGGACGTGCCTACCTGTTGCAAAAAGGGCCCGAACGAGATTCGTTCGGGCCCTTTTTGCGGTTTTGAGATCGAAGGTCGCTGTTAAATCAGTCTTCGAAATGCCCCTTGGCGGCAAAGCCACCGCCCTGATAGATCACAGCCGGATCTTTGCGGTCTTCGGGCGGGAAGGCCGCCTCGATCTCGGCACGGTATTGCTCGGAACTGTCTTGCGGTTTCCAGCCGAGGAAGTCCGCATGGGCGTTGCTCCACCATTTCGATTTGTTGTCCGACACCCCATACATCACGAGATGGCCTGTCATGGGGGCGGCAAAGATCGCCTTCATCAGCGAGATGAAATCACGCGGGCTCATCCAGGTTGAGAGCATCCGGCGATCACGCGGCTTTTCAAAGCACGACCCGATGCGCAACGACACGGTTTCAACATCGAACTTGTCGTAATAATAGCTCGCCACCGCTTCGCCGTAACATTTGGTCACGCCATACAGGCTATCGGGGCGCAGTTCGGATTTGTCATCAAGCTTTTCGGTGCGTTTGTGGAAGCCAATCGCATGGTTGGAGCTGGCAAACATGATCCGACCCACCCCGTTCTGACGCGCACCTTCATACAGGTTATAGGTACCGGCAAGGTTGGCCTGAAGCAGATCATCAAAAGCCGCCTCGATCGAAATCCCGCCCAGATGAATGATGCCATCAACATCCTTGGTCAGTTCGATTACGGCTGCACGATCGGACAGATCGCATTGCACGACTTCCTCGTTCGGACCAGCCGGATCCATCGGCGAAATATCGGACAGGCGAATGACATCGGCATAGCCCTTAAGCCCTTCGCGGCAGATCTTGCCAAGGTTTCCACCGGCACCGGTAATCAGCAAACGTTTCATAACCATCCTCTTTGATATCAAATCTTCCGGCGACCACTTACCCGCCGAACACAAGGTTCGGAAGCGTCATGGAGATCGCAGGAATATAGGTTGTCAGCAAAAGCGCACTCAGGATCGCCAGATAAAATGGCCAGATCGACTGCACGGCTTTTTCGATTTTGACCCCGCCAATTGCGCACCCGACAAACAGGCACGATCCGACCGGCGGCGTACAAAGACCAAGCCCCAAATTCATCATCAGCACCATGCCGAACTGGATCGGATCCATGCCAAACTGCATGGCAAGCGGCAGGAAGATCGGCGTACAAATCAGGATGAGGGCCGCCATATCCATGATCATGCCAGCCACCAGCAGCATCACATTGATCATCAGAAGAACCATGATCGGATTGTCGGTGATGCCGGTAATCGCCTCTGCCAGGGCATCAGGCACCTGATAAAAAGCCAGCATGTAACCATAAGCCGACGCACAGCCGACCAGAAGCATCACAAGGGCTGTCGTCTTGGCCGATTGTTTGACCGCGGCAACAAAGCCCGTCCAGCTGAGCTCGCGATAGACAAAGCCGGTAATAATCAGCGCATAGGCAACCCCGATGGCGCCAGATTCCGTGACGGTAAACACGCCACTCAAGACACCGCCGACAATAATCACGGCCGTAAAGAATCCCGGAATGGCGCGAACTGCGGTGCGCCAGACCACCGACCAACCGGGGAACGGTTCCGCCGGATAGCCGTGCCGGATCGCAACCAGCCAGGTGGCAAGGCCCAGCAACACACACATGATGATACCCGGCACGACACCGGCCATGAACAGCTTGGAAATCGAAATGCCCCCGCCTGCGGCCACGGCATACAGGATCATGTTGTGGCTGGGCGGGATCATGATGCCCGCAATCGATGAGGTCACCGTGACGTTGACGGCATAATCCGCGCGGTAGCCTTCCTTTTTCATCACCGGGATCAGGATCGAGCCAAGGGCAGAAGTATCGGCCACGGCTGATCCAGAGATGCCCCCAAAGAGCATCGATGAAAACACGTTCACAATGCCAAGGCCGCCGCGGCGACTACCGACAAGGGCGGTTGCAAATTGTACCAGCCGCGAGGCAATCCCGCCATGAAGCATCAATTCGCCGGCAAAGATGAAGAACGGAATGGCCAAAAGCGAGAAGGCACTGACACCCGATCCGATGCGTTGAAAGGCAATCAGGGTGGGCAATCCTTCGAAGAAAAACGCACCAAGGGCAGCAACACCAAGTGCGATAGCAACGGGCATACCAATCAGAATACCGATGGCAAACACGCCAAGAAGAATGGTCATGCCCATTTATTCAGCATCCTTGTTAAGCAAGTCATCGTGATAAAGTCCGGCGCGTGCAATAGTTTTCCATCCGGCAATGATCTTGAGGATATGCACCACACTGTAAAACATGATCCCGGCACCGCAGACCGCCATCGGCACGGATCGCCAGCCATCGGAAATATGAATGATCGACATGGTTTTGGCCCAGTTAAAGGCCACCAGATCCATTCCGCCCATCAGCATCCAGTAGCCAAACCACGCCATGGCGCCATAACTGATCACAGCCACGATTGCCGCGATTTTAGGCGGCAAGGCGTCACGGAAAAACGAAACGGAAAGATGGCTGTTGTCGCGCATGCCGGCTGCGGCCACCGGGAAGGTGATCAGGACAATCAGGATAAGTGACACCTGTTCCACCCAGGTTGGCGTTTCATTAAGGACATATCGTCCAAACACCAGCCAGGCAAAGCTGGGGATAAGGCTCACAAGCGCCAAACCACCAATCAGGTTCAGCACACCTGCGATGCCCCCCCCGAGACGGTCGATCAAAGTGATAAGACGAGAAAGCATCTACGCGCCGCCAGAAAAAGATAAACCGGAAATAGAATAAACACAGTCAAAAAGAAGGGCGACGAGTTTCTCGTCGCCCATCAAGATTTTCAGGTCTTATTTCTGCGCGTCCTGCATCGCCTTTACCAGACCTGCCAGATCCGGGTTGGCTTTCAGGAAGTTGTCATAGACCGGCTGCATGGCATCCTGGAACGCCTGCTTGTCAGCGATTTCGTTAATTTCGATACCCGCTGCAATGACTTTTTCCTTGGACTGCTCGGCACGGGCGGCCCAGGCCGCACGCTGTAGCGTTACCGACGCATCAGCAGCTTCGTGAACGATCTTTTTCTCTTCGTCCGAAAGGCCGTCATAAAGCGCTTTGTTCATGCACAGGCATTCCGGAAGGATGAGATGTTGGGTGACCGAGTAGTATTTGGCCGCCTCAAAATGGCCGGAGCTGTCATAGGACGGATAGTTGTTTTCCGCACCATCGATCACACCGGTTTTCAGCGACTGATAGACCGAGCTATAAGCCATCGGCGTTGCGTTACCGCCAAGCGAGTCAACCATCTGCACATAAAGATCGTTGCTCATCACACGGAATTTCAGACCTTCAAGGTCGGCCGGTGTGTTGATCGGGTGCTGGGAGTTATAGAAGGAACGCGCGCCCGAATCATACCAGCCAAGCGGCTGCAGGCCGGCTTCGATCAGGCCATCGGCGATCTGCTGACCGGCTGGGCCGTCCATGACGTCATGCATGGCATCGACGCTTTTGAAGATGAAGGGCAGCGAAACAACGTTGGCTTCGGGCGCCACTTCACCGAGCGGGCCGAGATTGAAAACAGCCCAGTCCAGACCACCAAGGCGAACCTGCTGAATGGCATCAGGCTGGTTGCCCAGAACACCGCCGTGATAGACCTTGGCTTCAAGGTCGCCACCGGATTTTTCATTAATCTGCTTGGCAAATTCTTCCATGCCGGTCGAAACCGGGTATTCCGGCGGATGGATGTTCCAGCCGCGCCATTCTTTGGCCTGCGCACCGGATGCCAGCGCAACCGAAACGGCTGCGGCCGCAATCGTCAGTGTGGTGGTCTTCATAAACTTGTTCATTTGGGTTCCTCCCAGACAATTAGCTGTCTATTGCGTTAAAGCCTTGTTCGCCCTTTTGGGTCTTGTTCTTGTCATATAATCTTACAAATCGCTACTTGTAAACACAACTGTAAGAAATATTAACAACTAGTCGAATAGTCCATTCAAAATCCTGTGTCCCAATTGTCAGTTGGGTTCACAAGTTACCCCCGGCAGAACCACCTGCCGGGGTATCAGCAGGTCTTGTGCTGGCATCGCCAACATCGGTTTATGCGGCGCGCAATGCGCCCTCGCCATAAGCCTTGCGGATCACATCGGCCAGCATGTCATGTTCCCCGTCCGTCAAATCGGTCAGCGGGCTGCGTACCGGGCCGGTATCACGTCCGATCACGCGCATGCCGGCCTTGACGATGGAAACGGCGTAGCCCTTGCCGCGATTACGAATATCAAGATACGGATAGAAGAATTCCTTCAGCACGCGTTCCATGGCCGCGTCATCATCGCGGGTCAGCGCATCATAAAAATCAAGCGCCTGCTGCGGCAGGAAGTTGAAAATCGCCGAGGAATAGGTCGTTACGCCAACCGCCTTGTACGCCTTGGCAAAAACCTCAGCCGTCGGCATGCCACCAATATAGGACAGGCGATCACCAATAACGGTGCAAACCTTGGTCACCATTTCGATATTGCCATGGCCATCCTTGAACCCGACCAGGTTCGGGCAAACCTCACACAGCTTGGCGAGTGTTTCTGCCGTAATGATGGAATTGTCGCGGTTATAGACAATCACGCCGATATCAACCGCATCACACACTGCCTTCACCCGGGCAAACAGGCCTTCCTGCTCCGCCCCGATCAGATATTGCGGCAACAGCAACAGACCATCCGCACCAGCTTCTTCGCAGGCCTTGGCCAGATCCACGGCCATGGCCGTACCATAGCCACAGCCAGCGATGATCGGGGTATCGCCCGCGACTTCCTTGGCCGCGCGGACGGTCTCGACGACCTCGCCCGGGGTCAGGGAAAAGAACTCGCCCGTCCCACCCGCAGCAAACAGCGCGGTTGCCGGGAATTGCGACAGCCAGCTGACATGTGCGCGATAGGTTGCAAGATCAAGCGCCCCGTTGGCATCAAAAGGCGTCACCGGAAAAGAAAGCAACCCGGCGCCAATCGCCTTTTTCATCTCTAGATAGTGCATCAAGCGTCCCTAATGTCTGAATGCGTCAAAATAACCATGACGATTCTATAAATTCATCATATTACTTTGTCAAACATAATACTCAGACTTTTCAACAGCCCCTTGAAACACGGAAAAACTAAGGTTTGAGCCATATTCTTCTGGTCTGCGACTTTGGTCTAAAGCGCAATATTCGGGGTGTATTTTTCGAATCGGGTCGATTGGTATGATGACTTTTCCGTCAAAGCCCGCTAGGCTCTGGCGATCCAATTCTATCGCCACAAGCAAGAAGCCCGAACATGACCGATATCACTGCCGCCAGTCGCATCCTTGCCGATGCTTTTACCAACCACACCCTGATTGATCCCCTGCCCAAAGACATCGCCCCCGAGAGCTTTGACGAAGCCTATGCCATTCAGGATGCCACCCTGGAAAAGGTCGGCATTGCACAGGCTGGCTGGAAGCTTGCGGTTGCCACCCACGCGGCACAGGAAAAGATCGGCGCGAATGGCCCGCTTGTCGGGCCGTTGCTGGCGGGGCGCATCCTGGGTGATGGCGCGGTGATCACCACCGATGACATCAACTTTCCCAATATCGAGGCGGAAATTGCCGTTGTCATGGACAGCACCCCTGCCCCGGATGCGACATCAAGCGACATCCTTGATCACATCAAAAGCATGCATCTGGCGATCGAGATTGCCAGCCGCCGCTATCATGAAAAACAGGATCCGATCCAGACGCTGGCGGACCTTAATTCGACCAGTCACTTTGTCCTGGGTCAGGAGATTGAAGGCTGGCGCGATCTTGGCTTCATCGGCGGCAAAGTCACCACCAAAAGCGACGGTGAAGTGCTTGCCTGCAACGACGATCCTGATGCCTGGCCGGAAATTTTTGGCGGCCTTGAATATCTGGTCGGTTTCCTTGCCAAGCGGGGTAAAAGCCTGGAGGCTGGGGACGTTGTGACCACCGGGGCCTGCGCACTTCCAACCATTATCTCGCATGGTAAAATCGAAGCCATCTTTGAAGGGCTTGGCACGGTGACGGCTGAAATCAAAAAGGTCTGACCGCCGATTTGCGATCAGCAAAGCCCCAACAAAAAAGCCATGCGACATCCCATCGCATGGCTTTTGTTTTACCTTTTGGCTGGCTTAGCCGTTTTCGCGGAATTTCGTGACCGGTACACCCGGCACTTCAACCCGCAGCTTGACGATCTTGCCGGCATCGGGGAATTCGGCGCGTTTTTCCGGGCTGTAATTTTCCTGATGGCTGGTGACATAAAGCGTTTTCATGTCCGGCCCGCCAAAACATGGCATGGTCGGGTTGGGCATGGGCATCGGAATGGATTTCAAAAGCGTTCCATCCGGGGCAAAGCGATTGAGGTTGCCCGCCGACACCCCGGCAGACCAGTAGCAGCCTTCAAGATCAACCGCGCCACCGTCCGGGCGGCCCAATGTGTCATCCAGATCAAGATAGCGCGTGCAGTTGGAAATCTTGCCCGTCGCAACATCGAAATCCCAACGATTGACCCATGGCCCGCGTGAGTCGGAATGATACATTTTTGATCCGTCCGAAGACCAGGCAATGCCGTTGGAAATCTTGAAGCCGGTCGCCTTTTCTTCGACCTTGCCATCTGCCGTGATGCGATAGAGCGAGGCAATCGGCATCTTTTCCGGATTGTCGTCCATGGTGCCGACCCAAAACGCCCCGTCCGGGCCGATCTTGCCGTCATTGGTGCGGCTGTTGATCCCGTCTTCGATCCGGCACAGCGGCGTGCGTTCATCGGTTTCGGGATCAAGGAAAACGATATCCTTGCGCAGCGCCACGATGATGCGCCCACGATCGGTCAGCCCAAAACAGCCAAGCTCGCTGTCAAAGGTCCATGTCTTGCGCGCGCCGGTTTCGATATCAAGCGCGTGCAGCTTGCCATTGAGGATATCGGTCCAGTAAAGCCGGTTGCGGTCTGCGTCCCAGTTGGGGCATTCCGCCAATGTGAAGGTTTCATCAGACAGCACTTCCGGCTGATACATCACACCACCCATCATCATATACACTCCCGAATTCATATGATTAATTATTGTTGTGTTCAGGTGTGCCGTAACCGGCCCCTGCTTGTCAACAGGGCTTTGCCATCAGGATGGGGGATGGACGTTATTTGTCGCGGGCGTGATCGGTAACGCGCTGGCGCGCCTGATGGAGGTGATAGCGCATCAGAAGTTCGGCACTATCGCCATCATGGCCCAGGATCGCATCATAAATCTGGCGATGCTCGGACAGGACCTTTTGGGCGCGCTCGGCCGATCCGCCGCGCGTGATGTTCAGCGCCACGCGCATGGATTTTGCCATCACTTCATGAAGGGAATTAAGGATGGTGACGAAAATCTCGTTGCCGCTGGCGCGCGCAATCGCCATGTGAAAGGCCAGATCGGCCTTATCGGCGATGTCGCCTGCTGCCACCCCGTCTTCAAGCATTTTAAGCGCGTTTTCAATTTCACGATGATGACGGGAACTGGCACGCTGGGCCGCCATGCGGGCGGTCGTGCCTTCAATCGCAGAGCGCGCCTCAAAACAGCGCAGGAGCCCTGCGACATCACTGACCCCGCCAAACTCGATCAGGCCTTGGGGCGGGCGCTTTTTCACGAATGACCCAACACCCTGACGGGCATAGACCAGCCCATCGGATTGCAACTTGCGCAGGGCTTCGCGCACGACCGGGCGCGACACGCCAAAGGACGCGCAAATCTCGTTTTCCGACGGCAGCTTTGATCCTTCGGCGAGATCGCCAGAGACAATCTGCTCAAGGATCTGGCCATAAAGCTGATCGGCGAGTTTTTCGCGTTTCTGGACTCTTAGCAGCAGCTCGGACATCCGTCCCCCGGACTTGTTATCTTGTAAAACTTACTTGTAAGTTTTATCGACAAAATCCGGGTCGGTAAAGCCCCGGCACTTTGGCGGGCTTTTGCGCGTCAATCGACCAGTGAATAGTCGCGGTTGCCGGGCTTTCCAAATACTTCGTCTTCATCGACCAGATCGTTATCGGGCTGATCGAGCAGATGGGGGATCAACGTCATGGTACCGCTAAGCGTCTGGTTCTTATCCAGTACGACAAGGTCGCCATGTTCTTTGAATTCCGGGCGGTTATGGACGTTTGGCACGTGTGAGACCGGCTCAACACAAAACGTTTTGCCGTCTTCGGGGATATAGAACTGAACGTTGGAAAGCGTGTCACTGGCAATCATTTTCACGCCATAGCCCGCATCGCCCCAAAGCATGTCAGCTTCAAGATGCCAACCGGCATAATGTGCATCAAGCGCCAGGTTATGACGGATCATGCGGCCATCGGAGAAATCCCGGCCAAGATCAATCACCGTGCGCGCGGTTGGCAGCATGTCCTCGTCAGTTGCGAAACTGTCCGATGCAATAAAGGCCACCGATACATCATCGCCCCCCGGGAACCAAGGATGCAGGCCAATACCATAGGGCATCGGGGTCCGACCAAGATGGCGCACACCGATTTCAATCGTCACATCACTCTCGGTCACCTTGAATTCCTGCCAGGCGACATAGACAAAGCCGCTGTGCGGATCGTCATGTTTGTGATTGAAGCGCAATGTGTCGACCGTTGGCCGTTCAATCTTCCATTCCGAAGACCGGCCAAAGCCATGAATGGCATGCGGGCTTGGCGGGCGGTTGGCCGGGACCTTGACGATGCGACCATCAAATTCAAATTCGGAAAAGGCCAGCCGATTGGCAAACGGCACCATCGGAAAACAGCCCAGACTTGACGGATTGCCAGATGCAATCGCATCAGCCGTTACGGGCCGCAACAGATTGATGATGCCTTTGCCATCTGGCCGGATCCAGTCGATCAGCGATATCGCCCCGCCATCGGGGACAATCCCGATCTGAAAAGGACCACTGTTCCAGCGGTATTCAGGTTCGCCTTTTTTGGCCATTCCTGCGCGCCTCAAATCCAACCGAAATCATATGATGACTTTACAGAGGTATCATTCCTCGATTAATTGAAGATGGTAACTCTGTTGGCGCCAACCAAACCTTAACGCCAAACCGCCATTTTTATATCTGGTTGTTTTACACCGGATTTATCGGATACGCAAAATGAACAAGCCCCGTGTAGCGACACCGCCCCGCAAAGTTTCGCTGACCGAAAAAGTCATCGCCAGCCTGCGCCACGAGATTGAAAGTGGCCAACGTGAACCCGGAACCAAACTGCCAACCGAACCGGTTCTGACCGAACAGTTCGGGGTCAGCCGGACCGTGGTGCGCGAAGCGATTGCCGCCCTTAAAGCCGATGGCCTGCTTGAGCCGCGCCAGGGGGCCGGCGTTTTTGTTCTTTCACCACAGGTACGCAGCAGCGAAACATCGATCTTTGCGGTCGATTACGCGCAAGTCTCGGACGTTCTGGAAATCTTGGAGCTGCGCATGGCGGTCGAGATCGAGGCCGCCGGCCTTGCCTGCACACGAAGCTCGGTCGCGCAGCAGACCAAAATCTTTGAAGCGATGGTCAAAATGGAACAGGCCCTTGAAAAAGGCGATCCCACCGAACAGGCCGATTTCGAGTTTCACAGCGCGATTGCCGCAGCAACCAACAACCGTCGCTTTGCCGAGTTTCTGGAACATCTGGGCGATAAAACCATCCCGCGCGCCCAGCTGCGCCGCCGCCCGCCCGAGGCCAAGGATCAGAAAGCCTATATGCAGATGATCATGGGTGAACATCGAAGTATTTATGATGCGATTGCCGCCCGCGACGAGGATACCGCCCGCAAGGCGATGCGCGCCCATTTGAGCCAAAGCCAGACCCGCTATCAGAAACTTCTGACACAGCGTTAAGCCGCAATCGCCCTGGCCAGAACGGCCATGTCCGCGATCACGATATCGGCCCCGGCTGCGTAAAGCCGCTGGCTTGCCGCTTCGCGGTCCGCGACATAATGCCCACCACCAACAAACCCGATGCATTTCATGCCAGCAGCCCGTGCCGCCGTCACACCGGCAACGGAATCCTCGATCACGATGGTGTTAGTCGGCGCATGGCCCATGCCGTTGGCAGCATGCAGGAAAAGGTCCGGGGCCGGTTTGCCGTTTTGGACGAAATCGGCACTATAGACCCGACCGTCGAACCATGGACCAAGGCCCGTGACCTGCATGGTTTTTTCCAGACGTTCGACCGAGCTGCTTGATGAAATGCAAAAGGCAACATCGCGCGCCTGAAGGGCGGCCAGCACATCATCGATCTGATCGATTTTAGTCAGATCGCGGTCATAACGAGCAAACAGCATTTCATAGTAAAACGGCTTGAAGGCCGCCGTTACGTTCTGCCCGGTCTGCTCCTTGATATATTCGATCGGGGCGGAGCTTGATCTTCCGGTAAAGCGATCTGATACTTCAGCAAGGCTTAGCGGGGCGCCAAAATGATCAAGCACATCGACAAGGGTCGCCAGCGAGATCGGTTCGCTATTGACCAGCACCCCGTCGCAGTCAAACAGGACAACACGACAGGCGTCAAACAGACCTTTGATGTCTGATGCTGACGTTACGATCTTGGCACCGACAGCATCGGTCGGGCCTTGGACTTCGTTTCCTCGGGCCATGTTGAACCTGGCTTGTTTCATTTATGTTGTGGCTAGCGTATCGAACAGGCAAGTTCAGCGTCAACAAAAATGAACATTTGACCAATCAATGAACTTTTGATCAACTCAGGCCAAACTGAGCCCAGAACAGATCAAATAACAGACCAGACAAAAGACCTCCCGGCCCCATCAAACACCAAGAAAGCCGGGGGAATTGCGGAGGAGTATCCCATCATGAGTCCCAGTGATCCTTGCTTTATCGGCGTGGATGTCGGCACCGGAAGTGCGCGCGCCGGCGTGTTTGATGCCAATGGCAAACTGCTTGGCAGTGCCGCCCATGCGATTGCCATGAACCGGCCAAAACCCGATTTCGTTGAACAGGATTCTGAAAATATCTGGCAGTCGGTCTGCCAGTCGGTCCGTGATGCACTCGACAAATCCAAGGTCGCACCGCGCGATGTTGCGGCCATCGGCTTTGATGCGACCTGCTCGCTCGTGATCCGTGATCAGGATAACCGGCCGCTGGGCGTGACCCCCAATGGCGCAGATAACTGGGATGTGATTGTCTGGATGGACCACCGCGCGGTGCGCGAGGCCGAGGAATGCACCGCCACCGGTGCGAAGGTTCTGGAATATATCGGCGGCACCATGTCGCCGGAAATGGAAATTCCCAAGCTGATGTGGCTGAAACGCCATCATGATGCCGCCTGGCAGAAAATGGGCGCGGCCTATGATCTGGCCGATTTCCTGTCTTTCCGCGCAACCGGCAGCAACGCGCGGTCCTGCTGCACGGTGACGTGTAAATGGACCTATCTTGCCCATCAGGATGAACCATGGGATCGCGATTTCCTGAAATCCATCGACATGGAAGACTTGAACGACAAGATCAACATGCATGACCCTGCCCTTGCGGTTGGCGAGCTGATCGGATCGTTGTCCGAACAGGGGGCGGCTGACCTTGGCCTGACGACCGATTGTGTTGTTGGTGCCGGTCTGATTGATGCCCATGCCGGCGCGCTGGGCACGCTGGGTGAATATCTTGATGGCAACCTTGATCAGCATTTCGCAATGATCGCGGGGACCTCGACCTGCCATATGGCGATGTCACGTGAACCGCGCTTTATCAAGGGGGTTTGGGGCCCCTATTTTGGGGCAATTGCGCCCAACCTTTGGCTCAACGAGGGCGGGCAGTCAGCGACCGGCGCGTTGCTCGATCATATCGTTGCCATGCATCCGTTTTCCCATGCCATGGGGCGCGATGCGCACAAGCTTGCCGGTGAAAAACTGATGCCGATGATGGCAGAGAAAACCGACCTTGCCCCGCGCTTGCATGTATTGCCTGATTTCCATGGCAACCGGTCCCCGCTGGCCGATCCCGAGGCGCTGGGTGTGATTTCCGGTCTGACACTTGATCAAAGCGAGGAAAGCTTCCTTAAGCTTTACTGGGCGACCGCCTGCGCGATTGCGTACGGCACGCGCCATATCATCGATGCGATGAACGATACCGGCTATGACATCACCCATATCCATCTGAGTGGCGGACACACGGCAAGCCAGGTGCTGGTGAAACTTTATGCCGATGTGACCGGCTGCACGGTTGTGATGTCAGATTGTGAGGAGCCGGTTCTTCTCGGCTCTGCCATGTTGGCGGCTGGTGCACTTGACGCCGATGGCGGTCTTGCAACGGCGGCCCGCAAGATGGCGGGCAAGGAAAGCAATCATGCGCCCGACCCTGCTGCCAAGGCCGATCATGACCGCCGCTACGCGATTTTCCATCAGATGCACACAGATCGCCAGAACCTTGATCTTATGAGCAAATCCTGATCTTTCGCCGCGGAAAAGCGCCATATTTGCCCCCCAAAAGCAGGTTTGGCGCAGCCCACCCTATCCAAAAGGCGCTTGACGTCCCTATGGGTTGAGGTCAAAACAAAAGGGCCGATGCAAACGCATCGGCCCTTTCTTTCGCACGCGCAACGGCGGGGTCGGGGGATCATGCAGAAGTAAAAATTCTGCACCGTCACGGCGCGATGCCGTTTAAGGCCAGCCTTTTGATCAAGGCTGGCCTTAAATATTATTCAGCCGGATGTTCGTGGGCTGCCTGGACTTCGTCCTTTTTCTTCCGGTTCTTGGCAAAGGTGCCAACAATCAGAACAAAGAACAGCGGCACGAAGAAGATCGCAAGCACCGTTGCCGAAATCATGCCGCCCATCACACCGGTACCAACGGCCACACGGGCCCCGGCACCAGCACCGGTCGAGATCGCCAGCGGCACAACACCAAGCGTAAAGGCCATCGACGTCATGATGATCGGACGCAGACGCTGACGGGCAGCTTCGACGGTTGCATCAAGTAGGCTCATGCCGTCGTCGTACAGTTCGCGGGCGAACTCGACAATCAGAATGGCGTTCTTGGCCGACAAACCAATCGTGGTCAGGATGGCCACCTGGAAGTAGACGTCATCGGGCAGGCCGCGCAGCATCGCTGCGATCACCGCACCAAGGACACCCAGCGGCACAACCATCATCACCGAAATCGGGATCGACCAGCTTTCATAAAGGGCAGCCAGGCATAGGAAGACGACGATCATGGACAGGGCATAAAGTGCCGGGCCCTGTTCGCCTGCTTCGCGTTCCTCATAAGACAGCCCCTGCCATTCCAGACCAATATCGCCCGGAAGCTGCGAGACAAGCTGCTCCATCGCGTTCATGGCATCACCAGACGCAACACCCGGTGCGGCTGCACCCTGAATGTTGAGCGAAGACAGGCCATTGAAGCGTTCCAGACGCGGAGAACCATATGTCCACTCACTGGTCGAGACAGCCGAAATCGGTACCATCTCGCCCGACTGGTTGCGGACATACCAGTAATCCATGTCTTCGGGCATCATGCGGTATTTGGCATCCGCCTGCATGTAGACCCGTTTGACGCGACCGTTTTCGATGAAGTCGTTAACGTAGCTTGAACCCCAAGCTGCTGCCAGCGTCTGGTTGATATCAGCAAGGTCTACACCAAGGGCGCTGGCCTTTTCCTGATCAATGTTGATGTTGAACTGGGGCGTATCGTTCAGACCGTTCGGACGCACACCAACAAGACGGGAGTCCTGTGATGCCATGCCCAGCAGCTGGTTACGGGCGGCAATCAGGGCCTCATGGCCAACGCCACCACGGTCAACAAGCTGCAGGTCAAAGCCGTTTGCCGTACCCAGTTCGACAATCGCCGGCGGGGCAAAGGCAAAGACCATGGCTTCGCGGATACCGGCAAACGCACCATAGGCACGCCCGATCACCGCATCGACTGACTGATCCGGACGGGTACGTTCCGACCAGTCTTTGAGGTTCACGAACGCAATACCCGCATTCTGGCCACTCCCGGCAAAGGAGAAGCCGGCAACGGTGAACAGACCATCGATATTTTCGGCCTCGTTCTCCATGAAGTGGGTTTCGAGCTTTTTCAGAACCTCAAGCGTACGTTCCTGTGAAGCACCGGCCGGCAACTGCACCATGGTGAACATGATGCCCTGGTCTTCTTCCGGAAGGAAGGAGCCCGGCAAACGGCCAAACAATGCAACGAGTGCGGCAACAAGAATGCCGTACACAAACAGATAGCGCCATTTACGGTTCACGACATGGCCAACACTGCCCTGATAGAAGTTGTTGGTCTTATCAAAGCCGCGGTTAAACCAGCCGAACGGACCTTTTTTCTTGGACGGGTCGGTGTGACCGGGTTTCAGCATGGTCGCACAAAGGGCCGGTGTCAGAACGATTGCCACGACCACCGAAAGCACCATCGCCGAAACGATCGTGATCGAGAACTGACGATAAATCGCCCCGGTCGACCCGGCAAAGAACGCCATCGGCACAAACACGGCTGAGAGAACCAACGCAATACCGATCAGCGCACCAGTGATCTGGCCCATGGATTTCCGGGTGGCTTCGCGCGGCGGCAGACCGTCTTCGTGCATCACACGTTCGACGTTTTCCACCACAACAATCGCGTCATCCACCAGAAGACCGATGGCCAGAACCATGGCAAACATGGTCAGCGTGTTGATCGAATAGCCGAATGCCGCCAGCACCCCGAAGGTCCCCAGCAGGACAACCGGCACCGCAATCGTCGGAATGAGCGTCGCCCGCCAGTTCTGCAGGAACAGGAACATCACCAGGAAGACGAGCACAATCGCCTCAAACAGGGTGTGGACCACTTCCTCGATCGAGACTTCGACAAACGGGGTCGTGTCATAGGGATAGACAATCTCGATCCCTTGCGGGAAGAACGGCTGCAACTCGGCCAAGCGGGCCTTGATCGCCTCGGCGGTATCAAGCGCGTTGGCACCGGTTGCAAGGTTGATACCGATACCGGTTGCCGACTGCGCATTGTAGCGCCCGACAATGTCATAGCTTTCGCCGCCGATTTCGATACGTGCGACGTCACCCAGACGGACTTGCGCCCCGTCGGTTTCAACTTTCAACAGAATGTTGGCGAACTCATCGACCGTTTGCAGTTTGCTTTGGGCCGTGATGGTTGCGTTGATCTGCTGGCCGGAAATTGCCGGTGCACCGCCAATCTGACCGGCCGTGACTTCGGTGTTCTGCGCCTCGATGGCGGCATTCACATCCATCACGGTCAGATTATAGGACAGCATCTTGTTCGGATCGAGCCAGATGCGCATGGCATGCTGGGCACCAAACACCTGCACCGAACCAACACCGTTCACACGCGCAATCGGGTCTTCGACAGACGAGACAACAAAGTCCGAAAGGTCTTCGGCATTCATCGAACCATCGCCCGACACAAAGCCGACAACCATCAGGAACGAACCGCTGGACTTGCTGACCGTCACACCCTGTTCCTGCACCTCGGCCGGAAGGGATGACATGGCAGCCTGCAGCTTGTTCTGCACCTGAACCTGGGCGATGTCCGGATCGGCTTCGGGTTCAAAGGTCAGGGTAATCGACGCCTGACCATTGCCCGACGAGGTCGAGGACATGTAGCGCAGATAATCAAGACCGTTCATCTGTTGTTCGATCACCTGGGTGACCGTGTTTTCAACAGTCTGGGCCGAAGCACCGGGATAGGATGCTTCAATTTCGACAGAAGGCGGCGCGATCGATGGATACTGCTCCACCGGCAACTGCCAAAGCGAAAGTCCCCCCGCCAGCATGATCACCAGGGCGACAACCCAGGCAAAGACGGGGCGATCAATAAAGAATTTTGCCATTGAATAAGTCCTTATTCGGCGGCTTTGGCGGTTTCAACAGGCTGCGGCGCGACCGGGGCACCCGGTCCGATGCGCTGAAGGCCATCAACAATCACCTGAACACCGTCTTCAAGACCATCGGTGACCAGCCAATCCTGACCCTGCGATTTTTCAATCGTCAGATCGCGCGAAGCAACCTTGCCATCCTCGACGACATAGGCATAAGCCGAACCATCCGGGCGGCGCATGACGGCTTTCTGCGGGACAAGGAAGGCGTCCTCAAGATGGCCCTGACGGACCTGACCACGGACAAACATGCCGGGCAGAAGGGTACCTTCCGGGTTCGGGAAGACCGCACGCAGACGGACCGTGCCGGTGGTTTCATTCACCGTAACGTCGGAGAATTGCAGCGTTCCGACATGCGGGTATTCAGCACCGGTCGCATCAATGATCAGGTTAACTTCAATCTGACCTTCGGCAACACCCTTGATGCGGCCGTTCTGAACCGCCTGCTTGATTTTAAGCAAGCGGCCACCGGCCTGGGTGACATCAACATAGATCGGATCAAGCTGGGTAATCGTCGTCAGTTTTGCCGACTGGTTGGTCGTGACCAGCGCACCTTCGGAATAATCCGAAGACCCGATCTGACCGGAAATCGGTGCCGTGACCGTGGTGTAGGCAAGATCAATACGCGCCTGCTCCAGCTCGGCACGGGCTGCGGCAACCGCTGCCTTTGCCTGTGCTTCGGCGGCAACCGCATCGTCATAGGTCTGCTGGCTGACGGCCTGCGACTTGATCAGCGGGTCATAACGCGTACGCGTCTTGGTCGTCTGATCAAGGGTGGCACGCTGACGGGAAAGTTCGGCTTGCGCCGCGTCAACACGGGCGAGGTAAACTTCCTGATCAATCATGTAAAGCTGCTGACCGGCTTCAACAAACGCACCTTCGGTAAAGTTGCGTTCCTTGATAATGCCATCGACCTGCGGACGGATGTCTGCCTGACGGAAGGCCACGGTACGGCCCGGCATTTCTTCGACCAGACCAACGGTCTGCGCTTCAAGCGTTACGGTGCCGACCGGTGTCGCCTGGGGCTGCTGCTGGGCGTTGGCCTGCTGCTCGCCGCCATTATTTTCCTCGCTGCAGGCTGCAACAAGAACGACAAGCGCTGCCATACCAGCGAATTTCAAACAAGATCGCATGGACAAAATGCTTATTCCTTCTAAGTCCGCGCAAAGCAGTGTGGTGGGCTTTGCCATTGCTTTTATAAATACTGTACGGTACAGTACACTTTGTGCGCTGCACGATCAAGGCCCAATCAGAGCAAAGCCAAGAAAGATGAGTGAAACGCCAGAAAAGCTTGAAAAACAACACGCTCGCGGTACGGCACGCCGTCGCGCGATGATGGATGCTGCATGGGCGTTATTGCTTGAACGTGGCTTTTCCGGCGTGACCCTTAACGATGTTATTTCGCAATCAGGCGGGTCACGTACAACCCTTTACGAGGCATTTGGCGGAAAGGATGGCTTGCTTGCAGCCGTCATGACCGAACAATGCAAGGAGTTCTCCGCGGAACTGCATATTTCGCTGGAAACCGATCTCCCTCCCCGTGATGCCCTGACGGACTTCGGGACCAAATTGGCCCAAAAGATTGTAACCGAGGAAGTCGCCCGCTTCACTCAAATTCTGTATTCCGAAGGCCAGCATTTTCTCCCCCTGATTGAGAAATTCTTTGAAGTCGGACCCGACAGCACCCGCAAGCACCTTGCCGATTACCTGTCGCGTCAGGAAAAACTTGGCCGGATAAAAATTGACGATCCGGACCATTCGGCGGAAATGTTCGAATGCCTGATCATTGGTGACTGGCAATCGCGCATCATGAAACACAATCCCCGCCCGCCCATGACCGAACAGGAAATCAGTGAACGCGTATCGCGGGCGGTTGATACATTCCTGTGCGGTATTGCGACACCCGAAACGCGCGAAACGTTTGGCTGCGGTGAATAGCCCCCATCTTCTAGATGACATCAGGTATTCCTAACCCCTCGCTGCTGACAACATCCTGTCAGGAACGGTATGGGCGCGGCCATTTTGCCCCTAGGTGACCTGCATCACATGTGATTTATTTTGCCCTAACATTACCAAAATTGCGATAAACTCTGGTTCGTGTTCCCCAAATGAGAGCGATGCATTTTTGCATCCAGGCAAAGCAAAAGGATCACGACATGCAGCTGCGAAAGGCACTTACCGGCTTTGGCGTCCTTGCAATTTCGATTACAGGTCTGATCCCGCGCGCCAACGCCATCTCCATCGAAGATGCCCGCACTGCGGTTGATGCCATCCTGATGCAATCGGGTATCGCTGCGACCGAGGTCGATGCGCGCACCGTGGACGGTGATGCGGTCGAGCTGGTCTATGACGGTATTTCGCTTGATCTCAGCGGTTATTCCACCCCGCGCCAACTGGTGATGGATGATGTTCTGGTCTCTGTGCGCGACACCGACAGCGCCGAACAGGTTGATCTCGATGTCAAACTGCCCGAAACCGCCAAGATGCTGGCCGAAGCCACCAGCGATCAGCGCGATTTGACGCTGCGTAATGCAGGGGGCTATTTGCGCTGGGATACCGCGCGCAATGTGCCGGTGACCTTTGACGGCTTTGCCGATTTTCTGGTTGGTGAAGAAACGGTCACGCGCAAACACTGGATGCTGAATGGCCTGATCATTCAATGGCTGCCGGAAATGGCACGCATTGCCTGGCAGGCGGCAGAATGGACCGGCCCGAACCGGGAAAAGCGGGGCTCGATCAAATCGGCCAACTTTACGCTCTATCCCGGTGAAGACGGCAGCACCCATCTTGATTACGCCCATGATGGCTTGTGGCTGCCAAGCCTTCTGCAGCCGCGCACAGTAAGGGTCAAAACCAGCAGTGCGGGCCTGCCCTGGTCCGAAGCCCAGCCGATCATTGAAAAGGGCTTCCACGATATCCTGACCGGCACCGCTCCGCGCTTTGCCCGTCGCCAGATCGGCGATGCACTGTGGAAGAAGGCCGCGCAAAATGGCGCCCCGGTCACGGTTGACGAGTTCTATGTCGAATCCCGTGGCCTTGAAGCCCTTGGTTCCGGCGAATTCATGGCCCAGGCCGCCGCACGATACGGCTTTACCGGTGATTTCGATTTTCGTCTTCTGGGTCAGGACAAGCTTGTCGATCTGCTGGGCACGCCCGACAGCCCGACCTTGCTTGGCGCGCTTGTCCCCTTTGCCGTCAACGGCCTTGCCGCCGGTCGCCCCGGCCCGCAAGGCACCACCGAATATGATGGCCAATTGCTGCCCGATGGCCGGATTGTGATCAATGGCCTGACGGTGTTTCGTACCGCGGATGGCAGCTAGGTAATGGCGGCTGCAACCACCGGTCTATGCAGCCGAATAGTGCTTTATTGCCATGACATTGACGCCGTGGTGGCGTTTTACAGCAAGCATTTCGGCTAGCAGGCCTTTGTCATTGACGGTGATCGCATTGTTGAACTCCGTCGCCCGGATGGCGGGTTGATCCTGATGCTCCATCCCGCAAGCAAGGGCCAGACAGCCGGTCAATCCCTGCTTAAGCTGGTGTTCGACGTCGAAGATGTCGAAAGCGTCCGAAACGCGTTTATTAACGCCGGGTTGGATGTCGGACCGATCCATCAGGCGGACAATTATCAGTTTGCAAACCTCAAGGATCCGGCAAAGAATTCGGTGTCTATCTCAAGCCGCGCATTCGCCTGACCATCAAGTCCAATCTGCCATTTCTTCGTATCGGAATGCCTTAGGAAATTCGTTACCTTGCCTTGCTATACAACCGATCATAAGACAATCCACACGGCCTTTGGGGAGCACAGCATGCAGAAAAGCAGCCTTGTCATTCTTGTGACCGGCATTTTCGCCGCCGGCATGTGGGGGATCGGGGATTACATGTCGCACAAGGGCGAGGAATATGGTGATGTAACCCGCGGCCAATCCATTGCGGAACAAACCTGTTTGCGCTGCCACCCCAAGTTTGACGGGGATCCCCTGCCCTATCCGAACGTGACCAGCGCCCCACCGCTTGCCAGTTTCGGGCAACGCTGGCCGCTTGAAAACCTTGAAGAAGCCCTGGCCGAGGGCATCACGGTATCGCATGACAACATGACGATGCCGGAATTTTCCTTTACGCCGGAAACCATCGCCGATCTGCTGAGCTATATGGAAAAACTCACGCAGGAAGCGAATGCAAAAACCAATTAGTAAACCTTTGCGCATCTCAGCCCCTTAACAATCCCGATCCGCTTGCCATATGAAACATATCCCCTGTTTTTTCGGCACCGGAGACGGCCTTGTTTCACCGGCTTATTATTGCGGCCCTGACATTGCTTTTGTTACCTTTGAGCACAAAGGCGCAGGAACCGATCGTGATCGCCACCAACATCTATCCGCCCTATATCAACGAGGATGTTGAAAACAGTTTTCTGCCCGAACTGTTTACCGAAATCGGGACCAAGATGGGGGTAAAATTCCGCTTTGAAATCATGCCCTGGCGCCGCTGCGAGCAGGAAGTCGAAAACCATAATGCCTGGGGTGCCATCCCTTACCTTAAAACAGATGTTCGCGAACGGAGTTTCGCCTTCTCAGACACAATATACCTGGCTGACTCCCATTTCTTTGCCTACGACGCTGCTGGTGTCAAACCGCGATATAACTATTCAGACCTAACTGACCTTCAAGGTCTTCGAATTGGCGGAGTTCATGGCTACTATTATGAAAGCTGGTTTGAAAAAGCCGGCCTTGATGTCGATTTCGCCCATTCCGAAGAACAGAATTTAAGACGCCTCAAAGCCGGACGGATCGATCTCTTTCCCGGGGCAACCACGCTGGGGTGGTATCAGATCCGTCAACTGTTCCCGCCCGAAGAGGCAGCGAACTTCTATACGCTTGAGAACCCGCTGATTGACGGCGCGGGCCTGCATCTGATGACATCAAAAACCTATCCTGATACTTACGCATTGCTCAAACGCTTCAACACCGCGATGGCAGAGGTCAAATCATCAGGTACCTACGCCCAACTTGTCGAGAAACACGGGCTGATGTTGCGGTTCTAACTCACGCGATCACTAACAAAAGGCCATGACAGGGGTGCAGCCCCGTCATGGCCTTTATAACACCGGTCCCGCGCACACCGCACAATCGTCCGCGGACCCCGGTGCTATTCGTTATTTCGTTGTGGTGCTGTGGCACTATGCGAGTTTGGTGAAAACCTTTTGCCATTCCGGCTTGGGCGTGATGCCAAAGATATCCTCAAGCGTCTGGGCAATGTCGCCGATCGAAAGCGTGTGACGTTCCTCCTCGCCACTGACCAAGCGGATGGTCAGATGATTGTTGCGCAGCGTAAAGCGGGCAAATGCGGCGGATCTGGCCGCAACAAGATCGGTGTTAAAGCCGCCTTCCGGATGATGGGCGGCATACCAGTTCATGACATCAAAATCGACATCCGCCACCGGCGCGAAATCAATCTCTTGCACGGGCTTCCAGACACCACCGCGTTCAAGCTCGATACGATAGCCATGCGCGAGCGTGATCACGCGATAGGTGTCATGCGGGGTGACCTGCGGCGCACTGGTGGCCAGCCAAAGCGGTGCGGTCGGTACACAGCCGCCCAGACCGACATCAGCCAGCCATGCTTCACCGTCAATCATGACCCGATTGGCCATATGACAGCGCGGGCGGGGCAATTCATGGGCGCCATAGCCCCACAAAACGCACCCCGCCAGGGCTTGGACCTCAAAACCCAGACTGCGCAACACCCGGCCAAACAGGGAATTATGCTCAAAGCAATATCCGCCGCGATCTTCGTGGATCAGCTTGCGGTCAATATCGGCAGGCGCCAAGCTGATCGGTTTGCCCAGCAACACGTCAATCGCCTCAAACGGGATGTTGGCCGGATGCAGGGCATGCAACGCCTGAAGCACATCAAGGGTGGCCGTGCGCGGGCCCTCATAGCCGATCCGGTCGAAATAGGCGTCCAGATCGACTTCCGGTTCCGGCGCGCGGATCGGCTTTGCCCAACTGGCATTGATGCGGCCCTGAAGACCATGGCGGTCATTGGCGACCAGCACTTCGTCGGCGATTGGTTGCGGGCTGTTCATCACAGGGCTCCATCCGTTTCAAAGACGTTTTTGTTCCTCTGATGCAGGACGATAGAACCTAAACCTATGTTAAGGTCAAAAAGAAAATCACCACAAAGATGAAATCGAATAATCTGCGAATAAATCCGCAAAATGCGGACCATATAATACTCAAATCACGTTGACTCCCACCCACAGAAACAACAATTCACCTTTTACACGCACGATATAGAGCTTTTGCACGACAGATTGCGTGCGCCTGTGATATTTGAGAGTCTAAGGAACGTAAAACAGACGGTCGCCGTGGGTCGAAACAAGATCGCATCATAAGGCAGACCTTTGGGAACGTCGCTTTATCCACACAGAACGGATCGCAAAAGATCCGCTTGTCAGACAGGAAAGTTACCATGCGCACTGTTTATGTGAACGGCGAGTTTTTGCCGGAAACCGAAGCAAAGATTTCGATTTTTGACCGATCCTTCCTGTTCGCCGACGGCGTGTATGAGGTCACCTCGGTCCTTGATGGCAAGCTGATTGACTTTATGGGTCATATGAAGCGCCTGGAACGCTCGCTCAAGGAACTGAAATTCGATTTCAAACCCGATATCGACCAGCTTCTTGAAGCGCACCGCGAACTGGTGAAAGTCAATGACATCACCGAAGGCCTGATTTATCTGCAGGTTTCGCGTGGCTCGGCCGGTGATCGTGATTTCGCGATTTCCAAAACCACCCCGCCAACCATCGTGATGTTCACCCAATCCAAATCGCTGATCAACTCGCCGCTGGCCGAACGCGGTCAGAAGATCATGACTTTCCCCGATATCCGCTGGCGCCGCTCGGACATCAAGACCGTGCAGTTGCTCTATGCGTCGCTTCTGAAAACCGACGTCGCCGCACAAGGCAAGGATGATGCCTGGATGGTGCTGGATGGTTACATCACCGAAGGGTCGAGCAACAACGCCTATATCGTTACCAAGGACGGCACGATCGTCACCCGCGAACTGTCGACCGACATCCTGCATGGCATCACCCGCGCATCGGTTCTGAAATGCGCCGAAGAACTGCAGCTCAAGGTCGAAGAACGCCACTTCACCGTCGAAGAAGCCCAGAACGCGGCTGAAGCCTTCTCGACCTCGGCATCGGCCTTTGTCTGCCCGGTGGTTGAAATTGACGACAAGCCGATTGGCGAAGGCGTACCGGGCCCGGTCGCCAAACGCCTGCGCGAGATCTATATCGAAGCCAACCGCAAGATGGCCCTCTGATCTGCCGTTAAATGATCCGTATGATCGTCTCCTCAATGTCGATCAAACTGCGAAACGCCGCCCGTTTTCGGGCGGCGTTTTTGCATTTGGTCATGCATTAACAAGTTGGGCTATTGCCAGCCCCTTAGGCAGCAGTCCTTTGATCCCCGTTGACAGGCAAAGAGCCCAGATCAATCACGTGATCGGCAATCTTGTTTGCCAGGACATGATCGTGGGTCACCAGCATCAGGGCCAGATTGCGTTCGCGTACCTGTGCGACCAGAAGGTCGATCACCCGTTTCTGACTGACCGGATCAAGGCGCGATGTTGCTTCATCGGCAAATAGCATTGCAGGTTCAAGCAACAAGGCCCGCGCAATGGCAAAGCGTTGCAGCTCACCGCCAGAAATCGCATCGGGTCGACGAGCCAACAGTCCGGGCTCAAGCCCCAGCCCCTCAAGCATCCGGTTGATCGACGCACCATCAATGCCATGACGTTTACGCAAGTCGGCAAAGGCATCGCCAAGCGTTTGATGGGGAATGAAGGCGGCTGGCGGGTCCTGATAGATTTTCTGGTATTTGAAGGAAGGCAGATTTCCCGGTCTTTCGACCGTACCGAAATCGGCCTTGATCAATCCCAGCAGGATATTGCCGAGCGTGCTTTTCCCACAGCCACTTGGCCCCAGCGCAACCGTGATCTCGCCAGATCGCAATGTCAGGTCAAGCTCTTTGAAAAGCGCCTTCTCGCCAAAAGACTTGCCAAGGCTGCGGGCTGCAATCACCGCATCGTCTGATACGTTGGTGTTTTGCGAAGACGCATCCCACTGACTGGGCAGGGCTGCGACAAGCGACTTGGTGTATGGGTCACTTGGTGCATGAAGCACGCTATCGGCCTTGCCCAATTCCACGAGCACACCATTGCGCATGACGCCGATCATGCCCGTGGTCTGCATGGCAAGTTCAAGGTCATGGGTAATCACCATCACCGTACGGCCAAGTGATACTTCATGATTGATCATCCCGGCGACAACGTCACAAAGGGCACGGTCAAGCCCCTTGGTCGGTTCATCCGCCAGAAGCACCATGCTTCCCGCCGCATGCGCCATCGCAATTGACGCGCGCTGCGCCATACCGCCAGACAGCTCGAACGGAAATGATCTGGCCGCGTGATCAAGCCCCACCGATTGCAAATCCTTCATCGCACGGGTCTTGGCGTCATTCCATGACACCCGATGCAAGGCCGGATAAATCTCGGCGACTTGTGATCGGATATTCATCGTCGGATCAAGCGATCGCGACGGTTCTTGCGGCAGCAACGAGAATTTGCGTCCCCACAATGCGCGGCGTTCTGCGGCTGACAATGCCAGAAGGTTTTCACCATCAAGCAAGATGGCCCCTTCGCAGATCAATTCATCCGGCAGGCTTCCCATCACCGCATGCATGACAAGGCTTTTGCCTGATCCGGTTTCCCCAATCAGACAGATTGGATTACCCGAACCAAACGCAAAAGACACATCACGCACCAGAACCGTGCCATCGCGGGTCTTGATGCTGAGGTTTTCCAGTCTGATTTCAGAACTCATCAGCTTTTTCTCCCGGCAAGCAACTGAAGCGACAGCACAAGCAGGAAAATCACGCCTGCGGGCATCAGAACCTGAAGCGGGGCTTCGCTGTAATAGGGCATCAGTTCGACGATCATCGCGCCAAGTTCCGGGGTCGGCGGACGAAGCCCCACATGAATGGCGCTTAATGTACTGACCGCAATGATGGCCGAGCCCATGGCAAAGGCAAACAGCGTCATCATCGGCCCCGCAAGAGCCGGCAGAACGATCCGAGCAAACACGTAAAACGGCCCAAAGCCCAGCAACCGGGTGGCTTCACAACATGGCAAAGCCAAAACACGCGCCGTTTCAATCCGTGCCACGCGGAAAAACTCCACCCACAGATAAAGCGCAAGACCAAGATAAAGTGGCCCAAACTTACCCGGCGCAAACGCCATCAACAAAAGCACCAACAACAATCCCGGCAAGGCCAGAATAATGTCAGACAGGGCAACAAGCCCGCGCTCGACCCAACCACCCCGGCTGGCCGCAAGAATGCCAAGAGCAATGCCCGGCACAGCAGCACTCAGTGCTGTAACAAAGGCCATGACAAAGGAAAGCTGGGCTCCGTGCACCAGGCGCGCGGCCATGGATCTCCCGAAATGGTCCGTCCCCAACCAGTGGGCCGGATCACCCGGCGCGACAAGCACCGCAAGATAATCCTGAAAAAGCGGATCGGCCCCGACCACCAAGGGCCCGACAAAGGCAAACGCCAAAAGGGCCAGAAGGATGACCGCACCGACAATACGCACCGGCTGCCAGAAGGTCGGCTTGGCACCATCGCGCAGTTCGACCGGCAAGTGGGTTAAAGATGCTGTATTCATGCGGCCCTCCGACCCAGTCGGGGATCAAGACGCAAACACATCAGATCGACAATGATGTTCAGCAGCACAAACAAGCCGCCCATCGCCAGCGCCGTTCCCTGCACCATCGGCACATCACGCGCAATGATGGCATGGACCAGCGCATGACCAATGCCCGGAAAGGCAAAGATGGATTCAACCACCACCACGCCTTCGACCAGATAAACCATCTGCAAACCAAGATAGGTCACCACTGGTAACGACGCGTTTCGTATGCCGTGACGCATCACGACGGTGCGGTCTGACAGCCCCTTATAGCGGCCATGGGCAAAATACGGACTTGCCGCCACTTCGCTCATGGCGTCGCGCATCACCCTTGATGACATCGCCGCCAGACCAAGCGCCAGTGTCAGGGATGGCAGGACCATGTTGCTCCAGCCGCCAAATCCGGCGGTCGGGAACCAGCGCAATGTCACGCCAAACACCATCATGAAAACAATCGCCAGCACAAAGGGCGGCACGGCGCGCAAGGCAACGGCAACCAGAAGACTGACCCGATCAAAAATTGATCCCGGGAACAACCCGGCAATCGCCCCGACAAGCGGGCCGACCACAAGCGCCAGCACAAAGGCAAGCGCTGCCAGCCAAAGGGTATAGCCAAGCTGAAGGGCAATTTCGTGCAGAACCGGCGCACCAGACACCAGCGAATGGCCAAGGTCAAAGCGGATCAGGTCCCCCATCCACGCCAGAAACCGGAACAATACCGGCTGGTCCAGGCCAAGTTCGGCCCGGACCATATCCGATATCGCATTATCCATCATGTCCGGACCATAGCGACCTGCGGCAATGCGCAAGGCCGGATCACCCGGCAGGAAATACATCAGCGCAAAGCTGATCGATCCGACAATCAGGACAACGGCAACCAGCTGTAACAAACGGGTTGCTATCAGTTGCTTCATTTTACCCACCGCAGGTCAGACAGGTAGTAGTTCTGCTCAAACGGGTCGACAAACAGGTTTTCAAGCTTGTCCGTTGTCGCCACGGCCAGTTCGCTCCAGACCACCGGAATGGTCGGCAGCTCATATTGCAGGATCGATGTTAGCTGGTTTTGCATATCAGCGCGGACAGCACTGTCGGTCGTGCGACCAAGTGCGGCAAGAAGATCAGCGGCCTCGTCATTGTTCCAGTTCATCGCCCCCCAATCTGCACCGCCGGGACCATAATCGGCCATCACGGTTGCCAAGGGATCAGGCACCATCGAGAAACTGCGTGTGATCAGCGCGATCTCAAGGGTGCCATCTGCATGACCCGACGGAATTTCGGTATAGCTTCCAACGGAGATTTCCAG
This sequence comes from Thalassospira sp. ABD4_177, assembly GCF_056160125.1. NCBI lineage: Bacteria > Pseudomonadati > Pseudomonadota > Alphaproteobacteria > Rhodospirillales > Thalassospiraceae > Thalassospira > Thalassospira sp. ABD4_177. The sequence continues at coordinate 1,671,310 of NZ_JBSWWO010000001.1, read as the reverse complement.
ATTGATACCCACCGCTTTCAACTGGCTTTGAAGCGCGGTCGCGATCAAAGGAAGGTCCGGCCAGCTGGCATAGGTGCGCAGCGTGATTGAGAAACGCTTGCCATCCTTTTCAAGAATACCGTCCAATCCTTCGACCCAGCCTGCCTCGGCCAGAAGATCGCGCGCCTTTTGCGGATCAAATTCAAAAGCCGGGATTTGTTGATTGTTCCAGCCGACAATCGATGGCGGGAACATCTGGGTTGCCGCAAGATCAACATTGCGCATGACCACAGCAGCAATCGCCTTACGGTCAATCGCAAGGCTCAGCGCCTGACGCTCGATCACGTCATCAAAGAACGGCTTTGACACATCGAATTTCAAAAGACGAGTACGCGGAACTGTCGCGATCTCGACATTGACCGATGGATCATTATTCAACTGATTGACCGCAACCGGCAGCAAAGACAAAACCAGATCAGCATCACCGCTTTGCGCCATCATCGCACGGGTTTCCCCACGCGAAACAGCAAGGTAGCTGACCTTTTCAATCTCGGCCTTGCCATTCCACCAGTTTTCAAAGGCACTCATCTCGACACGCAGCGGCGGGATCACGTCATCCACGCGATAGGCACCAGTCCCAATGATCGCAGTAACATCGCCAGCTTCATCAAAGGATTTCGGTGCCAGAATGATGGTGCTGTAATGGGCCAGAAAGGCCGGCAACATGGAAAACGGCTCTGACAGGGTAATGACGACTTCATTACCTTCCGCCGAAATCCCCGTAATCGGTGCACGACCCAGAACACCCGGGCGATCAAACGCACGCTTGAGGTCACCTGCCACGACCTCCGCCGTCATGGCGCTGCCATCATGGAACTCAACACCATCACGCAGCTCAATATGCCAGGTCAAACCGTCATCGCTGACATGGGTGTCGCTTGCCAGCATCGGCACCAGTTGACCCTGACGGTTGACGGTGAACAGAGTTTCAGCTACCTGCATGCGGCTAAAAACGTATCCCGACTTGGCCGGATCAAGCCCGGAAATTTCAAGCGGGCTGGCAATATCAAGGATTTCATCATCAGCCGCAGCCATCACAGGCGCAGAAAATCCTGTCGTCATCGCCAGAGCAAGAATTCCGGCGGATACATACAGGTTACGCAAAACCGATTGGGTCATTGTGAACTCCTCAATCACAAATGTAATGTTATAACGTAACGTTACAAATCCGATCCCGCCTTCAATGTCAATCGGTTTTGCGAAGTACTCTCAATTAAGTTTGTCATCGGCGTGAAATCGAGGGCAGATGCCATTAAACCGATACCGCCCAGCTTCTTTTCTGGTCACATCATCGCAATTGCCCTAAAGGTGGAAATGCGCACCACCACAAAGCAGGAAGCCCCATTGGCCAGCCAGACGCCTTCACGCCAGAACAACCTTGCCGGCATCATGACCATGTGTGGCGGGGTGGCCGCACTTTGCATCAATGATGCGCTGGCCAAAAGCCTGATGGATCATTATTCCCCGTTCCAGATCATCTTCCTGCGCAACATGATCGCCCTGCCCTTTGCCTTTCTGCTCGCCCTTAAGATGGGCGGCTATCGCGGGTTGCGCTCAAGCCGGGTGGGTGTGCATTTCATGCGCGGCGTCATCTGGATTACCGCCACCGTGATGTTCTTTACCAGCATCCACCATCTGGGTCTGGCCGAGGCCACAGCATTGGCCTTTGTCGCCCCGCTTTTCATCACCGCCCTATCGGCAATTTTCATTGCCCGGGTCGGTTGGCGGCGCTGGCTTGCCGTCAGTGTCGGTTTTCTCGGTGTGCTGGTGATTGTCCGGCCGGGGGCGGCAACGTTTGAAGTCATGTCGCTGCTGCCCATCGCCACCGCACTCGCCTATGCGCTGTTGATGCTAAGCGCACGTTTTGTCGATACCCGCGAAACCATGTGGACGCTGTTGCTATATCTCAGCCTGACCAGTGCGATCCTGACCAGCATTCCGGTGATGTTTGTCTGGACAGCGGTCCGGGCCGAAGACATCTGGCTGTTTCTCGCAATTGCTGCTTTTGGTTCGATCGGGATCACCATGATCACGCAGGCGTTTCGGTTTGCCGAGGCGCCCACGGTGGCCCCGTTTGACTACACCGCACTGATCTGGGCCACCGCGCTTGGCTGGCTGTTCTGGGGTGAAACGCCCGACATGCTGACCTTTGTCGGCGCGGCGATCATTACCGCCAGTGGCCTCTTCGTCATCTTCCGTGAAAGCAAGGTCGCGGCAGAGAGCGAGTAAACAAAACCCGCCTTCAAACTGAAAGCGGGTGTCAGCAACAGCCGTGAAAACAGCTCAGTAGTTTGCTTTGAAGGTCGGCTCCTCACCGCGCTCAGCGGCAGCGGCAGCAATATTTCGAAGCAGCGCGCGTTTGCTTTCGGTGCGACGACGACCAGAATTTGGCTGCACAAAGCCACCACCAGAATAGCCGAGCTCGGCTTTCTTCTGGCTCACTTTCGCTGCCAATTCTTCAATCGTTATCTCGCGCATCAGCTTTCTTTTCCAAAAACGCCAAATCAAAATCACCAACTGTCTCTTCGACAATTCGCTTATTAAGGTAGTCTTTATCGACCTCAAACGCAAGCTGGTAGAGCTTTTGCGCCTGATCCAAGGCCTGCTCGTCATAGTTAGGCGGACAGTTATATTGCGCCATTCTGTCTGCAATCAGATCCTCAATACAGATGACGCTCACGGCACGGCCATTGTCGAGACGCAAAAGAAAAACGCGATCATAGCTTCCGCGGCCATCCATCAGCGTTCTGCCAACGACTTCCACGCCAACATCAAGAAATGGATGCTGAAATCCACGCGAAAAGGAACCCGGCCCGATACTTCTGACAAAACCGGCATCCTGCAACGCAGCTTCGAACTCTTCCTGCCAAGGTGTGACGATATCGAGATCACCGGAAACCAGCTCTCCCAAAGTAGCAAGTTCAGCGACTGCGCCACCAACAAGAACCGGTCTCAGATGCCCTTGATTGGCAACGGCATCTGATGCCTCTGCAACCAACCTGAGTGCTTCAACCAGTTCTGGCCGGTAGAACTCGCTCACCAGCAGAAATCCCCCATCGCGTAGGTGATGTGACGACCCGTGGCGGCCAGAAGGGCATCAAGCTTTCCCCGTTCCGGCAGGGTGCCGCGCGGAGCACCGAGTTCATCGGCGTGGATGCCGCCCGTGACAAGGGCAACGTCAAGACCGGCATTGTTGGAGCCGGCAATATCGGTCGAGATACTGTCACCCACGACCAGCAATTTGGCATCCGGCCCCTTGTCAAACGCCTGCAGACAGAAGTCATAGGCGCTTGCCAATGGCTTGCCTTCCCAGCGGACATTACCGCCAAGCTCTTCGTAACGTCCGGCAATGGCACCGGCACAGATGATGCGGTTGCCACCGCGGATCACTTCACGGTCCGGGTTCGGGCACAGCACCGGCAGGTCACGGGCCTTAAGCGCATGCAGCAGGTCCTCGTATTTCGAAACAGGATCATGATCCTCGTTCGGGCCGGTGACCAGGACCCAGTCGGCATCCGCGACCTCGGTGACGATTTCGACATCCTGCTTTTCAAACATCGACATGTCCCGCACGGGCCCGACCATCAGCACCTTGCGGCCCAGCTTGGCGTACCAGGGATCAGAGCGCGCAACCAGTTGGGCATAGGCGACCTCGCCCGACGCGACTGCGGGGCCATACAGATCACGCGAAATGCCCATATCTTCCATGCGCTTGATCACGACCGAGGACCGGCGCGGCGCGTTCGACAGAAGCGCAACCGGAATGTCGGCTTCCTTAAGGGCTGTCATCGCGGTAATCGAGCTTGGATAGGGTGTCACCCCGTCATGCACCACGCCCCAAAGATCAAGGATCACGGCATCATATTTGCCAATCACCTCGGACAGGCCATTGATCATTTCATAGGAGGCGGTTTGCATTCGGGTGTTCCTGTTTAAAGATAAAAATTGCCTTGGGGGTTATCGGCATGGGCGAAACCAAAAAACACAGGCTTAATTTTTCTTGGCGGCCTCGGCCTCACGCGCGGCACGGGCTTCATCGACCGGGATGTTCTTGCCCGAAATTTCCGGGAAGGCCGCCCCGACCGCATCCGCGACATTGGAAAAGCCATCCTTGCGCAGACGCCGTGACAGGTCTTCCTTGATGTCCGCGACCAGCTCAACCCCGTGATAGACCAGCGAGGAATAAAGCTGCACCAGCGATGCGCCATTGAGTATCTTTTCATAGGCATCCTTGCCCGATGCAATGCCGCCAACCCCGATCAAGGGAACCTTGCCCTCGGTCAAACGGTAAAAATCTGCCAGAACCTTGGTCGAGGGCGCCATCAATGGCGGGCCGGACAGGCCGCCCTTTTCATCCTGATCATAGGAATTAAGCCCAACCGGCCGATCAATCGTGGTGTTGGAAACGATCATGCCATCCAGCTTGACCTTGGTGACCACGGCGGCGATGTCGGATTTGTCTTCTTCAGTCAGGTCCGGTGCGACCTTGAGCAACACCGGCACACCCTTGGCAAAGCTGTTGCCCGCCTTGATGACAGCTTTCAAAAGCTTTTCAAGCGGGGCACGGCCCTGCAAAGCGCGCAGGCCCGGCGTGTTGGGCGAAGACACATTGACCACCAGATAATCGGCATAGGGACCAAGGGCCTCGACCCCCTTGGCGTAATCATCAGCGGCATCTTCGGAATATTTGTTTTTACCAAGGTTGGCGCCAAGAATGCCACGGCGCGCGCGTTTGCGCAGGCGATTGGCAACGGCCTCAGCACCCTCATTATTGAAGCCCATGCGGTTGATCACCGCCCGGTCGGAATAAAGCCGGAAAAGACGGGGTTTCGGGTTGCCCGGTTGGGGCAGTGGCGTGACGGAGCCGATTTCGACAAAACCAAACCCGTGCGACAGCATCTGGTTGGGGACTTCGCCGTTTTTATCAAAGCCGGCAGCAAGCCCGACCGGATTGGCGAATTTGCGTCCGAAAACCTCGGTCTCGAGGATCGGGGTTGCGTCCGTCGCGTCATCATCGCGCGGCACCAGATTGTTTTTCAACGCCCAGATGGCCAGACCATGGGCGGTCTCGGCATCGATCCAGCGGACAATCGGCAAAACCAGTGACTTATACCACCCCACGCGTCACACTCCGTGCTTGAAAAGACATGCCCTTTTCTTACGCGTGCACGCCCGACAGGGCAAGGCACAATCGCGCCCTGCCCTGTTAGAATATGGCCGATTTTATGCCTGATCAAGCATACGGCGTGCACTTGCAAGTGCAGCGTCCCGGTCGGCAACGACTTCCATCGGGAAATTGAACAACCGGCCCGAAATCGTATCGATCCGCTTGGTCAGAAGTGCGCCAAGCTCTGCATCCGTCGTCACATAAACATAGCCCTTGCAGTAGGTATTAAGCGCCTCGCGATGGTTCTTGATCCAGATATTGGAGGTCTTTTCATCCTCATGCGGTTCGTCATCATGATCATGGCTTGCCGGGATCCAGACCGCGACAAACGGTTTCTCCTGCGCCAGCAAACGTGCCAACCCTTCAAGCACGCCATTCACGCGGTCTTCTTCGTGAAGCTCTGGAAAGCGGACAAACACGACCGGCCAGTGGCCAAGATCAAAAAAGTCTGCACGCGGGGCCGGGCCGATGAAACCGGCGGGAACGGAATTTTCAACAGTCATCAGTCATTTCTTCCAAACAGGACAAGCAACAGGAACACCATCACAAGGAATGCAACCGCACCGGCCCCGTAAAACAGTCCCCACGTCAAAAGGGGTACGATCTGGGTCGCGCCAACCGTCATCAGTGTGCTGACGAAACGGCTGATTCCGTAATAGGCGGCATAATCGGTTGCGGGCTGCGCCCCAACTGACCAGCCAAGGATTTTGGCAGCAATTGTGACGTAAACGCCACTGACCCCGGCGCCAATCGCCACCGCCCCGATGATCGCGACCAGCTGATGTTCGATGGAATAGCCAACAAGCATCGCAACGAGTGAAGCCAAGGCAATACCGGCAAAGAACAGCATCGTTCGCACAAGGCCCAGATACCGCATCAACGGGATCGACACCGCCGAAGTTGCCAACATCGCAACCGGGCCCAACGTCCCGACGATCCAGCCGATTTCAGATACCGGCACGCCAATATCGACCAGCATCAATCGGTTCAACCCGACCAGCGGAAACATGATGCCACAGGCAATACACAAGATGATCAACCTGTTGCGCGACGCCCGGTCACGCAACAAACGCAGAAGACTGGCACCACCGCTGATCGCCTCAAGCTGTTCTGGCGCCGCGCTTTCCTGCCCGTCAAACTTGCGTAGCGACAACACCGGAAACAGAAGAACCACCAGCACAGCAGCCAGAATAAGAAACGTCAGCTGCCAGCCAAGATCACCCGCAAGGGCAACAAATGCCCCGCCGCCGATCATGCTGCCCGCCGACAGTGCGGCAAGCTTGGTTGCAGATGCGCTCGGTCGCCAGTCGGCCTCCACAAGCTTTACCGCCAGGGCATCGAGCGCAATGTCCATCGTCGCAATGGCAAGGACGATGCCAAAGCCCAAAACAAAAAGTGCCAGTGGTGCAAGCCCTTCGTTAAAGGCAACAACCACCAACCCCAGAACCGCAAGCGCCTGCATGGAGACGATCCAGCCAACCCGTTGCGATGAAAACGGCACACGCAACCGGTCAATCACCGGTGCCCAGAGAAACGTCAGACCAAAGGGCAAATACAAAAGATACAGCCAGCCCGCGGTCGAAATGTCGATCCCCTGTGCGCGCATCACGGTCGGCAAACCACCATTGACCACGCCAATGATCATGCCAAACCCGACATAAAGCGCATTTAGCCCAAACAGGATCAGGGCTTGACGGCGAAAGGCGGAGGGGAATTTCCCCTCCGCACCTGCATTCATCATCGAAGACATGCGTGCCTCACCATGCGTATTTCAGCGAGACATAAACCGTCCGGCCATTGCCATAGTTACAGAAGTTATTGGCAAGACAGGTGACATAGGTTTCATCAGCCAGGTTGGTGATATTCATCTGGGCTGAAAGGTTTTCCAGACTGCTATCAAGCGCACCAAGATCGTAACCCAGCATGGCGTCAAACAAGGTATAGCCCGGCACATCGATGCGCTGCGCGCTTGCACTCGCGGCATTCGGGCTATACCCGCCGACCGTTTCGCCGACATAACGCACGCCACCGCCAATCTTCAGACCATCAACAAAGCCACGATCAAATTTGTGATCCAGCCAGAGGGATGCGGTCATATCGGGAATGGCAATCGGCGCATCGCCAAGATCGTTGACGACACTTTTGGTGATTTCGGCATCCGTGAAGGTGAAGTTGGCAATCGCGTTTGTCTGCTCGGTCAGGGCAACCTTGGCTTCAAGCTCGACACCTTTGGATTCCACCTCACCCGTCTGATAGCGCTGGTTGGGGTTGATCTGGCTGACGACATCTTCCTGAGTGATGTCGAAATAGGCCAGGGTAAACAGGGCATCAAAGCTGGTCGGTTCATATTTCAAACCGACTTCATATTGCTCGGCCGTCGTCGGGTCCATTGCATCGCCGTTATTGTCAGTGCCACTGACCGGCAGATAGGACGTCGCATAGCTGACATAGGGCGCGATGCCGTTTTCAAAGTTGTACACAGCACCGGATTTCCAGGTAAAGGCGTCATCATTCTGGGTCTGACGCACGCTGGTTCGATGGTTGTCTGTTATGGTCTGAACGTTGTCATAGCGCCCGCCGAACAGGAAGTTCCAGTTGCCGATATCAAGCTGATCCTGAACATAAAGTCCGGACTGGCTCATGGTCTGGTCCTGATCAACAAAGGACGACAGGGATACAGACGTCGCAACACCGTAAACCGGGTTGAGATAATCAATCGTCGGCGCGCTGGAGCCATAAAGACGATATTGCGAGGAATCCGAGTATTTGTAATCAAACCCGAACAGTGCCGTATGATCGATCATACCCGTGGCAAAATCGGCCTGCGCCTGCAAATCCGAACTGATACCCCGGGTCTGTTCATCCGTGGTCAGCGCATAGCGGTTAATCGTGTGGTTGTCTGCGGCAAGGCTGCTGGTTGCGATATCCTTGGTCGAGACATCAATGTCGAGATAGCGCAGATTGTGGCGAAACGCCCAAGTGTCGTTCAGGACATGCTCGAACTCATACCCAACAGAAAACTGTTCACGATCAAAGTCGGAGAAAGCCGGGTCACCATCATTGAAGCTGCGTGGAATGGCACCAGCCGGGCTACTCCAGACCGTCCCGACGGTTGGCAGGATGCCGTAATAGCCGCCTTCGGGATCGCGCTGATAATGGGTCAGCATGGTCAGCGTAGTGTCATCGGCCGGCTTCCAGGTCAGGGCCGGTGCGACATAGACGCGCTGTTCCTTGGTGTTGACCACCTGTGTTTCGCTGTCACGACCCAGCGCAACAAAGCGATAGAGCAGCGAATTGTCTTCGGTCACAGGGCCGGAAACGTCGGTTGCCAGCTGATAGCGATCATGGCTGCCAACAAGAACTTCGACCTCGCCACGTTCTTCCTCGGTCGGGCGCTTGGTCACGACATTGACCAGACCACCCGGCATGGCCGAACCATAGGTCGTCGAGGCCGGACCTTTCAGGACTTCTACCCGCTCAACACCGTATGTCTCGGTCTGCGGAAAGGCATATCCCGGACCGCGCACCATATTAAGCCCGTCCTGATACTGGATCGGATCACTGGGCGAGCCAAAACCACGGATATAGGGAATGTCATAGCGCGATGCCGAACCACGCACCTCGGCGGCAACACCGGATGTATAGCGCAAGGATTGCGTGATGCTTTGCGCCTGCTGGACCTCGACCTGATCACGTGTCACGACCGAAATGGATTGCGGTGTTTCAATCAGCGGCGTGTTGGTTTTGGTTCCGCTCACACTCGTCGTTGCGATATAGCCATCGACGACATCTGTTGATGCGCCGCGACGCGCGCTGCCTTCAACAACAACCGCCGGAAGCACACTGCTATCTTCGCCGCTTGCAGCCACGCGCTGGATTTCGACCGTCGATCTGGAAACAGTGAATGTAAGCCCGCTGCCTGCCAAAAGCTGGCGCAGGGCGGCTTCGCTCGACATATCCCCCGTCACAGCAGGTGCCGACACATCGCGGGCAACATCACCATTCACCGTAACCTGAATCCCCGATTGCTGACCAAAGGCCACGAGCGCATCAGTCAGCGGCTGGGCGGCAATGTCAAAATTCTGAACGGCCTGAAACTTTTCAGCAAACCCCGATGACGCAGATGTTTCCTGCGCCATAACCGGCAAAGAGCCACATACAGAGCTCAAAGCCGTTGTCACCGCCAACGCGCCAGCAAAAGCAAGCGTGCGTTTCATTCCCCCGAAGCAGGTAATAACCCCCATAGTCACAATCTGTTCCACCTTCTATTGGCTTGTTTGCATTCCGCCATTGCGAATGAGATTGCATCTCAATGGCGCTTCTATTGATGGAACGTCGCCTGTTTCGTTTTTTCTCTAAATTTTTGGAGATTTTTTGTAAGTAACTGATTTTGCGTAGTTAAATTAACGCGAAACAATCACCAACCATGGGGAAACCTGCCAGATCTCGGCATCGCCTGCGCGGGCAATCCCGTACAGGGCTTCTATCGGATCGGCCAAATTATAAACGCCCGTGACCGGTTCGGCCGACAGTGCATCACCCACTACGACGATTTTCCCGCCATAGTAGCTGCGCATCTGATCAACCACCGATCCAAGCGCTTCATCACGTGCGATCAGCTGGTGTGCGCGCCAGGTCGCAATCTGGGTTAGCGGTTTTTCACCGCGAGCAGCCCCACCGGACCAATCAACATGGACCGATTGCCCGGCCTCAAGTGTCGCCATGACCGGCGACATGCCCTCCTTGACGTAATCTACGCGGACCTGACCGTGCTCGACCGAAACACCGACACCGTCCTGCCCCCGCAATACCTCGAACCCGGTACCAAGTACGGTTGTTTCAACCTCGCTGGCCTCAACAACAAAAGGACGTTCGGGATTCGCCGCAACGTCAAAGAACGCCTCGCCCTCCAAAAGTCCGATGGTACGCTGATCAGCACTGTACGAAACCGTTACCGCACTTTCCGGGGCCAGTGTAATTGCACTGCCATCATCAAGCATCACCGTCCGGGTTTCCGCAGTTCCTGTCGCGTAGTCTGATTGAATCCCACGCAGAACCGAAGGACCGATTACAGCAATCAGAAGACATGCTGCCAAGGCAACAACACCGCCACCGAGCGTCGCAAGCCGACCAATTTTCCAGCTTGGAGCTTGAACACCGCGACGGGGATGTGATGCGATGTTGGTGACATTTTCCGCGTCCGACGGCTTGACCGCCTCATCGCGGACTTCCGCCAAACGGGCCTGCCATTTGTCCGCCAAGACAGGTTTTGTTTTATCCATCGCCTCGGACGCCTGCTGCATGGCGTACCATGCCGTTTCATTCACAGGACTGTCGGCCAGCCACGCCTCGAACGCACGACGCAACGATACGTCGTCCGGTTCCTCGGACAATAAAAGGAACCAGTCCGTCGCTTCGCGAGATGCGATTTTTTCAATCTGTTGCGCGTCTGCCGTCATAAGCTTCCTTCAACGCTGCCCGTCTTTTCCACAGCACCGGTGATCTGCCGGAACAATCACGAAACCGGCTCAAAACAGTTTCCCTAATGATGAAACGTCTGGCGCGCGCGTTTTTATACAACTTTCCAAACCCAAACAAGATCAAGGCCATCCGAGCCTCTCCTTGCAGTGTTGTAGCGCGTCGGCAACCAGACGGTGTGCGAGTGGCAACGAGATATCAAGCGCCAGCGCAATTTCGCGCAGCTTCGCCCCGCCAAACCGGTGCATTTCAAATGCCATGCGGGTGCGTTCGGGCAGTTCTGCCAACGCCTCCATCACCAGCGCATATTCGTCCTTGTAAAGCGCGACCATTTCCGGTGACGGCGCACTATTGGCGGGCATATTGGCTGCCGCTTCGAAATCATCATCGGTAATGACCTGCCCTTCGCGCTTTAGTCGGCGCTGACCGTCAAAGGCCAGATTTCGGACAATCCGGAACAAATAGCTTGTCGAATCTTCAAGGAATTTGCCGCTTGATGCCTCGTCAAAGCGAAGCCAGGCCTCCTGCACGACATCTTCGGCATGCGCACGGCTGCCGACGATGCTGCTGGCATAATTCAGCAACGCCCGACGGTGCGTGACAAAGATATCAATGCTGCTTGGCTGCTTACCCAAAGCTGGTCATTCCTGCACAGGCCTTGCGGCCCCCTTGGAACCGGCGACCGCCACCGCATTCAAATATTCAAATGCGGATCATTCGCAATAACCTCTAATATTTTGCGATGAACCACGCAACAGTTTTCACGCATTACCCGGACCGATCCGTCGCAATGGCGGGGAAAATCAAACTGGAATGATGCTTATATCTGGCCCTTGCCGCTGCTCAGGCACTTTCTTTAATGCGCTTGTCAAATGCTTCGCGTGCCGCTTCGACTTCGGGCATTTTTTCGCGCGTCCAGTGATACAGCGCCTTGAACGGCTCGATCAGGCTGCGGCCGAGCGGGGTGATTTCGTATTCGACGGCGACGGGGGATGTCGCAATCACATTACGCGCGACAATGCCGTTGCGCTCCAGCTTACGTAGGGTCTGGGTCAGGGCCTTTTGCGTGATACCCTCAAGCCCGCGCTTGATCGCGTTAAAGCGCAGCGGCCCGTCGGCCAGCACGGCCAAAATCATCATCGACCATTTATCGGCGATCTGATCAAACAGCTCGCGCGACGGGCATGTGGCATGAAATTTTTCGATCGAACATTCTTTCATCAGCGCGCTTTCCAATCATCTTGCGGCAGCCTCAACCAGAGATGTGCAGTTTCCTCGAGTATACCTGGTTACCTCAAGGTGCCTGATTGACACCAAGTATATAACATATATCTAGTTGCCATCATAGACTTTCATGAACCGGAGAATTCCGTGATGACGAAAACAGATATTCTGTTTCAGCCTTTCAAGCTGAAAACGCTCGAACTGCCCAACCGCATCGTGATGGCGCCGATGACCCGCAACAAGGCGCCGGACGGCATTCCGGGCCCGGCCAATGCGGAATATTATCGCAAACGCGCCGAAGGCGGTGCTGGCCTGATCCTGTCGGAGGGTACGGTTGTCGACCGCCCGGCATCGCGTAACCTGCCACATATTCCGCTGTTCCATGGGGATGCCGCCATGGCCGGATGGAAATCGGTTGCCGATGCCGTGCATGCCGCTGGTGGTAAAATGGGCCCGCAGATCTGGCATACCGGCTCCACCCGGACCCCGGATGAGTGGGAACCCGATGCCCCGGTCGAAAGCCCGTCGGGCCTTGTCGGCCTAGATGATCCGCGCGGCAACACCATGAGCGATGCGGATATATCTGATACCATCGCGGCCTTTGCCAAGGCCGCCCTGGATGCCAAGAATGCCGGATTTGATACCTTTGAAATTCATGGCGCGCACGGTTATCTGATTGATCAGTTCTTCTGGTCGGGCACCAACTTGCGCACCGATCGCTTTGGCGGCAAGACGATCAAGGAACGCTCAACCTTTGCCCGCGAAGTGGTTTCGGCCATGCGCGCAGCCGTCGGCCCTGACTTCCCGATCATCCTGCGCGTCAGCCAATGGAAACAGCAGGACTTTACCGCCCGCCTTGCCTACACCCCCGATGAAATGACCGATTGGCTGGCCCCGCTGGTCGAGGCCGGTGTCGATATCATCCACGCATCGCAACGCCGTTTCTGGGAACCGGAATTCCCCGAGATCGACGGCGAAAAGGGCCTTAACTTTGCCGGCTGGGCGAAAAAACTGACCGGGGCCGCGACAATTTCCGTCGGCTCTGTCGGCCTGTCCTCGGACTTCATCGGCGCGTTTTCCGGCGAAGCCTCCGAAAAATCCAGCCTCGATGATTTGATCGCGCGCATGGAAAAGAACGAGTTCGATCTGATCGCGGTTGGCCGTGCGCTGATCACCGATGCCCAATGGCCGAGCAAGGTCAAAAACGGCGCCTTTGATCAGCTTGAAGATTTCAACGCCTCTGCGTTGGCAGAACTGGTGTAGGTCCGCTGCACCATCCCCCCCTGTTGTGCCACGCAAAAACAGCCCGCCCTTTCCCCAGCGGGCTGTTTTCTTACTTCACTTGGGTTCGAAACATCTTGAAAAGCCCTCACGCAACGTCAAAGGCGGCTGCCATCCCAATTGATCCCGTGCTTTGGAAATATCGACCTGAAGCGATCCCAAAACCCGTTGGGCCACCGCTTCTTTGCCAAGAAGTTTGGCCCCTAACATCAGCCAGGACTCTGGCACAGGCACCAATCGGGCAGATTTACCCATGGCTGAAGCCAACTCACGCAACAGCGTCGTTGTCGAGACGTCCGCGCCATCACTGGCCAGAAAAACCTGGTTTTTCGCTTTGGGGTGTTCAGCGCAGGTCATGATCAGATCGATCAGATTATCCAGCGCCACCAGCGAGCGTTGATTGTGAATGGCCCCGAAAGGCAGCGGAAAACCCTTATCAAGCAGCGCGATCAGTTTGGCAAAGTTGCCTTTGACCGAAGGCCCGTAAACAAGCGTCGGGCGGATGACAACGAACTCCATCCCGGTTTCAGAAGCCAATTGCGCCAGTCCCTGTTCTGCCTCCCATTTGGAGATGCCGTAATCGTCTTGCGGGTCCGGAATGCTATCAGCTGTGAACGGGTGGCCTTTGCGGGTCTCTTCCCCATTAACTTTGATCGAACTGATAAAGACAAAGCGCTTAACGCCCGCTTCTGCTGCCTGACGCGCCAGATTAAGCGTGCCATCAACATTGACACGCCGGTATTCGGCCAGTGGGTCCGCTGCGCTATCCTTCATGACATGGGCACGCGCTGCTGCATGGATGACGATTTGTTGGCCAGCTAAGGCAGCATGCCAGTTCGTATCACTGTCAAGCGCATCAACCTTAACAACGCGTCCGGGCAGATCTTTAACAGGGCGACGAACGGCTGCCGTCAACTCCGCATCCGGGCGGTGTGCCACAACATCAGCCAGACGACTTCCCATAAATCCGGTCGCGCCGGTCAGCAATATCTTCATAAAATCCCAGTTAGCAAAACGAAATCATCACGGCGCCCGCGGGCTAAGCTTGCCGCCAAAAGCTAAAGCCTCCCATTCCTGCAAGAAAGCACTTTTTACCACTGAAGAGATATCAAGACAGCAATCTTGCCTGTCAGTTCCTTCTTTGGTCTTCAAATGATTTGGAACAGGAAAATCACCGTGCCTGCTGTCAAGCCAAGGGCAGCCAACATCAAAAGCCCGTCACTGACCAGGATCGCCAGGCCAAAGGCGGCAATCGCTGACATCGGGGCAATGGCGGCAAACGGCACCAGCTCAAACACCGGCACAAACAGCGACAGCATAAGGCACATGGCCGCTGCCACCCGCACGGCAATCGGGCTGATCAGGCTTTCAAGTCGCCCGTGAAACCAGCGATCCATGCGTTTGGCCACGGGATCAATCCGTTTGAGCCCCGCATGCACCTTGTCGCCTTCGATTTCGCGCTGTGACAGGATACCCGGCAACCACAAGGATGTGCGTCCGATGATGATCCGCAGGGAAAACACCGCAATCAACACCGCCAGAAAACTCGGCGCAAACGGAATCCCGCCAATCGGTGAAATCCCGATCAGGGCCGGCACCAAAAGAAACGGCCCCTGACTGCGCTGGCCGAACTCGGCCACAATATCGCCAACCGAAATCTGCCGGTTTTCCGCCGCGCATGTATCAATGCGCGCAACGATATCCTTGACTGACGATCGTTTGTGATCTGCCATCACCCGAACTTTCGGCCATTGAAAACTTTGATTTGCATGATCCCATAACGCCAGGCGCCCGCGGTTGTTTCCGCGAAATTGCGCCAGAACAATGCAGTCCTGTTGCGATCATGGTTGGATCACATCATGACACAGCTTGATATCGATAAACTGAAAGCAACCCTTGCCGCGCGCGATCCCGGCCCGTTTCATTTCCATGAAATCTTTCGGGATGACTGGGACGGGCTTTATATCGGCGACAAGGTCAAACTTGGCCACGATTCCTCAATGCCGTGCGCGCCGGACACCTGCCCGGCGTGATCGATACCGGCACCAAGAAAGGCGGCGGGCGGTTATATCTGTGGAAGCCGCGCGGCATGCAAACCGCGCGCATGCGCGTTTAACGCAAATCTTTGGGCAGGATGTGCACACCGTCTTCATCAAGGCGGATGTCATCGACGCGTGTGACATGTTCGACCGAGAGCACATCATAAAGATGCGGGAACAGCGTGCCGCCTCGGGCCGGTTCCCATTTCAGCTTGGCCTCAATCGGATCAACCGGGACATGCAGCAGCTTCAAATGATCCCGCCCGGCATAATGCAGGGCAAGGGTCGCGGCCAACGTGTCCCGGGTCGAGAAATGGATAAAGCCATCGGCAATATCATGCGGCGCACCGTCATACTGACCCGTGCTTAACGCTTCCGCCCATTCATCCGCGCCAAGAACGCGGTAGATGATGTTATCTGTTATATTTGTCATGGCGGGAATTTAGGCAGCCGAACCCGAAACGGCAAGCCTATTTCATCTGATCTTTAAGCCACCCCAGAAGTGCCGCATGGCGCTCTGTCTTGGCAAATTCCGGGCTGCAAACCAGCCAATAAGCCGATTTCATCGGCACCGGCTTGCCCACGGCCTTAAGGAACCCTTGGGCAATATCGCCTTCAATCAGAAGGGTGCGACCCAGCCCGATGCCCATGCCATTGATGGCGGCCTGCAACACCAGATCGGCGCGATCAAAGGCGAGTGCCTTGGCATCCTCGTTGATATCCAACCCCGCCTGCCCGGCGTAATAGCCCCAACTGAAATCCGTGCCATCGCGTTCGCCCACCGCATCCTTGAGCAGGGTAATCTCGGACGCGCCAACCACATCCGCAAATGCCCGATCCTCGTCGCAATAACCGGGACTGGCTACCGGCACGATCTCGGCCTTTTTCAACAATGTCGAATGCAGCCCAGGATACGGCCCGGCGCCAAAGCGGATGGCGGCGTCAATCGTGCCATTGCTGAAATCCACCGGCCTGTCATTGACATCCAAAGCAATCTCAAGCCCGGCGTCTTGTGCCGACGCCAGATTGGGCAGCACCCATTTCATCGCAAGGGCCGATGCCACCGACAGCCGCACCGTCCCCGCCGTTCTGAATTTCTCCAGCCGGTCAAACGCCTGATTCCAGACATTGACGGACTCAATCGCCGCCGCACACAGCACCCGGCCATATTCGGTCGGCGTGATCTGGCGCGTGGTGCGCTCAAACAGCGCAAAGCCAAGCGCCTCTTCAAGCTGCGTAATCCGGTGACTAACAGCCGACTGATGCACGCCCAGCTTTTCGGCCGCCTTGCTGAAACTGTTTTCACTGGCAATCGCGGCAAGTACCGGGGCCAGATGACTCGCCCGGGCAATCAGGTATTCCCGTCCACTTTCATGAGATTTCTTCATCTATATATGAGTCCAGAATCCCTGCCAAAACGATTAAAACAGCTTCAACACAGATTTTAGCAGGAATAGAGTCATGAGTACATCTCAAGAAAACACCCACACCGTCCCGGTCCAGATCGTCAATGCCTTTGTGAAAAATGGTCAGGGCGGCAACCCGGCCGGTGTCGTGCTTGATGCCGATCAATATAGCGACGATCAAAAACTCATCATTGCACAGAAAGTCGGTCTGTCGGAAACCGCCTTTGTCTCGAAATCCGAGACCTGCGGCATCAAACTTGATTTCTTTACCCCCACCAAACGCATCGCCCATTGCGGCCACGCGACCATCGCGACCTTCTCCTACCTCGCCGAGCTGGCACGCTTTGGCGATGGCGAGACGTCAAAGGAAACCGTCGATGGCCCGCGCAAGATCATCCTTGATCACGGCATGGCCTATATGGAGCAACTCGCCCCGACCTACACCCCGGCCAGCAGCTGGACGGATCACGGTGTCACGCTGTGTGATGTACTGAAATCGCTTGCGATCACATCCGATGATCTCGATGACCGCGCCCGCCCGGTTCTGGTCAACACCGGCAATAACTTCATCGTCATCGCGGTCAAAGATCAGAAAACGCTGGCCAACATCACACCCGATCAGGACGCCATCAATGCGATCAGCGAGAAGCTGGATCTGATCGGCTATTACATCTTCACCACCGAAACCGGTGGCGCTGACGACGCAAACATCGACGCCACCACCCGCATGTTCGCCCCGCGCTATGGCATTGCCGAGGAAGCCGCCACCGGCATGGCCGCCGGCCCGCTGGCCTGCGTGCTCCATGATCTTCTGGACATGAAAAAGGACACGTTCCTGATCGCCCAGGGCGAGTTCATGACCGAACCGTCCCCAAGCCAGATCAAGGTCACGCTGGAGCTCAAAAACGACCGCATCACCGGCCTTCTCGCCGGCGGCCAGGGCAAGGTGATGAAGAACCTTGAGATTGCGCTATAATCAGCACCCAAAACAAACGTTTCTGCGGGCAAGCCAAACTCTGACGCCCGCAGAAACGTCCTCCCTGTGCTTCAAGCGACTTTCGTGGCAAACTTGCCGCATGGATGATGATTTCGAACTCCCGCCGGGCATCGGCCCGCACAATGACCGCGAACTGGAACTGATGCTGGCCGGTACAAAGCCGATGGCGATGTTCTCGGACGCGGTCCACGTCAGCGACTACTTCCCAGAATCCGACTTCGCCCCGCATGTCGACGCAGGCCAGATCATCCGCGTTGAAGAGATCATCCCCAAAGACCCTTACCCAATGCGTTATCTGTTCTACGCCCTCCCTAGCGAAGAATGGCGGATTGATGAAGCGTTGGAGATGTGCCGAAATCTATGCGCCGGAATGGTCGCAGATCACGACGCTGATTCCGCGCGGATGGGAGCTTTATTGGGATATTCGGAAAAAGACGTTGAGACCTTCTTAGAGCACCTTCAACGCAGTTGAAGCTGCTACACTCTCACATTCCTTTAGAGGGACAGCCTACTTTGGCCGAGCTCCAAGAACCTTGGGAAAATCTGAGTGATAGTTCACCAAATCCTGCACGTTAGGATTCATCCAGCCGATTAACTTGACAGTCGACTTGTATGTCTTCTGAACATCTTTGGTGAAAATGATCTCGTGATGAGCGATACGGTTACGCAACTCAACTGGCCCTCTCAGAAGCCTAAACACATCCTCACGAGATAAGTCCTTAGAATTCCTGAAGACAGAACGCACACCATTTTTCCAAAGCGTTTGATCATACTCCCGATCAAACATTCGCCTCCAAAAACCAAATGTGATCTGCGCAATAACACAGTTTGGCGTTTTATCCCTTCGCCTTACCTTTTTTCTCGCATGTACTATTTTTTCTTGAGCTCCTGCACCTAATTCAGGAATAGGCCCCCAATTATTCCCCCAGTCGCGGCGCTGTTTTGCAAGCAACGGCCATTCTACGCCGAACCTCTTGTTCATGACTTCTGAAATGCTATTCCTAAGACCAACCTCTAAGTAATGCAAAGGCAAGTGCAGAGATTCGGACAACCGGATATTCCAGTTGTAATAGCGCATTGCTAGCGCTTCATCGTCTTTCGCGATCTGCCTGTATTTTGCCAATCTTGGCTCTGAAATGAACTTGCCATAGCCATGCTCAGTCCCGAGCACAATGTACTTTGGAGCTTTGCCGATCGGCACCACTGGAGTGACTGGTCGATTTTCTCTAATATAGTGCATGTTTGTTTTTTATAATTTACGCGTAAGTTGCGCAAGAATGCACTACATCTACTTTCACCCAAATCACTAGATTGCAAATTTAGCTCAAGAAAGTAGAAAAAAGTTGAGCCGGCGTAACAGCAAACTGTCACCCGGCCCCGAAACTTTGACTAAGGGAGTTGTCTCACACAAACGCGTGCATGAGGAAACCTTCCCAAAGCTCACAAAAATGTTTGTAGAAGACCGCCCGCAATTTTGCAACGAAATTCGTGCTAAAACACGAACACGAATTTGTGTTTCAAAATACTCTCACAAACTTGTTCGTAAAACGTTACAAAAAGTTGGTTAAGAAACGCTTCACAAATTTTCACGTGTTTCTCCAAGTTCAAAATGTGAGATCATTCGTTAAGTCTGAAAACTAAAGTAGCTAGACGATTTCAAGTTCGCTTATCCGCACTCCGCTTGACCACACTCACGCCCAAAACCCCCAACGCAATGCCCCAGATCGGGCTGGTATTGACCAGGGCGGCGATGATGGCCGGGGCCTGGAGCGGGGTGAGGATGATGGCAGCCGCAATTGCGCCCATGGTCATGATCCAGGTGAGTGCGACGGCATAGCCGAAGCTGGGACGCCAGCGCCTGACAAAGGCATCTTCGCTGGCCACCTCGGCGCGGATGGTGCGGTTGACCGATTTCAGTGTTTCGGTATCACGCTTTAGCTCGATTTCGGCCATGCGTTCGGTGTGGCGGTTGGCGGCCGTGATTTGTTCGGGTGTGACGTCGCCCTTGGTGACGGCGGTTTCGACCTGTTTGAGGCCCTCGGCCGCCGTTTTGGCGATCGGGTTGTCGATATGATCAAGCCCCGCACCCACCGCCTTCATCAAAAGCGGCAGGCCGATTTGGGCGAGCAATGCCGGGATCATCTAAGTTCTCCATCAAATTCGTACATCCAACCGATGGTCGGGATTGTCGTTAAGGCGTGACGAAAAGGAGCATTGGCGAGAACCGGCGCGCAGCGTACGTTTTAGTACGTGAGCACCGGAAGCGGAGCCAATGGTTCTTTGCAGTCCGTCTTGGCGGCAATAGCGGCCATCGGACTATCCGATGTCGCGATAGAACAGGTGCCCGCCAATCTCGGCGACCGGCACATGGCCGCGCGCCCAGAACGGATCGACCGCATGGGTGTGATAGTGGGTGGCGCCGTCGGTCGGATCGGGAATATCGCCCGCCACCGCGCGCTTGGCGATGCGTTTGCACAAACGGTAGGCCGGGTCACGCGGGCTGAGGGCCAGAAGCTTCTTGCGGTTGGGGTCCGCTTCGTTCCAGCAGGAAAACTGTGCCGGTTTCAGGCACACCGATTTGACGTCATTGCCCCACCAATAACGCCCGCGCTTTTGCGCCACCGCCACGCGG
Organism: Thalassospira sp. ABD4_177; assembly: GCF_056160125.1. Taxonomy (NCBI): domain Bacteria; kingdom Pseudomonadati; phylum Pseudomonadota; class Alphaproteobacteria; order Rhodospirillales; family Thalassospiraceae; genus Thalassospira; species Thalassospira sp. ABD4_177. Next base: position 1,651,047 of record NZ_JBSWWO010000001.1, on the reverse strand, counting down.
TTGAGGATGACCGCTGCCACCGCCTCAATCCCGGCGAGTTCTTCGCCGCGCGCCTCGCCATAAAGGGTTCGGGCAAGCACTTCTACCTCGGACAGGGCATCGGGGTCGGTAACCGGCTGTGCCGTCAGGGTTTGGGGTTCGGTCATAGGCTCAGATCCTTTTTGCCGGGGATTGGGGGCATGTCGAGCTTGGCCTCGATCCGGAGCAAATGACCGGTCAGGCGTTTTTCGACATCCTTGAGATAGGGGATGGAGACATAATTGCGCGCGACATCGAGCTTAAACGCCGCCACGGCATCGCGCAGGTCGCTAGCATCCGTTTCTTCGCGGGTGCGCAACTGTTCAACGCGACCCAGCAGTTCGGATCGCATGCGCCAATGCAGCCAGAACAGGCTGGCGACAGCAGGAATTTCAACAGCCGTGATCCACCAGATCACATCAACCGTCTGGGTCACAGGCAAGGTCATGAGGGCCTCGATTTTCAGACAAAGAAAAACCCGCAAACCAACGGCTTGCGGGTTAGGTCACCGTCCCTTCCACCCGGAGCGACAGGGAGCACCCCGGGCAGGATAAACGGTCAGGAATATTCAGGAGGCGAACGGCACTGTGTTTAAGCTGCCGGGCCTTTCAGCTTTTCTTCCAGGTCCTGCCAGGCCTCGCCAGAGGCGACAAGGCAGCTTGGGCCGGATGGATAGGTAAACAGGATGGTCCAGGTCTGGCCATCGGGTGCCTTGAGCACCTCGATCACGCCACCATTGGACGTCACGCCGACCGCGACCGGTTCTTCGGAATATTTCGCGCTCAGGCTATCGATCACCTTGGATCGATCCCCGCAAACCGGGGATGCCGAGGCTTGGGGAATGGTAACTGCAACGGCACCTGCCACCACAGCGATCAAGCTCAGTGTTTTCAACATGGCAAGGCCTCCTGACAGTCAGGTGCGCCCACATGGACGTCTTGTTTTCCTGTACTGCAAAATGGATCAACAAATGATCTTTGGCCGCTTCCTGCCCCGACAACATCGGGCCGGAAACCCTGTTCTATCTGGCTCAAAACTCACTTTAGTATAGTGAAACAATCTAAAAACTATTCTTTCATATAATAAACGTAGGGATCAAAGCTGAATTTTCCATGAACATTTCACAAATGTGATACAGGGCCCTGCTAACCATTTGGCATTGTGGGAAAGTTTTTTCTTCCCTCACGGATTGAATTGGCTTTCGGCCCGGAACATCCCGCTTTTGCCCCGCCAGTCGGCGCGCCTGATCGGCATATCAACCCGTGGCAGACGCACCGGATCATGCAAAATGCAGCCCGCCACCGCATCCAGCCCGTCATCCGGGCCATTGCCATCGGGATGCCAATCACGCATCTGGCGGATAAACGGCGTCTGACGAACGCCTTCATGCACATGCAACAACCCCGCCCCCATCACCGCCCCAAAGGCATCCTCGATCCGGGTGGCTTTGTGCGTGCTTTCATAATGTTCTACGACGCTGGCCGCCCATCCGATTGATTTCAGTTCCCGGCGCAAGATATTGGGCAGGAACCGGCCAATGCCATTGGTCTCCACCCGAACCGACGGCAAATGATGGCGCGCCATGAAGCCTGCGACCTGCGCGCAAAGTTGGCTGGCCTCATCGCGCCAGGGCATGTCGCCATTTTCTGCCGGATCAGATGCGCGTAACCAGGCCATATCCTGCAGCCAGTATTCACCCTGATCGCAGATATAAACACATGCCACAACCGCCCCGTCGCCGCGCATCGAGCCAAAACTTGGATCAAAATGACAGGCGCTGGCGACCATGGTGCGCCCGCCAATGCGAAGCGTCATGCGGCCATTGCCGTGGGTGATCTCGGCCACGCTGTCATAGAACGGCAGTTTTTCCGGGTCGAGCATCCCGGCCACGGGTGCGACCATTTCAAGCATCATCTGGCTTTGAAACTTGCGCTCCGGCGTGCGGGCACGCATCGCCTTGATCGCGGCCGCATCAAACCGTTCCGGCCAGTTTGATGTCCCGTCCTTATTGACGATGGGCAGCTCAAAGCGTGAAAAACCCGACAGAAACGGCGCGGCCTCGCCGACCTCAACCCGGGCCTCATCGGCATAGATCGAGTAATAGCTGTGCGGCGTGCCGACATAAAGCTGCGCGCCCTTTGGCCCCAGCACATAGGCAATCTCGGAAAGCTTTTCGCGCAGTTCTGATCGCTTGTGGGCGGTATCGCTGTTTTTCGGCACCTCGACATCATCGCAAATGACGATATCGGCACGCGACCCGGTAATATTGCCGCCAATCCCCACCGCCTGCATCGACGGATCACGCAGCACCGCCGTCCGCGCCACCGTAAACCGCTCGCTCCCCCAATCGATAAGCTTTTCGGGCAAAAGGGTGCTCATCAACGGATGACGCTCAACCACACGCTTGACGTTGCGCACCATCTTTTTCGCCAGATCCAGATCGGCAGCCAGAACCAGAATGCGCAAATCCGCATCGCGATAGAGCAGCCAGGCACAAAACAACCCGACCAGCGTCGATTTGCCGGAATTGCGAAACGCCATCAAAAGCATCTCACGCTTGCCGCTCTCCCAGCACTCCTCCAGCCAGTCCGCCATCTTGCGATGATGGGCGGGCAAGCCAAGCCCCAACATCTGATCCCATATCCAGACGAATTCGGCGAAGCGGGCAAACTGAGTTGTTGGCATCACCCCGCCTCCCTATCCATATTATGAATCATTGACCCAAGCAGATATGACACATCACGCGTTCCAAATTCGGAAGGCACGAGCAACATCGATTTGATAATGGCAATGTCTGGTAAGTTTCCGCAAAAACGGGAGGAGACAAACCCTCAAAGGTGCCGGTTCACATCCATCCGCGCGTGGAGAACACGGACAACCTCAATGGCACCCTTTGGCTGCCGGTAATAAACCACATGCGCGCCGACCGGAATTTTAAAGTATCCCTCGCGCACATCACATTTCTGACCAGTGCGTTGTGATGTCGCCAAGTCAGAAAATGCCTGTAAGAATTTGCCGATATAATTATTCGCTTGTGTGACCGACCAACGCTGCTTTGTGTAAAGCCAGATGCCTTCAAGGTCGGCCTCCGCCCGTGGGGAAAGCCGATAGCGTGCATTACTCGCCATGCTCGGCTTTCATCCGGGCCAGAAAGGCATCACCGTCAAACGGTTTTGCAGGCCCGGATTGCTCACCCTCAATCAACGCATCTTGCAATGCGCGCACCTTCGTTTCGTGCTCTTCCAGAAGCCGCAATCCCGCACGCACAACGTCACTGGCAGAGCCGTAACGCCCCGACTTGACCTGTCCATCGATAAAACCGGTGAAATGCTCACCCAGCGAAATTGATGTGTTCCGTGCCATGACGAACCTCCTTGATACCAATAACTACTATATCTTGGTATCTTCCGTTTGTGCAATCGCAGATATCAAGCGATCCCAAATCATCCGCCGGACCTCTCCCTTGGCAAACTTGTGATGTCACGTCATGTCGATGAAACCGCAAAATTTCGACATACAGTGACAATGTGTCGATACCATCGACATAAAGCGGCCCCAAAGGCACTCGGCGACGATTGCCGCCGAATGCCCCTAAGATCACGATGGAAATTCCACCTCACAGGTTTGTGCAAACCCCGAATTTGCTTTCCCAGGATTTGCCCTTTGACTTGACCTTGCAGTTATGGGCATCACGATTGCTAAGGACCTTGCCTGTGCAATCTTTAGCAGACCAGCATTTCTGCTTTTGGGTCGCGCCCTGCACCAGTTCAATCAGGCTGTCTTCCGAGCTTGAGCTCGACGATTCCTCATCACTTCCATTTGCAAGCGCGGGGCTTGCGATAAACATCAAGCTGGCAAAAACAATCATCGCATTCTTCATGATTTGTCCTTTCTAAAGTTAGGCATTTATCGCTGCGCGACCTATGCCGGCAGCTTTCAAGGACGTCTCAACAATCACGGATGTGATGCCAACGCACACAGATCACAACGCTTTGCACAAATCCTTCAACCAGTGCCTCCAAGCGCCTCCTTCGCTTTGGCGACCAGATCGTTAGCGTCATCTGAAGCAATCACCGCTTCGCCATGCCCCTCCGACGCCCAACGCAAGAGCTTAATCAAACCATCAAGATGCCCGAGTGCAGTTTTGCACGCCGCCTGATGGGTATTGAAATCCTTGGCATCGCGCAGAAGGGCCGCTTGCTGTGCGGCCCGGCGATAGGCATTGCGCACCCGCTTGATATCACCGGGCAAATCGCGTAGCAGATCGGCGCGCAAGATCGCGACTGGATCGGTGTTTTCCGGCTCACGCATACCCCATCCCTAAATCGTTGAAAGCTCCGACAACCGCGCGTTACTGAGCTTTTCCGGCCAATAGGCGAGATTGCGCAGGTGCCCGTTCATCGCCTTTTCCGTACCGCCAAATGATCCCAGCACGATGTTGGAAAAATTGCGTGGCATGGCAAAGCCGTCGGGTGAGGACAGCACCACACCATCGAGCCCGACCGAAATCACATCATCATCCCAGGCCAGCGCGATGCGATGGCTGGTATCCTTGGCAAGAGTGCCGTAAAGCGACTGGGTGACAATGGGCGCGCCATCCTTGCGCAGCGAAATGCGCAGCTGATCGGCGTCGCTGTCATAACCAAGATCAAGATGATCGTCATTGAGGCTTAAGGAATAAAGCTGCACAATCCGCCAGATACCCACCCAATCGCGCGCGGTCTGAATATCAAACACCAATGTGCCGCGCCCTTGCGCGAACCAGTCGCCAGGGATCAGGCGCACATCATCGCACGCCCGCGCGGCCGGGATGCCGTTGCTGATGATATCGCTCGTCGGTGCCGGTCCGATTTCAAGCTGCGCATTCCAGATCAGGACGGAGGCCGGAAGCGCGCTGATCGCCGTGCTGATTTTCGGATAGCGCGTGGTGCCGGATGCCGGTTCCGAAGTCCAGACCCGCTGCCAGGTTTCATCCACCGTAAAACCATGTGCGGACGGCCCGTCAATGCCGCCAAGCGTGATATCGGCCGTGCCCGAAACAGCCCGCATCCAGATGGCGAAGCTATAGGTTTCGCTTGAGACAAGCCCACCGACATTCTGATAAAGCCCGTCCGCACCGCCGGAACTACCGGGCAGATCAAGTTGCATCGCGGTCAGGCTGCCATCCGGGGCAGCAATGGCGCTGTTGGTGACCGTCACACCGCTGTTCTTTTCCCAAAGCGCATTGTCAAAGGCGGCCGAGTAGCGCAGCAAATTGGTCGCCGCCCCCTCAATCAAAAGGCCCAGACGCCGGCCAAGCCCATCATGATCATAGGCGGGCTCATCAATCGCGCGGGTTTCAAGCAGGCCGGTTGGGCCACGCACAAGTTTGGTGCTGGCGCGCGCGACGCTCATGCCGGCCGCAAGCGGCTGATAACGCAATCCCATTGGATGCATCTCCATTTAATTGGCTGTGGGTTGAAGGTGGCGCGCTAGCCGCCAATGCGATGGATGTGACACCAGGTCAAAAGATCATGGTCGCCGATCTCGCGCGTTTGGCTATCGCTATGCCAAAGGCGCAGGCGCAATCCGTTCCCCGGCGTGGTGCCGATCCGGGCGATACCATTCAGCCGCAAACTGTGCGACGCGCCACTGCCCATGGCGGTGATGTCATTGCTTTGCAAATGGCTGGACCAATCGGTGCCATCAAAGCGTTCGAGCGACAATGTCGTAGAGACCGACTGGTCGGTAATGGGAAAATGCACAGCGATATCAACATGATAAAAGCCCGGCGGAAGTCCCGTCACGCCATGCACGCCACTGTCATAAAGCCCGTGGCTGTCTTCGATCACCTGATCCCACTCAATCAGAAACGCACCACCCGCCGGGATGGATTGGCTGGCGACGCGCGAAAGCTTGATCACCGGGCCGCTCTCATGGATCGGGGCCGCAAACCAGCGCGTGCCATCACAGATCAGATCGACCATGTCACCGCGTGTTGGCAGCGGATAAACCGTCGCCTCCGCCCCGCCATTTGTCGGACGGATGACATTGCCCGCGGCTGTTGTGATATCGACCACGGTTCCGTCGCCGTTAAACACGCGATAGCGCACGCCATTGCGCGCAAGCGATGCCACCGGCAGGGTCAATTGCGCCCCGCTCGATAGCCTGACCAGCGATCCGGTTTCGCGGATATCCATGATCCGACTGACCGGCGCATCGATCACTGGCATGCGACGCTCATCCTCCCACGCCAGCAAATCGCCACTGCGAAAATCAAGATTAAGCATCGCCGAGGCGTTTGATCGCTCGAACGACGCAGCAGCCGTTTCAGATCGGCTTTCGGCGGCCTCGGCCCGGCTGGCGGCATCCTGTGCCTGGCTTGCCTTGGTGGCCGCCTGCGCGATTTCATCGCCGGTTGGACCATTGGCAAGCCCGCTGCCATCCGTGCTCCAGATCAGGGCCCGACCGGGTTCAACCCCCGGCAATTCCGCCGATGCCGGTACATCCTGGTCCGCACCGAACCGCAAGGTCCCCGAAAGGGCGCGGTCGACATCGCCAAGGGCCACCGTCATGAAATCAAGATCGCGCTCCAGCGCATCACCCCGCGGGATCGACATGGCGTCAAAGGCACTCAGCCGGCGCAAATGCAATTGCCTTGCAAGGGTGATGGTGCTGCCATGTGCCGGCGGGGTTTCAAACCGCACGACACCACCGCCGCCCTGATCAGTGGGCGTTAGGGCGATGTGAAAGCCGGTTTCGGTTTCACTGCCATCAATGACGACCCGGACATCACCGGCATCAAACACATCAAAATCAAACGGAAAATTCTCGCGCGCGCCGTCGCCGAGAAAGGCGATGGCGGCCCGGATCTGATTGGCAAAAACAGCGCCCATAGCTTCTTCCCCCTAAAAACTTCAACGCCGGACTCTCAGCCCCAGCCATCGCGTTTGGAAAACCACGCATTCAGCCGCGCGACCGTGTCATCCTCGGCGGATCGCAACAGCGACTTTTCGCGCCAGGCGGCCTGTTGATTGATGCGGCTTCGTCTGCGATTGGCCGCACCCGCGTCCAGATCAGCATCCTGCCGGGCAGCCTTTTCAAACCCGGCCAGCACCGCACTGGCCGACCCCGATCCACCGGCCATCAGGCCCGATGCCCCCTGCCGGGCACGGGCGGCTGCCTGCCTGCGTCGAAGGTCTTCTTCGCGTTTGGCGGCGTCTTCACGCTCGCGTGCGGTGATCTCGGCCAGTTCGGCCTGGCGAGCGGCTTCGCCCTGATCAATCCGGCTTTGCGCGTTGCTTTGATTGGCGGCGATCCGTTGTCCGGTTTGCAGCACCGATGCCGCCATCGGCACGATTGATGTAAATCCACCCATCAGTCATTCACCCCCATTTCACTGGCCGCGCCGAGCAATAAAAAAGGCCGGGGCAATGCCCCGGCGATGCGCCACAATCCGCTTTTGACCGTCCCGCCACTGCCCCGCCGCCAGCCAAGCGCACGCAGGGTGATTTCCCCGCTATAGCGCGCATCTTCTTCACCAGAAGACGCCGATACCGGCAACGCGACATCGCGCCATCCCCGTCCGGTATCAACGCGCAGCTGCCCGGTTTCCTGCAAACGCAAGGTCACCGAGACCAGCCGCACGGCATTGCCGCCATGCGGGCGACTGCCATCCGATGCGGCCGGCGGCAGGGCATAAATTTCATGGGTAAAGGGCAGCCCGACCTCGATTTCCGACACCGCCCCGATGTGATCAGGCACCGTTATGGTGCCGCCGGCAACGGGCACGTCTTCGGCAAGAACGCCATCGCCCCAGACACTGACATCAAGCCCATCCAGCGGATCAAGATTACCCCAATGTTTGCGCGGCGGCTCCCCCTCGGCCACCGTCTGACGACGGTACAAATCAAAGCCACATGTCGGGTCAAACACGCCGAGGAAATAGCGGCCGTCACGCTCCAGCACCGCGTAAACCTCCCCGCCCGGCACCGAAACGGATCTAAAGGCACAGCCCTCAACCGACTGCGCCGACCAGGCCGTGATGGCTTCACTGCGATACAGTGTCAGGGTCGCAAGCGATCCGTCCTTCATCACCACATGCAACAGGCGTCGATCGGGATCAAAGGCCTGATCAATCGGATCATGGATCAAATGGCGTGACAGCAAGGCCAGATCGGCCGATCCATAGGCCTGCTCGACATCGGTAAACAGGAATTCACGGATTTCGCGCCCGCTCCGCCCGGCAAAAAGCGTTGCGCCGTCGACATTGACCAGTGGCACCGTGCGATCACTTTGGCTGCCAATCCGGGTCTGACGCGTAACCTGCACATTCGCAGGTGTCAGCGGATCACCCGTCACCATCCATTCCGATCCACTGGTAAAGACCTGCAAATGACGGCCAGCGAAAATGCCGGTGATCGCATTGACCTGATCGGCCAGCAGGGCAAATTCAATCGCCTCGTCATCAAGCCCTTCGCCGAGCTCGAAATTAAACAGATCACCGGATTTTGACATCCACAACCGGTTGGGTAGATCACGCGATCCGCCGATGATCAGCCGGTCCTGATGAAACGTCACACTGCGCGGCCAGCCGCGCACATCCGAAAAGGCCTGCTCGACAAAATCCACGGTGGCATTTGTATTCGGCAAGGTCTGTTTGAGTGTGATGGTCGCAGTACGGGCATCGGTCACGGTGGTGATTTCGCCCTCAATCCCCTGAATGCGCCACAGCGTGCCGACATGCCCCGCAACAAACACATCCATACTGGCACTGATCTGCACCGTCCCGCTGGTGCCCGACGGGGTCAGGGTTGCTGCTGGATCAACGAATTTGTAATAGGGCTGGCTGGTTTTGAAATTGGTCTCGCGCCAGGCCCAAAGGGTAGTTTGCCAGGTGCCATCGCTTGTGCGTGTAATCCTGACCGGCTGGGCATCGGGATGCACGACCAGAAGCGTATCGGCACTTTGCGTCCAGTTCAGAAGATCAAGCTGCTCGACGCCAAACGTGGTTTCAAACCAGATCGTCTCAACCCCGTCCTCAAACACCAGCGCCCGTTTCTCGCCAAAGGCCAGCAAATAGGTCTGCTCGGTATTGAACTCGAACTGGATCAGGCGGGCTGCACCCGGCAATTCATCAATCAACCGAATACCGGGACGCCGACGCACCCCGCCCGAGGGTTCGATAAACACATTGCGCAACCGCGCCGCCCCGTTGGCATAAGCACTCAGGTCTGAGCGCCCCCACAATTCAGGCGCCAGTTCACCGATCGAAAAGGTATTTTTCTCCAGAACACGGCGTGCCATGGGCTCAGTTCCTTGCAGAAATCAGCGAAAAATCATCAATCGCTTGCGGGGTGGATTGCTGCGCATCGGCAAGCCGTGCTTCGCGCAACTGATCCTCGGCCCGCTTGAATAAATACTCCGCCCGCGTGCTGCTTTCGGTCAGCGGCAGGCAGAACTCCGCCGCCAACCGCGCCATCAATGCCAAGTCAAACCAGGCCGGAAAGCTGCCCTCGGGCAGTCGTGCAACATAGGCAAGATAAGTACTGTCACCCGAAACCCTGATCGCCTGATCACGCAATTCAAACGCGGCGATCTTGCCACCGTCATTTTCAAGCGACAGCAACCGGATAAAATCGCGCGGCAAGGCAAACAGCTTGCTGCCATCCTTGGGCGAGGTTGCCCCATCCCCGTCTGCCAGACGCGACAACCAGGCCCCACGTCCGGCAAACCGCCACGGATAGCCCGCCAGCATCCCGTCCCGCACACTTGCATATAACATCCGCGCAATTTCGGCCTCGGCGACATCTTCCTCAAAGGACGAAATCGGCGCCGCCCCAACCATCACCAAAGCCCGCGCACACAGCGCCACATCGCTTAACGCCATCAATTTTGCCCCCAAAACAAAAGCGGGACCCGGAAACCCGGGCCCCGCCAATTAAAGTCAACCGCCAGCCTTACGATGCCGACGGATAGAACGCCTTGATCGCATAGGTCATCGCGATGTTGCGTGGGCGAGTTTCGTCGCCAGTAAGACGGAAGCGAAGAGCCCTGTTGTTACCGCCTGAGAGATCATCAATGTTCTCGGTCCGCTCAGACCAAGAGCCATCCTGCGGGATCGTGATCAAGGGTGTCTCTGCGCCATCATTGTGGGTTTCAACCTGAGCAAGACGGTTCGTGGCCGTGCCCTGTGCAGAGCCAAACACACGCCCGCCATCAACACCACGACCATCATCAAAGCCGCGCACGAACTCGCCACGAAGGTCCGGCAGGTTAAAGGTCGATACCTGATCACCATGCCCCCAAAGCGTTCCGATGGTCGCAAAGAGATCGGCATATTCGGTGCGCGAAATGGCCGAGCCATCACAAATCAGCCAGCCGGTCGGCGGGGTTGGCATGGCAAAGGCGGAAACCGCACCGATTTCGCTACCGGAAACGACACCACCGCCGCCAGTGCCACCACCTGAAATCAGCGTTTCGATGGCCTGCAACAACTGTGTGTCATCTAGCCGATCAGGTTGGATATCTGCCGCCAGAACGACATTGAGGACTTCGCTTTCAACCGGGTTCAAACATTGCATATGTAATCTCCTTGCGTCCAAAAGAGAAAACCCGGCAACATACGTTGCCGGGCTTAACAGAAGGGGGGAATCTTAAGCACCTTTACAGGGCGTCACAAACACCACGAAAACCGACAATACCGTTGGTAAACCACGGCTTCGATCCGGAGTGCAGGCAACGAGAACCTGCCTCTTCGCCATAGTTCCAAACACCACCACCAGTGAAATTCCTCCATTCGGCATGGTCGACCATACCGCGCGGAATACTTGCGTCTTTGCCGACATTAACGACAGTCGCATCCTTTCGGAGTGTATCACCCCAGTCCGAGTGATCCCCGAGGTAGTCCCAAATGTTGCCGACAACATCAACAACGTTGAACATCGACACTGCTTTCGCGACTGCACCGGACGGGGCCGGACCACTGTTTGAATTTGCCGTCCAAGCAGTATCATTATTGCCATTCTGACCAGCTGGCGAACCTTCTGCATAGGTCAGAAACTCTTCTACCATCGGAAGCCTTTTTCCAGCATTCCGGAGCAGGAGATGGAAATCGGACCGAGCATATACGTCGTTCCGGATCAAGGTCTGCCCATACCGGCTGACCGGGACGTTTTCCGGCCAAGTTCCGCCACTTTCGGAGTTGAGGTAGATGTCAGCCCAGAAGCCACCCGGGACGATTTCAACCATACCCGTCGGATCGCAGGTTGGACGATGGTTCAGATCCCAGACACTGTTCGGGACGATCTGAACAGTCGGCACAAATGCCGTGTCATAGCGATTGGCAACCGGACGCACGCGCCCATAGTGGAAGCCACCAATCTTACGGCTGGTTGCGCTCGTATAGCCGTCAGGAAAATCGGCGTTTTTGCTGGCAATCAGTTTTGCTTCTGCCTGGCCGTCGTCAGCGGCATAGATGTAGATGTCATCACCAAGTGCCAGATTGGTAAAAGATCCGTCATGGTTAGCAGCGTCCGATACATCGAACTCAGCATGCCCCACAATGACGAAGCCTTTCCCGTTGCCACCAATGTTGACCGACCCTTCCGGGATATTGAGCGACGTCGCACCAGAAGCAGACATCTTGCCCATCATCGAAAAGTAGCCCGCGGAGGCGGCAATACCATTCATGCCCTGAGCATTGGCCAAAACCTGAATTGCCTGCAGCAACTGGGTCTTGTCATCGCAATCGGGCCAGATGCCGGCACCCTGAATAACGTTCAGAACTTCACATTCCACCGGGGTTGAACCCTGCATAGCAGTCTCCTTGGTTGGGTAAAAAGAAACCCCGGCAACGCATGTCACCGGGGCGAGGTTGAGGGAGGATGAAAAGGGTTGGATCAGTCGGTGTTTGAGGTGCCAATCGCCGTCATGTCGCGGACATCGACGCCGCCTGCACCTGCGCTTGCAACAACGAACAAGCCACCCGACATGGTGGCGTCGCGGTTGGTGTTGGCGATGATGAAATCGCCGACGCGCAGCATGTCGCGGGCATCAGAGAAATAGTCGGTGGTATCGACGTCAGCAGCAACGTCCGGGGTGATGTAGTGCCACAGCGTAAAGCCGTTGGCATAGGCCAGAACACTGAGGTTTCTGGCTTTGAAACCTTCTACCATTTCGGGCTCCTGTTTTGTTTTGAGCGTTTGGGTCGGGATCCCCGCCTGCGCGGGGACCTCGGGCCAAGGGTCGATCGTTTCTAGGCGCTACTCCTGCGCTTGCAGGCACACCACACCATCGCCATCAATAAGCGTTGCGCCCTGGCTCATGGAGTTATTGACAAAGTGCGCGGCGTGATCGCCATGCCAGGTGATGTCGGACTGCACCTCGGAGCCGATGGCATGGCCAATCGCAGTACGGTGATACCAGAAGCAAGACCGAATGCCGCTTGCCACCGGAAGGCCCGAATGAGGCATCCAAAGGGTGCCGAGCCAGCGTTTGGCTTGCGTTCCCTTCCACGGCAGATCCTCATCGCCGATATAATCAGATCGTGAAAATTCATCGATCAGAAGTAGCTCCGACCACTGTTTCCAGCCGACAATCGCGTAACGCTGTCCGTCATCGGGCACATCGCGATCGCCAAGGCCTTCGAACGCCATCATGACCTTATCAAGCGTCATGCCCTCGGTATTATCGGGCACGACATCATCGGCCCCGACCAGGGCATTAATGATCAGCTCGTCGGTTTTGCGGCCGAGCGCATAGGCCCCGGCATTGGCCAGAACCATTTTTTCATCATGGTTGATCTTGAGCTCATCGAGCGCATCAACCCAGTCCCCGGCATAGTAATCGCGCAGATCACAGCGCACCGCCTCGTGATCGACATTCATCACCGGCACCTTGCCATGGCGCGCCTTGGTGGTCGCCGTCCCCTTGCCGACCTTCTGGAACACCGTGGTCGCGCCCTTGATCGCGTTTTTCACCCGCACGGTGTTGCGAAGCTTTGATCCCATGCGTTGATAGGCCTGATGCACATCGGCCTGAAAATGGTCGATGAAGCTTTGATCAATCGTGGTTGTCATCGCTTTTTATCCCCTTGTTTCAGATATGAATTTTCCTGCATGCAGGCAGCCGCCGGGGTTCAATTGCAGCATTTGCCACAATTGCCCCAAACCCGGTCATTTTCCGGTCATTGTTCCGTGGTTAAAGAAACGCGTCTCATGTTGGGACACACGCTGGATTTGCCCCGACCTGTTGCACCCGACGGGCTTGCCTGTGCGTTACAAACAAGAAAAAGAGTGTCTGCCGTGAAGAAGTCGGTTTTGCTTGTTTTCAGCCTGATCGGGCTGGGAGTTGCGGGCTATTTCCTTTTGCCGCTGACCCCGATCCCCGATTATGTCCACGCGGTCATGGACCGTGCGGATCAACTGTTTTAGGTCAGGCTATTCCCCGGACAGGCGGGCAAAATCCGCCTGCACCTCGGCTACTAGTGTCGGATCCCGATCACGCCAATAGCGCGGATCATTCATCTTGCGCCGGATTTCGGACCGAAGACTGGTGTCCCCTGCCCCGCCATCCGCCTTGCCAAGGGCTGCCTCATTGCTCTGCGCCATCATGCGATGCATGGCCCGCACGCCATCGGCACTTTGACAGAGCGTTTCAAAGGCCGTCTCGGGCAGGTTTGCCTTGCCCCAGCTTTCAATTTTCGGCGCGAGCTTTTTCCAGCTTTCCGCCCCGCCAAACTCGGCCGCAAGTGCCGCGCGGTCCGTGGCGCGCTGTGCTGCCTGGTCAAGATCACCGAGAAGCGGTGACAGGACCTCACCCGCCAGATCATAGACCAACTGTGCCTGGGCGTTGCTGAAGCCGGCTTCATGCAGGCGCTGGTTCAGATCAGCGTCAATCTCGCCCATGCCTTCGGTCAACATGATTGCGTAGGCATCGGGCGTTTCGGGCACCCGTTCGGCAAGGGCAGCCGGATCAAGTGTGCTCTCCGGGGTCTCGTTGCCGGTATCTTCGGCCTCCGACGGTTCAGCCGTTTCCAGCACGTCAGATGCCGCGACTTCCGGCGGAAGAAGATCGGGTTCGGTGGTCATGCGAACACTCCGCTAAGTGGGTTAAACTTTGTTTGGAGTATGTGGCTCGGGTTCCCCGCCTGCGCGGGGATGACGGTGCGAAAAACATCTCATGGAACGAACGTCATTCCCGCGCAGGTGTTTTATTTCGGATGATTGGTTGTATGGTGATGGCGTAGTGAGAGGTATGACTTATCTCAAGGAGCGGGCTGTATCATGGACTTAAAGCTGCATGCTAATGCCACCACAACACCGCGGACACGAGCCTATATTCAAGCAAGCAGTGCTTCCATTGCTGAGCTGGCCCTGGAACTTGGCGTAAGCGAGACCACCGTCCGGCGATGGAAAGGACGTGCCGATGTTCATGACCTCTCGCATCGGCCAAAGCGCATCCAGACACACTTCACCGCCTGCGAGGAAGAAATCGCTGTTGAATTACGGTCCCTGATAGGCCTCTCCATCGACGATATTCTGGAGGTCATGCGTCGCTGTGTGCGGGCCGATATCTCACGTTCGTCTCTGCATCGCTGCCTTAAGCGCCATGGTATCTCTGGCAAGCCTGCTGTCCCTAAACAGGCTTCTCAGATTTTCGAGCCTGTGGCATTCGGCTATGTTCATGTCGACCTCAAGCATCTCACCCGGATCGGCGGAAAAACAGCCTACGTTTTTGTTGCCATCGAGAGGGTGACAAGTTTTGTTCATGTAGAGATCGTTCAGAAACGAAATGCTGAAACCATTGCTGTCTGCTTCGAGCATTTTCTGGAAGCCTTTAGCTATCCTGTTCACACCGTATTGACCGATAACGGTTCGGAATTCACCGACAGGTTTGGTGGTGCCTACTGGACAACCCGCACCAAAGGAACCGGGCAGCATGCTTTCGACAAAGTCTGTGCCGCACACGGCATCAAGCACAAGCTGACGCGGCCCTATCGACCACAAACAAATGGCAAAGTCGAGCGCTTCAACCGTCGCCTCGGCGAAGCCCTCTCAAACGCTCCTGCAAACGGAAAAAATGCAGGACGAAATCGTTTCGAAACTCACGCCGAGCGCAACGACTTTATAAAAACCTTCATCGACAATTATAACAGAACAAGATTGCGATCCCTTGGGTACAAGGCACCTCTTGAGGCACTTGCCAATCTCTCGGGACACAACACGCAGGCGGGAACCTCGCGCCGCACGCTCACTCTGTATTCGGGCCAGCCGCCAGCCGCTTGATCTGAAGCACCAACGCACGCTGCCCTTCGCGCATCCAGATCGCTGCATCGCTGGCCTCCGGGCCAAGCGCGGTGTGCAGGAAATGGCGCTCAAGATCGGCCAAAACCTGCACCCCGGCGTCACTGTCAAAGCAGGCCTGCCAGCGATCGATGCCGTCCTCGCTCAAGGCCTCATTTTCAGCGTCAAACCATTCCCATCCGTTCTCAACCATCACACCACCTCCGCGACTTCAGGCGGCAGGCTTGGCCGCAACAGATGGTCGGGCACGCCGAACTGATCGGCAAGCCAGCGGACCATCACGGGCAGATCGACCTCTGCCAATGCTTCGGGGCCAAGGGCGGCGATGCGTGAGAGCCAATCAAGCGCCTGCCCCGCCTGCACCCGTTTGGGCAACTGCGCCAAGGGGGCCGCATGACGCAGCACGACAACATCGCCGTCCAACGGGATGTCGGGAAGCTCGCCCGTTTGGGTCAGGATATAAAGTGCACGCCGGATCAGCGGGTACAGCAATTCCGCCTGCAACCGGCCATAGGTTGCGCCAAGAAGCCGTGCGTTTTCGGACGCACGTTCAAGCACCTCAGTCGCGGTCATGCCCGGTTGATCGGTCTGGCCCAACCGATCAGCCAGCAAGCACCGCCGAATGCGATCGCGCAGGTCTGAGAGCACCAAATCCGACACATCAAACCGACCGGGCGCCTCAAGCGGCTTGAGCCCGGCCGATCCCACCGCCTTCGGAATGATGCTGCCCGGCACAAGCCGGATGGTCGCAGGGTTCAGCACGCCATCGTCATCGGCCTGCCAAATCCCCGTGACAGCAATCGACGCGTTTTTCAGAACCAGTTCGACCACCTTGTTGGCGGTCTTGATATCGGGCAGCGCCTTCATCACCGGTGATCTGCCATAAATCTCGCCCGGCGCCTTCATCCAGCGAAAGGCGATATAGGGCGACACATCAAAGCGGTCGCGATAGATCAGATCATTTGTACTGGCATCGCCGTCTTCGCGAAAGACACACAGCTCATAACCGCTCTTGCCATCGGTTGCCGGAAGCACGGCCTCGATTACGGTGATGCGTTTGGGCGCGTCCGTCTCCCCCGTATCATCGGTCGCCATCGCTTTGGCACCGGGCCAGGTCGCGGTGATTTCGTCACGGGTCAGGGCCAGTTTGCGAAACACCGCATCCATCTTCCCATCCGATCGTTCTTCAAACGCCAGATCGCGTAACGGCACGGCGGTAAAACGCAAGGCAGACGGGCTGTGCAAATCGGCCTTCTCCAGGCGCAAGCACGCAGTCCCGGCCGTCACCAGATCCAAAAACGCCTGATGCATTTCGACCGCAAAGTTGGAGCGATCAAAATGCCCCTGCAAAATCCGAACGGCCCGACCAAGTTGCTCGGTCAAAACTTGCCGATCCGCATTGGCGACATTGCCGCCCGGCTCCAACTCAAACCAGCCACCACCCGGCGGGGTGATTTCGGCCATCAGGCTGGCAGCAAGCTGTTCGACTGCATCAGACGCGGTCGCGTCAAACACCCGGTCCAGGCGCTTGCCCCCGTTTGTCTGATGACTTGCCGCCGCATTGCGCTGTGGCAGGGCAAATTCATAGCAATCCTGCCAATGCGAGAGCCAATTGCGCCGGCGTTCCATCGCCTTTTGAAAACGGGCGCGAAGCTGGGTGATGTCTGCACCATCGGTTGCCTTGTCCGCAGGTACCGCCTTTTGCGATTTCGCCATGCCTATTCCCCCAACAGGTTCTTGCCGCCGCCCGCCCTGGCGATGCGATCACTCAACAGCCCCCGATGACTGGTGCTAATCAGGCTGGCGCGGCCATAACGGCGACGTTCAAGTGCCTCGGTCCGGGCCGTGCGTGCAGCATCTTCGGCACTGGTTTCGTCATCGGGTTTGGTGGCCGCGGGCGTTGAAACCGGCGGCGCAACACGTGCCGGTTTCGGCGTGGAAAACAGACTTCCCATCGGGGCCTCCGGTTTGTGAAGATCAATGTGTTTTTGAGCTTGCGGTTCGGAGTTCCCGTATCCGCACATAGCAACTAAAAACAGTTGCAATTCCCAGCGCTGCGCCTATACTGAACCCAGCATCAGAGGGCCAGAGCGAAAATGGGACGGGTCGACAAACTGATTGCCCGCTTCAAAAGCAGGCCCAAGGATTTTAGCTGGGATGAGCTTGTCCGGCTTTTGACCTCGCTTGGATATCGCGAGATTAAGACTGGAAAAAGCGGCGGCTCGCGACGCAAGTTCGTACACGACAGCGCACCGACCATTGCCCTTCATAAACCCCATCCTGGTAACATCGTGAAATCCTATGTGATTGATTATGTGCTTGAAACGCTGATCGAAGAGAAACTGATATGAGCAAGATGCTAGAATACAAAGGATACCTCGGGTCGGTCGATTTCAGCGAGGCGGACGAAGTGTTTCATGGCAAACTGGAATTCATCCGCGATCTTGTGACCTATGAGGGTACGGATGCCAAAAGCCTGAAAGCAGCCTTTCACGAAGCGGTTGACGATTATCTTGAACTTTGCACAGAAGAAGGCCGCGTCCCTGACACGCCACTTAAAGGCAGTTTCAATATCCGTCCCGGTCATGAGCTACACCGGCGCGCCATCCTTTTGGCAACACGGCGCGGGGTGAAGCTTAATAATGTCGTGACCGACGCCTTGCGCGACTATCTTGACCGCGAGGATGTTGTGGCCTGAACCACGCCCACCCCAAACGCAAAAACGCCCGCAAGGGGTAAAACCCTGCGGGCGCATCTGTGGCGTTGATTTGTCTCTTATGCCACATTAAATAGAACAAATCAAGAACATTTTTCAGAAAAAAACACATCCCCGATTTGATCACGCTCGATCCCCTGTTGCAGATGGCGATAAAGCTGCCAGGGGGTAATGATCCAGAAAGCCGAAATGCCCAGCAATCGCTTGACCAGCTCGACACAGCTCATCGGGCCAAACCGCACCTTGCGGGTGATGGTGGCCGGATAGGATGCCCAGATACAGTGATAGCCAAGCCCGCGATAATAGGCTGCCGGATCAAAGATCGGCGAGTAACACCAGCTTTCACAGCGCACCCGATGGCTTTGCGGATCAAGGCAGATCCATTCCCCCGCCCGCACCCCGGATACCAGTACAAAGCAATGGCGAAACCCCGGTTTGAGAACCCGCAGCAGGCGCTTTTCCGGCGCATCGGCAAACACCACAAGTACTGAAACCTCACGCCCGGTCGAGGACTGGTTGGTCCAATGATCCATCCACGGATCGGCGACATTTTGCCGCGTTTCCCCGGCAATCGGGGCGGCTTTGATCAGGTTTGTTACATCCCGCATGGCGACAAATCCCCACCCAGTTCCACGGCAACATCATCATGATGAAAGCTTTCATCACGCCCGCGTTTGACGATGCCGCGTGTGACCAGCACGTTTTCAAGGGCCTCCATGGCGTGACGCCACAAATCTCCCTTGCCCTTTTCGCGCGGATCGCGGGGATCGGGCTCACGTTCGACGAGGCCGAAATATTCCAGAACCTGCAAATGCCGATCGCCTAGAATACCGCCCTTTTTAAGGCGCATCACCGCGTTATAAACATCATCGGGGTCACACGGTCGGACCACCTCGCCCGCGTCGGCCACCACGCGCGCACCTTCGATCCGGGCCGTCTGACAGCGCACGAACCAGAACCATGCCTGCCGGGCACTGGAAAAAGGGGTGATGTCGCGCGCAGAGAGTGGTTTGGGAAAAAGTCGTTGTTCGGTCACGTCGCCCTCCTGCTAGGTAATGCCAGCTCAATCCACCGGGCCTGCAACCGCACCTTTAGCGCGCCATCACCGCGCCAAATCCAGAAAATGGATACAGCAATCCCGCCCGCGCATTTTGCAATGCACGCCGGTGCGATGAATGGTTTGTGATGTCCCCAAGGGCGTTTTCCGCCCGCGCCTATCAGCAGCTTTGACCGCCGCCTTGTCAGCCAACCTTAATCCGGCCCGACTTACTTCCAGATGCAATTCCGGTGTTGATATGCAAGCTATAATCCCTTTTTGTTCTCATTGTAAAGGATTAATTTCCTACTCAAAAGATGAGGCGATCCTGCCTGCATGGTCCCGCGCGGCGATCCAGATCCGATAACAGTTTGATTTTATGGCCTTTGCGCCCCGCCTTATGGCGGGTTTTCTCTGCCAAGACTTTCAAGGTGAGTTCGGCACCCTCAAATCGCGTTGAAGGTGCCGACTGCTTCAAAGATATTTAGAGACCAGAGAAGGGTCGAGTAAGTGGTGAAGTTGGCCTGTATTGAGAGTTACATACTGGGCCATACGCCTGCACCAAATCACGCTCTTCGTTACGTCTCGCGATCTCGCTGTAACTGGCGAGCTTTACCAACACAGCACAAGCTCCGTGCCAAGCCGCATCCTTCCACCTTGGATGCCTTATACCTGGTTGCCTGGATGATAAGTCACCCGTTTCTCCTACGTATAATGGACGTAAATTCTTATCCGCCAGAACGTAGATTGCCGGTTTGTTCACCCATTGGGTGTCAGGAGCAAACAAAAAAAACTTGTAGTATTGGCCCGAGGCCCCAGTTAGAATCTTATGTGCTGTCATTCCGATACCTTTCTGTAATGACATTGCAATTGCGTTTAGGGCTGCCCTCCGATCGCCAAATCCGGGGCAGCCCTTGCATTTTAACCCACTTGCGCTCAGCAACGAAGGTTTTTTCCTCATTAAATTTAACGCAATTCGAGAAAGTTTTCTGATTTCGAATCGGAACATCCAAACGCGACTTTAGCAGTTGAAATTGCTCTATTTCGTCGATGTTATTTGATAGCCACAGAGACAATGGGGGATTATTTTCCTATTCTCGAAGCTACCTGCAGCCGCCAAGCGACCGTAACTCAAGATCATTTTGCAGTCGGACTTAACCGACAATTGCTTATGGCAGGTTCTCCTTCACCACGACTTGCATGGTGAGCTTGGCAACGTCGTCGTCGGCATCCTGCCCATTGCGGAGGTTTTCAAAAATCCGCAGCACGTTTTGCACAATCACACCCGGGCTTTGGGTGATGACGACATCCATGATGTCTTCAAGCAAAAAGCGGCGCGTATCCGGGGTCAGGCCATGGCCGATAAAGATGATGTCACGTCCCCGGCCACTTTCACGCAGCGCACGCGCCACCCCGTCTGACGAACCGCCAACGTTATAAATCCCGACCAGATCGGGATATTCTTCGAGAAGCGATTTGGTGTGCAGATAGTTTTCACTGCGATCATCATGGCCTTCTCGGGCTGCCACCACGCGGATACCAGGAAAATCTTCCGCCATCAGCGACAGGAATCCCATTTCGCGTTCTTCATGGGCGCGATAGGTGCGGCTTGCGGCAATCATCGCCACCCGACCGCGAGCAGGCCCCATGAACCGGCCGAGCAAATAGCCAGCTGTCCGCCCAACTGCGCGGTTATCCAGCCCGACATAGGCCGCATGCGGCACACCGGAAATGTCCGACACCACGGTAATGATGTGTTTGCCGGCATCCTGAAGATCGGCCACGGTTTCACGCACGAGAGGATGATCAATCGCCATAAAGGCAATGCCATCGGCCTTTTCGCCGTGTTGACGGAGCGCTTCTGAGAGCAGTTGCGGATTGAAACTGTCGATGAAGTAGACGCGGGCGCGGATGTTATAGCCCGTTGTCGCCTCCGCCGCGGTTTTGATGCGATCACCCAGCAATTTGAGATACGGGTTGGTGCCCGATGGCAGCAAAAACACCACGCGCATCGGTTTGGGCCGGAAGACTTCATGGGTATCGGTTTCGGGCAGATAGCCAAGTTCGCTTGCGGCCTGAAGCACGCGTTTTGCCGTGCGTTCACGCACACCGGGGCGTTTGTTGAGCACCCGGTCGACCGTTGCCGGAGACACCCCGGAAAGGTCGGCAATATCCTTGATGATTGGTCCGCTCGTCTTTGGCATCGCACCCTCAAAAACATCAAAAAACATCATTTTATGATGTTTGATGAGGCAATATGTTTCACGTACTCTGGGATCATTCAAGGGAAAAGAACAACAACCAACGCCCGATATAGAATAAAACACACAGACCATCACGGGAGGAAACCAATGGTCATCCAGAGCAAGTTTCGCCATCTGGCGAGCACACTCGTCGCTGCTGCATCGCTTTCTGTTGTGGCGCATGCCGCTAGTGCACAGGAATATGAACTGAGCTACGGTCACATGAATTCGCCGACTTCTGTTGTCGGCATGCAGGCCGACTGGCTGGCCGAGGAAATCGCCAAAAACACCGATGGTGCGGTCAAGATCGACGTCTATCCGTCTTCCCAGCTTGGCAAGATTCAGGAACTCGCCGAAGGCGTTTCCATGGGGTCCATTGCCCTGTCGCACAACACGGCCGGTGCGCTGAGCTCGCTTTATGAAGATTTCGGCGTGCTTGATACCCCGTATCTGTATCGCGACTATGATCACCTGATGAATGTGGTTGATATCGACTCGCCCGTCATGGCCGAACTCAATCAGGGCCTGATTGAAAATACCGGCATGCGCGTGCTCTATGCGTTTTATTTCGGCACCCGTCAGCTGACCGCAAACATGGCGGTCAAAACCCCGGCTGATCTTTCCGGCGTTAAAATCCGCGCCATCCCGTCCCCGGTTTACCTGACCGCGGTCGAAGGCCTTGGTGCCGCCCCGGTTCCGGTTGACTGGTCGGAAGTGCCAACGGCGCTCGCCACCGGCATCGTTCAGGGCCAGGAAAACCCGGTCAACGTCGCCGTCGACCACAAACTTTATGACGTTCAGTCGCACATGATGCTGACCGGCCATATTTCAGCCGCCGAAATCGTCGTGATCAACGAAGACCTGTGGCAGAGCTTCCCTGATGACATCAAGGACGGCATCACCAAGGCGGCCGAAACGGTGCGCATGAAAGCGTCCCAGACGATCCTTGATAAAGAGGCAGGCGATCTTGCCAAGCTCAAAGAAGCCGGCATGACCATCATTGGCCCGGATGACGGCCTTGATGTTGCGGCCTTCCGCGCAGGCGTTGAAAAGCTCGTGCATGAGCGCTTCGACGACAAATATGGCAAATATTACGAGCAGATCTCTGCTGTAAAATAAGCAGGATCAATCGTTTTCGGGCGGCATCAGGGAACGACACGTTCAGGGATGCCGCCCGTTTTTTCCAAGCCTTTGTTTTCAGGTATCGTGATGCCGTACAGGAACTCCCCGATATATAAGGGGCTTGACCGGATATGCCGGGTTCTGACCGCCTTTTCCATGGTGATGCTGGCTTTGATGTCAGTCCTGGTGGTTGGTCAGGTGATCTTGCGCAATTTCTTTGATCTTGGCCTGCCCTGGGCGGATGAGCTGTCGCGCATTGCCAATATCGCGCTGGTGTTTTTCGCGGTCCCGGCACTTATGCTTCATAACCGCCACATCGCGATTGATTTGCTGTTCAGTGCGCTGGGCACGCGGGGCAAAGCGATCCTGCGTTTTGCCAATTACGCGCTGATTACCGTCTTTTCCGCGATCTTCCTGTTTGGTCTTTATAAATTTTTGATGCGTGCGGGCAAATTCACCACGCCTTCGCTTTCCATGCCCAATTATGCGGTCTATGCGCCGGTGGTGATCGCCATCGTATTGTTGCTGGCCGTTGCGCTTTATCGCCTGATTTCGCGCACCGAGACCGCCACGGAATATGACTCTGATGACGGCGGCAATGCGATTGCCGACGCAATTGAACAAGAAATGGCACAAAGCCAGCGCCCGGAGGATTCCCGCAAATGATGAGCGCGACCCTCCTTATCCTGTTTCTGAGTTTGATGATCATCCGCCTGCCGATTGCGGTCTGTCTTGGCCTGTCATCGGCGATTGTCATGATCCTGTTTAACCTGCCGATGACGGTTCTGGCCCAGCGCACGGTCAATGCGCTGGATTCCACCCCGCTTTTGGCGGTGCCGCTGTTTATTTTTGCCGCCAACCTTTTGAGCCTGTCGGGTGTCACCAACCATCTGTTCGAGCTTGTCCGCATGATGGTCGGCTGGATCCGGGGTGGCACCGCACAGGTCAGCGTTCTGGTCAGCCTGATCTTTTCGGGCGTGTCGGGGGCGGCCCTTGCTGATATCGGCGCCCTTGGGGCGGTTCAGATCAAGATGATGCGCAAGCAGGGCTATTCGGCCGAATTTGCATCGGGCATTACCATGGCGGCTGCCACCATTGGTCCAATCTTTCCGCCCAGCATTCCGATCATTATTTTCGCCTCTGTCGCCAATGTGTCCGCAGTCAAACTTCTGATTGCCGGTATTGTGCCAGCGGTTCTGATCACGGCCCTTTTGATGCTGCAGGTCGGCGTCATGGCACGCATCTATAAGCTGCCGCGCGACGAAGTGAAATTCAACATCGCCGCCTTTGCCCGCAAATTCTTGATTTCCCTGCCAGCCCTTGCTGCCCCGGTCATTCTGATTGGCGGTCTGGTATCGGGCTATTTCGGCCCGACGGAAGTGGCCGGTGTCACGGTCGCCTATGCCCTTTTTATCGGCAAATTTGTCTATCGCCAGCTTGATGTCAAACGCGTCCTGACGGCGGCGCGCGACAGTGTCGATGCCACGGGGAATGTGCTGTTTATCGTCGCGACCGCGGCCCTGTTTGCCTGGGTCCTGACCATGGATCGCCTGCCCGCAACGGCAAGTGAGTTCTTGCTGGGGCTTTCAAGCGAACCGCTGGTGCTGCTTCTGATCGTCAATGTGCTGTTGCTGGTGGTGGGCATGTTCCTGGAATCTATCGCCGCCATCCTGATCATTGCACCGATCATTACGCCCGCGATGACGGCGGCTGGTGTTGATCCGCTGCAGCTTGGCATTGTCTTTGTGCTTAACCTGATGATCGGTCTTCTGACACCGCCGGTTGGCATGAGCCTTTATATGGTCAGCATCATCGCCAAGATGCCGCTGCACCGGGTGATCCGTGGTGCGCTTCCCTTCCTGTTACCGCTGTTTTTGTCGCTGCTCGCAGTGACCTGCATACCGGCAATCTCTGTCTGGTTGCCCAACATTCTGGATTAAGTGAGGAACTATGAGCAGATTTCTTGGTGAAATTCGCCAGCTGGGTTACGTCGTGCCCGATATCGAGGCCGGCATGGAATATTGGTCGGAAACGATGGGTGTCGGCCCCTGGTACTACAACCCGAAAGTTCCGATCGAGGATTACCGCTATGACGGCCAATCCTATGAGGTCCATAACTCCGTGGCCCTTGCCAATTCCGGCTATGTCCAGGTCGAACTGATCCAGACGCGCAACGATGCGCCGTCGATGTATCGCGACTTCCAGCAAGCCGGTAATACCGGCCTGCAACATGTCGCCTATTGGACCGAAAAGTTCGATGACGACCTGGCGCTGATGGAAAGCAAGGGCTTTAACGTCAAGATGAGCGGCAAGGTCGGTGACAATGGGCGCTTTGTCTATTTCGACAAGGAAGACCATCCGGGCACCGTGATCGAGCTTTCCGAAGTTGTCGGTCCGAAAGGCCGCCTGTTCAAATCCATCTATGAAGCGTCTATCGACTGGGATGGCCGTGATCCGATCCGTCCATTCCCGTCGCTTTCGGAAATCTGAGCCATGGACCTGATCGAAGCCCGTTACCTGATCGAAACGCCGATGGACCCGGAAAAGATCGCTGGCATCATGGCCGGTGAACAAAGCAGCGGCACGTTTGTCCGCGTTGCCGGGGAAACCGACGAGCTGCGCGAACGTTGTGCGGCCCGCATTCTGGGCATTCGCGAACTGCCCCCGGCCAGCCACCCAAGCCTTACGAGTGCCTATCTCGAAGCGCGCGGGGTTAAGGGCCCCTATCGCCGGGCTGAAATCCGCATCGGCTTCCCGACGGGCAATATCGGGCGCAATCTGGCGACACTGGCCTCCACGGTTTCGGGCAATCTTTATGATCTGGGCGAGATCACCGGCCTTAAGCTGATTGATGTCACTGTGCCAAAGGCCTATCGCGATCTTTATGATTATCCGGTGGCCGGCACCAAGGGCACACGCGATCGCATGAATGTCCATGGCCGCCCGTTCTTTGGCACCATCATCAAACCGAACGTGGGCTTACGCAGCCACGAGATCGCCGATCTGGTCGATCAGTTGTGCGAGGCGGGTGTCGATTTCATCAAGGATGACGAAATTTGCGCCAACCCGGAATCTGCGCCATTGGCAGAACGCATTCCCGCCGTCATGGACCGGGTGCGCCGTTATCGCGACAAGACCGGTCGCGATGTGATGATTGCCTTTAACATCACCGATGAAACCGATGCCATGCGCCGCCATGCCGATCTGATCGAAAAGGAAGGCGGATCGTGCGCCATGGTCAGCATGAACTGGGCCGGTCTTTCCGCCCTTCAGACCTTGCGCAAATCAACAGACCTTGTCCTGCATGGGCATCGCAACGGATTTGGTGCGCTGTCACGTCATCCGCTGATCGGGATGAGCTTCCCGGCTTATCAGACGCTTTATCGTCTGACCGGGATGGATCACATGCATGTGCATGGCATGGGCGGCAAATTCTGTGACGAGGACAGCGAAGTCGCCGCCTCCGCCGAGCTGTGTGCCAAACCGCTGGCTGAGGGCAATGGCGATGAAGACCGCGTTCTGCCGGTCTTCTCGTCGGGTCAGTGGGCGGGCACGGTTCCGGCCACCCATGAGGCCGTCGGATCGGCTGATTTCATGTTCCTTGCCGGCGGCGGCATCCTTGCCCATCCGTCCGGGCCCGCAGCTGGCATCACCAGCCTGCGTCAGGCATGGGAAGCCTGCGAAGCCGGCATCAGCCTTGAAAAACATGCCAAGGACAACAAAGCCCTGGCCGAGGCGCTGTCATTTTACGGGGCGCGAGGCTGACGATGACCAAATTCATTTTCTGTGCCGATGATTTCACCGGGGCATCCGATACCCTTGCGACAGTGGCCCGTTCCGGGCTGTCTGCACGGCTGTATCTGAACGCCCCGCAATCCGAGGCCACAGAAAATGACACTGGTCACGGGTCCCAAAGTCTCGACGCCTTTGGGGTTGCAACGTCCCTTCGCGCTTTGGGGGTCGAAGACGGCGTTGTAACCATTTCTCCGCTGGCCGAACACATCAAATCGCCCGACTGCAACCTGTATCATTTCAAGGTCTGCTCGACCTTTGACAGTTCGCCCACCACCGGCAATATCGCCGCCATTACCGATCGCTATGCCAAGGCGGTTGGCGCGCCGTGGAAAGCCGTCATTGGCGGGCAACCATCCCTTAGGCGTTTTTGCCTGCTGGGCAACCTGTTTGCCGGGGCGGGTGATGGCAGAATTTATCGCATTGATCGCCACCCGGTCATGGCCCAGCACCCGGTAACACCGATGGATGAGGCTGACCTGTGCCGCCACCTTGCCAAGCAGGGCTGGGGCAATGTCGGCCTGATCGATTTCACCATCATCCGTAAGGGGCGCGCGGCCCTGGTCAATGAAATCCGCCGTCGCATTGCCGACGGCGAAACCGAAACACTGTTTGACGTGGCCGAGGAAACCGATCTTCTGACCATTGGCGAAGCACTGCGCGAAATTACCGCAGACATGCCGGTTCTCTGTGTCGGGGCCAGCAGCGTCGCACAGGCGATGTTCCCGTCCTTTGAGACGGCCAATGATCCCAAACCCAAACCAGGCCGGCGCGAAGGCCCGGTTTTTGCCTTTGCCGGCAGCCGATCCTCGTTGACCGCCGATCAGGTGGGGCAAGCCAAGGCCTATGAAAAACGGACTGTCCGCCCGACCGATCTTCTTGACCCCAAAACTAGCGAGAAGTTACGCGATGAATGCGTATCAATCCTTGCCTCAAACAAGAACCTTATGGTCGCGCTTTCTGATGAGCGCGACCCTGATATCGCAAGCCACGATCTGGCAAGCGCCAGTGCCGACTTCATCAGCCATATCAGCACCGAAATCGCCCTTGGCTTTCTACTGATTGCCGGTGGCGATACCTCAAGCCTTGCGGTTCAGAAATTGGGCATCGACAGCCTGTCCTTTGCCGCGGACTTTGATGCCGGTGCGCCGATCATTTGCGCCCATTCAACGCATCCCAAGCTTGATGGCATGCCGATGCTTTTAAAGGGCGGGCAGATGGGCAAACCGCCCCTGTTTGACAATATCGCTGCCCTGCCTGTTACCACCAAATCCTGATACAGCGATCAAGGAATTAATTCCTTCTTTCGTAATCGTCTTGCGTCCTGCTAGGATGCGCCATGATCCGACATCAACAAATTTGGGCCGCCCTTGACCAGATTGCCAAAGACCACGGTTTGACACCGTCGGGACTGGCACGGTTGGCGCAACTGGACCCCACCACATTCAACCGGTCCAAGCGCACCACGGCCCAGGGCAAGGCACGCTGGCCCTCGACCGAAAGCATTTCCAAGGTGCTTTCCGTCACCGATGTCAGTTTCCGTGAATTTTCTGAACTGGTCGATGGCAATGGCGCCGGACGCATTCCCGTCATCGGCTTTGCCCAGGCTGGCAATCGCGGCTTTTTCGATGATGCCGGATATCCGGTCGGGGGATCCTGGGAAGACATCACTTTTCCCGCCCTGCACGACCCGACTGCCTATGGTCTGCGCATTTCGGGGGAGTCGATGGCGCCGGTGTTTCGCGATGGGGATCTGATCATTGTCAGCCCGGCATCGAACATCCGCCCCAAGGACCGCGTCGTGGTTAAAACCATTGATGGCGAAGTCATGGCCAAGGAACTGGTAAGACGCGGCGCGCTGGGTGTGGAGCTGAAATCCTTCAATCCGGAATTCGAAGACCGCTTTGTTCCTGCTGATCAGATTGACTGGGTTGCCCGTATTTTATGGTGCAGCCAATAACCGCTGGCGGTTATCGGCATCGGGTCTTGGCTCAAAACACTTCCTGCTGTGAACAACGACACCAAAAAACACGAAAACTCGCACCAAACTGAAAACATATCGAAACCTTGGCGCAATATTCCTATACGGAATTAGTAACTATTATATAAGACAGTTATACGACAACGTGACGACGGTTCGGGAGACCTGCTTGCAGCTAGAACGTTATCATATACGCCGTTTCCTGGTGATTTTAGCAGCCTATTTCATAACCGGGTTTGTCGGGCTTCAGCTCCAATATCACGGCACCAGCCAATCGATGGTCTGGCTCCCCCCGGGGATCGGGCTTGGGCTGCTGATACTTTGGGGATGGCAGTATTTTCCGGCTTTGTTTCTGGGCTCGATCCTGACGACAATTTCGGCGGGCATTCCTGTATTGGCTGCGCTTCTGATCGGTGTCACATCGGCTTTTTCGATCACCATTTCCACAATCATTTTGCGCCGTTCTTTCCGCTATGATCTGCTTTCAAGTTCCCGGGGATTGCTCTGTTTTCTGGTGATCGGCGTTGTGTCCTTGCCCGGCTTCTCTGCGTTTTTGGGCACAACAATGGCCGCGATCAACGGCCTGCCCGAAGCAACTGATTTCACCGAGCTTTGGCTAAGCTGGGCCCTATCGGGCATGGTCGGCGTTCTGGTTACAGTCCCGCTGATCCTTCAAGCGTGCAAACATGATTGGAAGAGCAGGGCCGTCGGCTATTATCTTGAACTTGCCTTTATTGCCATCTCCGCCATCACCGTCAGCTTCACGATCAATTCATCGGCCATTACCTCGCGCCCGGAATACCTGTTTATCTTTGCGTCTTTGCCATTTCTGATCTGGTCGGCTGCGCGTTTTGGCATGCTGGGCGCGACACTGGTCAATGCCCTGATCACAGTCACCATCGTTGTCTTTTCCGCGACCGGAAGCGGAAGTTTCATACAGCTCAATAGCACTGCCGGTGTCCGCGACATTCACAGCTATGTGTTTGTTGTGTCGCTGATTACGCTTTTTCTGGGCTTCGGGGCCGAAAAATTCGGCCGTATTGCTAAACACGCCGAAGACGGGCGCGTTTCGCGCGATACGCATCGTCTAAGACACGCCCTTGCTGTTTTTATCGCCGTTGTCGGGTTCGGTGTATCGGGCGTTGCGTCCTGGTATACCTATAACCAGCTCCAAGACTCCGACCGCCTCGCGACCGAACAATACCGACTGTCGTTCGAGGCGTCCCTGCGCGAAGAACTGGGCCGTGCAACCGACGCATTGGTTGCCGTGCGGACATTGTTTGACGTTCACGGCAGTGTGTCGTCCAGCACCTTTGATGCGATGCTTGCCCCTTGGGTCAATCGCAGGCCCGGTGTTGCCGCCCTGGAATGGGCGCCCTTTGTTGAAAAACGTGCGCGCCCCCTGATTGAGGAAACAGCAGAACTGCGCGGCGTCAGCAATTTCGCGATCCGCGAAATGGCCGATGGCAGCCTCCAACGCGCAGCACAGCGCGACAGTTACTTCCCGATTTTTTATATCTTTCCGCGCTCGGGAAATGAAAAGCGGGTCGGCTTTGACCTTGCTAGCGAACCATCGCGCAAACGCGCCCTGGAAACCGCCCTTAAGACCAACAGTGTCACCCTGACCGAACCGCTTAATTCCATTCAATCAAACGCATCGCTTGTCTCCTCGTTGGCGTTTCTCGCCGTTGAAAACCGGCGTGATCCCGGGGGACCGCCGCTTGGCATCGCGATTGGCGTTTTGCGCATTACCGACATGATCATGCGTGCGGCCCGGGTTGCGCGTATTCCCCTTGATTACGAACTGCATCTGGCGGACGCCAAAACACCGGGCAAGACGGGGCTTTTATATTCCACCCGCGACGCACAATACGCGGTTGATCATATCGCCGAAGAACTTGCGATCCCGTTCAATCCGAATATTTCCAACTTCACCTTCGGGTATCGCGACTGGACGATTGTCTTGCATCAGCGCGTGGAAGGCTTCAATTCCCTGGTGTACTGGCAACCATGGGCGATTTTCGTCTTTGGCAGCACGATCAGTGTCCTGCTTCTGATCTATCTGCTTTCGCTCAACCGCACCGAGAAGCACATTGTCGATCTGGTGGCGACGCGCACAAGCGAACTTGAAGATGCTCGAACGGCTGCCGAAAGCGCAATGAACCAGGCCCAGCAGGCTGACCGCGCCAAATCTGAATTCATCGCCCATATGAGCCACGAATTCCGCTCCCCGATGACATCCATTCTGGGCTATGCGCAACTTGCCGCCGACAGTCTGGACAAGAACGCCTCGACCGAGACATTGCGCAATTACCTGTCGACCATTCGCGGGGCCGGGCGCCATGTTCTGTCGCTGATAGGTGATATTCTTGATATCTCCAAGATCGAGGCTGGCAAACTCGTCCTCGAAGAAGCCCCGGTTGATTTGCACCAACTGTGCGAAGAAGTGGTCTCGATGATGGTCGTCCCGGCGCGCGCGCAGGAAAACACACTTGAACTGACGATCGACCCGGCTTTGCCCCACCATGTCATTGGCGATCCGGTACGCCTTAAACAGGTGCTGACCAACCTTGTCTCGAACGCCATCAAGTTCACCAAATACGGCAAGGTACAGGTGTCGGCAGTCCCGCTTGAACTTGGCGAAGACACGGTTTCGTTCCGCATTTCCGTACAGGATGAAGGGATCGGCATTCCGCGCAACAAGCTTGAATCGATCTTTGAGGCCTTTACCCAAGTCGACACCACCACCACGCGCCGGTATGGCGGCACCGGTCTTGGCCTGACGATCTGTCAGCGCATGGTTCAGGCCATGGGCGGCACGATCAAGGTCGAAAGTCAGGAAGGCAGCGGCAGTCTGTTCTGGTTCGACCTGACCCTGCCGCGCAGCAGCGAAGCCGCATTGGCCGAACATGACGGTCAGGCACAGGCCGCCGATAGCGCCCCCGCAGAAACAACCAAACCCTCCGATCCGGGCAGCTGGAACCTGCTTCTGGTCGAGGATATCGAAATCAACCGCATCCTTGCCCAGAAACTGCTTGAAGCGCAGGGCCACACCATCACCACCGCCGCAGATGGCCAGATTGCGCTCGATATCCTCGCCGGTACCGATTTCGATGCAGTTCTGATGGATTTGCACATGCCGGTTCTCGATGGTATCGAAGCCACCCGGCATATCCGCAATTTCGAAGATCCGATCAAGGCAACCATTCCGGTCCTGGCCCTGACCGCCGATATTTCAAACGACAATCTTGAAACATTCCACGAAACCGGCTTTGACGCCTATTGCACCAAGCCGCTTGATATCGACATGATCAGCTCGGAACTGGCGCGTCTGACCCATCGCAAGCTGGAAAACCGCAAGGCCGAGAACGATACGCCAGAAACCTAGGGTCAGGACCTATTAATTTGATTTGAATGGCAGACGTTATATTTGCGAAATCCAAGGAAAAGCCCGCCGGTCGGGTCGGCATCCCGGACAAGGGATTTGACGCTGGAGTTTGCAAATATAACGTCTGTCCTCCGGATTAATCGGATTTGCACGGGCTACTTTGTCGTAAAACTTTGAAAGATAAATATCTTCCTGCAGTTTTACTCCGCGTATCCGCACAAATCTGTTTAACCAATCAAACCAAATTAATAGGTCCTGCCCCTAAGACCCGGCCCCAAGCACCGCCGTAACTTAGTGGGAAACGCCCGTCATCTTGCGCAGCTCTTCTGCCACATTCGGGCCCGCGGTCAGGATCGGCGCGCCGTCTTCCAGCGCATTGGGCACAGCAAGATAATCATTTGCCCACCCACCGGATTCCTGCATCAGAAGGATACCGGCCAGGCAATCCCACGGATTGATGTGCGGCTCGTAATAGCCGATCAACCGCCCGGCGGCCGCATAGGCCATCGAAAGCGCGCCCGACCCGTTGCGCATAAAGATGCCCTCGCTGTCCAGAAGTGCTGTGATAAAGGGCGTGATCGCGTCACTTCTGGTGCGATGTGACATGCCAAGCCCCATCACGCCATCGCCAACGGTTTTGGCATCGCTGGCCTTGATCGGCTCACCATTGACAAACGCGCCCTCGCCGCGCTTTGCGGTGAACAATTCCTTGCCGCATGGCTGATAAATCAGCGCGAGTTCGATCTTGCCTTTGACGACAAGGGCAATGGAAATGCACCAGCTTGGCATCTGATTGACAAAGCAGGCCGTGCCATCAATCGGGTCAATCACCCACAGGCACTCATTATCGCCTTTTTCAATGCCCATTTCCTCGCCGAGGAAACCGTCCTCGGGGAAGCTATCCCCGATCTGGTCACGAATGATCGCCTCGACGTTTTTGTCGGCGATGCTGACCATATCGAGCGGGTTGTCCTTGGCCTCGACCTCAAGATCGCCAGCCGTGCCATCGAAATATTCCATTGCCCGCTTTCCGGCATGGCGGATCACATCACGGGCATGTTCAAACCGTGCGTCGAGATCAAGTTTGATGTCATCACCCATCGTGTGTTCCTTTCAATGTGACGGTCAGCATCCCGCCATGGTGGCAGAAAACGTCTCGAAATCAATCTTCTACAGAAAAACCTATCGCATAACTGCTTGCAAGCTTTCATGACATTTCAAAGGCATCACCAAGAGAGATGTTTTCTTTGACCATCCTTGGGCAAAAACCCTATGCTATGCGCCGTTTTAAAAGCCGCCCCACAGGCATAAAATCAGGAGCATAAAAATGGGTCACGCCGCCACTGATAGCACCGTCACCACCTGGACCTGGCATCAGGGTCAATGGCACGAAGGCAATCCCAACATTATGGGCCCGCAAACCCATGGTGTCTGGATGGCCTCGACCGTCTTTGACGGTGCGCGCCGCATGAATGGCAAAATGCCGGATCTGTATCCGCACTGTGCCCGTGTGATCCGCTCGGCCGAACTGATGGGCATGAAACCGGCCATTACGGTTGATGAAATCGTCGCCCTGGTCAAGGAAGGTGTTCAGAAATTCGACCCGGAACTGGCCCTGTATATCAAGCCGATCGTCTTTGGCGGCGAAGGCTTCATCGCTCCGACGCCCGAAAGCGCGCAGTTTGTTCTGTGCATTTCCGTGACTGAAATGCCCGAAGCCGTTCAGACCGGCTTTAGCGCGCGCAAATCAACCTTCCGCCGCCCGTCGCCGGAAAGCGCCCCGACCGAGGCAAAGGCATCCTGCCTCTATCCCAATGTCGGTCGTGCCGTGACAGAGGCAACCGCATCGGGCTTTGATACCGGCGTGATGCTCGACCCGATTGGCAATGTGGCCGAGTTCTCCTATGCCAACCTGTTCTTTGCCAAGGACGGCACGGTCTATACCCCGGCGATCAATGGCACGTTCTTAAACGGCCTGACCCGTCAGCGCGTGATCAAACTGCTGCGCGAAGACGGCGTCGATGTCGTGGAAAAGACCTGCAAATACGAAGAACTCGAAGCGGCTGACGAAATCTTTGGCACCGGCAACTATTACAAGGTCGCCCCGTGCGTCAAACTTGATGACCGCAACCTGCAGCCCGGCCCGATCACACGCCGCGCCCAGGACCTTTATATGCGCTTTGTTGACGCCAGCGCAGACTGATCGCGCGGATCATCAAACATCACCGCACATGAAAACGGGCCGGAATTCCGGCCCGTTTTTTTATGCTCTGAGTGCCCTTATTCAGGCAATGGCACCATCACGTTGCTGCCGGCACGATAGGGATATTTGGCAAAGATCGATGCCACTGCATTCCGGACCGTTTCATTTGGCGCTTCGCGCACCGCACTGGTCACACGGGCAACAGCCGTGCCTTCCCAGACCATCTGACGAGTGCGCCGGTCGACCAGATCGATATTCAGCGTCCCCTCGGTATAGGTATCGACATAGCCCGGCTCGACATAACCCGGCCAGCCAACATACATCCCGCTGCGATACCCGTAATAGCCACCCATATAAACCGGCGGGGACGAGCGGGTCTTTTCCTGGGTCTTGAGATGGAAGTTGATCAGAATATCCGGGTTATGGATATCAAGCTGATAGCCGCGTGACACCATCGCCAGATTGATCGCATCTTCGATCCGCTGGCCAGACAGGGTTTTGTATTCGGCCTCGGCATCCTTGCCGGCACTTTCAACAAAGGCGAATGTGCGGAACTGCGCGAAATCGGCCGCCGGATCGGCATCGGTATAGACGCGCGGCCCACTGGCACAGGCCGACAATGCCAGTGCCATCGCCCCGACCAGTGCAAATTTTACTGTTCTCAGTCCGATCATTGCCCGTGTCCTTTATCGTTTGGCGCAGTCCTTTGGGCTGCGGCTTTGATAATAGTATGACGTTTCATGGCATTGATTTCATCATCAGAAAATGAACTGATCATGGCAAGACAACCAAAAGCTGCAAAAACGGTGGGATCAGGTTTGTGATCAGGCACGTTCCAGCGGGTTGCTTGCCAACGCCTTGGCAAACCCGACCCCGACCAATCCGGCAATATGGCATTGCGGTTTACGATTGGCCTGATCGGCCACCAGTTTCCCGAAATAGCGGACAAAGCCGGTACGGGGATAATCACGCAGGATTTGCGCACGAACATCGCGGTGAATATTCATCACCTGCATGCCAACCACATCGACCCCGGCACCAAGATGCAAAAGCAACCCTTCCGGGTCGCGCGGGCCGGTGTGGCAGACGGCCGAATGCAGGGCCATGGCTTCGTGGATGATATCAGCCTTTTCGGGATCATAGCCCTGTTCACCCAGCCAATGATGGGCGCATCCGGCGGCCTCGACCTCAAACGAACCGGGCCCGTCACAGGCAGGGGATGCCAGTGAAATGTCATGCAGGATGCTTGCGATATAAAGCATTTCCCGATCGAACCGCACATCGTGATAATCGGCCAGCGCCACACCAAAGGCAAAGCTGCGCAGCCCGTGATACTGCACAAATTCCGGCTGAAGCGAGGCCGCCCAGGCCGTCACCTTTTGCGCCATGGCGCTATCGGGCACGCCCAGATGATCGAGCACAGCCCGATCGGGGCGACCCACGCCGATCGATTGTCGCAGGGCATAGAACTTGTCGCGAATGCCAAGCCGGGCAAAATTGAAAATCAAAGCAGCCTTGGGATCACGCCCAAGGGTTTTGGTCAGCGCGCGGGGCATGGTGGCACTTTCATGATGTAGGGAAACAGGTGGCCGATGCGGGAAGGGGCGGCTTAGTTCCCGCTGATCAACCCATCTGCCGTCTGGCGCAGGTCATTGATCTCGTCATCAAGGATGGCGCGGTCATTCATCGAATGGGCCAGCACAATTGCCCCTTGCCAGCGCAGCACAATCCGGCGGCCTTCCATCTTGGCCCGGTCCAAATCCAGCCCGCCGTCGCGAAGCTGATCTGCCACCCAGTCGATCAGGGCATCAAACACCCCCTGGCCGATTTTGCGCGCCGGTTCAAAATCCGCATCGCCAGGCATATCAAGCATCAAACGCGCAAGCGGGCAGCCATGGCTGACACGGCGCGGCGTCATGGCATCAAGATAATCAAAGAATACCGATAACCGATCCGCGACTGCCCCCTTGGACTTGATGCTGTCCAAAAGCGGGATGAACTCGCCCTGCATGGTTTCAAGGGCGGCCTGCGCCAGATCATGCTTTTTGGGAAAACGGTAAAACACCCCACCGGCAGGCAGCCCGGCCTCGTTCGCAACCGATTGAATGGTGGCGGCATGGTAACCATCGCGCCAGATCACATTCATTGCCGCACGGGCAAGCTTTTGCCGCTTTTCTTCGGGTTTGAGCTTTTCGGCCATGGCCATCACCATCAATTAAGTAAGTTAACTCACTTAATACTCATTGCAGCATCCTGTCAATCGCCTTTTCACGGTCTTATTTCCCGATTATGCCTATCGCGGCGTTTGAAAGCCCGTCATTTGGCGTGTATCACTAAGCAGATCGGACACGCGCCACAACGGCACAAGACCAAAAACGGAGCCACCGTGAAAAACAATCAATTCACCCTTGCCGATATCCGAAATGCGGTATCGGCCGGCGTGCTGAGCGAAGAGGCCTTTGCACGACTGGAAGGCTACTTGACCGAGCAAAGCCAGGGCTCACCCGAAACAGAAAAATTCACCCTGTTTCGTGGCATGAATGACATCTTCATTGCGCTGGGCATCGCGGCACTCACCATCGGCTGGTTTGTGCTGTGGGGGCTGCTTGCCAACGGTCCGGCCTTCTGGATCGCCCCGCCGCTTGCCATGATCGCCTATGTTGCAATGGCGGAATATATCGCAGGCAAGCTCAAGGCATCCCTACCCTCGATCGCCATCATGGCCGCCCTTGGTGCGACATTGATGATCTATGCGATTGCGATTTACATGTCCTTTGCCGGACCGGCGGGGCAGTTATCGGATCTTGATACGGTCATTGATTTCGGCCAGCGCTCGATGAATGTACTGGTCTTTGTTGCGGTGATCGGCTTTGCCTTCCAGCTGGGCTTTTTCCTGCGCTATCGCCTGCCAGTGTCCTTCGCGCTGATTGCTGCGGGCATCGTCGGTGTCTTTTGGACAGCGCTTTTGGCGACCTTCGGCCCGGCGGCAGAGCCCTATATCCCCTATCTGATCACCGCCACGGGTATCTTGTTGCTCGCCCTTGCGATCTTTATCGACAGCCGCGATCCCAACCGGGTCAATGGCTGGGCGGAATGTGCGTTCTGGCTCTATGTCTTTGGCGCGCCGCTGACCATTCATTCGATCGCCGCGACCTTTGAGGCCGCCCCGCTTGCCATGATCCCGGTGATCATCATTGCCATGTTGCTGTCCCTCATCCTGGATCGCAGATCCCCGATCATCAGCGGCCTGATCTATGTTGGCTATCTGCTGCAATCCGGGTTCGAGGGGGCGGCGATTGATCCGTCCATGACCATCGTTCTGGTCTGCTTCATTGTCGGCGGATTGGTAATGGCGTTTGGTGTTGGCTGGCAACGCGCACGCCACGTGCTTCTGGCCCCGTTTGAAAACCATCCGCTGCGGCGTTACCTGCCGCCAAGCTGATCTGATACAACAAGGCCAGCACAAATTGCTGGCCTTTTTCGTTCATCCTAGCGATTCAATCCCGACTTCAGCAAAAGCGACAGGTTGCGCGGGTTTCCCCCACCCTGCGCCAGGCATAGGCCCACCAATCCTTGCCAAACGGCGCATACAGCCGCAGACGATACCCCTGCGCAACCAGTTCGCGTTGCAACGGCTGATTGACGCCATAAAGCATCTCGAACTCGAACCGATCACGCGCCCAGCCGTTTTGATCGGCAAGCTTGGCGATCTTAAGCACCAGTTCACGATGATGACTGCCAAACACCGGGAAAAACCCGCTTTGCTTTGCCGTGTCCGATAACATCATCCCGGCAAGCATGAGGTAATTGGCATCAATTTCAGGCCGCTCTGTGAAGGCGACACTTGCCGGCGGGGCCATCGCCCCCTTGACCAGTCGCACCATCGCACCGCGTTCGATCATGTCCGTCATGTCGGCCTTTGTCCGATGCAGGCGGGCTTGCAGGGTTTGGGCAACCGGAACACCGGCGTCGCTTAACCGATGATGCAGCGCCAGCGTATCATCGACCATGTCGAAATCTTCCATATCGATCATCAGCCGGACGGTTTGCGATGAGGCGGCCTTTGTGGCGATATCGCGGATCTGACCGGCGATCTCATCAACATGTTTGGCCAGCACCGCTGCATCCTGCATATAGCCCAGCTGGGATGGATCAATCGAAACATGCACATCAAGCCCCGCCTGATGCAGGCTTGGCATCACTGCACACAACTGATCGACGGTTTCACGCACCTGCGCGATATCCGTGACATACTCGCCAAGATAAAAACTGGAAATCCCGATCCCGTTTTCTGACAGCACCTTGGCCCGTGCAACATGCCCCGCACCATCATTGGCACTGACGAACTGTGCCGCCAGTCCTGTCTTGCGACCCACCGCCTCGCCCACCGCGCGCAGCGGTTTGGAACACGCGACCGCAATCATTGATTTCTGCCAAAAGCCCATCTCATTCAATTCCCTGCTGGTGACGCAAAGCCCCGCCATAACCGATCTGGTTGGCGAATTATTGAATGATATGACCCAAAACGCAAAACGGCCCGCCAATTGGCGAGCCGTTTGCTAACTTTTATCTGATCACGTGCCTACACCGAAAGGTCTTCACCCGCCAGCGCACGATCGATCAGCACAACGCTTTCATCAAGACCGTAGAGTGCTATGAAGGAGCCCATGCGCGGCCCCTGTTCCTGACCCAGCAGCACTTCATACAGCGCCTTGAACCAGTCGCGCAGGTTTTCGTAATTGTGGTTTTTGCCCACAGTGAAAACTTCGGTCTGGATGTCGGCCGGCTCGGTGCCCGGGGCAACTTTCGACAGCGCATCGCGCAGGTCTTTAAGCGCGGCCTGCTCTGCCTCGGTCGGGGCACGGTATTTCTTCGTCGGTTTGACGAAGTCGCGGTAATAGTTGATGGCATAGCCGACCAGCTTATCAAGATACGGCGCTGTTTCCGGCGTTGCACCCGTGGCATAGCGCGAAATGAACTTCCACAGCAGGTCACGATCATCGGTGTTACACACCGAAACCAGGTTCAGCAAAATCCCGAACGACAACGGAATGTCACGATCCGGTGCGGTCCCGGCATGAATGTGCCAAGCCGGGTTCTGCAGGATTTTGGTCGGATCGGTTTCGGTTTTAAGCTTTTCGGCAAAGGTCAGATATTCATCCACGGTTTTCGGGATGACATCGAAATACAGACGCTTTGCGGTTTTCGGCTTCTGGAACATGAACAGCGACAGGCTGTCTTCCGGCGCATATTTCAGCCAGTCTTCCATCGAAAGACCATTGCCCTTGGATTTGGAAATCTTCTGGGCGTTCTCATCAAGGAACAGCTCGTAGTTGAAGCCTTCCGGCGGGGTGCCGCCAAGTGCCTTGACGATCTTGTTGCCAAGTTCGACCGACGGAATAAGGTCCTTGCCGGCCATTTCATAATCAACGCCCAGCGCATACCAGCGCATCGCCCAGTCCGGCTTCCACTGCAGTTTGCAAGCGCCACCCGTGACGAGCGTTTCAACAAGATCACCGGTTTCCGGATGTTCATAAACGATGCTGCCGCTTTCCGGCTTAAGCTCGGTCACCTTGGCCATCAGAACCTTGTTGGTGCCCGGCTCAACCGGCATGAACGGGCTATAGGTCGCGCGGCGTTCTTCACCAAGGGTCGGCAGCATGATTTTCTGGATCGCGTCATAGCGCTCGAGCAATCGCAAGAGTGCAGCGTCAAACATGCCCGACTTGTAGCAATCGGTCGATGATTTGAATTCATACTCAAACCCGAAACCGTCCAGGAATTCGCGCAGCTTGGCATTGTTGTGATGCGCAAAGCTTTCATGCGTGCCAAACGGATCGGGAACGCTGGTCAGCGCCTTGCCAAGATGTTCGGCGACCATGTCCTTGTTCGGAATGTTGTCCGGGACCTTGCGCAGGCCATCCATGTCATCGGAGAAGCAGAACAGCTTGGTCGGGATATCGCACATGGTTTCAAACGCACGACGGACATAGGTCGTACGCGCCACTTCGCCAAAGGTACCAATGTGTGGCAGACCCGACGGACCATAACCGGTTTCAAAAAGGACATAGCCCTTTTCAGGCGCCTTCTGTTTATACCGCTTGACCAGCTTGCTGGCTTCCTGAAAGGCCCAGACGTTGCTGTTAAGTGCGGCATCTCGAAGATCGGCTGTCATTTTTGAAACCTTGTTTGTCAGTTGTATCGTTTAATTCTCGGGAAATATGCGTTGGGCCAGAACCCTCACACGCGATCACTCTCATCGCATGTTTGCGCGAAGCTATACCCCACTTCGGGCCAAGATCAAGCACCTGTTGCGCATGGCAGCCAAATAATCGCGGAATTGGTGGGGAAATCACCGGACTTTATTGCGGGCTTCTTGCTTGAAACACCCGGTAGACGGCTACACCTAAGTGTAGTTGAATTCCACCATTTGTATTCAAATATCCCTCCAAGGGACCCCACGCTTAAATCGCATAAATATTTCCTACGAAATACATATGGTTGAACAACAGTGCGGAATTATTATAAGTTAATACCTGTGATCAATTTCTAAGCGAAGGCAAACCCGACCGACGAACCAAGCACGAAGACTGGAGTGTGTTGATGTCGTTTGGAAAGACTGGTGAACACATCACCGCCAACGCCTTTCCGACGGGAAGTCCGGATCAACGGTTTGAACGCGTTGTTGAATACGCGCCAAATGCCATGATCCTGATCGGCACTGACGGGACCATGGAAATGGTCAATGCCCAGACCGAAATCATTTTCGGCTATGCGCGCAGTGAATTGCTCGGCCAACCGATCGAGATGCTTGTTCCCGAGCGCTTTCGCGCCGGTCACCCCACGTTACGGGGCTCCTATACAAATCATCCGAACCCGCGCCCGATGGGGGCCGGTCGGGATCTTTATGCCCTGCGCAAGGATGGCAGCGAATTCCCCGTCGAGATCGGCCTCAATCCGATTTCGGATGGGGAAAACCAGCAAATCCTTGCGGCGATCTCCGACATTTCCGAACGCAAGCACCGCGAAGAGCAAATCGCCCGCTCGCTGCGTGAAAAGGAAACCCTGCTGTCCGAGGTTCACCACCGGGTAAAAAACAATCTGCAGATCATCCACAGTCTTCTCGATATGCAGACATCCTCGGTGATTGACATTCAGGCCCGCGAAGCCCTGATTGACAGTTGCAACCGCGTGCGCTCGATGGCGCAAATTCACCAGTCGCTCTATCAAAGCGAAGACATCGCCAAGGTCGATTTCGCCAATTTCTGCGAAGGGCTGATTTCATCCCTGCTGGCAACCTTCAACACCGACATTACCCGGGTTCGGGTCGAAAGCGACCTCGCCCAGGTTGAACTGGCCATTGATCAGGCGGTCCCGTGCGGCCTGATTGCCAATGAACTGATCACCAACGCGCTCAAGCATGGCTTCCCGGACGGCAGCTCCGGGCAAATCGACGTATCGACCCGTATCAGCGACGGCGATGTTGTCACATTACGCGTGTCCGACAATGGGCGCGGCATGCCCGGTGGCTTTGACCCGGGACAAAGCGATGGCCTTGGCCTGCAGTTGATCGAACTTCTGGCCGCTCAGATTGGCGGCACACTTGATGTTGTTACCGAAGGTGAAACCACCTTTGTCATTACATTCACATTAGGGAAGTGATCGGGATGGAACATCCGGTCCATGTCATGATTGTCGAGGATGAGCGGATCATCGCTCTGCATCTGCGCAAGCAGCTTGAAAAGCTCGGCTATAGGCGCACAAGCGCCCATACACGCGGCGCAGACGCGCTTGAGGCCATCGAACGTGACCCGCCGGACATCATCCTGATGGATATCCGCATTGATGGCGATATTGATGGTATTGAAACCGCGGCCGGCATCCCGCCCAACCTGATGATCCCGGTGATTTATGTTTCGGCCCACTCCGAAGATGCGACACTGGCCCGCGCACAGAAAACCCGCCCCTATGGTTTTTTGATCAAGCCGTTCTCTGATCGTGAATTGCACGCCACCATCCAGATGGCACTTGAACGCCGCGCGGCGGAACTTGCTCTTTCGGAAAGTCAGCATCGCCTGTCGCTTGCCATGAACGCAGCCCAGATGAGCTGCTGGGAAATTGATGTCGGCACCCGGCAGATGCACAGCACCGGTCTTGGCAATTTCGAGCTTAATCAGAATACCGAAACCGTCACGGAAAGCTGGGATGCGTTTCTGGAACGCGTCGCAACCGAAGACCGCGACATGGTGCGCAACGCCTTTGCCTATGCGGTTGCCCACGGTGAATTTTACGACGTTGTCTTTCGCAGGCTTGATTGTGACGGGAACTATCGTTGGTTTCGGGCACGCGGCAAGTCATTTGGTGACGAACGCAAGGGATCGCAACGCATCATCGGTATGATGCAGGACATCACCGATCAGCGCATGACCAAGGACAAACTGCGCGAAGC
The DNA here is from genome assembly GCF_056160125.1 of Thalassospira sp. ABD4_177. NCBI lineage: Bacteria > Pseudomonadati > Pseudomonadota > Alphaproteobacteria > Rhodospirillales > Thalassospiraceae > Thalassospira > Thalassospira sp. ABD4_177. Next base: position 1,608,815 of record NZ_JBSWWO010000001.1, on the reverse strand, counting down.
TATGGCGGTGTTTGAAACCACCCAGGATGGCATTCTGATCCTTGATCCCGACCTGAATGTCACCAATGCCAATGCCGCCTATTACCGCATTACCGGCGACAGCGAAGAAAACACTCTGGAAAAGCCGCCCTATTTCTTCTCGCCGGGCGAACATCCCGCCGAGTTCTTTCAGGAACTGTTTGCCGGCATCGGCGCGCGCCGCCACTGGCACCGCGATCTGGATACGTGCAATACCAAGGGCAATCCGATCTCGCTTGCCTTGCAGGTTATCGCGGTTGAAAACGAAGACAACGAACTGACCCACTTTGTCATGATCGTCTCGGACCGCACCGCCATCCGCCAGGCCGAACAGGAATTGCACTATCTGGCCCAGTATGACGGGCTGACCAGCCTGCCCAACCGTCTGCTTGCGACGGACCGACTAAACCGTGCGATCGAACGCTGTGAACCCAGCGGCACCATGGTTGCCTGTCTGTTTCTGGATATTGATAACTTCAAAACGATCAATGACACGCTGGGCCATGCGGCGGGCGATCAGGTCATTCTGATTGCCGCCACCCGGATCAAGGACATTACCGAACGCACCGATACGATTTCAAGGCTGGGCGGCGATGAATTCCTGATCATTCGCGAAAACATTCCCAATGAAACGGCCGCCACCAATCTGGCGCAAAAGATCATTCAGGAACTGCAACGCCCGTTCTATATCAGCGGTCATGAAATGAACATTTCAGCCAGTGTGGGCATTTCATTATATCCGCTGCATGGCCATTCATCGCACGATCTGATCCGCCTTGCCGATACGGCAATGTATGCCGCCAAGGATCGCGGTCGGCGGACCTCTGCGCTGTATGAGCCGGAAATGACAGCCAATGCCGCCCATTACATGACCCGCTCGCTTGAATTGCGGCGCGGGCTTGAAAACGATGAGCTGGTTTTGCATTACCAGCCGCAAGTTGACGGGGCGAGTGGCGATATGGTCGGAGTCGAGGCGCTTTTGCGCTGGCACCATCCGACACAGGGGCTTGTCGGCCCGCATGAAATCATTCCGATTGCCGAGAAAAGCGGCCTTATTCTTGAAATCGGCAGCTGGGTCATCCGCGAAGCCTGCAAACAGGCCCGTCAGTGGCAGGATGAGTTTGGCGAGAAAATCCGCATGTCGGTCAATGTCTCGGTGCGCCAGATGCAACAGCCAGGCTTTGTCGATACCGTTGCCCATGAACTTGCGATGGCAGGCCTTCCGGCCGATGACCTGGAAATCGAAGTCACCGAAAGCATGATCCAGGACGAAGTCAGCATGATCCAGACCCTGCATGACCTGCGTGCGGTTGGGGTGTCGCTCGCGATTGATGATTTCGGCACGGGCTATTCTTGCCTGCGATCGATCAAAAGTCTTCCGATCAGCCGCCTCAAGATCGACCGCGCCTTTGTCAAAGACCTGCCCGATAACGGCGATGATGTCGCCCTGATCACCGCGATGCTGGCAATGGCTGATGCGCTGGGCCTGCAGGTCACGGCCGAAGGGGTCGAAACCAAAAAGCAGTATGAATTCCTGCGCGAAGTGCCCGGCATCGAATTGCAGGGATTCTTGCTAGGTAAACCAATCCCGGCCAACGAGGTCTTTGCGCCTGCAATTGGTAAATCGAATTTCTCCTGATCTGACAACTCTGACGCAACAGCACTGTTTGGACAATCTTCATTTGTTGCAGCCTGATCTATTCGGTGGTTGTATTGGCCCCGTCATATCCGTGCGTGATGTGTGCATGTTACCAACCTTTTCAGGATGATGCCGATGCTGCCACTTCCTGTAACAATCTGCATAACTGCCGTCTTCGTTCTGATGCTGACCGTGCTCAGCCTCATGGTTTCCGTCCGGCGCTTTCAGCTCAATACCCTCAGTGGCGATGGCGATGACAGCACCCTGCGTCGGCGTATTCGGGCGCATGGCAATTTTGTCGAGAATGCCCCGCTTTGTGTTCTTCTGATCCTCGCCATCGAGGCGATCTTGGCAACGTCTGACATCATCTGGATTGTTGCGGCCATTCTGATCGCAAGCCGGCTTTTGCATGCGATTGGCACGCTCACACGTTCCAAACGGATCATCGCACCGGCCATGGTCATGCAGCACATCACGCTGGCAATTTGTGGTGTCTGGCTGCTGATCCAGTCCTTTGGCAACCTGAGTTCTGCCGGTATGTGATGGTATCAGGGGATTTCGCCAGCTCTGAGGTTGCAGCAAAATTCAATGCCTGCCCGGCTGCGGCCCGGCGGGCCTTGATGTCGATCCGCGACTGGATCTTTGAACTGGCTGGCGAAATCGACGGGGTCGGTCCGGTGATAGAAAGCCTTAAATGGGGGGAACCGGCCTGGCGCCCGAAATCGGGATCGGGCATTACCATCCGCGCCGACTGGAAACCCAAAACACCCGATCAGGTGATGATTTTCTTTGATTGCAAAACCGACCTGATTGATCGCACGCGCAGTCTGCTTTCCGACGATCTTGCCACCGAAGGCAACCGTGCGATCCTCCTGCCGCTTGACCGCCCCCTGCCCGAACCGGCGCTCAAAACCGCCCTTGGCTGGGCGCTTACCTACCATCTGGACCGCAGGAAACGCGCCAGAGCAGTATAGAATTCCTCCAGAATTTAAAAAGCTTCCTGAATCATCAACATGCAAAACCGCAGAGACACTCGCGTTCTGCGGGATTCTAACACATCTCCATGTACGAAAGATTGACCCCCTCCCTATTTGGGGATATGTGACTATACCAACGGGTTATATACGTTTGGTTATTAACTTAATCTCATGCAGGCAAATCCGTACCGGGGATCAAGACCAATGACATCTTTTTTCAGTAACTTACGAATTTCGCACAGACTATACAGCCTTGTTGGCGTGTTGGTTGTTTTTATCGGCATTCTGGGTGCGGTAGGTGTGTACACCATGTCTGTTATCGGACATGAACTCGAAGAAGTCGCTCATCGTGACCTGCCGTTGAACGGTATTCTGGAAAAAATCACCCAGCATCAGCTTGAACAAGCTATCCTGATGGAAAAGGCATTGCGAATTTCCAGTATTACCGCCCGTGACAAAAGCGAAACCTTTGAGTCAGTTCGAGCGCATTTCATGGAAGTCGCGCACCTGACCGACGAAGAAATCGCAATGGCACGTAAGATGGTTGACGAGTTCCTGGCTGCCGATCTTAGCAGCGCAGCGCGCACGGAATTTGAAAAGGTTCAGGTCGCGCTTGAGAGAATCGAACAGGAACATCTCGATTACGAACATCATATTGAGGACATCTTCAATCAGGTTGCAGCCGGAAACTACGATGCCGCCGTTTTGGAAGAAGCTGTCATCAAGGTCGAGAAAGAACAAGACGTCCTTGATCATGAGGTTGAGGCCCTTCTTTCTCAAGTATCTACCTTTACCCGCGCCTCGATGGAAATTGCCCTGCAAGATGAAATTCGCGGCCAGACGATGATTGCCATTATCTCAAGCGTCGCGACGCTTCTTGGTGTTCTGTTGTCGGTTCTGCTTGGACGCAGCATTTCGCATCCGATGAAAAACCTGACCTCTGCACTGGGGTCCCTGGCAGATGGCAAGCTTGATACCCCGATCCCCAATAGCAAGTTTCGTGACGAGGTCGCCGATATCAGCGATGCGATGAAAGTGTTCCAGGCCAATATGATCCGCGCCCGCGAACTCGAAGAAAAACAGAAGAAACTCGATGCATTGCAAGTTCTTCGCCAGGAAGAACGCAACAATCTGGTAAGTGTATTTGGATCATCAATCGGTGCTGTTTTCGGCCGTATCCTTGACAGTTCCGAAAGCATGGTAGACCGCGCAAGCGGCGTGCGTGACAATTCCGGTCAAACCTACGATCTGGCGTTGTCTGTAGCATCCGAAGCAGAGCAATCTTCTGGAAGTGCAAGCTCGCTTGGCTCTGCGGTAGAGGAGATGGTGGCATCGATCAGTGAAATCTCGAACCATGTTTCGAACTTTACCGACGTTTCGCGCGATGCTGTCCGTCATTCTGAAGTGTCGCGCGAAGAGATGAAAAACCTTCAGGAAGTTGCAAGCGAAATCGGTGAAGTGGTCAGCCTGATCACATCAATCGCCCAACAGACCAGCATGCTGTCGCTCAATGCGACCATCGAAGCTGCGCGGGCTGGTGAATCCGGCAAAGGCTTTGCCGTCGTCGCCGGCGAGGTTAAATCCCTTGCCAAGCAAACATCAAATGCAACCGATGAAATCGCACAACGCATCAATCGCATCCAGGAAGTCGCAGATCGTTCTGCACGTGCCATCGGCGATGTTGCGGCGGTGATCGACAGCATTGACGAATATGTCACTGGCATTGCTGGTGCCATTGAACAACAAAATGCCGCAACCCAAGAGATTTCACGCAACGTGACCTTTGTCTCTGAAAGCTCAACACGGGTTGCCGGTAATATGAGTAACATCCGTGGCCAGGTCGAAGATGTGAGTGGCAATGCATCCGAAGTCCACGCAGTAGCACAAACCACTGCCGAAGAAGCATCCCTGCTCAGCCGTGAGGTCGATATCTTCCTTGCTGCGGTTCAGAATTCGGACATCCACGACGATACCTACAGCTGCTATGATATCGATGTTAACGGCAAGATTACCTTTAACGGGCAAGCGATGAATATCAAACTGTCCGAAATTTCTTGCGCCCATGTCCGGATTTCACCGTCGCCAGACCTGTCTCCGGGCGAAGTTGTCGAACTGATGATTGATGGCATCACCCGCCCGATCAATGCTCGCGTCGCCCGCCATGAAAATGGTCACAGCGTCCTGCAATTCCCGCTTGATGGTGAACATCTTGCTGTGATGCGCGGATATATTGACAAACTTATCGGACAAAACAAACGTGCTGCATAGTTATCCGACGGCAGTAACGGCAAAACGGGGCAACATTCGGTTGCCCCGTTTTGGTTTGTGGAAAATGACGGCATGGTCTTTAGAGCAGTTTCAATCTAAACTGAAACTGCTCTAGGTGTGAGCTTTCAACAGCGTGGTGTTTTCATCTGGTCACGCAACACGCGCAAGTCACTGTTCAGCCGTTTGGCCGTTTCAATATCAAGGCCGGTGGCTTCAAGAATGCAGGCCGGGACGTCTTCTGCCTGTTCGCGAAGGGCCTTTCCGGCTTCGGTCAAGGTGATACGCACCGACCGCTCATCCTTCGGATCACGTGTACGGGTCAGCAGACCATTGAGCTCAAGGCGTTTCAGCAACGGTGTCAGGGTACTTGATTCAAGATACATCTTCGCACCGATGCTGCGCACCGACTGATTGTCTTCCTGCCACAGGGCAACCATGACCAGATATTGCGGATAGGTCAGGCCAAGCCGATCAAGCAGCGGTTTGTAAACCCGGTTAAAGGCGTGCCCCGCAGAATAGATCGAAAAGCACAAAAACTTTTCCAAATCGAGAAGATCGTCTTTGTCAGCCTTGGTCATCCATCACATCCTCTGAGCACAATCGGGCACGGCCCGGATCAAGTTGCTGACCTGCACCACCGATACTGCCTGCCAGCCCACGGCCGCGCAAGCCACCGCAAAATACAAATGAAAAATCAAAGCCAATTAATTTAAGTCGTTCGCGATAAATTAACAAGCGATTTATTTGCATGACGGCATTGTCTTATTTTATATCGCGCACGATTTATTATTGTGCGATATTAATATCAGCACGCAGGCCCTGCTGCCCTTTAGTCAGAAAGGTCACAAAACTTTCACCCTCTTTCGGGCAAGTGCTCTTGCAGCTGTCCGGCCCCGGCGACATATGAAGGATCAGGACCCAACAATATGACTGGAATGGCAGTCATCCGTTTTACGAAGTACTAGGAAGAGTCCGAAGGTCGGGCTGGGGCCCGTCCGAGGGCTTTGACGCAGGAATTCGCAAAACGGACGACTGTCCATCGGATTGACCGGATTAGCACGGCCTACTTTGTCGCAAAACATTGAAAGATTACCATCTTTCTGCAGTTTCGCTCCGCGTATCCGCACAAATCCGGTCAACCATTACAATCATATTGTTGGGTCCTGATCCTCCGTTCACAGCCGGGTTCTTTCCACCTGAACCAACGTTCAAACAAAGGATGAAACCATGTCTGTTGATGTAAAATATACCGCTAGCGCTTCTGCCACCGGCGGTCGTGATGGCCGGGCGAAAACCGAAGACGGATCGCTTGATGTCAAGCTGACGACGCCCAAGGAACTTGGCGGCGCTGGCGGCGAGGGCAACAACCCCGAACAGCTGTTTGCCATGGGCTATTCGGCCTGCTTTATCGGTGCGATGAAATTCGTCTCATCCCAGGGCGGCCCGAAGGTTTCCGATGATGTTTCGGTCACGGCCGAAGTCGGGATTGGCCCGCGCGACGCTGGCGGTTTTGGCCTTGCCGTGACACTGAATGTGTCGCTTCCGGGCCTTGATAAGGCCGAGGCGGAAAAACTCGTCGAGGAAGCCCACAAGATTTGCCCGTACTCCAATGCAACGCGCGGCAATGTCGATGTTTCGTCCGTAATCGCGTGAAGCATGGTCAGCTCCCCCCAAACTGCTGACCGGCAATTTCAGGCCCGGTGTTACCCCGCACCGGGCCTTTTTCTTTTATTTTGGTGCACTGGCAAGCGCAGATGCGACCTGCAACTGTCCTTGATAAAGCACGTTTCCAAGTGCTTGCTCAAAATTGTTGTCATGTTCTTGCTCGCGCTTGACGCTATCGGCTTTCTGACCTTGTGACACAGTGCCGGTGTTCTTGACCGCATCACTATCAGTCTGCACGAGTTTTGCGACAATAGCGTCCACACCGTTAAACGCGCTTTCAAGAACAGTAACCGCATTGCTTGCCGTGGCAAGCTGCTCCTTCGTCGGGGGAGATGAAAACACCACCGCTGCATCAAGCTTCTTCGCGGCCTCTTCAAAGGTGCCATAAGCAGCCTGCATCTGTTTGACTTCCTTCTCGGGACGTCCGGTAACCGTTTGGTATTGCTTCCACGCCTGCTGTGACAGGGTCTGATAAACATTGCTACTCATGATATCCTCTTTTCAACTTTGCACCTGCGACCCGGCACGGCCTACATGTAGGCCGAAACCATCGTTCCGTTGGTCGCAAGGCTGCGCCATGCCTGAACCGACGTCGGGTTGATAAAATCATCCATCTGCAGCGGTACGGCACGCGCGAGCCCATTCGTTCCCAGATTGGCAGGGTTAGCCGCAGCATCGCCGGTCCACGCCGCACCGACACCTGCCGTGGCAGCGGCCGCTGCCGTTGGCATCTGCCAGTGATTGAAAAGCTGCGCACGAACCGCTTGTGGAAACACATTTGTCGGATCATCGACTTCAAGCGTTATTTCACCGTCATATTGCATGCTGCGATATGTCCAGTTGCTGGTGCCAACCAGAACGTACCGGTCATCAAACAGGGCCAACTTGGAATGGAGATAGGTCCAGTGATCTGATACCCGCGCATGATTATTCTGCGGCGCATACATTACGGACCCAGTGGGTGTCAGATTCCAGATATCGCGAAACCAGACGCGTCTCTGCGCGCCTGTGGCATCGGTATATTGCAATCGGAATCCGTTGACCGGATTGAAAACCGCTGTTTGGCCGGGCTGGAAACCAAGTTTCTGGACGACCGGTCCGATGACACCCGCTGTTGGATAGGTAATCGGGGCACTCCGCAACCACGCAGACCATGTATCGACGGCATCAAAGCTCACGAAATCGGCAAGGCCGAGCTCAACAAACGTGTAAAACATCATATAGGAAAAGATCTCGAAACCTTCCTGAGTCCGGTTGCGCGGATGATTGACCATCGGAATAACCGGAATTTGGCCGGCGCCCGGCGCCCGGCGGGCAGCCAAGGCACTGACCAGCTGCGGATCGGTTAGCGCATAGTTTTCCAGATAGGCGAACTGCCCCGCCCCGGCGATCCGGGCCAACATATGTGTACGAATATCGGTCTCAGGCGGGTTGGCTTCGATGTTGGTGGTAAACATGGACATGGTCATGCCCCCCATCACTGGGGCAGCCGGGATGATGACACCATTGGGGGCCGGTGCCGGGTTTTGTTTATTCCAACGCCGCAGCCACTCGGCCTCAATATCGTCGACGATCGCGCCTGTGACACGAAGCGCCGTGTCATGCCAGTGATTGACCGGGTCATGTTGATCAGATGAAAGATATTTCTGTGCCAGATTCATCCCGCCAACAAATGCTTCTTTGAGAGGCCCTGTACAGGCGATGACGATTTTCTGATGCGTACTCATCCCGATATGTCGACGCCCGCCATAACTCTCCATGTACATCTGGATCGGGCGATATCCGACAACCGCGCCATTGCGCTGATTAGCGTTCTGAACCCATCGGTTCATCGCCCAGTTTGACGACATTTCCGGATTAAAAGTATTCACCGCTGTCGTGCCGTACCAAGCAATCAACTGCACCGGGATGCCAAGCGTGGCAATGTCTTCAAGCATGTCGCACAAATAGCGCCCTTGCATGGCGACACCGGCAAGGGATGTGCATGCTGGCAAGAATGTATCGGGCGAAAACTGCCAAAAGGCCATCCGGACAAACTGGTTCCCGCCACCACCCGTTAGACGGATGGATTCCAGTGTCTGGTGAAGCCGCTCAAAATAGGCATCTCCATCCAACAGGAAATCAGCACCATTAGTGCCCGCTCGCGTGACCTGCATGTCTCATCCTTCATCTGAATTTCATTCTGATTGTTTGAATGACGCACCAAAGCCAGCGACGTGAAATACTTGTGCTGGACGCCCCCGTCATTCCGGTCTATCGAAACCCCATGACCACAGCATTCACGCTTCTTATCGGGCTGTTCTTCTCGGCCCTGACATCGGCGACCATCTTGCCCGGCACGTCCGAGGCGGCGTTGGCGGCCCTGATTGCGTCTGGCGATCATGCGTTGTGGCTATTGGTTGTGGTGGCGACAGCGGGGAATGTTCTGGGTTCAGTGATCAACTGGTGGCTTGGCCTTTATGTTGAGCATTTCAAGGACAAGCGCTGGTTTCCCGTCTCGGCCACGGCGCTTTCGCGTGCCTCACACTGGTTTGGCAAATATGGCCTTTGGTCGCTGTTGCTGGCCTGGCTTCCGATCATCGGCGATCCATTGACCCTGTTTGCCGGGGTGATGCGGGTGCGCTTTCTGCCCTTCATCATTCTGGTCACGATTGGCAAGGCGGCGCGCTATGCCATGATTGCCGGGGGCGCATCGGCACTGGCCAAAGCATTCGGCCTTTAAGACCGCCAGAGCAATATCCTTCAATAATTCCCGGCGCGCATCTGTCATCCTCCTTGATAACAAACACGGCACCTTCCCAACGGGGTGTCGATCAATGAGGAAACGAAACGCATGCTCAGCGCCACACTCAGTCTTTATTTTTCGATGGCGGCCTTTGCCTTGGCCGCCTCCATCACGCCGGGGCCGGTCAATATTCTGGTGCTGAGTTCGGGCGTGCAATATGGCTTTCGCCCGTCCCTTCGCCTTGTGTTTGGCGCGACGGCGGGCTTTTGCCTGTTGTTGCTTCTGATCGGGCTGGGCCTGCATGAAATGCTTGAGGCCTTCCCGCAAATGACCACCGTCATTCAGTGGGCCGGGGTGGCGTTTTTGCTGTTCATGGCATGGAAGCTGGCAACGTCCAGCGGCGAGCTGGGCAAAGGCGATGCCGCATCCGGGCCCAAGGCGATCACCGGGGCCGTCATGCAATGGGTCAATCCCAAGGCTTGGCTGGCATCGATTGCCGGGATGGGGGCCTATGCCGCATCTGGTGCGCCCGCACTGATCTGGGAATTTACCGCAATCTATTTTGTGGTCTGCTTCGCCTCGGTCGCGTGCTGGGCCTATACCGGCGCGTTTTTATCACGCTTCCTTGGCGAACCGTCACGCATTCGCGCCTTCAACCGGGCAATGGCCTTGTTGCTGGCGGCCAGTGCGGCTTATCTCGTTTTGGAATAATTCCCCACATGCCATTCCCCGCACCCCGTTCCCATAGTGGGCTTGTGGAGACTCCGGGCGGGTCTAGGGTCAGGACCTATTAATTTGGTTTGAATGGTTAAACAGATTTGTGCGGATACGCGGAGTAAAACTGCAGGAAGATATTTATCTTTCAGAGTTTTACGACAAAGTAGCCTGTGCAAATCCGTTTAATCCGGAGGACAGACGTTATATTTGCAAACTCCAGCGTCAAATCCCTTGTCCGGGATACCGACCCGACCGGCGGGCTTTTCCTTGGATTTCGTAAATATAACGTCTGCCATTCAAATCAAATTAATAGGTCCTGACCCTAGGGTCTGAACCCATGGCAACCGCCTTCTTTTTTGCCGAAATCACGCGGCCTGCGCGCGGGCATATTGCCGTGGGGTGGTTGCCATCAGGCGTTTGAAAATACGCTGGAAATGCGCCTGATCGGCAAAGCCTGTTTCAAGGGCGACATCGACGATCTTTTCACCCTGCCGCAGCGCATGACGGGCGCGTTGCACCCGGCAATTGATCAGATAGGCATAAGGCGTCATGCCAAAGGCCTTTTTGAACGCACGCACCAGATGTGACCGCGAATAACCAACCAATCCGGCCAGCTCATCAAGCCCGATAGTCTCGGCATAATGGGCCCGAATATAGTCGCCAACACGCGCCATCTTGCGATCATGGAGCGCCCCACCAACGTTGGCCGCGCGATCCAGCACCCCGCGCCGATCAAGCTTCACATGCAGATCGCCAAAGAACGACACCATCGCCGCTTCCTTGCCAAGGATATCCACATCGGGATTGGCAAGCGTATCAGCCAGATCCAGCAACCCGCCATAAAGGTGCGGATCGTGGCTCAGTGTATCGGAAAACATCGCGAACTTCCCGGCCACATCGGCATCGAGTTCAATCTGAAGATCAAGCAGCCAGTCCGGGTCAACAAACAGCATGTCATAAACCCAGTCCGCGCTCTTGACCGGGTTGCAGCCATGCACGTCCTCGGGATTGAGGATCACAACCGACCCTTCCTGGGTTTCATGGGTCTTGCCCCGGTTCCAATAGGTGCTGAAGCCACTCTTCACCGTACCAATCGAAAAGGTATCGTGGCTGTGGCGCTCGTAACAAACCGAATGCCCGTCCGCCACGCGCCTGAGCTCGACAAACGGCATCGCGTCATCGCGCCAGAAATGCTGATTGCGGGTATTGGGGGCTGCCATTGCGGTCCGTCGCCTTGTCATCGGATGTTTGCCTTACAAATTCCAAGATAGGTCAATTTCCCCGGTGGCGCCACTGTCGCTGTCTGCTTATAGTGCCCCAAATGTTCGATGATCGTTCCGAAGAGTCCCAACCGCGTTTCATGCCGCCCAACGCCCCTGTCATGGTCGTTGGATTGCGTCATGCCGTGTTTTTGTCGCCCGATGGCGAGATCGAGGAACTCCCGCACGGCGCTGCTGCCAAGCGCGCCCGATCATCACGCCCCATCCTGGTGCATACTCCGGCCTGTGCCCGGCGTCTGAAATCCGATCCGTTTCCGGCCCATGACCTGCTGGAACTGTTTGCCTTTGTCCGCCCGGCGCAATTTTGTGTGCCGACCCCGCGCGGCATCGCGCTTGCGACGGGTCAGAAGCCGGCAGATGACCTGATTGGTCAGGCAGAGGCATTGGCAGAAGCCATGAAGCGCCTTTTGCAGGAACTGGCCACACTTCATCGCAACAAACGCGGCCCGGCCCTGTCGATTGCGTGGCCGATGGCGCGCGGACATTGGCCGTGGGGTGTTTCGGTTCTGGCTGCCCTTGGGGCGGATGGCGATGGCCCGCATCGCTATGCGGTGTATGAAGGGCTCAAAGTCTGGAAAAAGCTTGGCGAATGGGCCGAACACGCCCCGCCACCGCCACCGGCCAACCATCCGGTTGATCCCAAGGATGCGCGCAAGCGCCTCAAAGAACTTCTCGGCGAAGGGGCGGAAGAACGCCCGCAACAGGCCGATTATGCGTCCTCGGTCTGTTCGGCCTTTGGCCCGCGCCTGCATGACGGTGCGCCCAATATCGTCCTGGCCGAGGCCGGAACGGGGACCGGCAAGACATTGGGCTATGTCGCCCCGGCTTCGCTTTGGGCGCAGAAGAATGACGGGGCAGTGTGGATTTCGACCTATACCCGCAACCTGCAACGCCAGATCGATCAGGAACTTGATCGCCTCTATGACGATCCCAAGGACAAGCGCCTGAAGGCCGTCGTGCGCAAGGGCCGGGAAAACTATTTCTGCCTGCTGAATTTCGAAGAAGCCCAGAGGCCGCTTGCCCAACAACCGCATCAGGCTACCCCGCTGGGCCTGATTGCGCGGTGGGCATCGCATACCCGCGATGGCGATATGGTTGGGGGCGATTTCCCCGCCTGGCTGACCGAATTGCTCGGCAACCGCTTTACCGGGGCGCTTGCCGATCAGCGCGGCGAATGCATCTATGCCGCCTGCCCGCATTATTCCAAATGCTTTGTCGAAAAGACGGTGCGCCGTGCGCGTTCGGCCGAGATCGTGGTCGCCAACCATGCGCTGGTCATGGTGCAGGCCGCCCTTGGCGGGCTTGATGATGCCTCCATGCCGACACGTTATGTGTTTGACGAGGGCCACCATCTTTTTGATGCCGCCGACAAGGCTTTTTCGTCGCACCTGACCGGGATGGAGGGGCAGGAACTCCGTCGTTGGTTGCTCGGTGCCGAGCAAAAAGGATCATCGCGTGCGCGCGGTCTCAAGCAACGGCTTGAAACGCTTATTCTGGATCGTGATGAACTGCGCGATGCGGTCAATGCGGTGATTGTCGCCGCCCAATGCCTGCCCGAACAGGGCTGGCTGTCGCGCATTCATGACGGCTCCCAACATGCCAAGGGCCCGGCGGAAACCTTCCTTGCCCATGTCCGTGCGCAGGTGATGGCGCGCTCAAGCGATGGCGACCGAGGATACTCGATCGAGACCGATTGCAAACCGGCGATCAATGAAGTGCTGGCCAGTGCCGCTGATCTGGACCGCGCGCTGGAGGCCATGGAAAAACCGGCCAAATCGCTGATCAAGATCATCGCCCATATGCTCGATGAAAAGGCCGACGAGCTTGATTCTGCCGAACGCCAGCGCCTTGATGCCGCCATTCGCTCGCTTGAGCGTCGGGCGATCATGCAGGTCGGCGCATGGCGGGAAATGCTGGCATCATTGGTTGAGGAAACACCCAAAACCTTTGTCGACTGGTTTGCGATTGAACGCCAGTTTGGCCGCGACTTCGATGTCGGCATGCATCGCCATTACCTTGACCCGACCATCCCGCTGACCACATCCCTTGCCCCCACCGCACATGGGATGGTGGTAACATCCGCCACCCTCCGCGATGGTACGGGGGACGAAGATTTCGACTGGGCCGTGGCAGAGGACCGCACGGGTGCTGCGCACATGCCGCTGCCCGCGATCCGGGCCGCGATGAAAAGCCCGTATAACTATGCCAAACAGACCCGCGTTTTCATCGTCAATGACCTTGGCCGCGACAACCCGGACCATGTTGCGGCGGCCTATCGCGAGCTGTTTCTGGCGTCCGGCGGTGGCGCGCTTGGCCTGTTTACCGCCATCACACGTCTGCGGGCGATTTACGAGCGCCTGACCGGCCCGATGGATGAGGCCGGCCTGCAGCTTCTCGCCCAGCATATCGATGGCATGGATGTCTCAACGCTCATCGACATTTTCCGGGTCGAACGCGATGCCTGTTTGCTCGGCACCGATGCGGTGCGTGACGGGGTGGATGTGCCAGGCGATAGCCTGCGTCTGATCGTCTTTGACCGCGTGCCCTGGCCCCGGCCCGATATCCTGCACCGCGCGCGCAAATCTGCCTTCCACGGCGCACGCTATGACGACATGCTCACAAGGCTACGCATGAAGCAGGCCTTTGGCCGCCTTGTCCGCCGCGCAGAAGATCGCGGCGTGTTTGTGTTGCTTGATAACCGCATGCCATCAAGGCTTCTGGGCGCCTTCCCCGAAGACGTCGAAGTCCAGCGTGTCGGGTTGCGCGAGGCAATTGAGCAGACGCGCCTGTTTCTTGCTCAACTTAGCTAAACTTTGCCTGAACTTTTGGAATTAAAGCGCGATACGGCCTCACCCAACTTGCCAGCCGCGTTAATTACGTCTTCGGGCACAGAGGCTGCAGCTTTGGTGTGTCGCCCAGAAATGGCCTTTGCGAGTTCAGGAACGTGTGAGAGTTTCTCAAGATCAAGGCTTTCTGCGAGCATGTGAGCAACCTCCATTTCGGAGAGCCTTCGCGCATGATAGATTTCTGCAGAGAAAGACCGCAAAAGCACAAACCCTATCGACACGACAATTGCTGTAATCAATGTTGTTCTAAAAGTAGCTACTGCGAACAGCGCTGATGAACTATTTAAACGACTTTCCAGTACTCGCCTTCGCTCGACAAACTCATTTCGAAGTTTAGTTATACTGGTTAAAGTGCCTTTAAACACACTAGATTGGCGTGCAATATATTTCTCCACCAAAACCAATAAATCAGAGTTTCGCATTTCAAACTGTTCTCGAATGCTAAATTCCATGTCCACTACAGATTTACGATCTAAAATGTCATTATTAACAATAAAGGATGCTAGTCGCTTTCCCCTAATTTCTTTGTATTTCTGAAAATCTTGAGGCGATAGAGAAATTGGAAATTCGGAGACCGAATCACATAAAAGATCATATTTTTGTTTATCTGCCTTTAACCCCAGATAAAGGAAGCTAATAGGGTCAAGAGAATTATTTATTTTCTCTTCCTCAGAGTTATCTACAGGATCAACCGAAAGGTTCGGGCTGCATACCTCAATAGACATTTTCGTTAACATTTTTGTAAACGGTAAACTCGTACCACCGTCGTGAGAAACAAGCCTAACATCTACAATATTCATTAAGCGGTAGGAGTCTCCTGGAAGTGATATTTCATTGACATCAGAATTATTCAAAATGAAATACAGCCAACCAAAAGCGCTCTCAAGTCTGCCACCATCGATAATAGTTAGGATTTCATTACTACGCTCCTCGAGTTTTTTTGAAACATCTTCAGCATGATAAAGAATTCGGTTGGCTTCAATTATTTGCCGGTTCAACTTAGCGACTGCCTCGAGACTACTTTTTACCTTTTCATCATCCTCAATCGGCGACGCATTTACGAGCTCATGGAGAGGACTCAATCTTGACACCAAGACTGAAACGCCGGCAACCCAAGCCAAAAGAGACAACGCAACAATCACTAGCCGCCAAAGAGAAGTCGACCTAATGCGCTTAAACTCAACCGTCATCGCGCCTCCTGCAACCAAACCAAGACCAACCTAGGGTTGAATAATAACGTTTTCTTGAAGTGAAGTACATCCAATATTTGGCATGAACTAGCTAGCTTTCATCAAGCTGATTAACACTCATGTCCGCACCAATATCATGCTGAAGTGCCAACCTCAGCGCATTGAGAATCGCAATCACATCAATGCCCTCCTGCAAAAGCGCGCCTGCGACCGGCGTGATATAGCCTGCGGCGGCAAAACCCATAGCAAGTATGGACAGCACCATGCCGCCAATCACACTTTGCAGAAGGATACGTCGCATCGCCATGCTGATATGCAGCAGCTCATCCACCGTCACCAAGGATGCCTCCGGGATCACCACACCGGCAGCATCCGCGGTCACCGCACTTTCCTTGCCAAAGGCGATACCAACCGTGGCAACGGCCAGTGCCGGGGCATCATTGATGCCATCCCCCATGAAAAGGGTTGGGGCCTTGGCGGTTTCGGCCCGCACGATTGCGACTTTCTGTTCCGGGCTTTGCGATGCCAGACTTTCGGAAATGCCGAGCAATTCGGAAAGGTAGCTGACCTCGCTTTCGCGGTCGCCCGAGAGCAACATCACCTTGTTGAAATGATGGATTTCGCCGAGATGTCCGACGAAGCTTTCGCCTTCGGCGCGCGGGGTATCGCGAAAGCGGAAGGTCGCACCATATTTGCCATCTACCAGCACAACGCATTCAAGCCCGGCTGCGGTTTCGGGCAAAAGCCGTGCGATCTCGGGATCGGATTTCATCAGCTTGTTGCGATGGGTAACAGCCACTTCATGACCATCGGCCTGCCCGCTTAGCCCCTGCCCCGGCTTTTCCGAGGCATGATTGACCTCATCAAGCGGCAGTTTTTTCGCGCGTGCGGCTGCCAACACCGCCGAGGCCAGCGGATGCTTGGAATAGCGCTCCAAGCTGGCCGCCAGCCGCAAGACAAGATCACCACTAAAATCCGGTCCGGGCAGAACATCGACCAGTTCCGGACGGCCATAGGTGAGCGTCCCGGTCTTATCGAAAATCGCCGTCTGACAGGTCGGCAAACGTTCCAGCACGGTCGGATCGCGCACAACAATGCCACGTCGCGCGGCAATGGAAATCGCACTCATCACCGTGATCGGAATGGCAATCAGAAGCGGACAGGGTGTTGCCACCACCAGCACAGCGAGAAAGCGTGATGAATCGCCGCTGAGATAGCCCACCAATATCGCAAACAATAGGGCCGCCGGAGCGAACCACGCCCCGATCTGATCGCCAAGACGGCGGATGCGCGGGCGTTTTTGTTCGGCCTCGGCCATGACATCCATGATCTGGGCATAGCGGGAATCGCGTGCGCGTTTTTCCGCGCGAATGATCAGCACCGCCTCGCCATTGATCGCCCCCGACAGCACATTCGTGCCCGGTGCCTTGGCGACCACATAGGGCTCCCCTGTCAGGTAGCTTTCATCCATGCTGCCATGACCGTCAACGACCGTGCCATCGACCGGGGCGGTTTCATGGGGAAAGACGGCAATCAGATCGCCAATTTCGACTTCATCAAGGGCGATGTCGGTTACTTCGCCATCCGCCGATTTGCGATGCGCGACACTGGGCATGCGGCTGGCCAGGGCATTGAGCGCCGAGGACGCCTTGCGCATGGCAAAGCTTTCCAAAACCTGCCCACCCGTCAGCATCAGAATGATCAGGCTGGCAGCCAGATATTCCGCCAACACCACACCGGTAACAAACGAAATGGCGGCGAGAAAATCCGCCCCCATTTCCCGACGCAGAAGCTTGATTGCAAGCTGCCCAAGAATGGGCAGCCCCCCGAACACAAACAGGATGAAAAGCGGCAGGTCGGCGGTCCGCTGGCCCAAAAGCATCTCTGGCCCGGCAAACATCAGAACGAAATGGGCCGCCATGGCCAGCAGGGTGATAATCAGAATGGAACGGTTAAGGGCCGGGGACGACAGGGCATCGTCTGCCAGAGCAAGTAAACCTCCAGATGCCTCTCTTCCCATTTTTGAGCCCCAAGTTTAGCCAACAGCTATTTTTTTCAGTTAACACGGGCATTCACTGCTTTGGAAGCCGCTCCAAGTTGGCAATTACCATATCAATCGTTGGACCGAACTCTGAGAAGCTCTCCACTAACGCTTTGTTGATGATATCACCACGGAAATTTCGCCCTTTGCTCCAATTTTCATCGCGCGAAATCGCGTTGACAGCAAATTCAATGCAACCATGCAATTGACCAAACCATTCAATCGCTCCGTCTAACCCACTTATCTGCGCAGGCTTTAGAGTCAGCTGCATCTTTTCTCGAACCCAGCTAAGTGCACCACGCGCTTCGGCTAGACACTTCTGCGCCTGCTCCAGGTCGGCGACCCTCACATCGTCTTTAAGCAGTTCGAGCTTCTCAAACTCAGCTTTAAACCGTTCTTTTTCAGCACGAGCTTCGACGCTGGTTGGGCCAAGAATGTTTTCATCTTCACTGGTTCCAGCAGCACGCAACCTAGCAACCTTAATTCGTGGCTCAAGGTTGGGCCTTACTGAAAACGTTATAGAAGCTTGCTCACCAAGTTCAAACAAGCCAACCTTGTTTTCATTAACTAAGGCGCGAGCTCTTCGAAGGTTCATCAGTGCATAGTCATAGCGTTCCGAAAACGGCCGCCAAGTTTCCTTCTTTTTTGCAGCTTCTTGCCAAACAAAATTTGCCCAAGCAGCGAAGAATGCACCCAGCACACCAATAAAAGCACCAACAACAGTCCACCAACCGTCACCTACAACGATGGGCAGCAGATAAGGTGCGCACAGTAGCCCCCCTATCACACCTAGCAACATTCCGAATAGAATCAGAAGTACCGTTTGCCAGCTCTCGTTACTCATCACCTATCTCTTAAGGGCGCGCGACCTTGCCCATCGCCATGGACACCATCAGGTAACTGAACCCCGATGATAGCAGGTTGATGCCAAGCAACAAACCGATTGCCCATGTCGCCGAACTTGGCAATTCGGCGAAGATCAGAATACCGGCCAGAACCGAAATCCCGCCAGAAACCACCATCCATTTCCAGCCGGGAAACTGTTTAAGCCAAAGTGCCATCATGGTTTCAAAAAGCCCATGCAGGACAAAGGCAATCGCCAACAGAACGGTCAGCGTCACAATGCCGCCAGTCGGCATGAAGGCAAGCCAGCCGCCAATCAGCGCAAAGACAGCCCCCTGAATGACATCAAGACTGCGGCGTGTGGGCGTATCGGCATTCCAGGCGCCATAAAAATGGCCAAGCGCCCCGATCAGAAACAGCCAGCCAATCACGGTCTTGAACGCAATCGTTGTCACAAAGGGAAAGGCCACCGCCAAAATGCCGAGTATCAGCATCACCACACCGACCGTGCGCAACCGTTTGCGCCCCTTTTCCAAAAGGCCACGCATTTCCGGCGTTCCGTCATTTACGATCAAGGTCATGGTAAGGTGCTCCTGACTTCTGTGGGGCGCCACAATATCAATTTGAAATTACAGCGAAGTATAGACCCAACGCTTTGAGAATAGAACAAGTTCCCCAAATGGCCTCTGCACAGGCGCCCCACAGGTTTTCTGCAACGATTATAAAAAAATGGTGATAACTGGTTCACTATCGCAGGCTTTGACAGGGCGCTTTCAAGGGTTTATTCCAATTCACAAGCTTTCCAATCGGGATGGAAACACGTGTATTTCACGCCGTTAAACTGCCTGGCTGCCAGACGCACGCTGTCACTTTGTGTGGCGTGGTTGTTGCTGGTCAACGCGCTGTTTTTCGGCTTCATGCATGCGCCTGTCGCCCTTGAAGCAGTGCCGACGGCCGACGCGCAAGTTTCCCAGACCTATGTCCCGCTGATTATCTGTACCGCAAATGGCATCAAAACCATTTCGGTGCCAGCCGACCTTGCCGAAGATCGCACCGCCAATCCGCACAGCTCGGATGCCTTTGACGGTTTCCAGTGTGCGAGTTGCGGTCTTGGCAACCATGCGGCCGGCATGCCGGTCGAACCGGAATTGCCACTGGTTCATCGCGTGCGGCTATCGAACAAGGTCACAGCCCTTCATATCACTGCACGTCTGCATGACTTCTGCCCGATTGCAGCGTCACCACGTGCCCCGCCCGTTGCCATCTGATCGGGTTTTGATCGCGGCCCTTCGCAGATCATTACGGGCTTGATGGCCCTTTAACGCCACAACTGTATCTGCAGACGGCGGCATTCCCCCGATCTGAAACCTTTTTCCCGCCGAAAACCGGCATATTCCGGGTATTCCCCGGTTCACAGACTGGTGTCGATACGCGACGGCTTTGCCGCGTATCCGTAAATTTGCCAATGGGAGATCCCCATGAACAAAGACGACGCCTTGCACCTCTTGGAAAAACTTGCCGAACCCTGCGTTTTGACATTGCCATCAGATGCCAGCATCGGCCACCACGCCGAGGACCACACATATGTTTACATTGTGCAATCCGGGCTGGCTTTACGCTGCAAATACACCGAACAGGGCGAAAGACAGGTCTGTCGTGTTTATCGCCCGGGTGATGCGATCGGCCTTGAAATGCTGGCCGTGACCGACCCGACGCTGGTGATTGAAACCATCGCGCCTTCGGTCATCAAGCGCATCCCGATCCAGCGGGTCCGCCTTGCCCAGCAAAACGATGCCCGCGCGCAAGCCGCGGTGATGTCGCTTCTGGCAAGCGAGGTCATGGATGGTCAGCAGCTCAAGATCAGTTTTGGTACCGGCTCGGCGATGCGGCGGATTTGCCGGTTCCTGTTGTGGTCGGCCCATAACGATCTGGTGTCACTGCCCAACCGCGAAAAGCTTGGCAATATCGTGGCCACAACGACCGAAACGGCCAGTCGCATGATCGCCAACCTCAAGCGTGAAGGCGCGATTGAACGCAATCCGCGCATGCCATCAACCATGCGTATTGACCGCAACAAACTGTGCAAGGTCGCAGGCGACCCGCAGCAGCAATCCGCGGCCTGAAAACCGCAAACCCCATGAAACGACAAAACGCACCGGGCAATGTTCCGGTGCGTTTTTTGTTGGGCCGCGTTTCCCGCCGGATCAGATCAGCTCGGGCTCACGGCTGGGCGACGGGAAAACGGGCCGGTGAGCTCAGATTGGCTTTCAACAGGTTTTCCATATCCGTCGCGCTGATCGGTTGACTGAAATAGAAGCCCTGGACCTCGTCCACCCCTTCGGATGCGATATGTTCAAGCTGGGTTTCGGTTTCGATGCCTTCGACATTGACCGCCATGCCAAATGAACGCGCCAGGAACACCACCGCCCGCACGATGGCGGCATTGCCATCGGAACTGTCGATATCAATGATAAATGATCGGTCGATCTTGATCTTGTCGACCGGGAAACGTTTGAGATAGGCGAGCGATGAATAGCCCGTACCAAAATCATCAATCGCAATCCGGATGCCCTGATTCCGCAGGATGCCCAGCGTGATGGCCGCTTCACGCGGATTATCCATCACCGCACCCTCGGTAACTTCGAACTGCAGCTGATGGGGATCAAGCTCGGTCCGCGACAGGGTTTCGCCGACACTTTCAATCAGGTCCTCATGACGGGCAAGTTCAAGCGGCGACAGATTGACCGAAATGGTCAGCGCGCCGTAACCGGCATCGCGCCATGCCTTGGTCTGTTCGCAGGCACGGTTTAAAACCCATTTGCCGATATCGGCAATGATGCCCATGCGTTCGGCCACCGGTATGAAATCAACCGGGCTGACCTGCCCGCGCGACGGATTGAACCAGCGCACCAGGGCTTCCATGCCGATGATGCGATGCCCGCCAATATCAATGATCGGCTGATAGAACAGCTCCAGCTCATCATTTTCAATCGCATGGCTGAGGTCGCGTTCCATCGCCTTGCGTTCCTGGACCTCGACCTGCAGCTTCGGTTCAAAAAAGTGATAGCGATTGCGTCCCTCGGCCTTCGAGCAATAAAGCGCTAGGTCGGCATTGCGCAGCAGATCCTTTTCATCGCGACCATCCTGCGGATACATGCAAATACCCACAGACGTCGATGCCTGGACTTCATTGCCATCAAGCATGAAACGTTCTGATACGCGTTCGATCAATCGCTGGGCAACAAAGGTCACTTCCTCGATCGAGCCCGGCTCATGGATCAGAACGGCGAATTCATCCCCGCCCAGACGTGCGACCACATCCTCGTTGCGCAGACAGACGCGCATGCGTTCACCCACACCCTGTAAGAGTAGGTCGCCAATCGGATGCCCGAGCGTGTCATTGATGTCCTTGAAGTTATCAAGATCAAACATCATCAAAACGAAATGGCAGCGTTCGCGCTTGCTGCGTTCAACCGCTGCCGCAAGCCGTTCCTGGAACAGGGTTCGGTTGGGAAGCCCCGTCAGCCCGTCATGATGGGCCAGGAACTGAATGCGGGCTTCGCTACGTTTGCGGTCGGTAATGTCTGTGATCGATCCCTCGATCAGGGACGGGCGTCCCTGATCATCGCGGATCAGGCGGGCATTTTCCTCAACCCAGATGATCTTGCCATCGACACGGCGCATTTCGGTTTCAAACCCGTGCACCGAACCATCACGCAACAGCCGCCCAGTAATGCGATACCGGCTGACCGGGTTCAGATAATGCAAGGTCGCATCCTGTTCCTGCGCAAACAGGTCATCAACCGCGTCATATCCAAGGATCGAGACATAAGCCGGGTTGGCCGACAGCATCGGGCCCAGTGGCAGGCTCTGATAAAGTCCCTCGGCCGAGTTTTCGAAAATACCGCGGAATTTTTCTTCGGCATGGCGCAGCGCGCGTTCGACCGACAGCTTTTCGGTCACGTCCTGACCGATACAGATCACACCGGCAACATCGCCATCCTCGCCGAAATGCGCGCGCGCATTCCATTGCAACAGGCGCACTTCCCCGTCGCGGCGCTTGAACGAAAACACCTCGTCCTTGATGATTTCACCAGACAGCAGGCGACGCACTGCCATGCGCACCCGTGCACGGTCATCCTCGACCAGAAGAAAATCAAAGAAGTTCTGCCCGGCTGCTTCCATCCAGGAATAGCCAAACGTCCATTCGCATTCGCGGTTATATTCAAGAATGCGTCCCTCGGCATCGAGGAACATGATCACGCTGCCAGCCGTTTGCACCAGCGCACGATAGCGTTCCTGACGGCGGCGCAGGTCATACTCGGCCTGGCGGTTCTTGGTGATGTCGGTGATGGTGACGCTGTAGCCCAGCAATCCACCGCCCTCGCCCCGGATTTCGGTGGCATTGACCCGCCCCCAAAGCTGACTGCCATCGGCCCGGCGCATCTCGATATCGCGCGCATGCACGCCCTTGCCCGATGCAAGATCACGCCTGAGCTGAACGCGATCACTGTCATTGGCATAAAACGTTTCGGGATGGCGGAAATAGGCCTGGGTCAGTTCGCGCACGGAATCGTAATTGAACAACGATGCCGTTTCTGCGTTCACACTGGTGATATTGCCGTCGGAACTCAGCTCGATAATACCATGAACGGCATGTTCAAGGGCGCGGCGATAGCTTTCCTCGCGCGTGCGTTCTTGGCCGAACAACACCAGACAACCAGCGATATCAAGCGAGATAAACTGCCACTGGAAGAAGCGCTGCCCGTAATGCACGGTACGGGTATGGTCGGTATCAAATTGCGGGCCATTTTCACTGACCAGTGCGCGCTGATCACTGGGATGGGCCAGATCAAGGGGCGATGAAAGCCCCATTTCAATGGTAAGCTGCTCGGCCGCACAGTTGGCCGCGCGCAGTTGGCCATTCGGCTCCACCAGCAACACCGGTTGCGGCGATATCAGCGACCCGATCCCCGAAGAAACATTCGCCGGAACGGCTGAGAAACGGATATAGGACCGATGACCGATCTTCAGTTTCCAGCCAAACATGACCTGCGGCTTGTCTTGATAGCCGCAAGCAACATGCTGATAGCCGCCATTTTCCGCAAAATATTGGGTGAGTTCTGTGATTGGTTCGGCAAGCGGACCTGCCTGATCAAGCGCAATCCATTCTTCAGCCGGGATTTCACCATTGCACGCATCGCGTAAGGCCGCATTTACCAGTAAACGCCCTTCGTCTGGATCATACGCTCCAGACGGCAAACACAGGTGGCTTATCAACGCCGTCAACGTACCGACGGAATTGATTGCGTTGATGTCTCCCATAGCGGCTTTATTCGTCATGTTTGTTGTCGCTGCGCGACCATAACTGCTACCCCATGCAGTGCAAAGCCAAATTTTCCCTGACCAGAGCCAATAACCCCAATCATTTCGCTTGTATTCTTATCGCGGCTTCATTTTTGTTCTGACGATCGCGCACCCCGCGTTTTTCGCGGTTTATATACCCCGCACGACCGATGACAACAGAATGCCAACGATTTCACTACGTATTCCTTAAAATCGCCATGAAAACCCTGAAATTTCATCGCTTAACTGTTGCCCATGAATGGTTATCAGCATACCATCCTCTTGCTCGGTGGTTTTCACACTGCCCGGACAAGATCGTCAAATGTCTGGATAAACAGCGTTCAGGGAACCATTCTCGATAAGGAGTAACCAACGTGATTTCGCATCAGGACGCCTTGATCTACACAATGGTTATGGTATCGGCCGCTGATAACGATATTACCGACGCCGAACTTTCCGCAATGGGCCGCCGGGTCCGTTATCTCCCGATTTTTGCCGGATTTGACAATGATGGCGTGACCAGCGTTGCCCGCGATTGTGCAAAGCTGCTTGGCGAAGAAGATGGCATGGACCGCGCGCTGGATCTGATCCGCGATGCCCTGCCGCGCAAATTGCGTGAAACCGCCTATGTTTTTGCCTGTGAAATTGTCCTTTCCGACAGCGAAATCAGTCAGGAAGAACTCCGCATTCTCGAATTGCTGCGCCACCGGCTTGATCTTGACCGGCTGGTTGGATCAGCGATCGAACGCGCCATGGCGGCACGCTATGTCCGGCCCGGGGATTTCTGATTTTTGGATATGACGGGGCGCCTTGATTGCGGCACCTGTTTGACGATACGGACTTTACTCAGCATTCCGACAGTTGTTCGGCCTGTTTAATCGAAATTGTGGAACCCAAAGCGCATGGTGGGCGTTACGCCCTGAAATCGCTGCTTTCAGGACCTTCACAATGTGATATGGCCTAGCCACGAAATTTTGCCGGTTGCGCACAATCCTGTGCGGGCCGGTTTTGCGTCGCCGACCAAGATTTTGATACCGCCAAACAAAGGGACTGCTGTCATGACCGCTCTTTCCGGGGAAAATATTGCCTTTATCGGACTTGGTTTGATGGGGCGTCCGATGGCGCTTAATCTTGAAAAGGCCGGTGCGGTTCTGACCGTCAACACCCGCAATCCCGAAACGCTCAATGCTTTTGAAGACCTTGGCATCGCCACCGCCGGCACCCCGGCCGACGCCGCGGCCGAGGCCGATATCGTCATCATCTGTGTCGCCAATACTGTCGCCCTTGAAAACGTGCTTCTGGGCGAAGACGGCATCATTGATGGCATGGAAGAAGGCACG
Organism: Thalassospira sp. ABD4_177; assembly: GCF_056160125.1. Taxonomy (NCBI): domain Bacteria; kingdom Pseudomonadati; phylum Pseudomonadota; class Alphaproteobacteria; order Rhodospirillales; family Thalassospiraceae; genus Thalassospira; species Thalassospira sp. ABD4_177. The sequence continues at coordinate 1,583,920 of NZ_JBSWWO010000001.1, read as the reverse complement.
ATTGTGATTGACATGGGCACCACCTCGGTCGAGGCGACCCGTCGTTTTGCCGATGCGGTTGATGAGGCGGGCGGCACATGGATTGACGCCCCGGTTTCCGGCGGCACGCACGGAGCAGAAACCGGCACCCTGTCGATCATGGTCGGGGCGAATCAGGAAGACTTTGAGCGTGTTCACCGCATCTTTGATGTGCTGGGGGCACGCGTCACCCATGTTGGCGATGTCAGTTCGGGTCAGATTGCCAAGGCCGCTAATCAGATGATTGTCGGCATCACCATCGGCGCGGTTGCCGAAGCTTTCTCCATGGCTGATGAAGCCAATGTTGATCTTGAAAAGCTGCGTTCGGCGCTCACGGGTGGTTTTGCCGATTCCGCCATCTTGCAAAAGCACGGCGAACGCATGATCGACCGCAATTTCGTCCCGGGCGGCAAGGTCGTGACCCAGCGCAAGGACCTGTTCCAGGCGCTTGAATTTTCCGAAAGCGAGCTTGGTGTCGAACTTCCGATCACCCGCCTTGCGATGGAGCTTTATGACGAACTGATCGAAATGGGAGATGGCAATCTTGATCACTCCGCCCTTATTAAGGTCTATGAAGAAGACTGATTGCCTTTGATTAGTCGCTGATCAACCGGGCTTGTGACTGCCGATCCGATACATATACAGGCGGTCGGGCCCAGTTTTCATCGGCACCTCGCCAAAGGCCTGCCAGCCCGGAATGGCAAAGGCGCGTGAAATCACGATACCGCCATTTGCCATCCGCTCGGCCAGGACATCGCCAACATCACTCATCACCCGCGGATCCAGGAAACAGACCACGACATCGCCAGGATCACGATACAGGGTGCGAAAGTCCGCCCGGATGAAATCCAGATTGGGTTTGGCCGCCAGAACGCTGCGCATGCGGCTGATGGCATAGGGGATCGGGGACAGCTCAATACCGGTAACTTTGACATCCGGCCTTGCACGCGCAATCGCCAGCGCAAGATCGCCCCACCCCGACCCGAAATCCGTGACCACTTTGGTGTCGCTCGGGATATAGGCGATGATTTCGTCCGCCGCATTGGCTGACGAGGGCATCGGCACCGCACGCAGATGGACTGCGTAAATCGCAATCAACGCTAGAATAATTCCGACAAGGGCCAGTACGGATAAATCAGTCATCAGCCATCCAGATATGTTAGGGTCACACCGCATTAACATGACCACCGGGCAGTCGTGCCACAGGCTTGCATATACCGCAAGTCACGCTACAAGCACCCAACCGAATTCACTTGCAGAAGATCGAAGTCATGAGCCACGAAGAAATCGACAACCGCGTTACCGAGCTTGAAACACAGCTTGCCCATATGGAAACCATCGTCAGCGACCTGTCTGACATGGTCAAATCCCAGTGGGATCGCATTGATGTGCTTGAACGTCAGAACAAATTAATGACGTCTGATATTAAACGCATGATCGATTTCCTGCGTACAGCACCGGAAGACGACGCACCGCCGCCGCATTATTGATGGCGCAAATGATGGCGCACCGGGTCTGTCGTTTTCCGCCGCCATTCCGCGCAATTGCGAGACCGATGTGACCAACTTTTATCTCGACATTCCCACCTTTGACGATTTCGGCAACGTCCTTGACGGCAGCGTCTATCATGGCCTGCCCGATGATTGGTGGGTGGGCACGTCTGATGTCATCGGATCGACCAAGGCGGTTGAGGCCGGCCGCTACAAGGACGTCAATATGGTCGGGGCGTCGGTGATTTGTGCAGTCAGCAATGTGCTTGGCCATTCAGATTATCCGTTTCTGTTTGGCGGCGACGGGGCAAGCTTTGCCTGCGCACCAGACCGGATTGATGCCGTGCGCGATGCCATGGCCGCCACAGCCACATGGGCCCGTGAAACACTGGATCTTGAATTGCGGGTTGGGCTGGTTCGGATTGGCGATATCCGTGCCACCGGTCGCAATGTGCGCGTTGCCCGCTATGCGGTTTCCAAGCCGGTTTCCTATGCCATGTTCAACGGACGAGGCCTTCAATGGGCCGAAGACCAGATGAAACAGGGCCATAATCTGATTACACCGGCACCACCGGGCACCCGCCCCGATTTAACCGGATTGTCTTGCCGCTGGTCCCCGATCCGTGCCGAGGACTCCGATGTTATATTGTCACTCATTGTCGCCCCGCGCGATAACCAAGACCGGTTTGATGAAACGGTGCGTACCCTGTTTGTCATTCTTGATGACAGCCCGCGCAAAAGCAGCCCGATCCCGGCAAGCGGACCCGGTGTCGCCTTCCCGCCACCCGGTCTGCATCTTGAGGCCGAGGCGACCAAACATAACGAAGGCGGCTATATCAAGGCCTGGCTCAAGGCGCTTTATATCGCGCTGATTGCGGCCATCCTGATGAAAACCGGCTGGAAACTGAGGGCGTTTGATCCAAGGCGCTACCGCGATTACACCGGCTATAACACCGACTTTCGCAAATTCGGCGACGGCTTATGGATGACGGTGAATTGCAGCAAGGCACGCGCCGAAGAAGTCGAAGCCCATCTGCACGCAGCAGAACTGGACGGTGCGGTTCATTTCGGCACCCATCGCCAGCGCAGTGCCATCATGACCTGTATCGTGCCCTCCATCACAAGCGATGCCCATTTCCATTTTCTCGATGGCGGTGAAGGGGGCTATACGGCGGCGGCAACGGCGTTCAAGGCAAAACGAAAAAGCGCACAAGCCACCGTCAATGCATAGAATGCATCCATTGTCGAAAGACCGATGATCAGGATTGCCTCATGGCAACCGCGCGTTTGTCATTGCGGCGGGTAAAATTTCCACCATCGATCATGCAGAAATGCTATTAGCATCTTAAAGCGAATGAATTGGACGCATGCCGCCAACGCGTTCAATATCGCCAGTAATAAAACAAATACCCTGCCGGAGAAACGTCATCATGAGCCCCACTCAAAGCCCTGCCCGCATGGCACTGTTACGCGCCACCAAATGGTTCCCGTGGCTGGTCCTGCTTTCAGGTTGCCTTGTCCTGTCACTCAATCTTGGGGTGCGACAGTCGCTTGGTCTGTTTATCCCCGATATGCTCAATGATACCGGCTGGAACGCGGCCACCTTTGGTCTGGCCTTTGCCATTCAGAACCTGATGTGGGGCATTTCCGCGCCGATTGCCGGCGCGCTTGCCGACCGTTTTGGCACCACCCGCACCCTGATTGGTGGCGCGGTTCTGTATGGGCTTGGCCTTTATATGATGGGCACGTCGCAATCGCCCGGCGAATTACATTTCACCGCGGGCTTCCTGATCGGCACCGGGGTCGGCGCAACAAGCTTTCCTATTGTTCTGGCCGCCATCAGCCGGGTATTCAGCGCGGAGAAACGAAGCTTTGCACTGGGTCTTGCATCTGCCGGGGGATCGGTTGGGCAGTTGGTCATGGCACCAACCACACAGGCGCTCAACAGTTCGCTTGGCTATGTCGCGGCACTGGTGATCCTTGCGGGTATTTCGATGCTGATCGTCCCAGCCGCCTTTGCCATGACCGGCAAGGCCGAAGGCCACAGCCCGACCGCCACCCCGGACCTTGGTCCGCAAGGCCTGATGGCAGCCTTTCACGAGGCCCGAAAACATCGCGGCTTTGTGTTGCTCAATGCCGGGTTCTTTGTCTGCGGTTTCCATATTGCGGTGATTGCCACCCACTTGCCGACCTTTACCGAGCTTTGCGGCCTGCCGCGTTCGGTTGCCGCCGAAGGTCTGGCCTTGATCGGCCTGTTTAACATCATCGGCACCCTTACGTCGGGTTGGGCCGGCGGCAAATGGCGCAAGAAATACGGCCTGTCGTTTATTTACGGCATGCGTGCGCTGGTCATCGTGATCTTTATATTTGCACCCAAAACATCTGAAACCATCTTGCTGTTTTCGGCATCAATGGGGGCATTATGGCTGTCGACCGTGCCGCTGACCAGTGGCCTGATTGCGCAGGTCTTCGGGCCGCGTTACATGGCCACCCTGTTTGGCATTGTGATGCTGTCCCATCAGATCGGGGCCTTCTGTGGCGCCTGGATGGGCGGGATTGTTTATGACATGACCGGTAATTTCGATGCTGTCTGGTGGGTCTCGGTCGCGCTTGGCATCTTTGCCGCCCTTGTTCATATGCCCATTGATGACAAGGAACTGCGCACGACAGCCAAGGCATAGCACACACCTACCTTACCATCATAAAGCAGCGTCCGTTACCAAGCGGGCGCTGCTTTTTTTGACCTCTTTTCCAACCATCGGCTTTGCGTTAAAACGCAAGCCATGGACAGACCGATTTACATCACCCCCGAAGGGCTCAGCGCCCTTAAATCCGAACTCGACCACCTTTGGAAAAAGGAACGGCCCGAAGTCGTGGCTGTTGTCCATTGGGCGGCCGGCAATGGCGACCGGTCGGAAAACGGGGATTACATCTATGGCAAAAAGCGCCTGCGCGAAATTGATCGCCGCGTGCGCTATCTGCGCAAGCGGATCGAAGATGCCCATGTTGTCCGCGCCGAAGAACAACCCGATCATACCCATGTCTTCTTTGGCGCCCAGGTCACCTATGTCAATGCGCGTGACGAGGAAAAAACCATCCGCATTGTCGGCGAGGACGAGGCAGACAGCCTCAATGGCAAGATCAGCTGGATTTCGCCTGTGGCCCGCGCCCTGATGAAATCGGGTGTCGGCGATGTCGTGAACGTCCGCACCCCGGCCGGCGAGGATGAGCTCGAAATCCTTGAGATCAGCTACCCCGGCTGATTGCTCTGATCGACATGCAAAACGGCCAAATCCGGGGCCAATTTGAATAACATGTTGATATCATGTACGCTTGGCGCCTTCAGGACACATGGAGAGCAAGCATATGGGGACCGAAAATCCACTTTTGACACGCGCCTATGCCCTGGCTGGCGACCGCGATGACATTCGCGCTGTATATGCCGATTGGGCCGAAAGCTATGACGATGACACACTGGTTGGCATGGGCTATGTGGCCCCGGCGATTGCCGCCGAAACCCTAGCATCGGAAATAAGCGGATCAGATCGGGTTCTTGATGCCGGATGTGGCACCGGACTGGTTGGCAAGGAATTGCACGAACAGTGTGAACCAACCATTGATGGCGTGGATCTGAGCGACGACATGCTCAAACAGGCACGCCAGAAGGGCGTTTATGATGCGCTTGAAACCGCTGATCTGACCAAGAAACTCGATGTCGAAGATGATGCCTATGACGGCGTCATCAGTGTTGGCGTGTTTACATCCGGCCATGTCGGCCCGAGTGCGATGAATGAACTGGTTCGGGTGATCAAGCCGGGCGCCCCGGCGGTGATTACCGTGCATGAAAAGGTCTGGGACAAGGACGGCTATGCCGATCATCTTGAACAGATGGAAGAAGACGGCATTGCCAAAATTCGCGAAATCCGCGAGGCGCCGTATCACCAAAAAGAAGGCTATACCTGCAAGCTCTGCATCCTTGAGGCGGCCTGAGCCGCACCCTACATCCGGCTTTTGACCCGACGCGTTGGCTCGGCGATCAGGGGATTGTCGGGCCAATAATGCTTGGGGTAGCGCCCCTTCATCTCGGCCTTAACCTGGGCATAGGATCCGTTCCAGAACCCGATCAGATCACTGGTGACCTGAATGGGCCGTTGCGCCGGGCTTAGTAGATGCAGCGTCACCGCAACCTTACCATTCGCGACCTTTGGGGTTTCGGTGGCACCAAACATTTCCTGCATACGCACCGGCAAAGCGGGTGTTTCACCGCTATAATTAATGCGGATGTTTGACCCGGTAGGCACTTGCCAATGGGTCGGGGCCAGGCGATCCATTTCCTGTCGCTGGTTCCAGTCGAGCCCGGCAAGCAATGCCTCGGACAGGTTGATTTGTTTAAGCTGGCCGCGTTTGCTGATGCCTGTCAGATAGGGTGCCAACCAGTCTTCAAGCGATCCCAGCAAGCCGTCATCGGAAACATCCGGCCAAGTATTGCCATCCACCCGATGAAGAAACGCCAGCCTTTCGCGCAAGCCTTCTGATGCCTTGTCCCATGGCAGGCAATGCAGGCCGAGCTTGCAGATGCCCTCGATCATGGCCGCAACAATCGCCTCGGAATCGGCTTCGTCGTGGGTGGCTTTTTCTTCCAAGACCAGCGCACCAATCCGGCGTTGCCAGCGGGCCGCCACCGCATCGCTTTGCGCGTCCCAGAAGACCTCGGTGCCATCGGTAATCTGGTCGGCAAAATGCGTTTCAAGGGTGGCGCGTGCCACGGGTGCTGCAAGGTAAATCTTGGCTTCCCGCACCTGCCCATCCAGTTCGGCAACGGCGATATAGGGCTCAGTCGCGAGGCTGTCTTCATTGGGCAAAACACCGCCGCGCCCGCCGGATAATCGATAACGCGCATTCGCCCCCTTGCGCCGTTCGCCGATCCGGTCGGGATAGGCAAAGGCCAGCAGCAAGCCGACTTCATCAGCGTGATCAACCTTTGCACCAACCGCTTTATCAAGCCCGGCCTTCTTGGCGGCATCGCGTAACCGGCGCGCAAGTTGTTTAGCAGCCTCGGTGATCATTTTCGGTGCACGGCCCCTTTGGATGGCCTCCACCCGGATGCGCAAATCCGCGCCGCGCCCACGCATGAAATCGCGATCAGACAGCAACGCCACCAATGCACAAGCCACCTCATCAAGGCCAAGCTGCGCACCACGCAACATCATATGCGCCAATCTGGGATGGACCGGCAACCCGGCCATGGCAGTGCCCATCAGCGTAATGCGATGCTCGCCATCAAGCGCTTCAAGGCCGCGCAGCACATCACGCGCCTGATCGATCTTGGCAGCGTCCGGCACATCAAGCCACGGCAGGGTTTTGGGGTCCGTAACACCCCAGCGCACCAGCTCAAGCGTCAGGGGGGCCAGATCGGCCGCCGCGATTTCCGGCGCAGTAAACGGTGCCCGGGCCCGCTGTTCATTTTCCGGCCACAGGCGATAACACACACCGGGTTCCATTCGCCCGGCACGGCCACGGCGTTGCTCGGCACTGGCTTGCGATGACTTGACCGTCACCAGCCGCGTCATGCCCGATGCCGGATCAAAGCGCGGCAAGCGTTGCAGGCCGCTATCAACCACCACCCGGATACCATCAATGGTCAGCGACGTTTCGGCAATGGCGGTGGCCAGCACCACCTTGCGCTTGCCCTCGGGGGCGGGCTGGATCGCGATATCCTGCGCCTTGGCATCCATCGCGCCATAAAGCGGGGCGATGATGACGTCACCGCCCACCGCATCCTTAAGCGCACTTTCCACCCGGGTGATTTCGCCCTGCCCCGGCAGGAAGGCCAGGATCGATCCGCTTTCCTCGCGAAGCGCGGTTTTGATCGCGGATGTCATTTCCGCGTCAATGCGGGTATTGCCCGATTTATCGAGCTTTGTCGGGATATATTTCGTTTCAACCGGATAGGCCCGCCCCTCGGATGTGATGACCGGACAATCACCCATCAAATCGGCAATCGGCCCGGCATCAAGGGTTGCGGACATCACCACAATCCGCAGATCGTCGCGAAGCGCCCCTTGTGTTTCGAACGCCAGCGCTAGGCCCAGATCGGCATCCAATGATCGTTCGTGAAATTCATCAAACAGGATGGCGGCAACCCCAGAAAGCTCCGGGTCATCCTGAATCATGCGGACCAGAATCCCCTCGGTCACGACCTCGATCTTCGTATCCTTTGAAACCTTGCTGTCAAACCGCACGCGATAGCCCACACGCGCCCCAACCGCCTCGCCCAGCAACTGCGCCATCCTGCGCGCACTGGCGCGTGCGGCCAGACGCCGGGGTTCGAGCATGATGATCTTCTGATCGCCGCGCCATGCACACTCAAGCAACGCCAACGGCACCTTGGTCGTCTTGCCCGCCCCCGGTGGGGCCTGCAGCACGGCGTTGGTGCCGTTTTCCAGCGCGGAAACCAGCTCCGGCAGAACGGCATCAATGGGCAGGGCAGCAAATCGGGAAGTCATATGTTCTTTCAATGCTCAGTTTGGCACGGCAAACCGTTTCGGGATCCGGACATTGCCAAGCAATATCCCTGCGCGCTTGTCCGGGGCAATGAAAATTGCATCTGATTGATGGGCCTCAATGCGCGAAACAGCGATGATGATAGACTGATTGCATTGTTTTGGGCAGGTTCCCGCCGTCTTTTGACAACACATGGCGAGCGATCTGCGCGCAGCAGCCTTATCCCTCTGGCATGGGAGACTTACCATGAAAAGATTTCTCGCACTCACCGCAATCGGCCTGATGCTTGCTGGCGCAGCTGGCATCGCCCAGGCCCAACAGGGCCCGCAAATGATGAACCAGACCGGCCAAGGCATGATGCAGGGCCAGGGTCCGGGGCAAGGTCAGGGCATGATGTGGGGCCAGGGCCAAGGTCAGGGATGCCCGGGTCAGGGCATGGGCTATGGCGCAGGCAACATGATGCGCTTTCACAATGGCACCATGTGCCCCGGCGCGATGGGGGGCATGACCGGCGGCATGATGGGCCGCATGCATGGCCCGGACATGATGGTCGTGATGATGGACACCAACGGTGACGGCCAACTGAGCCTTGAAGAGTTTCAGGCCGTACACACCCGGATGTTCAACTATCTTGATCAGAATGGTGATGGTCAGCTCACCGCAGACGAGCTGCGCCAACGCTAGGGCAACGCTCAGCCACCGCGCCTGACCGTCAGGATGATGTCCTGCTCGGCCGCGATGCGCTGCGGGGTCTTCATCCCGCGCGTTAGTCCATACAGCGTTTCCATGGCCGCTTCGGCTTTGGCGTGTGATGCCGCCGCACGGGTGATGTCATAAAGCTGGCGAAATGCCGGTTCGGGCAATGCGCGCAAGGCTGCCTCTTTTTCCGTGCGGTTCGGATCGGGGTGATCAAAGGAAAGCGGCTTGGTTGGGTCAAAATTTGGCATGGCCTGATCTGGTTGGTTAGGCTCCGTTTTTTCTATCACGATCGACAGCCCCCAGACCATCCACGCCTGTGTCCAGCGGATATATGTGCGTCGATCCGGGCGATCGTCTTTGCCGACCCCGGCAAAAAACAGATCGCGCGACGGGTCAAAAAGCTTTTCCGCTGCCCAGCTCGCTATCCGCATCGCGCCATCGGCATCCCCAAACCGGATCAGGCTCCCCATCGCCTGCGCCACCGTATGGGCATCAAGAACCCCATCCCGCCCAGCAAAGCTGCGCGGTACGCCATCATGATCAAAGCACTGCTCTTGATAAAACTGCCATCCACGGGCAATGGCATCCTCGAGCCCGTCCATACCCGACGCCTGCAGGCGATCAAGCAGATCAAGGACATAGCCGGTGTGAAACCCGTCCACGAACTGGTGGTGGGATCGCGTACCGTAGGCCCAACTGCCATCGGCCTTTTGCGCGGCGATAACCCGCGCCACCGCCTGCGCTGTTTTGTCATTCGGCCCAGTGATCCGATACAACGCAAAGGCGGCCCAAAGGCTGGCATTATGGATTTCAACATTGGTGTGATCAAAATAGGCGAAATAGCCATCCCGCCAGAGCTTGTTTTCAATCAACCCTGCCGCCTGTTGGAGGGCGGGATGATCCGTTGCAAGTCCGCCTTCGATCAGGGCATCCACAACGAAGCTCGTAACAATCGCATTGCTTTGATGGCGTTTGGCGTGAAAGGCCCGCGCCTGCCATTCAAACGGGTATCCCCAGCCACCATCGGGGTTTTGCATGCCCAACAACTGATCGCGCACATCGCAAACCACCACGCCCTGAGCCGCCCCGCCCAGCAATGCCAGCGTCTTGGGATTGACCATCGGCGGAATTAGCACGGCCTTTCGCAAGGTATCCGGTCCTCGCTTGATCGCCTGCAGCCACGCCAAGCGCGCAAAGCGAAACCGCCCAAGCCCACTTGCCCGAAACACCGGACTTTCAAGCCCGTCAAACGGATCGGCGCCGGCAAAATCAGCCGCAATCATGCGCGCAAGTACGCGATCCCGGACGTCAATCAGATCATCCCTACCCATGCTTAGGCCCCTCACGCGCGGCAATCCCGGCAGCCATGCCGCAACAGATCAGATAATGCCCGTAATTCAACGTATTGTCTGTCACCATTGTCAGCATCACCGACAGCAGGATACAGATCGCAAGACGCGCGTGACGCACAGTCCAAAGCATCAGCCCCCATCCCGCAAGCCAAAGCCCAGCCCCCAGAAAACCGGTTTCAAACAGGATGCGGAAATGATCGTTATGTAGCGCCCCAAAGGAGGCAAAAGACTGATAACCTGACAGGATTTCTTCCACCGCCCCGGCCCCGAAACCAAGCCATCTTTGCCCGCTTGATCCGCCTTGCCACAGCCCCCAGAAATCCTGCCAGAAGGCCAAACGACCACTGCCATGGGTAAGAAACAGCCGTGGCAGATAGAGTGCCGCAATCCAGCCGGTACCGGCGAGCACGATGCCCCCAACAAGCCACGTCATGGCGCGGGAAAACCGGATCATCCCGATCAGATTGACCAGCATCGCCAAAACCGCGATCCGCGTCTGGCTGAGCAGGATGGCAATACCGCTTGCCGCCGCGAGCACCCCATGCCGCCACCGGGCAACCGAACAGAGCGCAAACAGGCCCAGAAACAGAAACGGCTGATTAAGACGCAAGCCCTCATGCGTCAGTTGAAACGAACTTGAGAGCAACAGATAAAGCACAAGCACCGGCATCATCAGCCGCAAACTGCTCCGCCCGATCACGAAACCAACCAGCAGCCCGACAGGCAGCATCAAAAGGTTGCCGGTCAGGCGCAGCTTTTCAAGGTTTGCACCACTTCCTGTCGCGATCACGCCGATCATTGCCACAAGGATCAGCGCCCCCGCCAGAAAACCGCTCCCGATACGGCGCCGATGGGCGTAGCTGCACAAAACAGCAATATAGAACCCCAACAGAATGAGCTTCGCAGCCATCCCGCCAGCCGCAATCAACCAGAGCGACGCCCCCATCGCGAGATTGCCCAACAGCACCAGCCAAAGCGGTACAGACAGTCCCTGGTCGGCAGTATCCAGCCTTTGCCTGCCTTGCATTGGGACCGTGGAAACGTTTCCCATCATGGCTCGGCACCAGGCGCAAGCAGCGCGACAGGCTGCGCAAATTCAGCTAGGCTAACGGCTTGGGATTGAAAGCAGATTGGCAGACCTTGATGCTGTGGCTGGCGCAAACCTGTTTGATGGCGCAGATCATTCTCGCCCCGCTGATGTTGGGCGGATTGCGACCATGGGCGCTTGCCATTCTGACCGTTTTGACCGGCATTGGCATTCTCGCGATCTGCCTGCGCCCGGGCCCGGTTCTGGTCGGCAAACACCTGCACTATCTCTGGCTGGCAATCGCTGCATTGACAGGCTGGTCGATCCTGCAAAGCTTGTCCGTCTGGCCGGTTCAGCCATATCCGTTTAATGCGCCGCACATTGCACTCGCACCTTATGGCTGGCTGAGCATGGCCGCTTATCTGATCTGGCTTGGCGGCGTAATCACCCTCACTGCACTGGTTGTGCGGTTGCAGCCCCGCCTGCCCAGCGTCATTGCCCGCACCGTCGTATTTGCATGCGTCCTTCAGGTGGTTCTGGCGGCAAGTGCCGCGCTGATGGGATGGCAAACCACGTTCTGGTTTGCCAAACAGGCCCATCTGGGCGACTGGACTGGCAGCTTTGCCAATCGCAATGCCTTTGGCAGTTTGATGGGGCTCGGCATTGTCGCCTGTCTGTTTCTCTATCAGAAGACCCGTGCGGTCAGTTTCACCAAACAGCTTGATCGTGCGGGCGGTTGGCTGGCACTGGCGCTGATCTTCGCCGCTGCTCTTGTCCAAAGCCATTCTCGGCTGGCTTTCATCATGGCGCTGGTTGGCGGGGCGCTGTTTGTCATTCTGACACCCCGCACGCACACCAGCAGATTCCATCGATTGCCTGGAATTGCTTTGGGCTGCATCGCAATCACCGCCGTAACCGCTGTCGCATCGCCAGAACTGGTGGGCCGCTTCACTGATCTTGGCCGCAGCGATCTGATCCAGCGTGATGATCTTTGGGCCGCGGCCCTGCGGGCCATTTTGGAACGCCCCATCACCGGCTGGGGTGCTGACAGCATTGCACTTGTTATTGCTCATTTCGCCACCCCGGATCTGAACACCCATGCAAACTGGTTTAGCAGCCATAACCTCTGGCTCGACGGGGCGATCATGTTTGGCACTCCGGTCATGTTGATCCTGTTTGCCGCACTCGTCATCACCGCCAAGACAGCGATCACCAATGCCCAACAGACGGACACCCGCGCCCTTCTGATCGCCTTCATTTTGGTGGGACTGATTGGCAGTATCGGCGACTGGGTGATGATCATGCCGGGCCTTATTCTGCCAATGGTGATGCTGGGGATGGCAGGCTTTGCAGATGCGCTTGTAGGCGATAGCGCACCGCCTGCACCCGCGGATCACGCGGTGCAATCGCCACTGCCTGATCAAGGAGTTTTGCGCTAGCCAACAGATCCTGCTCCACCAGCATGTCTGCCTTCAGCCCCAGCAAAAACGGATCAAACGGCCTTTCCGCCAGTCGCGTTTCGACCACTGTCCAAAGCCGTTCATCGTCGTTTGATGCAAGCACAGACAGAAGCTCTTGCGCCTCCTGCTCAGCAACGAATCCGCTCCCATTGGCAAATCCAGTGCTCTTGTCTCCAAGCTGCGACAGCGCCCTGCCCTCCGACACCAAGACAGCGCCGCCAGAACCGAGCAAGAGGAGCCCTATCGCCATCAAGGCAAGCTTCATGTCATCTGCCCCTTTGGCGTCTTCTCTGGTTGCGCCTTGCCATAGGCCGCACGGGGTTGGACGCCATTCAGGACAACGCCCTCGGGCATGATATTGGCCGCCCGCAATTGCGCCAGAGCCTGGGTGATATCGCGACGTTTGCTGTGACCACAGCGCAGCGTAAACAACCTGACATCCGCCAGGCCCAGCGCGATCACCCCATCCGCCACCGACAGGATCGGCGGGGTATCGACAATCACATGATCGAACCGGGTGCGCAGGCGCTTGATCAAATCTGGCAACTGCCCCTCAATCATGCCCGTCGCAAGGCTTCCCGGCACCGGCATGCGCGCCCCGAGATAGCGATACCCTTCATCATCTTGCTGCCCGGCAAGCGCGTCATCAAGTTCCACAGTGCCCGACATGATATCGGGTAGATCGGCATTATTTTCGACACCAAAGTGCGTCCGGTTTGGCGGTGCCGGATCATGCAAATCTGCATCCAGAACGATCACCGATGCACCAAGGCCTGCCAGCTTTTCGGCCAGTGCATGGGCAATATGGCTTTTGCCATCACCAGATAGTGCGGAACCCAATGCAATCACCTGCCCGTCCGTGTGGCTTGGTGTTTCAGCATAGCGCCCCTGCGCCATGATCCGCATCAGAACAGCCAAATGGCCGGCAGCTTCGTCATGCGCGGTAGCCGGGGTGCCTGAACCGGTTTGGTCCGGAATGCGGGCAAAAAGCGGGATGCCCAGTCCGGTTTGCGGATCGAACTCATCATCAACGCTTTGATCAAAATAATGCCGCAGCAAGGCAGCAACCACAGCCGCAAACATAGCCATCATGATGGCCAGCATCGCCAGATCGCGCCTAGTTGGGAATTCGGTTGCCAACGGTAATGTCGGCGCACGCAAGATTTCCGCATCGCCATGAAAGGCCGCCATTTCTCGGCGAAGTGACTGCACCTGCTGGCCCAGTTCCTGAAGGTTCGTGCGTGCCATTGCGACCGACCGGTTCAGGGCCGCCTGGCCCGTAACGCTTGTATTGCGAAGCGCCATCCGATTTTCCCAACGATTGCGTTGGGCTGTGATCAGTCGAAGCTTTTCTTCTGCCCCGTCAAGGGCAATATCCATCTGATCAGCAACACTGCTTGCCGCCGCCGCAAGCTCGCTTCGCAGATCATCCAGTTCACGCTGCTTACCCTGCATGATCGGATGTTTAGGGCCATAGCGTTGATCAAGGGTAACGAATTCCTGCTTTCGCATCTCAAGCCGTGTCGAGATCTGGCTTACCAGTGGATGGCTCGCGACATCGGAAATGGCCAGAATATCCTCAAGACCGGCCGCCGCGATCCGGCTTTCACGCGCCAGCCGAAGGCTGGCAACCTCCTGCCCCAGTTTTTCGGCCTGCTCATCAAGCGCATAGATACGATCAAGCATTCTTGCACTTTCATCGGCATCAAGAATACCGGCCCCGCTTTGCAAGGTGGCAAGATCGTTCTCAAGGCGTGCCAACTCATCTTGCGCGGTTTCAAATTGCAGCTCTGCCTCGGCCAGCTGCCTGCGAATGGTGGCCTTTTGCCGGTCTTCACGTTGCCAAAGATAACTCTCGATAATCGTGGATAAAACCTGTTGTGCTGTTTCGGGCCGCTTTGCGCTGAAGGCAACCTCAATCACCGCGGCATTACCAACGCGCGCGGCTTCAAGTCCGTTTCGCAGATGAAGGGTCGCAACTGTTTCCGAATCACCCGAAACGGGTGCGTTCGCCTGTCCGCTGCTCAGCGAAGTACCCTCTCCACGCAAAACCGACAGTGCAGCTGACAGCGTTTCCTCGCCTCTGATCTCGGCAATCGCGGTTTCGATTTCCTGCGCGGTGACGGTGCGTTGATCGGTGCCAGGGGTATCGGCCGAAAGCCGTTCTGCGACCTGCCTGTCTTGTGAAAAGCCGACCTCCGCGACAGACCGATAAGCGCCCTGCCAGTTGGCAATCGCTGTCAAAAGCACAATCAGAACAAAGACAAAGGCAAGTGCCGCCACGCCGCGCCGTTGCCAGAGAATACGCAACAAATCCCGCAAGGACGGATCAAACCGTTCGTTATTGGTGATTGCCAAAATGCCGGGAGGGCTCGGACGCTCTGTCATCGCGGGCTGCCATCCTCAAGCTCTGTAATCCCGGTTGAATCCTCGTAATCCCGTACCCCCCAAAGGCGGCTGGCCCGCGGGTTCCGAACACCACCGGCAAAAAGGCTGGCGTAGCGCCGCTCTTTTCGGGCTTCGACCCCGACCGCCACCCCCACGGAACGCGATGGCGCACCACCTTCGATATTTGCACTGAATGCAGGTTGTGCTTCGCCATCGGCTATCGGCTGGTTTGACCGGCGCTCAAACAGTCGCTCTGCCAAGCCTGTGGCATCATTGTGCACCACACCCACAATCCGTTCAGGCTCGGGATGCAATTCCATCAAACGCAGCACCACCCCGCCCAGAATGGTCTCGAACAGAAATCGACTGGTTCCGCCCCCAACGACGGCATCAAACAGGCCGAGTAATAGTTGGAGGCTGTTTTCTGTTGACTCCCAGTCAATAACAGGCTGCTCTGGATGACTATCCGCTGACAACACACCATTGAGAAGCGCATCTATCAGCAGTGTGACATCCTCTTGATCCTTGACCTTGGCAATCTCGGCTTCAATCCAACTTATTGCGCCCTGCCGGTTATCCGGATCAAAGCTCAAACTCGTCACCGGCTGTGCCTGCAGTTGCGAAACAGGAAACAGTGTCGCCAGCAACACGAGCGCCGCAACAGCAATCATTGCTCTGCGCGCGGCACGGCGAAAACGTTTGAATTGGAAACCTGCGATCCGGGGCAGGACAAGCTTAGCAAAGGCACCAAGACCCCGAGCATATCGCGGGATCATATAACGGGGCTGACACAGAATGCGCCAAAGGAACTCCAGACCAACCTTTTGCCAGATCATCGGGGCGCGACGGACTTTACCGGCCAATACATCAAACGCTCCGCCAACCCCCATCGCAAAACGGCATCCGGTTTGGGGCGCATAGTGATCGACAAACAATTCCTTGCGCGGTGATGGCAGGGCCACAAAAAGGGCGTCCGGCTTGGCCATTGCCACGCACTCGGCCAGTTTGTCATCATCCATCTCATAGCCGTGATGAGCGCCCGCAATGATCAGCCCGGGATACCGGGTTGGCAATGTCACTTTCAACCGATCCAGAACCTCTTGGCGCGCCCCCAACAGAAAGACCCGCGTTCCGTCCTGCGCGAACTGCACCAGAAGATCGGTCATAAGATCAATACCCGTCACCCGCTCAGACACCCTGATCCCCATAAGGCGAGCCGCCCACACAATCCCCATGCCGTCGGCCGAAAGGCAATCAGCTCGGTACAGGGCGGCAAATAGCCTGTCATCACGCAAGGCAGCGGGCAGCTTGCTCGCATTCAGGCTGTGATGGCGAAAACAGGCGCGGCTCTCTGCCCCGGCACCCTTGCCAAGCGTCTGACTGATATCCGCACAGAGTTGAGCGCGTCGTCGCGTATCAAGCGGCAAGCCGAAAAAGGTCGATTTTTGCCCTGAAATCTCGTCGCGCATGCATCACCCCTGTCACCCCGCCCGACACAGCTGCAGGCCGGCGAAAACAGCCATCTACACTTTAAGGTTATGGCTAATTGGTTGAAGATAATGGTAACTTATAATTGAACGACAAACAATATTAGCATCTCAAGGTGACCATCGCGGTGAGGGTGACTTTACTAACAAACCTTGTGCCACCCTACCGATCAGCGGCCTATGACGCGCTTCATCACCGCGCCATGTCAGCAGGTGGCGACTTGCGCGTTCTGTGTACCCAAGACCATGAACCGCAGCGCAATTGGTCAATCACCAAACCAGAATTCGAACACCTGACATTACCCGGTGTGCAAATTCCGCTGGGGGAAAACCGCACCTTCACTGTTCCGTTTGGCGTCACACGCACGCTTTCAGCCCGTCCGACCGATACCTTGATATTGGCTGGCTTCAGCATGGCCCAATGGCAGGCGCAAAACTGGGCGCTGAAACGGGGCATCCCAACCATTTTGCAGTTTGATGGCTGGTCGGGTTCAGATGCCGCCTACACAAATCCCGTTCGGCGAAATTTACGCAAAATGATGATTGCACGTGCCAGCAGTTATATCGCCGCCAGTTCACGTGGGGCGGCATGGTTTGAAAGCCATGGCGTTGCGCAAGAGCGTATCTGGATCGCCCCCATTCCATCGTCATTTGCGGTGCCGGACGCCAAAGCCAACAAACCAATGGCGGCACGACACTATGACCTAGTCTGGTGTGGTCGCACGACATCATCCAAAGGCTTTGATCTCTTTATCATCATCGCCAACGCACTATTCAAGGCCGGCATTGCCCGACAGATTGCCATTGTCGGTAGTACGGATATCGCAAAAACAATCGGGACCTTGAAAGCATCGGGCATCAGTGATCAGACAGACGTTTTCAGACAACTCCCCCCCGAACAACTCCCAACCATTCTGAGCAACAGCAAGCTCGCGCTTTTTCCAAGTCGCAATGACGCCTATGGCGTTGCAGTCATTGATGCGATCACATGTGGCACGGTTGCCCTGGCAAGTCCGTTGACGGGATGTGCCCCCGATATTTTGCGTCCCCCCGAAATCCTGCCCATTTATGAAACCGGCCGATGGATCAACACCTGCGAACAGCTTCTGGGCAACACCGCCCTTCTCGAAACCACGCGCCAGCACCAAGCCAAGGCGATTATCCACAACAATTCCGCCCATCATGGCGAGACAATGTGGAACGCCATCAATGACGCAGCACGCGACAAATCGGACGCGCGGCAATGGGGATAATCAAGCCACTACCCAAAACCTGTTCTGGCCCGTCGGTCTGGCTGATCAGCCGCGTTGATCAGGCCAGCATTCTCGCCCATCATCTAGCAGCGCAGAAAAGACTGGTCCGCTGGGACAGCTTCTGGCGCCATGACGGCTCCGGACTTGTGCGACCTCGCGCCCGCCACCTTGACACAGCGCTATCGAGCGTCCCGGGGCGTCATCTTCTGCCCGATCTGCTTGGCAAAGCGGCTCAAACGCTTCGTTTGCCTGCCCGTAATCTTTATTCCGACATTGCGCTGTCACTACTTGCGGCCTCAAATCCGCCAAAGGTCAGAATTCTGCATGGTCAGGGCAATTTCAGCCTGCCTGCTATGCGCCGGGCCAAGGCCCGCAATATGATCACGATCTCGGACGTGACCGGCCAGTTGGCAGAAACCCGTTACGCACAAGTCGCCGACGAATATGCCGCCCACGGCAGGCGATATCGCGAAATATCAGCGTTCCTTGCCAGACGGCGCACGGCAGAGGCCCATTATGCCGACGCCGTTTTTGCCCCGTCCGATGCGGTTGCAACTGGCTTGGAACGCGCTGGCATTGCCCAAGACAAGATATACCTGATCCCCTTCATGTCGCGGCATTGTCAGGCGCTGCTCGCGCGACAACGCCCCGAACGTGAGGACACCATCATTCGACTGCTTTATGTTGGCAACCTGTCACTTGCCAAGGGCACTGCCCATCTTCTTGCGGCCTGGAAAACCATTCGCCGTCAATTCCGCTCACGCGTTGAGCTGATCCTGATTGGCGCGGCACAACCGTGCGCGAGGGGACTACTTTCCAACCTGCCCGATGGCGTTAAATGGCTTGGCCCGTTACCCCATGATCATGTCGCAGAACACATGCTCTCAGCCGACATCTTCGTTTTCCCCAGCCTGACAGAGGGCAGCAGCCTTGCCACGATGGAGGCCATGGCAGCAGGTTGCGCGGTGATCACCACATTTGATGCCGGAAGCCCTGTCATCAACCATCAAAGCGGCCTGATCATCCCTCCGCGCGACGCCGCAGCACTGGCGACGGCCACAAGCACCCTGATCACCCAACCGGTCATGCGCCAAAACATCGCCCAAACCGCCCGCGATCAAATCGCACGAGAGTTCGAACATGCCTATGGCACCCGTGTTGATCAGGCCTATGAAACCATCCTGTCGCGCCATGGATAGAGGATTAGCTGCCATAAGATCCGGGCTTTATCCGCTGTGGCTGATCGCGGCGAACATGATCGCGCGACTGGGTGGCATGCTGACCCTTATCCTGATCGGTCAGACCTTTTCTCAAAGCGATATTGGCAGCTATTTCCGCGTACTCGCCATGATCGGTCTCGCCGTCACGGCGACACAAGCTGGCAGCGGCCCGCTGCTGGTAAGACTGGCACAAACCCGCGCCTTTCGATCAGCGGCACTTGTTGTGGTGCTGCGTCTGGTAATTGCCGTGATTGCATCTGCGCTGGTCGTCACGACGACCAATATGGCGCTCGGGCTTTATTGGCCGCTCATCCTTATTCCGCTGGCAGCCGCCCTTTCCCCCGACTGGGTTGTGGCCGCCAAAACCCGCTTTTCACGACTTGGTGCGATTACTGTCGCCGGGCAGGCCGTCGGGATTGTCGTTGCGCTTTGGGCTGCGCTCACCCATTCGCTTTCGGTGCTTTATCTGGTTGCACCGGCGATTTCACTGGCAAGCTTGGCCTTTTCAACAGCATTCGCCTTTGAGCGCCTCCCAACCCGGCCCGATGCATCCGTCCAGATTGGTCATGGCAGCCGATTTGGCCTTGTCGGTTTCACGCTATTGGCGGGCTTCTTGCCAAACCTCGACTTCGTGCTGTTGGGCACGGGAAATGACGCATTGTTTATGGCGCAACGGATTTTCCTGTTCTGCGCCGGTTTGATCGTCGCCATTGCCGCAACCTTGTTTGCCAAACAACAAACAGGGAGATTGCGTGACATCTGGCTTTTGGCACCGATGGCAACGGTCTCCGGGTTCTTATTCTTATTTCCAGATACAGTCGCCAACCTTGTCTATCACGCTCCGTCGCGTGATCTGGTCAACATCCTTCAGGCGGGCGCAATCTGGCCTACATTGCTTGCAGTTCTGACCCGCCAAACCCTGATCCTGCAGGAGGTATCTCAGGTCAAATGGGTGGGGTGGATCTGCCTTGCCGTGATGGCAATTTCCGCAATCAGTATACCAACCTTTGAGACCTCAACTGACATCATGGCGCTGATCGTATTTCGGATGGCGTGTCTGGCTGTGATCCTGTTTGCTTGTCAAAAAGTCCTGACAAAACGGCGGATCTTGGCATGAAACACCTCACAACCGAGATTTCGAACAACAAACTGATCCGCGGCCAATATGGAGACATTTGTTTCGGGTCATGGGGCCTGGAATGCTCGGACCGGCATTCCTTCGTCACGATCACGGATCAGCCCAGAAATGTCATTTTACAAGATAACATTTGGCACCTGTCAGGTGGCCGGTTGCAGATCGCATATGCAACCGAGCAAACATCTGCGAACACAGTCCGGCTTCGCCTCTCGGTTCAGGCACTTGATGACATTCTGCTGCAAGATGCAGTGATCCGGCTGGTGTTTGACAAAAGCGCGATAAAACACGGCATCATTGCTGATAAGACATTTACCCACAGCAACAGCGACAAATACCGGCTTTATCCGACCAAACAGGCGCAGTTGGTTGGAAAGAATGGCGCGACCATCACCGTCCGCCTTGACGAGGCGAGCGGTGCGGGCCGTTTTGATCCATACATGTATCTGCGCGACAGCGATGATCACTGGATCATTCATGCCCGCCTGTTGCCCCGCGATCCGGTTGATCAGGTCTGGTTGCGCTGGGCAAACCGCTTTTTCTCGCTTTCTGCGCCAAACAGGATTTCGCGTTTTCTCTGGCGCATGCCACCAACCCAAAAGCTGCTGTGGCGCTTGCGCGAACGTATGGGCCGACATTGCCCGGAGATACAGGCGGTACCGTTTAATCGGCTCAAGGCGGGTCAATCACTTGGCCTGGAGGTGACATGTCACTTCCACTGACAGATGAAAATGTCCGCCACCGCTGCCAAAATCTGGCCTACCAGATCGCTGGGGATCTGGCAACGCGTCAACGCCCGAACGGGCAGTTCGAACAACCGGATTTCTACGCCAAGGCCTTTGCCATCAATCTATGGAGCCGGGTCGATCCAGACCGGTTTGCACCAAATATCGAATGCGCGCTGACGGCAATGAAATCAGAACCAAAGGACAAGACCTATCACCGCGAATTCATCGAATATGCGCTGTGCGATACGCCGGAGCTTGCCCCCAAGACAATCCGTGAAATCCTGCGTGACGCCAAACAGCAATGCCCGGATGTTGCCAACTGGCAACTGCTCGGCCTGATCAATCGCTACAAACGGCAAAACGGGCTTGTTTCAAAACTCATCAACCTTGCCCATTTCGCGCTTATCAAGCAGCGCTACTGGCGCACCCCGTTTTTCCTTGATCGACCAAAATGCTTCTCAGCGCAATACCACGCCTTTTGCGTTGCCCTTTTATCCGATAGCGAAAACCCGCGATATCAACCCATCGCGGATCGGGCAACGGCAGCGCTCGCTGAGTTTGCCGGCACACATGGTTATGCAAACCTGCTCGGCCGTGGCGCGGGACAGAGTTTTGGCGCGACCTGCGCGCTCTATACATTGCTGAAAGCCGAATATCTCGACGCGGCAAACGCGATCCTTCATCGCATGGAAGCCGCCCACCGCAAGGCGGGGCAACTCCCGCTCAATCTTCTGGTACCAAGACCGCTGCCCAGACACCCCGGCCCCGACAATCCGCAAACACCGGGATGGTACAGCTATAACCACCATGACGATTATCTGGCCTTTGCAGGCTATTGGCTGTTCAAAGCCGCACAGCTTCCGAGCGTGCAAACGCGCCAATCGCCAGAACCAGCAATCAAGAGTTCCGCATTTTTCGCGCAGTTTTCATCGCCGAACTATCACGCCCAAATGACGCTTTGCGGTAAGCGAGGTTTTGATGTTTCCGGAGCACCGGTGATTATTTCCGGCCGAGGAAAATCAGCCCGTATCCTTTTACCGCCAACCGGCGGCGAACAGGACACCCAAAGCCCTTATGGACCGGGTTCAACCCCGCTTCCCGCGTTTGATGAA
Source organism: Thalassospira sp. ABD4_177 (assembly GCF_056160125.1). Taxonomy (NCBI): domain Bacteria; kingdom Pseudomonadati; phylum Pseudomonadota; class Alphaproteobacteria; order Rhodospirillales; family Thalassospiraceae; genus Thalassospira; species Thalassospira sp. ABD4_177. The sequence continues at coordinate 1,562,047 of NZ_JBSWWO010000001.1, read as the reverse complement.
AGCAGTTTTGCCCGCTTCCTGCATGCCCGTCAGATCGACAACAACCGGGTTGAAGTGAAGTTTGATCTTGCCGGTATCATCGGCCTCAGACAGATCGCGTTCCAAAAAACGAGCGTCATCATCACCGACCATGTTCCCAATCACCCATCGGGTGAGGTCGATCTCTTCCGAGTTTTGATGGATGGCAAAATCGACCTCAAACAGTCTGGTCCGGACACGCTCATCTGCCGACAACTCGGGCTCAACATCACTGCAGACGCGCCTCTTCAAATCACCCCAAACGCCGCATTCAGCGCCGCCGGGTCCGCAACGCGGATCAGTGTCAGGCCAAAGCTCGGGACCAGCGCCACCTTGACCTTTTCATGGAGAGACAGCGATGCGTGATCCGATCACCATCATAACGACAGTGCGGGACGGGGATACGTTTCTGGATCGTTATTTCGACAATCTGCACGAGACCCTTGGGCCCCAGGATCATGCCGTTCTTGTTGATGATGGCTCAACCAAGCCCCTTACCTGCCCGAAGGATTGGCAAGACGACGCGCGACTAACACTCCTTCATCCCGGCAAGATTGGACGCGGGGCTGCACTCAATCTCGCCATTGAAAACAGCCCGAATGAGTTGCTTGCGGTTCAGGATATCGATGACCTCTCCCTGCCTGGTCGGCTTGACCGGCAAGTCGATATCCTAGCGCGCAACCCCAATCAACTTGTCTTCACCCGTGCTGTGTCCGATCCATGGAGACCAGCTCTGGGCAAGGTGCAACGTTTTTCACCATCGCGCCTCTATGTCGGCAACCCGCTTCATCACTCCTCCCTTGCCATGCACCGCTCCGCCTGGGCCCGCGCTGGCAGCTATGCAACCACCCTTCCTTGCTGCATCGATCTTGATTTCTATCTACGCGGCTGTTGCTTGGCAAAGGCTACCATACATCGGCTCAACACGAGCTTGATTAAACGGAACTTTCGCCCCGACACCCGCCACTTCGCCCGCATTCCAGACGCACTTTATCGCCAGACCCGTGCCGCCGTTCTCTCGCAGTATCGCTCTCAACTTCCCCCAACCATCTGGATGGTCATCGCCAAGCTCCGGGATGTTGAATTGTTTGCTAGAAGAGATATTCGATGACCAACCGCGCGAAAATCATCGCCATGGTGCAGATGCCGCCCCCCATGCATGGCGCGGCCAAAATGAACCAGTTCGCAATCGAGGCCTTGGCGAAAGATTTTGATTTGCATGTCATTGAAATGCGCTTCGCCCAAACACTATCCGATGTGAACCGGTTTTCCCTGCGCAAGATCGGCTTGGCCCTTTGGCTAGTGATGCGTTTGATCCGGGCTCTGCCGCAGGCCAACGCCCTTTATATCTGCTTCGCCCCATGTGGCTTCGCCTATTACCGGGATTGCCTGTATGTGCTGCTGGCAAGGATGCTTCGTGTCCCTGCCATTCTGCACCTGCACGGTCGTGGTTTGCCGAACATGCGACGATCAAGATGGGCGGCGCTTTTTCAAAAACTGGTATTCAAAGATCAAACCGTCATCCTGCTCGGCGAAAGCTTGCGCTCTGAAGTTGATTCTCTGAACTGTAAGTCTGCCATTATCCGCAACTGCCTGAACGACGAAGCCTTTCGCACCCCACCCACCAAGCCTTGGACAGCGCACGATCCTGTCAGGCTCATGTGGCTGTCCAACCTGTTTCATGCCAAAGGCATCGAAACTCTGCTTGCCGCCTGCGCTATTCTGCAGGAACGGGATATCGCCTTTACGCTGACGATTGCAGGGGCCGCCGGCGACCTAAGTGTTGCGAATCTGGATCGCTTGCTAGAGCACTATCAAATAACCACAGCAACAACCTGTTTGGGGCCTGTTTCTGAAACACAAAAACACGCCGCCTTCGCAGATGCAGACCTCTTCATCTTCCCCAGTCACTACGCCAACGAAGCACAACCGCTTGTCGTGCTTGAAGCCATGGCTGCCAATGTGCCTGTGATTACGAGCAACATCGCAACCCTGCCGGAATTTGTGCGCGATGGTGAAACCGGGCGACTGTGTCCACCCAACGATCCAGCAGAGCTCGCAAATACAATCATAGCCGCAATCACCTCACCAACGGAGACAACCAAACTGCGCGATGCGGCTTATCAGATGTGTCAGGAGGATTTCAGCAACGTGGAATTTGCCAATAGACTTACCTGGTTGATTTCCAGCATTGTCGAACAAAACTGACATTTTGCTCAGGCTGCAATTACGGGATAGGCCAGATGGATCGGGATGCATTTAACGCCTTTTGCAAATCGTTGCCACACACCACACACGTGGTGCAGTGGGGAGGTGCGGATGTCTGGAAGGTCGGCGGCAAGGTGTTTGCGATTGGCGGCTGGACCCAAAATGAGACACTTGGCATCACATTCAAGACATCCGAAATCGGCTATGAAGTCTTGAAAGAGATGCCGGGCCTGCGGCCTGCTCCTTACCTCGCGTCGCGTGGCATGAAGTGGATACAGCACTATGATGCGCCTGGCCTCAGCGACGCTGATCTCAGGGACCATTTAAAAAGCTCGCACCGCATTGTCGCCAAGGGTTTGACGAAGAAGTTGCAGCGCGAGCTAAATCTTTATCAAGACGAATAGTTCGGGTCGCTTAGAGACGCCAGAGATCGATACCGGATGGCACAGCATCACGCGGCAGAACCGCACGGACATCGGCAACAAAGCCCTTGCCATCCTTAAGCAGACTGCTGATCAACGGCCAGCCCTTGGCAACATATTCCTTGTGCGACACGGCCAGAACCAGCGCATCTGCCGGCTCCAAACAACTGTCAGAGCATAGATTCAGGCCATCAAATTCGTGCGCGACTTCTTCCTTGTCGGCATGAACATCATGGACCTGCACATTGACACCGGCTTCTTCGAGTGAACGCACGATGTCGATCACACGTGTATTGCGGATGTCAGGCACATCTTCCTTGAAGGTCAGACCCAGCACAGTGACGGTCGGGTTCTTGGTTGCCCCTTCGCGCAGCAGCGCACGGATCACCTTGTTGGCAACCACATCTCCCATGCCATCATTCACCCGACGACCGGCCAGAACCACCTGCGGGTAATAGCCGAGTTCTTCGGATTTATGCGTCAGGTAATAGGGGTCAACACCGATGCAGTGACCACCCACCAGACCCGGCGTGAATTTCAGGAAGTTCCACTTTGTTCCCGCCGCTTCTAGCACGTCACGGGTATCAATTCCGGCCCGATCAAAGATCAGCGACAGCTCGTTCATCAGCGCGATATTGAGATCGCGCTGGGTGTTTTCAATCACCTTGGCTGCCTCGGCCGCCTTGATGGTCGGGGCCTTGTGGATGCCCGCCGTCACAACACTTCCGTAAACATCCGCCACAATATCAAGCGTAGCCTGGTCCTGACCGGAAACAACCTTGGTAATCGTGGTGAAACGATGCTCGCGATCCCCCGGGTTGATGCGTTCCGGTGAATAACCCACGGTGAAATCAGTTCCGGCTTTCAGACCAGACAGCTCCTCAAGGATCGGAACGCATTCTTCTTCCGTCGCACCGGGATAGACCGTGCTCTCATAAACAACGATATCGCCATTTTTGAGGATGGCACCAACGGTTTTCGAGGCCGAGCGCAGTGGCGACAAATCCGGGCGGTTTGAGCTGTCAATTGGCGTTGGGACCGTCACAATGTGGAAATCAGCCTGGGCCAGATCCTTGGCATCCGCCGTCAACAACAGATCAGCCGCCGCCAACTCATCATCATCGACTTCACCGGTTGCATCGTGGCCGGCCTTCAGCTGATCTATGCGCGCCTGATTGATATCGAAGGCAACGGTGCGGCCAATTGAGGTGCCAAATGCCACCGCGACAGGCAAACCAACATAACCCAAACCAACAACTGAAATCTTGCGCCCGTGACTCATCGATAAAACCTTGTAAACACCTTGGTTGCCGATTTGTAGCCAGCCTCCACTGCCCCGTCAATTGCTTAGGTCATCGAGAGGATCGTTCACGACACTTTTTTCAGAAGCAGCTACTAGCGCCCACTCCTCTGCTTGGTCGCCCCCATACAAAACACCGCCCTTGTGTTGCTGTCTCGATCATGATCTAGTTTTGCTTCCCGCCCTGCAACACGCGACACCACAATTTATGCGCCCCTTTTCCCTCGCCCTTGCTTGCCTTCTTATGCTCACCAGCCCCCTGCTGGCGACCCAATCAACGACGAAAATGCGGGTGGTGATGCCCTATATTCCGTTGATGGCTGAAACCGCTGAGCACGGCATTTTCATCAAGATGTTTGAAGAAATCGCCGCCCGGTCCGGCAAGGAAGTTACAATCGAAATCCTGCCAGTGCGACGTGCAATGCAGGAATTCAATAGCGGCAAATACGATGCTGTCGGAACCTATCCCTCGCTTGCCGAAATTCCTGTCTCACTGGCGTCGGTTCCGTTTTATCGCCGCGAAAACCTGATCTTTTATCGCACGGACCTGCTGGACATACGCAAAGTCGAAGAGCTCTCAGACCTTGATGGAACGCGCGTCGGGCTTTCGGCCTATGAATATCCGTCTTACATCACAGATCGCAAGCAACTCAGCCTTGAGCGTGTGCCAAGTGACACATTCCTGCTGCGCATGATCGCAAGTGATCGCCTAGATGCCGCCATCATCGAACGCTTTTCTGGCCTGCATGTCCGCAAGACCCTTGGTCTGGAAAACGCCATCTCGGTGACGGATGAGCCGGTCACAACTGAAAATGTCCTGGCCCTGTTCAAGGCCGATCTTGCCGGGATTGAAAACCGCAAAGCTTTCAACAAGGCCATCTATGAAATGCTGTGCGATGGCACCTTGGGCAAACTTTATGGCCGTGCAAGTCTGCTGCCCGATCAAATGATCATCGAGCGCGAACTCCCCGCCTCTGCCATCATTGCGGGCTGCAATCCCGATGCCGCCCTCCTGCGAGACTAAGCCCCAAAACAAAAAGGGCACGCTGCCACAGCAACATGCCCTTCTCATAAACTCATTCTCGTCGATTGGGCTTAGCCCTTCACCACGATATTGACCAGTTTCGGGGTCGGCTTGGCGACATAGATCACCTTGACGATCTCCTTGCCCTCCAGATGGCGGGCAACGTTCTCGTCCGCCTTGGCGAGTGCTTCGACCGTGGCCTGATCAGCATCGGCCGCCACCATCACCGATCCACGCTTCTTGCCATTGACCTGAACCGGGACTTCAAACTCGTCATCCTTGGCCTTTTCGGCATCGAATACCGGCCAGTCGAACTTGATGACAGATTTCTTCGCAGCGAACTCGTCGGCCGCCATGCGGCTCATCAGCTCCTCCCCCAGATGCGGGGCAAACGGCGCCACCATCAATGCCAAGGCCTTGGCATGATCATCATGCACGGCATTCTGCTTGGTCAGCGCATTGGTGAGCTCAATCAAGGCTGCAATCGCGGTGTTATGGCGAAGGTCGGCCACGTCCTTGGTCACCTTGGCAATCGTCTTGTGCAAAAGCGTTTCGATCTTGCCATCAACGTGATCGGTCCGCTCCATCTGGGTCGTGACTTTCCAGACGTTGGAGAGGAACCGCATCATGCCGACAATCGCGTCATACTGCCACGGTTTGGAGCTATCAAGCGGCCCCATATACATCTCATAGGTCCGGAAGGTGTCGATGGTGTATTGATCACAGACTTCTTCGGGCGGAATACCGTTTTTGTACCGCTTGCCCATCTTGCCCGGCACGGTCGTCAGCTGCTCATCGGTCTTGGCGTTAAACGGCACCTTCTTACCATCGACATCGCGCATTTCAACGTCATGGATATCAACGTAAACACCGCGCGCATCGGTATAGGCATCCGCTGTAATCATGCCCTGGTTAAACAGCTTCTGGAACGGCTCGGGCGTTGCGACATAGCCAAGGTCAAACAGGACCTTGTGCCAGAAGCGCGAATACAACAGGTGAAGCACCGCATGCTCCGCCCCGCCGACATAAAGGTCAACCGCGCCTGGAAGCGCCTTGCCATCCTGATCGGTGCTGTTCGCCCAATAGGCCGCCGCATCGTCTGATGCGAATTTCGCATCATTCTTGGCATCGAAATAGCGCAGATAATACCAGCACGACCCCGCCCAGTTCGGCATGGAGTTGGCATCGCGCTTGAACGCGCGCACTTCGTATTCAGCGCCCTCATAGCTGTGCTTGGTGCCAACCGCCGCTTCAACCGGCAAAACCGAACCATCGGCAAGGACAATGCCGGTAACTTCCATCCAGTCCTTGGCACGCGCAAGCGGCGGCTCCGGCTCGGAATTCGGGTCTTCGTTCGATTTCGGTTTGAAATCGGTCATTTCCGGCAGAACGACCGGAAGGGCCGCCTCGGCAATGCCATGAACCTGATCGGTTTCGGTGTCGAACAGGACCGGGAACGGCTCCCCCCAATAACGCTGACGCGAGAACAGCCAGTCGCGCAGCTTGTACTGCACGCGACCGCGCCCAATGCCCTTGCCTTCCATCCATTCAATGATCTTGGCCTTGGCATCCGGGGTCGAAAGACCGTTGATCGAAACCTCGTCATTGGCGGAATTGATCGTCTCGCCAACTTCGGTCTGGGCCAGCTTGAAAGCCCCAGGCTCGGCCTCATAACGTGCCAGAAGGGTTGCCGTATCTGCATCCGCCGCGTCCGCCGGGGCGTTTTCCTTAAGCCAAGCTTCGGACGGCTTGGTGGTTGCCTTGATCGGCAGATCGAATTTATGGGCAAATTCAAAGTCGCGCTGATCGCCGGCCGGAACCGCCATGATCGCACCCGTGCCATAGCCCATCAGGACATAGTCTGCGATCCAGACCGGGATTTCTTCGCCGGTCACCGGGTTGGTCGCATGCGCGCCAATAAACACACCGGTCTTTTCGCGCTCGGCATCGTCCTTGGCCGATACGGCCTTAAGCTCCGACGCCTCTGCGCGATAGGCCGCAACATCAGCCTTCTTGTCCGCCACGGTCAGCTTATCGACCAGCGGATGCTCAGGGGCCAAAACCATATAGGTCGCCCCAAAGATCGTGTCCGGGCGGGTGGTATAGACCGCGATCTTTTCATCCGCACCATCAACGGTCTTGACCGGGAAGTTCACGCGTGCGCCAACAGAACGACCAATCCAGCCCTTCTGCATCTCGACCACGCCATTTGGCCAATCAAGCCCTTCAAGGTCCGCCACCAGACGATCGGCATAATCGGTAATGCGCAACATCCACTGTTTTAGCGGACGTTTATAGACCGGGTAATCACCACGTTCGGACTTGCCTTCGTTGGTGACTTCCTCGTTCGACAGAACCGTGCCCAGCATCGGGCACCAGTTGACCGGCACTTCATCGACATAGGCCAGACGCCCGCGATCAATCGCGCGGTCGATTTCCTTGCCTTCGGCTTTGGTGCCTTCACCAATCACCGATTTCGGCTGCGGCACGCCGTCTTCATCAAGAAGCCATTCACCGGACTCAAGCATCGGGCGCAGCTCGGCAATCGGGCGCGCACGGCCAGTAATCACCTGCCCCTGCGGGCTTTTCCATTCGACGGTCGGGTCATAGAAGCTGTTAAACAGCTGCAGGAAGATCCACTGAGTCCACTTGTAATAGTCGATATCGGTCGTGGCGAAACGACGATGCGGGTCATGGCCAAGGCCGATGACCTCAAGCTGGCGCAGCATGTTTTCGATATTGGCTTCGGTCGTGATGCGCGGGTGCTGACCCGTCTGGATGGCGAACTGCTCAGCCGGCAGGCCAAAGGCATCAAAGCCCATGGAATGCAGAACATTTTTGCCACGCATGCGCTCGAACCGCGCCTTGACGTCTGTCGCGATATAACCCAGCGGGTGACCGATATGCAGGCCAACCCCGCTTGGATAGGGGAACATGTCCAGGATGACGCTTTTTTTCTTGCTTGCGTCGAAATCGGCATCGCCGGGATTTGGCGTACGATAGGTATCGTTTTCGCGCCAATATGCCTGCCAGCGCTTTTCAAATTCCCGCGCACTTTCCTGATAGTTCGCCACGCTCAATCAACTCCTGCCTGTCAAACCCTGATCATAGACCCGGCGCTGCCCAAACGGCGCGCCTGCCATATCAAATTGGGCTACGTATAAATCTGAACCTGTGTTCATAAGCGCGCTTTGATCGACGTGCAACATCAGATAACGAGATTTCTGGCGAAAACCCGTCGTTTTCGAGAAACTTCTACCCCCAATCACCAACATCCCGATCCAAAGCGGAAACGGCAAAGCCGCCCAGCGCGCACATCAACCCGGACTTGCACATCAGGACTGGATTTTTACGCCTTTCCATGCCATATTGAAGTTTGAATTCTGCCAAGCAAGCAACCGTACGAGAAATCGAGGCGTGGAATTGCTTGGAAAAGTGCTGGTTGTCAGCACGGCTCTCAAAGCTCTCCGTCCAGGGAGGACGAATATGGATATCACCATTGGTGGTCTGTCATCCCAACAATCCGGCGCATCTGCGCGCTCGGCACAATCCTATTTGCCGGGCCAGAGCGATTCTGAAAAAACCGGCAATAACGGCACGTCCGCCTTTGCGGCTGCGACGTCTGTTTCGCTGTCTTCGGAATCAGCCACCCGCTTATCAGCCGACAATATCGTTGCCGCGATCAATGAAAGCCTGCAATCGACCGGTCTGTCGATCCAGGGTGTTGATCCCGATGATTTCACGCCCGAAGCCGTTGCCGATCGCATCCTTGCGCGCGTTGGCGATCTGATTGCCTCAAACGCGAGCTCCGAGACCGAGGCCCGCGAGATTTTCGATCAGGCCAGCGAAGGCATTCAGGCCGGTCTCGAAGACGCCCGCGCCGTCCTTGATGGTCTTGGCGCGCTCAATGATGAAATCAATGGCAATATCAACGAAACCGAAGAACGCCTGAACGAAGGCCTGCAAAGCATCGAGCAGCGCCTGACCGAGCTCTATAACAGCGACGCGTCAGAAGAAGCGGCCGAAGCCGCAACGCCGGAACGCGATGAACAGGTCCTGCAGTCGCAGATCACCCAGACCGCACAGGCCAGCCAAGCCTACGCCGAAGCTGGCAGCAATGCCCAGCGCAACACCCCGCGCTACGGCACCAACGGCTGATCTTCCAAACATCTCGTTCGCGCAGATTAAAACCGGCTCCATTGGGGCCGGTTTTTCTTTTGTTCGCTCGCGGGCTTTTTCCTTCCCCTAGTCTTTGGCCTCAACCCGAAAGAGCTTTTTCCCAGCAATCTGAATACGATTAAAAGCATCTTCCGCCATAAAGCCTGAGACAAAGGCCATGAAGGCGATCAAAAAAGGGCTAATATCGATTTGCCCGGACGCATCTGTGCCCCCTTGGCTAACCATCAGCATCCCGGCCTCGGCACACAAAAAGATCGCAATTGCGGCCGCAACGCCCTCACCGCTCATCACCAGTAGACGAGCAGATGACTCAAGGCTTTCGTCGATTGGCGCCAAGGCATGTCGCTCTGACTTTGAAGATTGCTCAATCTTCTCTGGTGCCACCTCATCTTTGCGTGAACTGGTACCCTTTTCCGGTTCGAATCTTTGACGGGTAAAGGCGACGACAGCACCAAGCCCACCTGCAGCAACCGTCACCAACAAAGTCAGCATGATCGTAGGCAACTGAATTAGGTAGGAAAGGGCATAGCCTACCGGATGCTCAAACAACGCTAGTATTGACGAGGCCTCATAATCTCCCTCCAGCCCAATGCGCTCGATTTCGTCCTTTAGATCGCTAACTTGCCTTTGAAGGCTATCGCGCAATTGACTGACTTGTAGCCGAACGGATCGAGTGTTGGCCAATTCGAGCTCCATATGCGCTAAATTTTTGTCAAACGCGATCATTGCGATGCGAATGGCATCCGTTTGCTCTTTGACCTCTTTGATGAGATATCCATTGGAACTGACAACGAAGTTCGGCCTATCAAGCAACCGATAAAGACGCTTTATAGATGGTATCGCCTCTTGCAAGCTCAACTGCGGTAATTCATCTGAACTCCGGTGCGAGGTATGCAAATTGCTCTGACTGTCGACACCCGTCTCGTTCTCTTTGGAGATCCTATTCACACTCTGTAAAAAGACCTGAGCAAATCCGGTATCAAACGCCGCCCTATTATTAATGATAGTGCGACCTAATTCGGAAAATCGGTCAAAAGCCTTCCACCATGCTGACATGGTTTCTCTTCTTACAACCCGGGTCTCGAGAGTCATCTGGAGGACCTGTGTATCCAATTCACGTAGATCATCACCCAGACTAGCGAGATCTTCGCGAAGCTCAACTTCGTGATAGGCCTGTAAAACAATACGTTCCAGGCTTCCCGGCGATGAATTACTCAGTTCACGGCTCAACAATTCACGCTGAATATCCGCGGTAAACCCAGCAAAAAGGGTAACAGCAAACCCCAAATAAAGTGCGATTGTCAGCGCAATCAGGAATATTACCCCGGCAACACTGGAGATCTTGAAACCTTCTTTTATGTCCCGGTTCATGTTGCGCCTTATATCACGTTTTTCTATTTATCGACGCGTAACTCGAATACCTGTGAGGGGCATGAGGAGACATAAAAACGAAAGCGTTCAGTTCATCTAGAGTGCTTGAACGATTTTTTCATTTACAAGGCACCATTCGGGATAACCCCGAAAATGAATGGCTTGCAAAATTCATCACACTATATATAAATCTAATATACAGTCTTTCATGTAGAGAGATCTGTATCGTGCAATCAACGCCTTGCTTGTTCAGGTAGGAACTTTGACATGGCTCTGAATATCGATTTTGTCTGCGCTGCATTTGCGGCCCTGCGTTGGCGGTACCCCGTTTCCGGGTCGGCAATGTCATGCGTCTGCGCACTGTGGCGTGAAACGATAGGCGCGCTTTCCCTGCGCGACGTTGCTTTGCACGCGCAAAACACACTTCACAAACAAAACCTGATCGGGTCGGCTTTGCTCTCCGCGCGAAGCCGTAAGCCAAGGTCATGTCCCCGGCACTCCGGGTACCTGTTGCAACACGCCTAGCGTGCCAAAACTGTTCACTTATTGAAGGCCTTGTGTTTCACGCAAGGCCTTCTTTTTTGGCACGCCCCGCCGCGAAAAGGGCTTCTGATCGGCGAGAAACACGCACCTCCAACTTCCCCCTCTTTGGTGTAGGGTGTTATATTATTTATGTTTTTCAGATACTTATGGATGACAAAACCCTAATATTATCTGTTGCAATTTCAGTTTTATCTAATTAATCTTTTGCGCAGTCGACCTCATGTAGAGGTCACATGACCAAAGACCACAAACGCCGCCACCCTTCGTTTTGCTTGTTCAGGTAGGAACTGCGACATGGCGTCAAATATCATATCCAACCATGCGGCGAGCCTTGCTCACCGCAATCTGCTACGCGCCGAGGAAGCGACAACCAGGTCGCTTGCCAAATTGGCATCGGGACAGCGTGTTTTATCTGCGCGCGATGATGCCACTTCCATGGCCATCGGCACACGACTGAATTCGACTGCCACGGCCATCACGTCGGGGATTGTCAATATCGGTCAGGGCAATTCCATGCTGCAAATCGCAGATGGGGGCATGGCAACCATCAGTGATGCACTGATCCGCATGAAGACATTGGCCGCCCAGGCCGCATCGGGAAACCTGTCAGAAGCCGAGCGCGGGTTTCTCAATGATGAATTCATCGGGTTGCGTGACGAGATCAATCGAATTGCATCCTCAAGCAACTTCAACGGCATCCAGCTGTTGGGCGACAGCAGCGATGTGTCGCTTGATTATTCGGACCTCAAGACCGGGGGCAGCGCGCGCGCCCTGTCACATGCCAACGGTTTTTCCAATGTTGCCATTACCCATGACAATTATTGGGCGAGCGATGACGGCGATGACGGGCTTGGTGATACCCGGCTTCGGCTTGATCTGACAAAAAGTGGCGACCGGGTTTTCCTTAATGCCATTGCCGATATTGATGGCAATTCGAATGATCGAAGCCACAGCATTGATGTCACCGATTACGCCACCGGCGGCAGCAAGGCCCTTACCCTTGCCGACAAGCTGAGCCTTGAATTTGATGACGTCGGGGTGAAGGTTGATCTGAACTTCAATATCGGGGCAACGATCGCAACTGCCCTGTCACAGGGCTCAGACGGTGCCGGGGCCGACGGATCCACAAGCGTACAGCTTTTTGGTTCCAACCCGACATTCTCGGTGCTTGAAGATCAGGGCAAGGAACTCTCTGATCGGGTTTACTTGCAGGTCGGAAGCGGCGGGACCGCCGCAGATCAGGTGTCGATTGCGATGACCGCGGTTGATGGTGCCAACCTTGGCAGCGGCAAGAACGGCACCGAACAAAGCCTTGATGATCTTGGCAGCAATGCCATTGCCACATCCGCCAAGGCCCGCGCGGCCATCGAAACCGTCACACGGGCGATTGATGACCTTCAACGCGCCCGCACAAATATCGGCACCAACCAGAACCGTCTGGATGTCGCAAGTCAGAACCTTTCCGCAACCCTTGAAAATGTTGAGGAGGCACGCTCCAGCCTGCTTGATCTCGATGTTGCGGCAGAACTGACCGACTTTGCCTCCAACCAGCTTCTGGTCCAATCGAGTGTCACGGTGCTCGCGCGCATCAGCGAAATACGCCAGAACCTTTTACGCTTGCTGGAAGGTTGAAGAGCCCCCTTCCGGTGTGCAGGGTCCAAACTCATTCAAATGACCGTTCCGGTCTCCCGGATTTGTGCGGATATGCGAAGCAAAATTGCAGGAAGATCGATATCTTTCAATATTTTGCGACAAAATAGCCCGTGCAAATCCGGGTGATCCGGAGGACAATTGATATGAAAGAAAGCCTCTGCGTCAAATCCCTTGATTGGGGATCACCCCAATTTGCGGGCTTTTCCTTCCTTTTTCTCTCATATCAATTGCCGGATCGATCATTTGAATGAGTTTGGACCCTGAGAAGTCCCGCGCCATGGTGCGCGGGGCTTCTCACCGGCATTGCGCTGCAAAACATGCTTTAAACAGGTCACTGTTTACGTCTATGGTCATGCCCTAACCCAAAGGGAAACGGACCGACCATGACCACCACCCCGACATCCGAGACTTGGCAAAATCTTTCCACTGACTGGATCACCTGGGCGGAACGCCTGGCGCCAGCGGCCGAGAAAATCAATCGCCACATGATCGAGGCGGCTGACCTCAAGGGCCTGTCAGCCAAGCGTGATGGCGCCCCGCTTGAGATCCTTGATCTGGCATCCGGGGTTGGCGAACCAGCCTTTTCCTTTGCCCGCGCCCTAGGTGGTGGCGGGAGTCATGATAGCGCTAACATCCCCGGAATTTCGGGGCATGTCATCGCCACCGATATTGTGCCCGATATGTGCGACGCCCTGATGGAGCGCGCAGCGGAAGAAGAAATTTCCAACATCACGGCGACGCCCACCGATATGGAAAAGCTGCCTTTTGAGGATCAATCTTTTGACGTGGTGTCGTGCCGCTTTGGCGTGATGTTCTGCGATGATCCCGACAAGGCGCTTTGCGAGGCATTCCGGGTTCTGCGCCCGGGCGGCAAGGCCGTTTTCATGGTCTGGGCGCCCTTGGTTGATAATCCGCTTTTTGCTGCGATGGATGCGGTTCTGGGCAATATCCTTGGCATCGGGTTTGATGCGGCCGGGCTGGATCCGTTTTGCTTTGGCGATGTCGAAAATGCCACCGCCCGCCTGCAAAAAGCCGGCTTTGGCGATGTGACCGATACCAGCCACAGCCCGGCGGGTCGTATTCCCGAAACCGCCCCGTTCTGGAAGCCGCAAATGGACATGCTGTTTGGCAATGTCCTGCGCAATTCATCGGATATGGAAGTTGGCGCGATCAATGCGGCGATGTTTGAAACCCTCGCGCCTTACATCGAAGACAGCCATTTTCAGGTCCCGATTTGTTTTCATGTACTTAGCGGAACGCGCACCTGATCAAGCGCGCCTCCAAGTAGCGACCTGACGCAAGAACCCCAGCATTCCTGCGCCCCACGCATGGCCGCATGCGTGCATTTTTGCTTGCGCTTGGCGCCGCATCATGGCACACCGCGCCCCCTTGGAAGGATGTTCCTTCCCCTGTCGTAGCACCAGGTTAAAAACACGAAAGACATATCATTATGAAGACGATTGTCGTCTGCTCTGGCGGGCTGGATTCCGTCACGCTGGCCTATAAGGTCGCGGCCGAGCACAACCTGCATTCCCTGATTTCGTTTGATTATGGCCAGCGCCATAAAAAGGAACTCGATTTCGCCGCCCGCACCGCGCGCGATCTTGGTGTGAAACATCACATCGTGGATCTGACCCCGGTGGGCGCCCTTCTGGGCGGATCGTCGCTGACCAGTGATGATATCGATGTGCCCGATGGCCATTACGCCGAAGAAACCATGCGCATTACCGTGGTGCCCAACCGCAATGCCATCATGCTCGCTGTTGCCTTTGGCGCGGCGGCCAGTGCCGGGGCCGATGCGGTGGCCGCCGCTGTGCATGGCGGGGATCATTTCATCTATCCCGATTGCCGTCCCGATTTCATCAACGCCTTTCAGGCGATGCAGGACCACGCGCTTGAAGGGGTCAAGGACGTCAAACTCTATACGCCGTTTGTCAATATCTCCAAGGCCGACATCGCGCTTGAAGCCGGGCGTCTTGGTGTGCCGGTTGACCTGACCTGGTCCTGTTACAAAGGCGAAGACACCCATTGTGGGCGCTGTGGTACCTGCGTTGAACGGCGCGAGGCACTTGAACTCGCCCGGGTCAAGGACCCGACGGTTTATCAGGATCGTGATTACTGGAAACAGGCCCGTGCAGATCATCGCGCGCGCCAGCTTGCCGATCACGAAACAAGCGCCACCAGCGCCGCGGAGTAACACTTTCCATTTTCTGCACCATGGATGCCCGCCTGCGCGGGCATGAGGGGTCGGCGGCAAGACCGCATGATTTGGCTGCGCCATCCCCGCGAAGAGCCTGTGCCCGCGAAGGTGTTGTGTCCCGAGAGATTGGCAAGTGCCTCAAGAGGTGCCTTGTACCCAAGGGATCGCAATCTTGTTCTGTTATAATTGTCGATGAAGGTTTTTATAAAGTCGTTGCGCTCGGCGTGAGTTTCGAAACGATTTCGTCCTGCATTTTTTCCGTTTGCAGGAGCGTTTGAGAGGGCTTCGCCGAGGCGACGGTTGAAGCGCTCGACTTTGCCATTTGTTTGTGGTCGATAGGGCCGCGTCAGCTTGTGCTTGATGCCGTGTGCGGCACAGACTTTGTCGAAAGCATGCTGCCCGGTTCCTTTGGTGCGGGTTGTCCAGTAGGCACCACCAAACCTGTCGGTGAATTCCGAACCGTTATCGGTCAATACGGTGTGAACAGGATAGCTAAAGGCTTCCAGAAAATGCTCGAAGCAGACAGCAATGGTTTCAGCATTTCGTTTCTGAACGATCTCTACATGAACAAAACTTGTCACCCTCTCGATGGCAACAAAAACGTAGGCTGTTTTTCCGCCGATCCGGGTGAGATGCTTGAGGTCGACATGAACATAGCCGAATGCCACAGGCTCGAAAATCTGAGAAGCCTGTTTAGGGACAGCAGGCTTGCCAGAGATACCATGGCGCTTAAGGCAGCGATGCAGAGACGAACGTGAGATATCGGCCCGCACACAGCGACGCATGACCTCCAGAATATCGTCGATGGAGAGGCCTATCAGGGACCGTAATTCAACAGCGATTTCTTCCTCGCAGGCGGTGAAGTGTGTCTGGATGCGCTTTGGCCGATGCGAGAGGTCATGAACATCGGCACGTCCTTTCCATCGCCGGACGGTGGTCTCGCTTACGCCAAGTTCCAGGGCCAGCTCAGCAATGGAAGCACTGCTTGCTTGAATATAGGCTCGTGTCCGCGGTGTTGTGGTGGCATTAGCATGCAGCTTTAAGTCCATGATACAGCCCGCTCCTTGAGATAAGTCATACCTCTCACTACGCCATCACCATACAACCAATCATCCGAAATAAAACACGAAGGCAGGTACGGGGACCTCGATCCGCATACGCATGGCCGACAAATGGACGACACCGAAAGAAAACAGATGTTCACCATCACCAAACAATTCGCCTTTTCCGCCAGCCACCAGCTGAGTGGCCTTGTTGAAGACCACCCGTGCGCCCGCCTGCATGGCCATAACTATATCGTCGAGGTGGAGCTTAAGGGTGCCAACCTTGATGAACGCGGCTTTGTGCGGGATTACCGCGAACTTGGCCCGCTCAAACGTCTGATCGATGACGAATTTGATCACCGGCACTTGAATGAGGTTCTCGGTCACGACCATCCGACGGCAGAACGTCTGGCCCTGTTTTTCTATGACTGGGCGCATGATCGCTGGCCGGAAGTCTCAGCCGTGCGGGTTTCCGAAACGCCGAAAACCTGGGCGGAATATCGTCCATGACAGTGCACGACCCCAACCTCGCAGAGCTTTCCGAGACGCGCGGTAAAATCCGCATTTCGGAAATCTTTGGTCCGACCGTTCAGGGCGAAGGGGCGCTGATCGGCATGCCCACCGTGTTTGTCCGCACGGGCGGCTGTGATTTCCGCTGTTCGTGGTGCGACACGCTTTATGCCGTTGATCCGGCCTTTCGTACCGACTGGAAACCGATGTCTGCGACCGAGGTGTTGGACGCGGTCAAAAAGCTGTCTGGCGGCAAGCCGATCCTGATCACGCTTTCGGGCGGCAATCCGGCAATCCAGCCATTGGGTGAGCTAATTGCCTTGGGCAAGGCAGAAGGATTCACATTCGCGATTGAAACCCAGGGCAGCATCGCCAAGGACTGGTTTGCCGATCTCAATTTCCTGACGATCAGCCCCAAACCGCCAAGCGCCTCGACCAGCTTTGATAAGGACGCGCTTGCGGCCTGTATTCATGCCGCGCAAGCCAATGGTATGCTGAACGGCCCGGCAATCACCCTGAAATTCCCGGTCCGTGACGAAGCAGACCTGCTGTTTGCCGATTATGTGAGGAACCTTCACATTGGCATTCCGGTCTGTTTACAGCCGGTCAATACAACCCCTGCGGAGCCCCACCCGGATGGCGCAGACGGGGTGGATACCGATGGCCTGACGGAACGCTATCGCTGGCTGGTCGATGAAGTCGCCCGGCGCAAATGGTTTGATGTCCGCGTTTTACCGCAATGGCATGTCCATGTCTGGGGCAATCTGCGCGGGGTCTGAGCGATCCGAAAAGCGCTGAAACATGCTGAAAAGTTGCGCTTTTTGATTTCTAACACCATATAAAATATACGTAACCGGCACCTGTTTTCCTGGTGTCGGGCCAGATGGCGCTTTGGGACATTGCCGTAAACGGCTCTCTTGGGACTGAGCATACCCACTGGGAAAAGCGCCAAATTAACCTGCCGGAAGAAATCAGGCCGGATGTTTCCGCCCGATCTCGCCCCCGATAGGTGCATATTCACAACAAAAACCAGATCAGCACCGTCGGCGGTCATCTTCCGGATGCTCGAAGGAGCCATGATCATGAGCATAACCCGCACAACCCATCGTACGGTGACGTTCTTTCATCCGTTCCACCTGCCCAGTCATCCGGGATTGCTGTCGCCTGGCGAATATGAAGTCGACACCCATGAAAAGCTTGATCCTGATGCGGCGACCCGCAGCTACATAAAGCTGGAATGCCATATCCATTTATGGGCGAAGGAGGATCAAACAGACGGGAATGATATCCTGAAAGTGGACCCACAGGTCCTTGAAGCCGCACTGGCACTTGATTCCGATCCGCTGCGCGAAGAAGAACGCGAACGGATGATCAAATCGCTGGGCGGTACGCCAACCAATGACGCTGCCTGATGCTGCCTGACGCCATGCCATCTGCGCCTTATGGCAACCAGATCAGGGGGATCAGCCATCCCTGTTCCTGCAATATCTTGATGCCCTCAAACACCGGGGCGGCAATCAGAAACCAGCAAGCATCGCGTAAGGTTACAAGGAACAGATCGGGCTTAACCATGATGGTTTCCGTATCTTGCCATTTCATCAGGTTGGGACCAAATCGCGGAACGGATTGGCAATAGTCTGCAAAGGACGCCTGAAACCGCTCAGTCAGCATGGCTTCTTCATGGGCCACCACGCCGCGAAACACCAACCAGCAACCAAGGGCAAACAGCCCCGCAATCACCAGACTGCCCGTCTGCGCCCCGACCCCGAAAGCGCCAATGAAGCTAAAGACATACAGCGGATTGCGACTGATGGAATATGGGCCAAGTGTGACCAGCGACGTCTTTTTGCGTCCGCCAATATAAAGCGCGCACCACCCCCGCCCGAAGATACACAGCATGATCGCAAGGATCCCGATGGCCTCGATGCTGTCATGCCATGCAGAACTGCGATCAAACCCCGCACGGGCAAAACACACCAATGCCAGCAGCACAACACCCCCAATGCGAAGCGTGCGTTTGCGACGGCGCTGGATGATCTGTAAATCATCTGCTGACGGGCTGGTACTTGCGATGTCTTGGGTCGGGTCGGTCGAAAACGGCTGATCGTGATGCATGGAGGCCCCCTCGGGTTAAGAGGGCCTCATGATGGGTAATCACCCGGCCTTTGGCGTCCAATGCTGTTGATCCGGACTTTGTGTTGCGGCCTCGGACAGGGTTTCGGGTTTGGCAACCGCCTGCCGCGCGGCGTCACGGACGGCACTTGGCGTTTCGCCGGTGATTTTCTTAAACGCCAAGTTAAAGGTCGATTTGGAGTTAAAACCAACACTGAGCGCAATATCAAGGATGGTGCGATCGGGCTCCAACACCAGCACAGACCGTGCTTCCGCCACCCGCGCGGCATTGACGAAATCAAAGAAGCTTTTGCCGACATGGTGGTTGAGCACATAGGATAGCTGATTGGCGGTAATGCCGACTGCACGCGCTAGCTTTGGCAAGGAGACAAGCGGGTCTAGCAGGATATCCCCACGCGCCTGAATATCGTCCAACCGGGCCAAGGCCCGCGTCACGCCATCCTGATCAAGCAAGGGGCGCGGTGCGCTTCCATCATTTGAGACATCAGTTATGATCGGTGCTTTTTCCGACGCACTCGCGACGGATACTGTCGCCGGTTGCTCGGATACCTCAAGGGTCTCACCGCTGCTGCGATCATCTCCATCATCCGACGCATCATCTGATGGCCAGTCGGCCATGACGAACAAAGCCGGTTGGGTGGCAATTTCATAACTCATGGCAAACAGCACCAGCGCAAAGGCGACCTCGGTGCCAAACATTTCGGTGTTCTCGGGCAGATAAAGCCCGACGATTTTGCCAACCGCGACCGTAATAAACACAAAGGTCAGACCACCCAGAACCACCGCGATCCAGCGTTGCATGGCCTTGCGGTCGGCGCCGAGCTGTTCCTGGGTTTTGTGCAAATACCGGCACGCCACCCGCCACAACAGAACAAGGTAGATCGAGATCCGGATAAAGATCGCGATCCAACAAAAGGCATCAACCAGTTCCCCGGTCGTATATTGCCCCGCCCACACAGTCGCACCGCCATTATGGGTGACAACCCAGGCAATCAGGTTAAGCACCACCAGCGGCAAAATAAAATGCCCCCATGGGCGGCGGGACGGGTTGCCGGAAATCTCGCGGAAATAAAGATAGATCGCCGGTGCGATGACAAAATTGACCGGCCCGAAGAACAGATTAAGGAACCCGCCCATATCGGCTGCCATCAACTGTTCGGCGACATCTTCAATCAGATTGAGCGCGACGGCAGCAATAAACAGCATCATCCAACGGTTGGCCCCAAAGGCGCGCGCACCTTCTGATCGCAAGATCAGACATAAAAACACCGCCTGCACCAACCCGACAGCCGCCACCACCGTACTTACATAATCCGTCCAACCGGTCATTCCGGCATGCTCCTGAATTTGTCGATCCTTTTATGTCGGCCACACCCTGTCCGGGTCAAACCAACTATATCGTTTCAATAGACACAATCGGACACTATCGGCGTCCGATTATGCACAGGCGGACGCCGCAAACGGTCCAGTTTGCCAATCTGACCATCGACTGTCCGGCACCGGATCAAAATCATTGACCACGATGTAACACCATCCATGTGTCGGTCGTCCAGATTGAAAGGCTGTCATAAAAAGTTCCATCATAGTCGCTTGACTATATCGAATTGATATATGATAGTCCGATATATATCGGATTGATACAGTCACCGTGGCACCTTCCCCCGCCAGGGTACATTCGATCCGGGGGAAGCAACAAGGATACAGATCAGAAGATGGACGTACGTACATTATGTCTGGGGGCCCTGATGGGCGGCGAGGCAACAGGATATGAAATCCGCAAGATGTTTGAAGATGGCACCTTCAGCCATTTTCAGATCGCGTCCCTTGGTTCGATCTATCCGGCGCTGACCAAGCTGACCCAGGATGGGTTGGTCACGTTTGTTGAACATGAACAGGAAAACAAACCGGACAAGAAGATCTATCAACTGACGCAAGAAGGCCGCCGTTCATTCCTGCGCACCCTTTTGCAGACGCGTCCGGGTGAAGATCGCTACCGGTCCGACATTCTGTTCATGCTGACCTTTGCCGAGGAAATGCCGATTGAGCTGACCGAGGCCCTGATCGATGAATTTGCCGCCCGCCATCAATTGATGAGCCAGCAGATCGATCCTGAAAACACCGACAAACCGGCCCCGCAAACTTCCCACGACCGGGACGAGGACGGCACGCCCAAACCGGGATGCTGCTTTGTTGCCGGACTGGGGCAGGCAATGTGCAATGCGACCTTGAAGTTTATTCGCGAAAACAAGCAGGGCCTGCTCGATGAATTACGAAATCGCAAGGCCAACAAGACCTGAGCCTGCTTACCATAAGCAGTACACAAGACTGCAACGCCTGGAACCATAAAACGTCCGACGTGCCCAACAGAGAGCCACTGACGCATTCCGGCAACGGAATATTTGAGGGAACAGAACAATGAACGCTTCACGCCTGATCGCCATTCTACTGGTCGTTGGGACCGTTATATGGATCGGCAGCTCCTATTTGACGGCCGATGAAACGACCGATCAGACCGCGTCTGACAGCGCGACTGCCGAAAGCAATGCGCCCAAACCATTGGCCAGCGTGCGTACGATTACCAGTCACGCGGTTGACCATGTCGATCACTTGCGCATCACCGGACGTACCGAAGCCGTCATTTCTGTTGATATCCGTGCGGAAACCGAAGCCCGCGTCATTGAAATCGGCGCGGTAAAAGGCCAGCCGATCCAGAAAGGCGATCTGATCGCCCGCCTTGACGTCGGTGACCGTCAGGCCAGTGTTGCCAAGGCGCGCGCCCTTGTTGCGCAGCGCGAACTGGAACATACAGCCGCCGAAAGCCTTGCTGAAAAGAATTACCGCTCCAAAACCGGCGTTGCCGAGGCGCTTGCCCTGCTTGAAGAGGCGCGCGCCAACCTGACCATTGCGCGCACCGAACTGGGCAATACCGAAATCCGCGCCCCGTTTGACGGCATTGTTGAAGAACGCCCGGCCGAGATCGGTGACCTTTTATCCATCGGCGATCCGGTCGCAACGCTTATCCAGGGCGATCCGATGCTGGTCGTGGCGCAGGTCCCCGAACATTCCATTCGCGCGATTGATCTTGGCCAGCTTGCCAGTGTGAAATTGTTTGATGGCAGCACCCATGACGGCATTGTGCGCTATACCGCGCGCGTTTCCGATAACGATACCCGCACCTTCCGGGTCGAGGTCGAGATTGATAATGCCGATCTGCGCATTCCCGATGGCATGACGGCAGAGCTTGAAATTCCGATTGGCACCAAACGGGCTCATAAAGTGACGTCCTCGGTTCTCACCCTGAATGACGAGGGCGAGCTTGGGGTGCGTGCGGTCGTTGATGA
Organism: Thalassospira sp. ABD4_177; assembly: GCF_056160125.1. NCBI lineage: Bacteria > Pseudomonadati > Pseudomonadota > Alphaproteobacteria > Rhodospirillales > Thalassospiraceae > Thalassospira > Thalassospira sp. ABD4_177. The sequence continues at coordinate 1,540,102 of NZ_JBSWWO010000001.1, read as the reverse complement.
CAACAAGGTCGACTTCCTGCCCGTCGAACTTCAGGGCGGCAATCGTGAGCGCATCTGGATCGGCGGCCTGCCCGAAGAATTTGAGTTGATCGTGGTTGGCCATGACTGGGTCAAGGAAGGAGCTACTGTAAAGGTCGTTCACCTTGACACAGACAAGGACGGCCTGCCGATCATGGATGATGGTGATGTCCCGGGTGCTGTTCCCGAAGCGGAAGACAGCGCCACCACCCTTTCGGAAAAAACCGCGCAATAGCGCGTATCATGAGGAGATGAAAAATGTCCCTGATTGATCACGCGCTTAATCGTTCGCGCACCGTCATTCTGGTTCTGATTTTGCTGCTGGCGACGGGTTGGGTTGGGTATAACACCATCCCCAAGGAAGCCGACCCGGATGTCCAGATCCCGGTTCTTTATGTCACCATGCATCATGACGGCGTCTCGCCCGAAGATGCCGAACGTCTTCTTTTGCGCCCGATGGAACAGGAACTCCGTTCGATCGAGGGCGTCAAGGAAATGACGTCCCAAGCCTATCAGGACGGGGCGTCGGTTACCCTTGAATTCTATTCCGATGTCGAGATTGACGAAGCGCTGGCCGATGTCCGCGAACGGGTTGATATCGCCAAGTCCGAACTGCCAGATGATACCGATGACCCCGAAGTTCACGAGGTCAATCTGTCGCTGTTTCCGGTTCTGGTCGTCACCCTGTCGGGCGATGTGCCCGAACGCGCATTGCTGCGCATGGCGCGTGACCTGAAAGATGCGATTGAAGGCCTGCCGGCAGTTTTGGAAGCCAATCTGGCCGGCGAACGTGAAGAACTGGTCGAATTCATCATTGATCCGATGAAAATCGAGGCCTATCGCCTTAATGGTGTTGATATCGTCAACCTGGTGCGCAGTTCCAACGCGCTGGTGGCCGCTGGTGCGGTTGATACCGGCAGTGGCCGCTTCAACATCAAGGTGCCCGGCCTTTTTGAAAGCGTGAATGACATTCTTGATATGCCGCTTCTGGTCGATGGGGATTCCGTCATCCGGTTCCGCGATATCGGTGATGTCCGCCGGACCTTCAAGGATGCTGAAAGCTTTGCCCGCCTGAATGGTGAACCCGCCATTGCGATCGAGGTTTCCAAACGTGTCGGCGAAAACATCATCGAAGTCATCGATGCCATCAAGGCCACCACGGCAGAAGCCCAAAAAGCCTTCCCGCCCAACCTGACCATCAGCTATTCGCAGGACAAGTCATCTGACATCCGCACCATGCTGACCGATCTGCAAAACAGCGTGATCCTGGCGATCCTGCTGGTAATGGTTGTGGTGATCTGGTCACTGGGTTGGCGCTCGGGCCTTTTGGTCGGTCTTGCCATTCCAGGATCGTTCCTGACCGCAATCCTTGTACTTTGGGGATTGGGGATGACGGTCAATATCGTCGTCTTGTTTAGCCTTATTCTCGCAGTCGGGATGCTGGTTGATGGCGCGATTGTGGTGACCGAATATGCCGACCGCAAAATGATCGAAGGCCTGCACCGCAAAAAGGCCTATCCACTGGCGGCCAAGCGCATGGCGCTTCCGATCATTGCCTCTACCGCAACAACACTTGCCGCCTTCCTGCCGCTGGCCTTCTGGCCCGATGTGGTTGGCGAGTTCATGAAGTTCCTGCCGATCACGGTGCTGTTTACCCTGACCGCGTCGCTTGCCATGGCGTTGATCTTTGTCCCGACCGTCGGCGCATGGTTTGGCAAACCGGGCAGCCAGAACAACGAAAGCTTGGAGGCCATTGCCGCCGATCATGGCGATGACATCGAAAAGGTCAAAGGTGGTACCGGGGTTTATGTCCGGATGCTTAAGGGCTGCTTGCGGTTCTATTGGCTGATCGTGCCAATGGCCTTTGTCGTGCTGATTTCGGTCTGGGCGGCGTTCGGGCAACTGGGCAAGGGTGTTGAATTCTTCCCGTCGGTTGAACCGGAAGTCGCCGTGGTTCAGGTCCGTGCACGTGGCAACATGTCCTATTATCAGCAGGACACGCTGCTCCGCGAAGTTGAGAACCGAATTCTTGCCCTTGATACCCATCACGAAGGCGAGAACTGGTTTGATACCGTCTATGCCCGGTCCGGCGATGGTGCCGGCGGCAACGAGGCCCCCGAAGACGTGATTGGCGTGGTTCAGCTTGAATATGCCGATTGGCAGTCCCGTCCGACAGCAAGCGAGATCGAAAAACGCATTCTGGCGGAAACCGCAGATCTTGCAGGTATTCAGGTCGAAGTGCGCGCCCAGGAAGCCGGCCCGCCGCAGGGCAAGGATATCCAGATCCAGTTGCGGTCCTTCTATCCGGAATTGCTGGATGAAACGGCAACCATGTTGATGACCGGTTTGCAGGAAATGGGCGGTCTTTACAACTTCGAAGACGGCAAATCGCCCCCGGGCATTGATTGGGAATATAGCGTGGACCGTGCGCAGGCGCTGAAATTCGGGGCCGACATCACCCAGATTGGCAATGTCGTCAAACTGGTGACCAACGGCATCAATTTCTCGACCTATCGCCCGGATGATTCGACCGAGGAGATCGATATTGTCGGCCGCTATCCGGCCACCTATCGTTCGCTCGAGGAGCTGCAAAACCTCAAGATCGTTACCGACAAGGGGTTGGTCCCGCTTGCGAACTTCATCAAGCGCACCCCGAAACCCAAAACCGGTACACTCAGCCGCGTTGACAGCCGTCGCGCCCTGACGGTAAAGGCCGATGTGCAGGAAGGCGTGCTGGTAGACACCAAACTTGGTGAGGTCAAAAACTGGATGAGCCGCCTTGAGATCGATCCGCGCGTTTCGGTCGAATTCAAGGGCCAGGACGAAGAACAGAAAAAGTCAGCCGAATTCCTGCAAAACGCCTTTTCGGTCGCACTCTTCATCATGTTCATCATTCTGGTCACCCAGTTTAACAGCATCTCAAGCTCACTTCTGATCATGATCGCCATCATCATGTCGACGGCGGGTGTGTTCCTGGGTCTGATGCTGACCGGGCAGGCGTTTTCGATTGTCATGAACGGCATCGGGATCGTCGCACTGGCCGGGATTGTCGTGAACAACAACATCGTTCTGATCGATACGTTTGACCGGCTCAAACACACGGCAAGCAGTATTGAATCGGCCATTCTGCAAACCGGCGCACAACGCTTGCGCCCGGTGATGCTGACCACGGTGACGACCATTCTGGGTCTGGTGCCGATGGTCTTGCAGGTCAATATCGACTTTGCCGCGCGTGATGTTTCGGTTGGGGCACCCTCCACCCAATGGTGGGTACAGCTTTCAACCTCCATCGCTTTTGGTCTGGCCTTTGCGACGGTTCTGACCCTGGTCTTTACACCCTGTGCGCTGATGGCGCGCCACAAGCTGGGCGGGCTGATGCAAAAGGTCAAACCACGGATCGCAAAGACGTTTGGATCGCCCCTGTCAAAAACCGGGCACGATCAGACCAGCTAACCCCATAGCCGCGCGACCTTTTCCCCCGACCCCGCCGCGCGGTTACACCGGCCCCCTTCCCCGGGGGCCGGTTCCTTTTTAGGCCCATTCCCAACCATATTTCAGGCCGTCAAGATTGGCGGCGCGTTGCACATTCAAACATTATAACTATATGCATTTAAAATTCGACGATCGCGTGAAAACGGCCTGAAATACACTCTTTCCTAAGAATTCTGGAAGTATCTTAAACGCATTCTTGGGAACTGTTTTCTGGCGCAAGCAAAGGTTATGCATGGCAAGGGCTTATTGGCATAAGGCACGATCAAAGGCATTTGCAATTGCCTGCGCCATAAGCGCGCTCGCGTTGCTGACGCCCGAATATGCAACGGCTCAGAACACTAAAGAAGATCAATCCTTTATCTGGACGGTTCCGGCCTTTGCCCCCGCTTTCATCACCGAGGGTGAAACACTTAGTGGCTATGCGGCGGATACCCAGAACTGGTTCGCCGCCCAGTTGCCGCAATATGATCACAGCGTCCTTCATGTGCCGCTTGCCCGCCTTCTGGCCGAAATGAAAAACGGCGAAGGCGCCCTGCGGTGTTCGACAACACTGATCCCCACCCCTGAGCGGCGCAACTACATCACCTTTGCCAAGACAGTTCTGCTGCATCTGCCAATTTCGGTAGTCATTCAGGCGTCTGACGAAGACCGCTTTGCCCCGTACCTTAATGCGGAAGGCCATGTTGAGCTTGATGCGCTTCTGGCAGACGAAAAACTTTCGACAGCTGTCCGCCTTGGTCGCGCCTATGGCACTCATGTCGATGAGCACCTGAACCGCTACCGGAATGCAAAGCAGGTCATGCAGGTTGCTGATGACACCAAGTTCCTGCGCATGCTTGCACTCGACCGGATCGACTGGACACTGTATTTCCCGTCAGAAGCCGAATATTACCGCCGGCAGAAAACACCTGATCTGGAGATCAAGGCGCTGCCGATCGCCGGAAACACAACCCTGCTGGAAGCCACGATTGGCTGTGCGAAAACGTCGCTTGGCAAAAAGGCCGTTGCCGAGATCAATGCCATCATAGATCAAAACCCCACCATGCCCTGGACAGAGTATTATGCCCAGTGGCTCAGCCCCAATGACCGTGAATGGTTCAACGCTGCGCGCGACCAATTTATCCATTCCGAACATTTCGAAACCCGGCTGGAATACAGCCCGTCCGCGGCACAATGAACACAAAAAAAGCCGGCAACTCTGCCGGCTTTTAATGTGATCTGATGATCAGTTCTGATGGACGCGATTTAGTCCCTCGTCGGGATCGTCATCGGGTTCACCATCATCATCTTCTTCATCTTCCTTGTCCTGACGCTGCTGGTTTTCGACCCCCATACGGCGATACGACCGATATGACAGCGGCATGGTGATAAAATAGATCGCGGCAATGGCCGAAAGGGTCAGCCACGGCGAGGACACCAGAAACGCCACCGACGCCCCAAATGCCAGCATCAGGGGCAAGACCCAGGCGCGCGGTACCTTGACCTTCTTGAAGCTAAAGGTCGGCAGACGCGACACCATCAGGCACGCGATAATCACACCATAGGGTGCAACGATATACGGGCTGTCAAAAATGCCTTCGCCAAACTGGAAGGTCAGAACAATCGGCCACATGGCAAGGGCGGCAGCCGCCGGTGCCGGAACCCCGGTAAAGAACCGGTAGGCCCATGTCGGCAGTTCAGGCTCGCCCAGCATCTGGGTATTGAAGCGTGCAAGACGCAGCATCATGCAGACCGCAAACAGAAGCGACAAGGCCCAGCCAATGCCACCGAACTCATGCAGCGACCAGAAATACAGCATCATCGCCGGGGCAACGCCAAAGCAGACAAAGTCCGACAGGCTGTCGAGTTCGCCGCCAAAGCGGCTGGATGCATTGAGCATGCGGGCAAGGCGACCATCAAGGCCATCAATAATCCCTGCAATCAGAATGGCGGCAACGGCGGCTTCCCAACGATCCTGCATCGCAAAGCGGATCGAGGTCAGACCAGCACACATCCCCATGATCGTCGCAACGTTCGGCACCAGCCGGGTCAGCGACAGCGCCTTGAAGCGACGGGGACGACGAACGGGTTCGATGCCGCCTGCCATTATCGGATCTCCCCGACTGCGGCGTCCTTATCCTTGACTGAGACATCAGCAAGAACGGTTTCACCGGCAATCGTCGTTTGCCCGACAATCACGTTGGGCGAGACACCTTCGGGCAGATAGACATCCACGCGCGAGCCAAAGCGGATCAGACCAAAACGCTCGCCCGCCTTAAGGATCGAGCCGGTGCCGACATCACACAGGATACGGCGCGCAACCAGACCGGCGATCTGGACAACACCAAACTCACGGCCTTCCTTGTCACGCACCAGAAGGATCTGGCGTTCGTTGTTTTCCGATGCCTTGTCGAGTTCGGCATTGACGAACTTGCCAGGCACATAGGCCTCGCCAATGATCTCGCCATTGACCGGGCAGCGGTTCACATGGACGTTGAACACATTCATGAAGATCGACACACGCGTGCGCGGGGTCTTGTCATCAAGTTCGAGTTCCTTGGGCAGCGGCGCCTGCGAAATCATGCAAACACGGCCGTCTGCCGGGGAAATCACCAGATTTTCATCGGTGGGCGTAATACGATCCGGGTCGCGGAAGAAATACGCGCACCAAAGTGTCAGGATCACGCCGATCCAGCCCAGCGGTTCCGCAATCAGGAACAAGCCCACAGTGATCGCTGCGAAGATTGCAACGAATTTCCAGCCTTCCGGATTGATCGGCACAAGAACGGATTTCAAAGTCTTAATTCCCTGGTTGCCATGGTTGGGCATATCAATTCGGTACCCTTGGTACCGTGCGGGCGCTTACCTAGCATCTAGTGATGACAAAGGGCAACGCAACCCGCGTCAAACTGTTTGGCCCCAAACTTGGTTTCATACGTAAAAGGAGCAAAACACACTTACCATGTGCTTTGCCCCTCGCAAAGAAAAGTGATGCTTATTGCTGAATTTCTTCGTTCGGCAGTGCAAAAATCTGCCCCGGATAAATCAGATCAGGATCACGGATCTGGTTGCGATTCTGATGATAGATCACCCAGTATTTCAGGCCCTCGCCATAGGTGCGGCGCGCAATGCGCCACAGGCTGTTGCCCGGCTGAACGACATAGCGTGACCCCGGCTCCAGAATTTGTTCTGGTCGTGCCCGCTCAAACGGAATTTCAACACGTGCGGTCACGTTCCCTGAACTATCAAGCTGATCGGCGCGCATGGTGTAATTGCCCGGCTCAATCGGCTCACCAATGGTCAGCGCCCAATTGCCGTTTTCATCGGCCGGTGCGGTGCCGACATGCTTATTATCAAGATAGATCCGAACCGTGTGATCAAGATCCGCTTTGCCCGACATCGCAACGCGGCCTTCGGTGTCGTAATCGACGATATCAATCGACAGACGTGGCAGATTTGCATCCGGTGTTTCGGTTTTTTCCGTGGCAGATGCAGCCTCTGGTGCCGGGCCCTGCATGACGGTTGCCGCACCTTCGCCTTCGGCCGGGACCTTAAGCGCGATGATCGGCTGCTCTTCTTCTGCCGGTTCGTCAGACGGTGCGGCTTCGCCTTGGTCTGCCTCGGCGGTTTCGGTCGGCGCATCCGTGGTTGCGGCTTCCGTTTCCGTCGCGGCGGCCGGTGCTTCTTCCTCGGGGATCAGAACAACGATCTTGTCTTCGGCCTTGGCGACATTGCCGGTTTCGTCTTCGGCCTCAAGCGACAATTCGCGATCACCGCTTGCCAGTGGCTTGCTTGGCAGAACGACCCATTCGCCGCGTTCGTCGGCTGTGGCTTCGCCAATCACCTCATCGCCTTCGCGGATACGAACCGTGCTGTTCGGTTCGGCACGACCGGCGATAACGGCATTGCCGTCCGGACCGATGCGCACGACATCAAAGCTTGGATTGGAAATTTCGGGCGCTGCGGTGTCCGGCTCGGATGCCGGTTCGCTTGGCGTCGTTTCAGTGGTAACTGCAGGCGCCTGGGTTACTGCCGGTGCGGTTTCTTCGTCCGCACTTTTGGTCAGCATGTAATTCAGCGCAATTGCTGCAATGATCAGTACAACGCCGACTATGACGAGGATATAGGGTCGCTTCACCGGAAATATCCTTGAACGATGTTTATGGTTATTCGACTTCCACTCAAGACATTGAAATTGTTTGCCATATTCCCCTCAAACAACCCGTCCGAGCACGTTAATTAGAAACTTGTACTACTTTCAGCGCGCAGTTTCCATAACGTAACGAACAAACGATACCGCGCAACCGTTAGGCAAAGATGAAGAGAATCAGTCTACTCGCCCCAAGTCAACCTTCGCCTCAAACGGCTCTGGCCGCCATTTCGGCCCCGACATAGGCAACAAGGGCGGCCATGATCAGCGGCAAAGCAAGCACACCGACCTTGATCACACTGCCCAACAGCACCGCCTGCGCTGGATTATCCCCCGGCAAATGCGCAGCCAGACGAACCGATGCCTGACGCCCCGACACCACCAGCAGCAACACCGCAAAGGCAAGGCAGGATGCTGGCACAATGATCATCGCACTGGCAGCCCCTGCCATCAGCGCCCCGACCACGCCAAGCCAGACCGCCACACGGTATTGTGGTGCAGCCTTTTCCGAAATCAGGGCCACGATCAACGCCACCGTCAGGGCGGCCTGCAAGACAACAAAATCAGTTAACCCGAACTGATAAACGATAATCCCCTGCCCCAGGGCCAAGGTCATCAGAACCGCCACCGGCCCCGGCTTGGCCAAGGCAACAATATCCACGGCCGCATCCGCCTTGCTTGCTTTGGCCTTGGCGGTTTTGGTCTTTTTGCCCTTGGTTGGTTTGGCGGTGTCATCGTCATCTTCGGAGAAATCCGGGCGCGTTACCCACAGGAAGCAGCCACCAACACTCAAAAACGCCAGCCAGGCGATGATCTGGATCGCACCGGGATGGTATGAAAGCCCACTGATCGGGGCTGCCAGCACCAGCCAGGCGCCCAGCAACAAGATCACCCCGGCAACGCCCAGCGATATGCGTTCTGACAGGCGCGAAAAATCCATAATCGCGCCGCAAACACCCCCAAGCACAAGCATCAAAAGTGCTGCCCCCACACCGCCGCGTGCGGTTTCGGGCAATCCGATGGCCGCTGGCACCGCCACGGCAACCGCCGGAATGACGGCGCCCAAGACAAGACGGCGCGCAATCGCGCGTTCCAGCCCCAGCCACAAGGCCAGCATCAGAACGGCGGCAATAATGCCCGATATCACAATGGCGAGAATGAATGGACTGTCGACAAACACGTTGGGCGGTCCTGCCTTCTTTTTATGGTTACGCTGAATACAGTGCGAGATCTACCCATCCCACAATCAGGTTCAGAACTTGTTAACCCTGCGACAAAAAGCGCGCGATCTGCGGGTTTCCAAGCCTTGATCATCTTTGCCATGACCTGTTGGCAAGATTACGGCCAAAGACGATCAAATCAGGGCACCGGCAAATCAGGGCACGGGCATGTCACTTAAATTTCAGATGCTGCCATGCGGAAATTACTGCCACAGATGCGATTTGATCGGTTATGGTCGCTTTCCGTACGGGATGATGCGCAAGCCACTTGCGCCGTCCCGCTACCTGCGAAACAAGAAACACAAGGCAGGTCGCCATGACAAAAGTAAAATCAATCTGTGTCTTTTGCGGTGCTTCAGACGGCAAGGATCCGCGACACATGGAAAATGCCATCGCCTTTGGCAAGATGATGGCCGAACGCGATATCACGCTGGTCTATGGCGGGGGGCGCATCGGTCTGATGGGGGCCGTGGCAGATGGCGTCATGCAAAATGGCGGAACGGTGGTTGGCATCATTCCGGCCCATCTCGATGATATCGAAGTCGGCCATACCGGCTTGTCCGAACTGATCGTTTGCAAATCCATGCATGAACGCAAGGTCGAGATGTTCAAACGATCCGATGCCTTCGTCACCCTTGCCGGTGGCCTGGGCAGTCTCGATGAGGCATTTGAGGCCATGACCCTGCGCCAGCTTGGCATTCATGACAAGCCGATGGTGTTCCTCAATGCGCTGGGCTATTGGGACAAGTGCTTTGACATGATTGATGGCATCATCGAGGACGGCTTTGCCCGCCCAAGCCACAAGAACCTGTATACGGTCGCCGATACCCTTGATGAAGTGTTCGAACAGCTTGCGGCCGAGCCCGCCCCGCGCTTTGATCCGCGTGAAAAACTGTTCTGATCAACGCCTGACGCGATACTCACCTTTCAAGACGCCGTCCGATCAAGATCGGGCGGCGTTTTTTGTTACAGCCCCGTCCTGCACGGATAGGGTTGCGTTCGATGTTCGTTTGAGCATCACGTAAAAATCCTTTGTTTTCCGGGCCGTTCGCCGCCGTCGGAATATTCATATGAATGTCATGCTTCTGAAATCTTAGTGACAACGAAGCCGCGTATGATCGCTTCAATGTTCAAAACAACAAATTGAACGATCAAATGAATATTTCTGCGCGACAACGCGACATCATCGATATCCTGCGCCGTGACAGCTTTGTCTCCATCGACAAGCTGGCCGAGCATTTTGACGTTACGCCGCAAACCGTGCGGCGCGACGTCAATATGTTAAGTGACGCCAATCTGGTGCGCCGTCGCCATGGCGGCGTCGAATATGCCGGTGAGCCGGGCATGAACCTGTCCTATGACAGCCGCCAGGTCACCAATATCGCCGCCAAACATGCCATATCCCTGCATGTCGCAAGCCTGATCCCAGACGGGGCGTCGATCCTGATCGGGATTGGCAGCACGCTGGAACTGGTCGCGCTCAATCTGGCCGACCATCGCCACCTGACGGTGATTACCAACAACATGAATGCCGCCATGGCGCTGGGCAACAATACCGGCAACCGGATTGTCATTCCCGGCGGCACGCTGCGCCTGCCCGACCGCGACGTCATCAGCCCCGAGGCCGAGGTGATGTTTAACAAATACAAGGTCGATTTCGGTCTGTTTGGCGTTGGCGGGATTGAGCCCGACGGCACCCTGACCGATTTCGACCATCGCGAGGTTTCGCTGCGTCAGGCGATTGCCAGCAATTGCCGCAATTCCATCCTTGTTGCCGATCAATCGAAATTCGGCCGCCCGGCCCCGGCCAAGGGCGGCCACATCACCGACCCCGACCTGATCGTCGTCGATGGTGTTCCCGGCGGCATTTTCGATCCGTTGTTTGACCGCGAAGACGTTCGCGCACGTCTGCAAATTGCCAAAAGCGAAAGTTACGAATGACTGACCAACACCCCTTTATTCGCATCACTTCCGTGTCGCGCGTGTTTGACGGCGGCAATGGCGTGCATGACCTGTCGCTCGACATTCCGCGCGGAAGCTTTGTGGTTCTGTTGGGCCCGTCGGGCTGCGGCAAATCGACAACGCTGCGCCTGATTGCCGGGCTGGAAACCGCTGATCACGGCACCATCACGATTGATGGCAAGGATGTCACCAGCACCCCGCCATCAAAGCGCGGCCTGTCGATGGTGTTTCAATCCTACGCCCTGTTCCCGCACCTGAGTGTGGCTGAAAACATCGTCTTTGGCCTGAAGGTGCGCAAAGCCAAAAAGGACGAGATCAGGACCCGTCTTGAAGATGCCCTGCGTGTGACCGGCCTTAAAGGGTATGAGGACCGCAAACCCGCCCAGCTTTCCGGTGGCCAGCGCCAGCGCGTCGCACTAGCGCGTGCGATTGTCGCCGGTCATCCGCTGTGCCTGATGGATGAGCCTCTTTCAAACCTTGATGCCAAACTGCGCCATGCGGTGCGCAAGGATATCCGCGATCTGCAACAGCGCCTTGGCATTACGGTGGTTTATGTCACCCACGATCAGACAGAAGCCATGAGCATGGCCGATATCGTCATTCTGATGAAGGATGGCCGGATCGAGCAGGTCGGTGATCCAGCCGACCTTTACCTCAAACCCGCCACCGCCTTCGCCGCCGGTTTTGTCGGAAGCCCGCCCATGACGCTTTTACCGGCAGGCGCCCTTCCGGCGTCGGTCATTCCCAAGGACTTTAATGCCAGCAACCTCACCTTTGGCATCCGGCCCGAGGACCTGGTCCTGACCACCGACCTTACAACCGCACCCTGGGGCATTCCTGCGACCGTGACCGGCAGTGAATTTCTGGGTGCGGAGACATTCGTTTTTGTTGCGATCCCGGGCACCGAAGGGGCGACCGCCCGCCTGCCCGGTCGCGTTGAAATTTCGCCCGGGACAGAAGTCTCGCTCAGCTGGGCTGGCGCTGCGGCCCACTGGTTTGATGGCGAAGGCGGTCATCGTCTGACACCGACGGTACCGGGCACATCAGCGCACGATACCAAGATCACCTCTCAACCTGACACTGCAACTTCGACACTTTAACAGGGAACTTTTGTCCATGCGTAACATCGTAACCAGTGCTGCAATCGCAGCCGGATTGATGGCAACGGCGGCAAGCCCGGCCTTTGCCACAACCGAGTTGACCATGTATTACCCGATCGCTGTTGGCGGCCCGCTGACCAACGTCATTGACGGCATGATCGAAGGTTTTGAGTCCGAAAACCCGGATGTCAAAGTCAACGCCATCTATGCCGGCAACTATGACGACACCCGTCTGCGTGCGGTTTCCGCCATCAAAAGCGGCGATCCGGCACAGCTTTCGGTCATGTTCTCGATCGACGTTTATGACCTGATCGAACAGGACCTGATTGTTCCGTTTGATGACGTTGTCAAAACCGCAGAAGACAAGGAATGGCTGAACGGCTTCTATCCGGCACTGATGGCCAACGGTGATGTCGATGGCAAAACCTGGGGCATCCCGTTCCAGCGTTCGACCATTGTCATGTACTACAACAAGGACATGTTCCGCGAAGCCGGTCTTGATCCGGAAATGCCGCCGCAAACCTGGGAAGAACTGGTTTCCACCGGCAAGGCGCTTTCCAAAGACGGCAAATGGGGCCTGATGGTTCCGTCAACCGGGTATCCGTACTGGATGTTCCAGTGCTTTGCCATCCAGAACGGCAAGGAACTGATGAGCGGTGATGGTACCGAAACCTATTTCGATGATCCGGCCGTTGTTGAGGCGCTTCAGTTCTGGCGTGACCTTGCAACCGAAGAAAAAATCATGCCCGAAGGCACCATTGAATGGGGAACCCTGCGTCAGGCCTTCGTTCAGGGTCAGACGGCCATGATGTGGCATTCGACCGGCAACCTGTCGGCGGTCAAACGCGAAGCACAGTTTGATTTCGGCGTTGCCATGCTGCCGAAACACAAACAGCCGGGCTCGCCCACGGGTGGCGGCAACTTCTATCTGTTCAAGGACTCCACTGACGAGCAGAAAGAAGCATCGCTGGCGCTGATCAAATACATGACCTCGCCTGAACGTGCGGCTGAGTGGTCGATTGCCACCGGTTATGTCGGTGTTACCCCGGCAGCCTATGAAACCGATGCACTGAAATCCTATGTCGCGGACTTCCCGCCAGCACTGGTTGCCCGTGATCAGCTCGAAGTTTCGGTTGCTGAATTCTCGACCTATGACACCGCGCGCGTCCGCGAAGGTCTGAACAACGCCATCCAGGCGGCCCTGACCGGCGAGAAAACCCCGGAAGAAGCCCTTGGCGATGCCCAGTCCGAAGCAGAACGTCTTCTGCGGGCCTTCCACTAAGAACTCCCGATCTGCACGCCGAAGCGGGAACACCCCGCTTCGGCACCTTTGTTTGATGATTTTGATTAATTGATTTCTTTGTATTGCAGGACGTGCCGACCATGAACGAAATGGCCCGACTTCAAAAACGCAGGCTTGCGCTTTATGGCTGGATGCTGGCCGCACCGGCATTGGCCCTGATGAGCCTGTTTGCCTTTTACCCGGCCATTGCGACCTTCTGGCACAGCCTGTTTAGCCGGGGCACATCACGCCGCCCGTCTGTCTTTGCCGGGTTTGAAAATTATGGCGACCTGTTTGCCGATCCGACCTTCTGGACGGTTGCGAGCAACAATCTGATTTATGCCGGGGTCACCATCCCGGTTTCGATCATATTTGCGCTGATCATGGCGCTTTGGGCCAATGCCCATATCCCCGCCCGGTCGTTTGTGCGCAGTGCCTATTTCACCCCGACCATTTTGCCGATGATTGCCGCGGCCAATCTGTGGCTGTTTTTCTATACGCCTGATCTTGGCGTCATTGATCAGATTACCGGCTTTTTCGGCGCATCCCCGACCAACTGGCTGGGGCAGCCGGAAACCGCACTGGCATCCGTCATCATCGTGACGATCTGGAAAGAAGCCGGCTTCTTCATGATCTTTTACCTCGCCGCCCTTCAGACCATCCCGCCGGACCTTCGTGAAGCCGCCCGGATCGAGGGGGCTGGGCGTTGGACCTATACAAGGCGGGTGTTGCTGCCGCTTTTGATGCCGACCACGATCTTTGTGTTCGTCAATGCGATGATCAATTCGGTCAAACTGATCGACCACCTGTTCATCCTGACCAAGGGTGGGCCAAACAACGCGTCCAAACTGATCCTGTATTGGATCTGGGAAATGGCATTTGCCTATTTCGACAGCCCGCATGCCGCCGCCATGACCATTCTTGTGTTGCTGGCGCTTGGCCTTGTTGCCGTCGCGCAGTTCCGACTGGTTGAAAAACGGACCCACTACCGATGAAAACAGACACCGCGATTGCAAACACCAAACTCACCCTGCCCGATTTTGACAAGCTGCTTGATACGCTTGGCGCATGGGTTCTGGCGATTGTCTGGATTTCACCATTGCTGTTTGCCGCCTGGGCCGCGTTGCAACCATCGGGCACCGCCCTTGGTCTGGATTTTTCCAACCCGCTGACCTTTGATAACTTCACCTATGTCTGGGGGGCGGTGCCGTGGGGCGGATATTTTGCCAATACCGTGATCCTCGTGACCCTGATCCTCGCCGGTCAGCTGGTGCTGTGTACCCTTGCCGGGTTCGCCTTTGCACGATTTGAATTCAAGGGCCGCGATACGATCTTTATCCTTGTTCTGCTACAGCTGTTTATCCTGCCCGAAGTCCTGATTGTCGAAAACTACGCCATCGTTTCCAAGCTTGGCCTGTTTGACACGGCCCTTGGCATCGGCCTGCCTTATATGGCCAGCGCGTTTGGTATTTTCCTGTTAAGGCAGGCGTTCAAATCGGTCCCGGTCGAGCTTGAAGAAGCCGCACGGATTGAGGGCTGCGGTTGGATGGGGGTTGTGTGGAAGGTCTATGTGCCTGCGGCCAAGCCGGTTTATCTCGCCTATGCGCTGGTCTCGATTGCCACGCACTGGAACAATTTCCTGTGGCCCTTGATTGTGACCAACTCACCGGAAACCAGGCCTCTGACAGTGGGATTGTCACTGTTTGGCGCGCCAGAAACCGGGGTGGATATCTCGGTGATCAGTGCCGCAACCATCATGACCATCGCCCCGCTTTTGATCGCATTCCTGATTTTCCAGCGCCAATTCATTCAGGCGTTCCTGCGCGCTGGCATTCGCTAGAAACGCCACAAACCCGACTGATCACCAGGTGGTATCAAGCACTTCGAACAGGGCAGCGATTGTTGGCGTTTCGCGCTTTCGCTCGGTCGTGACCAGGCTAAGACAGGCCGGGATGGACACCGAATTGCACACCGCAAGACCAAAGGTCTGCTTTTCATGCAGGGCGATGGAATCGCGGCACAAACTAAGCCCCACGCCGGATCGGACCATCTCAAGCATGGATGCCTCCTGATCGACCAGCGCAACCGAGTTTTGCGTGCATTCAAACTCGTCAAATATCCGCCTGAGCAAGCGCGAATGCACCGAGGCATGGGTGGTGCCGATCCAGGGCAGCTTTAACAAAGATGCCCAGTCGGCATTTTCGACCCGGCTTTCCCACCCCACCGGGGCGATGACGCGGTAATTGAAATCGGCCAGTTTTATCGCGTGAATGGCTTCTGACGTCTCGGCGGCGATATCACCGGCCACGTCCGGCCCGCTCAGATAAAACCCGGCATCGATCTGATTGCGCAGCACGCCGGACAGCATATCGCCACTGACCCCGTGCGCCAGTTCGGTCTCGATATCTGGAAAGTCGGTCCGCAGCTGGCTTAACATCCGGCCGAGGCGGATGAATTCCGGATCGACAATGGTGCCAAGCCGCAATTTCCCGCTGATACGGCCAGCACGTTGGCGGGCGCTGCGGCGAAACTCGTCCATGGCGTCAATGACCTGTTCGGCCTTTGTCAGCATGGCTTGACCATCGGCCGTGATCTGCAATCCGGTCGAGGTGCGCTTGAACAGGGTAATTCCTGTTTCCTCGCCAAGACGTTTGATCTGATGACTGATGGCGGGCTGCGTCAGATTAAGCACCGATGCCGCGCGCGAAACACTGCCCTCGCGTGCGACGGTGACAAAAGCCAGCAACATGTTGATGTTCGAAAAGCGGGTCATATAAAAAATAGTAATATTGCTATTCGTATTTTGTCATTAGATTTGTGCATCGCTTCGCGCCTTAATTGAATTTCGGGTTCTGGTCGATTTCTAGAATCACCGGGAACCGATTGACACCAAACAGGTCAGGCGACAATCAAGACAGCCTTTTCGGACTTTGCGTTTGACGCGCGTTTGACGGCTTCTTCGTGCGGACAGCCCGGCCCATAAAAGCGCCGACCGGGAGGCACATTGTTATGACCGCAACCATTCCAACGTTCGATTACATCGTTATCGGGGCGGGAACAGCCGGCAGTTTGCTGGCAAACCGGCTAAGTGCGGATCCCAAAAACAATGTGCTGCTGCTCGAAGCTGGCAAAGCCGATAACTACCCATGGATCCATATTCCGGTGGGTTATCTCTATTGCATTGGCAATCCGCGCACCGACTGGATGTATGAAACCGAACCCGACAAGGGGCTTAACGGGCGTGTCTTGCGTTATCCGCGTGGCAAGGCGCTGGGCGGCTGTTCATCGATCAATGGCATGATCTATATGCGCGGTCAGGCCCGTGATTACGATAACTGGGCCAAGCTGACCGGTGACGACGCCTGGAACTGGCAGAATGTCCTGACCGATTTCAAACGCCACGAAAACCACTACAAACTTGATGGCGGCGCCACCCCGAAGGCCAGCAATGGCAAGCCGTTTTCGGACATTCACGGAAATGGTGGCGAATGGCGCGTTGAAAAACAGCGCCTGCGCTGGGATGTCTTGGACAGCTTTATCGAGGCCGCGGGTCAAAACGGCATCGAGCCGACCGATGATTTCAATGACGGCGACAATACCGGCATTGGCTATTTTGAAGTCAATCAGCGTTCTGGCTGGCGCTGGAACACTTCGAAGGCCTTCATTCGTCCGATCAAGTCGCGCAGCAACCTGACGGTCTGGACGGAATCCCAGGTCGAAAAACTGACCTTTGGAAAGGATGCTAATGGTCAGAAAATCTGTACCGGGGCGGTCATCAATCGGGCTGGCATCGAGCAAACCGTGACGGCTGCCAAGGAAACACTTCTGTGCGCAGGTGCGGTCAACTCGCCACAGATTTTGCAGATTTCGGGCGTCGGCCCGGCGGACCTTTTAAAACAGCATGGCATTGATGTGGTCGCCGATGTTCCCGGCGTCGGTCAGAACTTGCAGGATCACTTGCAAATCCGTGCGGTGTACAAGGTACAGGGTGCCAAAACGCTTAACACGCTCGCCAACAGTCTGGTCGGCAAGGCAAAGATCGGCCTGGAATATCTTCTGAACCGTTCGGGCCCGATGAGCATGGCACCCAGCCAGCTTGGTGCCTTCACCCGCTCCGATCCCGATCGGCAATATTCAAATCTTGAATATCATGTTCAGCCGCTCAGCCTTGAGGCGTTTGGCGGCGATCTTCATGATTTTCCCGCGGTCACGGTTTCGGTCTGCAACCTGAACCCAACCAGCCGCGGCACCATCCAGATCAAGTCCGGCGATTACCGCACCCCACCGCAAATCGCGCCCAATTACCTTGATACCGACGAAGACCGCAAAGTCGCCGCCGACAGCCTGCGACAGGTTCGTGACATCATGTCAAAACCGGCCATGGCAAAGTATCAGCCCGACGAATTCAAACCCGGCGTGCAATATCAAAGCGATGAAGAACTGGCCAAACTGGCCGGTGACATCGCCACAACGATCTTCCACCCGGTCGGCACGGTCAAGATGGGGCATGCGGATGATCCGTCTGCCGTGCTTGACCCGCATCTTCGCCTCAAAGGGATCGGTGGCCTGCGGGTTGTCGACGCGTCCGTGATGCCCGAAATCACCAGCGGCAACACCAATTCACCGACCCTGATGATTGCCGAAAAGGCCGCTGGCTGGATTTTGTCCGGTCAGTAACCGTTATCTGCAGCTCCCCCTGCCCCACCATACGCAGACTTCGGAGGTTAAATGTATACCCGGTTTTCCCAACTCCCTCTGACAGGGGTCAAGGTTATCGATTTCGGCCAGTATATCGCAGGCCCGGCTGTGGCGATGTTGCTTGGTGATCTTGGTGCGACGGTCGTTCATATCGACCCGCCCGGTGGCCCGATGTGGGACAGTCCGGCAAATGCGACGCTTAATCGCAACAAGGTGATCCTCAATCTGGACCTGAAGTCCGACGAGGGCCGTGAACAGGCGCATGCCCTTTGCGCCGAGGCCGACATCATCATCGAAAACTTCCGCCCCGGAAAATTCGCCAAGCTTGGGTTTGATTTTGCCAAGATGCGCAAGGACCGCCCGGAGCTGATCACCCTGTCTGTCCCGGGATTTGCATCCAACGATGAAGAACGCCGCGAACAGCGCGCATTTGAAAGCATCGTTGCTGCAAGCTCTGGCGTTTTCACCGATATGGGGCTTAACCGTGTACTTATGGGCCTGAACCCGTCATTTTCGCCCTTGCCACTGTCATCGGCCTATGCGGCGCAAATTGCGGCGTCTTCAGTGGTTCTGGCCATGCAATCGCGTCAGATCACCGGATTGGGCGATCAGATCGAAGTGCCGCTGGCCGCCGCCATCATGGAGGGGCTTTGCTATAACTCGATCAAGATATCGGACATTCCCAAACGCTATCTGACCCAGCGCGAACTCGAAATCGAACGCAGGCGTATTGAAGGTCTGCCGATGAATGTCAGCTACGATGAACTGCAGGAACTTCTTGATCCGTTCTTCAGAAGCTACATGTGCAAGGATGGCCGCATGTTCTATGTGGTCTGCCCAAGCCACAAATATCACGCCAAACGTTGTCTTGAAGTACTTGGTCTTTATGACGAACTCGTCGCCGATGGCCTGACATCCGAAGAAGACACCTATAAACCGCAATGCGAATGGACATCCGAAACGTCGCTTGGCGTTTATCCGATGCCAAAAGACTGGGCGGACAAGACTGCTGCGCGCATGAAAGAAGTCTTCATGACCCGGACGTCGCATGAATGGAAAAAGATGTTTGGTCGCGGCGGCATTCCCGGCGCCCCGCAACGCTGGCTTCAGGAATGGATCCACGATGAATATGCCGAAGGATCCGGTTTGATGATCGATACGTGGGATCCTGAATACGGCGAAATGACAACGCCCGGTCCCGTCGTCTGGATGGAGGAAAGCGGCGAAGAGGCCCTTAAGCCCGAACCGCGTCGTTGGGTCGATTTCAACGAAGCACTCAAAATCCTCAAAAAACATCGCACCGAGATTCCCGACCCGGAGGACGCAATTGAGCAGGAAGGCTGGCTTTCAGGGGTCAAGATCCTTGATCTCTGCAATGTCATTGCCGGGCCGCATGCTGCCTGTTATCTGGCTCGCTTCGGGGCCGAGGTTATCAAGCTGGAACCGTCTGTGCCGATGTATGATAGCTGGAATACTGTCATTTATGGCCTGTCACAGATGCGTGGCAAAAAATCGATCCTGGCTGACATCAAGTCCGAACATGGCCGCAAGGTCTTTGAGGATCTGGTGAAATCGGTTGATGTCATCATCTGGAATGCCCCGGATAGCCAGATCAAGCGTGTGGGGTTGGATGCCGAAAACCTGCGCAAGCTCAACCCCAATGCCATCTTCTGCAAACTCGATTGCTTTAGCGGCGTCAATCGCGGCGTGCGGACCGACTATATCGGTTATGACGATCTGGTGCAGGCCGCAACCGGGATCATGCTGCGCTTTGGCGGTGCGATGGACCGCCCCGAAGAACATGCCCACGTTGGCACGATTGATGTCATGTGCGGCTTTGGCGGGGCACTTGCCGTTGCAGCCGCCCTGTATCAGAAATACCGCTTCGGGCGGATCGGGCGTGGCAGAACGTCGCTTACGGCCAATAGCGGTCTTTTGCAGATACCCTTTGCCTATGATTATCGCGGGCGCGGGTTGTTTGATGAACCATCCGGCCCTGAAATGAACGGCAATGATGACCTGAACCGCTTCTATAGCACCGCATCGGGCATCTATGTGCTGCTCAGCGCCTATGAAGACGATGTTCCAAGATTTCGTGCAGTCGAAGGGCTTGAAGACTTGCCAGATGTACCGGTCGAAGAACGCGCGGTCTATCTTGCCACCGCCTTTCAGACCATGCCCGCCGCCGAATGGATCGAACGCCTGCATGCGGCCGATATCGGCGCTGCCATCTGCGACAATATTGATGCCTTGCGCGCTGAAAACACCCGTGAGACCGATGGCACACCGGGAACGGACAGGGGCAGCTATTCCTTCTCGGTCTATCCCGACCACCCCAGCGGCCATGAAGTCATTCAGCTTGACCCGTATGCAGTCCGGACAACCCGTTCAAAGGTTATTGCCCTGGCCCCGTCGGAGAAATTTGGCGCCTCAACACGCGATATCCTTAAGGATCTTGGCTATGCCGATCAGGCGATTGAAGCAATGCTGAAATCCGGGGATCTCAGTGAATCCTGGAGTGCAGAATACATTCCGAGCTGACCGGTCTTTCGGCGCGTCTGGCCAGTGGCCAATCGCCAACCAACAGGGGTGTGTTCTCGATCTCTTTCCTTCAGGGCATCATTGCACCAGAGTGGTCTGTGCAACTGACCCCTGCAGGATGTATCTCCGTGACACCACACGCGGAGGGCCATGCGATCTCCCCCCGTTCGCAGTGTGGCTGCAACATCTTGCGCCTTTCGGCATCATCCCCCGAAAGGCATCAACGCCCGGGCCTCCCACCCGGGCGTTTTCTTTTGGCTCCGGTGTCTTATTAACACCGTATATTGCGAATCTTCATTATTGAAATTAAAACTACTCTATTGATTTGCAATACTATTTTATTAATGGGTTGATGAAAGTAAGGGTTTCACAGCCCCGTTTTTGGTCTAGTAGCCGGACCACCAAAATGGGAGAGACAAAATGAAATCCCGTCGTTTACTTACCAAAGCCCTTCTGTCCACCGTTGCGGCATGTGCCCTTGGCGGTGCGGCAATCGCGGCAGAACCAGCCGAACTTCGTGAGAGCGCGCTGGACTATTTTGAAGTCATTCCGTCGATGGTTCCCGCCATCGAAGGCAATGCCGTCACCCGTGAAAAGGTTGAGCTGGGCAAGATGCTGTTCTTCGAACCGCGTCTGTCTTCCAGTGCGATCATTTCATGCAACACGTGCCACAACCTTGGTATGGGTGGGGATGACAACCTGGAAACCTCCATCGGGCATGGCTGGCAGAAAGGCCCGCGTAACGCTCCGACGGTTCTGAACGCTGTCTTCAACGAAGCCCAGTTCTGGGATGGCCGCGCCGAAGATCTCAAGGCGCAGGCCAAAGGCCCGGTTCAGGCCGGCGTTGAAATGGCCAGCACGCCTGAGCGTGTAGTGACGGTTCTGAAATCCATTCCGGAGTATGTCGAACATTTCAAAACGGCATTCCCGGGCGAAGACGATCCGGTCACCTTTGACAATATGGCACGGGCCATCGAGGCCTTCGAGGCAACCCTGATCACCCCGGCATCCCGGTTTGACCAGTTCCTTGAAGGCAACGACACCATCATGACCGAAACCGAGATGACCGGTCTTGAACTGTTCATCGATACCGGCTGCGCATCCTGCCACAACGGCGTGAACGTTGGCGGTACCGGTTACTATCCGTTCGGTGTTGTCGAACAGCCGGGCTCCGAAGTCCTGCCGCCAGATGACAAGGGCCGCTTTGCTGTCACCCAGACGGCAACGGATGACTATGTCTTCCGCGCAGGTCCGCTGCGTAACATCGCACTCACCGCACCGTATTTCCATTCCGGCAAAGTCTGGAATCTGGAACAGGCGGTCGCGATCATGAGCAGCTCCCAGCTGGGTGCCGAACTGTCGGATGACGAAGTCAAGGCAATCACCGCCTTCCTTCAGACCCTGACAGGTCAGGAACCGCAGGTCACCTATCCGATCCTGCCGGTCAGTTCCGCGGATACGCCAAAACCCGAAGCCATGATTGCCAACTGATCATAGCAAAGCGGAACCTGCGAAACCCCGCCAGACAAAGATGGCGGGGTTTTTCTTTTGGCAATAGACCACAAAGAAAAACCGGCCCCTGCAGAGCAGGGACCGGTAGGGTCGCACGCAAGCATAAGCTTGCCGGGGTCGGGGAAACTATGTGCGACCAACTCAAAAAATCCAAATTCGCCTAGTGACCGCCTCCGCCGCCTGCCGTGGCACGGGGCGGTTTGGCAAAGGGCAGCAACAGAAACGCAATCAGGAAGGCTGCCGCCATCGCCAGATACACGTCATTAAATGAAATGATGGATGCCTCCCGATTGACGATACCCACAATGAATTTCATCGCCGCCGCATGCGGGTCAGGCAGGCCCATCTCGCTATAGCGCGCCGTGATGGTCGCCAGATAATCCTTGAACGCCGTGCTGGCCGGGTTGATGTGATCAGACAGGATCGAGAAGTGATAATCGATCCGCTTGTCCAGCAGCGTGTTGATCGCAGCCATGCCAATCGCCCCACCCAGATTACGCATCAGGTTATAAAGCCCGCTGGCGTTTTTGATCTTTTCGGGTGGCAATGTGCCAAGCGCCAGGTTGGTCACCGGCAACATACAGAACATCAAAGCCGCCCCACGCACGACCTGCGGCCAAATCAGCTCGTTAAAGGACACCTCGCTGGTATTGAAACCATGCATGGCAAGGCCGGCAGCAAACAGCGCAAGCCCGATGCCCAGCACCACACGCGGCGGATATTTCGCGGTCATCTTCCCGGCAATCGGTGCCGACAGGAACTGGGTAATCCCGGTCACGGCCATGATCACGCCGATCTCAAGACTGTCATAGCCCCGCACACGTCCGAGCATCAGCGGCATGACATAGACACTACCATACAGCCCGACACCAAGCGTAAAGCTGAACACGCAGCCCATGGTGAAGTTGCGATCGGCAAAGGATTTCAGATCCACAATCGGCTTGTCATAGGTAAACATCCGCCAGAAGAAATAGATCCCGGCAAGGACGCAGGTAATTGTGCCATAGATGATGGCGGTTTCATCAAACCAGTCATCCTTGGGCCCTTCATCCAGGACATATTCCAGACTGCCGAGAAACACCGCCATCGATAAAAGCCCGCGCAGATCAAACCCCTTGAGCAAGCCGATATCACCACGGTCCACGCGCAATGTCATGGCGACCACGGCCGCAATCATCAGGCCGGGAATGACATTGATCAGAAACAGCCAGTGCCACGAAAGCGACTGGGTCAAAAACCCGCCAAGGGTCGGACCAATGGTCGGGGCCATGGTGGCAATCAGACCCGTCATGACCGAGGCGGCATTACGCTTTTCCGGCGGGAAAATGCTATAGGTCGTGGCAAACACGGTCGGGATCATCGCCCCGCCCAGAAAACCCTGCAGCGCGCGGAACCAGATCATGCTTTCGATCGACCAGGCAAAGGCCGATGCCACCGACATCACCGTAAAGCCAAGGGCGGAAATCACGAACAACCAGCGCGTTGACATCAGCCGCGACAAAAAGCCCGAAAGCGGGATCATCACCACTTCGGCAATCAGATAGCTCGTCTGGACCCAGCCGATTTCATCGGGGCTTGCCGACAGGCCCGCCTGAATGTTTTCAAGCGAACTGGCGACGATCTGAATATCAAGGATCGCCAGAAACATGCCGACAACCATCGCGACCCAGCCGACAAACTGGGCGGTTTCCATCGGACGTGTTTCAGATTGGCCGGTCGCTGCCGGGCTGGCGGTTGCCATCAGTTAAGCTCCGAAAGTTCCGCCGTCGGAACCACACCCTGCGCAAGACCAACGCCGGCGGTTTCTTCCTCGCCATTGGCATTACGGGTATCGACATTGACCACCACCGACAGGCCCGGTCGCAATGCCTTGGCCCATTTGCTGTCATCAAGCTCGATCCGAACCGGGACACGCTGGGTGATTTTGGTGAAGTTCCCGGTGGCATTTTCCGGCGGCAACAGGCTGAACAGCGCCCCTGTGGCCGGTGCAAAGCTTGCGATATGGCCGATGATTTCGGCATCGGGGAAGGCATCGACCTCAACCGCGACCTTCTGGCCCGGTGCCATGTGGCTGATCTGGGTTTCCTTGAAATTGGCAACGATATAGGTGCCGGGCAACGGCACCAGCACCAGAAGCTGCTCGCCCGGCTGAACCAAGGCCCCGGTCTGGACCGACCGGTTGCCAACCACGCCATCAAACGGCGCGTAAATGCGGGTGTCATCAAGCGCCTGCTGGGCAAGATCGCGTGCGGCTTCGGCCTGTCTTACGGCGCGCTCCGCCTCTATTTTCTGGGCCTGCAACACCCCAAGGCGACCTTTCTCAACCGCCAAAGTAGCATTGGCCGCAGCCACCTGTGCCTGTGCGCTTTCGCGATCTGCCTTGGCGTAATCAAATCTCTGACGGCTGGCCGCACCCTTTTTGACCAGATCGTCATACCGATTGAAGTCATCGCTGGTGCGTTCCAGTTCGACCCGCGCAATATCGACATTGGCAGCCGCCTGTTGGATCGCAGCATCCTGAAGGGCAATTTGTTCTTCCATGGTGCGAACCGCAGACCGGCGCGCCTCAAGGGCGGCATTGGCCTCAGCCAGTTCAAGGCGGAAATCCGCATCCTTGATGGTCAAAAGCAAATCACCCTTGCGCACCGGCTGGTTTTCCGCCACCCGCAAATCCCCGACATAGCCTGATACCTTGGGCGATACGGCAACCTCATCGGCCTGCAGATAGGCGTTATCGGTACTTTCATGGTACTGACCTTCGGTCATCCAGTAGTACCCGTAATATCCACCGCCACCGATAATCGCCGCTGCGATCAGGGGCAGGATGATCTTCTTCACACTCATTGCCTGATTTTTCCTTTTGGTATTGATCAGTACCATTTCGGAATTTATGGTACTAACCAGTACCAAACGTCAAGTCCGGAATCGGAAAACCCCTGTGCCAGACAGCAAAAAGATTGATCCCAGAACCCTGAAACGTCGCGAAGCCATGATCGAAGCGGCGCGCGAATTGTTTTGCGAACATGGGCTTGCGGGTACGACACTGGAAATGATCACGGCCGAGGCCGGCGGATCACGCCGCACGATTTACGAACTGTTTGGCAACAAGGATGGGGTGTTTGAGGCCGTCATTCGCGATTGCACGGGCCGAGTCACATCGATGCTGGCCGATCTCGATCTGGCGCAAAAGCCCCTGCGCGATGCGTTGATCGAGTTTGGCGAAACGCTGATGACGATGCTGACGACGTCCGAAACCATCCGCTATTTGCGTCTGTATCTTTCGGAAGTGCCGCGTTTCCCGCATCTGGGGAAAGTCTTTTATGAAAGTGGCCTGATGACCGGGCGGCGGATCATTACCGACTATTTCGAAAACCAGATGGCGTTGGGAAATTTCCCCAAGGGCAATGCCGCCCAGGCAGCGGTATTTTTCACAAGCCTGCTTAAGGCCGATTACGATTTTCGTCAGATGACCTATGTTGGCTGGGAACCGCAGGCCAATGACCTGCATGAACATGTTATTGCGGCTGTCGATATGTTTTTACGGGGTTACGGGTTTGATCCCGCAACGATGACGTCCTGATGTTCCTGTAAATCGCGGGCAAATATCGGCACAAAACATGGTCCCCCGACCCCGTTTCCGTGCCACTGCCAGACCCATTAATCAAACAGGGTCAGCAACCGCCAGGCAATCGGACCAAGCATGGTCAGAATGCCGATCCACATCATCACCACGCCCCAGTTGCGATCACGATTGGTAAAGCCAAACCCAAGCAGGCAAAAACCAATCACACAGATCACCAGAACAGCGATGTTTTCAGTCGTCGTCATGTCCATGACAGTTCCCCTTTGATGGAGTTCCGGTGACCGGAGTCTCCCCCTGCGCACCGGCAATAGCATCACGTTATCGGTTAACTGACCATCCGGTCATTGATCCGGATCAGAAAAATCAACCCCGTAAAGCCAGTAGGACGTTCTTTCGAACTTTTCGTCGAATTTGTCTAAACGATCAGGATTATTGATCTTTTTGGCAACAAAAATCGCCCGAACAGGGGATGGGAAGGCGCGGATTTCCGGGTTTCGTGCCCCTCATCACATTGTTGTATCCCAGCCCTCTTTGATTTTTGGGTGGCTTACTGTATGTTGCGCACTCCCGACGCGGCCAGGGCGCTCCCTCGCGCGCCGGAAGACAGAGATTTAACCATCTTGAATGGCAGCCGCGCTGTATATCGGCCGCGGCCAGCAAGGGAGTATTCTATGAGCAAGATTCAAGTTAAGAATCCGATCGTCGAACTTGACGGCGATGAGATGACCCGGATCATCTGGGACTTCATCAAAAACAAACTGATTCTGCCGTATCTCGACGTTGACCTGAAATACTACGATCTTTCGGTCCAGAAACGTGACGAGACCGACGACCAGATCACCATTGATGCGGCAAACGCCATCAAGGAACACCGCGTTGGTGTCAAATGCGCAACCATCACCCCGGATGAGCAGCGCGTTGAAGAATTTGATCTGAAAAAGATGTGGAAGTCGCCGAACGGCACCATCCGTAACATCATTGGCGGTACCGTTTTCCGTCAGCCGATCATCTGCTCGAACGTTCCGCGTCTGGTTCCGGGTTGGACCCAGCCGATCGTTATCGGCCGTCACGCATTCGGTGACCAGTACCGCGCGACTGACTTCAAGGTTCCGGGCGCAGGTAAACTGACCATCAAGTTCCAGCCGGCAGACGGTGGCGAAGCCATCGAACACGAAGTCTTCGACTTCCCGTCCTCGGGCGTTGCGATGTCGATGTACAACCTTGATGACTCCATCAAGGGCTTCGCACGGGCTTGCATGAACTATGGTCTGTCGCTCGGTTGGCCGGTCTACCTGTCGACCAAGAACACCATCATGAAAGCCTATGACGGCCGCTTCAAAGACTTGTTCGAAGAAGTCTTCCAGGAAGAATTCAAAGACAAGTTCGAAGCAGCTGGCATCACCTACGAACACCGCCTGATCGATGACATGGTTGCATGTGCGATGAAATGGAACGGTGGTTTCGTTTGGGCTTGTAAGAACTATGACGGCGACGTTCAGTCCGACACCGTTGCGCAAGGCTTCGGCTCGCTTGGTCTGATGACCTCTGTTCTGATGACCCCGGATGGGCAGACCGTCGAAGCAGAAGCAGCCCACGGCACCGTGACCCGTCACTATCGTCAGCACCAGCAGGGCAAAGAAACCTCGACCAACCCGATTGCGTCGATCTTTGCCTGGTCGCAGGGTCTTAAATACCGTGGTGAATTCGATGGTACCCCGGAAGTCGTCAAGTTTGCTGAAACCCTTGAAAAAGTCTGCGTCGACACCGTCGAAGCCGGCTTCATGACCAAGGATCTGGCACTGCTGATCGGCCCGAACCAGAAATGGCTGACCACCAACCAGTTCCTCGACAAACTGGACGAAGGTCTGAAAGCTGCAATGGCCTGATCAATCTGATCACGCGGCAGTTTGCCAACAAAGAAACCCCTGCGGGGAAACTGGCAGGGGTTTTCTTACTTTACGGGGATGTCGGGCAAATCTTTCAGTATTCAACTTGTGCAAGAATTTCGGCCAGAGCCCCATCTTGTCGCATCAGAGCAAGGCCATTATTGAACTCTGCCAGAATTTCCTTGGCTTGAGGGTGGTTTTTGCCAACGATGAAGTGAAGTGGCATATCCGACAGCCCCTCCTCAACATGATCGAAATCCTCGACAGGAAGCTCTGCCGCGGCAATAGAGGCCAGCGCTTCCGGAATGGGGGAGACGACACTGTCCACACGCCCGGCCGCCAGCAGCTTGAAGCAGGTTTTCATATCCGGTGCCGAAAGACGGATGGCCTGCCCGGTTGAGAACATGCGCCCGGTATTACCAAGCTCGGCATACCCCAGCGGCAAACACAAGGTCTTGCCGACAAGATCAAGGTTATCCTCGAACCATTCATATTTCTTGGCGTACCAGCCATAGGCCGTCAGGTTCATGATCGGATCGGAAAACAAGACCGATTTCCCGCGTGCATGTTGTGTCCCGAGAGATTGGCAAGTGCCTCAAGAGGTGCCTTGTACCCAAGGGATCGCAATCTTGTTCTGTTATAATTGTCGATGAAGGTTTTTATAAAGTCGTTGCGCTCGGCGTGAGTTTCGAAACGATTTCGTCCTGCATTTTTTCCGTTTGCAGGAGCGTTTGAGAGGGCTTCGCCGAGGCGACGGTTGAAGCGCTCGACTTTGCCATTTGTTTGTGGTCGATAGGGCCGCGTCAGCTTGTGCTTGATGCCGTGTGCGGCACAGACTTTGTCGAAAGCATGCTGCCCGGTTCCTTTGGTGCGGGTTGTCCAGTAGGCACCACCAAACCTGTCGGTGAATTCCGAACCGTTATCGGTCAATACGGTGTGAACAGGATAGCTAAAGGCTTCCAGAAAATGCTCGAAGCAGACAGCAATGGTTTCAGCATTTCGTTTCTGAACGATCTCTACATGAACAAAACTTGTCACCCTCTCGATGGCAACAAAAACGTAGGCTGTTTTTCCGCCGATCCGGGTGAGATGCTTGAGGTCGACATGAACATAGCCGAATGCCACAGGCTCGAAAATCTGAGAAGCCTGTTTAGGGACAGCAGGCTTGCCAGAGATACCATGGCGCTTAAGGCAGCGATGCAGAGACGAACGTGAGATATCGGCCCGCACACAGCGACGCATGACCTCCAGAATATCGTCGATGGAGAGGCCTATCAGGGACCGTAATTCAACAGCGATTTCTTCCTCGCAGGCGGTGAAGTGTGTCTGGATGCGCTTTGGCCGATGCGAGAGGTCATGAACATCGGCACGTCCTTTCCATCGCCGGACGGTGGTCTCGCTTACGCCAAGTTCCAGGGCCAGCTCAGCAATGGAAGCACTGCTT
Organism: Thalassospira sp. ABD4_177; assembly: GCF_056160125.1. Classification (NCBI taxonomy): domain Bacteria; kingdom Pseudomonadati; phylum Pseudomonadota; class Alphaproteobacteria; order Rhodospirillales; family Thalassospiraceae; genus Thalassospira; species Thalassospira sp. ABD4_177. Next base: position 1,511,235 of record NZ_JBSWWO010000001.1, on the reverse strand, counting down.
GCTTGAATATAGGCTCGTGTCCGCGGTGTTGTGGTGGCATTAGCATGCAGCTTTAAGTCCATGATACAGCCCGCTCCTTGAGATAAGTCATACCTCTCACTACGCCATCACCATACAACCAATCATCCGAAATAAAACACGTGCACGGGTAAAGGCATAGGGGAAAGATCCCGCGACCTGCCCCTCGGACGTCATCTCAAACCCCTTGGGCCAGGAACGCCAGATGACCTCGACATTCTCATATCCCGCCATCTCAAAGCTTTGGCGCACGACTTGCGTGATAATGCCGCCGCCCTCAAATGCGCGATCAGAGAATGGCGGGAAAGAGTCCCCCTGTCACAAGGCGAATGTCGCGGTTCTCGGTCGCATGAACAGCAAACGACACAACCATCACCAGCAAAACCGGCATCCGGGTCACAAAACGCTGCAGGGCATTCATCATTCTGGCGGCCACCTCCCTATTCATACACTGGTATAGTGCAGATAGGAGTTTGTCACCGTCATTGCGACCTTGTCATTGAGACATGACAACATCCCCCGAACACAAAAACGCCCCGACCGGCAAAAATCGGGGCGTCTTGGACGATTGAGAAATTGTTTTATCGATCAGGATGCGGCCTTGTGGACAAATGTGCCGCGCTGGAAATCGTCAAAGGCCTGCATCAGTTCCTGCTTGCTGCTCATCACGAACGGGCCATAGCGCACAACCTGCTCGTGGATCGGACGTGCCGCAATCACCAGCATCCGACCACCCTCAGCACCGCCTTTCAGCGTGACACCATCACCGTCCTTCAGGATCGCCAGATGATGGGTCGGAACATCCGTCCCGGCAACAACCGCATCACCGACAAAGACATAAACCACGGCTGTGTGCCCCTCGGGCAGCGGAACCGTTACTTCGGCCCCGGCATCAAGTTTGGCATCGACAAAAACCGGGTCGGTGGAAATGCCGTTGATCGGGCCGGTTGCTCCATGCATTGACCCCGCCAGCAGACGCAGTTTGGCACCATCGACCGGGGAAACTTCCGGCAGTTCATCGGGCTCCATATTCTGGTAGCGCGGATCGATCATTTTGTCCTTGGCCGGCAGATTGATCCAAAGCTGGAAACCCTGCAAAAGACCGTTTTCCTGTTCCGGGGTCTCTGAATGCACGATCCCGCTTCCGGCCGTCATCCATTGACCGCCCCCCGAACGCAAGACACCCTCATTGCCCATGCTGTCCTTGTGGCGCATGGCACCTTCGACCATATAGGTCACGGTTTCAAACCCGCGATGGGGATGTTCGGGGAAGCCTGCGATATATTCATCCGGGTTATCGGTCGAAAGCGAGTCCAGCATCAGGAACGGATCAAGCATATCAAGCTGCGGCGTTCCGATGGACCGGCGCAGCGATACGCCCGCACCATCAGACGTATCCATCGCGCGCAAGATCCGCTCAACACCCCGTGCGTTACCAACGGTCTCAGACATTTCAAAATCTCCTGTGCCTGTCGGCTATTCTGCCGGACAAATTTTCATGACAGGCATGGTCGCACAAAACTGTCGCCAACCAAGGCCCAATCAGGCACCTGATTGTTTATCAAATGGCAACAAAAAAAGCAGCGCAGGAAACCTGCGCTGCCTTGATATATCTTGAGGATCGCTTGACCTTAGCTGGCAAGCTTGGCAGCAAGTTCAGCAACATGCTTGCCCTGGAACTTGGCGATGGCCAGTTCGTTAGCAGACGGCTGACGGGAACCGTCGCCACCGGCAAGGGTGGTCGCACCATAAGGCGTACCGCCGGTGATTTCGTCCATGTTGCTCAGTTCCGGGCAGCTATAGGGGACACCGGCAATCACCATGCCATGATGCATCAGGGTGATGTGGGTCGAGGTGATGGTGGTTTCCTGACCGCCATGCTGGGTCGCGGTGGATGCGAAAACAGAACCGACCTTGCCGATCAGTTTGCCTTCGGCCCACAGACCGCCGGTCTGATCGAGGAAGTTACGCATCTGGGACGCCATGTTACCAAAGCGGGTCGGCACACCAAAGATGATCGCATCATAATCGGCCAGTTCTGCCGGGGTTGCTTCCGGGGCGGCCTGATCAAGCTTGGCACCAGCGGACTTTGCAACGTCTTCGGGCATGATTTCCGGAACGCGTTTTACGTCAACATGCGTGCCAGCAACGCCGCGTGCGCCTTCTGCCACCGCGTTTGCCATCGTTTCGATATGTCCATACATCGAATAGTAAAGAACCAGTACTTTTGCCACGTTGGCCTCCTTGGTGAATCAATTTCCGCCACATGATGGCGTCAGATTGTCCGTCTGAAAACGGCCAGCTTGGAAACAAACTGTTCGTGATCAGGACGAAACGCGATTATCAAAAAGATCAGGCATCCGGATTACGCGCGAGATACTGCACAACCTGATCGGGGAAGTCGGTAAAGATGCCATCGATCCCGGCATCATCGAAAATCGCCTTGAGCGCGATCTGCATATCGCCCGCCCATTTCGGCAATTGATCCGCCCGCAGGGTATAAGGATGGACTTTCAATTGCGCGCGCTGGGCGGCAATCAGCGTTGGCGTCATGATCGCCGTGCCATTCTCGCTCAGCCCTTCGATCACTTGCGGCAACCACGGGCCGATACCATCGACGACACGCGCCATTTCGACCACGCCTTCATCGGATTTCAAATAGTCATAATCCGTGCCTTCCGGCGGGCCCCAACGGTTTTCACCGAGAAGCTGTACCAGCTTGCCCTGATAATTGAGCTCTTTGCGGATCCGTTTGGTTTCCGTCCAGTCAAAGCACTGCACAAAGGCATTTGAGTCCGGGTTGTTATAGCCCCACTGCTCCATCACCGTGATGACGGTTTTCGCGATATCCTGTCCTTCTTCGTGGTGGAAGGCCGGATCCTTGATTTCCGGATAAATCCCGACATCCCGTCCGGTGGAATGGTTCAGGCCCTGAATGAGTTTGATTTCTTCTTCCAGCGTCGGGATTTTGAACATCCCGAAGTCCCCCGGGAAACGATCAGCATAAACCTGCTTGCCGGTATCGGCCTTGAACCGTTCGGTCACGTTCAGCGTTTTGAGCTCCGCCAACGTGAAATCAATCGCGTAATAACGCCCGTCTTCACGTTTGCGATCCGGGAATTTTTGGGCAACGTCGGTGGTGGTATCAATATGGATGTCATGCAGGATCACCGGCACGCCGTCCTTGGACAGAATCACATCCTGTTCGATGTAATCCGCTCCCATGCCATAGGCCAATGCCTTGGCCGCAAGAGTATGTTCCGGCAGATAACCAGATGCCCCGCGATGGGCAATCACCACCATTTCCTGATCAAGCGCCTGCGCATTGGCAGAGTGCATAGAACCAGTCACCGGCATCAAACTCACGGCGGCAAACCCGCCAAATGCCAGCAGCGTGGACTTGATCAATTTGCTTATCTGCATCCCGGGTATCCTTATCCAGTGTCCTTTTGAGCAAAGGACTATAGGCGCGGATTGCCAGCACAGAAACGCGTCACCACGTCTTGCACGCAATCTTCATCAAACTGTTACGTAGGAAATGAACGCCCGCCTACCGGTTAAGTTCCCCGGTCATGCGATCCAGTCCTTCAAGGGTCAGCGGGAACATGCGTCCTTCCATCAGCTTGTGCATGATCTGGATGGATTGATGATGCCGCCACCAGTTTTCCGGTTGCGGATTGATCCAGGCGGCATGTTCGAAATGCTCGAGCAAGCGCTGCATCCACACCGCACCTGCTTCGGCATTCCAGTATTCCACAGCACCCCCGGGATAGGTGATTTCATAGGGGCTCATGGTGGCGTCGCCAACAATCACCAGTTTGTAGTCCGCGCCATAGGTGTTGATCACATCCCATGTCGAAACCTGTTCGTTCCAGCGGCGCGCATTATCCTTCCACAGTCCTTCATAGGGGCAGTTGTGGAAGTAGTAATATTCAAGATGCTTGAATTCGGTTTTGACCGCTGAAAACAGTTCTTCGCAGACCTTGATGTGATCATCCATTGATCCACCAATATCAAACAGCATCAAAACCTTGACCGCGTTATGGCGTTCCGGACGCATTTGCACATCAAGCCATCCCTGACGCGCAGTGGATGTAATGGTGCCAGGCAGATCAAGCTCGTCCGCCGCCCCGGTTCGCGCCCATTTGCGCAAACGGCGCAGGGCCACCTTGATGTTGCGTGTACCGATTTCAACACTGTCATCAAGGTTCTTGAATTCCCGCTTGTCCCAGACTTTGACCGCCCGGCGATGACGGGATTTATCCTGTCCGATGCGCACCCCTTCGGGGTTATAGCCATAGGCGCCGAACGGTGACGTCCCGGCCGTTCCGATCCATTTGTTGCCGCCCTGATGGCGGCCCTTTTGTTCTTCAAGACGCTGTTTAAGCGTCTCCATCAGTTTTTCCCAACCGCCGAGGGCTTCGATTTCGGCCTTTTCCGCGTCGCTCAGGAATTTCTCGGCAAGCTTTTTAAGCCATTCCTCGGGGATTTCGGTCTTTTCGACCTCGTCCATGCCCTCAGCCAGGTCAATGACGCCCTTGAAATGCTCGGAAAATACGCGATCAAATTTGTCGAGATGGCGTTCGTCCTTCACCAGGGCCGACCGGGCCAGATAATAGAAATCCTCGACCGAATAGCCTGCCAGCCCCTTTTCAACGGCCTCAAGCAAGGTCAAATATTCGCGCAGACTGACCGGCACGCGCGCATCTTTCAGCTTATAGAAAAAGCCAATAAACATCAGAACCTTCCCGTTCCAAGTGCGCGCCCCGAAGCCACAGACAAAACCTTTACGGTATTTGACGGATTTCCATACAACCGCATAGTGGACAAAGACGCATCCTTCGGGCAGGTTGCGCGCGCAATTGCCGGGCGATCCTGCCCCGGCGTAACAACAATAAATTCGCGAGCAGATTTTTGATGACTGATTTTCTCTATGGCTTTGTGATCATCGCCATCGTCACCCGCTTTGTGACGCTTGGCATTTCCAAACGCAATGAAGCGCGCCTGCGGGCAGCCGGTGCGACCGAACATGACACCGGAACAACCCGACTTCTGACCATTGCCCATATCGGCTTTTACATTGCCTGCTGCGTCGAAGGTTTCTATCGCGCGGCCCCTGTTGATACCGTGACCTATGTCGGGATCGGTTTGTGGGGTGTGTCGATTGTCATGCTTGCCGGCGTGATTGCGACTTTGCGTGATCTGTGGACGATCAAACTGATCATCGCGCCCCATCACGAAATCCGAACCAGCATCCTTTATAAAATCTGCAAGCATCCCAATTACTTCCTGAACATCGCCCCTGAATTGCTGGGCTTTGGTCTTGCCCTTCAGGCGTGGGGTACATTGATCGTCGGCTTGCCGATCTATGCCGCCATCCTCTGGCGCCGCATCCGGGCTGAGGAAACCGCCATGAAGGCCACCTTCCCCGCCTATTGACGTCCGAATTAACGCCCTTCGCGCCGCGCCATGAAGGCAAGCCGTTCGAACAGATGCACGTCCTGCTCGTTTTTCAGCAACGCCCCGTGCATCGGTGGCACGGCGGTCTTGGCATCCTTGGCGCGAAGCGCTTCGGGCGGCAGGTCTTCGGCCATCAGAAGCTTCAGCCAATCAAGCAGCTCGGAGGTTGAAGGCTTTTTCTTGAGCCCCGAGACCTCGCGCATGTCATAGAAAAGGTTGAGTGCCTCACCCACCAGACGTTTCTGGATGCCCGGGTAATGCACCTCGATGATCTCGGCCATGGTGTCCGCATCCGGGAAGCGGATATAGTGGAAGAAACAGCGACGCAGGAACGCGTCTGGCAGTTCCTTTTCATTATTGGATGTGATGATCACGATCGGGCGGTTGGTCGCCTTCACGGTTTGCTGAGTCTCATAGACAAAGAACTCCATGCGATCGAGTTCCTGCAGCAAGTCATTGGGGAACTCGATATCGGCCTTGTCGATCTCGTCAATCAGAAGAACCGGTGCTTCGCCCTTTGCCTCAAAGGCTTCCCACAGCTTGCCCTTGACGATGTAGTTGCCGATGTCATGAACGCGCTCATCGCCCAGCTGACTGTCACGCAGACGCGACACCGCATCATATTCATAAAGTCCCTGCTGGGCACGCGTGGTCGATTTGATCGACCAGGTAATCAGTTTCTTGCCAAGCGATTTGGCAATTTCTTCGGCCAAAACGGTCTTGCCGGTGCCCGGCTCGCCCTTGACCAGAAGTGGACGCTGCAACGTGATCGCAGCATTGACCGCCACCATCAGATCTTCGGTTGCGACGTAATTTTCCGTACCCTGAAACTTCATTTTTGCCCTGCAACACAAGTTGACGTTTGCGTTAACCTAGAATGTTGCACGGCTCATCGCAAGGCAGATGCCACAAGAAGATTTTCGTTCTAGGCCCGGCGCAGGGCAGCAGCAGGACTTTCACCGTACCAGTCGCGGTACGAGCGTGAAAAGTTGCTGACATGGGCAAAGCCGACGGCGGCGGCGACCTGTTTGATACTCATCTCGCCCTGGTGCAGCAATTCGCGTGCGTATCTCATACGTACGCGACGGATGAACTCCGAACAACTTTTACCGGTTGTCTGGCGAAACAGGCTGTTCAGCCGGTGTGACGTCATCTGGTTGTCAGCCGCCAACTGCTCGACAGAGATTGCTGCTCCCGGGTCGTTTGACACCGTCGCGATCACTGTATCGACAACGGATTTTTCAAGCTCTGTCAGCGCCAAAGGCGCGCTGAATTCCTGCGTTTTTTGAGCGTGAAGGTCAATAAACTCACCCAAAAACAGGCTCGCCAAACCATCAAGCTTCAAAAGCCGCCCCGGCCCGCTGACATGGCCGGAGAACATGGCACTGACGATGCTGCGAATACGGTTGCTGATTGCGACTGGACGTATATCCACCACATCCTGACGATCGGACAAAAACGGTGACAGGCTTTCGGGAAAATCATCCCCGAAACGCTGTTTCAACGGCGCAAGGGGTATCGCCACACCAACATGACGGATCAGTTGATCTTCCGGCAAAAAATAACGTGTCCCGAACGGATCGATCCGCTTGATCATGCCGACATCGGGCGTCATCTCATAACGCTTGCCATGCGGACATTCGATTTCAAGTTTGCCCATGACGGTGGCCGATCCGCCAAGCCATCCCGGCGGCAAGGAGTTACGCACATCAAACAGGGCATTTTCGCGCACCCTGAGTTCGGCGCGATGCAAAAGCATGCCATTGCCGAAATCAAGCCGTTCAACACGGCCCTGCACACCGGGAAGCTCAAACAGGTCACCATCGGCGAGCCTGAGCTCGCCAATACTGGCTTCGTTGGTTTCATCCGAAAGCCTGCCAAACGCATCATCCGCGTTTTGCCCGGTCTCCTGCATGATCTGCTCGTTTCATTATTTTTGGTGGCTTATTCTGGCCCATCGACAAAGATGACCAGCGTTCTTCTACCATAATGATCACAATATCAATATGTTGTCTGTGACGAAGCGCACGACCGGTGCGCGATCGAGCACGCAAACCTCTTGAACACGCAGGATCAGTCAGAGGCCAGACACATCAATTGCGCCACCGGCGCATTTTGCCGGGCAACTTCAGCCTTGAGGCCATCCACATCCATGTCCTCATCCTTAACAAACTCGATGAACATCATATTGACATTGTTAAACAGAAGCTCGCCGACCGCATCACAATCAACCTCGCGTCGCACGATCCCGCGTTTCTGAAGGGCGCGAATCAGATCGCAGACCTGTTTGGACAGGCGGTGATCAAGGGCGGTGTAGCGTTTTGAAAACGGCGTTTCGGGCTGTGCAATCGACAGCGACATTGCCGTGCGCCACATCTCCTTGGAAAGATAGGTCAGCGAGTGATCGTAATATTTCCCGATCAGTTCCGATAAGGCCGGTGCAACTTCGTCATGATCGCGCGCGATGATGGCATCCCCTGCGGCAAGGACTTCCTCGACCTCCATCGAGACCGTGGCCATCAGCATATCGCCCTTGTTTTTGAAGTAGTTATAAAACGTCCCGACCGAGACACCGGCCATTTCGGCAATGTCTTCGATGCGCGCACTGTCATATCCGACCTTGCGAAACAGCGTCGTCGCCGCCTCGAGAATGCGGCGGTTTTTGTCGGCTTTCTTTTGGGCGCGCAGTCCTGACATCGTCACTCCGGAAAAACTGAACGGGTTCAAAATTTACATTGACTCAAAAAATGAACACGTTCAATATTTTTTCAACGGTGCCGAAATGAGCACCGAAGAACCCAATACAAGGGAGGCCTCAATTATGAAATCAGGGAGAGCCTATGTCTCGTCACGTCTCTACGGGGAAGACCCGCAATAAGTTTCTTAGCGGCGCTGCGACCTTTATTCTGGGCGCGGTTGCCATGGCGCAGAGCGCCCAGGCCACCGAAGAGCTCAATGCGCTTGTCTGGTGCGACCATTCCGATCCGGCCCTGGTTGAGCCGTTCGAAGAAAAATACGACGTCAAAGTCAATCTCAAGGAATATGAAGGCACCGGTGCGGGCCTGTCGATCATCGAACAATCCCGTCCGGGCGACTGGGATGTATTTGTCGTCGATGGCGTTGATGTGCCGCGCGTGGTTGAAATGGGTGTTCTGGGTGAAATTCCAGCTGACGCCCTGCCGACATCCGACATTTTCCCCGAAGTTCTGATGGCGGACAACAATGTTGTCGATGGCAAGACCTATGCCGTCACCGAGAAGTTCGGCTACAACACCATTTCGTTCGACAAAACCAAGGTTGATCCCAAGGACATGGAAGACATGTCGATCATCTGGTCGGACAAATATGCCGGACGCATTGCGATTTATGACTATTACCTGCCGGTGATCGGCCTTGTCGGTCTTGGCCTTGGCATTGATACAGCTGATCTTGATGCGGACGATATGGACGCGATCAAGGAAAAGCTGTTCGCGATGAAAAAGGTCTCCAAGCAGGTCGGTGAGGTTGTGTCCTCCCAGACCGCACTTGCGACCGGCGAAGTCGACATCCTTGTCGGCGGCGGTGAATGGATCACGGCCGTGCTTTCCGAAGACAAACCGAACCTTGACTGGGTAATCCCCGAGCAGGGCGGTCTTCTTTGGGCGCAGTCGATCGGGGTCATGAAAGACTCTGAAAAACCTGATCTGGCCCTGAAATTCGTTCAGTACATCCTCAGCCCCGAAGGCCAGGCTCGCCTTGCGACCTCGTCGTGCTATTGGGGAATGCCGGCCAACGCCAAGGCAGGTGAGAACCTGACCGATGCCCAGAAAGCAGCACTGCGCTGGAATGATCAGTCGGGTTATCTGAAAAACGCACAGCTTTACCCGGTCCCGGATGCTGATCTCGATGCCGAGATGCAGGATGCCTGGGTCGAAATGCTCCAGCAGTAAGCAATCCCTTGTCTACTGCCACCTGCCGATGTCCCGCTTTTTGCGGGGCATCGGTTCCAAACTGCGATAAACTCAGCCAAACGGCGCCCATCATCCCAAGCGAGTTACAAGCAACCACCCCCTTGAGCCGGTTGCGAAAAGGATACCGTTATGGCCACTGCCAGCCTTGAAACACGCGAAAATCGCCGCGCCTGGGGATTTGTCACCCCGGCCCTGCTTTGGACGGTCGCGTTTTTTGTTATTCCCTTTATCATCATGGCCGCGATCAGCCTTGCGACCCGCAAGGGCCGCGAAATTGTAATGGCGTGGAATTTTGACAATTACATCGAATTCTTTGAAAAGGCCCATCTGCTTAAGGGGCTTTTTGTTTCGCTTGAGATTACTTTTACCGTCACCCTGATTTCAGTGATTTTGGCCTATCCGCTGGCCTGGATCATTGCCGAACGTGTGCCGCAGAAATGGCAGCGTATGGCGCTGATCATGGCGATCCTGCCCTTCTGGACAAGTTATGTAGTGCGCTCCTACTCATGGCTTCTGGTGCTGGCGCAAAACGGGGTGATCAACAATACCCTGATGTATCTTGGCGTGATTTCCGAGCCGCTTGAACTGGCCAGCACGCGCAGTGCGACCGTCATCGGCTTCGTGCATTTCTTTGTCATGCTTTTGACCCTGACGATCTATGCCAATCTGGTGCAGATGCCGCCCAACTATCGCCGCGCCGCCGCCGACCTTGGGGCCAACGGCTTTCAGGTGTTCTGGCATGTTGTGTTACCGCTAACATTGCCCGGGATCATGGTCGGTGCGTTCCTGACCTTTGTGCTGTGCATTGGCGATTACATCACCCCGCAGATCCTTGGCGGCAATAACGAGCTCGCCCTGCCGCAAGTCATCATGCTGCAATTGGGCCGACGGGCCGATTTCCCGATGGCCGCCACCCTTTCGATCATTCTGATGGTGGTTGTCACGATGGCCTATATTGCCTGTGCCCGCTGGCTCAAGATGGAGAGGACGTAGCATGATCTCTTCACGCTTTTCCAAACTGCTGTCCTGGTCCTATCTGGCGGCACTTTATGGCTTTATCTTTTTGCCTGTCGCGGTCCTGGTCCTGTTTTCCTTTCAGGACGGCCGCCTGCCGGTACCACCCTTTAATGGCGCGACCCTTAAATGGTATGGCGAGGTATTTTCTGACAGCCGTCTGATGTCGGCCCTTGGCAATTCGCTGATGGTTGCCCTTGGCTCGGCCACGGTTGCCTGTGTGCTGGGTTTCTGCGCGGCTTATGGGTTGGCGCGTTTTGTCCTGCCGGCATCACGTTTGCAGCGCGGCCTTCTGATTGCACCGATGACGGTCAGCTACCTGATCATTGCGCTGGGCTTGCTGACGACCTTTAACTGGGTCGCTGTATCGCTGTCGCTTTGGACGGTGGGGATCGGTCATGTGGTGATCAATCTGCCGCTGTGTTTTGCGATCATTTATGCCTCGATGGGGGATCATCAGAAAAACATCGAACGTGCGGCCCGCGATCTTGGTGCTGCCGAATGGCAGGTCATGACGCAGGTCTCCGCCCCGATGTTGATGCCATCGATCCTCGCGGCCTTTTTCCTGTCGGTGACGTTTAGCTGGGATGAATTCATCATCGCATTTTTGCTGTCGCGCTTTGACGTCACCCTGCCGGTTGAAATCTGGAGCATGCTGCGTTCGGGCCTGAACCCGAAAACCAACGCGGTCGGAAGCGTTGTCTTCCTTGTATCGGTTGCGCTGCTGCTTATTCTTGAATTGATTGTCTTTAGAAGGACGGCAAAGAAATGACCGCCCCTGTCTCCATTCGCAACGCCACCAAGACCTTTGGCGATTTTACCGCCCTTGATGATGTCAGCCTTGAAATCGCGGCTGGCGAATTCATTGTCCTTCTGGGCCCGTCGGGCTGTGGCAAAACCACCTTGTTATCGCTTCTGGGCGGTTTCCTGTCCCCGACCAGTGGCACGATTGAAATCGATGGCACGGATATGGGCGATGTTGCGCCCGCCAAGCGTCCGACCACCACGATGTTTCAGGACTACGCCCTGTTCCCGCATATGAGCCTGCGCGACAACGTCGCCTTTGGCCTTAAGATGCGCAAGGTCGGCAAGGCCGAACGCCATGCCAAGGCCGAAGAACTGCTTGATATGGTCGGGCTCAAGGCATCGGCCAACAAGAAACCCCACGAACTTTCCGGCGGCCAGCGCCAGCGCGTTGCCCTTGCCCGCGCACTTGCCGTCGAACCCGATGTTCTGTTGCTCGATGAGCCACTCGGCGCGCTTGACCTCAAGCTTCGACGTCAGATGCAGGATGAGCTCAAAGCCATTCAGAAACGGGTTGGCACCACGTTCGTGCATGTCACCCACGATCAGGAAGAAGCCATGGCGATTGCCGACCGGATCGTGGTGATGAATGCCGGCAAGATCGAAGATGTCGGCAGCCCAGAAACCATTTACATGCAGCCCAAAACGCTGTTTTCGGCAAGCTTCATGGGTGAAGTCAATTTCATTCCCGGCACCTTTGAAAGCGCAACTGATAGCACCATTTCCGTCAAGACCCCGCTTGGCACGGTTGAACTGCCCGAGTTTGAGTGCACAGGATTTACGCCCGAGGCACCGGTCACCCTTGCCATTCGCCCGGAACATTTCCGTGCCAGCACCGGGACCGGACCGCGCGTCACACTGGGCAAGGCCAAGGTTGAGGACGGATCGTTCTTTGGCACCCATCATCGCGCACATTTAACCCCGGTTGATTGCCCCAACATGACGATTACCGCCCACATGCCGCAATCAGCGATTATTGAGCCCGGTGCGTGGGTTGAACTGACCCTTGATCCAACCTCGGTCGTGCTGCTGCCCGGCCACCCGCCCCACCCGATACAAGAAAGTACCGCGTCATGAGCCAGACAAATATGGACCGCGCCAAACCCGAAGACTGGTACAGCCTGAAAACCGTTGGCGATGACGTGACCTATATCGGGGAGCCGTTTATCGAGGAATTTTACCGCTGCAACATCTGGCATGTGCGCGGGCGCGATGGCGACATGCTGGTTGATAGTGGCATGGGGGTTGTGTCGCTGACCGAATGGGTGCCGCTTGTCACCGAACGCTCCGTTCAGGCAGTTGCCAGCCACACCCATTTTGATCATATCGGCTGCCACCATGAATTTGAAAATCGGGTGTGTCATCGCTGCGAGGCCGACCTTTTGGCTGCGCCGACGCGCAAGAATACACTCGCCGATCCCTATGTGACTGACGAGATTTTCACCAAACTCCCGCCGCTTCCCTATTCCTCGACCACCTATGCGGTCAAGGCGGCACCGGCCACGCGTATTGTTGAAGACGGAGATGTGATTGATCTGGGCGACCGCCATTTTGAGGTCATTCACACACCGGGCCATTCGCCCGGTGGCATTGCCCTTTGGGAAAAGGCAACCGGCATCCTGTTTTCAGGGGACATTGTTTATGATGGACCTTTGATCGAAGACACTTATCATGCAAATGCAGCTGACTATGTGCGATCAATGGAACGGCTTTATGATTTGCCGGTCCGGGTGGTGCATGGTGGGCATTTTGCCAGTTACGGCGGCGAACGCCATCGCGACATCATAAAAAGCTGGCTGAGGAAACGAACCTGAAAACCGCGCCCCGAACGTCACCCGTGTCGGGCATCAATGCCAGGCACTGACACCACAAAACGATCAGGAAGGCTTCCAATGGATAACCCAGGCAAATTTTATATCAACGGCAAGTGGGTTGATCCGATTTCATCGGAGACGATGGACGTGATCAATCCGGCCACCGAAGAAGTCATCACCCAAATCACCCTGGCCAGCGAAGAAGATGTCGACCTTGCGGTCGCCGCGGCCAAGCGCGCCTTTGAAAGCTATAGCCAGACCACGGTCGAGCAACGCCTCGGCTGGCTTGAAAACCTGCTTGCGATCTATAAGCGCCGCTATGGCGAAGTCGCCGATACCATCACCAGGGAACTCGGCGCGCCGACCAGCATGTCGCACGAACAACAGGCAGCAGCAGGCACAGCCCATCTTGAAGATTTCATCGTAGCCCTTAAAAAGCTCAAGACCGAGGAAACCCTTTATAACGGGGAGCATCTTTTGCGCGAACCCATCGGTGTTTGTGGCCTGATCACCCCGTGGAACTGGCCGATCAACCAGATCGTGCTCAAGGTCGTCCCGGCCTTGGCCGTTGGCTGCACCTGCGTGCTCAAGCCGTCCGAATTCACCCCGCTTAATGCCATGCTCTATGCCGAAATGATCCATGAGGCCGGCTTCCCGGAAGGTGCATTCAACATGGTTCAGGGGGCTGGCCCGATTGCCGGTGCGACCCTGTCACGTCATCCCGACATCACCATGATGTCCTTTACCGGATCGACCCGGGCGGGCAAGGCGATCACCAAGGATGCCTCGGAAAACATAAAGCGCGTCACCCTCGAACTTGGCGGCAAGTCGCCCAACATCGTGTTTGACGATGTCGATATCGAAGACCGCATCGCCTGGAGTGTGAATGCCGTTTTCAACAACTCCGGCCAGACCTGTGACGCCCCGACCCGCATGCTTGTGCAGCGTTCGATCTATGACGAGGCGGTCAAGGTCGCCAAACGCGTGGGCGAAGAAGCATCAGTCGGCGATCCGACCAAGGAAGGCGATCACATCGGCCCGCTGGTCAGCCACATCCAGTTTGACCGCGTTCAGACCCTGATCCAGGCCGGCATTGACGAAGGTGCGACCCTTCTTGTTGGTGGTGCGGGCAAGCCCGATGACACCAATGAAGGCTACTTCACCAAGCCGACGATCTTCTCGGATGTGAACAACACGATGCGCATCGCACGCGAGGAAATCTTTGGCCCGGTCGTCTCGATGATCCCGTTCGACACCGAAGAGGAAGCCATCGAGATCGCCAATGACACACCCTATGGCCTTGCCGCCTATGTCCAGACCCCGGACGCCGAAAAAGCCGACCGCGTCGCGCGCAAACTGCGTGCCGGCATGGTGTTGCTCAATGGCTCCTCCCCGATGGCAGGCAGCCCGTTTGGCGGCTACAAACAATCAGGCAATGGACGCGAAGGCGGCCTGTTCGGCCTCGAAGACTTCATGGAAATCAAGATGATCCATAAGCTTTAAGGCACTGGCATCATGATCACGCAAAGGCCCCGGCATATGTTCCGGGGCCTTTTGTTTTTGGGCCTCATCACCGTGATCGGATCAGCGTCATGAATTCGTTATGACATAGGGCTGGTAATGATCGGTTTGGGGACTATAATCCCATCGTTAATCGATAAGTTTAGGGGTCCGGACAACGGATCTCGCCTGGATTGGGAGACCACCTATGAATGCAATGTCCTTTTCTGATATGGGGCTTGCGGCCTTGAAACGGCAACAGTTTGACGCCGCAATTAATATGCTGCGTCAGGCGCTTGGCGAAGACATGGACAATCTTGCGGCCCGCTTTGGCCTGGCGCGCGCCCTTCATGAAAAAGGTTCGATCATCGAAGCAATCGGCGAGTACCGCACGGTGCTGCAATCTGATGGGGGTCATGAAGACTGCCTGCATCACATTGCACGCGCTCTGCTGCAAAATGGCGATGCGCGCGGTGCCTTGAACCATGTCGATATCGTTTTGCGTGGCAAACCGACCGACCCGGAATTGCTGACCCTGCGCGGGCAGGCATTGATCGCACTTGAACGCTATGACGCGGCCCTGTCAGCGCTGCAGTCCGCAGGCCACCACAGCCCCGGCTCGGAAACCATTCATCGCCTGATCGCCAAATGCCATCGCGCCAACGCGGATTTCGAAAGCGAACGCCGTGCGGTCGAGCAGTTGCTGCGCATCAATCCGGCATCGCTCAGTGCATCGAACGATCTTGGCGTCATCAATCTGCGCGAAGGTCATCTGATCGCAGCCTTTGAAGCGTTTGAACAAATCCTGTCGCAAGATGCCGATCATCCGCAAGCAACATTGAACCGTGCCATTGCCCTGACCGTCATGGGCGGCATGGATCATGATGCGATCTGGAACCGGGTGATGGAGGTCTGCGACGGGATTGATGATCTCGACGAAATCCGCAAGGCTGCCGATCAATTGGCAATGCTTCCCGACAATGCCCGCAAGGGCACGCCAGAGGCCGACACCCTGATCAGCTTGGTCGCCCTTGAAGACATCGATATTTGATCTGAAAAGCGTGCCTTTCCGCGCGCTTTTCCGACCACCTTCCATCAGTATTCCCGCCGGGAAAAGCCCGTGCGGGAACTGCATGCCATAACCGGCGTTTAATCATATGATGTCGTTTGCGTTTTCCCTGATCCGGATCACGTGACACTGTCTGATCTGCCTTTGGTTCGAAAAGGGATCCTTGCATCATGGTTCAACGCCTGATCCGCGTATGGGAATTTCTGGCCTATAGCCTGTGGGTGTCACCCTTGCTGTTTGCAATTGGCGGGGCGGCGATGGCGGTCGGCGTCATGGCGCTGCCGCAGGACTGGTTGCGCGACATATTGCCTGAGCTGTTACCAGGCTTTGGCGAAATCGACACGGTCCGCAGCCTGCTTGAAACCTTGTTGGCCACCCTTGTCACCATGACAACCTTTGCCCTGTCGATCACGATGGTGGTGCTGACGCTTGCCGCCGGGTCGCTTGGTCCGCGCATGATCCGTAACTTTATGGGCGATAGCAAAACCCAGAATGCGCTTGGCATTTTTGTTGGCAGCATCCTGTTTCTGATTACCTCCCTCGTGCTGACGGGAAGCAATCCGGATGGCGGCCCCGTCCCGCATCTTGCCGCGACGGTCGGGATTGCGCTGTTTGTCATCAGTGTTTTTGTCCTGATCCTGTTTGTCCATCATCTCGGCCGATCCATCGTTGCCGATGAAGTCATTCAGCGTGTCGGCAAGAACCTTGAAGAAACCATTCAATCGGCCTGCTCCACCCTTTCTGATCCGATCAAGGCGGCGGAAAAGGCCGAAGCATCCCTGCCCGACCCGCAGGATATCGCACGCGATCAAGCCATTTGCATCGCGTCCTCGGGCTATGTGCAGGGCATTGATTATGAAAAAGTCTGCGAGATCGCCAAGGAAACCGATACCCGAATTTCGCTGGTCATCCGGGCCGGGCAACATGTCCTGGCAGGCGATATCGTCGGGCAGATTGATCCCGCAAAAGACGCCCAATCAGACAAGAATATCGACCAATGCCACGCCGACATATTGGACGCCATCATGATTGGCACACACCGGACCGCGATGCTTGATGTCGAATTTGCCCTGCGCCAATTGGTCGAGGTCGCCCTGCGTGCCCTGTCGCCGGGCATCAATGATCCGTTTACCGCCATTGCCGCGGTTTATCGCCTTGGCCGGGCCCTGCCCCATGCCATGCAGTTCCGCTATCCGGTCGGCATCTGGATCGATGATCGCGATGAGGTCCGCCTTAAAGCCCTGCTGTCTGACTTCGACGGGATGCTCGGCGCTGCTTATGATCAGATCCGGCAGTCAGCAAACAGAAAACCCGATGTCCTGCTGCCGATGGCCGAAGTTCTGGAAAGCCTGATGCGGCTCGCCCACACCGATCAACAGCGCGATATCCTGCGCACCCATGCCCGCATGATTGCCAGTGCGGCCGAGCGCAACGTGCCGGAAGAAAATGACCGCAAGGCTGTGCTTCGGGCTGCAACACGGGTCCTGCATCATCAGGAACCGGCGAAAGATCGGGGTGGCGATAAAGACGCCTGAATCGCAAGAATGGTCAGGCAGTCCTTTTCAATTCGGGGCAGACTGATGCCATCACGTCCGCAACAACGCCGTTGAAAAGCGATCCGATGACCGACAGTCCGCAAGTTCAATTACAAAACCGGTTTGCCCGCGTCATCGCCCACATCGATGACAATGCGGATCGCCATTTGGATTTGGCGGAACTGGCCGGGGTTGCGGCCTACTCTCGATTTCACTTCCATCGCCAGTTCGCCGCCCTGTTCGACATTACGGCCACAAAATATGTCCGGCTGGTCCGCATGCGTCGTGCTGCGCACAGCCTATTGTTTCGTAAAAGTACTTCGATCACGGATATTGCGTTTGATGCGGGGTTCGAAAATGCAGAATCCTTTTCACGCGCCTTTCGCAAGCTCCATGATCAAAGCCCGTCAGACTTTCGCAACCATCCCGATTGGGACACCTGGCAAGCCCCCTATGGAAAACTCCAACAGGTTCGGAGGGACACCATGACCACCACGGCATCAGAAACCGTCACCATCATCAATTTCCCGGAAACCCGAACCGCCTGCATGGACCATATCGGCCCGCCCGAGCG
Organism: Thalassospira sp. ABD4_177; assembly: GCF_056160125.1. Taxonomy (NCBI): domain Bacteria; kingdom Pseudomonadati; phylum Pseudomonadota; class Alphaproteobacteria; order Rhodospirillales; family Thalassospiraceae; genus Thalassospira; species Thalassospira sp. ABD4_177. The sequence continues at coordinate 1,493,497 of NZ_JBSWWO010000001.1, read as the reverse complement.
GATCGGCGAAACCATCCAGCGATTTATTGCCTGGCGCAAGATCCACCATCTGCATCCGTCAAAACACGCGACTTTCAATATCGTCTGGTGCAATCCTGAAGACACCCCAGCCGAGGCATTCCGCATGGGCCTTGCCGTCGCGACCGATCAGGAATTGTCAGAGGAAGACACACAGAAAGGGCTCTATGCGCAAACCCTGCCCGCTGGTCGCTATGCCAAACTGCGCCATAGCGGCAGCGACCAGACATTGGGCGACAGCGCGCTGGCACTCTATCGCGACTGGCTGCCGCACAGCGGCGAAACACCAAGTGACTTCCCGCTGATTTTCCAACGGATCGCGTTTTATCCAGACGTTGCCGAGCATGAAGCCATCACGGATATCCTGTTGCCGCTGGCCTGACGACAATCCTCAGACAAAAGAAAAGGGCCCCTATTGGGGCCCTTTCTATTCATCAGACTTTTGATCGTCGGGATCGCTTAGCCAGCGATATGTGCCTCGATCGCGGCCAGTGCGGCGTCGGCTTGTGACGGATCAGAACCGCCACCCTGCGCCATGTCCGGACGGCCACCGCCACCCTTGCCGCCGAGTTTTTCAACACCGATGCGCACAAGATCAACGGCGCTGTATGTGTCTTTGAGGTCTTCGGTCAGACCGACAACGATGGATGCCTTGCCTCCGTCACCCGACACAAGTGCGACAATGCCGGAGCCCATCTGTTCGCGGAGCTCGTCGACCATGCCTTTGAGCTCCTTGGCCGGAATGCCTTCCAGCGAACGCAGCGCCATTTTGACGCCGTTGACGTCCTTGAACGCATCGCCGCCCGATGACGCACCGGAGCCGGCCGTCGCCAGCTTCTTGCGCAGGTCGGAAACTTCGCGTTCCAGACGACGACGTTCTTCCTGCAGCGCCTTGACACGTGCCGGGACGTCTTCGGGAACGGATTTCAGGTCTGCGGCAACAGAGGTCAGAACGTTTTCGCGTGCTGAGACGTAGTTGGCAGCATCGGCACCGGTCAGTGCCTCGATACGGCGCACACCGCTTGAAACAGCACCTTCGGAAACGATCTTGAACATGCCGATATCACCGGTGCGTTTGACATGCGTACCACCGCAAAGTTCAAGCGAATAGGCATGTTCGTTGGCAACCGGCTGGCCCATCGAAACAACGCGGACTTCATCGCCGTATTTCTCGCCAAAGAGCGCCATTGCGCCAAGTTCAATCGCCTCGTCCGGGGTCATCAGACGAGTGGTGACTTCGCTGTTTTCGCGGATCAGGCTGTTCACGTCAGCTTCGATCACCGCAGCTTCCTCGGCCGTGACGGCTTTGGGGTGCGAGATGTCAAAGCGCAGACGATCAGCTGCCACAAGCGAACCCTTCTGGGTCACGTGATCACCAAGATGCTTGCGCAGAACCGCATGCAACAGGTGGGTGGCCGAGTGGTTGGCACGCAAGGATGAACGACGGGTGTGATCGACGCGGAATTCCGCAGCATCGCCAACCTTGACCTCACCTTCGGTCACCTTGCCAAGATGCACATGCAAAGCGCCCAGCTTTTTCTGGGTGTCGGTGATTTCAATGATCGCACCGTTTTCGGTCTTGATCACACCGGCATCGCCCTGCTGACCACCAGACTCGCCAAAGAAGGTCGTCTGGTTGGCAATCAGGGCAACCTCGTCATCCTTGGATGCGGTTTTGACTTCAGCGCCGTCCTTGATCAGGGCGGTTACCACACCCTCAGCCGTTTCGGTTTCATAGCCCAAGAATTCGGTCGCGCCATCACGGTCATTGATGTCAAACCAGACTTCCTCGGTCGCAGCTTCGCCGGAACCGGACCAAGCTGCACGTGCCTTGGCTTTCTGTTCTTCCATGGCAGAGGTGAAACCGTCTTCGTCGATGCCGATTTTACGTTCCTTAAGCGCATCGGCAGTCAGATCAAGCGGGAAGCCATAGGTGTCATAAAGTTTGAACGCAACATCACCCGAAAGGATCGCTCCTTCGTCCATGCCATCGGTCGCGTCATCAAGCATCTTGAGACCGCGATCAAGCATGGTTTTAAAGCCCTGCTCTTCAAGCTTGAGGGTTTCTTCGATCAATGCCTGTGCGCGGACCAGTTCCGGGAAAGCATTGCCCATCTTGCGCACCAGCGACGGGACCAGCTCATACATCACCGGATCCTGGGTTCCGATCATGTGCAGATGGCGCATCGCGCGGCGCATGATACGGCGCAGAACGTTACCGCGACCGGCATTGGACGGCAGAACGCCATCCGCAATCAGGAAGCTGGTCGAACGCAAATGGTCGGCCACCACACGGTGCGACACATTATGCGGGCCATCCGGATCGGTATTGGTGGCGTCAGCCGATGCTTCGATCAGCGCGCGCATCAAATCGATGTCATAGTTGTCGTGCTTGCCCTGCAGAACAGCGGCAATACGTTCCAGGCCCATGCCGGTATCGATGGACGGTTTTGGCAGATCAACGCGTTCGCCATTTGCCATCTGCTCGTACTGCATGAAGACGAGGTTCCAGATTTCAATGAAACGGTCGCCGTCTTCATCCGCGCTGCCCGGAGGGCCACCCCAGATGTGATCGCCATGGTCAAAGAAGATTTCCGAGCACGGACCGCACGGACCAGTATCGCCCATCGACCAGAAGTTATCCGAGGTCGGGATACGGATGATGCGATCATCGGTCAGACCGGCGATTTTTTTCCACAGACCATGCGCCTCGTCATCGGTGTGATAGACCGTGACCAGAAGCTTGTCGGCCGGAAGACCGTATTCCTTGGTGATCAGGTTCCAGGCGAATTCAATCGCGTTTTCCTTGAAGTAGTCGCCAAACGAGAAGTTGCCGAGCATTTCAAAGAAGGTGTGATGGCGCGCGGTATGACCGACATTCTCAAGGTCGTTATGCTTGCCCCCGGCGCGCACGCATTTCTGCGAGGTCGCGGCACGCGAATAATCGCGGTGTTCCTGGCCGGTGAAAACGTTCTTGAACTGAACCATCCCGGCATTGGTGAACATCAGGGTAGGGTCATTGCGCGGCACCAGCGGGCTGGAGGAAACGACTTCGTGGCCGTTCTTGCGGAAGAACTCCAGAAACGTGGTGCGGATATCGTTAACGGTCTGCATATCTCTCCAACCCGGAAAACGCGGAAAAACTTCGCCCGCCATGCTGGCGAACGGACTGCCCTATTTAGCGGCTCGGCCCTGCCCTGTCCAGCGTGACCGTGACTGATTGCCAACAAAGAACTTTACGTTCTTACTAACAAGTGTAGGAACCTCCTACATCTGATGTCTCCACCTTCAGACTTTTGACTTTGTGCAAGTTGCAAGCCCGGATCTTCGCGGCATCAAGATCAAAGAGTGCAATATTGTGACTTGGCTCATCATCGCCTTTAGAAAACTGACTTTTATAAGCAACGCCATCAAACCCGCAACTCTTGAACAACTCGCATAGAATCTGTGTCGGGATATAATCAGCCATATTATCGCGAACGGTAACTGGCTGGGAGAAAGCATTGTTTATCTGTCCCCACACTTGTTGCTCAACATCGCTATCTAAGTTCTCTTCCAGCACATCTAAAAAATTGAACTCTGCAAGACTGCAATCCACAACATTCAAATCTCTTTGCACTTCGAATGCACCGACTGAAACATATGAGCCAATCCACGGTCGAATTTCGGAAATGGCGATACTTTGTTTTGTTGCGAGGTAAAGGCAAGGTATCCCGCGAGAATTTGCTCTTCCATCTGCCGCACAATATGTAAGCGGCTTCATTCTCTTCGGTTTGTGCGGGTAAGTATTATAATCACCGCCTTCAACATCGTATTCTCGATGCCCTCCCTGAGCCCGCCATAGTAAGGCCCCTTGGCGAATTCGACGAGCTCTGCTTCGCGCCGTATCTTTTACATTGTCTAGAAAATTTCTCGTTTTATCGGTGTAAACAAACCGCCGCTTTCGGCTAACCTCAAGCTCGAATTCACGATATTCTTCCCACTTTAAAAACATTGTGGTTCCTCGCCTAGAAGTCAAAACAAGTTAGCAATATGTAAGTGCTAAATTTCCTTAGCATCCCGCCTTCGTGATCAAGCCAAACGCATCATAATAACAATCTTCTAAACCGCATTTCAGCGATCACAACTTAGCGACATTAAAGCAAAAATGTGAATCGATCCCGGTTCATTGCCTCGACAAAACCGGCCGGTTCAAACCCAAGACCCAACAGTAATTTGCGTGATCCGATATTTTCAGGATGGGCAAAGGCGGTCAGGTGGGTGAGTGATGTGTTGTTACGGCCATAGATCAGGGCTGCATTGGCCAGCTCCCGCCCAAAGCCCTGCCCCCACGCGTTCGGCGCGAAGTAATAGCCAAGTTCCGGTCCCCAGCCGGGATCGAACGGATCGGTGTAAAGTCCACCCCAGCCAACGACAGCGCCGGTTTCACGCAGCCTAACAATCCACGGCGCAAAACCGTCGCGGCGCCGGAACCATTCATGGACCAGCACGCGCTTGCGACAGGCTGCAAGACTTTCATCACACTGGGTGAAGCGCATCGCATCACGATCGCCAAGGAAGACATAAAGATCGGGAATATCAGCGAGCCGCGCGGACGAAAGCTCTAGCCGTTCGGTGCTCAGGCTGGCCCTACTAAGACGGGCCGTTTTCGGACTAGTCGTTTGCACTGTCCTGAATCGTCTTGCCGAGGTTTTCCATATCACGCCCGAAGCCTTCGGCGGTTTCGCAGGCACCAAGGGCAAGACCAAAACCAAGAACCATCAGAACGGCGAGAAGACGCTTTGTGATCGTTTCCATCTTTGCAGGATGCTCCATTCAAGTCCGAATAACGGGCGTCGCGCCCATCTTGTTGTTTATCGCAATATTCTGGCGTGCCCGCGACATGCGCGCAACTGTTATCGCGACGCGTTGTTTGAGCCCGAACGCAAGAAAGGACGCCAAAACGGCGTCCTTTCTCATGCATTGCTCGTGTCGCGGATTTTTAGATTCTATATCAGACCGGCGGACGACGACCGCGAATTGCGTTGAACACAAGGGAAATCACAAACAGCGCGATAAAGACAAAGAACAAGATCTTTGCAAAGCCAACGAACGCCCCGGCAAGTCCGCCAAAGCCAAGAACGGCGGCGATCAGTGCCAGGATCAAACAAAATACAGCCCAACCTAACATGTTATTATCTCCTTTTTTCGGTGTGCGCTGACACACCATCGGCGCGAGTTATTCAGGCGCAGCCAAATGGTCTGTCAGCGCCACAAGTAAGGACAAACTTATCAATCAGCTTCGTCCTGAATGGCTTCACCGGCATCTTCGACGTCTTCGCCAAAGCCTTCGGCGGTCTCACAGGCAGCAAGGCCAAGACCCATGCCCGAAATCATCAGGATCGCGAAAAGTTTCTTCATCGTGTTCGACATGATGTTTCTCCTGTTTGCTCTTGTCGATGCTCACAGGGTTTCAAACGACGACAACCGGGAATTGTTCCAACACATTCCTTTCAATGTGCGATTTTTATCACGACAACCCTTTGGAAAGGCGCAGTTTTCCGGGGCCTTTTCCCAATCATGATCATTTTGGGGCACGTGCAAATGCGGGGGATCGTTCCCGATCCCCGGCACCTTTATCGGTGTTATAGGCTCCCTTCACGACGCCTTTGGGTGGAGCGCGAGATAGCGACTGATTTCCTCAATGATCTGCTGATGGATCGCGGCACGGTCGGTGCCTTCGGGGTCCGAACAGATCGGATCATCATCCATTTCTGCCAAAAGCTCGGCCGCCCCCGGATTGCATTCACCAAGGAAGGTCAGATGATTGGCCGGTGCAAAGACCGCATAGGATGGGTTATCGAGTTTACCCAAAAGGTTGCTTCCGGTTTGCGTGACGTCGGCCGCCTTCCAGCCATGTTCACGCCCCAGGCGGATAAACAGCAAATCCGGATCGGCTTCAGAAAGGCTGGCGTCATTCACCGCGAAGGTCATGCCGGGCTCAATCGCAATGAACTTTGAAATGCGGGTATCCTTCGACCCGGCCTCAAAATCGGCGGGCAGGTGATCAAGATGCACGCCGCCCTGTTGCAAAAAGGCGCAATCCTGACCCGTCGTGCCAAACTGCTGGCAATAATTGCGATAGGCATCACGATCAAACCGCAAACCCGCAAGGTTAAGCGCCGTCGCCCCGCCCAGTGAAAAACCCGCCGCAGCAATCCGATCGGTATCGATATAGGGTTCGAATTCCGGGTGTGAGAGAAGCTGATCAAGGGCGGCATGCAGGTCCTTGGCGCGCTGACCAAGCTCTGCCAGGCGGCGCGGTGATGAATCGCCTGATGTGCTGCCGGGATGGTTGACCGCAAGAACCATCGCCCCACGCAGGGCCAGTTCGGAGGAAAACCAACCAATCGCATCCATATTCCCGCCCGATCCATGTGACAACAAAATCAACGGATGCTTGCCCGGTTCCACCGCCGCCCCGATATAGGCATTCGTGCTTTTCCAAAGCGCGCTTTGATTGACCGGGGCGCGATAGATAACCGTATCGGCGGGATACCAGATTGATGCGGCGATCGGGCGTGAACGATGGGCCGCATCAACATCAAATCGATCATATCCGGCAAGGTCCTTGCCCGCATGAACAGGGTTGGATGACAGACCAAGGACAAGGCCAACAGCAATCGCAAGTGCAGAAGTTACGTGTTTCATGATTTCAATCCGTGTTCTAAGTTTCACGGGTATCAATTTGCATCTGCCTTGCGGGTTCTCGCGTCCTCAAACCGGTTTAAGGACGTGCAAAACCGGTTTTGGGACATTTCTGTCTGGATAACGCTGCCGCCATGATCGCTTTGCCTGTTCCGTTGATTGTTGCCCTGCTGCTGGCTTTTTTGTTTGTACGAGCCGTGCTGTTTGAAAAGACATCGCCGCTATTGGGCGCACTTTTGCTCGCCTGTGCGGTTCAAAGCATCACGGTGTCGCTGGTGCATTACTATGGCTTTTTGGACCTGCGTCTTATTCAGCCAATCACCGCGTCCGTGATTCCGGCCCTGGCCTGGATCGCCTTCCTCGAAGGCGGTGTTAGGCCGCGTCTTCAAGCCAGCGACATCTGGCATATTGCCGCCCCGGCACTCATGACGGGTATTTTGCTGTTTGCGCCGATGCTGATTGATGCGCTGCTTGGCGGATTATTCGTGGGCTACGGGCTTGTCATTCTTCTCGCACTGCATCGGCAAGGCAATGATTTGGCCCATACGCGTCTGGCATCGGGTTCGGTGCCGGCCTTGATCTGGCGGGTGATTGCGATTGCCCTGATCATCTCGGCCATCAGTGACGCATTGATTTCCGTTGCCTTGCAACTAGGGGCCGACAAAGCACCGGGTATTATCCTGAGTGTGTTTTCATCTGTCGCCCTGCTTGCCATCGGTTTGTTGGCACTGTCCCCCGCCATTGACGTTGCGCGCGAAGACGACGATGCAACACAGGACACAAGCCTCGCTACCCAAGACACAAAGTCCACTCCCGACATTCCGGTGGCGGAAATCATGGCGCAACTCGAAAGGTTGATAGATCGCGAGAAGCTCTATCTTGATCCGGATTTGACGCTGGCGCGCATCGCGCGGCGGCTGGGTTATCCGCTCAAACAGGTTTCAACAGCAATCAATGCGGCGACGGGTGAGAACGTGTCACGCTATATCAACAAATACCGGATTGATCATGCCTGTCAGGCGCTTGATGCCGGCGAGAATGTCACCAACACCATGCTGACCAGCGGCTTTAACACCAAATCGAATTTTAATCGGGAATTCCTGCGCATTACCGGCAAAACTCCCAGCCAGTGGCAGCAGCAAAAAGGCACCGAGCATTGATGTCAGGAACCCTGCAAAGACCGATCAGTCCAGAACCGGGCGCATGAAGCTGCGCTCATAAGAGATGATGCTGCGATTGCGCACTTCCATCTCGAAAACCTCCTGGCATTCTGTGTCGCCTGCCATACGGTTGCGATAATCCTCGTAGTCGGCAAGGCTCGGGAAACTGAACAACGCGTATGCGACGTTGCTCGCCCCTTCATGGGGTAGAAAGTAACCATGATGGGTTCCGCCCATGCGGTTAACGATCGGGATCCAGCGTTTGGCATAAGCCTCAAATTCAGGAACCTTGTGACTGTCGATGATGTATTTCAGATAGCACGTAACCACGATAAGAACTCCGTCATAAGGATCGCGAACAAAAAAAGGCGGGATGTTTCAGCATCCCGCCTTTTGAGATCATTTTGCAAGATCAATTAGATCAATCGTCATTGACCGGATTGTCTTCACTCATATTGGTCATGGCTTCGGCGATCAGACCGGCACTCTCGCGAATGCTGTTTTCGATCTCCTGGGTCATTTCCGGATTCTCGCGCAGGAAGTTCTTGGCGTTCTCACGCCCCTGACCGATACGAGTCGAGTTATAGGAGAACCAGGAACCGGATTTCTCGACGATGCCGGCCTTGACGCCAAGATCAAGGATTTCGCCCATCTTGGAGACACCTTCGCCATACATGATGTCAAATTCGACCTGCTTGAAGGGCGGTGCCATCTTGTTTTTGACGACCTTGACGCGCGTCTGGTTACCCACGACCTCGTCACGATCCTTGATCTGACCGATACGGCGGATATCAAGACGGACAGAGGCATAGAATTTCAGCGCGTTACCACCGGTGGTGGTTTCCGGGCTGCCAAACATCACACCGATCTTCATACGGATCTGGTTGATGAAGATGACCATGCAGTTCGACCGCGCAACGGAGCTTGTCAGTTTACGCAGCGCCTGGCTCATCAGGCGGGCCTGAAGACCAACATGGGTATCGCCCATTTCACCTTCGAGTTCCGCACGCGGCACAAGGGCCGCAACCGAATCGACAACCAGAACATCAATCGCACCGGAACGCACCAGCGTGTCGGCGATTTCAAGCGCCTGCTCCCCAGCGTCAGGCTGGGAAATCAGCAGCTCGTCGGTGTTTACCCCCAGTTTGCGGGCGTAGCTCGGATCAAGAGCGTGCTCGGCATCGACAAAGGCGCAGGTACCACCGGCTTTCTGCGCTTCGGCAACGGTATGGAGCGCAAGTGTGGTTTTACCCGAACTTTCCGGACCATAGATTTCGATGATACGGCCACGCGGAAGACCGCCAATGCCAAGGCCGATATCAAGGCCCAGCGAACCGGTCGAAATTGCTGAAATATCAACGGCATTTTCGCGCTGGCCCAGCTTCATGATCGAGCCCTTGCCAAATGCCCGTTCGATTTGCCCAAGGGCGGCTTCGAGTGCCTTCTGCTTATCCATAGTATCCTTATCCACCAAATGCAGCGCGGTCTGAATCATTGCTCGAACTCTCTTATTCCACAGGGCCGGGTTTGATGCAACGCAGGCGGTTCCCCGGACCCAGGGTCACGACCTGTTAATTTGGTTCGAATGGTCGCTCAGATTTGTGCGGATACGCGGAGCAAAACCACAGGAAGATATCTATCTTTCAAAGTTTTGCGACAAAGTAGCCCGTGCAAATCTGAGCGATCCGAAGGACAGCTTTTATGTTCGCAAACTCCTGCGTCAAAACCCTTGTGCCGGATACCAACCCGCCCTGCGGGGTTTTCCTTGGATTTCACAAACATAAAAACTGCCATTCCAATCAAATTAACAGGTCGTGACCCTCGATGCGGAACGCCACCGCTAGACTGTCTTGTCTGTTGCCGCAGCCTGCCACTGCGTTCTCCTCGACAAAACACTTGAGAACATAATGCGAACATTCTCACAAAATTTCAGATGTTGCAAGTTTGTTCTCATTTTTATGCCTCCCCAAAGAAAGGCGTTCCAACCGCCGCCCCAAGATGATGGTTGATTATGGAAGGTTAAAAATTGGGCGAGCAGCCATTGCGCAACCGGCCTGCCCTATCATGGGGATAGCAATGCGCCACAGAACAGCCTCCGAAACAGCAAACCGAAAAATGTGCGTCAGAGGTATCTGGACGCCTTGCACATTAATTTGGACGCTCGGCACATTGTATTTCAGCAAGCAGGCGATATGATTTCGTCATCGCGTCCCAACGCGTATCCCTCAGGGGATGGGAGGGGAAGCTGTCAAATGCCTTGCGATTTTAAGAGCCATCGCAGGGTATCTCGGGGCGGCTCCCTCCCGACATTTTATCCCCAACCAGATCGTCCAGCCGTTGCCTTGCCGCCAGCCCCAGTCAACAGGGCTGTCAGGTGGTGATTTTCAGATGTTCGTGCTTGTGCGCATGCCCATGATGTTCATCGCCGTGATGGTGGGTTTCGACATGCAACTCACCGGGGACGGAATAGAGCTGCCCGTGGCGTACGCCGGGCTGGGCCAGCACCTTATCCGCGAACGCCCGGATTTCGGACAGTCGTCCGCGCAAGGTCACACTTTCAAGGCAGGTATCGTGATCAATGTGGAAATGCACCGTTGAGATCGTCAGGTTATGATGCTCGTGCTGGGTGCTCATCAGGCGTGATGCCAGCATGCGTTCCTCGTGATCATAAACATAGTTCAGTACCGCAATCCCGACCCCGTCGGCAATTTCTTCAAGCTTGGTGTTCTGAAGCTTTTCGCGGATCAGGTCGCGGAACCCCTCGGACCGGTTGGTATAACCACGCCGATCGAGAAAGGCGTCAAAGGCCTCCATCAGGTCGTCTTCGATGGAAACTGTTACACGGGTCATGGCGTTATCCTGATCTTCTGGTGTGCTATTGCCCGAAGTCTAACCGATTGAGGAAAAAGTCAAAAGGGCAGAGCGCATGAGAGCTAGTTCAAAAACAGCAAGGCCACCCCGCCAAAGGCAAGACAGGTCCCCGCCACCGCCTGCAAGCCGACCGGTCTGCGCATGATCAGACCTTCATAGACAATCAGCAAAACCGGCGGCAACGCCATCAGGGTCGAGGCAATACCGACATTGGCATTCTGAACGGCCAGCATTGAAAGCCACACGCCCACCGCAGGTCCGATAAACGCGCCAAGCAGGAGCCACTTGCCAACATCTGGCGCAATGCAGGCCGTGACCGTGCGCCGCACGCACCCCATGATGACGGCAAGCCCCCACATCGCGATAACCGCAACCAGTGTTCTGATCCAGCTGGCCGACAGCGCCGAATATCCGTCAATCAGGGCATATTTGGCGGCAATCAGATTGGCCACCTGTCCAATCGCCCCACCAAGACCAAACAGAATGCCCATCAGGTAATCGCGCCCCACCAGCCCGACCGGGCGTCCCTTTTTGCCCAGAATGACGATCAGGATCCCGCCAACACCACAGGCAATACCGGCAATCTCGACCGGACGAAGGGTTTCGTCAAACAACAGCCAGGCCAACACCGTGCCCATGATCGGTACGGTTGACATCAGAAGCATTGATAAGCGCGCTCCAATGATCACAAAGGCCTGAAACAACAGGGCATCGCCAATCACCAACCCCAACACCGAGGAAAGAGAGAGCCAGCCAAGCTGCTCCCACGTCACCGAATTGGGCCAAGGCTGTCCTTCAAGGATCCAATGCAGGAGTGTCAGGCAAAAGATCGAGCAGGCCAGACGCCCGCGATTGACAGTCTGCGCGCCTGCCTTGCCGCCGACATTGGAGAAAATCATGCTGGAGCTCGCCCAGCAGAGCGCAGCAGTAAAGGCGGCGGCCTCGCCCAAAAAGGGAACCATGGGGCACGTTTCCGAAAATTGTTATTTGTTCGGTTAAACCGGTTATGGGCAGGGTCATGGTGGCGGAACCCTATCTGTCATGAGTACAAATTTTCGGGCATTTGCAATTGATTTCATCGGGATCACGCAACATTCAGCGGGCGCGGCCATGGTAACAGGGTTCCAAGGGCGTCTGTTATCCCCGTCAGTTCGAAATTCCGCGAAAGATATAGGTCCCGTGATTGAATTGTGGCAAAAGCGCTTCATGTTCCTTACGGAGCCAGCTATAGGTCGTTGACGTATCCACCTCGATCTTACTGTAGTCTTTCGGCACCCCGTCGGTCTGGCTAAGCGAAAATCCATCGATCAGCGCACCGTCCAAACGCCCGTGATGTAACATGCGCAGCATCATGCCTGCACCACGTGGCACATTGACAACATTGGCAATGCCAAGCAATTCCTGTTTAACGCGCTCATCACCAAGCCAAACACCGATTTCCTTGCCCTTGAGGTCACCCAGCGTCTTGACGTTTTTATCGGGTGTAATCAAAAAACTTTTGGGGCGACCAACAACTACACCGCCGGCAACAAGTGGCACGCCGGCCGATTTTTGAATGGAGTCGCAACTCGAAAAGACACCGTCAATTTCGCCAAGTTTCAACGAAACCGCCATTCGTTTATTGGGCAACCAGACCGGCTGCACGCACAACCCGGCCTCGGCCATTGCCGCCCGATAACGTTCGGCAGAACGCGCGTTATCGGCCATTTCGGGCAACGCTATTTTAAGACAGATTTTCTCTTCTGCCTTTGCCGATGGCAGCAATTCAAAAGACAGGAAAAGTGCTGCCAGGAAAATGACAGCAAATAGACACGACTTTACGATCGCATTTGGCTTGCGGACCGCCATTCAATCACCCCCAAAACAATCATGTTCCCGGTTGATTTCGGGACATGTTGCCAACCTGTCTGAATGCCCGCTGTCATTGACTGCAGTCGGGTCATTTTATTGGTTCTTATTTCGGCTTTTGCCGTTGGGCGAAACTATAAGCGCAATCGCAAAGCCCCGACAAGCGCCTGCTGCCCGTTCTTGCAATTCAAACGTATAGGTCACAGGCCGTATCTGCCAGATGCATGGCAACGAATACAGTAACCTAAGCTGGACTGTTTTGATGGTTCGGCCTGTACCCGCACCGCCCGTAAAACATGATATCGGCGGAACAAGCATCAATGTAAGATGTTACACAAGAGGCCCAACCCGACGGGGTGATGAACGAAAAAGACCGCTCATATCCACGTTCTATGCGGCTCGGCGCCATGTAAGGCTTTGCCCCTTTGTCTTTTTTGATCACGGAAACAGTGCATGCCCTTTGACCTTGGCCAACAATCACTTGGTTTTATTGTTGCAACCTTTGCTGTTTGCACATTGATCATCGGATTTGCCGGAACCCGACTTGCCGGGGTGGCCGTCAAACTGGCCGAGCGGACGGGTATGGGGCAAATCATCGCTGGTGCATTGTTTGTTGGCATGTCGACCAGCCTGCCGGGCAGTGTTCTTTCGGTAACCACGGCCTGGCAAGGCCACACCGACCTTGCCATCGGTAACGCCCTTGGCGGGATTGCCGCCCAGACAACGTTTCTGGCGATTGCCGATCTGTTTTATCGCAAGGGCAATCTCGAACATGCCGCGGCCAGTGCAACCGGCCTTGCGCAAACCACTTTGCTGGTCAGCATGCTTTCAGTGCCGATCCTGGCATATGCCGGGCCGGAATGGACGGTTTTCCACATTCACCCGGCATCGATCCTGCTGTTTGTCATTTATGCATTTGGGCTGAAGCTTCTGTCGGAAATCCGACAAGAACCGATGTGGCATCCCGAGAAAACCGATCTGACCGAAGAAGACGCCAAACATGAAGAGGCCGACAAAAACCCCGAAAGCAATGCCCGCCTATGGGGGGAGTTCCTTGCCTTTGCCCTGCTCACCGCGATTGCCGGACATATAATCGGCCAATCCGGCCTTGCGATTGTCGAGATCACCGGCATCAGTGAAACCGCCGTTGGCACGTTCCTGACCGCGATATCCACATCCTTCCCGGAATTTGTATCGGCCATTGCCGCGGTGCGCATGGGGGCAGTCAATCTGGCAGTTGGGGACATCATTGGCGGCAATGCCTTTGACGTGCTGTTTCTCGCTGCATCGGATTTCGCCTATCGCGAAGGATCCATTTATGCCGCCTTTAGCGACCAGCACCTTTTCACCATCGCACTCGTCATCCTGATGAGCGGCGTGTTGTTGCTTGGCATGCTAAACCGCGAACGCCGCGGCATTGGCAATATCGGCTGGGAAAGTGTGGCGATGCTGGCCCTTTATGGGGCATCTGCCTTCTATCTTGCCGGCTGATCCGAGCTTTTGGAAAGCCAGGGTCAGGCCCTAGAGCACTTCTTTGACCTTGGTCGCAAGGTCTTTGAGCGAGAACGGCTTGGGCAGGAAGTGCACGCCGTTTTCTTCATCGAGCTCATCGCGATAGGTATCTTCGGCATAGCCCGAGATAAAGATGACTTTAAGCTCCGGCTTTTGTTCACGCAGCATGCGAACAAGGGTCGGGCCATCAATGCCCGGCATGACGACGTCCGAGATCACCAGATCAATCGTCTTTTCGGTGTTATTGAGCACCTCAAGCGCGTTATCGCCATTGTTGGCTTCAAGCACGTCATAGCCCTTGCTGCGCAATGCACGGGCGCCGAATGTGCGCACCGCGTCTTCATCCTCGACCAGGAGGATCGCACCGGTACCGGTCAGATCGCGTGACGGGGTTTCCTCGATCACGGCCTGGGTTTCGGCAATTTCTTCTTCGGATGCGTCATAGCGCGGCAAATAAATGGTAAAGGTCGTACCTTTGCCCTCTTCGCTATCAACCGCGATAAAGCCGCCGGTTTGCTTGACGATGCCATAAACCGTCGAAAGCCCCAGCCCCGTACCCTCGCCGCGCTGCTTGGTCGAGAAGAAAGGCTCAAAAATGCGGGTCAGGTTTTCCTTGGGAATGCCAATACCGGTATCGGTCACCTTGATGCCGATATAGTCGCCCGGCGGGATCACCTCGGTACCGGTTGCAGTCGGCTCGTCAATGATTTCGGTGCTGGTCTGAACCGTAAGCGTGCCGCCCTCGCCGGCCATGGCATCACGTGCGTTGACGACAAGGTTGATAATCACCTGGTCAAGCTGGCCCGGGTCAACCTTGACCAAACCGATATCGCGACCATGACTGACTTTAAGGTCAATCTTCTCGCCAATCAGGCGGCGCAGAAGATTGGACATTTCCGCCAGTGCATCGGTGATATTGATGATTTTCGGCTGCAAAGTCTGACGGCGTGAGAACGCCAAGAGCTGGCGGACAAGATTGGCCGCGCGGTTGGCATTCTGTTTGATCTGCATGATGTCGGCGAAGCTCGGATCACCCGGCCCGTGGCGCGACAACAGAAGATCGCAAAACCCGATCATCGCAGTCAGAAGGTTATTGAAGTCATGCGCCACCCCACCGGCAAGCTGACCAACAGCCTGCATTTTCTGGGACTGGGCAAATTGTTCCTCAAGGTTCTTCTGCTCGGTCGTATCCAGGAAGTTCAGAAGCAATGCACCGGCTTCGCCCGAACGGCCCGCAACACGTTGCAGATAAATCTGGGCCGCAACACCGCGCGCACCGGCAAGGCGGGCCTCAATCTGCCCACCCTTGCCCATGCCCATCACGGCCTTGGACAGATAGCGCGCCACTTCGTCGCGATCTTCGGGCAGGATCAGCTCAAGGATCGAACGCCCGACAACTTTGTCATGGGTCTGACCGGCCGTGACGATAAAGGCGCGGTTGGCATCGGTGACCGTGCCCGACATATCGGCCAGAACGATTGAAAGCGGGCTTTCATCAAAGAACCAGCGCACCCGGCGCTCGGTTTCGGCCAGCGCATGCTCCCATTCGTGGGCCGGCATCGGATCGGGGAAGATCACAGCCTGACTGCGCACTGGCCCCGTACCCGGCGCATTGATCGAATGGGTCACAAAACAACGAATAGGCTCACCACCGGCCACCTTGAATTTGACCTCGCCATTGATCCCGTCGCCAACGATGAGATCCGCCAGTTCGACCGTGCCGTTATTGAAGTCTTCCGGCTCCCCGCCCAGCCAGCTTGCCAGACGCCGGTTGAGATAAAGAATGCGCCCTTCCTCGTCGAGGCCGCAAACCCCGACCGGCAGGCGTTCGATCATCTGATCGGCATGTTCAAAGCCACCCTGGGCCGCAGAAACCGGAAGGTTGGCGGCCATTTCAGATGCCTCGGGTGCAGACAAGGCAAAGCTTTGTTGTGGTTCCGCCGACGGGAGCAGCATGGACGCATCCCGATCGGCCATAACCGACGCATCAACACCGTCAACAGTCCAGAGCATCTGACCCGCACGCGCATTCGCCGCAGTTACAGATATGCGCAGGCAGGCTCCGCTGCCCGATGCTTTTGCCGCAGAAGTGCTTTCATCCGCGTCGCTGTCATCGGTTTTGTCAGAACCTTCTTCGTCGGTGGCACTGTCATCTGCGGCAAGTTTTTCTGAGCGCGACAGATCGACAAACATCTGCCCGCCCTCGCCGCGCATGGCGCGGGTGCGCAACTCTGCCAGTTCATCACTGCCAATACCGAGGAAGGACAGGCGCGCTTCAAGTGCGGAAAGCATGTCCGAACCGGCATCAATGCCGAGTTTGGAGGAAAAGGCCGGGTTGGCGTAGATCGTCTTGCCATAGGCATCAATCAGCGCAACACCGATATCGGATTTGGCAAAGCCCGAAATCAGGGGACCAAGCCCATCATGCCCGCCATTGCGGAGTTTTGCCGACAGTGAAAGTGAGGCAACGGCAACCACCGCCACACCGGTGACCATCGCACCGATAATCCACATCAGACGCGCGTCGAGGCCTGCCTTTGCCAGCACGTCCATCAGGACGAAGACAAACGCAACAAATGCGACACTTACAGCAAGGATAAGCCCCCGAAACAGCACGCGACCGCCTTTAACGACAATAACTTAACAAAATAGTCTACACTTTTAGCTGCTTATGACCCGACTGGCTACCGACAAGTTTTCAATCAGATAAAGTTACCAACACCCTGTGCTAACCCAGCTTCTTGCCGCGCTGGCGGAACACAAACGAGATAATCTCGGCAACCGCCTTATAATGTTCGGGCGGGATTTCCTGATCGATTTCAACGGTCGCAAACAAGGCACGGGCAACCGGCGGGTTTTCCATGATTGTGATGTCATGTTCTTCGGCGACTTCACGGATCTTAAGCGCGACATTGTCCTGCCCCTTGGCGATGCACATCGGCGCGCCCATCGTGTCGATGTCATATTGCAGGGCGACAGCAAAGTGCGTCGGGTTGGTGATGACCACGTCGGCTTTCGGCACGTTTGACATCATACGTTGCTGGGCACGCTCCATCCTGATCTGACGGACCTTTGCCTTGATCTCGGGGCTACCTTCGGTCTGTTTGAATTCGTCCTTGATTTCCTGCTTGGACATTTTCATCTGCTGATTGAACTCGTACTTCTGATAGGCAAAGTCGAGCCCGGCAATCACAGCCGTCAATGAAACCGTCGCGATCAACAGGATGATGATCATGTCATAAAGGCGTTCAAGCGTCAGACCGAGGGACAGCTGGGGATACAGCTCAACATCAACCAGTTCGGGCATAATCACCAGCGCAAGAACCACCCCGACCAGAATGATCTTGCTGACATTCTTGGCAAACTCGACCAAGCTTTTCATTGAAAATAGGTTCTTGAGCCCCTTGAGCGGATTAAGCTTTTCGGGTTTGGGCTCGATACGGTCAACCGCGACAACGATCCCGTTCTGAATGATATGCCCGGCTGCGGCAAAGAATATCAAAAGCACGAACGGAATGCCCAACACCCACAGCATGCCGAGAATGACGTCTTCAAACAGACCGGGGACCCCCGCCTGGGTCACATCAATCGCATGCGGGTGTTCGATAAAGCCGACAGCAAGATCGCGCACACCCGCCGCCATGGTTGGGCCGAGCATGGTCATGACAAGACCGCCGCCAAACAGGATCATGAAGTTCCCGACTTCCTTGGAAACTGCGACCTGACCTTTTTTTCGCGCGTCCTCAAGCTTTTTACTTGTGGGGTCTTCTGTCTTTTGGCTGTCGTCTTCTTCTGCCATTGGCACACCCATGCTTGGCAAAACGGGGCAAAACACCGCCCGTCACGGCCTTATACCAAGGAGCAGAAATACTCATCAATAGAGATCGTGCAAACGAGCTATTGGCTAGGAAGAACAGTGCAGGCGATGCGGAGCATCGTCAAGCTGATCTGACGCCGGCCGGTAGTTTGTTTGCGCGACCGGGACGGCACCTTATCACGCCCTCCGGATCGCGTCGTAGCTCACTTCCGATGCTCCGCATCGCCGCGCGAGCCTCTCCCAACCAGAGAACCCGATAAGGTGTCTCTATAGGTGAATATTTCTACTCCTTGGTATTATGGACTGAGAAACGCCTCAAGCCCGGTCTCGAAATATGCAAGATAAACCATCATCATGGATGGCAGAGCCAAGGTCAACAAAAGCAATGCAATCGCAATTTGAACCGGCATTGCGACAAAGAACACGGGCAATTGCGGCATCAGCTTGTTAAGCAAACCCAGCGCGATTTGAAAACAGATCGCCACCACCAAAAACGGTGCAGACATCTGCATGGCGATGACGAAACTGTCATTGATCGCGGTGGCAAAAAATTCGCTCATATCCCCGACAGGCAAAACACCGCCGGGCGGAAACAATGTATAGCTTTCAAAAACCGCCTGAATCATCAAGTGATCCATCCCGGTCGCGAACAAAAGCACAAGCGCGATTTGCATCAACAAGTTGCCCGTCACCGCACTTTGCGCCCCTGACAATGGGTCGGCGGTAAAGGCGTTCGCCATCGAGGACAGATAGGCAATAATCGACCCGGCCGTCTGTATGCCCGCCAACATGACCTGGGCAAACAGGGCGAAAAACAGGCCAACCGTGATTTCATATCCAATCCCGACCAAAAGCGACGGCGCGTCGGCCGGCTGCGGCGGGAAAAGTGGGCCAGCCAAGGGCGAGATCACAACAGCCACCCAAAAGGCAAACAAAAGCCGTGCGCGTGCCGGCACAGCACGTGCCCCAATACCAGGCATAAAGGCAAAGGCCGCCCCCACCCTGGCGAAAGTCATCAGGACGACGTAAACATTCAGCGTAAGAAGTTCTTGAAGATCCATGTCGTCTTCGACTGCCTTACAAAATCACGCTGGCAAATCCACACTGGCGTGCGCCGGAGTTAACGCTAATTGGGCAACCCGATAAAGTGGTCAACCATCCGCCCCATGAATTCGATCATCTCGGTCATCATCCATGGCAGCAAGACCAGAAGGGCAATGAAGATCACCAAAATTTTGGGCACGAAGGTCAGGGTCATTTCCTGAATCTGTGTCAGGGCCTGAAACAGGGCGATGATCAGACCGACCCCAAGCGCAATCAGCATCAGCGGCGTGGTGACTTTGAGCAGTGTCCACACCGCGTCATAGGCCACGTCCATGATTTCAGCTTGATCCATCGGGTCTTCCTGTTTCGCCGTCTTGTCTTGTGGGCCGCTTGGCGCCCTTATCCTTCATACAGGATTTATCATGGGGTTTGCCATGATTTCCTGACTTATCAAATGCTTCGTTTCAAACGCTTCGTTGCGCATTGCCCGGACACACAAAAACCGCACGAAGGATCGCGCGGTTTTAAAAGGACGTCTCTAACTGTCGATCAGACCGGCATATTCAGGATGCTCTGATAAGCCTCAACCGCCTTGTCACGGACTGAAACCACGGTACGCAAGGTAACCTCGGCGGCAGAAACGGCCGTGACGACTTCATGGAGTTCCGCATCACCAGTGACAGCCTTCTGGGTCATTTCTTCGCTCATTGCCATGGTGTCGCGGGCATCATATGCCGCCCCCTTGACCATGTCGGCAAAACTTTCCCCCGGGTTTACGGACTGTCCCGTACCGGTCACGGTTTCCGTAACGGTGTTGGTCTTGCCTGCCGCCGCATTGCGGTAGGCAGAAATGGCATCGTTGAAGCTTCCGACCATGGGTCTCAATCCTTAAACGTGTTCTTGCCCGGATATATCGGCTGCTTATTGCAGGATATCAAGGGTCTTGAGCAACATGCTGCGCGAAGACTGGATCACATTGAGGTTGGCCTCATAGGAACGCTGTGCTTCGCGCATATCCATCATCTCAACCAGCGTTTCAACATTCGGGGTCTGAACATAACCCTGATCGTTGGCCGCCGGATGGCTTGGTTCGTATTTCATACCAAAATCAGAGCGATCCGGCATCACCTTATTGACCTTGACCATCTCGGCACCGACTTCGCGGTCCATGACGTTCTTGAAGGTCAGAAGCTTGCGACGATACGGATCCTGACCCGGTGCAGTCGGCAGGCTGTCTGCGTTGGCAACGTTTTCTGCCGCAATCCGAAGACGGGTACCCTGTGCACGCATGCCAGCAGCAGAGATTTTAAAAGCCTTGTAGAGTTCCATGGTTTCTTACTCTCTTGCTAGCGATTAGCGGCCGAGGGCCGAAATGAACATTGTTTTCTGCTTGGCATACAGACGGGTCATGGTCTGATAATCGACCTGGTTTTCGTTCATCTTGACCATCTGTTCTTCAAGGATGACGGCGTTTTTGCCCGGCGCGACTTCATAGTTCTTGCGCACTTCCTCGTCCTTGAAGTTCTGCGGTTTGTTCAGACCCTGACTGTGACCCGGCGTGGTCGCCTGCATCGCAAGGATGAACTGGCGGTCGCGGCCGATGTTTTTCGGGTCGAATTCCTTGAGATCGTTGGCGCGGTAGTTTGGCGTATCGGAGTTGGCGATATTCTGCGCGATGACTTCCTGACGCTGTGTCAGCCAGTCCATCTTCTCCTTGAGATTGGCGAACATGCCAAGTTTGCCGATATCCATTTCCTGCTCCTTGTCTGCGCAATGACGAGTATTGAGTGCGCGGGTAAAGCCGAAGTTAACGTTGCGCCCTGATCGGGTCCGGATTTTCCGAAGGGCTGTTTTTGCCGCCCCGATAAATCCTGCCAACTTAAATGCACGTGCCGTGCCAAACATAAAAACAGCGTTGAAATTGCCGGTAATTCCGTCTAATCACTGCGGGCACTAGACCCCGCCAATGAAACCGGGCATATTGGGCGCGTCTGATGAATATTTGTCATCAATCTATCAAAACCGGGAACTTGCATGCTCTATCTCACACGAAAAGTCGGCGACTCCGTTGTCATTGATGACAATATTGAAGTCACTGTCGTTGAGGTCCGTGGCAAGACCGTGAAGCTTGGCTTTACCTTCCCCGAAGACGTGCAGGTCCTGCGCCGCGAACTCTATGATCGCATTCAGGAAGAAAACCGTTCGGCAGCCGTCAGCGAAGACCTTATTCGCCACCTCGGCACTGTCAGCCCGTCGGACAAGGCTGCTTCCGACAAAAAGGCCGATGCCGATAGTAAAGACGAGTCTGGCGACGACTAGTCCATCTGTGCCGATCACGCACAGGCACCCTTCGTAAACATTTTAAAGATCCCCCATGCCGGGCCTGCCGGGCCGTTGGCATGCCTGCCATCTGCTGCTTTTCCGTTATCATCACCCTCACCTTCGCGTCGACAACGATTTGTTGACCATCTTGGGTCTATGGTCGACCCTGTCTGGGGCGCATGCCGCTGACAGACAAGGCAAACCGTCCTGAATTGAAGGACCGTATGAACGGGAAAAAGCCCACCTATGACATTACCGACAAACCGGCGAGCAGGACGGAAGATCTTGCCGCGCCGGGTGCGCATGACCAAAAGGCGGTCGCGCTGCGGTACAAGCATGGGCGGGACAATGCCCCAACGCTGAGCGCGAAGGGCGAAGGCGGCGTTGCGGAACAGATATTGCAAGTGGCCTTTGCCAACGGCATCAAGGTCCGCAAGGATAGCGATCTTGCCGAAATTCTAATGGCTGTGGATGTCGAAAGTGAAATCCCGCTTGAAGCCTTTGCAGCCGTCGCCGAGATTTTGAACTATATATACCGGATCAATCGCATTTATGGCGGTCCGTCGCGCAGCCAGTCCGATCCCGAAGATCAGATCCTGGCCACACCAAAAGATGACGTAAACGGGGAAGGCCTATCATGAGCCCAGAACAGTACAAGCCGGATCAGTTCAAAAGCGACCTGAAACGCGTCCTGTCCCTGATCCGAACCGGGCAGCGATATCTGGAAGACGGCAAGGTGGTTGAGCTGGCAGCCCTTGAAAGCCGCATTGCCGATCTGTGCGAACAGGCCAAGACGCTTGCCCCTGCGCAACGTCAGGAAGTCGCCCCGCTGCTGGCCTCGCTGATGGAAGAACTCGGACAGTTCGAAAGCCAGATGCAGCAGGAATATAGCGACATCCAGCGCCAATTGCGCGGCATCAGCAACACCGCACAGGCAACAAATGCCTATGCACAGGCCGCCCGCACCAAATAGGAAACCGCCCAAGACACTGATGTGAAACGGGCCTTTGCGACCACGGTCAGTATGCCGCCTTGCCTGACCTTGGATGGCGCGGTAAACAGAAACACAAGATCGGTGATCACAATGGTGATACACCTGCCAACGATGCGTCACGGGTTGTAGACGGGGAAAACTGCCTGATGGAACTAAGCGCCTATTTCCGGTTTGTCGCAGCCCTGCTTTTTGTGCTGGGGATCATTGGCGTCTTTGCCCTTCTGGCCCGGCGGTTTGTTCCCGGTGCGCGCAACATCAATCGGCGCGGCACCAAAAGACGCCTTTCCGTCGTAGAAGTCGTCCCGGTCGACACCAAGCGCCGTCTGGTTTTGATCAAGCGTGATGACACCGAACATCTTGTCATGCTGGGCCCGAATGGCGACATGGTCGTCGAACGCAATATCGGCACCCATTTCAGCGAAATCCTTGGCGATCAAGGCGCGGCAGACGATACCCTGTCGCCAGAAGGCACCGAGATTGCGATTGAGGCCACAAAAGACGCCGCGACGACTGACAGGAATGCGCCTGCATGAACCGTGATATCCCATCAACCCGCACCAAAGATGACAAACCAGCAAAGGCCGGATGGCGCGCACCGCGCTGGTTGACGCGGTCTGCGGTCTGGTCGCTGTTTCCGCTGATTGCCATCATGGCAGGCGGAGATACGGTTCAGGCACAGACATTCAATTTTGATCTTGGCGACGGACCGGGGGTGACCTCATCGGGCCGCCTTATTCAGCTTATTGGCCTGATCACGGTTCTGAGCATCGCGCCTGCCATCCTGATGATGGTGACATCCTTTACGCGTATCATCGTGGTGCTCAGTCTGCTGCGAACGGCACTGGGCATTCAGCAATCGCCACCAAACCAGGTCCTGATCAGTCTGGCGATGTTCCTGACCCTGTTTATCATGATGCCAACGCTTGAGCGGGTCTGGGACGAAGGCCTGCAGCCGATGATCAACGGCAATATTGACGAGTTCGAAGGTTTTGAGCGGTCCGTCCAGCCGGTGCATGATTTCATGATGACCCAGGTGCGCGAACGCGATCTTCAGCTTTTCGTCAATCTCGCTGGCATTGACGAAGTCACCTCGCCCGAGGATATCCCGCTGCGCTCCCTGATCCCGGCCTTCATGATCAGCGAACTGCGCCGCGCGTTTGAAATCGGCTTCCTGCTGTTTATCCCGTTCCTGATCATCGACATGGTGGTCGCCAGTATCCTGATGTCGATGGGCATGATGATGCTGCCACCGGTGATTATTTCCCTGCCATTCAAGCTCATCTTCTTTGTGATGGTGGATGGCTGGTATCTGATTGCCGGCTCGCTCGTGGAAAGCTTCGGCGGTTAGAGCCTATCCCCTCTCGGTTTCTCAGATTTTGTTTTTGTTTGGCGAAGCGTTTGGCAAGGCACACCGCTTGGACGATGCGGCGCATCGTCCAAGCGGTGTAACGCAGCGAAACGTCGCCAAACAGAAACCCGAAGGGCCGAGAGCTTTTTCTGCCCAGCCGCGTCAACGATCTCGAGCGTAGCACCGCTACGTTCTGCGATCCTTTCCTAACTGGACAGAAAAAGTTCTCCGGCAAAATCAAGAAACCGAGAGGGGAAAGGCTCTGTGCCGGCGGGCCAAAAGCGCAGACCTATCGCACAGAAGAAGACTTGTCCTAGGCTCAGGACTCATTAATTGAGGTAAAATATGACGGTAGCAGCGATACAGATCGCTGAAAAGAAGGTGTGTGCGCATCGGTCATATCGGGTCGCCACCCTGCGCCAGTCTTTGAGCTTTCCGAACATGTTCTCGACTTTGTGCCGGGTTTTATAGAGCTTTCGGCAGTATGATATGTGTGTGTTTCTGTTTTTGCGGGGCGGTATGCAGGGCTTGATACCCTTGGCGTTGAGCGCCGCCCGGAACTCGTCGCTGTCATAGCCCTTATCACCAATCAGGTGAGATGCCGAGGTTGGCAGGCTTTCATACATAAGCTTTGCGCCAAGATGATCGCTCATCTGACCTTCGGTTAGCAGCAGGACAAGTGGCTTGCCGTACTCATTGACGACGGCATGCAGCTTGGAATTCAGGCCACCTTTCGTTCGCCCGATACGGCGGGGACATCCCCTTTTTAAGCAGGCTGGCCGCCGTGCGATGTGCCTTCAGGTGTGTGGCGTCGATCATCAACTGTTCAGGCTCGCCGTTCTCGGCTGCAATCGCAGAGAATATACGATCAAAGACACCCAATCGGCTCCAGCGTACAAAGCGGTTATAGAGCGTCTTGTGCGGCCCGTATTCCCTTGGGGCATCACGCCAGCGAAGACCGTTGCGAATGACATGGATGATCCCGGAAACAACGCGCTGATCATCAACACGAGGAACCCCGTGAGCCTGTGGGAAACAGGGCTCAATACGCTGCAACTGAGAACGGGAAAGCCAGAATAGATCACTCATAAAGTGCTCCTCACCAATCAGAGAAACCACTTTCTACCAAAAAGGTGGAGCGAAAATTAATAGGTCCTGAGCCTAGCTTTCAAGATGATCGCGCAGTCGATAATACCAGATCGCAATCGTCGCATAGGCGCGATGCATGTCGTGCGCAATCAGCGGGCTGATATCACGGAACCGCAACGGCAATGGCGTATCGGGTGCCAGAAGGTTATCGGCGATTGCCTTGCCAAGAGATGTGGATAGCGCCACCCCGCGCCCGTTATAGCCAACCGCCATTGTCATATTCGCGACCGGTCGATGCAGATGCGGGAAATGGTCATAGGTCATGGCAAGCCTGCCCGACCAATAAAACTCCAGCGGCACCGATTTTACCCATGGGTAATAGGCATAAAGCTCTGATACGGTTTCCTCGAACCCCGACCGGTCTGTGGGATCGCCAAAAGTGCCGCGTCCGCCCAACATCAGCCGCCCGCCCGGTCCGATCCGGAAATAGTTACCAATACGGCGGCTGTCGGAAACCGGTGTTTTGGTTGGCAGTACCGCGGCCAACTGGTCTTCGCCAAGCGGGGCTGTTGCCACCTGGAAGCTGTTGACCGGGATCAGGCTTTTGCGCAATTTCGGGAACAGATCGCCGGAATAGCCATTGGTCGCAACCACCAGATGGTCGCTTTTGATCGATGCCGCGCCATCAGCAACCTCGGCCTGCCATTTCCCGGCAATGCTGTTTAAGCGCTGTACCGGCGCGGGTGCAAAGACTTGACACCCCGCGGCCTGCGCCGCACGGGTCAGCCCGCGAATGTATTTTAACGGATGAAGCTGCCCTGCCCGATTGTCAAGCCATCCGCCAACAAGCCGTTCACTGCCGGTCATGGCCTGAACTTCTGCGGTGTCGAGCATTTTGACATCCGCCCCACGCGATTGCCATTCGCGCATGCGGGCTTCAAGCCAGCCAAGATGATCACGTTTAACCGATCCCTGTATCCAGCCACTGGGCGTGGGATCACAGTCGATGCCGTGTTCCTTGATCAGATTAAAAGTCGTCTCGGCGGTTTTGCCCGCGAACTCGGTCGAGTATTCGTCGTAAAGCTTATCGATCTTGTCCGGATCATGTTTAAGCCCTGGAATGACCTGGCCACCGTTGCGGCCTGATGCCCCATAGCCCGGCCGCACTGCATCAACCAAAATAACCGATGCCCCGCCCTTGGCCAGTTGCAGCGCACATGACATGCCGGTGAACCCACCGCCAATAATCATGACATCACATTTATATTCGCCTTCGGGCGTTACGGTTTCGGGGGCATCACTGGCGGTCGCTTCCCAGAGCGATGACAGATCACTATTCATATGGACCTCGGTGGCTTGGGCTTGGGGCGCTAGATTGAAAATGCGGGGAGTTAACGAATTGATTTTAAGACCTTAGCTCAAATGATCTTTATATCAATACATTCCTTTGAACTGATACGCCCCGGTTTCGAAAATTTCCGGAAATGAATGCCAACAAGACAAATAAAAAAGCCGTCTGCTGTGCAGAACGGCTTTTTGGTCTTCCCTAGACTTGGGCTTTGGCGCCCAACGGTATCCGGTCCTAGCTCTTTTGGCGGCCGGATTTGAAAACATCCTTTTCAAGCGGCTTGAGGCCAAAGCTGCCACGGCGCGGACCGGGATTGTCGGCGACATATTTCTCTGCCACCTGACGTTCGTTTTCGCTCATGCGGGCATGGATCGCCCCCATTTCACGCTGCGCTTGGCTGCCTTCGGTCGGTGCAGACATTCTCAGCCAGTAATAGGCAAGGATATTGTCCTGCTCAACGCCACTGCCGATGGCATAGAGGCGTCCAAGTGCTGCCTGACCGTTCGCCGATCCTTTGCGGGCGGCACGTTCATACCACGTGGCCGAGCGCACCATATCGACCGGCACGCCAAGACCATGTTCATACATCACACCAATCAGGTGGTAGCCGCCCGGATGGCCAAGCTCAGCCAGATCCATGGCAAGATCAAGCGCATTGGCATAATCGGGTTCGCGGTGCGGCACACCGAAAATCTGGATCTGGGTCATCTGATATTTCGCAGATGCATCGCCCTGATCGACCGCATGGCTCAGCATTTTCCAGCCGCGGTTAAACAGTTTCAGATCAGACGAATGGCAGAAATACATCGCAAGGTTGGCCTGCGCATAGGCATCGCCCTCGCTCGCGGCCAACTCAAACCAGCTGATGCTTTCGGCAATATTGCGTTCGGCGCCAAGCCCGACACCAAGCGCATAGCCAAGTGCAGATGCCGCTTCGACACTGCCAGCACGCGCGGCACGCATGTTGAACTCGAACGATTTCGACGGATCGCGACGAACACCGCGCCCTTCGAGATAAAGATAGGCCAAAACACTGGCGGCTGACGGGTCATTCAGTTCGCTGGCACGTTCGAAATAGGCCACCGCCTTTTCGTCGTCCTGCGGCACACCCCAGCCGTTCAAATAGCACACACCAAGGTTATAAAGAGCCGCGACGGAGCCATACTCGATCGCTTCTTCAAACCAGTGGGCAGCGGTTTCGGCATTTTCCTGAACGCCAAGGCCCTTGGC
This sequence comes from Thalassospira sp. ABD4_177, assembly GCF_056160125.1. Lineage (NCBI taxonomy): Bacteria > Pseudomonadati > Pseudomonadota > Alphaproteobacteria > Rhodospirillales > Thalassospiraceae > Thalassospira > Thalassospira sp. ABD4_177. The sequence continues at coordinate 1,466,209 of NZ_JBSWWO010000001.1, read as the reverse complement.
ATAGAGATAACCAAGGTTGTTGGCCGATACCGGACCGCCAGAGGTGGCTTCTTCGTTAAACCAGTAGGCCGCTTCGCGATACCATTGCTGGCCTTCGCCAAGATCCTCGGCAACGCCGAGTCCCTTGCTGCGCATGTAACCATAGCAAACAGCGGCAAACGCGCGGCTTTGGCGGTGAATCTGGTCGAGAATGCGGCGGGTCGCGGACTCGTCACGCGGCATCCCGTCGCCCTGATAATGCTTTTGGGCAAGCGAAAGCTGGGCGAAAATGTCCTTTTCGACATTCGCCTCATCGTAATAGACCATTTTAAGTGCACGATCCATCACAGCACTACACTCATCACCGTTTCAAAAAAGCCAACAGAATCATAGCACTCCCACCCGCTTTGGGCGAATTCAGTGCCACGATATATTTATCGAACGTTAATTTATAGCACTAAGCTGAGACTTTTCCAACTGGTCTCGATACGTTGCAAGGAAACCTTGGAATTCTTCTACTTCGTCGACCCTGTCTGCAAGGGTGCGATAATCGATCAACCCTTGGGTCGGCGATGATGTAATCAGGCTGAACGCCTCGGCATAGGGGCTTTGCGCCATGATCTCGCCGTAGCGACGTTTGAGCATGTTAAGGGTGCGCTCCTGACCGGCCATCGCCAAATTGACCGCCCAGTTCAGCATGTAACGCCCACGCTCGTCAGAAATCCCATCCATATCAAACGGCTCTTCGCCGACCAGACGCTGGAACGTCTCGGCGGCCGACATGTAATCACGTGTCGTGCGGTAATGATCAATCCGGAGCAATTCGGCATTGCGGGAATAATCGCCTTCAAGGGATGCCACCGCCTCGACACCACGATCAGTATCAAGCAAGGCACGCGCACGCAGATGTCGACGCTGCATCGCCAGCTCATCCGACAGGCCCGGGGCATCGGTTTCCTCGATGATGCGGATGGTTTCTTCGGGCTTGCCATCCAGCAGGTAAACCAGCGCCAGTCGCGCCCCGACGCGGGCCTTCTCAACACCTGCCAGTCGGAATTCGACCTGGTGTTCGAGAAGTTGTGCCGCACGTTCAAACAGTTCGACATCGACCATCCGGTCCGCCAGACGGCGAATAAGCTCATCGCCCTTCTCACCTGCCGGGGTCAGTTCGCGGAATTCGTCATAAAGCGCAACCGCCTTGATCGCCGAGATTTCGTTGATATCGTCACCCAGATACAGGTTCTCGAAGGTTTTATGCATCATGTCGGTGGCCTCTGTCGCGACCGGCATGTTCGGGAAGAAGATCGCCACCTGACGCAGGGTATTGAGCCCGTCGCGGAAATCCTTGTTTTCGATCTGAAGCTCGCCAATGCGTTTGAGCAACGCCATCTCGAACGCATCGCCACGCCAGGCAAAGCGCAGCTTCTGAAGCTGTTCAATCGCATCTTCAACGGTCAGGCGCTCAAGACGCATCAAAAGCTCTGTGCGGTCAAAGATCGCATGCGCGCGGGCCTTGCGGTTATCGCCCTCGGCCACCTGATCCCAGGTCGCGACCGCCTGCTCAAGCTCGCCGGCCTCTTCCTCGAAGATGCCCTTGAGATACTGGACATCCATGACCTTGCTTTCCGGAAGCCCCGGGGTGACCAGCATCTTTTCGATCATGTCCATGCCCGCTTCGGGATTACCGACAATCAATGCCTGTTCGGTCGCAATCGGCACGATACGCGACAACAGTTCCGGCGGGTAGTAATCAAGGATGTGAACGCTTTCCAGAAGATCGCGCGCCCCTTCGTTCGGGCGCCCACGTGCAGCAAGCGTCACGGCACGCCACAGCTGCATTTCCGGAATTTCGCGCAAACGATCATCTTCAAGCAGACGTTCGGCTTCCTCGAAATCACGGTTCAGGAACTTGACCGCGGCCTTCAGTGCGCGGAACTGCAGGCGCTGGGCAATCAGCGGATCATCATGTTCCATGGCGGAAACAACCGCATCGGCCTCTGGTCCCAGGCCATTGGCCAGATAATACTGTGCCAGATCAAGACGGGCATTGTTGCGATGCTCGTCGCCGCTTTCGGCGACCTTGCGGCGCAATCCGCGAATGACATTGTTGTAGTTATCCAGACCACCACGGCGCCAGTCATCCAGCTCGAAGATCAGGCCTTCGCGGCCATCGCCGGTACGATCACGCACCCCGGTGGCAGAGGCCAGCAAACGCGCCCCTTCGGGGGAAATATTCAGCCCATCTTCGGCCGTCACGATCACAGCACGGCCATCATCGCGACCCGCGACCTGAACACTGTCATTCATCGGGGCCACGACCACGCCCTGTATAGAGGGCACAACTTCAAATTCCGGATAGCGCAGCGCAACCTCGATCCCATAGCCGTTCTGGGTTGTGGTGGTCACGCGCAAGGTATCGCCAACTTCAGGGTCATCAATCGGAATGATCGGCCCGACATCTTCAAGCGGCACAATCAGGCGCGCACGGGTCTGTTCATCAAGTTCAATCGACGGCCCCAGCTTTTCAACCGGCTGCATGATGCCCTGCTGCATGGTGATGCGCCAATCGCCCGCCTCGCTTTGGGTCGTGTAAAGGCCGATCCCTTCGGGGATGGTCATGCGCACAATCGTCGCATAGGGGCTTTCGACCTGTTCGATCACGCCAACGATCTGGGCAGCTTGCTGACGCACGGTATCAAGGTTGAGGTTGGCGCGCACATCAAACGCCAGCCACAAGAATCCGGCACGTGACCATACGGCTGCCCCACCCGGTTGCCCGAACGGGAAACCAAGTGAAAGCTCGGTTGCGGTCTGATCGACAGTGACGACAAGGTCGCCAATGCTTTCACGTTCGACAGGGGCCTGTCCGTTGGTGCGAACGGTGCTTTCGCTTTCACCATTCTGGGTGGCGGCTGCCAGCGCCTCTGGCGAGTTTGGATCAAGGGCTTCGCCATCAGCATCAGTTGCCGCACCATTTTCAGGCGTGCCATCGGGTTGCTCTGCGGTTTCTGCTGCCGGTGCCGCCGGGGCAACGGGCGCAGGCGGTGCCGGAGCAGCCGTTTCGGGATCAGAGGTTTCTGTCGGGCGGTTCTGCGCTGTCGTGGTTGCTGGCGTCCGTTGGACGCCCATGATGTCGACCACGACCTTGTTGCCAGAGCGGAAGTGGCGCAACTGTCGCGCCGGTGTGGTTTCAACAACCACATCAAGCGGATTGGTTCCGTCCTGGCGCACACGCACCCCTTGCGGCAGGCGCCGCGAGATATCCGTGGCATTGATCCGTGCAGGCGCGCCAAAGGCGATGGTTTGCGATCCTTGCGCGCCTTCAAGTGCATAGTCGGTACGATTGGGCCAATCAAACACCAGACGATAGAAAGTCGGATGACGCCCGACCCGCACATCAAGCTCGGCCGGGGCCGCATCGCTATCCGCTACCGTCTCCACCGGGGTGGTCGGGGCCGGTGTTATCGTGGGGTCCTGATCATTTTGCGCCGGGCGCACTGGCGGTGTCGGCACCGGATCTGGCGTTGCTTCGGCTTCGGGTTTGTCGAGGATATCAAGAACGACGTTGCTGCCGACATTAAAGGCACGCACTTCAAAGTCGTCGCTCAGCACAAAGGCGACAGTGCGCCCATCCGGGTCAAAGAAGGCATCGGAAACATAGCGTGAAACAGGCGACAGGACGCCACGCAGGGACGCAACCAACGGCTGGTCAAAACGCACGACCAACTGATCGCCGATGATTTCGGCGGTGTAGTCGACCGGCTCGTTCCATTGCAGAACAATTCGTCCATAACCGTTATGAAGCCCGGAGCGAATGATAACAGGGTCCGCCACCTGAGCTATTGCAGGGCGCATACCGCTGATGGGCAAAAACATTGCCGTGGTGGTCGCAATAACGACCGCCAGCAGGATGCGCACGGCAAGTTTCGCCATACTTACGTGCCTCCGATCCCGCTTCCCCCATGAGGCTCGATTACAATGTCGACCCGGCGCGCCATCGCAAATCGCGCCTCCTCATCCAACAATTCGGGAAGCTGGTCGTATCTTGATGCCGCAAATCCGTAAATATTTATGTAATCTGTGTAACCGGATTGTTTTAGCTCGTTGGCAACCGCCGCGGAACGTGCCAGCGAAAGTTCCCAGTTGGACGCATATTGCCCGCGACCGCTGAGCGGACGCGGATCGGTATGGCCCTGCACGCCAATTCGGTTACCGATATTGCGCAACACCCCACCCAGGACGAAAAGTGCCTGCTGTGCCTGACTGGTCATGTCCGAACTGCCCGCAACAAAAAGAATGTCGCCCGGTAGCGAAATCACCAGCTTGTCCGCGTCACGCGACATGCGCGCATCGCCGAGAACGGGGTTGTCATCGATCGCGTCATCAATGACCGCACTGAGATAATCAAGGTTCATCGCCGGCTTGCGATAGACACGCGGAATATTCATGTTGGCCATCGGCTCGTCGGTATCTTCGACCGGCGAGGGCTTGATGGATTGCGACAGGGAATCAACGACCTCGTCCCAACGGTCAATTTTGACCTTGGACATGGCAAACAGCATTACGAAGAAGGTCAGCAGCAGCGAAATCAAGTCCGCCAGACTGAGCATCCAGGGCGGTGGCCCTTTGTGTTCTTCCTTGCGTGGTGCGTCGTCGCTCATCAGCCACCTCCCGATGCTTGCGGTCCAAGCGGGATCGGCTGGGAAACGGCCGGCTGTCCGGTTCCTGCGGCCGGCGGGATCATGAACTGCTGGGGTGCCACGGCACCGGTCTGGCCGGATCCTGTCGCACCATTGCCATCTGAGGCCGGCGGGGTCGCGGTTGGCGTCGCATCTGGCGTTTCGCCGTTGCGTTCAATCGGCTGTGGCGGTTCCTTGGGCCCGAAATTCCAGAAGAAGCGGAATGTCACAATGAACGGGTCGGCCCCCGGATCAATCCCGACAAAGAAATGGTCTTCGGGCGCACCGGCATCAAGCAGTTCACGGGCAAAAGATCCGGCCTGGGCGATCTGAAGGTTGTTTTCAACCTGGATCGTGCCCTTGTCCTCGACCTGGCTGCCCATGACCATTTCCATCTCGTAGGAGGCATAGCCTTCTTCATCAGCAAGCACTTCGGCAAGCTGACGCATGAAGTCGGCCTGACGTTCACGGATCAGAATGGAGTTGGTATCAAACAGCTGATCGACATGCATGATGACTTCCATCAGCTTGCCTGGCTGAATGACTTCGACCCGGACCACCTTGATGGCGGTTTCAAAAAGATGTCCCAGCTTGTCCTGGGTTTCCTGGGCAGACACCGTCGGCCCCTCGATCGAGGTCACGGTCTGCAGACTGGTCGTCGGCGGGAGAATGGCCGCAAAGGCCGAGGAAAGGCTTTCCTGCACTTCGCGGGTTTTGACCTCTTCAAAGGTCGAAATGGTATTGAGCAGAATAAAGAAGGCAAGCAGCAGAAGATAGAGTGCCAGAAACAACGCCACCGCCCCGTTCGCAGGGGGGGATGGTGGTGTGGGTCCGTCGTCCTCTATCTCCGCCATGATAACGCCACTTAGTTAAACATCGCGTCGATGTCGGCCTGCGTTACGCCTTTTCCTTCAAGCTGCGGGCCGTTCAGCAAGGCATCCTCGCCTTCGGCTTCCTTTTTCTGCCGCGGGTTGGCGGCAGCGTATTTGGCAATTTCTTCGCCAAATGCGGTCACCAGCCCTTCGACACGTTCTTCGATGGATTTCAGGGCCTTGATCACCTTGGTGGTGCGCTGGCCAGTGATATCCTGGAAGTTACAGGCTTCGTAAACGCGCATGGTTGCGCTGGTTACGATTTCAGCCTGCTCGGGCGGCAAGGTGGTTGCGAATTCCTCAAGCGCATCCATGGCATCAAGGATTTCGTGGGTCGCACCGGCCGTCGCATCGACAATCGCGTCGAGCTCGTCGGTGGCGTTGGGAATATATTCGGCCTTGATATCGTCCGGACGGAGCGAAGCGATTTCCGATTTCATCTTGCGGATGATGCCGGAAAGTTCATCAAGTTCGCCAAACAGCCTTTGCTGATCCTCGGATGGCTTGTCGCCCATGAAGCGCGACAACTGGTCCATCAGCTCGGACAATTGTTCTACCTTCAGGTCGTCGCCATCCAGGCGGGCCCGAAGATCATTCAACAATTGCCGGAGTTCGTCCTTGGACGCCTTAGACATAGCGGTATCGCGGGACGAATGCCCCGCGCTCCTGATCAGAAATCACCAATGACAGTCTTCATCTTGCCTTTCAACGTCTCTGCGTTGAACGGCTTGACGATGTAGTTGGAAACGCCTGCCTTTTTCGCCATGACAACGTTTTCGGTCTTGGCTTCTGCGGTGATCATAATGAAGGGCATGTCCTTCAGTTTTGCATCTGCGCGGACTTCTTTCAGAAGCTGAAGACCGGTCATCGGTTCCATGTTCCAGTCAGAAATCACTAGACTGAAAGGCGCCTCACGCAGTTTGCGAAGCGCCATGCTACCATCGGTCGCTTCTTCGATATTCGTAAAGTTGAGCTGCCGCAGAAGGTTACGGATGATACGCAACATGGTTTTGTAATCATCCACAATCAGGATCGGCATATTCGGATCGACGGCCATTCACAACTCCATCAGCTATCTGATCTCCCACCCTTGCCGACCATACTTCCGCATAGTGACAAGGCCCCTAATAATCGTGATGTACATATTTAAGTTTGGTTAATCAAGATGTTTAACCAGCGACTAAATACGCCATCACGCTGTCTTCTCTCAAAATTCTCCCCACAGGCCACTCTTTCTCATTCAGCCCGTGTGGTCAATCCTTTGCAACATCGCCGTTATTGCAACGGCAACATATTGATATCCTGCTTGTAGGCCAGCTCCGAGGTGAGAGCGCGCGCACGGTCCGGTGTCATTTCCGACAGAACCGCTGCGGTGTTGGCTTCGCGCATGCCAAGGGCAACCTGCAGAAGGATATCCATATCAAGATCGTTCCAGATGCGTGCAGCATCTTTCGGTTTCATTTTTTCATAGACGCTGATCAGCTTCTTGATGCGGTCGTCTTCCTGCGCTTCCTTCGTTTCGACCAGTCCTTCGATTGCCGATTTCAGGGATTTCATTTCCTCGATCTTGGCATCAATGCGCGCTTCGGCCGCGGCAATCAGGCTTTCGCGCTCGTCAAGGCGCTGTTCCTTGCGGTCAAGCTCGCCGCGACGGATCGACAGGTTCTGCAGCAGGTCAATTTCTTCCTGGGTAAACAGGGTGGGATCACCACCCAGCATCGGCGGCACATCGGCATCGCCGGTAACGCCGTCAATCGGCTCACCTTCCATGGTCAGCCCTTCCGGGCTATCAAGGCCGGGATCGCCGTTTTCAGGTGTGGCTGCCTGTTCCGCTGCCGGCTCGGCAGCAGGTTCCGGTGCCTGCGCTTGCGCCATCTGCACCATGCTCACACCCGTTTTCTCCACTGATTCCGATGTCTCGGAATCATGGGAAAACAGGTTGACCACCCGCATCGACAGCACCATCACGCCGACCAGAACGACCAACGGCAGAATACGCACACCTGACATTCACACACCCAAGCATGTCGGCACAAAGTGCCCATGCTCCTTCTCTAATGATTTCTTTCCATTCTGACGGAACGGTGTCCTGCCCTTTAGGTAAAAAGAAAACTCATAATTTCAAGGCCAAAAGCAACGCAAAACGCACCGTCTCAGGCTTCTTATCGTACTGACCGAAGCGCGGCCAGCAATTCACGTTCCGCTTCCGAGCGACCGGCATCTTCATCCTGATCATAAGGATCAGAAACATCTGCACGGCTGCCCTGCGCGCCACTGCTGTGGGCAGGCTCATCGCGGTCATATCCGTCATCAACCGGCCCGCTGGCGCCACGTTCAATTTCGCCAACCATTCTGGCGGCCAATTCTTCGGCCCGGGTTTCAATACCGACACGGTCACGATCATCAATGATGTCGTCGCGGTTCTTAGCACCCATCATACGTCCAAGACCGCCACCAGCACCGCCAGAGGGTTTTGACGCTTCACCGGAAGAAGATGCCGCTTGTACGCCCTCGCCCGCGCCACCAGTCGCCCGGCGCACAGAGTTGACATCACGCGCAGCTTTTTCAAGACGGTTGGCAATGCTTTCACCGCGATCGACCATAAAGCTCAGATCTTCGTTCAGCGCTTCTGCCTTTTCGATATCCTCGCGCAGTTTTTCACCGGACTGCTCGGCCATTTCCTTAAGGGCGGTGATCGAGGTTTCCGCGCGCTCATTGGCCGCGTTGAAAGCGGTCAGGAAGTTTTGCATGTCCTCGCGGCTGCGCCGAAAGGCCGCCAGCTTGCGGTTCAGAATGATCGCATAAATGATCGTCGCCACCAGCAAGACGATCATTACAAGATCCAGATAGAACGCGAAGTCCATCAGCTATCTTCCTCGGTTATGCGCGCACGATCACGCACCTGAATGGCGATCCTGTCACCTTTGCGGCCCATCAATCCCTTGAACAGGGGAACATCCCCGCAACGCACCTCGACCGGGGAGGTCGGACTGGTATTAAGAACCAGTCGGTTGCCAACTTCAAGGTTGATCACATCCCCAAGCGCCATCACCTGTTCATCAAGAACAGCCAATAGATTAACATGGGTCTGCCAAAGCTCATTTGCGAGGTGGTTTTCCCAAATGGAGTCACGACCGAATTTTTCCCCCATGAACATCTGAAGCAGAAGTTCACGAACAGGTTCCAGGGTCGCATAAGGGATCAGCAGTTCAAGTCGACCACCGCGGTCTTCCATGTCGATCCGAAGCTTCGCCACGATGGCAGCGTTGGCATGACGGGCGATGGTGGCAAAACGCGGGTTGGTTTCAAGGCGTTCAAACCGGAAGGTTACCGGGCTCAGCGGATCAAACGCCGCTGACAGATCGCCCAGAACCACATGGATCATACGTTCAACAAGGTTACGTTCAATCGTGGTGTATGGTCGGCCTTCAATACGCATGGCCGCCGTACCACGACGCCCGCCCAAAAGAACGTCCACGATGGAATAAATCAGCGCTGAGTCAACGGTCAGCAGCCCGTAGTTATCCCATTCCTCTGCCTTGAACACACCCAGCATTGCCGGCAACGGGATCGAGTTCAGGTAATCGCCAAAACGCAAAGACAGGATGTTATCAAGCGAGACTTCAACGTTATCGGATGTGAAGTTACGCAGCGACGTCGACATCATACGCACAAGGCGGTCAAACACGACTTCAAGCATCGGAAGTCGTTCATAGGCCACCATCGACGAGTTGATGATCGCCTGAATACCGGACTGATCACCAGCCCCCGAACCGTCATCAAAGCCAAGAAGACTGTCAATCTCGTCCTGGTTCAGAACGCGCGCAGATGTGCCGCCGCCCATGGCTTCGGCCATATCATCGCCGCCATCACCATTCTCGTCGCCATCATCATCGCCGAGCATGGATTCCCATTCGGCGGCCATATCCTCGCCGCCGTCGTCTCCACCCTCGTCATCGCCGCCTGCCATGGCTTCCCATTCAGCGGCGAGAGCATCATCATCTTCTTCATCAGCCATCAGCGATTGCTTCCTGAATTTGGCATTCGGGCTGCTACAAGCTTATTGTACCAGCATTTCCTTGAACAAAACGTCGTTTATTTTCGCAGGCTTGGCCGCAGCACTCACCCGGATCAAAAGCTCCTCACGCAATCTGAACATCCCCTCGGACCCGGAAAGGTCTTCGGGACGCAGTTCGCGAAGGTAGACCTGAAAGTTGTCAACAATGCGCGGCATCATCTGTTCGACCTGCGGCAGCATTCCCTGATCGGCAACTTCCAGACTGACCCGGATTTTAAGATAGCTCTGCTTGCCACCACCTGTATTCAGATTGACCAGAATTTCCGGCAGATCCACGAAGCCGACATTTTCCGGAACCCCCGGGGCTTCTTCGATGGAATCTTCGGTGATGACTTCTTCGGTCTGCTCTCCGCCGCCACCAGTCAGCATGTCAATCACCGGCTGAAGCAGCCCGGTAAAATACGCCGCCGCCGCACCGCCCAGCAAAAGCAGCACAAGCAGGATGACCACGATCAGCATTTTCTTGCTGCGACCGCCGCCACCGCCACCTTCGTCCATTTCTATTTCGTCGACGTCGTCACCCATCGCTTCGCGAATTCCTGCGTTAGAAGTTCTGTCTTCCTGATCCAGCAAACACTGTGCCGGATTAAAAGCCATAACGCTATCACGTTAAAAATCTGTTGCGTTTCCGTCCACTGGCGATTTGGCCAAACCGGAATTTTCGCACATATGCGCTGCTTGTTTAAGGACCAGTACCAAAACAACAGCGCATCGCGTCCCCACCGGAAGAAATTGCCTGATAGTTCCGTCCTGTATCGTCACCCAGGCAATCCTTTGCTGGTGACTTGGGTGTTTTGCGGCAGTTTCTGCCAAACCACCGCAAAACAGGCCCGGCAACAAATGCCGAATTCGACTTTAATTCAATTAAATCAATAATTTAACAAAACTGGCACGCAGATCGCATTCCTGATGATCAAGTTTCGGTCCTGAAAGGGAAATTCGACCATGGAAAACGTTTCATATATTGCACTGTCCCGTCAGAAGACGCTGCGCAGCATGATGAGCAACCTGTCGCAGAACATGGCAAACATGAACACGACCGGTTATAAAGAACAGCGCATGATGTTCACCGACTGGATTGCGAAGAACAAGGATGCTCCGTTCCGTGGCGAACGTGAAATTTCCCTGGTTCAGGACATCTCCCAGTATCGCAACACCACGGTTGGAACGATCGAGCATACGGACCGTCCGCTGGACGTGGCGCTCAGCCAGCCCGACATGTTCTTTGCCATCGAAACCCCGTCTGGCATTCAATATACCCGTTCGGGCAACTTTTCGCTCGATCCGGGCGGGCAGCTGATCACCAACGATGGCTACCCCGTGCTCAGTGATGCCGGTCAGCCGATGTTCTTTAACGAGGCCGATGGCCGGATCGAGATCAAGGGTGACGGCACCATCTCCACAGATATCGGTCAGATTGGCAAATTGCAGGTTGTCACCGTCGACAACGTTCAGGAAATGACCGTTACCGGCAACACCCTGTATCAGGCCCCGGAAGACGACAACAACCAGGACCTGGTCGAACTGGTTGAAAACCCGGGCATTGTCCAGGGTGCGCTTGAAAAATCCAACGTCAATCCGATCAGCTCCATGACGCAGATGATTGACGTTCTGCGCACCTACCAATCGGTGACCCGTTCCATGGAAAGCGAGAACGAGCGTCAGCGCAACATGATCAACAAACTTGGTGATGTCCGCGCTTAAACAGCAGCGGCCCGGATAACAGAGAATTTTAGCGCGACATACGCGCAATCGAAGGAGAAGACAGATGCGGTCACTTGATATCGGCGCTTTGGGCATGCAGGCACAGTCCACCAACGTGGACGTGACTTCGCACAACATCGCCAACATGACCACAACCGGCTACAAGCGTCAGCGCGCCGAGTTCCAGGATCTGCTGTATCAGGATCTGCGCCGTGCCGGTTCGCCGTCATCCGATACCGGCACCATTGTGCCGACCGGTGTGCAGGTTGGTCTTGGTGTGAAAACCGCGGCAATCGGTCGTTACATGGGTCAGGGTTCGCTTACCATGACCGAGAACGAACTTGATATCGCCATTCAGGGCCGTGGTTATCTTCAGATTGACCTGCCGAGCGGCGAAACCGCCTATAGCCGTGATGGTACGCTGAAACTTGATGCTGATGGTGCACTTGTCACCAAGGACGGTTTTGCGGTTCAGCCGGGCATCACGGTTCCGGACAATGCGCGCTCTGTCACGATCAACTCCAACGGTGAAGTTTTTGCCGAGATTGATGGTCAGGTCGCCCTTCAGAACCTTGGCCAGATCCAGCTGGCAACCTTTATCAACCCACCGGGCCTGAATGCGCTTGGCGATAACCTGTTCCTTGAAACCGAAGCATCGGGTACGGCAAGTGTCGGATCCCCGGGTGATGTTGGTTTTGGCACGGTTCAGCAAGGGTACCTTGAATCCTCGAACGTCAACGTGGTTCAGGAAATTACCAACCTGATCAAGGCACAGCGTGCCTATGAGATGAATTCCAAATCCATCTCGACCACCGATGAAATGATGAGCGCGGTCAGCAACCTGCGTTAATCCAGCTAAATAAAACGGATTTTGGTTTGCGCAAGTTTCGGTCAGCTGACAAGCAAGCTTGCGCAAACTGTCTTTACGCGATGTATACCGTTCCGTGGTATAGTAGTTGGATGAAGATAAAGAACATAATCCTCGCTCTCGCGATCTTGCCTGCACTTGCATCTCTGTCGATTTTGTCAGAGAGCGCGTTTGCGCAATCTTCCCAAGGCAACAGCCTGCGCGACAATCAGCAGACGACGTCTTCTATCTTCCTCAAACCGGATGCTTTGGTCGAAGGCCAGTATGTGACCTTGGGCGACCTGTTTTCCGGTATTGATCCCCAACAACAAGACATTGCCGTGGCGCATGCGCCCCAGCCCGGCCGACAGACCATTCTTGATTATCGCTGGCTGTATGGCATTGCGCAGCGCCACAATATTGAATGGCGACCGCGCACCACCGCTGATCAGATCCTGATCACCCGCGCCAGTCAGGTCATCACCATTGATGAAATCCGCGATGCGGTGGAAGTTGCCTTGGTTGATCAGGGTATTCAGCGTCCCTTCACGGTCGACCTTTCAAGCGACAATTTTCAAATCCACCTGCCGGTTGATGCGAGAAACAATGTTGATGTCACCGGGCTTGAAATCAATTCACGCACCCAACGCTTTGTCGCCAGCGTGACCACTGCCGCACAGACCGCCCAACAACGCACCTATCGGATCAGCGGCAAATATTACCCGCTGACCAGTGTGCCGGTCTTGGTCGAACCGGTATCGCGAGGTTCTGTCATTCGGGCAGATCAGGTTGAATATCGCGATTTTCGCTCCGAACGGGTGCCAAATGGCGCCATCCGCGACATCAATGATGTGATCGGCAAGGAAGTCACACGGCCAAGCAACCCCAACGAACCTTTGATGTTCCGCGATCTGAGCAACCCCATTCTGGTGCGGCGCGGCTCGCTTGTGATTATTCGTCTGGTCACGGCCAACATGTCACTGACTGCACGCGGCAAGGCGATGGAAGACGGATCACTTGGCGATGTAATTCGCGTGGTCAATCAATCAAGCAACAAGAACATTCAGGTTGAAGTCGTTGCGGAAAACGAAGTCCGCGCCCTGCCCGCAATGTCGCAGTAATCCGCAGTTTTTGGCACCGCTCTACCCGGCAAGCTTTTCCTCTTATGATGCGACATAACTGGCACGGTACTTGCGTTAACAATTGCAGGAACCCAGGAGGAATTCATGCCCGGTAAAAATGTACAGATATCATGGCGGCGTTTCGCCCTTGTCAGTACCCTGATCGGTGCCACCGCACTGCTGTCAGGCTGTAACGCAATGAAACGACTTTCCGAAGTCGGCGAGCCGCCAAAATTGTCATCCATTGACAACCCGACCCAATCAGAAGCCTATCGGCCAGTGAGCTTGCCGATGCCGGCCCCACAGGTTGCCGAACGCAACCCGAACTCTCTGTGGCGTGCGGGTGCACGGTCCTTCTTCAAGGATCAGCGCGCCAATCAGGTGGGGGACATCCTGACAGTGGTGGTTGAAATGCAAGACAGTGCAGCCCTGGCCAACAGCACCGCACGGTCGCGCACCAACACCGAAGACCTTGCTGTCCCGAACCTGTTCGGGCTTGAAGCGGAAATGACCAAGGTGCTGCCAGAAACCATTGATCCGACGTCGATGCTTGATTTCGACAGCAACACGTCGAATGCCGGTTCGGGGACCCTTGATCGTAACGAAGCGATCGATCTGCGCGTTGCCGCCATTGTCATTCAGGTTCTGCCGAACGGCAATTATGTCATTCACGGGCGTCAGGAAATTCGCGTGAACAGTGAAATCCGCGAAGTCCAGATTGCCGGCGTCATTCGCGCCGCCGACATCAGCTCGGCCAATGAAGTCAACTATGACAAGATTGCCGAAGCCCGGATTTCCTATGGGGGTCGCGGAACCATTTCCGATGTTCAGCAGCCGCGCTACGGCAGTGAAGTTCTTGACATCATTCTGCCGTTCTAAAACCCAAGACCACATGTGGTTCAATCCCGTTTTCCGGGTTCCGATTGACCACATCAGGCGACAGTCAAAGGCTACCTTCGGGTGGCCTTTGTTGTGCAGAACATACCGCACAAAGGAAAAGCCCGGCCAGAAGGCCGGGCTTTTTGATTTTGGTTATCCCTAACCAGTAATCTCCCACGGTGTCATGTCGTTGCATGACGGGGATCGGCTGAGCCGGATCCTTTTATCTTTTTTTACACCCGGCGCGATCAATCGTCGCGACGTGTGCGCTCCATCCGTTCATGGCGTTCCTGGGCTTCAATGCTCAGGGTCGCAATCGGACGGGCTTCAAGTCTCTTCAAGCTGATCGGCTCGTCGGTTTCTTCGCAGTAACCATATGATCCGTCTTCAATTCGACGCAAAGCAGCATCAATTTTTGAAATAAGCTTGCGCGCCCTGTCACGAGTACGGAGTTCAAGCGCCCGATCCGTTTCGGCCGACGCGCGGTCGGTCAGGTCCGGCTCCTGAAGCCCGCCATCCTGCAGGTTCGCTAATGTTTCCGAAGATTCGTGCAAAAGTTCTGCCCGCCAGGTCAGAAGTTTCTGGCGGAAATATTCCCGCTGACGCGGGTTCATGAACTCTTCGTCCTCAGCAGGACGATAGTCTGGTGGTAAGGTAATAGTCATCTGCGCCCTCTATACAGGACTCCTTGATCGCGCGGCAATATAGAGGCCACGCGCCAAGGGTGCAAGCCGATTGAACAAATAAATGCCAATTAGCCCTCTGATGCGCAGAATTCTGCGATTTCTAAGTGGAATTCACCTTGAATTTAACAATCAAATTAGACCGGAAACTTCCAGTTTCGCAAGTTCCACACGGGCCCGCAGATCGATCTCATCGAGAACGGCTGAAAGCTCCGGATCATCGATTATTTCGCGCTGTTGATCGAGCAAACCGACCAGTTGCTGCAGGCGCGCGGGCGACAACTGCCCGCTGAGCAGACCGTCCCGGACAGCCTCAAGCTGCTCAAGCATGCTTTTGGCACGCAGCATCGCAGCCTTTTTGGGCGAATCCAGTGCATCACCACTTTGCTGAAGCGCCAACAACGCATCAAGCGCACTGACAGAACCGCTACTGTGAACACCAGCCGCCCCGCTCGCATCACCAGAAGAGTCGAGCGAACGCATGGCATCGGCAAAACCGCTTCCGCCGGATGCACCGGATGATTTTTTGCGCGAAGTTGCCCCCGCACCGGCAGCCTTGGAACCGCTAACCTTCATGATCCGTATCCGCTCAGTTGTTGTCGACGCGTCAAATGAACATATGCAGTGCACATGGTTCATTCGGGTATCAGGCCCGGCAGGCCGTGATGGAACACCATCAAGGTGACCTGCACACGGGATTCTCCCTTAATCGCGCCGGGTGCGCAACGGGAAAAAAATGCCGGGTTGTCGCGACTCTAACGCGGGGACCAAAGCAAAACCCCGAAAAAAGATCGGTTTTCCGCGCAATTCGCGTTCCTGGACCTTAACGCCAGCAGAAAGCCTGAGTTGGCACGGTTTTCGCAAATAGGTTTGCAAACGCGGTTTAACCGATCAATCGCCTCATTTGCCGGATGCCACGCATCCCACGTAAAAGCGGAATTAAGAGTATGATCACAGGTCTTGGCAAAATAGCACGCAATGCGCTCGCAACGTTCGCGCTGGGAATGCTTGCCCTGACGCAGCTTACCCCGGCCCATGCACAATCACGTATCAAGGATATCGCCGATTTCGAAGGCGTACGTGACAACATGCTGGTCGGTTATGGTCTTGTGGTCGGCTTGAATGGCACCGGCGATGATCTGGGCGATGCAGAATTTACCCGTCAGAGCATGGTCGCGATGCTTGAACGTCTGGGCATTAACGTCCGCGATCAGATCGAAGACCTTGAATCAGATAATATCGCAGCTGTCATGGCAACCGCGACCCTGCCGCCGTTTTCGCGCCAGGGGTCACGCATTGATGTCAATATCAGCGCGATCGGCACCGCCGAAAGCCTGCAGGGCGGCACCCTGCTGGTCACCCCGATGGTCGGTGCAGACGGCGAAGTTTATGCGGTTGCCCAGGGCAATCTGGCAGTTGGCGGTTTCTCGGCCGGTGGCAATGCGGAAACCATCGTCAAAGGTGTTCCGACCTCGGCACGTATTGCCAATGGCGGCATCGTTGAACGCGAAATCGACTTTAACCTGAATTCCATGCAGGACATGTCTGTTGTTCTGCGTAACCCGGACTTCACCACGGCACGGCGCGTATCAGATGCAATTAATGCCTATCTCGGCGAAGTTGCCGCCCGCGCCAGTGACCCGGGCACGGTTCGCCTCAACATTCCGGAACGCTACAACCAAAATATCGTGGCACTTCTGACCGATATTGAGCAGCTTCGTGTTGAACCCGATCAGATTGCGCGCGTCGTGATTGACGAAAACACCGGCACGATTGTCATGGGCGAGAATGTCCGCATCAACCGTGTGGCAATTGCCCAGGGTAACCTGACGATCCGTGTGACGGAAACCCCGCAGGTATCCCAACCCTCACCCTTTGCGCAGGCTGGCACGACCGAAGTTGTCGACCGCACCAATGTCGAGGTTGATGAAGGCGAAGACAACCAGCTTGGCATCATGGATGGCGGTGTAAGCCTTCAGGAACTGGTGAATGGCTTGAACAGCCTGGGTGTTGGACCGCGCGACATGATCACGATCCTTCAGGCCATCAAGACGTCTGGTGCGCTGCAGGCTGAAATCGAGGTGATGTGATGATGACCGACGGGACCGCCGCCCTGATGGCGCAGGCACAGGCCAGCGCACAGTACGGCAAACAGAACAATATGGCCGCCCGGATGGACTCACTCACCGACGGGCACATCAAAACCGAAGAACAGGCACGCAAGGCCGGCGAGGAATTTGAATCGATGTTCCTTGGCCAGATGCTCAGCCACATGTTTGCCGGGATTGAAACCAACGAAATGTTTGGCGGCGGGCATGGCGAAACGATGATGCGTTCCATGCTGGTTGACGAATACGCCAAAGAAATGACCCGTGCAGGTGGCATCGGAATTGCAGATGCCGTTACACGCGAAATCCTCAAAGTCCAGGAGGGATGAAAATGACCACCGAAGAGCTGGTTACCGAGCTTAAAAGCGTCACTTATGACCTTATGTCCCTGTTGGAACGTGAGTCCAATGAACTGCGCACCCTGTCATCGGCCGAATATGAGCAGTTCCTGTCGGAAAAATCTGCCCTGTCGATGCAGTACGAGCAACTGGTTGTCAAACTGCGCAGCCGTGGTGAGGAACTTCGTGCCCTGTCAGAAGAGGAACGCGAAGAACTGCGTGAACTGCAGGCCGAATTTCAGGAAACCGCGCGCCGCAACATGATCACGCTTCAGTCCGCCAAGGAAACCAACGAACGTGTAGTCCAGGCCATCGTGCGTGCAGTCAATGAAAAGTCGAAAGAAGAATGCACCACCTATAACCGCTCTGCCACGACCAGCAAGGCATCGCTTGGCGGGTATGGTCGCACGATCAATAAATCCGGTGGCGCCTATAGCGTCAATGAAACGCTTTAAGGCTAGAGGCAAGGACCATGTCACTTACTCAGGCACTCAATACTGCGATTTCCGGCCTCAACACGGCACAGGCCCGCATTGCGATCACGTCCTCGAACATTTCGAACGTGAACACAGAGGGCTATTCCAAAAAGATCGCCGGTCAGGAAACCCTGACGCTCGATGGTATCGGTGCCGGCTCGCAGGTTGCCGATATCTATCGCAACGTCAACGAGGGCCTTGTACGTGAAATGCGCGGCGAACTGGGTAAAGCCGGTCGCGAAGAAGCACGTTATGACTTCTTTATGCGTATTCAGACCCTGTTTGGCACCACCCAGTCGGATGCTGCGATCAGTCAGCGCATCAACGATATGGCCGATGCCTTTGAGCAGCTTGGCGTCACCCCGGACCAGAACTCCCCGCGCATCGAAGCGATCGAAAGCGCGATTCAGGTTATGGAATCGTTTGAGAAGCTCTCAAGCCAGCTTCAGGATCTGCGCGATGACATTGATGACCAGATCACGGACGAGGTGAATTCTGCCAATACCCTGCTGACCCAGGTCTCCGAGCTCAATACCGGCATTATTCGCCTGAAAAACCTTGAGCAGCCAACCACCGAGCTTGAAGACCAGCGCGATCAGAAACTGAACGAACTTGCCAAGATCATTGATATTACGACGTTTAGCCGCAGTGACGGGTCAATCGTTGTCTACTCGGCACAGGGTGCGAACACGCTTCTGGATCGTTCGCCCAATTCACTGACCTTCACCCAGACGGCCGGCTTTGAACCGGGCACCGGCGGATCTGGCATTACGCTTGATGATGAAGACATCACCGATACGCTGCGCACAGGCACGCTCAAGGGCCTGTTTGAGATGCGCGATTCCGAAATTCCGGCATTAAATGACCAGATCAACGAACTGGCAGGTGAACTGCGTGATGCGATCAATGCGGAGCATAACAAAGGCACCTCCTTCCCACCGCCTGCCAACCTGTCAGGGACACGCACAGTCGCGGGCAGTGACCCGCTGACAGCAACCGGCGCATTCCGTGTTGCTGCCCTTGATCAGAATGGCGACCTTATTGCCAGTGATAGCTGGGCCGATATCTCGCTGCCCACGACCCCGGCAACGGTCCAAGGCATCGTGGATGCTATTAACGCCTCAGACGCCAGCTCTTATCTGACCGCATCGCTGGTTGATAATCGACTGGTGATTGAAGGTCAGGATGGCAACCGGGTTGCCATCAACGAGATGGACAGTCAGATCACCCTGAGCGATGGCCGCCAACAAGGCGCATCACACTATTTTGGCTTGAATGATTTTGTCGCGACGACCAAACGCTCAGACGTCATGACGTCTGCGCCGCAAAGCAGCTCCACCGATGCCCTTGGCGTTACGGCGAGTTCCTTTACCATCAGCGCGGGCACTGGCGTACTTGCCGGGGCTGGTATCACGGTCAACTACACGGCAACTGACTCCCTTGAAGACGTGCGGGACAGCATCCGCACAGCCCTTCAGGGTGCCGGCATGACTGTTGCCGCTTCTGAAGAAGCTGCTTTCCTTGTTGAGGATGGCGATCGCTATCGTCTGGTAATTGAATATAACGCCAACCTGACGATCAATGATTCCGGCACCATGTCGTCGAAGATCGGCTTCACCGAAGACCAGCCAAATTTGTCAGGCAATATGGATGTTGCCGCATCAATCAAGAATGACCCGTCACGCATTGTACGCGGCCAGCTCAACGCTGATACCTACAACACATCGACCGCGGTTGTGGATCCGGATGCAGCGATCCCCAATTTGGGCCCGCTTGTTCCGCCTCCGACCAACTATACGCTGACCGTCAGTGGTGATTTCACCGACGTTGATATCGATTATGACAGCACCACGTCGCTGCAAGACATTGCCGATGCAATCAACAACAGCGCGACGCTGACTGACAACAACATTACCGCCGACGTCAAATTCGACAGTCAGCTTGGTGGCTACAAACTGCACGTGATCGATGCAGATGGTGACCCGTTCTATTTCTCTGACGACGGTCTGCCAAATGCGGATGCGCTGACGACCGTTGTCGGCCTTGGCATCAATTTCGGTGTTCACGAAGGTGATAACAGTGCTGCGAACTCGATCAGTAATGCGTTTGAGCGTACAGACATCGATTTCGAAGCCACCGACGGGTTGTCAGGCGAGCGCACGTCACTGACGGATTATGCTGCTGGTATCGTTGCGACTGCCGCAACCAAGGCGCGCGTTGCCGAAAGCTCGTTTGAGTTCCAGGATGGTCTGGTCGTTGATCTCAGCACCCGCATTCAGAATGAGGCCGGTGTGAACCTTGATGAGGAAATGTCTGACCTGGTTGTTTTTCAGCGTGCCTACACCGCAACCGCACAGGTCATTTCCACCGTTGATGAAATGTTTGATGCATTGCTCAATGCGGTTTAAACTGCATGCTTGTAAAGTGAGGTTGTCATGGTAACGCGTGTCGCAACATATACGAACCACTCGCTGCTTTCGGACTTGGCACTCCGGAACGCAGCGCGTGTAACCGATCTACAGAATCAGGCATCAAGCGGCTACAAGTCGCGGAACTATGCAGGTATTGCTGACAGTGCGCAGCGTCTTCTCAATCTTGAGGGCGAATACAGCCGCACTGAACAATATCTTCGCAACACCACGCAGGGAAAACTGCGCCTGCAAAGCATGGAAACAGCTGTGGACAGCATGCTGACCATTGCGACCGAGATGAAATCGCTGCTGATCCAGGCCAGCTCTGCACAACAGGCCGACGACGTCAATATCCGTGATGAAGCTGATCAGGCGTTGCAACAGATCGCCAATTTGCTCAACACCAATCTTGACGGGCGCTACCTGTTCGCTGGCGGACGCTCGGAAGAACCGGCTGTTGATATCGAAAAGATCGGCGCACCGGACAACTATCTCAGTGAGCTTGGCACATCTGTTACCTCAACCACCACGCTAACCTCTCTTGGCGTGACGTCCGGGCAGCTTCAGATTGTCAGCACTGATATCGACGGTAACAGTTCTACCTCGACGATCAACTACAACGCGACCACCGATGACATTGGCGATATCATGGACGCGATCAATAGCAATACCACTAACCGTGCCATCGCATCACTGCGCGGCCTTGGTGGCGAGGGCTCACCGCTTCTCAATATTGAAAATGTCGGCAATGGGTCGATCACGATTACTGAAACTGGCGCCGGAGATTTGCTCTCCACGCTTGGCATGGAAAAAATCGGCAATCCGCGCCCTGATGCCGACTATTACAACGGTGATCATCAGATCATGGAGTTGCGCGTCGACGCAGAATATAACTTGTCCTACGGCATCCTGGGTGACAACCCGGCCTTCCAGAAGCTGGTCCAGGGCCTTGGCATTGCGGCCAGCACGGAAGACGAAACGGCACTGACGACGGCGCTTGGCTTTATCAATGACGCGATTAATGACCTCCCGAATGTTCAAGGGCAAATTGGTTTGGATATCGCCAATGTCGAGCGCTTTGAAGAACGCCATCAGGACTTCAAGGTTTTCGCATCCCAGGCCATCACCGATATTGAAACCGTTGACGTGCCGCTGACACTTGCGGAACTGACCCAATATGAGACTGCCTTGCAGGCAAGCTTTATTTCCATTTCGCGCGCCGCAGATTTATCTTTGGCTAACTATTTGCGTTGATTGTGATATAGATAGTATTGCGTCATTAACTGTTTTGTCAGAATGATACTTTAAGTAGTATCAATGACAGAAACTTTCGACCGTCGGAGAATTGCGGGAATGGAAACCGAAAACGTCGCCGAGAATGAAACACCTGAATCCGTTGTCGTGGAAACACGCTTCGGCGACATTGAGTTCAGCTGGGACAAAGGCATTTATATGCCGGTCGGCCTTCTCGGCTTTCCTGAGCATCATGTCTTCGGACTGGCAAATATTCCCAACACCTCGCTTGATCAGTTCAAGCTTTATCAAAGCCTGACCGATGCAGGCCTGTCCTTTATCGTCGCCCCATATAATATGGAAAGCGGCGTTTATGCGGAAAAAGATCTGATGACGGCCCAGAAGAGCCTAGCGATTGAAAGCGCAGATATGGCGATCCTGATGGTTGTCACCATTCGGAGCGCGCCAGGCGGTCAAGGCATTACAATGTCGACCAATCTTCGGGCTCCCATTCTTGTCGATACGGCACGCCAGGTCGCCTGGCAGCATATTTTGCCGAATGAAAAATACTCTGTGCAGCATGACCTGTAATTTTTGCCTAGTAGCTTGGCACGCACGTTGCTTTGATATTCCGCAAGGCAATGTCGCCGAAGGAATGAATGGCCTGAGCCATTCTTTCTTATCCGTGTAGGAGGAATAAAATGGCTCTCAATATTATTTCCAACTATGCAGCGAACGTCGCCCATCGAAACCTGACTGCTTCGGACACGATGGCGACGCGCTCGCTTGCAAAACTTTCTTCGGGTACCCGTGTTGTTTCTGCACGTGACGATGCCGCTTCCATGGCCATCGGTGCACGTCTGAACGCAACGACGGAATCCCTTAAGACCGCAACGGTTAACGTTAACCAAGCCAACTCTATGCTGCAGATTGCAGATGGCGGCATGGCTACCATTGATGATATTCTCGTTCGCATGAAGACGCTGGCTGTTCAGGCATCCTCGGGCAACCTGTCCGATACTGAACGCGGCTTCCTTAATGACGAATTCGTTCAGTTACGCGACGAAATTGACCGTATTTCATCATCGACCAACTTCAACGGCATTCAATTGCTGGGTGATGGCGGCGACGTTTCATTGAACTTTGACGATCTTGCCTCGGGTGCTGGCGGGGATGCATTGGTTCCGGCAACCGGTTTTGATGGCTTTGCCATCACCGACAACAACTATTGGGCCACGGATGTAAACAGCAACACCGTCACCGATAACAGCTTTACCGTCGAAATCAATGAACTTGCCGGTGGTCAGATCATTATGACCGTTTCCGCCACAATTGATGGTGGCGGCGTAAATGACCGTGCACAGTCGATTGACGTGACAGATTACGCATCCGGTGGCACCACCGAAATTGCTGCTGGCGATAACGCAACCCTGAACTTCGATGAACTTGGCCTTTCCTTTACGGTCAACACGAATTTCTCGGCCACGGTTACCGAAGTTGGTGCAGGCACTAACGGCAGTCAGGACTTTGGTAGTGACACGGCCTTCGGTGCTGCAAACGACATTGATACCACCAACAACACGGTCGATATGGCTGCCGACAATGGACAGCAATTACAGCAATCAGTTGACTTCCAAGTTGGGGCTGGAAACACGGCCAATGATCGCTTAGCGATTGAATTCACAGCTGTTGATTCCCAAACGTTGGGGACTGGTTCGGCTGGTACTGAAGACTCTATTGCAGACCTTGGTGCCAATGCAATTGACACCGCAGCGAATGCTCAGGCTGCTGTTGAAGTTGTCACTCGTGCGATTGACGACCTTCAGCGTTCGCGTGCAAATATTGGCACCTATCAAAACCGTTTGGACTTCGCAGCTCAGAACCTGGCTTCCACGCAGGAAAACACTGAATCTGCCCGTTCCACGCTGCTTGACCTCGATGTTGCAGCCGAAATGACCAACTTCACATCGAAGCAGATCCTGGTGCAGTCGGGTGTCGCCATGCTGGCACAGGCAAACCAGATGCCGCAGAACCTCCTGCGCCTGCTTCAAGGCTAAATTGACAGCCAGGAAAGTTTACAAGCTTTATCCTAAACGGCGGCAAACTGGCATTGCCGCCGTTTTTGTTTTCTCTGCATCATGCGACACAATGTTACTGGCGCTCAAACGAGCCATCGTGCAGAGTAAAGCACCTGTTCTCTTTTGCTTCGTAACCTTATTTCAAAGCTAGGAAGACAGGCATACCAGATGCCGCAGAACCTCCTGCGTCTGCTCCAGCAATCCGGACAAACCTACTTCATCGAAAAAGGCGTTCAGAAGGTCGCCTTGTTGATCGCGACTCCCACCGCCAATGAAGACATAATCGGCATATTCCGAGCCGTCAGAATACTACTAGTGCATGTATTTATTCTACAACACCACCAGAGGAAGATGGTTAACTTATTGTTTATTAATAAATGACGTAGATACAAAAATCTTATGGACAGGCATGCCATACTTACGTATATTTCTACCTTGGCGTGGGTTTTGAGTTTCAGGATGATCTTCAAAACTCGTTTCCGGCATGAGCCGGAATTTCTTGAGTGGCTTTGCCACCTTGAGCTATCCAAGTAGGAGATACAAAATGGCTCTTAATATTATTTCCAACTACGCCGCAAACGTGGCACACCGTAACTTGTCGGCATCGGATGAGATGGCGACCCGTTCCCTTTCAAAACTGTCTTCTGGTACCCGTGTTGTTTCTGCACGTGACGATGCCGCTTCCATGGCAATCGGTGCGCGCTTGAACGCAACCACCCAAGCCCTCAAAACTGCAACTGTCAACGTTGGTCAGGCCAACTCGATGCTGCAGATTGCAGATGGTGGCATGGCGACCATTGATGACATTCTCGTTCGCATGAAGACTCTGGCTGTTCAGGCATCCTCGGGCAACCTTTCGGATACCGAACGCGGCTTCCTTAATGACGAATTCACCGAACTGCGTGACGAGGTTGATCGTATTGCGTCTTCCACCAACTTCAACGGCATTCAATTGTTGGGCGATGGCGGCGACGTTTCATTGAACTTTGACGATCTTGCGTCGGGTGCTGGCGGGGATGCATTGGTTCCGGCAACCGGTTTTGATGGCTTTGCCATCACCGACAACAACTATTGGGCCACGGATGTAAACAGCAACACCGTCACCGATAACAGCTTTACCGTCGAAATCAATGAACTTGCCGGTGGTCAGATCATTATGACCGTTTCCGCCACAATTGATGGTGGCGGCGTAAATGACCGTGCACAGTCGATTGACGTGACAGATTACGCATCCGGTGGCACCACCGAAATTGCTGCTGGCGATAACGCAACCCTGAACTTCGATGAACTTGGCCTTTCCTTTACGGTCAACACGAATTTCTCGACCACGGTTACCGAAGTTGGTGCAGGTACTAACGGCAGTCAGGACTTTGGTAGTGACACGGCCTTCGGTGCTGCAAACGACATTGATACCACCAACAACACGGTCGATATGGCTGCCAACAGTGGACAGCAGTTGGCAAACAGCATCGAGTTCCAGGTTGGCGGCGGCAATACCGCAAATGATCGCCTTTCGATTAGCCTAACCTCTGTTGATTCTGATACGCTTGGAACAGGGACCTCCGGCACAGAAAGCTCACTTGAGGATCTTGGCGCCAATGCCATTGACACAGCGGCAGGCGCTCAGAATGCTGTTGAAGTTGTTACCCGTGCCATTGATGACTTGCAGCGTGCCCGCGCTGCGGTTGGTACCTCTCAGAACCGCTTGGACTTCGCGGGTCAGAACCTTGCCTCCACGCAGGAAAACACTGAATCAGCCCGCTCCACCCTGCTTGACTTGGATGTTGCGGCCGAAATGACCGCCTTCACCTCCAAGCAGATCCTGGTTCAGTCTGGTGTTGCCATGCTCGCACAGGCAAACCAGATGCCGCAGAACCTCCTGCGTCTCCTCCAGTAATCTGGGGATTAAACGCTACGGTTTTAAAGGGGCGACCTTCGGGTCGCCCCTTTTTGTCTTAGGTCTTGATCGATTTTCTTTGCCGTTAAGGCTTGCCTATCATCTGATGATTCACACGCTGACGCAGACACACCATTTCAGGCTTATCCATTTACAGATTCAAAGCACACGGATTCGCTTCAACCTAACCGGTCAACGACAACGCCACTCACCTCCCTAAGTACGGACACGATCTAAGTAATTGATTTTAATACCGATAAAAAAATAACTTTCTGCTTCATTTTTTTCTGGACTCTTCCAGCAATAAAATGCAAAAGAAAGTAAGTGGCCTCAATACATATGTTGTTCATGAAGAACTTCAGAGGACAAGCCCACTCACATCAAGGCATGGTGCCTGATGTTCATTCCAAGTAGGAAGATGAAAAATGGCTCTCAATATTATTTCCAACTACGCCGCAAACGTGGCACACCGTAACTTGTCGGCATCGGATGAGATGGCGACCCGTTCCCTTTCAAAACTGTCTTCTGGTACCCGTGTTGTTTCTGCACGTGACGATGCCGCTTCCATGGCAATCGGTGCGCGCTTGAACGCAACCACCCAAGCCCTCAAAACTGCAACTGTCAACGTTGGTCAGGCCAACTCGATGCTGCAGATTGCAGATGGTGGCATGGCGACCATTGATGACATTCTCGTTCGCATGAAGACTCTGGCTGTTCAGGCATCCTCGGGCAACCTTTCGGATACCGAACGCGGCTTCCTTAATGACGAATTCACCGAACTGCGTGACGAGGTTGATCGTATTGCGTCTTCCACCAACTTCAACGGCATTCAATTGTTGGGCGATGGCGGCGACGTTTCATTGAACTTTGACGATCTTGCGTCGGGTGCTGGCGGGGATGCATTGGTTCCGGCAACCGGTTTTGATGGCTTTGCCATCACCGACAACAACTATTGGGCCACGGATGTAAACAGCAACACCGTCACCGATAACAGCTTTACCGTCGAAATTAATGAACTTGCCGGTGGTCAGATCATTATGACCGTTTCCGCCACAATTGATGGTGGCGGCGTAAATGACCGTGCACAGTCGATTGACGTGACAGATTACGCATCCGGCGGCACCACTGAACTCAGCGCAGGTGAAAATGCAACCCTGAACTTCGATGAACTTGGCCTTTCCTTTACGGTCAACACGAATTTCTCGGCCACGGTTACCGAAGTTGGTGCAGGCACTAACGGCAGTCAGGACTTTGGTAGTGACACGGCCTTCGGTGCTGCAAACGACATTGATACCACCAACAACACGGTCGATATGGCTGCCAACAGTGGACAGCAGTTGGCAAACAGCATCGAGTTCCAGGTTGGCGGCGGCAATACCGCAAATGATCGTCTGTCAATTGATCTGACCTCTGTTGATGCTGATACGCTTGGAACAGGGACCTCCGGCACAGAAAGCTCACTTGAGGATCTTGGCGCCAATGCCATTGACACAGCGGCAGGCGCTCAGAATGCTGTTGAAGTTGTTACCCGTGCCATTGATGACTTGCAGCGTGCCCGCGCTGCGGTTGGTACCTCTCAGAACCGCTTGGACTTCGCGGGTCAGAACCTTGCCTCCACGCAGGAAAACACTGAATCAGCCCGCTCCACCCTGCTTGACTTGGATGTTGCGGCCGAAATGACCGCCTTCACCTCCAAGCAGATCCTGGTTCAGTCTGGTGTTGCCATGCTCGCACAGGCAAACCAGATGCCGCAGAACCTCCTGCGTCTCCTCCAGTAATCTGGGGATTAAACGCTACGGTTTTAAAGGGGCGACCTTCGGGTCGCCCCTTTCTGCTTTACGCACTTCCGACGATGCCTTGCCCCCACATCCATCACAATCGAACGAACGGCTCAAAAAAAATCCAAGCCAAACACCTAATTTATACGCCAGGATAATTGCCCTTACTATTAAAGCCCCTCTCAACGGAGTCGGATTCGTTTACAAAACATTAAGAAAGACGACAACACCCGGCTTTCTCTTGATTGATAATCGTTTGTTTTTAATGCACAAATTAGGAAACCTTTTTTTCGCTGGACATAAATCTAACCTAAAAGTATATTTCATCTTACCTATATTACCTTTTTCATCCTCACCATTGGGTTGAAAATTCTCTGGCAAGTGTGCCGGATCACGGACAACAAGATGTTGTCTTGAGCTATCCATGTAGGAGATGCGTCATGGCTCTGAATATTATTTCGAACTATGCTGCGAACGTCGCGCACCGTAACCTGTCGGCTTCAGACGAAATGGCGACCCGCTCGCTGTCGAAGCTGTCTTCTGGTACGCGCGTTGTTTCTGCGCGCGATGACGCAGCTTCCATGGCAATCGGTGCACGCCTTAACGCGACGACCGAGGCCCTCAAAACAGCTTCCGTAAACGTTGGACAGGCAAACTCGATGCTCCAGATCGCTGATGGCGGTATGGCGACGATTGACAACATTCTTGTCCGGATGAAAACCCTTTCGGTTCAGGCATCGTCTGGCAACTTGTCGGATACGGAGCGCGGCTTCCTGAATGACGAATTTGTTCAACTGCGTGATGAAATTGACCGCATTGCGTCCTCAACCAACTTCAACGGCATTCAGCTGCTGGGCGATGGTGGTGACGTTGCCCTTGAGTTCGGCGATCTTGCTGCTGGTGCTGGCGGTGACGCTCTTGTGCCAGCAACCGGTTTTGATGGCTTTGCTATTACCGACAACAATTATTGGGCGACGGACGCCAATAGCAACACCGTTACCGATAACAGTTTTACGGTCGACATCAACGAGCTCGCCAGCGGTCAGATCATTATGACCGTTTCGAGCACCATTGATGGTGCTACTGACCGTTCCCAGTCTATTGACGTTTCAGATTACGCATCCGGCGGGACCACCGCGATTGCTGCTGGTGAAAACGCAACCCTGAACTTTGATGAGCTTGGCCTTTCCTTCACAGTCAACACTAACTTCTCAGCGACTGTTACCGAAGTTGGTGCCGGAACCAACGGCAGCCAAGACTTTGGTAGTGATACCGCCTTCGGCGCAGCAAACAGTGTTGATACTACCAACAATACAGTTACCATGGCCGCCGACAACGGGCAGGCCCTGCAAAACTCGATCGAGTTTCAGGTTGGCGCGGGCAACACGGCAAATGACCGTCTGGATATTACCCTGAATTCGGTTGACTCTGGAACCCTTGGCGCAGGCGCGCTGGGAACACAAGATTCTCTGGAATCACTGGGTGCGAATGCGATCAGTAACGCCGCAAGCGCGCAGACTGCCGTAGAAGTGGTCACCCGTGCAATTGACGACCTGCAGCGCGCCCGTGCGGCAGTTGGTACATCCCAGAACCGTCTTGACTTCGCTGGTCAGAACCTTGCGACGACGCAGGAAAACACTGAATCCGCACGTTCTACCCTGCTGGACCTTGATGTTGCGGCTGAAATGACTGCTTTCACTTCAAAGCAAATCCTGGTTCAGTCGGGTGTCGCAATGCTCGCCCAAGCGAACCAGATGCCGCAGAACCTGCTGCGTTTGTTGCAGTAACCTAGAATTTGTTTCAGAGTACTGATGGTCGGTACTCGTCGTTTTCAAGTTTCATCCTGCTGTTACAGGATGGCGGCTTTAAGGAGCTGAAAAATGGAAGTCGTACAAAACATTAGTGCGCCAAGCAGTCAGGGCAGCAAAGCCCACACTGCATCGGCAGCACCAGCACCAGCAGCACCAGCAGCCCCGACAGCGAGAGCGGATGTGGGCTCGGCAGCAGAAAAACCGGAAGCAAAATCTTCTGCAGTTCCGCAAAAGATGCAGGAAGCGCTTGCAAATATGGATCTGCCGGATCTCGCGGACGGTACTGCACGCGTTGAACTGAACTTTAATCAGGACACCGGTCGTGTTGTTGCGAAGGTCACGGACCGCGTTAGCGGCGATGTCTTGCGCGAACTGCCGTCCAAAGAACTGCAGCAGCTATTCTCACAGATGCGCGAATATCTCGGCAGTTTTGTCGACGAAGAGATTTAATACAGCGAGTGGGCACAAAAAGGCACGGTTATTGCAAGCTAATTTGACAGATCATGTCGGTTGCAGGCAAAATCAGCCGGGCGCACCCAAGGAGCTAAACCAATGAGCGGCTTGAATTTAAATAACATCTATGTTGGCGATAACGGTCGCGTCCAGTTGTCTGGCGGCTCGTCCAACATTGATTTCGTCGACACCGTCGACCAGATGATTGCTGCGCGTCGTATTCCTGCAGACAACCTTGAAACACGGGTTGAGGAAAACGACGAGAAAATTGCTGCGCTGAAAGAGCTGCAGACGCTCGTTGGTACGCTCAAGGACTCGATGTCCAACCTTTATGGCGCGACCAGCTTCGACAACTCGCGCAACATCTTCGAATCCAAACAGATTTTTGCGTCCTCTGATGGCAGCGAAGCCGGGAGCCTGATCGGTGTCACCGCAAGCAACGCTGCTGAAACAGGCAGCTATACGTTTGAAATCAACCAGGTCGCCAGCAGGCACAAGCTTTCAAGTGACACCCAGGCCGTCGATGCAGGTGCTGACGTCACCGGACTGACAGGAACTGGCACCTTTACGGTAACCGGCGGAGCTGGCAGTTCAACTGTTACTGTCGCAGCAGGTGATACGCTTCAGGATATCCGCGACAAGATCAACAACATCTCGGAGTCGACCGGCGTTCAAGCATCGGTGGTCAAGGTTTCTGACAGTGAAAGTACGCTGATCCTCACCTCGACCGAAGAAGGTGAGGACAATCGTATGTCCTTTAGTGACGACACTGGTAACGTTTTGCAAAGTCTCGGTGTTCTGACAGATCCAACCACGATTAACGCAACCAATGTTATTGATGTTGGCAATAATGCCGAGATCGAGCTCGACGGAATCACCGTCACCCGTGGATCCAACGAATTTTCTGATCTGATCGATGGCTTGAACATCAATCTGTATGATGCCGAGCCTGGCACGCAGATTACGATCGAAATAGAACAGGACCTTAATCAGGCGAAAACGGCAATTCTTGATTTTGTCGACGCCTATAATGCTGTTCAGACGTTCATCAACGAAAAGACCTTTGTTGATCCGACCACCGGGGAAGCATCCGAAGATGCCGTTCTGCTTGGCAACACATCTGTCAAAGGCATTGAATCAGCGCTGCAGCAGATTGCAGGCTCCTTTGCGGAAGGCGTGACGGATCGCCCGGATCAGGACGACTATTCGGTCTTGGCCGAGATTGGCCTGGGTTTTGTCGCATATGGTTCGAACGAAGATCCGTTAACAAGCAAAACCATTGAGCTTGACGAAGCGGCATTGAATGAAGCCCTGCTCAACGAGCCGGACGAAGTCATGGAGCTATTCCTGTTCCGTGGGAAGTCGGACAATTCCGACGTGACCATGACCGGTTTTGACAGCAACACCCAAGCTGCGAGATACGACTTCGACATACAGGCATCAGGTGGTGCGATTACCAGCGTTCAGTATGATCTTTACGATGCGGACGATAACCTGATTGCTTCCAACAAAAATGCAGTGGTAAGCGGTAACTCCATCCGAACACCAGATGGCTTGCGCCTTTTCTATAGCGGTGACGGAAACGCAAATGATACAGCAAGCGTAACCACAAGCATTGGCATCGGTGCGCAGTTCTACTTCGAACTGGATTCTATTCTGGACGAAGAAGAAGGCAGCCTGACCCAGGCGATTTCCGAACTGGAAACGCAAAGCACATCGCACGAAGAGAAAATTGACCGTATCGATGAACGCCTTGCTCGACAGCGAGAAGTTCTTATGGATCAGTTTATTGCGATGGAATCGGCCCTTGCCCGCATGAAGAACATTCAAAGTTCTCTCGACGAACTGATGGCCGCGGGAAGTGATAGTTAAAGGCCGCGAGAAAAGATAATAGTTAACTTTTCTCTGTTAAACATGCACACTGAACACACGCTTAGCATTTCAAGGAGTGTCGCATGAACGAACACGCCGCCCATACATACAAGCAACAGCAGGTCAACACAGCGACACCCGCCAAGATGGTGTTCATGCTGTTTGAGAAGACCTTGTCGCGCTTGCAGGAGGCGCAAAACGCGATCGAGCGAAATGATATCCAAGGCCGCTGCAATGCAAACTGTAGCGCGCAGGAGCTGATCGCCCATCTGGCGAACACTCTGGATTTGGAGCAAGGTGGCGAAATCGCCGCAAACCTCGAGCGCCTTTACACCCACTGCATGCTCCGCCTGATGGATGTTGACCGCAAAAACGATCCGAATGCGGCCGCTGAGGTAATCAAACTGCTCACCCCGCTTCGGGATTCCTGGGCAGAGCTTTCCGAGAAAAGTGAAGGCGAATTGCGTCAGGCCGTTGTGACGGCCCAGCAGGACCGCCCGGCACTGACCAACGAAGCGGCTCAGGCACCGGCAAGCAATCCGGAAGAGACTGAATCTCCGGCACCTGCCAAATCTGGCTTGTCGATTTCTGCCTAAGCCAAGCTTCCGGAAGTTTTCAGACCAAACTCAAAGGCCTCCGACCTGTTCGGAGGTCTTTTTGTTTTCAAGCGCGCCTTGGTAACCACTCTGGCAGCCACCGGATCATTTTTGCCCGCCATCCACTGCCATAGCCCCGCGGCAAATTGTGCCGCACCTTTACAACACCCGGTAACGCCCTGAAAATATGTAAGAAACGTTAACTGACAAAACTGGCCCGTCCCTTGCACATGTTTTGACACTGCTTCCATAAGGACCAAGGTCATGAACAGCTCTGCGATTACAAACAGCGTGATGCCAACTGTCGCCGTACCGGGCGCGAACCCCAGCGAAAGCAAGGGATCGGGCTTTAGTGATATCATGGCATCGGTCACCGACAACTGGTCTGAGCACAATCAGCAGGCCAAATATGACGCGGCAAAATCTGCCCAGAACAATGCCGATGAACGTCGTGCGGAAATGGATGCACGCAGATCAGCACGTGATGAACACACGATCGAAGAAGCGCGCACCGAAGACCGTCGGGACGATGAACCCGCCCGTGCAGCGCGCGATGATCATGACGATCACGAAGACCATGCAAAAGTTGATGACCCGAAGGCCGATGAACCGCGGGACGCCGACGCCAACCGTCCGGAAGACGATAATGCTCCGGATGACATGCAAAGCGCAGAAAATTCTGATAGCAGCACTGACGACGGTGATGCGTCTGATCAAGGCGAAAGCCAATCGTCTGAAGACCCAAAATCTGCCGCTGCAGAGGACGAGACCGGCACTGATAGCGATGGCTCCGAAAACGTTGTAGCCACCCCTGGCATGGTCGATCCGAACCAGCCGGCGCAGACTGTCCCGCTTCCAGGTTCGCCAGAGGCCATTGAACTGGCCAAAGCCAAAGCTGCCGAAACGAAGGCAAATGCCACTGGTAGTGCGGCCACAGGTCAGAACGCAGCATTGGCGAATGCCCAGAATGGTGCAGCCAATGCGAACGCCACTGCAACCGCTGACACCACGACAGACGGCTTGATGAACTCAACCGCCCTGTCGCAGCCTGCTGCCGCATCATCGGCCAAAATGGCAATGAATGGCGCAGATGCCGCCACTGGTGACGAACTGTCTTCTGACAAGTTCTTGTCACGTGTCGTTGAATCCATGAGCGGAGATGGCAAGGGTAAAGTGGACGCCAATGGCACCGTGAATGCTGCCACAACCGGTCAGACGACGAATGGCACCCAGCAGGCCAGAGCAACCAACCCGGCACAAACTGCCCAGACGGCGCAACAAGCCATGGCCGCAGCCGCCAACGCCCAGAACGCGCCAAATAACCCAACGCCTCAGCAAGCTGCGGCTGCCACGAGTTCTGTAACAGCCACCGGTGGCACGGAAGCCACGGCAACAGCAAACGGACAGCCGGGCAGCACCAACACCCTGCATCAGACCAATACCGGTGGGCAGACCGCGCAAACCGCGCGTCAGGCGCCCTCCCAACAGGTTCAGCAACAGGTTGCCGTTTCGATCCGCAATGCCGCCAGTGAAGGTGTAGACAAAATTTCCGTTCAGCTTCGCCCCGAACATCTGGGTCGCGTCGATGTCAAAATGGAAATCGGTCAGGATGGCCGCATCCAGGGCGTTATTCAG
Organism: Thalassospira sp. ABD4_177; assembly: GCF_056160125.1. NCBI lineage: Bacteria > Pseudomonadati > Pseudomonadota > Alphaproteobacteria > Rhodospirillales > Thalassospiraceae > Thalassospira > Thalassospira sp. ABD4_177. The sequence continues at coordinate 1,432,681 of NZ_JBSWWO010000001.1, read as the reverse complement.
GCAGATACCCGCGAAACCCTCGACATGTTGCGTCAGGACTCGCGCGCTCTGCAGCAGGCACTTAAAGACGCCGGCCTGAATGCAGACAGTCAAAGCTTCACCTTCGAGCATCGAAATGAAGGTGGCCAAAGTCAGGATGGCAACGGCCAATCTCGTATGACCGCCGATCAGGGCAGCAGCCCCGATGATGGCGATGTCATGAGTGGAACCGAACTCGCCGAACATGTCGCCATTGGCTATGGGATCAATCCCAACGGCCTTGTCGATATCCGGATCTAGGAAAGATAAGAGGGCTCTCAAATGACCGTTTCTTCCCTGACAAACGTTGGTCTCTCGACCACAGATACGAACGCATCATCGACCAGTTCGGCAAACCAGCTGGCACAAAACTTTGATACGTTCCTGACCCTGCTGACCACGCAGCTCAAGAACCAGGATCCGACCTCGCCAATGGAAAGTGACAAGTTCACCGACCAGCTAAGCCAGTTCGCCCAGGTTGAGCAAGGCATTCAGAGCAACAAAAACCTCGAAGACCTGCTGGCAATGCAAGGCCAGCAACGTCAGCTTTCAGCGCTATCCTATGTCGGTGCAGAGATCGAGGCCGTTGGTGACACCAACTGGCGCGAAGAAGGCGAGAGCCTGTCGTACAAATACAACGTTGCCCCGGAAGTTCCGCGTCTGCAGTTGCAGATCCAGGATCAGAGCGGTGCAACCATCTACTCAGAAGAGCTTACCGATGTTTCCGGCCTCCAGACCTTTACCTGGGATGGCAAGAACAACAACGGTGTGGAACAGGATCCCGGTGCCTACACCCTGGTCGTCAGCCCGATGGCTGCAAATGGGGACAACTTCCTTGATGAAGACGGCGATCCGGCATCTGTTGCGATCGGTATCGTCGGTACGGTTGACAGTGTCGATATCGATGACAGCGACATTTACCTGCGTATGGGCGACGTTTCTGTACCGTTCTCGACCCTGACCAATGTGAAACTGGGTGCGAACAGCACCGATACCACCAACGATAATACCGACACCGGAGATAACTCCGGGACTGAAGAAGAGCAGGAAGAAGCCGCCTAGGGCATTCATCCGGATTTGATCAACACCCTGTAGAAACAGGAGAAGAAAAATGAGCCTTTTTGGTGCAATGATTTCCGGTGTTTCCGGCCTGAATGCGCAGTCTCAGAACCTGGGCGTCATCTCGGACAACATCTCGAACCTTAATACGATCGGCTACAAGGGAACCATTGGTCGCTTTTCGACCCTGGTGACTGAGGCCGCAACAGATACCCGCTATACACCAGGTGGCGTGCGGTTCCATCCGACTGCACTCATCAGCAAGCAGGGCTTGCTGCAAGCAACCTCGTCGACCACGGCGGCTGCAATTTCGGGCGATGGCTTCTTCATCGTTCGCGGCACCCCATCGCCAGGAACCAATGACGAGCTGTTCTTCACCCGTGCTGGTGACTTCAAGCCTGATGATGATGGCTACCTGAAAAACACCGCGGGTTATTATGTGCAGGGCTGGGCAACTGACCGTGAAGGAACACTTCTTGATGCGAGTGGCAATACCACCACATCAAACAGCTCGGCCGTTACCGACCTTCAGGTACTTGACATCAACTCGATCCTTACAGCGGCTGCTTCGACGACAAATATCGAATTCGGAGCAAACCTGAACTCGGATGAAACTGCTGTCACCGGTGGCACTGCAACATCAACCACCACGGGTCTCGATTATGATACAACTGATCTGACCACGCTCGCCGGCATCAATAACGGTGACCAGTTCAGCATCACCCATGATGGCACTACGACCAACATTACGATCAACACCGGTGATACGCTGGAAGATCTGGCTGCCGCGATCAGTGCTGTAACCGGCATTGATGCCACGACCACTACAACTGGCACCAACGATACCCTGACCTTGACTGGTGCATTTGCAGATCAGGATGTTGTAATCGCCAACGTAACAGGTACCCCACTGAGCGCCACCGGGATTAACTTCGCCGGCGTTCCGGGAACCCTGTCGGCAACCTACACTGCAGGTGACCTCGCAACCGGAACTGTCGATGAAGACAACTCCATGCCGGTGACCATTTATGACTCCCTTGGTTCCGCCCATACCGTCAACCTGCAGGTTGTCAAACTAGGTCAGAACCGGTGGGGCTTTGAACTTACCGGCAACACAACGAGCGGCGAGCTTGACGTCACCGATCACCCGAACGGCCTGATCCAGGCTGGTACGATCACCTTTGATGGTTCCGGTAACCTTCAAAGCTTTACCGGTGTGCAAGCAACGATCGGCGCGGTGAACGTTGGCGTGAACGGCAACTTGGTCGACACTGACATCTCGGCTGAATGGAGCAATGGTTCTGACACCAGCGAATTCACGCTTGATTTCGGTACCATCGGTCTTGGTAACGGTATCACGCAGTTTGCCGCAGGCTCGGATGCCAATGGCAACCTTGTCGAATACACTACCCACTTCATCAACCAGAATGGCGCGCAGGCAGGTACCATGGTGAACTACGCCTTCACCGAAGAAGGCTTCCTTCAGGTGGAATTCGCCAACGGTGTCAAACGCCCGGTTTACAAACTGGCGATTGCCACCTTCGAGGCACCTGATGAAATGGAAAACCACACTGGTAACGTTTACCGTCAGACACGTGAGTCAGGTGATTACCTGTTGCGTGAACCGGGCCTGAACGGTGCTGGTAACGTTGTAGCCTCGGCCCTGGAAGGCTCGAACGTCGACCTTGGTGAGGAATTCACCAACATGATTGTCACCCAGCGCGCCTACTCGGCAAACACCAAGACAATCACCACGACCGACGAAATGCTCGACGAGCTGATCCGCATCAAACGGTAATTGACATCTGTTTCAGGGCTTTAGGCCGCCCTGAAACATATTGCACCAATCAAGACTCGCCCGGCCAATGTGCCGGGCTTCTTTTTGGTCAATTGACTCACTACATTAAGGGCAGACCAAAGCGGTCATTAAATATCCAAACGATTCAAATCACTGATGAATTTGAATCCGGCGACTGGGCAAAAATTGCCGGTTGTTAACCTGTTCTTCAGCATGGAGAACTATTCGTTGTTGATGCTGGTCGTAATCCGCATGGATCGATCCGCATAGGGAAAGTGGTAAAATTTCGGTTCGGAGCAGTCGATCGTGGACGGCTTGTTGCAAACACTCAAAAGTCTGGGACCAACGCGCCTGATGGCAATCAGCGGCGTGGGTGTGTTGCTGCTTGTCTTCTTTGCATTTTTGATCATGCGCGTTTCTGCCCCGAATATGGAACTGCTCTATCGCGATCTTGACCCGGCCGACGCCAGCCAGATCGTCAATCGCCTGGAAGATCAACAGGTCCAGTATCAGCTGCTCAATAGCGGGACCGAAATTCTAGTTCCGGCCGATCAGGTCAACCGCATGCGCCTGAACATGGCCGAGAGCGGCCTGCCGACCGGCGGTTCTGTTGGCTACGAGGTCTTTGATAATTCTGACGGTTTTGGCGCAACCAGTTTCGAACAGAACATCAACCATGTCCGCGCCCTTGAGGGCGAGCTGGCTAGAACGATTGCCGCGATCCAGTCGATCCAGCAGGCACGTGTCCATCTGGTCCTGCCCAAACGTCAGATGTTTTCGCGCGAAACCCAGGAAGCCAGTGCTTCTATCGCAGTCAAAATGGCTGGCGGCGAGCTGAAGCCCGAACAGGTTGTGGCCATCCAGCATCTTGTTGCGGCCGCTGTCCCCCAGCTTGATCCGGGCAAGGTTTCGATCATTGATGAACGCGGCCGTTTGCTCGCACGCGGCGATGGCGAACAGCAATCTTCGACCTTCCTGACGCAAACCGCCGATGAAATGCGCATTCGCACCGAAAGCCGCCTGCGCAACACCATCGAGGATCTTCTTTCGCGCTCCCTTGGTTATGGTGAGGTGCGTGCCGAAGTCTCGGTCGAGATGGATTTCAACAAGATCACGACTGCGGATGAGCGCTTTAACCCCGATGAGCGGGTAATCCGGTCAAGCCAGACGATCGAAGAAAACGCGACCAATTCCGAAACCGAAGGCACTGACCCGGTAACCCTTCAGAACAACCTGCCCGATGCCAACTTCGGCGGGGGCGAAGGTGCGGGTACGCAAAGTCAGGAAAGCCGAACGGAAGAAACCGTCAATTACGAGATTTCCAAAACCACCACCACCCAGGTCAAGGAAATCGGCGAGATTTCACGTGTGACAGTGGCTGTCCTCGTTGATGGCACCTACACCACCGATGAAAACGGCGAGCGTCTGTATCAGGAACGCGCACCGGAAGATCTTGAAAAGATTGCCGCCCTTGTGCGCAGCGCCATTGGCTATGACCCGCAGCGCAGCGATCAGGTCGAAGTCATCAACATGCAATTTGCTGATACCGATGATCTGTTCCCGGATGAAGAAATCGAGACCTTCCTTGGCCTCGACAAAGCCGAGATCTTCCGTATCGCCGAGATGCTGGTCTTGGCCATCGTTGCCATCCTTGTCATCCTGCTGGTGGTCCGCCCGCTCCTGACGCGTGCGTTCGAAACGCTGCCAAGTGCGGCAGACATGGCGCAGCGCCAGTTGCTTTCCGAAGACATGACCGCAGAGGGCACGCCCGCCCTTGAAGGTCCGGCCCCTGTGCCGATGGCACCGGGTGGCGCGGACGAAGGCGAAGAGCTTATCAACCTGTCGCAGGTTGAAGGCCGCGTGAAAGCATCCTCGGTCAAGAAAATTGGCGAGATCGTGGAGAAACACCCGGAAGAAGCTCTGTCGATCATTCGCAACTGGCTGTATCAGGAAAACTGATGTTCCTGACAGTTATCGGCTCACTGGCAGCCGCAGGGCTGCCTTCCTTCTGTTGCTCAAGGCGTTTTAGCAGTTCGATATGACGGCCATTGAAAAGTTCACATTCTCGCTAAGTTTCGACGATGCCGACAACGTAATCCGTTCGGCAGGCGAAGAGGATGAGCATTACGAACTGGGCAAGAGAAAGAAGAAAAAGAAAGAAGAAGAAGCCCCGCCGCCCCCACCCCCGGTCTATACCGAGGAACAAGGCGCCCAGATGGTGGCCGACGCCGAAAAGCGCGGCCACGAACAGGGCTTTGCCGAAGGCCACAAGCAGGGCTTTGATGAGGCCCATCAGAAAATCATGGCCTCGCTTGAAAAGGCCGTCGGCGATGTTGAATCCGAAATCGCTGAAAAGCTGGGTCAGATCGACGAGCAGCAAAAACGCGCCAATGCCAAGATCAACGAGGATGCAATCCATGTTGCCCTTGGCATCATCCGCAAGCTGGCCCCGGCCTGGTCCAAGCAATATGAACTGACCGAAATCGAAGACATTGTACGCCAATGTCTAGCCAACCTGTTTGAAGCACCGAAAGTCATGATCAAGGTTCATCCCGACCTTGAAAAGGACGTCGGAGCAGCTGCCAACCGCATTGCCCAATCACGTGGTTTTTCGGGCAAGATCGTTGTCGTTGGCGAACCCGACGTCGCAAGTGGCGACTGCCAGGTTTCCTGGGGGGACGGCACGGCGGTGCGCGACAGCGCGCGCATCTGGTCTGAAATCAACGCCATCATCGACAATGCGCTGGCCCTTCATGCCAACGACCATGATCTGGCCAAAAGTAACATGGGCGATCCCGACATTCAGGAAAGCCGGATGCCAACTGCGGAAACACCAGCTGCACAAACCCCATCCACGGCGGATGATCCCCCTGCCCAACCGGCAGAGATAACGGAACAGCCGGATGCAAGCCAAGACGCAGCACCTCAGATGGATTCTGAGCCTGAACAACCCGCAGAAATGCCAAGCCCAACCACCGAGGCTCCGGCACCGGAAACGTCACAAAGCGCGCCTCAACCGCACGACAATCTTGCGGGATTGACCCAAGGTGGCGGGGCGGAACCGGTGACACAGGTCACACCGGACGCGCCATCCCCTGCAAGCCCGGAAGCAGAAGGTCCGGGAACGCAAGAAGGCGATGGCACCGAAGCGCGGAATATGCAAACATCGCAAGAAGATACGATGGCTCATCCGACGCCACCGGCTGGCGCACCGCAAAGCCCGGAACCGGGCGTGAATGCGCAACAACAGCAGACACCGGAACCGACCATCGAACAGCAGGCGGAAAACAAGCCTGAGGCAACCACAGACCAGACGACGGCAACCGCGCAAGGCCCTGCACAGCCAGACAACGCAGCCCCCGAAACCGGGCAGCCGCGCATGCAGGAAAACCCGACCACCACAGCCGACGAGATGGCTGCTGTGAAGCAACCGACCAAAGACGCAGGAGACGAAAATGGCTGATGATGACGATCTCGAACTCTCGGAACTCGACGACGATCACATTGAACTCGAGGGCGAAGGTACCGAACTTCTCGCCGCAGCCGAAGCCGGCAGCGAGCAGATGAAGACTTCCAAGGATCTCGAAGCCGTGTACGATATTCCCGTTCAGGTTTCGGCAGTCCTGGGAAAAGCAACCATGCAGGTCAGTCAATTGCTGAAACTTGGTCGTGGTGCTGTCGTAGAGCTTGACCGCAAGGTTGGTGAAGCTATTGATATCTATGTGAACAACCGTCTGGTCGCACGCGGCGAGGTGGTGGTGGTTGAAGACCGGCTTGGCGTGACCATGACGGAAATCATCAAATCAGAGAAAAGCTAAGGTAAGAGAGGATATCCGACTATGGCCGAAGGGGGGACTAAAACGTCGTTTGACATTGCGACAGTCGGGGGACTGGCCATTGGCTTTGCGTTGGTGATTGCAGCCATCATCTTTGGTGGATCGCCGGGCGCCTTTATCGATATCCCCTCTGTCCTGATTGTTATCGGCGGTACAGCGGCCATTACGGCTGTCAGCTTTGCGTTGGGCGAGTTTCTCGGCTCCGGCAAAATCCTGATGCGCACGATTTTCCACAAATCGCGCAATCCGGCGGATGCCGCCCTTCAGATCCTTCAGCTTGCCGAAATCGCCCGCAAGGGCGGAGTGCTGTCGCTGCAGGGCCACCTTGATAGCCTGCAAAGCGAGGAATACCTCTGGAAAGGTCTGTCGCTGGTCGTGGACGGCACCCCGCCCGAGGAAGTCGAAGCCATCATGCGCAAGGACATGAATGCCACCATCGGCCGGCACCAGAAAGGTGCCAACATCATGAAAAAGGCCGGTGACGTTGCACCGGCGATGGGCCTGATCGGGACGCTGATCGGTCTGGTGCAGATGCTTGGTAACCTTGATGACCCGTCATCCATTGGTCCGTCCATGGCGGTTGCGCTTTTGACCACCTTCTATGGCGCGGTTCTGGCCAACATGGTCTTTATGCCGCTTGCCGGTAAGCTTGAACGTAACTCCAACGACGAAGAACTTTTGAATTCGGTCTATATGGTTGGTGCTGTTTCCATCGGTCGGCAGGAAAACCCCCGCCGTCTGGAAATGCTGATCAACTCGATCCTGCCGCCGTCAAAACGCGTCAGCTACTTCGATTGATCACACGTGTGAATACGGCTCTGCGCATCGACATCTGGATGATGCGCAGGGTCCCCGAAACTGATCGGAAAGAGATGAGACGATGCAGGTACTGATCGTTGGTGGACTGGGCGGACAGATAGGCGCAGCCAGCAAGATCGCAATGGCGCGCGGCGCTTCGGTTCAGCTGGCCGAAAGCGTGACGACGGCGCTTAACATCCTGCGAACGGGTAACCGGATTGATCTGGTCATGGCCGACATCACCCTTGATGTCGCCGCCCTGATTGACGCCATGGGTGCTGAACGCATCACCGTGCCGGTTGTGGCGTGTGGTATCGGCAATGACGTCAACGGCGCGGTTAACGCCATCAAGGCCGGTGCACAGGAATTCATTCCCCTGCCGCCCGAAGCTGATCTGATTGCCGCCATCTTTGAGGCCGTCACCGAAGAAAGCCATGCCCTGATCCATCGGGATGCCCGCATGGCCGAAACCCTGCGTCTGGCCGGTCAGGTCGCCAACAGTTCGGCATCCATCCTGATCACGGGTGAAAGCGGCACCGGCAAGGAAATCATTTCGCGCTATGTGCACCGCAAATCCAATCGTGCGGACAAGCCGTTTGTCGCCGTCAACTGCGCAGCAATCCCCGATAACCTTCTTGAATCCGAACTGTTCGGTCATGAAAAAGGCGCCTTCACCGGCGCCCAGGCGCGACGCATCGGTAAATTTGAAGAAGCCAATGGCGGCACGCTTTTGCTTGATGAAATCAGCGAAATGGACGTCCGCCTGCAGGCAAAGCTTCTGCGCGCCATTCAGGAAAAGGAAATCGATCGGCTTGGCGGCAAAAGCCCCGTGAAGGTTGATGTCCGCATTCTCGCGACCTCGAACCGCAATCTTGAGGCAGAAGTCAATGCAGGTAACTTCCGCGAGGATTTGTATTTCCGCCTGAATGTCGTCAATCTCGATATTCCGTCGCTGCGCGAACGCCCGGATGACATTCCGGTTCTGGCCGAGTTCTTTGTCAAAAAGTATTCCGAGGCCAATGACGTTCCGATCCGCCCGATCAGCACGCTTGCGATCCAACGCCTGCTGTCCCATCACTGGCGCGGCAACGTGCGTGAGCTGGAAAACACAATGCATCGCGCCGTACTGATCGCAGGCCCAGATGAAATCGGGCCAGAGGCCATCATGCTGTCCGGATCGGGCAGCAGTGAACCGGCCCCGGCTGCACCGGCACCACAGGCACCAACACCCGCACCAGCGGCCCCTGCGGCACCCGCCCGCGCAAGTTCGGCCTATGCCAACGCAAATGCGGCCTATGGTGCGGCGTCATCGGCCTACCAGCCAAGCGCACCGACGCCAACACCCGCACCTGCCCCCTCTGCCCCGGCAGAAGAACCGCCGGCTTCGGATCACGATGCTGATGCTGAAAGCACATCAGACGAAGGGGCTGGAAACGGATCTGTGACCTCCGCGCTGGTCGGGCGCACGGTGGCGGACGTTGAACGCGATCTGATCATTGATACGCTGAAGCATTGCTTTGGCAACCGGACCCATGCGGCCAATATTCTGGGCATTTCCATTCGCACACTGCGCAACAAGCTGCGCCAGTATAGCGACGAAGGGCTTGCCGTCCCCGCCCCTGGCGATGGTCACGACTGAACATGAAAATCACCGGCGCTATCCCCATCTTCAAGGCAGGCAGAAGCGCAACGGACTTCGAGCACGCAACAGGATAACAAGCAAAGACAATGGCCGAAGGTCAAGACATCACACCGACTGGTTCCGGTGGCTCCGAAGGCCCCGGTGGCGGTGCGCCGGGTGGGCTAAATCTCGGCGCTTTGCAGTCGCGTGTCTCTTCGGCCATGAAGCGCGGCGATATCGCCATGGCGCTTGGCTTTATCATGATCCTTGTGGTCATGATGTTCCCGATGCCGCCATGGCTGCTTGATTTCATGCTGGCCCTTTCGATCAGTTTCTCTGTGCTGATCCTGATGACCTCGCTGTTTATTCAAAAGCCACTCGAATTCAACTCCTTCCCGACGATCCTGCTGGTGGCGACGTCACTTCGACTGGCGCTAAACATTGCGACAACCCGCCTGATCCTGGGCCACGGTCACGAAGGCACGCATGCCGCCGGTGCGGTTATTGAGGCATTTGGCAGTTTCCTGATTTCAGGCAATTTCGTCATCGGGATTATCGTTTTTGCCATCCTTGTGATTATTAACTTCGTCGTGATCACCAAGGGTTCTGGCCGTATCGCCGAAGTCGCGGCACGTTTTACCCTTGATGCCATGCCCGGCAAGCAGATGGCGATTGACGCCGATCTGTCTTCGGGCCTGATCAACGAAGAACAAGCCAAGGCCCGCCGTAAGGAACTTGAAGATGAAAGTTCCTTCTTCGGGTCCATGGATGGTGCATCCAAATTTGTTCGTGGTGACGCGGTTGCCGGTATCCTGATTACCTTCATCAACGTGGTTGGCGGCATCATCATTGGCACGGCCCAGATGGGACTGTCCCTGGGCCAGGCAACCGAAACCTATACGATCCTGACGGTTGGTGACGGTCTGGTGTCCCAGATCCCGGCCCTGATCGTTTCGACCGCGGCCGGCCTTCTGGTCACCAAGGGTGGCCTTGATGGTGCGACCGAAAAGGCCGTCTTCGGACAGGTCAGTAACTACCCGGCTGCCCTTGGCGTTGCCGCCGCCCTGATGGCGGGCATGTCGCTTTTGCCCGGCATTCCGATGGTGTGGTTCCTTGGCCTGGCAGCGGGTCTTGGCTATCTCGCCTATTACATGGGCAAGCGCCAGAAAGCAGCCGTCGTCGAAGAACAGATGAAGGAAACCCAGGCCGCTGCCGAGGCCGCCGCCCCACCGCCCGAGGAACCCATCGCCAATGCGTTGCGAATGGACTATGTCCGGCTTGAACTGGGTTATGGCTTGCTGTCGCTGATCAGTACCGAACGGGGTCAGAAACTGACCGATCAGATCAAGGCACTGCGTCGTCAGCTTGCCGGTGACATGGGCTTTGTCATGCCGTCGGTGCGTATTCAGGACAACATGCAGCTTCCGGCCAATACATACGTTCTGCGCGTCAAGGAAATCGAAGCGGGCCGCGGTGATCTGCGCCCGAACATGTTGTTGGTGATGGATCCGCGCGGTGAGGAAATCACCCTGTCGGGCGAAAAAACCATGGAGCCGACCTTTAACCTGCCGGCCATGTGGATCGAGCAGGGCATGAAGGAAGAAGCCATGTTCCGCGGCTACACGGTTGTTGACCCGCAAACCGTGATCACGACGCACATCACCGAAGTGATCAAGGATCACATGCCCGAACTGCTGTCTTATGCCGAAACGCAGAAGCTGCTTGATGAGCTTGATGAAGACCAGAAAAAACTGGTCGAGGACATCGTCCCCGGTCAGGTTTCCGTCGGTGGTGTTCAGCGCGTGCTTCAGAACCTTCTGACCGAACGTGTATCCATCCGCGATTTGCCGACCATTCTTGAAGGCATCGCGGAATCCACAGCCTTTACCCGTAACCCGACCTTCATGACCGAACATGTCCGGTCCCGTCTCGCACGCCAGTTGTCGGATGTGAATACCAATCAGGATGGTGTCATTCCGCTGGTGACCATGTCGCCCCAGTGGGAACAGGTCTTTGCCGAAAGCCTTGTTGGTCAGGGCGAGGAAAAGCAGCTTTCCATTCCGCCAAGCCAGCTTCAGGAATTCATCAACAAGGTCAGAACCACGTTTGAGCGCCTTGGCATGATGGGCGAAAGCCCGGTTCTTCTGACCAGCCCGGGCATTCGCCCCTATGTGCGCTCCATCGTTGAGCGTTTCCGCCCGAGCACGGTGGTGATGTCGCAAAACGAAATCCACCCCAAGGCACAGCTTAAAACGCTGGGGCAGGTCTGATGCGCATGATCAATCCGACCGCCCTGATCGCGGATATAACAAACCGGGGGGACCAGAATGCGTCTTAAGACCTTCACCGCCCCCACCATGACCGAGGCGATGGCGCTCGTAAAAGAGCATATGGGCACCGATGCCATCATCGTCTCGACACAGGATATCCCCGGCAGTGGTGTCCGCCTGACCGCCGCCCTTGATCGTGATCCCGATTTCGAGGATGACGGCGGCCCGGCCCCGGCCCTTCAGGAACAGCTTGATGCGGTTGAGGCCGCCCTCACACGGCATAATTTGCCGGAACGGTTGCGCATTCGCCTGTGTGACCTGATGGCACGCGAAACAGCCGCCGCATCCGAGCAACAATTGCTGGCAGGCGCGCTTGATGAAATTTTTGATTTCTCACCCCTGCCCGAAAAGAACACACCGCGTGCACTGGCCTTTGTCGGGCCACCGGGATCGGGCAAAACACTGGCCGTTGCCAAAACCGCCGCACGGGCGGTGATGAAGAAACGCAAAGTCGCTGTTCTTTCAACCGATTATAAACGCGCAGGTGGCATCGCCCAGCTTGAGGCGTTCACCAAAATTCTCAAGGTCGATCTGCTGCAGGCCAAATCACCCGATGATCTCAAGGCGCGGTTTGGCGAAATCCGCGATGCCGATGTCATCCTGATCGATACGGCAAGCTGCAACCCGTATCTTGAAACCGAGATTGGCACGCTTTGTGAATTCATGAAAGCAGTACCGAGTGAACCGGTACTGGTAAACCCTGCGGGAATTGATGCCTACGAGTCCGCTGATATTGCCAATGCCTTTGCCGATGGCGGCGCAACGCGCGTGATGATCTCGCGACTTGATGTTGCCGCCCGCCTTGGCGGTGCGCTATATGGTGCGGACTCAGGTAACCTTTCCCTTTGCAATGTCAGTATGACAGCCCAGGTTGCGGACGGGCTCACTGCCCTTAGTCCCCTTGCCTTGGCAAAACTTCTGATACCGTCCCATCGCGCTGAAACCGCGAAACCGAGCTTCTCTGAGGTCGTGAAATGACTACCAAGTCTGATTCTTCACCCAAATCTGCCCCGCGGGCCAGAGGCCGCAATGTTCTTGCTGTCGCATCTGGCAAAGGCGGCGTCGGCAAGACCTGGTTTTCCATCACCCTGACCCATGCCATGGTTATGGAAGGTCACAAGACCCTTCTGTTTGACGGCGACCTTGGACTTGCCAACATTGATATTCAGCTTGGCCTGATGCCGAAATATGATCTGGGCGGCGTGATTTCCGGGCGGATCAGCCTGAAAGACGCGGTTACTCATTTCCCGGATGGCGATTTTGATATCATTGCCGGGCGCAGTGGATCGGGCAGCCTTGCCAACCTTCCGGCCACCCGTTTGCAGGCGCTTTCGGATGATTTGCTCCAGACCGGCAAGGAATATGATAAGGTATTGATCGACCTTGGCGCTGGTGTGGATCAGGGCGTGCGTCAGATGACCGGACTTGCCAATACGGTGATTGTCATCACCAATGGCGACCCGACCTCGCTCACCGATGCATATGCCTTTATCAAGGTCACCCATTTGGCCCGCCCGAAAACCGACATCCGGGTGGTGGTCAATATGGCCAAGGACAAGAAAGAAGGTCAGGCGATCTACAACAAGCTTCTCAAGGCCTGCGAAGGCTTTTTGAAGATTTCGCCGCCGCTGCTTGGCGTTATTCGGGCGGATTCCAAGGTATCGGAATGCATCCGTAATCAGACGCCGCTTTTGACCCGTCATCCCAATTGCGATGCCGCCCACGACATAGAGGCAATCGCCCAAACCCTTCTCGAGGAGTAGGTTTGTCATGACGCTCCCGCCACAAGCAATATCGCCCGGCCCGGCCGTCGGTGGACATGCTTCGGCGAGCAGCTCGGCCGGGCAAGCCAATCAGGGCTCCGTTCCTGCACAGATCAACGCGACCGTTACCGGCGCGACGTCCCAACAGGTCGCCGCAGCCCTGGCAAAGCTTCCGGTCGAAACCCTGATGCAGGCATCGGTTCAATCGCAATCGGGCAATCAATTGACCCTTGCCACCGCCCTTGGATCGGTCACGGTCAAGGTCCCCACCCCGCTTCCGGGGAACTTGGGTGATCTTTTATGGGCCCGTATCCCCACAACCAATAGTGCCGCCGGACAAACCGCAAATACGGGTAATCCGGCCGAAGGCATGCGCCTGCAACTTCTGCCCCAAACCCTGACGCCCGGGGGATCCGGGGTCACGGGCGGTGTCGCCAGTGGCAATATTGCCGCAAGTACACTGACACCGGGCCAGACATTCAGTGCAGTGACCACATCCATCCTGAACATGCCCAATGGCACCCAGCTGCCAGCTGGCAGCCAGACACAGGTCATCTTCCTTGGCCAGGGCACCGTAACCCCGCAACAGGCCGCCAACGTCATGGCGTCCGTCAGCAATGCCAGCACAGCGGCCGGAATGGCTGCTGGCGCAACCGGTGCTGCGGGTGTTGCTGGCGGTTCGGCTGCCGGGATGGCCCCGACCATCGCCGCGCAAACTGCCGGCGGACAGGCACCAGTTGGCACATTGATGCTGACCGGTACGGTCCTGCCCCCTGATAGTGCCGAAGCCCGCATGCTGCCGCAGGGCTTTACCGCCCTTCGCACCTCGGCCGGCATTGTTGGTATCAAACTGCCGGTGCCTGCACCCACCGGTGCGACCTTGTCCTTTAACGTTGATCCATCCGGGAGCGCCAAGCCATCCTTATCTGCGCCCATGACCGAGGCGCAATTGATCGCACGCGGTCAAACTGCGGCCCTTACCCATGACTGGGATAGCCTGCACAAGGCTGTCAGCGCTCTTCAGCAACATGATCCCGGTGCGGCCCTTAGCCTGCTGAACAACATTCCGCAAGCTGGCCCGAAACTGACCACGACCATGATGTTCTTCTTTGCGGCCATGACGGGTCAGGGCGGCAATTTACGCGGCTGGATCGGGGATCGTGCGGCAAACAGTCTGGCATCGCTTGGCGATCTGGATGGCGGCGGGCTCAAGAAACTTGAAGGCGACTTTGGTCAACTTCGCAGTATCGCGGCTGACGACAGGCCGGACGGATGGCGCGTGATGACCATGCCGTTCAATATGGGCGACAAGATCGAACAGCTTCAATTGGGCTGGCGTCACGGGGATCAGGAAAACGATCCCGACAAACCCGAAGATCAGGGCACCCGTTTCCTGCTGGATCTGTCCTTCAGTGTGGTTGGCCACACCCAGCTTGACGGCTTGGTCAAGGGCGAGGACAGCAAGTTTGATCTGATCATCCGCACCGAAAACCCGCTGCAATCCCATAACCGCGATGACATTCGCGGCATCTTCCGCGAGGCCCTTCAGATTTCCGGGTACAAAGGCCATATCCAGTTTCAGGATGGATCACGCTTTGTCGAAATCACCCCGGTTGCCGATGCCGACGGACCAAATTCCCATCACGGGATTGAAGCATAGGTGCGAACAAGCGCCATCAGCTTGAAATGAATGCTTTTCCTGTTCGGGGTGCGGTCGTATCCTTGATCCCTTACTTATGACAACGGTTGGAAGCCATGCTTGAGATTTATCAGCGCCGTAATCTGATCCTGACCGAACCGAACCCGGGTCTGCGGATTGATTACGTCGTCACCCTGCAAAGCAATCTGACCGGTACCAAGGATGTCTTTCCCGCACGCCTGACACTGCGTTATGTGCCCGATCGGCTGATCCTTAAAACCAACAGTCTGGCCGAATATTACGCCGAGATTGCCAATATCGAGTTTGAGAATTTCGAAGCCGCCGCCGTTCTGTTGATGGATGATTTCAACAACGAACTGGTGCCGCGCTGGATAAGCCTGCGTCTGGATAAACAGACCGCTGACAATGATCAGGTCTTCCACCACGAAACCGCCCTTGAAGACCGCCAGCCCAAATGGGGCAACCCGCGACTTCTTGATCGTCTAGAACGTTACTGATCCGTTTTTCCGATCAACGGAACGGATTGCCGTGCACCCATTGGGTCAGGGAATACCGTTCGCCCGCCGTGGTTGGGGCCACGCGGTGCAGGACAAAGCTTGGAAAGAAGATCGCTGTTCCGCGTTCCATCGGCGCATCAATAAAATGCCCCGCCGGGTTAAGCTGCAACTGCCCGCCCTCATACTGATCAGGCTCGGATAGCTGGATCACCATCGTCAGTTTGCGCCGCCGCGCCACGTCAGACGCGCCAACGTCACTGTGCCAGTCATAATGCCCGCGCAAGTCACCGGCATAACAGGCAATCTGGGCGTCCTCGGCAAACTCGGTCAGCGAGAAGTCAAAGACATTGCGGTTCACATCGGCCACAAGGTCGATGATCTGGCGGCTCACAACCGGTTCCTGTTCTTCGTTAAACCAGGTGATTTTTGATCGGCGGATGTGGGTCGCGGTTTGCCCCTGTACCAGGCCGCCTTCATCCATCTCGTGGGCGAAACCAGCGATCAGACGGTCACAGGTGGCTGGATCCAGCGCATCCGGGACAATTGCAAACATTTCTTCAGGGAACATTGACGACATCCTCCATGCCGCACGGGTCTTTTGATTTAACGTCTCAGACCCAAGACAATTCTTTGCGGTAAGATGCTATAGGACCAATCAAAGGGTGATTCCACAAAATTCGCTGCATGCCATCGTTGCATTATCGTGCGCTTAATCCAACGCAATCACCCGCCCGCCGGCGGCCTCGCCATCGTCGGGATCATGGGTCACCATCAGGGTCGGCAGGCTGTTCTTGCGACAAAGATCAAACACGAAAGACCGGATTTGGGACCTCAATCCGCTATCAAGTTTTGAAAAGGGTTCATCAAGCAAAAGCGCACAGGGTTCGGACAACAGAACCCGCATCAAGGCCACGCGGGCCCGCTGCCCGCCCGAAAGTGTTGCCGGATCGCGATCATAAAACCCGTTCATTTCGGCACTGCTTAACGCCGCCTGCACCCGTGCACGGCGATTGGCCCGGCCCGTGATGTTTGCAGGCAGGGCAAAGGCCAGATTGCCGCCCACCGACAGATGCGGAAACAACAGATCATCCTGAAACAGAATGCCGACATGCCGATCCTGTGGTGACAAATCATCAAGGGCCCGACCATCTAGCACCACCTGCCCGGAAACATCAAAGGCATCCGGCAAAGTGCCACAGATATGGCCGAGCAAACTTGATTTGCCCGATCCGCTTGGCCCCATCAGGGTGACGATTTCACCCGGCGCGATCGCAAGGTCAATCGCGACCAGTTCGCGACCATCCAGGCGAATATGCACATCGCGCAGTTCCAAACCGTTTTTAACTGCCTCAGGCATTCATCATCCCTTGTTCTGTGCACCCATGCCGCGCCGATGGCGGAATAATACCGCCGGGATCAGCAAGGCAGCAGCAAAGCCCGCAAATGGCAGGACCATCTGCAGTAATCCATAAATGCCAATCATCCGCCGGTCCCCACCAGATGCCAGTGCGACGGCCTCTGTCGTGACCGTGGCAAAACGCCCGGCTCCGATCAACAGCGTTGGCAAATATTGTCCGACTGTCACGGCAAGCCCGACGGCCGCCGCCGTCAGAACCGCACGGGTCAAAAGCGGCAAGCGCACGTGCCAGAAGACCCGTGCTGGCGACGCGCCAAGACAAAGGGCGGTTTGCCCATAACGCGGATCAAGGGCGTGAAACGGTTCCGAGAGGGACAAAAATACATAGGGTGCAACAAACACCAGATGCCCTAGCACGACCGACAGTAGCGTGCGCTCCAACCCCAGCAGGGTAAAGAACACCTGCAAACCAAACATGAAACTGATCTGCGGCACCAAAAGCGGCAGGTAGATTAACAGCATCGCCCGTCGCCCGGCTGCCTTGCCCGTGCGAACCTCGTTTTCAAGACAGGCCAGAACCAGTGTCACGGCAACCAGAACGGCCGGAACACCGATCAAAAGTGTCGTCGTCAGGCTGCCGCCAATCGCATCCAACTCGCGCGCCCAAAGACGCAAACTAAACCCGCGCGGCAACAGATCGGGGAATGCCCAGAACCCCGCCACACTCCAGACCAGCAGCACAATAAGCCCCAGCACCACCGCACCGGCCGCGACCAGCGCCATCGTGGCAGCAAGCCCACGCAAAGCACCATCTTTCTTGAAGCGATGCCCGTCCTCTGCCCAATAGCGCCCCAGGGCGGCAATGATCCGCTCGCCGCCAATCCAGATCCCCATTGCCGCCACAACGATCAAAAGCTGCAAAACAGCGGCACTCGATGCCATGAACCGCAAGCCCAGATCAGGATCGGACAGCCACCCCAGAATACGCACGGCAAGCGGGGCCGGGGTCGTCGGGGCCAGAATGATCGCCACATCAACGACCGAGGTCGAATAGGCCAGCACGGCCAGAACCGGCAAACGGATTTGCGGATAGATGCGTGGCAAGGTTGCCTTGAACCATCCGGCAATCTTGCCATAGCCAAGTGTTGCCGTGACCTGTGCGGTGCGGTCTGTATCGGCCTGCGGCAGAGCGGAAAGCGTCATGAGGAAAAGAAACGGGATTTCCTTGGCCACCAGGCCCGCAATCAGCGCCATGCCCCACGGGTCATGAATGATGGCGATATCGGGGGGCCGATCCCATCCGGCGACCTGTGCCACCACGCGGACGATCCAGCCCGATGGCGCGATCAGAAAGGCCAAGCCAAACGCCGCCGTCGCATGCGGCACCGACAGGATCGGTGACAATACTCGCTGCATGGCATGAAAGATGCGCGTGCCCTGCCAGGCGGCGCAAAACAGCATGACAATCGCAAGTGATATCGCGGTTGCGATCAAACCATTGACGAAGGACAGACGAATGGATGTGCCAAGGCCGGGCTGCGCAAGCAGTGCCTGCCACGGATCAAGGCTTGGCGTGGTCCCGCCAAGGGCTGGCAATATCCCGAATGCGGGCAACAACGTTCCGATCAGCCCGGCAGAAACCGGGCCGATCATCAGAACAATCGTCAGGATCGGGATAAATCGCAGCATGCGCGATTATTGCACAACGCCGTAACGTTTTTGCCATTCGGTTTCGACCAGCGACATCCAGCTTGGATGCGGTTCGGGCAGAACCGTTCCGCGCTCAGAGGGCGCAAGCGATGCAATGCCAAGATCAAGATTGGCAAAGGCGTCCTGCATATCCTGGGGCAACTTATCCATCGCCAGAACCGTATCCGCACCCCAATATTGCGGGTCCTGCTTGCGCAGCTGGGCCTCAGGCGACATCAGGAAATCGGCGAGCACAACCGCGCCGGCCTTGGCCGATGCGTTATAGGGAATGGCGACAAAGTTGGTATTGCCAAGCGTGCCGTTTTCAAACACGTAGGAGCGCACAGTATCAGGAAGCTCGAACGCCTCGATCGCAGATGACACCTCGCCAGAACTGAACGAAAAAGCGATATCGACTTCGTTATCAGCCAGAAGGGTGCGCATAGACGCCCCGTTCTGCGGATAAGCCTGACCATCACGCCACAGAAGCGGCTGCAAATCTTCCAGATAACCCCAAAGCGGTGCGAGGGTGGCCTGGGCATCCGTTTCATCAGCGGGCTGTTGCAAAACGCTTGGATCTTCCACCAGTTCGGTCAGGATCTGTTTAAGGAAGGTCGACCCCATGTAATTGGGTGGCTGCGGATAGGTAAAGCGCCCCGGATGTTTCACCAACCATTCCAGCAATTGCTGGGCTGATTTCGGGACATCATCAAGCTTGGCCGTATCGTAATAGAAACTGACCTGGGCCATGCCCCAGGGGGCCTCAAGCCCGTCGGTCGGGACGGTGAAATCATTGACCACGGTGGGTTTGCCTTCGACATCGACATAGGCGAAATTCGGTGTCTGTTCGGCCCACGGACCAAACAACAGGTCATTGCGCTTCATCGCGGCAAAGTTTTCGCCGTTAATCCAGATCACATCGACCGCCCCGCCGTCATCAACACCGGCAGTCTTTTCCGACAGAACGCGGGTAACCGCATCGGCGGTATCGGTCAGTTTGACCTGCACGACTTCCACGCCATAACGTTCGCGGACCTGTTCACCCGCCCAGGCGATATAATCGTTGATGCGCGGTTCTCCGCCCCAGGCATGCCAATACACAGTCTGTCCCCGCGCCTGATCAAGAACCGATTGCCAGTTGCCGACATCCGGGGCCGGATCGGCCTTTGCCGGGGCGGACAGTGATGTCGCAGCAATACCGGTTGCCAACGCCAAACCAGAAACGAAAGTGCGCAATCCTGACCGCATCTTGGACAATCCTTTTACCTGATGACCACAGCCTTGCCTGAATCTCAGCCACAACTGCTTGTTTGATTTTATACCCATCAGTTTTTCAACAGACAGCGCATAAAATCAATTCACGCTTGCGTTAGAACCGGATCAAACACACTTTATCTGCAATCATTTACTGCCCCTTTGGCCTGTTAAGGACGGTTGCGATGTTTGAATGGATGAGTGACCCGAACATGTGGATGGGGCTTGCGACCCTGACCGCATTGGAAATTGTCTTGGGTATCGACAACATCGTTTTCCTGTCGGTGATCGTCTCCAAACTTCCGCAAGAACAACAAGCTTCGGCACGTTGCATCGGACTTTTGGCCGCAATGGGGATGCGCCTGGCCCTTCTGGCCGGGATCGCATGGGTCATGCAGTTGACCCCCCCGCTGTTTTCAGCATTCGGGCAGGAAGTCAGCGGACGTGATCTGATCCTGATCATTGGCGGGCTATTCCTGATTGCCAAAGCATCCAAGGAAATCCATCACACCATTGACGAACCCGAAGAACACGGACCGGGCAAAATCATGTCGGGTTTCGCCATGACCATCGTACAGATCATGTTGCTTGATATCATCTTCTCGCTTGATAGCGTGATCACCGCGGTGGGCCTCGTTGATCAAATATCCATCATGGTGATTGCGGTGATTGCCTCGGTTCTGGTGATGCTGGCAGCTGCCAAAACCATTGGTGACTTTGTCGAACGAAACCCCTCTGTCAAAATGCTGGCATTGTCGTTTTTGATTTTGGTGGGCTTTGTTCTGTTGCTCGACGGGGTCGAAATCCATGTTCCGAAAGGCTACATCTATTTCGCAATGGCCTTTAGCCTGTCGGTCGAAACGCTTAATCTTTTGAACCGCAAACGCAAACTCAAACGTCGCGCACAAGAGAATGGCTGATGAAAAAGGTTTCACCACCGCAGCGCCTGCAAAATGCCTTTGCCAGGCAAAAGCTTGATCATGTCGAGGTGTTCGAATTTCCCGCCGGCACACGCACAGCATCGGACGCGGCAAACGCCATTGGCTGCGACGTCAGTGATATCGGCAAGTCGCTGGTCTTCATGACCGAAGCGGCCCGCCCGATCCTGATCATCATGAACGGTGCGGATCAGGTCGACCTCAACAAGGTAAGTGCGCTGTTGGGATTATCGATCCGCAAGGCTGATGCGACCGAAGTCCGCGAACATACGGGTTACGCCATTGGCGGTGTGCCACCCTTTGGTCATGCCCACGCGGTTGAAACGCTGATTGATGAAAAATTGCTGACCAAGAAAACCGCCTGGCTGACGGCTGGCACGCCGAGTACGGTTGTCTCGCTAACGCCAGATGAGTTACGCGACGCGACCACCGTTGAAACAGGTGTGGCGATTTCTGCCTAAGGCCTCTGAGCCTCAGACCAGCCCATCATCACGTGTGGCTGACCGGGCACCGATTTCATCAAGCTCGTCCTGTTCTTTCTTTTCTTCTTCGGCGCGCTCTGCCTCAACCCGGTTATGTTCGGCGATTTCGGCCGTTTTGAGTTCCTTGAAGGCATCGGCGACTTCTTCGCGAAAGGCGTCGATCTTTTCTTCCTGCTCGGCAATCATTTTCGCAATCGCTTCGCGTTCGGCAATCACGGCATTGGCAAAACCGCCATAGGCGAAACCGGCAAGTTCCGGGTTTTCGGCCGCAACCTTTTGTTCGGCCAGAACCGCTTTCTCAAGCGCGTCCTTTTCAGCTTCGAGATTGCCCAAAACACCCAGCATTTCGCCAAGTTCGCGCTGCTTGTCATCAAGCGCCCATTTGCGCATGCGCACCAGTGTTTTGAAGTCCTTGGCCATGGGTTACCCCCTAGGATCCGCAATCATTCTGATGCCCCGCCGGGTGCATCATTGCCATCCGGACGCAATGCCCGCTTGGCCTCGTTCAAATCCTTGCCGTTCTCGCGTTTCGACCGGCTCTGCACCTTGGGGCCGCGATTGATCTTCGGCCCGATTGAGGGCGGTGGCGCCGGACGGGCAGCCGGCATTTCGGCTGCTGCCCCGGCTTGTTGCGGACTGGCCGCGGCTGCGGGTTGTTGAGCAGCCTGTCCTGCAGGTGTCGCCTGCTTACCTTGGGCCGGAGCCTGCTGTTCCTGGGATTCCTCGGCAAGGAGATCAAGCCGGCGCGCCAGTTCGATATAGCCTTCATTCAGGCGCGTACATTCCGTCTTGCGCTGCTTAAGGAATTCCTCGATCAACGGGAAGTAATGAATGGCTTCATCGACCTTCGGATCGGTGCCCTTGCGGTATGCCCCCAAACGGATCAGCTCAGCCATGTCGTCATAGGTCGCAAGCAACTGCCTGGCGCGGGCAACGATCTGGTTTTCTTCCTCGTTGTTACAGCCGGGCATCGTACGCGACACACTGCGCAGGATATTGATCGCCGGATAACGGCCCTGCTCGGCAATCGAGCGATCCAGCACCACGTGGCCATCCAGAATACCGCGCACCGCATCAGAAATCGGTTCGTTGTGGTCATCGCCATCGACCAGGACCGTAAACAGTCCGGTGATCGATCCCTGCCCCGGTCCACCCGGTCCGGCACGCTCAAGAAGACGCGGCAATTCGGCAAAGACGGTCGGCGTATACCCCTTGGATGCCGGCGGTTCCCCGACCGAAAGGCTGATTTCACGCTGTGCCATGGCAAAACGGGTCACAGAATCCATCATGCAAAGCACATCGCGCCCGACATCACGGAAATATTCCGACAGCGCCATGGTCATATAGGCCGCCTGACGGCGCATCAATGGCGGCTCGTCCGAGGTGGCCACGACAACAACCGACCGGCGCAGGCCTTCTTCGCCCAGATCATCCTCGATGAATTCGCGGGCTTCACGGCCACGTTCGCCGATCAGACCGACGACCGAGACATCTGAAGTCGTATGGCGCGTCATCATCGACAGCAAACTTGATTTACCAACACCCGACCCAGCAAAGATGCCCATACGTTGCCCGCGACAACAGGTCAGAAACGTATTCATCGCGCGAATGCCAAGATCAATCTTGCCGGCAACACGTTGGCGCGAGTGCGCGGATGGCGGCATATTGCGGATCGGATAGGGACGGTTGCCTTCGGTCAGCGGGCCTTTGCCATCGACGGGCTCACCAAAGGCATTGACCACACGGCCGAGCCAACTTTCATCGGGATAGACCTGTGGCTGGGTATCGCCAAGCTCGACTTCGCAGCCGATCCCGATACCATCGAGAATGCCAAACGGCATCAAAAGCGCGCGTTCGTTGCGGAACCCGACAACTTCGCAAATCACCGGTTTGCCGTCGCGACGCTTGACCTTGCAGCGGTCGCCAACCGACAGCGCGCCTTCCACCCCGCCAATCTCGACCAGCAGCCCCAAAACAGCCGTCACCCGTCCGACCACGCGATAGTCGGGAATGCGGCGGAGTTCTGCGACAATGTTGCGGCCAATCTGAAACACGGGCGGTTCTTTTCAGCAAAATCGGTGGAAACAACTCTTTTGACACGGAAATTTACCCCATCGCCCCCTCAAAGGGGTGGCAAATCGCACCGCGTCGTACCAAATATATTGTCATAACCGGTATTAAAAAGCCGTGTAGACGACAAAACCCGATTTTTTTTGTTGCATGAGGCTTTTGCGATTAACGCCGCAAACCGTTGGGAAAACTCGCGTTCCGGTCCCGAGTCGCTTCTTTGGATGAAAAAAAGTTAACGAGTTGCGACTCGGCTGCTTGCCACGAGTCGCAAAGCAACGTATCGTTAACGGAATGGGGAAAAAATTTCCTAATACGCGACAATCGTTGGGGCGCTTGTCGACTAACCGGATCAACACGGACTTATTGCGGAACACGGTAACGGAGCAGAAACATGCGGGTGCTGCTTGTTGAGGATGACAACACCTATGCTGACAGCATCGAATTGATGCTGAAATCAGAAGGCATGGTGATTGACACCACCGACCTTGGGGAAGACGGTCTCGAGATCGGCAAGCTTTACGATTATGACATCATTCTTCTGGATCTCATGCTGCCAGACATTGACGGCTATGAGGTCTTGAGACGTTTGCGCGACGCACGCGTTGAAACACCGGTCCTGATCCTGTCGGGTCTGACCGAAACCGAAGACAAGGTCAAAGGCCTTGGCTTTGGCGCAGATGACTACCTGACCAAGCCTTTCGAAAAGACCGAGCTTCTGGCACGCGTACAGGCAATCGTTCGCCGTTCGCGCGGTCATGCCCAGTCGATGATTTCGACCGGCAAGCTTAACGTCAACCTGGATGCACGCACCGTCGATGTTGACGGCAAACCGCTGCATCTGACCGGCAAGGAATATGGCATCCTTGAACTGCTGTCGCTGCGCAAGGGCACGACACTGACCAAGGAAATGTTCCTCAACCACCTTTATGGCGGTATGGACGAGCCGGAACTCAAGATTATTGACGTCTTTGTCTGCAAACTGCGCAAGAAAATCCAGTCTGCGACCAAGGGCGACAACTATATCCATACGGTTTGGGGTCGGGGCTATGTGCTTCGCGATCCCGACACCAACAGCGCTGCGGCCTGACATTCGGGATTTCGGTTTCAGGCCTGCCTGACGCCGCTCCTTCAGTGCCCGCTATACGAAAAACGCCCCGGACTGCACCGGGGCGTTTTTCGTTTCTGGTTATGGCAAATAGACCATCGGATCGATCAAACCGATCACCTGCAGGTGATCAATCAGCTCAAAAATCGGGATCACCAACAAAAAGACCAGCCCATCGCGCAAGGTTCGCACGAGAAGCTGTGGGCGAACCGCGAGAATTTCCGCATCCTGCCAGGCACCAAATCGTGGCCCGAAACGCGGCACGCGGGCCTTGTATTCCAAGAAGGAAGCGCCGAACAATTCCGCCAAAGCGCGTTCTTCGCGCAGGATCACTGGCAAGAAAATACACAGCGTACCCACCCCGAACAGGGCAGCAACCAGAAAACTGCCGGTTTGCGCCCCGATGCCGGTCGCCCCGATGAAGCTGAACATGTAAAGCGGGTTTCGGCTGATCGAATAGGGCCCGATATCGGTCAATTGACGGGCCTTGCGCCCACCAATGTAAAGCGTGCACCAGGCCCGCCCGGATATGGCAAGCAGGATCAGGACGATCCCGCCAATCTCGACACCTTCATGGGTAAACATTTCCACCCGGCCAAGCGATTGCATAAGTGGAAGCGCACACAGCACCACAAGTGCAATACCGGCAATGGCAAGTTTGCGCCGACGCTGAACCCGGCTGAGTTCGCGACGCGGTGCAGAAATGGAATTTGATGGATGTGCGGTCATTGGGCCTTCCCGAGTTTCTGGTCAACAGAACAGTCGGCAAGGAACCAACTGTCAGCTACTTCTTGTCGTCCGGCTTTCCGAAACGGGACCGATCAAAGGTCGTGGACGGGCGCGTGGTTCCGCTGGAGCCACTTGTATTGCTGCTGCCTGTCCCAGGCCGCTGTGTCGTACCGCCCGTGCCAGCACCGGTTCCGGTGCCAAGTGGACGGCGATAAGTCGACCCGGTGGTTCCCGTCGTACCAGTGGTCCCCGGACGCGTCGTCGAACCCGTACCGGTCGAACCTGACGGTCTGCTGAACGCACTGCCTGTCGTGCCGGTACCGGTCGTCGGGCGGGTGGTCGATGACGTGCCGCCCAGCGGCCGTTGGGGCGTCTGCGTACCGGTTGTCGTACTGCCAGGGCGTGTTGTTGCTGTGCCGGCTGTTCCGGTTGCCGGGCGGGCCGTGGTGCCGGTCGTGGCAGCGGCACCGGTTTGCATGTGCTTGGGCTTCGGGAAGGCCAGACCACCTGCGGCAGCGCCTCCCGCTGCACCACCGGCAGCAGCCCCTGCCTGCACCTTTTCAAGCGCTGTCAGATCAACATCCGGTGCGCCCGGACGGTTCAGCTGATAGATGCCCCGTTGGCGGGCAAGCGGTTTGAATTTGTCGGAAATACCCAGAACCGTCTCGGCCCCGCCAAGGAACAGGAAGCCGTCATCTGGCATCAGGGCCGAAATACGCGACAGGACATCGCTTTTGGTCGGCTGATCGAAATAGATCAGCACGTTCCGGCAATAAACGACGTCAAACTGCCCCAGCGGGCGGAAATCTTCCAGAAGGTTGAATTCCTTGTATTGAACCTTGGAGCGGATATCTGACGAGATCTGCCACTGGTCTTCCTTCTTCTGGAAGTATTTGACCAGAAGCCCAATCGGAAGGCCCCTTTGGACTTCAAACTGGGAATAAAGACCGACACGCGCCTTATTGAGGATTTCACGCGAAATATCGGTACCGATAATGTCAATCCGCCAGCCAGCAAGCTGGGATTTGAACTCATCAAGGATCATCGCCAGCGAATAGGGTTCCTGCCCGGAAGAGGCCGCCGCACACCAGATGCGCAGGTGTTTCTTCGGCGCACGGGCCTTGATCATGTGCGGCAGAACCACATGGCGGAACTGATCAAACGGTTTGGTATCGCGGAAGAAGAAGCTTTCATTGGTCGTCATTGCGTCAACGACTTCTTCGACCAGATTGCGGTCGCCACCGCGCAGCGTTCCAATCAGCTCTGTCAGGTCCTTGAGACCCCGCTTGCGCGCAATCGGCATCAGCCGGCTTTCGAGCAGATAAGTCTTGTCCTGGCTCAAAACGAGCCCGGACTTTGACTTGATCAATCTGCTTACGAACTCGAAATCATCCGGCTTCATCATTGTGGGTTAACGACCCCCCGCAAATTTTTTGATATAGGCCGCAATGCCACCAACTGGCAGAACCGCGGAACAGATACCGGCATGCGCTGCCGCACCTGGCATCCCCCATACAACACTGCTTTGCTCATCCTGCGCGACAACCATGCCCCCGGCATTGACCACATCACGGCCGCCAAGCATACCATCCTGCCCCATTCCGGTAAGGATTGCAGTCAGAATGTTTCCTCCGTAACTCGCCACCAGACTACGCAACATCGGATCAACCGACGGACGACAGAAGTTTTCTGGCGGATTCTGGTTCAACATCACATGGCGACTGCCGCCGCGCCCTTCTACGGTCATGTGGTAATCACCGGGCGCAAGGTAAACCTGTCCGCCGACAATTGGCATATTGTTTTGTGCTTCCTGGCATTTCAGCCCGGTCAAACGCGTAATATGTTCGGCCAGAATGGTGGTAAAGGTAGCTGGCATATGCTGGGTGATGAAAATCGGCTGACGCACACCATTGAGACCACGCAGCACTTCAAAAAGCGCCTGTGGACCACCGGTCGAGCTTCCGATGGCAATTGCTTCGACATTCACGCGTTTTTCCGGCAGCAAGGAAATACCACCACGCGGCGCTGCCTGGCGTTTTGCCGGGGCTGGTGCACTTCCTGACCGGGCCTGCTGGGCACGTGCGCCTTTTTGCGGCGCGGGTACAGCCGGGCGTTCGGGCGGCGGTGCGGATCGCGCTACGGGCGCGGCGGGCGCAGGGCGCACTGCCATCTTCGGCGCATTTTTCGGCTGACCACCTGCGGCAATCGCGGCATCACGGATCAACCGCCCCGGATCGCGTGACGGCGTCGCGGACCGACCGCTTGCGGTCGTCGGTGCGGCGGCTGCTTTCGCGGCGGGCACATCGCTTTCTGGCGCAGGCGCTGCCGGATTTGCAGGTGGTGCCGGTTGCTGCGGATGAGGCGTCTGACGCATTTGCATCGGCTGAGGACGCTGTTGCTGCATCGGACGCGGACGCAGTTCTGCGGTAAATCGCTTGCGCTGAATGCGGCCCTGCTTTTGAAGCTGCTGGTGTTCGACCGACATCTGGGCACGGAATGTCGCGGCCTTGCCATCGGATGGCGCATCTTCGGAGCTTTCCGCCGCGTCATCTGGCGAAGCCGGTTTTGCAGCAGGTTCTGCTGGCGATTCTGGTTCTGGCGCTTGTTCGCGCTCTGCGGCAGCAGCCTCTTCGACTTCAAGCATCTTGCGACGCTGTTCAGCCCAGGCTTTTACCTTATCAAGAAGCTCCTCGCGGAACCCTTCACCAACATTCAGATCCTTTGACGAGCTTGGCTTGGGGATGTAATCCACCGCGCCAAGTGTCATCGCCTGGAAACTGATATCGGCATTTCGTTTGGTGAGGGTAGACGCCATGATCACGCGGACGGTCGGATCGATTTCCAACAGTTTTGGCAAGGCCGTCAGACCATCCATGACCGGCATTTCGATGTCCAGCACGACGACTTCGATGCCGCCGCCTTCCATCACTGCCAGTGCTTCTTCGCCATTATTGACCGATCCGACGACGTCAATTTCCGCGTCTTCGGCCATCATACGTGTCACAAGTCCGCGCACGATGGCGGAATCATCCACGATCAGGACTTTGTATGGCGAATGGATAGGCGTCTCTTCCACGTAGTAGCGTCCCCGCTTGATTAAGGAGATCCGTTATTAAAGGCGTGCAGGTTCGCGTTGATCAGTCGACCTAGATCAGGCCGACCTGTTCAAACTTGGCCTGAATGATCTCGCTATCGAACGGCTTCATGATGTATTCGTTCGCGCCAGCGGTAATGGCTTCCTGAATGTGTTCAAGGTCGTTTTCAGTTGTACAGAACACGACGACAGGATCATCGCCACCTGGGGATGCGCGAAGCTCACGCAGGAATTCAATCCCGCTTTTGACTGGCATGTTCCAGTCGAGCAGGACCGCCTCGGGCATGGACTCAAGGCACCGATCAATGGCCTCCTGACCGTCCACTGCCTCCACAACCGCAAATCCCATTTCTTCGAGGATGCGGCGTGCTACCATTCGGATGACTTTCGAATCATCGACGACGAGACAACTCTTCATCGACTTCCTTCTCGCTTACTTAGATCGTTAAGCCACAATGGCAGGAACCGGGCGCCTTGCGCGCCCGGCATGGAAATTCAGTTTAACCGGCTTGCTTGACGGACGACGTGAAGTCAAGCAGGCGGGTCACATCAAGAATCACCAGAAGCTTTTTATCGAGACGGAAAATACCGTCCGAGAATTCGCGCCAACGCGGATCAAGCGTTGCCGGGTTCTGTTCGAACGCCTTTTTCGGAACGCTGAGAACCTCGCCAACCTGATCAACCATCAGGCTGTAAAGCTCGCCGCCTTCATCGACAACGATGCTCATCCCCGGTTCGTCATCTTCCTTGTCACGCAGACCAAGACGTTTGCGGACATCAATCGCCGTCACAATACGCCCGCGCAGGTTCAGAGAACCGGCCACTTCGGGCGGAGACAGCGGAATACGGGTGATGCGTTGCGGACCCAGAACATCCTGAACCGTCAGGACCGGGATACCGAAAAGCTGCTTGCCAATATTCGCGGTAACGAAATCCTGGCTGTCACCACCAAGTTCAAGGGCGCCGCCTTTTTCCTGGCTCGGGACGAGTGCGTTTTTATCGCTCATAGGACTTTATCTCCCGCTTACATGCTGCTCAGTGTCTGGATCAGGGTCGAGACAAGCGCATCACGATCAAATTTGGCCACATAGTCGCTGAAACCGACCTGGCGACCGCGTTCGAAATCTTCCTCGCTGGTGTGCGAAGACAGGGCAATAATCGGAATTTCGCCCCACTCTGCATCATCCTGCAAGGCCTCGGCGAATTCGAAGCCGTTCATGCCCGGCATTTCGATGTCACTGATGATTGCGTCAAACTGGTTACCACGGTTTTTAAGTTCCATGGCCTGTTCGGCGTTTTCAACAGCCGTGACATTGAAGCCTGCAACCGAAAGCATCGGGGTCAGCAGGTTACGGAAGAACGGGCTGTCATCAATCAACAGAACACGTTTTTTCTCGCCGCCGCTTTCCTCTGTGCCGAACCAGTCGCTAAACGCCAGTTCAAGATAGTAACCGGCATCAATAAGGTCGGTTGCCTTGCCATCAATCACGGCCGAACCAACCAGACCGTCCTGATCGGCGGTCAATTCAACATTGAGCACGTCATCAACAATATCGACGATCTCGTCAACAACCAGACCCATGGTGCGTTCGCGATCCTGGAACACAAGCGTCGGCTGACGTCCTTCTGCCTTCATCTGGTAACTGCCATCGATAAAGACAAGAGGCATCAGCTTGCCGCGATACTGGACCAGCGGACGGCCGTTCGAATGTTCGATATTCTCGACATCGATCTCTTCAAGACGGGCAACCAGTGCCAGCGGAACCGCACGCACTTCATCGCCACCGGCCCGGAAGACCAGCATCGAGGTTGTTTCGCGATCCGATGCATCCTGCTTGGCCTTGCCTTCAACACCCTGCGAACCACCAACTGTGATTTCGCCGGTGCGGGTCGCAATGCCGTTCGGATCAAGGATCATGATCACGCTACCATCGCCAAGGATGGTGTTGCCCGAGAACAGCGACAGATCGCGCAGGATCGGCGCCACCGGCTTGACAACGATTTCCTCGGTGTCGAAGACGCGGTCAACGATGATACCAAACGAGTAGGTGCCGACCTGTGCGACGACGATGAATGCTTCTTCATCAAGCGAATCATCGGTGGCGTCGCTGTTATCAAGCCCAAGAATGCGTTTAAGCGTGACCAGCGGCAGCAGACGGTTACGCAGGCGCAGGACTGGCGTATCGTGAATGCGTTCGATGGAATGCTCGGAATTGTTCGATGCACGGACAAGTTCCAGAACGCTGATCTGCGGAATGGCAAAGCGTTCGCCGCCACTTTCCACGATCAGGGCCGAAACGATGGCCAGGGTCAGCGGGATCTTGATGATAAAGGTCGAACCACGGCCTTCGACCGATTTCAGTTCAACCGTACCGCCGATCTTTTCAATGTTGGTACGCACAACGTCCATACCCACACCACGACCGGAGACCGAGGTCACCTTTTCCGCCGTCGAGAAACCGGCCTTGAAGATGAACTGCTGAATCTGCTGGTCGGCCATGCCTTCCAGTTCGCTCTCGGTGGTCAGGCCATTGGCAATCGCCTTGGCCTTGATGCGCTCAAGGTTCAGACCGCGACCATCATCGGAAATCTCGATGATGATGTGACCACCTTCGTGATACGCATTAAGCGTAACCGTACCGGTTTCAGGCTTGCCGGCATCACGACGGCCCGGAATGTCTTCCAGACCATGGTCGGCAGAGTTACGCACCATGTGGGTCAGCGGATCCTTGATCAGTTCAAGAACCTGGCGATCCAGTTCGGTGTCGGCACCGATCATCTGCAGATCGATCTTCTTGTTCATTTCAAGGGCAAGGTCGCGAACAATACGCGGCAGCTTCGCCCAGGCGTTGCCGATCGGCTGCATACGGGTCTTCATCACACCTTCCTGAAGGTCGGTGGTGATGTGCGACAGGCGCTGCAGCGGCACGGTGAATTCACTATCATCCTTGCCGCGAACCATCTGCAGGAGCTGGTTACGGGTCAGGACAAGCTCGGAAACCAGCGTCATCAGGTTTTCAAGCAGCTCGACATTCACGCGAATGGTCTGGGCTGCAACAGAGCTTTCCTTGGTCTCGCCGCGCGGGGCTTCTGCCTTGGCCTTCTCGGCAGGCTTTTTGGCCGGTGCGACTTCCTGGGATTTCGCGGCTGCGGGCGGTGCTGCCGGTTTTGCCGGGGCTTCCGGTTCCGGTTCGGCTGCAGCAGCCGGTTCGTCAGGGACTTCGAAGTCCGGATCGTATTCTGCGGCGTCAAAAGCAGCCTGCAGTTTTTCGTCATCCGTCATTTCGACTTCTTCAGCCGCCGGTTCCTCTGCCGCCGGCGCGGCTTCGGCGGCCGGCGCAGCGCCCGGAATTTCGCCGGTATCTGCAAAGTGGTTCAGACGGGCGATCAGTTCGGCGTCGTTGCCGTCCGGCTCGGCTTCGTTCTGCTCGAGCTCGCCCAGCAGGTACTTAATCGTGTCAATCGACTCAAGGACCAGTGTCACGGCATCTGCGGTAACGACCAGTTCGCCGTCACGGATTTTACCGAGCACGTTCTCGCCAGCATGGGCAACAGCCTCAAGGCGCGGCAGGCCAAGAAAGCCGCACGTCCCTTTAATGGTGTGAACCAAGCGGAAAATGTTGGACAAGATGTCCGGGTCATTCGGGTTCTGTTCAAGCTTCACCAGCTCGACGTCAAGCGTCGAGAGACTTTCCGAAGTCTCGGTCAGAAATTCACTTAAAAGATCGTCCATATACCCCCTCCAAAACTCCAACAATCAATTGCTTGCCGGAACTGGAACTCCCATTAAAACGTCGACAGACTAGAACCATACTATACATCGGTATCTTACGTAGAAGCTATCACACGCTATTACCAGACCTGCAGGTCAAATTTTTATCCATAGATCAATGCAATATTTCCGTCCTGTTGCAAGACCGAAAGCACGCCACCGCCGAGTTTAGCCAGTTTTCGCAAGAAAAATGCCTGAACATTGCGCGGATCGAGTGCATCTGCAGAGACTTCTTTTTCCAAAACATTCATGATTTCAGGACGCAACGCTGCTCTTTTGCCCTCGCCCAGAACCGTTACCCTGTCGGAGTCGCGCATAACAGACAGCGTTCCACCAAAAGGCAATGCCTCACGGGCAAGCATAACCATGTTTAATACGATTCGCCCATGCGATGGATCAATCGGAAGATCGGGCCATTCCAATGTTACCTTTCCCTCGGCGGCATAAGTCAGTCTTGCGGCTTCGCGCATCGCACCCGTATCGGCACTGCTGCCCGCCCGTCCAAACGCCAATCGGAAAAGCTGCAAGCGACGCGCGGCCTCAAGTCCGCTTTTGCGCATAAGCGCTAGCGCCTCGTCATCGCCAACCCCGTCTTCACCCATCAATTCCGCCCCGGCATTGACCGCGCCCACCGGGCCAACAAGATCATGACAGATCCGCGAACTGATCAACTCAATCAGCGTCAGTTCAAGGGTGGCATCCTCTACCATAGCGCGGGCTCTCCAAGGTCTTTGCATGTCTTCATCGCATCATGTCCCCAAAACATGATGCCCCATCGCAAACAGCCTGATCACATCAGACAAGCTGTCTGCAGAAGCCACAAGATTGCCCCCGATATATTAAGAGCTTATTTAGCACGCTCGAAAATCAGGCCTTTCCGACCCGGCAAATTTTTCCCCATGCCAAACTCGGCCGTTTTTGCTCCACGACGCAACAGCCGTAAATTGCACGCACACCGCAAACAACCTATATTGAACTCAGCAACACAAGATACAGAGTACCAAATGGATTTCTTGCTGACGCCGGGCGCCATCGTGCGCCATCCCGACCAACCCGACTGGGGATTGGGCCGTATTCAGGCCGTCGACGGGGATCGAATCGCTGTCAATTTCGAGGAAGCCGGTCGCCAGATCATCCGCCCGAGATACGTGGTGCTGGAAATCGTCGAAGCGGCGGGCGGCTACGAATAAGCCACCCGATCACGACAGGTCAGGAAGACCGACACTTGGCACACAGATTGCTCAGATTGTTAATGAATTCACGATATAAGATGGACTCTATCAAACGCTGGATAGATGAACCTGACATGAGCAAAACAGTCTTAAGAAGGTCTCGAACCCCATGATCGCAGTCAACAAACCACCCCGTGACAGCTTCAAGCAGCGCCACCATGCCGCTGCCTTTACCGTGCTGGAACAATTTGCCCACAGGCTTGTGCTTCATGCCCGCAACCACGGTGGCACCATTACCGAGGAACAGATCCTCAAGGCCGTTGATGGTCTGCGCGACAATGAAGAACTGTTTGATAATGCATGGGCGGTGTTCGAGGCCGATCTCGAAGTGATCAAGGCCCGCGAACATGCCGCAGTCCGCCATGATCCGTTTGGCCGTTTGCTGGTGTCACGCTTTGATCATCTGCTTGAAGGCAACGAAGCGGGCGATACCGAACATGGCGCGTTGTCTCGTACCATCCTGCAGCCCTTCTTCAAGGTCATTCGCATGATGGTCGGCATGGACATGCTTCAGGAAATCGACCGCGAAATTCATGAAATCATCGAAGCCCACGCTAACGAAGATGATGATTTACGCAATCCGGCTGAATATTGGGATCACCTTGCCAAGGCGCCGGAAGTACGGTCGCGCGTCAATCTGGTGTTTGCGCGTATGGCCCTTCATTTCAGCAACTATGAACACCGCAAGAAATGGCTGATCCAGCTGGTCAATGACAACATGACCCAGGGCGAAGAACGTTGGGAATTCACCGAAGCCCATTGCATTCGCCTGCTTGACGCGCTGTTTGCCGATGTCCGCAAAACACTTGCCGTGCCGGAACATTCCGCCGAGCTGGTTGCCAAGATGGGCAGCGAAGATGTTGCAACGCTGCGCGAAGTCGTCAAATGCATTGATGCGGATGTCGCACGCCTTTCGACCTGATCGACCAGACCGAAAGACCGAAAACCCAAAAATCAAAGCCGCCCCCGGTTTCCAAGGGAACACAGGGCGGCTTTGTTCGTTTTCACCTGACGGAAAGGTGATCACGCAAGATCGAAACAGACTGGTCAAACCCCCGTCTGCTATGCGACAGTCGCCTTATAAAGGTTAAAACAAGAACCATTATAAAAGCCCCGCAAACCCGAGAGTACGGTCTAAATCGCCACCATGACCAAGCCCCTGATCGACAAATACGGCAGACATGTCTCTTACCTGCGCGTTTCGGTAACCGACCGCTGTGATTTCCGCTGCACCTATTGCATGGCGGAAAACATGACCTTCCTGCCGAAATCCGAAGTTCTCTCGCTCGAAGAACTCGATCAGCTTTGCACGGCTTTCATTACCCGTGGCGTGCGCAAACTTCGCCTGACCGGCGGCGAACCGCTGGTGCGCCGGGGCATCATGGATCTGATTTCCAATCTGTCGCGCCATCTTGAAACTGGCGCGCTTGATGAATTGACCATGACCACCAATGGCAGCCAGCTTGCCACCTATGCCGATGATCTGGCGCGCTTGGGCGTGAAACGCCTCAACATCTCGCTTGATGGTCTGGATTCCCAGAAATTCACCGAAATCACCCGCCGTGGCCGCCTTGAACAGGTGCTGAACGGGCTTGAAGCCGCCAAACAGGCCGGGATTTCGATCAAGATCAATACGGTTGCGCTGCGCAACTTCAACGAAGATGAAATGTCACGCCTCGTCGCCTGGTGCGGCAAGGAAGGCTTTGACCTGTGCCTGATCGAAACCATGCCGCTTGGCGACATCGATGGCGATCGCACCGACCAATATCTGCCGCTGACCGCTGTGCGTGAACGTCTGGAACAGGAATACACCCTGATCCCGTCCGACCACGTCACCCCGGGCCCGGCCCGCTATACCACCGTGGCCGAAACCGGCGGCCGCCTTGGCTTCATCACGCCGCTCACCCATAATTTCTGCGAAGGCTGCAACCGCGTGCGTGTGACCTGTACCGGCACCCTTTACATGTGCCTGGGTCAGGAAGACCACGTCGACCTGCGCGCCGCTCTTCGAACCGGCGACCCGCGTGCGCTTGATCAGATGCTTGATGCCGCCATGGACCTCAAACCCAAGGGCCACGACTTCGTGATTGACCGCAAAGGCCAGAAACCGGCTGTTGGTCGGCATATGAGTATGACCGGAGGCTAACTGTCCAGTTTCTTTGTGCTTTGTCGCTGCCAATTGCGAACTGCCTGAGCTAGGTCCTCACGTTTATCGTCACTGCTCCATTTCCCCCAAAATGGAACAGTAGCGCTGTTTGGCTTTAACCTAGGCTCGTGTACTTTTACTCGGGCTGGCAAAAGGCTGGCATCGCCAACTACAAGGGCCTCCCCCGTATCGAGAGCAGGAAGTATATCCGCGTAGCCACCTAAGTTTTCCGGAAGCAAAGCTTTAATTCTATTCTGGTCTTCGGTGTTAGTAAGTCGCATAGCTACAAAGTTATTACACTGGCTCAGAACAGTTCTGTTCACTTCTGAAGGTCGTTGACTAATTACAACTAACCCAACACCGTATTTTCTGCCTTCTTTGGCAATTTTCTCAAAAATATCAATCGAGATTTCGGAAGCAGCATCGGCCACAGATCTATCCGGTATGTAATTGTGGGCCTCATCGCAAAACAAGGCTATCGGCTGCCGATTTTCACTCAGGGTCCATTGTTGTAATGCAAACACCATCCGCGCAACCAAACTAATGACTAGCGGTAAGATGTCTGATGGCACTTCCGAGAAATCTATAACTTTGACCCCACCACCTTCGACTTCTTGCTCACCAGCACTTGAGGTAAGTGCTAGCGCAAGCTTATTCAGGTAGTCGGATGAATTATCTCCTCTAAACAAGAAGCCTAATCTTCGATCATTAATTTTGCTTTCAAACCTTGCGACGAGTCGAGTTAGCTTACCGAAATATGGTCCCTGCTTGGGTTTCCCCGCAGAACCAGCAACCATCTCAACATCTTTTTCCTTTAACGCTTTTAGGACTTTTTCCACATCGAATGGAACGGGACTATCCAGCGTGAAGTTGGCAAGCACTTCTTCATCCCCGCTATCCTTCAAAAAGCTCTCTTTGGACTGACGTATCAACTCAGTCATCATGACAGTCTGGTTTGGAGCGTTCGAATCAGAACGATCCACAAACATCGGCACGATAGCTTCATATGACAGTAACCAGTATGGCAAATATATCAGACCATCCTCGATGCCCTTACCATCACCGAGGTCACCTGGTCCTGCCACTTTAAGGTGACGGAAACCTTTCTCTCTCAGAGAACCATATTCGCCATGAATATCAAAAACCAAAGCATTTCCGTTGCTCAAACCCGCAACCTGCTCAAGTAACTGAGCAGTAGTCCATGACTTTCCCGAACCCGTGCTTCCTACTACAACCGCATGTCTCTGAAAGAAGCGATCGCCATCCAGATAAGCCTCTGCGACGTCATCCAAGGTGTAGACGCCAATTTTCAACGGGGACGTGCTTTCATCAACATCTGTGTTTGAAAGCACGCGCATAAAACGGGTCAAGGCCTCGTTTTCAATCGCATAACAAGCAGCATGTATTCGGGGTACCGCTTCAATGGATCTTGTGAAGACATTTTCCTGTTGTTTGCGTTTATCGAACAGAGTTCCGATCAAGGCAACTTTCACTAAGTTTTGGATTGGAGACGCTTCGATATCTTCGACTGCGTCCGAGACCAGCTCTTTGCGAGTAATTTTCTGGATCATTCCCACCAGGTGCTGTCCCGCAATGCTCTCCAAAGCGACCAGCCTATTAACTTGCATACTTGTTAGCGCTTGATCGTTTTCGACATCGATCACAACCGTAGTCGTATCAACCGAGAAGACGCGCCCTAAGACATCACTGTCATCAAAGGAAAATACTGCCATTGAACTCACCTAAACTACTTCATTCATAAAATGACGGAGATCCCAAAAACTATGTGCTTCAATTTCAAAGCCAGCACGATCAATATGACTGAAGCAGCGAGTAGATACTCCCGTACCTTCCTCGAGTATTAGAAACTGGATCTCATGCTCCGATTTCAGGAATATCTCGCGAACCCTGTCAGTAATTTTCTTGGTTAGAAGAACTATGGGTATTTTTTTCGTCTTTGCTCGCTCTAGTAGCTTTGTCTGAATGTGTTCGTCGTTAAAGCCATAACCCACGCAAAAAAATCCATTGGCATTCGATAGTGTGTAGTCGGTATGAGCTAAAATATCACGAAGAGGAGCCATAAGAACTTCCTCACTCTTACGCAAACTAGGCGGGACGATTAGGGCAGAATGGTCTACTGGAATTTTATCAACTCCGATCAGCCTAACAGGCTGCTTTGAAGAATTCATAAACCAATCCAAAGATCCATGAACTTTTAGTATTTCAACAGTATTCTGTTGCACTCTTTTATTTGACTTCCAGAACTCCAACGGCGGAGAAAAACCCAACCATTTCCCAAAGTATGAACCATGAAATCCTGTCCATGCACAGGCATCAACACAGTCCACTGCATACTCCGGTATTCTGTCATAATTAGTTGTAACTATAGATATTTTTCTGTGATGACTTCTAAATAAATAAGTAATTAGCTTGCACAGCGGTATGTGGGTTTTGTCGGCAATAGCGAGGCTTCGTACTATTTCCTCGGGACCCTTTACACATTCCCAAGTAAGCAATCTGAGTGTGTTGTAAAGTTCCTCATGCCTCCACAACAGAGCCTCATCAATGGCCTGCTCAAGCCCTTGTTCAAATACTACTTCTTTGAATCTGGCCCATACATCTTGAGCATCTGCAGGGACACCAAGATCTTCGATTTTTTCGATCAAATAGTCAGCTAGTTCGCCCATCGTTGGCAAGCTATGTACGGCCGAAGCACCACTACCAACCACCAACACTGGATGCTCTGCGAGGCACTTCTGACTGAAGTCAAAAACCCAATCTGCTTTTGCTTTGTCGTCCATAGCCCCCCCGAGGATTACAAGTAGATGTACAATATCCTATTTAAACAGGCACAGAAGGACCACTACTCTTAAGAGTTGCAAATAGCTAAATACTTTTGGCTTTAGCTCTTAGAGCCAAGATCCAATGCTCCCAGTCGCCATTGGGATTTCCCCGCCCGATGCATTGATCAGATGTGATGCGCAGTCGCTACAGTCGCTGCTGCCAAATCCCGGAACCGGAACCTGCGTATCTGGTTCCTGCAAGGCAGCCCGCAGTTGGCATTCATT
The DNA here is from genome assembly GCF_056160125.1 of Thalassospira sp. ABD4_177. Classification (NCBI taxonomy): domain Bacteria; kingdom Pseudomonadati; phylum Pseudomonadota; class Alphaproteobacteria; order Rhodospirillales; family Thalassospiraceae; genus Thalassospira; species Thalassospira sp. ABD4_177. The sequence continues at coordinate 1,394,365 of NZ_JBSWWO010000001.1, read as the reverse complement.
CCCGCCCGGTACCACCAGCACTGAAACCACTTTTCCGGCCCCGGCTGAGGTCAGCACATCGACATGCCCGTGGGGTTTCTTGTCCGGTTTGCAGTGGCGTTTGACGCGCGCAGCAATGCCGCCGGGGCCGTTGGCCGAGCCGCAATAAAGGTAAGTCCCTTTGGGCAGGGTCGTTCCGGCAAAGCGTTTGTTTTTCAGGGGCAGGTCAGAAGTAAGCTCGATGACCAGAGCGTAGGCTCCGGCAACTTTTGGAAGCTGCCGGAGGGTTTCGTCATTTATCTCTTTGATAAAGATGCTCACGCGCGGGCGGGTTCTTTCAACAGCAGATCAATCGAAAGACCGGGAGCAGCCATGCCGTTGGTCAGGACCGGTTCGCAATGTTCATTAATCCGCGCGCCAATGCGTTGGCGAAAACCGGTAAACCGTTTTGACGCGACCACATCCACCGGCTCGTCCAGATGCACCTCAACCCGAAACACGCCCGGTGTCGCGGTGGCGGTGATACTGCGAATAAGCCCGGTCACCGCATGGCCGAGATAAGACCCGGCAAAACGTTTACCGATACCAAGGTCCGACACACTGGTCGGGATATTGCGCCTTGCCATGGCAATGGCGGTGTTCCAGTCACGGTAACCGTGGCTTTGCGCGAGAAGTTCCAGTGAACCGGTATGCGAAATGGATACGTCACGCGCAGCCAAAGCCTTGCGCAGACGTTTTGCCTGTGCCTTGAGCGCCTCGGTCGTATCAGCCTGATGATCGGTAGATCCGATATTAAGCGTATTGGAAGTCATTATTCGTCTCCACGCAGGAGGCCGGGGGTCCGCATTGCCGGGCCGTACCCTGATCGGGAAACGGGTCCGAAAAATTCATTCAACGCACTTTACCAAAGGCATAAACCTTGCGGACGGCAGGTGTGCGCAACCAGAAGAATGCGTGTTAGCCCAATATCGGCGTAAACACAAGGCCTACGCGTTGGCTGTCATCACCGGATAACGGGCGTTTCACAAAAATTGACAGCCCCCTTAACAACGACATATACCAGTCAAAAGAAGTCATATCGGCGGTCCCGAATATTGCGCCGATCAACCATGAGGAATACGCGCCATGGCCATGGAAGCCTATGAAATCGAAAGCATGATCAAGGAAGCCCTGCCCGATGCAAAGGTCCGCATCGAGGATTTGCGCGGCGATGGCGATCATTACGCAGCAATTGTCGTATCCGAACAGTTTCGCGGCAAAACCCGCGTTGTTCAGCACCAGATGGTCTATTCGGCGCTGAAGGGTAAAATGGGCGGCGATCTGCATGCGCTGGCCCTGCAGACCTCTGCACCGGACTGATTTCCAGTCTTTTTAGCTGCAAGGCACAGCGCCACCTCGCCACCACCATGACGCCTTGCCAGACTTTTCGAGGGCCGTTTCATTCCGGCCCTCGCTGACTTTCAGCTCATCCTGAACTGGTCCAAAGACGTAGCGGCCGGTCACAGCCCCATTCACTGACCACGGCTTAATGTTATGTCTTCTCAAGAAAAACCGGCACTGATCGGCCCGGGCCCCCTCGCCGGGCTTGGCGCGTTTACCATCTGGGGTGCCTTCGGCCTGTATTTCAAGCAGGTTGGCTTTGCCGAGCCTTTTGAAATTCTGGCGCACCGGATTTTATGGTCGGCGGTTTTGACGCTGATTCTGGTGCTTGCACTGGGTCGTCGAAAGAAACTTCTCGAGCTCATCTCATCGACCCGCACCATCGGCCTGCTGTTTCTGAGCAGTATTTTGGTCGCTGGAAACTGGGTCATTTACATTTGGGCGATCAATAGTGGCAATGCACTTGAGGCAAGCCTTGGCTATTACATCATGCCGCTGGTCATGCTTCTGTTGGGCCGGGTTTTCTTTGCCGAAAAGCTTAATCGCGTTCAGTTGGTTTCGGTCGCGATCTGTACCATCGGCGTTTTGAACCTGTTGGTGTTTTACGGCCATCTGCCATGGATTGCGCTTAGCCTGTCTACGCTGTTTGCCTTTTACGGCGTGATCCGCAAATTTGTCCCTGCCGATCCGATTGCCGGTCTTTTTGTGGAATGTGCGCTGCTCTCACCGGTGACACTGGGCTATATTTTCTGGCTGGAAAGCCAGGGCGATGCGGCATTTGGCCATATCGGCATGGCGCAAGACGCACTGTTGATCGGTCTTGGGATCCTGACAACAATACCGCTCGTGCTGTTTGCCTTTGCCGCGCGCAATATGAAATTTTCCGCCCTCGGCCTGATGCAATACATTAATCCGACATTGCAATTCCTTATTGCGGTACTGGTATTTGGCGAAGCCTTCACCGCCGCGCATATGGTGACATATGGCCTGGTGTGGTTCGGACTTGGCATTTACAGCTGGGATAACCTGCGCACCGCGCGGCAAAATCGCGCCAAGAGTTGACAGAACCGCAGGTTCCAGCCATATCTTCGGCCATAAAAGTTTAACCCGAATTCGCGGTCGAGAGATCACCGCCCAAAGCCAAGGACAATCATCATGACCGACAATCCGGTATTCGAGCGCATCCAGAAAGACGTCGATGACAATGACGTCGTCCTGTTCATGAAAGGGACCGCGATGTTCCCGCAGTGCGGCTTCTCCGCTGCTGTTGTGCAGGTTCTGGCCGAGATCGGCGTTCCGTTCAAGGATGTCAACGTACTGGTCGATCCGGCCATCCGTCAGGGCATCAAGGACTTCTCGAACTGGCCGACCATTCCGCAGCTTTACGTCAAAGGCGAGTTCCTTGGCGGTTGCGATATCGTACGTGAAATGGCTGCCAGCGGTGAGCTGTCCCAGCACCTTAAAGACAAGGGCGTTGCTGCCGCTTAAAGTGCTGCGAAATTCCGACATTCAAACGCGCTGTGCGGGTATCCGCCAGCGCGTTTTTTGTTTATGCCTGCCTAAAAAAACACTCCCAATGCGATCATTTGTCGACGGCTGCAAAACTATTTCTTGATGGTTTCGCGATCCTTCCCCATCTTTAACCGATGCTGTCCATTGCGCCACAGGGGAAGGTCACCGGCATGAAATCAGCAATCAAAACAATGGCGTGTTTTGCCATCTGGCTGTTTGCGATGTCTTTCATCGCACCCGTCATGCCCGCACAGGCACAGGTGGCCGCCATTGCCGCAATGGGGGGCGCTGAGGATACCCCCGCAACCGACAACTCCCCTTCCCCCAATGAGGGCGTGGTTGCCGAAACCTTCAGCTATTATGGCTTCCTCGACGAAGGGGTGGCCCGGACACAGGCGCGCATCGCCGAGACGATCCGTGGGCTTGACGCGCTGCCGGGCGAAATCGCCGCCACGCAGGATTTGCTGGCGAGTGATTTTGGCCAAAGTGGTCTGATGCGGATTGTGCTGTTCACCATCGTGTTTGTGGGTGTCGGCATGCTGGCCGAGGTGATCTATCGCAGGCTGTCAGCACCGATGTGCGCCTATCTCGAAGCCCGCACACCCAAAAAATTCTCCGAACGCCTCAAACATATTCTGGCACTTAGTGTCCTGTCGCTGCTGTCGCTGTTTGTTTTTGCCATCGGATCGCTTGGCACCTTCATGATGTTCGACTGGCCAGGCATCATGAAGGCGGCGGTCATGTCGCTTCTGATGGCGTTCTTTGCGCTGCGGGTTCTGGTCATTGTCCTGCAATTCCTGTTCGCGCCCAAGGCCGAAGGGCTGCGCATGATCAATGTTGATCCGCTGGCGGCCCGGGCCCTGACCAAAAGCCTGACCTGGGCAGCGGGCATTTCGTTGTTTGCCTTTGCACTTGCCGGGGTCTTCAGTGCGGCCCCCACCATGGTCGCGGGCGATATCATCCTGTTTGACGTTGCCGTGGTGATTTCGGTCATTGCCTTTTGCGCGGCTACCCTGTCGCTTGGGCGCTTCTTTGCCAGCCACGTTTCGAGCCGTGATGTTGAAAAAATGGCCCTGCCGACATCCATGGCCCGCCTTTGGCCCGTGATTGTCTGTGGCTGGTTCATCCTGGTGGGTGGGGTTGCCGTCATTGGCGCGGAACGCATCCTTAAGGCGCTTCTGGCCATTGGCATTGCCTGCCTGTTTGATGTCGTCTTCCGCAACATCATCGAAAGCCAGCATCGCAAGAAATTGCAGGTGGCAGAGCAGGAAGCCGCCGAACATAACGCACGTTTAGAAGCCATCGCCCTTGAGAGTGACGAGGAGTTCGAACCTGTCAAACCCAAGGCGCCGGTCTTTACCAAGGTTCTCAAACGCGGTGTCCGGCTTCTTGCACTGGTATTTGTGTTGGCAAGCTGGTGGCGCATCTGGGGCTTTGACCGTCTGGCCCAGGCCAACGACGCCGGGATCCTTGCCCGGATCATTGATAGTTCGACCGAAATCATCATGATCCTTCTGATCGCCGATCTGATCTGGTCGCTGATCAAGACCTTCCTTGATGAACGGATGAATGCGTCCAATCAGGGCAACGCGGGTGACGAAGGCGGCGGATCAGGTCTGTCCCGGGTCGAGACACTTCTGCCATTGCTCAAGAACTTTGCGCTGACCGTGATTGTCATCATGGTGGTGATGGTTGCCCTGTCATCGCTGGGCGTTGATATCGGGCCGCTGATTGCCGGTGCCGGGGTTGTCGGCCTTGCCCTTGGCTTTGGCAGTCAGGCGCTGGTACGTGATGTTGTGGCCGGAGTGTTCTTCCTGCTTGATGATGCGTTCCGGCTTGGCGAATATATCGAGGTCGAAAATCTACGTGGCCGGGTCGAAAACATCTCGATCCGCTCCATGCAGTTGCGTCACCATCGCGGCCCGCTTCAGACCATCCCGTTTGGCGAGGTCAAATCCATCGTCAACCACAGCCGCGACTGGGTGATTGTCAAACTTGAATTCCGTGTGCCGTTTGATACCGACGTCAACAAGATCAAGAAACTGGTCAAGAAGCTGGCTGCCGAACTGCTTGAAGATCCGCTGATTGGCGACAGCTTCGTCGAACCGCTGAAATCCCAAGGCGTTCGGCGGATGGAAGAATTCAACATGGTGATCGGGCTGAAATACACCTCAAAGCCCGGCGAACAATTCACCATCCGCAAAACCGTCTATCAACGGGTTCTTGCCATGTTCAAGGAAAACGGCATCCAGATGGCCTCACGCAACGTCAAGGTCGACGTCCCGCCAGATGCAACACCGGAACAAAAACAGGAAGCCGTTGCCGCAGCCGCCCAGCAGGCGTCCCAGCAGATCACACCACTCAAGACTTAAGTCTCAAAGGAGAGTAGAAATGTTCAGCGACAGCTGGATCATTCATCCCCCAACAATATTTGGTTCTTACAACCAAATATATATCCTAACTAACAATCGCTTTTTGCAGGCACGGTGACCCGACCAGAACCTGACGGGAACTTGCTAAAAATTGCTTCTGTGATCTCGTCTATAACTTCCGAGATAACTCCACACGAACCCGAGCTAACAGCAGAACTCTCATATAATTTCTGCTCTGTTTCGGCGTCAAACAGATCAATGAAAACTGTTCTGGTGTAAGTGGTCACATCGTAGCTGTAGGTTGACGATCCCACAACGCCATACGTCGGAGCCGTATAGCTCGTCCCGGAGTAACTACCGTACCCCCCACCATAAGAAGAGACTGTTCCAGAGTGATATGTCGTGCCTCCACCGGTTTGCCCGTAAATGGGTACGCTCCCGATTTCTGTAGAGGTCTGTGGGTCACCGATACCATAAGTCACAAATGCTAAATAGTCAGCCTCATTGGGCGACGAAATAACAAACCCTTTTTCCAAAAATCTAGCTTCGAAAATTGGTTTGTATGTTTTCCATTCGAGGCTCTCTGCTAGCTCATCAGGGTACCCAATCACCGCTAAAGTCTTGCCCGGGTAATCATTAGGTAAATCTGAAAAGCTTTGTACAGTGGCTTGAATCCGCACGCATGCTATTAATAATAACATGCCCAGTATGACCATTAAGATACGCATCTCAGGTCCTTCGCGTCGCCGAAATTGTTACAGACGCCTATATTAGCATTATCCGCACAACTTAATGCAACGCAAAATCATTGCGTTCAATGGAATCCCCACGCCGAGTGAAGCAAAATCCGGATAAACAAAAACGCCCGCTGTTTCCAGCGGGCGTTTTCGTATCGGTTCGTCGCGAAACCCGTAAGGATTAACGCGAGTAGAATTCGATAACCAGGTTCGGCTGCATCTGAACCGGGTACGGAATTTCTGCGAATTTCGGAACGCGAACGAAGGTACCTTTGAAGGCCTTCGCGTCAACGTCGAGATATTCCGGAACGTCACGTTCGTTCAGGTTGGCTGCTTCCATAACCATCGGGATTTCGCGCGAAGCGGATTTCACTTCGACAACGTCACCTTCTTTAACAAGGTAGGACGGGATGGTTACTTTCTTGCCGTTGACAAGAATGTGGCCGTGGTTAACGAACTGACGTGCAGCAAACACGGTCGGAACGAATTTCATGCGGTAGATAACCGCATCGAGGCGCTGCTCAAGAATACCAACCAGATGCTCGGAGGTATCGCCCGGACGACGGGACGCTTCTTTGTAGTAGCGCAGGAACTGTTTTTCAGAGATCGAGCCGTAGTAGCCTTTGAGCTGCTGTTTAGCGAACAGCTGGGTACCATAGTCGGTCGGCTTCTTACGGCGGGTGGCACCATGCATGCCCGGTGCATATTCGCGCTTGTTCAGCGGCGATTTTGCACGGCCCCAAAGGTTCACACCAAGGCGGCGGTCAATCTTATGCTTTGCAGCAATACGTTTCGACATTTTGTAACTCTCTTTTTTTAAAGATCACTTATTGTCCCGATAGTTTCCAACCGCCTGGAGACAGACATGCGGAACGGGGACGAAACCACCTGTTTCGACCCACTTTCTCGGAAGTGAGCCGCAATATAGAGATCACGGCCCGAGAGTCAAACGAAAATGGCCGTTTCCATGACCTGCGAACGCAAGCACTGCCTGCCGTTTTTGCAGAGGTTGGCATCCCAGAGCAAGGCTTTTTCAAATCAGCCCACATTATCTGAGGGCTTTCCAAGGCCTTAGCCCTGTTTTCACACCATATTGACGATTGTCATATCGCCTAAATCCACTTTCAAATTAAAACATTACCATTAATTGATGAACCAGAATTTGGAGCGCCCCCATGGACAAATCCACCATCACGCCTGGCCGTTTTGCATTCATGTTCCTTCTGATGGCCGTTCTTCTTGTTTTGAATGTCACCATCGCCAAGGCGGATGACAAAATCGACAAGGCCCTGATCATCCTGACCAGTCCATCCCTGCAGACCCAGGGCATGGCGATGGTTCTTGGCAACACCATGCAGGCCCAAGGTGTGCAGATCGATGTTCTGTTATGTGACGCGGCAGGCGACCTTGCACTCAGCGCAACGCAAAGCCCGGCTCTTGAACCCAAGAAGGTCACCCCCGAACAGCTTTTGGTCAAGCTGATGAATGGCGGTGCGTCGGTTAATGTCTGTGCACTTTATCTGCCCAACAGTTCGCATGATCAAAGCGCGCTTCGCGATGGCATTGGTGTCGCAACCCCACCCGCCATGGCCAAGATGATGGTTAATGAGGACACCCGCGTCTTTTCGTTCTAAGCCCCAAGGACCCCGATGATGCACATGTTTAAAATTCGCCCCATCCTGTCCGGTCTGGCTTTGCTTTGTGCCATCGCCGTTTCCGCCGCCCTGCTGGTTCCGGCCAAGGCTGACGACCTAGGAGTTTCCACTACAAAGGCGCTCGAACTTTCATCGCAAAAGGACGACGTGCTGTTTGTTGATGTTCGTGACCCGGTGGAAATCCTGTTTGTCGGCTTTACCGACGCGGTCGACATCAACATCCCCTATCTGATGGTGGATCGCACCCAGTGGGACGCCGAAAAGGGCCGCTTCCGGCTTTATCGCAACCCGGACTTCGCAGCCCAAATCGAAGCCGCCCTGAAAGCACGCGGCATGGATAAGGACGCCACCGTGATCACCATGTGCCGATCGGGTAGCGAACGTGGCAAACCAAGTGCCGCCTTCCTGCAGGAAAACGGTTTTGCCAATGCCCACTATGTCGTTCACGGTTTTCAGGGCAGTGCGATCAAGGAAGGCCCGCAGAAAGGCCTGCGCCTGCTCAATGGCTGGCAGAATGACGGCCTGCCCTGGCAAAGCAAACCGAACCCGGACAAGATCTATCGTCTGGACCGGCCGTAACACCTGACGATTGGGCGCTTTGCCAACCGCCACACCACGAACAACAAAGGGCTCCCGACCTTGGTCGGGGAGCCCTTTGTTTCTTGGCAAACAGTGCGGCCTTAAGGCTTGTACTTGCCGCCGCGCATCGCAACGATCATGCCGCGCAGGGTCTGGACTTCCTGATGGGTCAGGTTTGCACGGTTAAAGATATTGCGGATATTGCGTTCCATTCCGGGGCGCTTTTCAGGCACCCGGAAGAACCCCGACGCATCAAGTTCGTTTTCAAGATGAACGAAAAGACGTTCCATATCATCCTTGGTCGCCGGGAAGGTGTCGGCCATCATCAATTGATAATCGGCCACATCAACGCCCGCCTGCCACCATTCATACCCGATCAAAAGAACCGCCTGCGCCAGATTGAGCGAGGTAAAACCGGGATTAAGCGGCACAGTAACCACCGCATCACCCATGGCGACATGTTCATTGCGCACACCGGTGCGCTCCGGGCCAAACATCACCCCGACCTTCTCGCCGCGCGAAATCACGCTGCGCATTTCTGGCGCCAGTCCCTTAGGCGTGAAAACCGGTTTGATCGCGTCACGCGTGCGGGCCGTGGTGACATAAACACGATTGAGATCCGCCAGCGCGTCTTCTTCGCGCTCGAACACCTTGGTGTTATCAATAACGATGTCGGCACCCGATGCATTGGCGGTTGCCCGTTCATTGGGCCAGCCATCGCGTGGACGTACCAGACGCAAATCCACCAAACCACAATTCAGCATCGCACGCGCAGCCTTGCCAATATTATCGCCAAGCTGCGGTTCGATCAGAATGATCACGGGTGGATTGGCAATCCCGCCTGTTTCAGGCTTGGCACTGCCGATGGGCTCGCTCATCGCGCTAATCTCCGGTCGTCAAAGGAAGGTTGATCGGGCATCCCCGTCCATATTGGCGCTTACTTAGCAAAAGCCAACCGTTCGCGCCAGCCTCCTTATCTCCACGAAAAACAGCCGGGCCTTGATCCGGTCCGGCTGTGTCTGAAACGTGATCTGTTATCAGGCGTGCTGGCTGCGCACACCCGACTTGAACAACTTATAGGTGATGGAATCGCGCAGCGCGTTATAGGACGCCTCGATAATGTTGGTCGAAACCCCCACCGTCGCCCAGTTATTGCCTTCGGCGTCGCGGCTTTCGATCATGACGCGGGTCACCGCACGCGTGCCATCGCCGCGGGTTATGATGCGGACCTTATAATCGATCAGTTCGATCTGCTCGACCGCTTCACGGTATTCCGGCACCGTCAGAAGAACTTTGCGAAGGGCGGCATCAAGGGCGTTGACCGGACCATTCCCCTCGGCAACCGACATGAACTGTTCATCGCCAACCACGACCTTGACGGTGGCCTCACTCATGGTGATGACCTGCTCATCCTGATCGTCTACCCAGCGACGTTCGTCAATCACACGGAAAGATGTCACACGGAAATAGCGATCAAGCTCGCCCATCGCCTTGCGTGCCAGCAGTTCAAAGCTGGCCTCGGCCCCGTCATAGGCATAACCATCAAATTCGCGTTGCTTGACGGTCTCAACCAGTTTGCCGACGGCTTCTGATTTCGGATCAACATCGACACCGATTTCGCGGAAGCGTGCCAGTATGTTGGACCGACCCGCCTGATCAGACACCAGAATATGGCGCTGGTTGCCAACCAGATGCGGTTCGACATGCTCGTAACAGGTCGGGTTCTTTTCCACCGCCGAAACATGCAGCCCGCCCTTATGGGCAAAGGCGCTGTCACCGACATAGGCTGCCTGACGCAGCGGTTCACGGTTAAGACGCTCATCGAGAATATGCGAAATCCGGCGCAAATGGGTCAGCTGGTCATGGGAAATGCCAACGTCATAGCCCATCTTCAGCATCAGCGTCGGGATGATCGAAATCAGATTGGCATTGCCACACCGCTCGCCAAGGCCATTCAATGTGCCTTGCACCTGACGTGCACCAGCGCGGACCGCAGCCAGGGAGTTCGCGACCGCGTTTTCCGTATCATTGTGGCAATGAATACCAACATGGGTACCCGGGATCTGGCTGCAGACATCGGTAACAATGTCGAAAATCTCGTCGGGCAACGTGCCGCCATTGGTGTCACACAAAACAACCCAGCGCGCACCGGCATCATAGGCCGCCTTGATCGCCGAAAGCGCATAGTCCCGATTGGCCTTGTAGCCATCAAAGAAATGCTCGGCATCGAACATGACTTCGGAAACCTTGGTTTTCAGATGCGCAATGGAATCCGCAACCATCGCAAGGTTCTCATCAAGCTCGATTCCGAGCGCCTCGGTCACCTGAAAGTCCCAGCTTTTGCCGACCATGCACACGATCGGCGCATTCTGCGCCAGGCTGGTAAGCCCCGGATCGTTTGATGCCGAACGCCCGGCACGGCGCGTCATGCCAAAGGCCGTCAGTTTGGAATTCTTGAGCTTCGGCGGATTGGCAAAAAATGCGTCATCGGTCGGGTTTGCCCCGGGCCAGCCGCCTTCAATATAGTCAATCGACAATTCGTCCAGCGCCTTGGCAATCGCGGTTTTGTCCGCGGCCGAAAAATCCACGCCCTGGGTCTGCTGCCCGTCACGCAGGGTACTGTCATAGAGATAGACGCGCTTGTCTGACATTTTCATTCCAACTGATCGATAGTCTCTCGGTGACGGCGGTTTGGTGTGCCGTCTCTGTTCTGGCCGCAAGGCTCATGTTTCCATGTCTTTTGCGGGTCTGGCAAATTGCCGCAAAACAGCCATCAGCGCAACAGCATTACGCGCATTGGCATTTCAGAGACAATTTCCACTCTATTTCAACAAATTACCCACCTTTAGGATAGCGGACCTGTCCCCTTGAATGATTGTAACCCCCACCACTCGATGCTTAACTTTATTGTATATTGTAGGCTGCGTGATCAAAGCCCTGCACAACCAAGACTTAAAATGATCGCGCGACGTCCAAGGACAATAACAATGGTAAATGACGCCTCCGCCAGCGTTGACATCATGATGCTCGCCGGCCTGACATGGGAACGGTCGGGTCGCAATTGCTGGACTGCATCAGACCGCTTTGCCCGTTACACCATTTTCCGCGACATTGACGAACGCTGGTATGGTGATTGGGAACGCGACGGGGAATTGACCCGTGCGGAATGGTCCTGTCCGATCCTTGAAACCTTTGCCGAATACATGGTCGACAACGCACGGCGACAACCAAACTGATCGATCATTCCGGGCAAGCCCCGGAAAAATCACAAAAAACTGATAAAAAGGCCCTTCAGAACGCGCAAGGCCAGTCTTTCCTTGCGTTTGACGCCATGTCGATTATGTGTTGGGGTAGCAACAACGTTACATAAACCAAGGCAATTCTATTCCAATGACCAAAGCCATCCCCATGCAGATCGACATTGTTTCGGACGTGGTCTGCCCGTGGTGCATCATCGGTTACAAGAACCTCGAAGATGCCATCAGCCGTCTGGACGGTGAAATTGATGTGACCCTGCGCTGGCACCCGTTCGAACTGAACCGTGACATGCCGCCCGAAGGTCAGGACCTTTCCGAACATATCAATGAAAAGTACGGTCTGACCGCCGATCAGAGTGCCGATAACCGTGCGCGCATCACCATGATGGGCGAAAATGTCGGCTTCCCGATTCATTTCGGATCAGATTCGCGCATCTACAACACCTTTGACGCCCACCGCCTGATTTACTGGGCCGGCAAGGAAGGTGAGTATGGTCAGCAGACAGCCCTCAAACTCAATCTGTTTGCCGCCTACTTCCAGGGCGGTGACAACACCTCAGATCACGGCGTTCTCAAACGTGCGGTCGAGGAAGTCGGACTTCCGGCAGACCGTGCTGCCGAAATCCTTGCCAGCGACGAATTCGCCAAGGAAGTCCGCGCCGAGGAAGATGAATTTGGCGATGCCGGCATCAGTTCGGTACCGACCTATGTCGTGAATGGCAAATTCGCCATTTCCGGTGGCCATCCGCCAGAAGTCTTCGAACAGGCCCTGTCTGAAATCGCCCGTCAGGGGGATGAAATCCTCGCCGAAGCGCAAAACGACGCCTGATTTCAGTTCCCAAGGAACAATCGATCAAAGCCCGGTCATTGGACCGGGCTTTTTCGTTACGCTCGACAGAATTCAACCACTGATCTAGGCTGACTTTGCCACCACCAAAGGAAACGCCCCATGATCAGTTTTGCCGAAATCGGGCAATATCTGCCCGGAATATTACTGTCCTATGCCGCCTTGCTTGTCGGCCTGATTAGCCCCGGTCCCGCCCTGTTGGGTTTGATGGGGGTTTCGCTTGATCAGGGCCGCCGTGCCGGACAGCATTTTGCCTTGGGCATCGGAACTGGGTCTTTTTCGATCGGCCTTCTGACCCTGACAGGATTGTCAGCCGTTTTGGCAACATACGCCGATGCCATGACCGCTATCCGGATTTTTGGCGGGCTTTATTTGCTGTGGATGTCCTATCGCGCGTTTCGCACCGCTTTTCGCAAAACCCCAAGTGCGCACGCATCCGCCGACGCGCTTGACGTTGACGCTGCACAAATCTCTGGTCGGGGATATTACTTCCGTGGCCTGGGCCTGCACCTGACCAACCCCAAGGCCATCCTGACCTGGATTGCCATCATTTCCATCGGTTTTCAGGAAGGCGCCCCACTTTGGGTCGGGGCGGCAATCGTGATTGGTTGTGGTCTGATTTCAACCAGCACACATCTGCTATATGCAACGGCCTTTTCCACCGCGCCAGCCATTTCGATTTATCGTCGGGCGGCAAGCTGGATCAATGGATTGCTCGGCGTATTCTTTGCCGCTGTCGGGATCAGATTGCTGATGAACCGCTAAGGCGACCGTCCAAACCTAAGACTTGAGCGTGTCACTCTTCGGGGTGTCATCTTCCGGCTTTGCTTCAGCTTCCGCCTTGGCCTCTGCCTCCTCTGCGGCGGCTTCTTCTGCGGCGGCCTCTGCCTCGGCTTCTGCCTGTTCGGCGGCCCAGACCCCGGCGGTTTCAACCGCCATGGGTGATGCCGTCGGAAGGACGCTGACGTAACTTTCGGTATCTTCGACCGGCACGGCTTCGCGGCAGGTCATGCGATAAAGCGCATAAACCGAAATGACTGCAAATGTCATAGCCATTGTCAGCCAGAAGGATTGCGCGCCAAGATGCTCCATCGACCAACCAGCCAGAAGTGGTCCCAAAATCGCACCAACCCCAAAGGTCAATACTAGGCCGCCTGACGCGGCTGGCATATCTTCAAGCGGCAGGAAGTCATTCGTGTAGGCCAGAAACAACGCGTAGAGCGGTGTGGTCATGCCACCAGCAACAAAGGCTGCGCACATCATGAATACAAGATGGTTTCCAGATACCCAGCCCAGAATACAGGCCCCCATCGCCACCATCGAGGCGCCAAAGATCAGCTTGCGGCGATCCATACGGTCCGAAAGCCAGCCAATCGGATATTGAAAGATCAGGGCACCGGCAAACAGCATCGCAACAAATGTCGCGATTTGACCGGTCGTCATGTCAATCTGGGTTCCGAAAACAGCCGCCATACCGGTTTGGATGGCATAGCCGCAGCCCAAAAGGAAGATGCCCACGGTACTGAGCGGTGATCCGGAGAAAAGCTCCTTAAGGCCCATCGGGCGGGCAGCTTCTGTCACCGGTACGGAGCTTGCTGAAAGCAGGATCGGGGCAAAAGAGATCGAAACCAGAATGGACGCGACAATAAACAGCGCCGAATTGGCCGCATCGCCAAGCGTCAAGAGGCCCTGTGCGCCGATAATGCCCAGTGTCTGGGCAATCATGTATGCCGACAGAACCTTGCCGCGCGTCTCGTTGGTCGAGGAATCATTCAGCCAGCTTTCCGCCGTGACGTAAATACCCGACATGCAGAAGCCCAGAAGCACGCGCAGCAACGTCCAAGCCCAGGGCTCCGCAATCAATGGCAAGGCGATCAGACCAGCGGAGGTAAAGCTGCCCAGTGCGGCAAAGACGCGAACATGGCCAACACGCTTGATCATGCGTGGTGTCAGGCGCGCGCCAGCAAGGAAACCGGCAAAATAGCCCGATGTCACAATTGCAAGCTCGGTCGAGGAAAACCCTTCAATCCCCCCACGCACACCGATCAGGGTGAAATGCATGCCGTTGCCCAGCATGATCAGGACAATACCAATAAGAAGTGCCCAGACACTGGTTAAAACCTGGATCATGGATCGCCCTTTCACGCTTGGGGATTACCGAACAACCGTTTTGTCTTTGCTTACCGCGCATTGGTCTGATGCAGGGGATTTCAGACAAACGACTTGTTTCAGCAAATGTACGAAACCACTGATCAGCTTCGGTTTCCACATTTTTTTGAACGTGAGAGAAATTTTTTGCCTTACGTGGCGGGGTCTTTGATTTCCGCCTCTGTCAAACGCTTGCTGGTGACACCATTTTTAAGATCAAGCCAGCCGCAGAAAACCGTAATCCAGACAGCGCCCAACATCACGGTCGCAACCTGCTGGTCCATAACCCAAAGCGTGCCGGCCGATATCACACACCACGCCAATGGAACCGGCAACAACGCCCAACGCCATGTTCCGCGTGACAACAAAACAAAGCCCAAAGTACCAAGCGCTGTCGGATCGGCAGCACTGCCAAACAGCTCCGCCTGCGCAAGATCACGTCCCTCAATCAATCCGATAAACGGATAGACAATGAGCGCGAAGGCCACCAAGACCAAACCGACATAACTTGAAAAATCGCCCCGCCAACCAAAGCGAAGCGGTAATGGGCGTGCGGCAAAGATGGCAAACAAAACGACCTGAAGGGCAAAACCCGGCAACAGATAGGGAATGGCCCAGTTGATCGGCTGATAATATTGCCAAAGGAAGCCATAGCCAGACCAGGCCCATACCAAAGCCAACAACACAAGGATAACCCGGTTGCCGCGAAAGCCGTGCCGCAGGGCAAGGACGGACGCAACAAGCCCCGCAATCAAGGCACTGGCAACCACCAGCGCCCAGGTGCTGTTCATGGTTTCAAACAGCCGGTAATAAACCCGCGGCGAAAACAGCAACAAATCCGCCAGTCCATAATCCCACCATTCACTCATGCCATCTGCCCTTTGCTTACGCGGCTCAAACCAGAACACCGATTACAGCAGCGATCTGTTTGCGCATTTTATCATCGGGTAGCGGCCCGGTGGCCGCCGCCATGTTTTCTGCCGCATGGGCCGGCTTGGTCGTGGCCGGGATCGGACAGGTCACCGCCGGATGGGCAATCAGATACTTCAAAATCAGCTGCGCCCAGCTTTTGACTTCAAGTTCGCGGGCAAATTCCGGCAACGGCTCCCCTTTGAGGCGTTCGGTCAGGCTGCCTCCGCGAAACGGCCGATTGACGATCACGGCAATGCCGCGATCATAGGCCAGCGGCAGCAGATATTCCTCAACCTTGCGATCAACCGGGTTGTAGGTCACCTGCACGAAATCAAGCCGCTCGTTCTTCATCACGGCCATCAGATCATCGGTGCGTCGCCCATGCGACGTCGTGACACCGACATAGCGCAACTGGCCCGCATCCTTCATGCGAAACAGAAGCGGCAAGTTTTTATTGATGCCCAGCAGGTTATGAACCTGCAAAAGATCAAACTGCGCGACCTTCCAGCGATCTGAGGTTTCCGCGATCTGCCCAGCACCGTCACCGGATGTCCAGACCTTGTCGGTCGAAAACACCTTGTCGTGCGCGCCGAGTGCATCCAGGCCATAGCCAATCACATCCTGGGCCGATCCATACATCGGAGAACTGTCAATCATGCGCCCACCAGCCTTGAAAAAGGCCGACATCACATCCGCACATTGATTACGCAGCTCGATGTGATTGCCGACATTGAACGTGATCCAGCTTCCCAACCCGACAGCGGGGATGGTTTCCCCGGTTGACGGGATCTGCTTTTGCAGTACTTCGGGCTCAGCTGCGTCTTTGGCACCCTGCGCCCAGGCTGGCAGAGCGGATGCCATCAAGCTGGTTGCGGCCAGTGACGCGGAGGCTTTCAAAAACCCGCGGCGGTCAAATTCGGACATGGCTTACAGCACCTTTTCGTTGCTTCGGACCAATCACACAGCATGATCCATCAAAATTTGGGCAAAAATCTGCCCATCTGCAACTTTTGGTGCCGATACGTCAAATACGCCAATCCGAAACAAAAAAAGGGACTGCAAGCATTTGACTTGCAGTCCCTTTTCGAGAAGATTTCAACGCGCGTTAGACACGCTTCCAGCTTGTCCCGTCCTTGAAGTCTTCAAGGATGATGCCGCGTGCCAGAAGATCATCGCGGATTTTATCGGCTGTCGCGAAATCCTTGTTTTTCTTGGCATCGGCCCGCTGGACAATAAGCCCTTCGATCTCGGCGGTCTCATCTTCGTCGGCCGATCCGGTAAACCAGGCTTCGGGATCGCATTCAAGAATGCCAAGAAGCTTGGCCGCGGCAAGAATTTCACCCTTAAGTTCGGCGCGTTCGAATTTCTTTTCCGCCTTGTTAAAGCGGGTCACCAGATTGTGGAGTTCCGCAATCGCCAGTGGCGTATTAAGATCATCGCACAGGGCATCAAGTACCGCAGCAGGCACCGGCATGGGTTCCGGTGTCACATCCGCACTTTGACGCAGGGCGGTATAGAACCGATCAAGTGCCTCTTTGGCCTGACGCAGGTTTTCTTCGGTCCAGTTGATCGGCTGGTGATAATGGGTGCCCATCATCGCCAAGCGGATCGCCTCGCCCGGCCATTTTTCAAGCAATTCATGCACGGTGACGAAATTGCCCAATGACTTAGACATTTTTTCGCCTTCGACCATCAGGTGGCCGTTATGCATCCAGTATTTGGCATAGCTGGACCCCTTATTGGCGCAGCAGCTTTGTGCCAGTTCGTTTTCATGATGCGGGAAGACCAAATCCGACCCACCGCCGTGAATGTCGAAATTTTCACCGAGATAGCGTGTCGACATGGCAGAGCATTCAATATGCCAGCCCGGTCGACCACGGCCCCACGGGCTATCCCAACCCGGATCGTCATCGCTTGACGGCTTCCACAAAACAAAATCCGCCGGATCTTTTTTATAGGGCGCAACTTCAACCCGTGCGCCGGCGATCATTTCCCGGCGATCACGACGCGACAGCTTGCCGTAATCATCAAACTTTTCGACCGAAAACAGAACATGCCCCTCGGCGGCATAGGCAAAGCTTTGTTCGATCAGCTTTTCGCACATGGCGATCATATCGGCGATGTGTTCGGTCGCGCGCGGTTCGATATCGGGTTTTATGGCATTAAGAGCCCCCATATCATCCAAATAGGCCTGATGGGTGCGTTTGGTGATTTCCGAAATCGGCTCACCACTTTCCTTGGCGCGTGCGTTGATCTTGTCATCCACGTCGGTAACGTTCCGGACGTAGGTCACCTTGGGATAGATATGGCGCAACACACGCACCAGCGTATCAAACACCACCACGGGGCGGGCATTACCGACATGGGCATAGTCATAAACCGTCGGGCCGCAGACATAAATGCGCACGTGATCGGGATCAATCGGCTCAAAGACCTGCTTTTCGCGGGTGAGTGTGTCAAAAATACGAAGGGTCTTGGTCATTTCAAACGTCCGTTTGGCTGTGTTATCGGGTCAAATGCGTACATTTTCCGGCGATCAAAGCAGATGCTTAGACCGCCTTCCCACACAACCGATCCCGCGCCTTTTCAGACCCGATCAGAACCAGCATCGTCGACATTTCCGGGCCATGTTCACGCGCGGTCAGCGCCTTGCGCAGCGGCATGAAAAGCTGCTTGCCCTTACGCCCTGTTTCTTCCTTAAGTGCTGTGGTCCAGGTTTTCCAGCTGGTGCCATCAAGCTCACCTTCCGGCAACATATCGGCGGCCTGTTTGAGGAATTCGGCATCTTCTGCATCGATTTCCGGAATGACGTTTTTGTGGATCACATCCCACCATTCCAGCGCCTCTGCCACGCGCCAGCAATTGCCGCGCACCGCATTCCAGAACATCTCGCCGGCATCCGTCATGCCAGCTGCTTCAAGCTTCGGCTTGGCCGCCTCAAACGACATGTCGTGAATGACTTTTTCATTGAGGCTTGCGAGTTCAGCCGGATCAAATTTCGGCGTCGAGCGGCCATAATGATCCAGATCGAATTTCTCAAGAACCTCGGTCAGGTTTGCCGGCTCGATCTTGTCCGATGCGCCAAGCCCGGTCAGAAGCCCCACAAGCGCTTCGACCTCAAAGCCGTCATTGCGGAGTTCACGCAACGAAAGGCTACCCAGACGTTTGGAAAGCTGTGATCCGCCCGGCCCCGCCAGAAGCGGCATATGAGCAAATTCAAGCGCGCCCGGCTTTCCGCCAAGGGCTAGATACAGCAGGATTTGCGACACGGTATTGGTCACATGGTCTTCACCGCGAATGATGTGGGTAACGCCCATCTCAAGGTCATCCACGACTGATCCCAGCATATAAAGCAGCGATCCATCTTCGCGGATCAGGACCGGGTCAGACACATGTTCGGTATCAAACGAGCAAACACCACGGGTCAGGTCATCCCATTCCACCAGACCATCTGTCAGCAGGAAACGCCAATGCGGCTTGCGGCCTTCCGCTTCAAGGGCTGCGATGTCTTCATCGCTAAGGGTCAATGCCTTGCGGTCATAGATGAACGGCTGATGGCGCTGGCGGGCGGCCTTGCGTTTCCAGTTCAGCTCGCCTTCGGTTTCATAGCACGGATACAGCAGTTCGCGCTTTTTAAGGTCGTCAATCGCTGCGTCGTATTTGTCCAGACGCAGGCTTTGGCGTTCTTCCTGATCCCAGTCGATGCCAAGCCAAGTCAGATCTTCACGGATCGCATCGACATATTCGTCCTTGGAGCGCGCCGGGTCAGTATCGTCAAAGCGCAGGATGAATTTCCCGCCTGATTTCCGGGCATAAAGCCAGTTCATCAGCGCCACACGGGCGTTACCGACGTGAAGAAGCCCGGTCGGGCTGGGGGCAAATCGCAGAACAGGTTTTGTCATTTCAAACTTTTCAATCACGTAACAAGGTTCGTGAAA
This sequence comes from Thalassospira sp. ABD4_177, assembly GCF_056160125.1. Classification (NCBI taxonomy): domain Bacteria; kingdom Pseudomonadati; phylum Pseudomonadota; class Alphaproteobacteria; order Rhodospirillales; family Thalassospiraceae; genus Thalassospira; species Thalassospira sp. ABD4_177. The sequence continues at coordinate 1,375,049 of NZ_JBSWWO010000001.1, read as the reverse complement.
CCATTGGTAATCGGATAGCGACGGTCACGGCCAAAGGCGCGCGGGGTAATCTTGACGCCTGGCGGGGCCTGACGGCGTTTATATTCCGCCCGATCCAGCAATCGCCAGACCCGGCGCACCGTTGCTTCATCATGACCGCTATCCACGATATCACGGACAGACCGCTCACCCTCAATCATCTGATGGAGGATATCATCGAGAACATCATAAGGCGGCAGACTATCTTCGTCTTTCTGATCCGGGCGGAGTTCGGCTGATGGCGGCTTGGTAATGATCCGCTCGGGGATCACCATACCATCCGGGCCCATCGCCCCGGCCGGATTGTGTTCGTTGCGCCAATGGCACAGATTGAACACGGTCGTTTTATAAAGGTCTTTCAGAACCGAATAGCCACCACACATGTCACCATAAAGCGTGGCATAGCCGACCGACATTTCGGACTTGTTGCCCGTCGTCAGCACCATGTGGCCAAACTTGTTTGAAAGCGCCATCAGGATAATCCCGCGTGAACGGGCCTGAATGTTTTCTTCGGTAATATCAGCATCCCGGCCCTCGAAGGCCGGGGCCAGCATTTCGTCGAACGCGGCCATGGCCGGGCCGATATTGATGCTTTCAATCCCGGTCTTGAGCATCCCTGCGCAAAGCTCGGCATCCTCAAGGCTCTCGGCCGAGGTATAAGGCGATGGCATCATCACCAGACGCACACGATTCGCCCCCAACGCATCGACGGCAACGGCGGCCGACAACGCACTGTCGATCCCGCCCGACATGCCAATCACGACACCGGGAAAACCGTTCTTGTTGACATAATCGCGCAGGCCCAGAACCAGCGCCTGATAAATCGCATCAAGTCCGGTGGGATAGGTAACCTTCGGCGCATCATCCGCACAGCGCAACTTGCCATTTTCGCCCTGCTGCCAGGTGGTCACCACCACATCCTCGGCAAAGGCCGGAAGCGCCACCGCAAGCGATCCATCGCCGTTCAGTCCGAACGATCCACCGTCAAACACCAGTTCATCCTGACCGCCGACCTCATTGCAATAGATCATCGGCACGTGGCTTTCACGCACGCGATCCTCGATCAGCTTGCGGCGCAGGCCACTTTTATCGGCTTCAAACGGTGAGCCATTCGGCACCAGGAAGATTTCCGTTCCGGCATCGGCTAGATGGGCAACCACATGCGGCGTCCAGACATCCTCACAGATCGGAACCCCAAGCTTCACCCCCTTGAACGAAATAGGGGTTGGCATCGGGCCCGCAGCAAAGACGCGCTTTTCATCAAACACGCCATAGTTCGGCAGATCATTCTTGACGCGCACATCAATGATCTTGCCCTGATCAATCAGCAAAACCGCGTTATGGCGCGTGCCATCAACTTCCCACGGCGTAGTCAAAAGCAGGGCCGGACCACCGTCGCGCTTTGCCGTATGTTCGCAGATAAACTGAACCGCATCATGCAGATGGCGCATGAAGGCTGGCTTCATCACCAGATCCTCGGGCGGATAGCCCGACAGAACCAGTTCGGAATACAGAACGATCTCTGCGCCCTTCTCGGCCGCAGTTTCCCAGGCAGCCACAACCTTGTCCCGGTTTCCGGTGACATCACCGACAATCGGGTTCAGCTGGGCAATCGCAATGGCAAGCGTGTTTGTCATGATGTTGGAATAGGATTGCCCCCGCGCGCTGTCAATTGCCGAATGGGCAATGCAGCCCTTTGCGGGCGAATTTCCGGTAAAAAGTGCGTCAGACGCCGTGCTTAAAGCGCAAGGGCCGCGTCAATCTCATCCTGGCTCATGGTTTTGGCCGAACCGTGGATAATGCCGCTGGCGACATCCATGAATTTCTGAAGCGAGGTGGTCACCGCACTGGCTGTCACCCGCAAAAGATCCTCATCACCGGTCTCGATAATGGTTTCAAGTTGCGAAACCGCATGGCCGACGATGGTATTCAGGTGTTCGATGGTTTCTTCGAAGGGGCGGCGGAATTTGGGCGGCACATGTTCATAGGCCTCAATCGCCAGTTCCTTGTCGGAAAAGGCACTATCGCGGAAATGCTCCTGATAGCTTTTTGGCGCCCATTCCTTGCAGTCCTCGATCATGTCAGGCATGTCGGGCACCATTTCGAGCAACATGACGATCTCGTTGAAATGGTTCAGATAATCGGTCGCCAAAAGCGTGGTCGAGGAAATATTGGTTCCCTCTACCTTCTTTTGCCATGCGCTGAATTCAGCGTCGTCCATCATACCCGTTGAGACCCCTCGCCCTTATTCGATTTGTCAGGAACACCCTGCAATAACTCATACTTAAGAATATTTTGTGGTCATTGGTAGATGTTTTTTCACGAATTCATACTGATTATGTAACAAAATACGCCAAAAGCTAATTTAGAAAGCCTTTTGGCAAATCTGCCCCCATAAGAAAAGGTGCCCGACGGACTGCCGGGCACCTTTGATCAATCAAGTTTCTGGACCTGCGATCAGGCAGAGGCAGCCATCTGCTCTGCGCGGACGCTGTCGCGTTCCTTTTTGATCATTTCGGCCATCAGGAAGGCAAGCTCAAGCGCTTGTCCACCATTGAGGCGCGGGTCACAATGGGTGTGGTAGCGATCCGAAAGCGCGTCTTCGGTGACTTCGCGCGCACCACCGATGCACTCGGTAACGTCCGTACCGGTCATCTCAAAGTGAACGCCGCCAGCGTGGGTGCCTTCGGCCTTGTGCACGTCAAAGAAGTTTTTAACTTCAGACAGGATCGCGTCGAACGGACGGGTTTTATAGCCCGTCGATGCCTTGATCGTGTTGCCATGCATCGGATCACAGGACCAGACGACCTTGCGGCCTTCGTCCTTAACGCGCTTGACCAGACGCGGCAGGTTATCAAACACCTTGTCTGCCCCCATACGTGCGATCAGGGTCAGGCGACCGGCCTCGTTTTCCGGGTTGAGGATATCGATCAGACGGATCAAATCATCCTCATCCATGGTCGGGCCGCATTTCATGCCGATCGGGTTGTTAACCCCACGAAGGAATTCAACATGGCCATGATCAGCCTGACGGGTACGGTCACCAATCCACAACATATGCGACGAACAGTCATACCATTCGCCGGTCAGGCTGTCCTGACGGGTCAGTGCCTGCTCATAGCCCAGCAAAAGCGCCTCGTGCGAGGTATAGAAATCCGTCTCGCGCAGCTGCGGTGCACTTTCGGCGGTGATGCCACAGGCTTCCATGAAGGCGACTGCCTCATCAATCTGGGTGGTCATCTTGCGATAACGTTCTGCCGCCGGGCTGCCATCCACAAAGGACAGGTTCCAGCGATGGATCTTGGTCAGATCGGCAAAACCACCCTGCGCGAACGCTCGCAGCAGGTTCAGCGTCGCTGCCGACTGGTTATAGGCGCGGATCTGGCGCTGCGGGTCCGGAATACGGGCTTCTTCGGTGAACTCGATGCCGTTGACCACATCACCGCGATAGCTTGGCAGTTCAACACCGTTGATGGTTTCGGTATCAGATGAGCGCGGCTTGGCGAACTGGCCGGCCATGCGCCCAACCTTGACCACCGGGCATGCTGCACCATAGGTGAGCACAACCGCCATCTGCAGCATCACCTTAAAGGTGTCGCGGATGTTGTTCGGGTGAAATTCCTTGAAGCTTTCGGCACAGTCACCGCCCTGCAGCAGGAAGGCCTTGCCTTCTGCGACGTCACCAAGCTTCTCTTTAAGCGCACGCGCCTCGCCAGCAAACACCAAAGGAGGATAGCTGCCGAGCTCTTGCTCTACGCCCTTGAGGGCCTGTGCATCCGGATAAGTCGGCACCTGCTTGATCGGCAGGTTACGCCAGCTATCAATGCTCCAGCTCTTGCTCATTTGCTTCCTCTCAATCCGGCATGTTCATCATCATGCCGCCATTATATCATATATTTGGCTATGCGGCGGAATCCCGCCCGCTTGACCGGTCATTTAACCGGGCCAGACTTGATACGGGTTTTGCCAATGCATTTCCACCCCTTCTCGACATTCGGGCGGTATTTTTCGGCAATTTTTTACCAAACCGTCAAAATTTGGCGCAAAATTCCACTCAAAACCTGCGATTTATCGACGGCGAACCCTGCGTAATCAAATGCTCATAGCAAACAGATATGTGCGAATCCGGATTTGGACAGGCCTTGCAGCCTTAAAATTCCGGCTCCTCATCAAAAACAGGAACGCCCGCCGGAATAATCACCCCCTTTAATTTGCGCTTGGCCCAAATATGCATGGCAGAGCTCAGATCAGGCGGCACATCAAGTGACCCGCCCTTGATACTGACAGGCTCGTTCCCCGCAAGGTCACCGTGAAAAAGCCGCGTTCCGCACGCAGGACAAAAATGACATGGCATCTTCCCACCTGTCGATGTGGGGCGGCACCATGTTTTAACCTGCCCCTGAGTGATCTCGATACTGGTCGGCACGATGATGACGGAAATTCCAAAGGCTGATGCTGATTGCATCTGACATTCCCGGCAATGGCAGACATAGACCTGAGAAGGTGGCTCTGACAGCACATATCTGACCGCGCCGCACTGACAGCCACCCGTCAACGACGGCACTTGATCTTGGGGTGACAGACTCACACGGACCTCCGACACATCATCAGGCATTGACGACTTTTGCATCTGCAATTGCCATTCTCTTGCACCTTCAAGACTTTAACGCCACACTCGCCGTCCCGTCGACTTTAACATGGACATTCCATGCCCCTTGAAACGATTGCCATCATTGCCTGCGCCTATTTCGTCGCGGCCTTCGTCAAAGGGGCAACGGGTCTTGGGTTTTCGACATCTGCCTTGCCGATCCTTGCACTTGGATTGGGCCTTAAGGCAGGGATGCCGTTGGTGATCATCCCGTCACTGGTCAGCAATTCGATCATCATGGCCCAGGCCGGCCATTTTCGCGAAACCGTCAGCCGGTTCTGGCCGATGTTTCTTGCCACCATTCCCGGCATCCTGATCGGGCTTGCCGTGCTGGAACTGGTCGACAGCATTCTCGCTGGTGCAGCGCTTGGCCTGGTCCTGATGAATTACGGCGCGATCACACTGTTTCGTCATGGCAAGCCGCTGTCTGACAGGCTTGCCAAAGTCCTCGCCCCCGTTTCGGGCTTTGCCACGGGCCTGATCAACGGCATCACCGGATCACAGGTCATGCCGGTCCTGCCCTTCCTGCTTTCCTTGCGCCTTGACCCCAAACGCTTCCTGACGGCCATCAATATCTCGTTCAGTCTTTCAAGCATTGTAATGGCGCTTGGTCTGGCGCGACTTGGCTTGTTCACGCTTGATACGCTCTGGATATCGCTGGCCGGACTGGTGCCGGTCTATCTTGGCACCAAACTGGGGACGCAGGTGCGCGACCGCATGGATGCGGAAACCTTCCGCAAGGTCGTTCTGATCATGCTGATCATTTTTGGCGTCATTCTGGTCGGTAAACTGTTTACGGCAGGATGACCCGGACCGTCGCGGCCAAAGATGTCGTCTGGCACTCCTGACGGCTTTCTGATAGCAAACCAACATGAAAACCATCGCCCGCCCCGCCTTTGCTGAAACCGAAGAAAAGAAATCGCGTTTTCTGGCCGAACTCGTTTTTCATGACGACCTGGCCAAGCGGATTGATGAGCTGCGCGCCCTTCATCCCAAGGCCAATCATCATGTAAACGCATATCGCTATCTCAATGACGAAGACCAGCTGATCGAGCATGGCAAGGATGACGGGGAACCATCAGGCACGTCAGGCATTCCGTGCCTCAAGGTGCTTCAGGGGCGAGACCTGATCAATGTGGCTGTCATCGTGACGCGCTATTTTGGTGGCACGAAGCTTGGCACCGGCGGGCTGGTGCGTGCCTATAGCGGGGCGGCCAATGCCGTCTGTGACGTCGCCGAGATTATTGACTATATCCCGCAGGGCGAAGCGGAACTTTTTGCCGGATTTTCCGATGCTAGCACACTCGAACAGGCCTGTGCACAGGATGGCATCACCATTCTGGATCGTCAGTTTGACACGGACGGCACGCACATCAAAATTGCCGGGCCCCGCACTGAGCTGGCAGAGCTCGCAGAACGGTTTCCGTTGCCTGAAACTGAGTAAGGTTAAGTCGGGATAAGGTTCTAGCGTTTGCGCGACGTGCTTTCGCGCTGCTGCAATTCAAACCCGACATCAATGATCTTCTGTTCAGGCGTTTCGCCATCAAGCGCAGCCTGGATCATCGCCACCGCATGCTTACCAATCGCATAGCGGTCTGTGTGGATCGAGGTCAGGGACGGGTAGCTTGCTGCCATCATCTCAAGATCGTTAAAGCCGATAATCCCCATCTCATCGGGCACAGAAATCCCCGCCTTCTGACAGCCAAACAGCGCGCCAAGGGCCAGGTCATCGTTGTTACAAAACACGGCATCAAGATCCGGGCGACGTGCGCGCAATTGCCCGATCAGCTCAGCACCAAGTGTGACACTGGACGATGTGGTGGTTGTCATGATCAGGTCAGGGTCATACCGCCCACCTGATCGCATGGCTTCCTTGAAGCCTTCCATGCGGCGGTGCGAACGCGGATCCATCCGCGCGCCCAAAAACCCGATGCGCTTATAGCCCTTTTGCACCAGATGAATGCCCGCAGCACGACCACCTTCGAAATGCGAAAAGCCGACCATCATGTCGATCGGGTCATCGCCGACTTCCATGATCTGCACCACCGGGCACGGCGCATTTTCAAGAAGCTCGCGCGTGACATCAGTCTGATCGGTACCGGCAATGATCATGGCCGATGGCCCCTGACCGAGGAAGGTACGCACAAGACGCTCTTCTTCCTTCGCGACATAGCGCGAATTACCCAGTTGGACCTGATAGGCGCCCTGATCAAAGGCGTCATAAATCGCACGCAGGGTATCGGCAAACACGTTGTTGGTGAGCGACGGCACGATCACGCCAATGATGTTGGAGCGAGTCGATGCCAGCGCACTGGCATGGGAATGCGGCACATAATTAAGCTTTTTCACCGCGTTATCGATCTTGCGGCGCAGGTGATCGGACACCTTTGAGGGATCACGCAAGGCACGTGAAACGGTGATGGTGCTGACCCCGGCCTTTTCGGCAACGTCAGAAATGGTTGGCCGCCCGGCCCCTTTGCGTTTCCTCATACCTTTACATTTATTACGTCTTTTCCGCAGCGACAAGCACCTTGTGCCTTCTTGTGAAATAGGGTGTTGACGTGATGTTAGCGCTAACATTATGTTAGCGCTAACATCATAACACAACAGGGCTGCCCAAGAGTAAAACCAAGCCCTGAAAACCAGTGAGAACGAAGAACCTTATGAACCGGCAGACCAGATATGTTGTCGTCATGGGCGTGTGCGGATCCGGCAAAACCGAAACGGCACGCCGCCTTGCTGCGGCCACCGATAATGCGTGGCTGGATGCGGACGACCATCACCCCAAGGCCAATGTTGATCATATGAGCCGTGGGCTGCCGCTTAATGATGAAATGCGCTGGCCGTGGCTGGATGCCGTTTCCACCGCAGCCGAACATATTGGCCAATCCACCGATCCGACGACCCCGCGCGGCAATCCGTTTCCCGGAACCGTTTTTATCGCCTGCTCGGCGCTCAAGCGTCGCTATCGCGATTATCTGCGTACGCGTCTGGGGGCGGTCAGCTTCGTTTTCCTCAATGGTCCCCGCAACCTGATATTCGAGCGCATGAACAGCCGTGCCGGCCATTTCATGCCCTCGCAACTTCTTGACAGTCAGCTTCACGATCTTGAACCGCCGGGCCCCGATGAAGACCCGCTGGCTGTCTCAATCGAAGGCCCGCTTGAAGACATCGTCCAAACCGCTGTTTCGGGTTTGAAGCAGCGTTACGCAGCATCAGATGCCAGACCGGCACCCGAAACTGACGTAAAATAATCAACCCAGGGAGAAAACAGATGAAAACGTCCTTGAAAACACTGGCTGGCGCAGCGCTTGCCATTACCATGACCACCGCCGCACCCTTTGCGGCAAATGCCCAGGATTACGACCTTAAATTCCAGTCGAGCGATCCGGCCGGCAACCCGAACTTCATCATTCAGCAGGAATGGGCAGAACGTGTTGGAACCCTGACCGGTGGCCGCATTTCGATCGAGATGCTGCCGGTGGGATCCGTTGTCGAACATAACGAAACCCAGGATGCGATTGCCGCTGGCATTCTTGATGGTCACATCACCGATACCAGCTATTTCTCGGGCAAGGACCCGGCATTTGGCCTGATCGCGAACCCGGTTGGCGCCTGGTCCGATCCGCAGGAAATGTTCCGTTTCATGGAATATGGCGGCGGCAAGGAGCTGATGAATTCACTGGTCGAGCCGTATGGCCTGCACTTCATTGGCGCAACCACACCTGGTCTTGAAGCATTTGTTTCCGCGGTCCCGCTTGATGGTGTTGATGATCTTAAGGGTCTTAAAATGCGTGCGCCGGAAGGCATGGTGAACGAAGTGTTTGCCGCAGCCGGTGCAACCCCGGTCAACATTCCGGGTTCGGAAGTCTTTACGTCGCTCGATAAAAAAGTGATTGAGGCTGCCGACTATACCGTGTTCTCGACCAACCAGGCCCAAGGCCTGCACGACATTGCCAAGCATCCGGTCTATCCGGGCTTCCACTCCATGCCGCTGGTTGAAGTTTCAATGAACAAGACCAAGTGGGACAGCATGCCGGCCGATCTTCAGGAAATCCTGACGGTTTCGGTGCGCGACCTTGCACAGGATGAAGTTTCCCAGCTGGTTGCCAAGGACATGAAGGCCGTTGCCGAAGCCCGCGCGAAGGGTGACATCACCATTCACAACTGGTCGCAGGAAGAACGCAACAAGTTCCGCGCCATTGCCACCAAACAGTGGGAAAAGGCTGCTGCGCGTTCCGAGAATGCCAAGAAGGTTTATGATACCCTGATGGAGTATCTGACCTCGCAGGGCATGATCTAAGACCCAAAGCACCGATCCGGGCAAGAACACCCTGATCCCTTGCCCGGATCACAGCAGCCTGCGGGGATGACGGTTGTGCGAACTCGAATTTGTCACCCCGATGCAATCTGGCATCTCATCACGTTTTGAGACGACGTGATTGGAAAGCGGCCTCCCCCGCTGCCAGATTGCAGGCTGTTTGTATTACGCCCCCGAAGGATTATCTGTGATGACCCATCCCGCGGAACAGAACGCACCGATCCTGCCAGAACCGGAAACGACAACCGTCCCGGCGGTCTCGGGCCTTTTTGGCAAAATGGTCGAGAAAACCGGCACTGTGTTTGCCATCGGCTTTCTGGCCTCGATGAGTGTTCTGATCATTGAAATCGTCATGCGGCATGTCTTTGACAGCCCGACACTCTGGGCCCATGAAACCACAACCTTCCTGTGCGGGATCGGTTTTGTGTTTGGTGGCCTTTTCTGTGCATCGCGTGACAAGCATATCCGCGTGGTCATCATTTATGACATTGCCGGCCCGAAACTGCGCCGCTTCCTTGATATCGCGATCTCATTGATCTGTGCGATGGCGTCAGGCTTCTTTGCCTGGGCGGCATGGCTGATGGTGGGGCGGGCGGCCTTTGCGCCGGATGGCTCGGTTCGCCTGGAAACCAGCGGATCGGCATGGAACCCGCCATTTCCATCCCTGCTTAAGATCTTTTTGCTGATCGTGATGATCGCGCTCACCGTGCAATTCATCATTTTGGCAATCAATTACATGCGCGGACTTGGCGGCAAAGACGCCACCGAGTAACGCAGCAATCCCGTCCTTATTTGAAATTCGACATGCGAACATGCGCATTCAGGAACCGGCTTGATGTTTGATTTACAGTCCCTTGGCATTGAATACGGCACGCTTGCCATGTTCGTCATGCTGCTTGGTTTTCTCATTACCGGGATGCCGCTGGCATTTGTCACGCTGCTGATCGCACTGATTTTCACGCTGGGCTGGTTTGGCCCGATGGCCGTGCCGCTGATTACAAGCCGCGTCTATTCATTCGTTTCATCCTTTGTCTTTGTCTCGGTGCCGATGTTCGTCCTGATGGCGGCGATCCTCGACCGATCCGGGATTGCGCGCGATCTGTTTGATGCCATGCGGCTCTTTGGCGGCAGGCTTAGGGGCGGTGTCGCCGTTCAAACGATCTTTGTCGCGGTGATCCTGGCCGCCATGAGCGGCATTATCGGCGGCGAGATTGTCCTGCTTGGCCTGATCGCCCTGCCCCAGATGCTGCGCCAGGGGTATGACAAGAACCTGGCCATCGGGGTGGTTTGTGCCGGTGGGTCGCTCGGCACCATGGTGCCGCCCTCGATCGTTCTGATCATTTATGGCCTGACGGCCAATGTATCGATAGGTGATCTGTTTACTTCGGCCTTTTTACCGGGCTTCATGCTGGCCGGTTTTTACGTGGCCTATATCCTGTTTCGATCCTACACCGGCAACAACGTTGCCCCGCCACCGCAGACCGAAAAAATCCCACATGCGGAAAAGATGCGCCTGCTCAAAGGTCTGTTCCTGCCGATTTTGGTCGTGTTCTGTGTTCTGGGATCGATCTATGGCGGGATTGCCTCGGTGACAGAGGCATCAGCCGTTGGCGTGGCGGGCGTGATTGCCTCCACCATCCTGCGCCGTGAATTTTCGCTATCCATGCTCAAAGCCGCCGCTGTTCAGACGCTGTCGACCTGCGGCATGATTGTCTGGATCGGCATCGGCGCATCCGCGCTGGTTGGCGTGTTTAACCTGATGGGCGGGATCAAGTTTGTCTCGGGGCTCATCACCGGCATTTCCGATGATCCGACCATCATCATCCTGTTCATGATGCTGATCCTGTTTGTGCTCGGCATGTTCCTTGATTGGGTTGGTATTGCCCTTCTGACCATGCCGATCTTTGTGCCGATCGTAAAAGAGCTCGGCTTCGATCCGGTCTGGTTCGGGGTGCTGTTTGCCATGAACATGCAGGTCAGCTTCCTGTCGCCACCCTTCGGACCCGCCGCGTTTTACCTGAAATCCGTGGCACCACCGGACATATCACTGGGTGATATCTTCAAGGCGCTCTTGCCCTTCATCTGCCTGCAGATTTTGGCCGTTGCCCTGTTGATCATCTTCCCGGGCATCACCGGACGCTAACAACCGACATTGTTCAGGACGGAGCCAATCGGCTCCGTCTTTTGCGTTTTGAGGTTTGAAATGAAAATCACCGCAATTGAAACCGTGCGCATTGCCGAACGCCCCAACCTTCTGTGGGTCGAAGTTCATACCGACGAGGGGATTACAGGTCTTGGCGAGACATTCTTCATGTCTGAAACTGTCGAGGCCTATTTGCATGAATATGTCGCACCGCGCGTGATCGGGCGCGATCCGTTACAGATTGATCTGCTTTCGGCTGATCTGGTGGGCTATGTCGGGTTTCGCTCATCCGGGGCAGAAGTACGCGGCAATTCCGCCTTTGACATCGCGCTTTGGGACATTTTCGGCAAGGCAACCAACCTTCCGATCACCCAGCTTCTGGGTGGATTTTCACGATCTGAAATTCGCACCTACAACACCTGTGCCGGAACCGAATACATCAAAAAGGCCACCGGCCAGACGACGGCCAATTATGATCTGAATGCCAAATCGGCCAAGGATTATGACGACCTGAACGGCTTCCTCTATCGCGCAGATGAACTTGCCGAATCCCTTTTGGCGGACGGCATCACCGCGATGAAAATCTGGCCGTTTGATATCGCCGCCGAGAAAACCCGCGGGCAATATATCTCGCTGCCGGATCTTAAATCCTGTCTGGAGCCGTTTGAGAAAATCCGCAAGGCCGTCGGTGACAAGATCGACATCATGGTCGAGTTTCATTCGATGTGGCAGCTTCTGCCCGCCCAGCAAATCGCCAAGGCACTGGCACCCTACCAAACCTTCTGGCACGAAGACCCGATCAAGATGGACAGTCTTTCAAGCCTGAAACGCTATGCCGAGATCTCGCCCGCCCCGATCTGTGCATCAGAAACACTCGGATCACGCTGGGCATTCCGTGATTTGCTCGAAACCAATGCCGCCGGCGTGGTCATGCTGGACCTCAGCTGGTGCGGCGGCCTGTCGGAAGCCCGCAAGATTGCCGCGATGGCAGAAGCCTGGCACCTGCCCGTCGCCCCACATGATTGCACCGGCCCGATTGTCCTGACCGCCTCGACGCATCTGTCGCTGAACGCACCCAACGCGATGGTGCAGGAAAGCGTGCGGGCATTTTACAACACCTGGTATCGCGATCTGGTGACCAACCTGCCGACCGTCAAAAACGGAATGATCACCATCCCCGAAGGACCGGGTCTAGGCACCGAACTCAATCCCGATCTGGGCAAGGTATTTACGGTTTCACGTAGGAAATCTGAGAGAGAATAGGAGGCCTACTCTCAAAAAACACTCACCCAAAGCAATCAAAGCAAAGAATACTGCTTTACTGCATCACGGAGGTTATCGGCCTGCTTTGGGTCTCGGAAGAAACTATAGTAAGCTGGCTCACCAACCTCTTTTAACTGCACAGAAATTATATGAATTGCTTCTTCAATTACCGCTGTTCTCTCGCTAGGAGGGCGGTTTCGGCCAAGTAACGAGCACAGCATCAGAATATGAAATGCCCCGTAAGTTACAAAAGTGTCCTCGGTCCGAGCCTTGCCACGGATGCGTATCTCATCCTCGATGAACTGTTTCTTGTCTTCAATCAAGTCAAACCAGTCCAAAGCTTCCACGATTGTTTCTGCAGTCGCTGAATTAAATATTCGATCATACGCCTCGGAAAAAATACTATCTGAGTCCCTCTTCGCCCTGGCCGGTTCGTGCAACTTGTACGCCATAATGAGCTGGCCAGCCTTGAGAGCATCTAAGACCCTTTCGGTCTTTGCAATTTTCCTCGAAATCAGCCCTCGGCGACGAACGTACGTAACACCATATTCAGCAAGCTCACTTTCTAGCTTAATTTGTCTTCCATCATTCACTTTCAAATCTCGAGATAAGATGCGGTTTTGAGTGTTAGTCGACACTGCAATCTTACTTATCAACTCCGGATCGTCTGTCTCAAAAATACGAAACAAAACCGACAGTTCATCAAACTCTCCAAAATCTGGATAGTAGTCTTTCATTGCGTCAAATATAGCGGAGCAAGTTTGAGCTCCATTCACAATGGAGAGCCTTTTCACTCCGACTTTCGGCGTATCCATTGCCGCCTTCATCACCTTGCACGTTGTTCCAACCATCGTGATGCCGTTGTTGAACGATGCAAAATGTCTTTTTTCACTGGATGCAGCAGTTTTGAAAATCTCTTTGTTCACAGGATTGTTGAAACCCAAAAATCCCCTCACATTCATATCGAACAGTGAATAGTCGATTTTGCGCTCGTCCCTAATATCTCGAATGAGGTCATAAAGCTGACGAGCAGATATATACCCAACAAAACTGCGGAGTTCGGAGTTCCCGAATTCGACAACTCCTGCATCTCTGGCAAAGAATGTGTGACTTGTCCGTGAACTGTGTGCATCGATACAGAATTCAACGAACTCCACCATGTGAAATTGCTCAATTCCAATATCTTGACTTTCTAAACTTCTAGCGACTGGCCGCAACTCATGATCCACGCAAGGCTTACCGTTGCTTACTAACCAGAGCTTAAACGCAGGAAATTCTTTGTCCTGCAGATCCCTGATTTCTAAAATTTTTTGCTTTAGCTTCGGGTTTACTAGCTTATCTAGTTCACTTTTTCGGTCCTTTAAAACCTCAAAGAACTTGAGTGACTTCTCAGCGGCAGAGACTTTAAAGGCATTTCGTGCCTTCCTTTCACTATCGTGAACTTTTGACTGAAATAAATGAACGACAGGCTGATCTGACTGGCGATCAATATAAATTGCATCAATCCCACAATCGTTGCCACCATCAGTATAAGACTCTTCAATCTCAGACTGATCTTTATAAAATCTATGACTGAGAAACAGGAATACCAACGATAGCTTCTTGGCCGGAACCAATCGATCCTCGCAAAGTTTATCGAGACGATCATTCAAGCGAGCAAATGCATCTGGATCAAAAGCTACTGTCAAAAGAGAAACCACCACACTTCGATTGCACCAAAAACTAAAGTAATTTAACCAGAACCACTTATTGCATGTCCATTTAATTGAATTTCTTTTTCGCAAAACACCTAAAACGCAAAAAGGCGGCGCTGATTGGCGCCGCCTGTTTTAATTTTTCACGTCTATCGGAGTTACTCGGAAATCGGCGTCCGCATGGTTACGAACTCCTCGGCAGCCGACGGATGGACCGCGACGGTTTGGTCGAACTGGGCCTTGGTCGCCCCCATACGCACTGCAATGCCGATGCCCTGAATGATTTCAGCGGCATCCGGGCCGACCATGTGGGCACCCAGCACCACGTCAGTGGTCTTATCGACGATCAGCTTCATCAGCGTTTTTTCATCACGCCCCGACAGGGTGTGGCGCATCGGCTTGAAGGTCGATTTATAGATATCGATATCCTTGCCCTTGTCGCGCGCCTCTTCCTCGGTCAGGCCGACGGTACCGACCGGCGGCTGACTGAAGACGGCGGTCGGGATGGCCTGATAGGCCATCGACCATGGCTTACCGCCATAGACGGTATCGGCGAATGACATGCCCTCCTTGATCGCGACCGGGGTCAGCTGCACGTGATCACGCACATCGCCAACCGCATAGATGTTGGGGACGCTGGTTTGCAGACCGGCATTGGTCAGGATCGCGCCCTTGTCATTCAGTTCAACACCGGCCTGTTCAAGACCCAGACCATGGGTTTTCGGCTCACGACCCGTGGCGAACATGATGGCATCGACTTCCTGATGACCACCGCCCGTGAGGGTCAGGGTCAGCGAGCCGTCATCGTTCTTGGCAATCGCCGTGACATTGGTGTGCAGGCGCAGATCAATGCCCTTTTTCACAATCTCTTCAGCCAGATGGTTGCGGATATCGTTATCAAAACCGCGCAGGATCTGATCACCGCGATAGAACTGGGTCACATTGGCGCCAAGACCAGCGAAAATACCGGCGAACTCGACCGCGATATAGCCACCACCGACAACCGCGATGCGTTCTGGCAGGCCTTCGAGATGAAAGGCCTGGTTGGATGAAATCGCATGTTCAATGCCCGGAATGTCGGGCATGACCGGTGTGCCGCCCACTGAAATCAGGATGCGCTCGGCCGTCACCGTCTTGCCGCCGACATCAAGGGTGTGGGCATCTTTGAGCACCGCGCGGCTTTCAAACAATTCAACGTTTGAACCGGCCAGAAGCTTTTTATAGATGCCATTCAGACGCTCGATCTCGGCATCCTTGTTGGCAATCAGCGTCTTCCAGCTGAAGCTCGGCTCCTCGGGCAGGGTCCAGCCGTAGGACGCGGCATCTTCGAAATCCTCGGCAAAATGTGCGCCGTAAACCAGCAGTTTTTTCGGAACGCAGCCCCGGATCACACAGGTGCCACCGACCTGGCTTTCTTCGGCGATGGCGACCTTTGCGCCATATCCCGATGCCACGCGGGCTGCGCGCACGCCACCCGAACCGGCACCGACAACAAACAAATCAAAATCATAGTCCGACATGCGGAAATCCCTGTTTTTGGTCAATTGACAACATGGCGCCAAATGTAGGGCGAATTTGCCAAGAGTCGAGGTAAAACCCGGCAAATCAGGCGTAAAAATTGTGTGATGGCAGACAATCGCACGCCCCAAACCGGCTTTGGCAAAAAAGGCCGCAACTGGGGAATAGCATTTTTAAACTTTTAGGTTATATGATGAGCAAGACGCGATGGGGATTGCGACAACTTTGATAGGATTTTATCCATGAACGACCATATCCACGGTCAGGATGCGTCTTTTGACACGGCACCGCGCTTTACCGACGAGCGCGGCGGGAATACGGCCCTTGTCTGTTACGGGCTTATGATCGCAACCCTGTTTACCGCCTTTGCCACCGGGCTGATCGCGCTGATCGTATCCTATGTCGCGCGCGAAGACGACAATCACTGGACCAACAGCCACTACACGTTTGTAATCCGCACATTCTGGATCAGCATCCTCTATGCGATCATTCTTGGCTTCTTCACCTTCGTGATTGGCTGGATCCCGCTTCTGGGCTGGGCGATTGTCGGCCTGATGGGGCTTTACACCACCGCGTGGTTTATCGGGCGTAATGTGATTGGCATGTTGCGTGCCCTGAATGGGCGTCCGATTGATAACCCGCAAAGCTGGTTCTTTGGCTGATTGCCAACAAATTCGGTGCAATCGGCGGCAAATGCCTTTGTCCGATTGCACCGGACTCCCCGGCCCGTTAAAGTTGCCAAAGAACAACATCTGAAAAGAACATTCGATACGGACAGGGGTAAAAAGTGGCGTCGTCTGCACAAGGGTCTGGCGATAAAATGCGCTGGGAAGATCTTCTTTCTTCGCATCGGCTTGAATTCAAGGATGGCAAGGTCCGCTTGCCCGAAGGCGCGCCCTATCCCACGCCAGATGGCCGAAGCCCGTTTCAGATCGATGTCGACCGGGTGATTTTCTCATCCTCCTTCCGGCGCCTGCAAAACAAGACGCAGGTTCATCCGCTTTCGGACAATGACCATGTCCATACCCGCCTGACCCACACGATTGAGGTCGGCTCGGTCGGGCAGTCACTTGGCCTGATGGCGGGTGCGCATATCGTAAAAAACCTGCCCAAGGGCTCGGAAACCACGGTGGCCGATATCGGCTATATGGTTCAGGCGGCCTGCCTTGCGCATGATATTGGCAACCCGCCATTCGGGCATTCCGGCGAAGATGCCATCAATGAATGGTTCACCACATCGCGCCTTGCCAAGGATGAGTTGACCTCACGTCTTTCCGGGCCGGAACTTGAAGATTTGCGCCATTTCGAAGGTAATGCGCAAGGGCTTCGCATCATCAGCCAGCTTGAAATGAAGCGCTTTGATGGGGGTCTTAACCTGACTTACGGCACACTTGGCAGCTTCATCAAATATCCGCGCAGCACGTCCGTGCCCGACGCGCGTCGCAAGGAATATACCGGCCTTAAAAAGCCCGGTTATTATCAGGCGGAACGCGATATTGCCCACGCGATTGCCAGAGTTTGTGGCCTGTCACCGCTGGAAGGCTTTGACGGGGCATGGCGGCGCCATCCGCTGGTCTATCTGGTCGAGGCGGCCGATGACATTTGTTATTCCGTCGTCGATCTGGAAGATGGCTGGGAACTGGGCTGTGTCAGTTTCGAGGAAGTCGAACGCGCGCTTGCCCCGATTGCCCGCCACCCGGAAAAATATGACGGCGATGCCGAGCAGCGCTGGAACGACCTGCGTTCTGAGGGCTGGTATGCCGAGAAATCGGAAAATGACCGCATCGGCTTCCTGCGTGGCAAGGCGATTGGCAATCTGGTCAAGGCGGCTGTTGATGCCTTCATTGAACATGAAGACGCGCTGCTTGCCGGCACCATCGAAGGTGACCTTCTGGCCAACACACCGCTTGGTCCGCATGCCAAGGCCTGCAAAAAGCTGGCGGTACAAAAGATCTATAACGCCCCGCATGTGTTGCCGATTGAAATGGCCGGATTTGAGGTCATTAATGGCCTGCTGGACAGCTTTGTCCGGGCGGCCATCGACATTGACGAACATAAAAATCACGGTAAACGCCTGCCGCCGCAGGCCGACCGGATCGACAAGCTGTTGTCGGGCAAACTGATGGCGGCCCCGGACCTCTATAGTCGCCTGATGCGGGTGATGGATTACATTTCCGGCATGACGGACCGCTATGCGGTCACCCTGTTTAGGAAGCTTCAGGGGATTACCATCTAAGAAAGAATATACTTCGATAAATGTGTAATATAACGTTATCTTAAATGGCGAAGAAAAAGAGGCTTACGAAACTCATGATGCAATTTAAGATCGTACATACAATTGCCGCAGCACTATGTATATTCTCGACATCTGCACTTGCAAATCAATGGTCTACAAGCTCGTCAAAAGATCAAATGACCGGTAAAACTCAGGCTTACGCGTCAAGTTCCAGAGTCGGGCCAACAAAAGACTTCGACTTTCCATACCACAACGTCGAAGGTTGGCTTGGGTTTGGGTGCGATGGGAAAGATGAATGGGCATACATTGGCTTTACAGAAGCACCAAACCTTACTGACACCCGACCGAGAAACGGTGGGTATAGCACTTTTTCGACGAGAGTCAGATGGGATCAAGCCGTCGAAAAGGTAGACATGTTGCAAGAATGGGGAAGCAAGTTCTTGCATTTCTCCAAAGATAAAACAGCGATAACGAAGATCGCTGGCAGCCAGACTCTTCTTTTAGAACTCAATTGGTACGGCCAAAGCCCTGCATATTTCGAGTTTTCACTGGTCGGCTCCACAAAAGCTATCAATGACGCTCGTCGCTTATGCTCAGGAAACTAAAAGCTTAAGTTTTTGCTTCGTGTGACAAGCACAAAAAACCCGGCCAGATGGCCGGTTTTTTTGTGAAAGTCTGATCGGGCTTAGATGATGTAGTGAATGCCGCACTCGGTCTTGTCCTGTCCGGCCCAACGCCCGGCACGGACATCGGTCGTGTTGGGATCAACACGTTCGGTGCAGGGCATGCACCCGATGGACAGGAAACCTTCGGCCTGCAGCGGATGACGCGGCAGCGCACGGTGCTCAAAGATATCGTCGATATCCTCGCGCTTGTAGCCCGCCAGCGGATTGATCTTGATCCGCGACCCTGCCGGTTCGACCACCGGAAGAGCATCACGCTCCCCACCATGGAAGCGCTTGCGTCCGGTCAGCCAGGCGTCATAGCCCTCAAGCGCGCGCTGAAGCGGCTCCACCTTGCGCAGGTAGCAACATTTCGGCACATCAGATGCGAACAGCATCCCGTTGGGGTCTTCGGCTTTCAGCTTTTCCTCGTCCGGGCGCATGATCTTGATATTGGTCAGGCCCAGTTGATCCACCAGCTGTTCGCGATAAGTGTGCGTTTCACCAAACAACTTGCGCGTATCAAGGAAAATGATCGGCAGGTTAGGGTCCACTTCCGCAACCAGTGCCAGAAGTGCCGCGGCCTCTGTCCCGAAGGACGAGGTCATGGTAATGCGACCGTTGAATTCCTGATGCACCATCGGCTCGATCAGTGACACACCCTGAAGGTGTCCATATTGATCGAGTAAACGGGCTGCACGATCTGTGGCTTCCTCAACCGACATGGAACCGCCGGTGACGATGTCTTCTTCACGCATGACATTCATGGCAGCCACCTCCGCTGATCGATATATTCATCGGTCTTGCGCAGCAGGGTCTGCATGTCAGCCCCGTCGGCTTTCCATTTTTCCCGCTGTTTGGACAGCTCTTGCAAGCGTTTGTCCCAGCTTGGCACCAACCATTTTTCAAGCGCACGACGAATGCGACCGGCAAGCCGCGGACTATGTCCGTTGGTCGATACTGTGATCATCAGATCGCCGCGCTGAATGCGCGCGGGCGACGAAAAATCACAATATTGCTTTACGTCCTCAACGTTGGAAATCGTCCCGACAGCCTTGGCCGTTAATGCCAGCTCAGCGGCCTTTTTCATATCAAGGTCGATGATAAACATGATCGAGGCGGCGTTAATATCAGCCGAATTCGGCAGATAACGCTGCAACCGGTCACCAGCCTGCTCGGCCAGTTCGGGTATCGGGTCTTCTGAATAGACGGTGACGTATTTTGCCCCATCACCGTCAAACTGGCGCAAACGGTTCAGGGTGGCCTGACCGTTGCCGACCAAAGCGACCGAAAGTCGCGTCAGGTCCAGATTGATGGGAAACATCGTCGATCCTCTAATGCGGGTTTCTCTCTATTACCCATCACTATGAGTGTGGATATTAAATTATTCAATACATTTTTTATGTGTTTTATAATCAAACAACACTAAATATGAGTATTTATTAAATCACCCAGCGTTGATCCATCCACCCCGGATTTTCCGTAAAGCTTTTCCTGCAATTTTTGCAAAATCACCCTATATTGGGCCCAATTTCAAAAACACGTCCGCCAGAAGATACCGTCAAGAGAGCGTCCAGATGTCCAGCAGTGCCGCACCCGCCCTGTCCGAAGTCAGCCTTTCGCAACCACAAGCCAACAGAAATGTCGCCATCTGGTTGTTTTCCTGTACGGCGATGGTATTCATCATGGTGGTGATCGGGGGCCTGACGCGCCTGACGGAATCCGGGCTTTCGATTGTGGAATGGCGGCCTTTCACCGGCATCATCCCGCCGATGAATGAAGCGGACTGGCAGGCGCTTTACATCAAATACAGCCAGTATCCCGAATTTCAGAAAATCAATGCCTGGATGTCAGTCGAAGATTTCAAATCGATCTTCTGGCTGGAATTCATCCACCGCCTTTGGGGACGCTTGATTGGGGTAGTGTTCTTCGTGCCATTCGTCTGGTTCCTGGTCAAGAAATCGATTGATCGCGCCACCAAGTGGAAGCTCTGGGGACTTTTCATTCTCGGCGGTCTACAGGGCCTGATGGGCTGGTACATGGTGATGAGCGGTCTGGTTGATCGCCCCGATGTCAGCCAGTATCGTCTGACCGCGCATTTCGGACTGGCGCTGGTGATTTTCATCGCCCTGCTTTGGGTCGGCCTGCAGCAATTGACCCCGCGCAGCCTATCAACTGGCTCATCAAAACGCGCATGGCAGTTATTGGGCCTCATCGTGTTTACAGCCCTGTCGGGTGGATTTGTCGCCGGTCTTAATGCCGGGCATGTCTACAACACCTTCCCCCTGATGGATGGTCAACTGATCCCGGACGGGCTTTATGTCTTTGATCCGACGTGGCTGGCGCCATTTGAAGACCACATGACCGTGCAGTGGGATCACCGCTGGCTCGCGAAACTGACCTTTGTCATGGTGCTGGTCTTTTGGTGGTCTGCTGGCAAATGGGGCCTTGATGCCAAGCAACGCTTTGCCACCCATCTGGTTCTGGCGGCGGCCTGCGTGCAGGTTGCCCTTGGCATTTCGACGCTTCTGAGTGTTGTCTGGTTGCCGCTTGGTGTGGCGCATCAGGCGGGCGCGGTAGTCCTTGTTGGGTCGGTGACTTATTCGGCTTACAAACTTCGTCGCCGTCCCTAATCTCAAGTGCCTCAAACTATGCTTGGTCGCAATCACTGAACTGAATAGTGCCCAGCAGTGCCTTGGCAACCAAATCAAGCATCTGCCGTGCTTCTCGGACGGCTGCGCTCTCATGTATTTGCTCTATTTCATGAAAACTTATAGGGCTACTTTCCTCGCCCTTACAAGCTTCCTGAATACCAGCCATCGCTCTTTCAACTGTATCCTGTAATAACTTTTGAACTGCTTCTTCTGGCAATGATTTGGTAGCACTCCCAATACCTATGATGCGCGACTCAAGTGACGGGCACTCATGTGCATGCACCAATCGGTGTCATTCTAGTAGCCTTCTAGCAAATGTTTTTTTGAAACTTCTTTGAAAAGACTTTCTTTGATCTTTGACTTCGAACCCACAATCGGCTCCAACAAGCGCAAGAAACTTCAAGAGCTTTGTCGTCCGATCCTGAACTATGTATAGCTCACCAGTTCTCAAGCTTTGACTATGCATTGCCCAAGCTTGAATTAAATGCTGTCCCGATTCTTTCAGGACCTTTCTATAGAGAGGTATGTATTGATAGGCTAAAATTCGATCAGTTATCTGAGAAATTTCGTCAAGTAACACAACCCAATACTTATCAAGCGTCCGAAAGTTATTGGCAGCGTTTTTTTTCCGACACTCTTTTCAGCAGTTCACCAGCGGTTTCAGCTGAAGGTAGCATTCCCGGATGCGCTTCACATGCATCAGAAACAATGCCCGCCACCTTGTTTGCCAAACCCAACGCAACATCAGCATCCAAAGGCGGCAGCTCTTCACTTTCAGCGCTTTTTTCGCCTGAACCTCGCCGATTGTTTTGATTTCTCATTGTTCGGTTGCCATTCATCTACGTCAAAAATTGCTAATCCTCTGCCCGGTGCAGGGCCTTGCGGATGCGGTGCATGGCGAACCAGATCGCGCCGAGGACGAGCGGCACGGCAACGCCCGTGGCAACCCGGTCGTTGATCGGAACACCAGTATCCTTGATCGCCTTGAACAGATAGCCCAGAAGCCCCACCGCGTAGTAGGTGATGGCGGCAACCGACAGTCCCTCGACGGTTTGTTGCAGGCGAAGCTGCAATTTCACCCGGCGGTCCATGCTGGCAAGCAGGTCGCGGTTTTGTGCCTCAAGCAGGATATCAACGCGGGTTCGCAGCAGGTTATTGGCCCGCGCGACACGTTTCGAGAGAACCTCCAACCGGTCCCCGATATTCTGGCAAGTCCGCATGGCCGGCGCCAAGCGGCGCTCCAAAAACTCGGCAATGGTTTGCATGCCCTCAATCCGTTCTTCGCGCAACTCACCCAGGCGTGCCTGCACGATCCGGTAATAGGCCCGCGCCGCACTGAAGCGGTAATTAAGCGATGCCGCCATCTCCTCAGTCTGGGCGGCCAGATCGGTCAGTTTTGCCAATGTTTCTTCATCATTGGTTTGGCTCTTGCTGGCCATCTCGGCGGTAATTTCCGACAGGCGCGTATCGATTTCCGAGACCTTTGGCGTCGCATCGTGCGCCAGCGGAAAGGCCAATAACGCCATCATGCGATAGACTTCAATTTCCTTGAGACGCTGCACCAGACGCCCGGCCTGAAGCTGTTCCAGACCACAATCCCTGATCAGGATCCGGCCAAACCCGTCGCCATGCAGTCGAAAATCCGTCCAGACCTGTGCGGTGCCGCCGAGGATCCGGCTGCCGGTCAGGCCATTATGGTCAAACAGCCTTGAAAGCTCCTCGTCTCCGCACTCAGACTTGTCGACAACAATGTGCAAGCCAACCAGCAATTGGCCCGGCGTTGCATCAAGCCAGTCACGCGGCACCAGATTGATCACCGGGTCTTCAAACGGGTTTTCAAACGGTTCAGTCCGCTTGAAGACATAGACCGTGAATTCGGCGTGGCGTTCCCAGATCACCGAAAAGCCGTCACAAGCAGCTTCAAAATATTTCTGATCCGGGGCGGGCGGTGTCAGACTATAACGATTGCAAAATGCCGTGAAATGATCGCGCACATCCTGATCAAGATCCTCGCCCGTTTGAAAGGCAAGGCAGGAACATCGCGCCGGGCTGGTCACGCCACCAAACGGTCGGGCGTGAATTTCATTATGAAGGGCGACGCGTTGGGGATGTTCGACAAACATTGCCACGGGCTTTCATAATTGGTTATTGCAGTCTATATAAACCACTCGGGCGATTGCTTTGGCTGGGGTCAGTACCCTGTGCCCGAACAAGTACCTGTATAGGCGAAAGTCGACGGCACCAGAAACCCTAAATTGAGTAAGGGAAAATACTGCCTCAACTTTTATGTCATGCCGGGAAAGACATTTTCTCTGGCCGAATAATCCCGGCCCCAAGGAGGTTCCATGACCGATCTTCGCACCACCGACAATCTGTTTTTCGCCAAGGGCGATCTTGATCGCGACCGGCTTGAATCACAGGTCAATGATGCGCTTGGCACGGCTGAAGACGGCGAACTTTTCCTTGAATACCGCCAATCTGAAAGCCTTGTCTGGGATGATGGCCGCCTGCGCAGCGCGAACTTTGACACCGCACAGGGCTTTGGTCTGCGTGCTGTGGCCGATGAAGCCACTGCCTTTTCACATTCCAATGAACTGTCCAATGACGCGGTTGCGCGCGCGGCCGAAACCGTCAAAGCGGTTGGATCGGGCCGTTCGGGCAAGGTCGATCTTGGATCAATTGGCACCAATGTGTCGCTTTATTCCGATGTGAACCCGTTGGGTGAAGCAACCTTTGAAGCCAAGGTCGATCTGCTGGCTCAGATTGATGCCTATGCCCGGTCACGGGATCCACGCGTTGTGCAGGTTTCGGCATCGATTTCTGGCAATTGGCAGGCCGTACAGATCTGGCGTTCCGGCGGACAGCGCATTGGCGATATTCGCCCGCTTGTACGCTTCAATGTTTCGGTCGTCGTCAAACAGGGCGATCGCATGGAAACCGGTTCGCACGGCGAAGGTGGCCGTATCGGTTATGACGGGTTCTTTGATGAAAAGACCTGGAAGAAGGCGGTTGATGAATCACTTCGTCAGGCGGTTGTGAACCTTGATTCGGTTGCCGCCCCCGCCGGTGAAATGACCGTGGTGCTTGGTCCGGGCTGGCCCGGCATTCTTTTGCACGAAGCTATTGGCCACGGGCTTGAAGGCGACTTTAACCGTAAGGGCACGTCTGCCTTTGCCGGGCTTCTGGGCCAGCGGATCGCATCGCCGGGTGTCACGGTTGTCGATGACGGCACCATTCATGATCGCCGTGGGTCGCTTTCGATTGATGACGAAGGCACACCGACCCAGCAAACTGTCCTGATCGAGGACGGTATCCTCAAGGGCTTCATGCAGGATCGCCTCAACGCCCGTCTGACCGGGGTAAAATCCACCGGCAACGGACGCCGTCAGTCCTATGCCCATGCCCCGATGCCACGCATGACCAACACCTATATGCTCGGTGGGGACAAGGAACCGGAAGAAATTCTCGCATCCGTCAAGAACGGCATCTATGCCGTCAACTTCGGCGGTGGGCAGGTCGATATTACGTCGGGCAAGTTCGTGTTCTCAGCCTCAGAAGCCTATCTCATCGAAGACGGCAAGCTTGGCGCACCGGTCAAGGGCGCGACCCTGATCGGCAATGGACCGGACAGCCTGACCAAGGTTTCGATGGTGGGGAATGATATGGAACTCGATAACGGCATCGGGACCTGCGGTAAGGATGGCCAGGGCGTTCCGGTTGGCGTCGGGCAACCGACCTTGCGCATTGATGGTCTGACAGTTGGCGGCACTGTGGTATAACCCTGAGTGCCCTACGGATAGGAAACATACTACCTTATGATAATTTTATTATTCTCAAGGTTAAAAAACCTATCCTCGGCCAGTCGCACACACCAGCCTGCCGAATGGCTATCCCTTGGATTTTAAAGACCATAGTCTGATTGGATACGTTCCAAACAGGTTATGGTCGCCAATCGGGTTTCGTCACCAACCTTTGCCCGTGACAGTCTTTCGAGACGGCAACTGCCATAACCTGCCAATGGTAGGAAAACAGTTTGAAGACAGGCATATGGCAGTACGTGACGGCGTCGGTGATGACGGGCGTGACGGTGCTTGCAATCGGAATGGCCGAAGCCCGCGCACAGCAAAGTATTGATGTGCGAACCGATGAGGCGCGCCAGTTCTCGGAAGATTTCGAACGACTGACCGACGTTACCGCACGGGCTAATTTCCTGATGCGGACAGACGATGGCGGCGACATCACCTATGCCGATATCCTTGCAAATCCCGACGACATTGTTCTGAACTTCCGCTGGGCAAAGGCGCAATTGGCGCGCGGTGAGGTTCGCGGTGCATCGGCAACGCTTGAACGTATCCTGGTGCTTGATCCTGATCTTGCACCAGTACGCCTCTATTACGCGATTGTGCTCTATCGCCTCGATAGCCTTGATGAGGCCCGCACCCAGTTCGAGCGCCTGCTTCTGATGGATATCTCGCCAGAGGTCGAAAGCAACATTCAACAATATGTCAGCGCGATCGAGCGCCGCCGAAAGCGTTTGTCGCAAAGCGTAACCCTGACGCTGGGAAGCCAGGTTGACAGTAACCGCAATTCTGCCCCGAATAACAAGATCCAGCTTCTGACCGGCACCCCGACTGCCATCACCTCAAGCCCTGACAAGCCCAATAACGACGTCGCCTATATCGGGGCGCTTCGCTATGACATCAGTTACGACCTTGGTTATCAGGAAGGCCACGAAGTCTTTGCTGCTGTAACCGGCTATGGCAGTGATCAGGTACAACTTGACGCGCTTGATCTTGGCTCGTTCTCGGTTGATGTCGGTGCACGCATTCGCGGCGGATACTGGATGCTGACCCCGACAGTCAGCCAGACCGCCCAGTCGCTTTCGCGCGAAAAATATCTGACCGCCAGAACTGGCCGCCTGCGCCTGGACTGGAACCTCCGCCCGTTCTTTAACCTAAATGGTGCGGTCAGCTATTCTGATGAACGCTATCAGAACACCTCTGAATCAAGCGCGCTTCGCCTGCATTCCGGCCAAAGGTACGGGGCGCGGGTTGGCGGAAACTATAGCTGGTCGCCAAACAACCGCACGACGGTAAACCTGTCTGCCGGGATGAAGGATGCTGCCAGAAACTATTACAGTTACAATAGCTTGAGCGGCGAGCTGATCCATGCTTATCTGTTTGGTGGGGGAAGTTATATTAGCGGCAGCATCCGCTATGGCGTGGACCAGTACCGCGATCCGGATTTCCTGACGACCGGGAATTCACCACAACACCGGACGGATCGCACGATACGGACACGCCTGACATATGGTGCACCGCTATCAACGATATTGCCGACCGACTTGTTTGGGGATAGCGCAACGGCAAATCAGATACTTGGCTTTCTCGCACCAATCAACTGGTCGATTACGGGCGAATATCTGAACACAAATTCAAATATTCCCAACTATGAATACCATAACGCCCGTGCACAGATATTTCTGACACGCCGCTGGGAGTTCTAGTGATGCAGATGGCCACAATTTCGCCCCTGACTTCTATGAAATCGATCCGACGACTGACGGCAACAGCATTGCTGTGCGTGCCATTTCTAGCCGCCACGTCGCTGATCGCCCCGCAATCGGCGCAGGCAGAAGTGCAGGCCGAAATGGCCGGTGTCTCGGCTGCTGTAACCGGTGAAATTACGCTCGCCAAAGTGACTGGCGAAGTGGGTGTGCTAGTTGAAAGCGGCATGCCGGTTTACCTGGGTGATCGCATCAGGACATCGGCCGGTGCGGGTATGCAAGTTCTTCTGCTGGATGAGACCGTCTTTACCATCGGCCCGAACAGCGACATAGCCATTGATGAATTCGTTTATGACCCAGAAACTGGCGACGGACGGATTGTTGCCGACATGGCCAAGGGCGTCATGCGCTTTGTTACCGGTAAAATTCCGCTCAACAATCCGTCTAGCATGGATGTGAACCTGCCAGTTGGTTCAATCGGCATTCGCGGCACCATCGGCCTGATCCGTTCGATGACGGCCGAACAGGCAAACCAGATCGTGCCGGGCAGCTTTGATACATCCACCCCGAATGCTGCTGATCAAACAGTGTTCATGGCGGTCAATCAGGGGCCGGGCCTGTCACGTAATGATACAACATCACGCCCCGGTGCCTTTGCCGCCTTTAACCAGAATGGCGACTCACAAAGTGTCACAGGCGAAAATTTTGGCGTATTTGTTTCGGGCAATACCGTCACCCAACCAACCCGTTTCCCAACCGGCGCGGCAACGTTTGATTTTTCCACCAGTGTTATACGCACCGCATCACGTGGCAGCGACGCCTCAGGCTCTGGAACCACAGGTGCATCAACGTCCGGATCGTCCAGCGGTCTACAGCCGGTTGTTACGCGTCAGCAAACCGGACAAGCACAAACCCAGACCGGATCATCCGGCGCGCAGGCGATCAATGTCGCCATGGCGCAAATTGGAACGATCAACAGTGCGTCAAACGTCTCGGAAACCACTTCGATCCTGAACAATAATCTGGTCGACAACACCAATAATTCCGGGAATTCATCAGGCCCGTTTACCTACGATGGCCTTCGCGACGTAGTAAGTGGTAGCGCAACCACAGGCACCATCAACATTGACGGTGCCAACGTTGACTACAGTTTCAGTTCAACGGTGGATTACGCGAACCGCACAGTTGCAATCCAGTTTACAAATGTTCAGGTCGATGACGCAGGTTTGATCGGTTCCGCAGGGATCCTTGACGGAAGTTACAATCCAACAACCTTCGACTATTCAAGCACGTCGGGGAATGTTGAGTTTGCAAGTGGTGACTTCACCTATGATCCCAACTGCACGTCAATGGGATGTAGTGGGACGGCCAAGTTTACAGACGCCTATAATGTAGAGTTCAACATGTCGACCAGTGGCTACTCTTCCGGCACCGATGGCACCGCAACGCTAAACTAGTTCTGGCGGACAAGGTGAATGCACCACGTGATGCGCCTCAAAAAATCCAGTCTTTTGGCCGGTCTGCAATACATTATTCCACTGACCATCCTGTTCGCCTGCATCGTTGTGCGCTGGCAGAATGTGCCAGTCATCGATCAATTACGTCTTACGGTTTTCGATCTTTATCAGCAGATTTCCCCACGAGATTTTGACGATGTCGGTGTGCGTATCGTTGATATTGATGAGCGCAGCTTGGCAAGCGAAGGCCAATGGCCTTGGCCGCGCACGAAGCTCTCGGAGTTGCTCTATCGACTGCGCGCCAATGGTGCGGCTGTTGTCGGCTTTGACATGGTTTTTGCCGAGCCGGACCGTACATCGCCATCACGTGTGATCAAAGACTGGCCATCAGGCCCGGAGAATGATCGCATCGCGGAAATGGCCGAAGCTCTGCCAGATCACGATCAACTGTTCGCCCAGTTCATTCGGGGTACTGGCAATGTGATCACGGCCATTCAGCTGCGCAACGGGACGTTTGAAACCCTGCCCCGTCAGGTTGGCAATTTCAGTGCGGCAGGCGAGGCCGGGCGGAAGCTTTCGGATTTCGTCCCGGTATTGCCAAGTGCGGCCAAGAACCTTGATGTGATCGAGGGTGCGGCAACCGGCAACGCGTTGGTCAATGTTTCACCCGGACAGGATGGAATTGTGCGTCGGGTGCCCTTGCTGGCAGCGATTGATCATGAGCAACCTGTCATTGGCAAGCCGGTCTATCCGACCCTGACACTTGAAATGCTGCGGGTTTTGCAAAATGCGCCCAAGACAATGTTGGTGCGCATGTCGGGCGCCAGTGGCAGCACGCGTTGGACCAGCTCGGAAGGCATTGCCTCTGTGCGCGTTGGTGCCGTGACCATCCCGACCGATCATGCCGGCAGTATGTGGGTCCATTTCACCGGCCACCAGAAAGACCGGTACTTGTCCGCAACCGATATCTTGGACGGGACGGTTGGCGCGGAAATCTTGCAGAACAAAATGGTTCTGCTGGGAACCAGTGCGGCGGGTTTGCTTGATTTGCGCTCCACGCCACTTGATCGGGTGATCCCCGGGGTCGAAGTCCATGCCGAGATGCTCGAACAGATGCTGCTGGAGCATTTCCTGACCCGCCCTTATTGGGCGGCCGAAATCGAGATGCTCGTCCTTTTGATCGTTGGTATCTTCTTTGTTCTGACCGTTCCACGTCTGGGGGCAGTGTGGCCGGCGGTGATCGGGTTTGCATTTGCGACCAGTGCAATTGGTATTTCCTGGTGGGCCTATACGCAGCAACTGGTTCTGATTGATCCGCTTTATCCTATTGTCGGGTTGGCGGCCGTGTATCTTGCCACCAGCTCCCTTGGTTTCATGCGGACAGAGGGCGAACGCCGGCAGGTGCGCGCGGCTTTTGCCAACTATCTCTCCCCTGCCCTTGTAGAGCAACTGGCCGAGCACCCGGAACGACTGAAACTGGGCGGGGAAACCCGCGATCTGACCTTGATGTTTTGCGATGTTCGCGGATTTACCGCGATCTCGGAAGGTTTCAAATCCAATCCGCAAGGCTTGACCCGTCTGATCAACCGGCTACTGACCCCGCTGACCGAATGCATCCTCGATCGGGAAGGCACGATTGATAAATATATGGGCGACTGCATCATGGCGTTCTGGAATGCGCCGCTTGATGTTGAAAACCATGCCCATCATGCCTGTGACAGTGCCCTTGCCATGCGAAGCGCCCTGAAACAACTGAACGATGCCCGAAGACTTGAGGCCGAGCAGGCCAATGAGAGTTTCCTGCCGCTGAATGTCGGTATCGGGATCAATTGTGGCGATTGCCTTGTTGGCAATATGGGATCGGATCAACGGTTTGATTATTCCGTGCTGGGCGATGCGGTCAATCTCGCCTCCCGCCTGGAAGGCCAGTCAAAGAATTACGGCGTCGATGTTGTCCTGGGCGAGGATGTCGCCAAACGGGTCAGTGACGATTTTGCGATCATTGAGTTGGATCTGATTGCGGTCAAAGGCAAAAGCGAAGCAGTGCATATTTTTGCACTGCTTGGCGATACCAACATGGCGTCGACACCTGCATTCAAAACCTTTGGTGACTTGCATGCAGCGATGCTTGTGGCCTATCGCAGCCAACATTGGGAAGAGGCACAAGGGTTGATCGAACAATGCCGGAGTTCTGCGCGCGAGTTTGCATCACTTGAAGGCCTCTATGACCTGTACGCTGAACGCATTGCACTGTTCAAAGAAACCCCGCCCCCGGCCGATTGGGATGGTGTGTTTATCGCCACCAGCAAATAGCCGACTTGCCAAGCGCGCAAATTCCAAACACTCTTGGCTAACCACCAAGCACGCCATTTTGCATCGCAAAGGGCTTTTGCTCGATCCCGTTGAGGCCCCAATGAACTTTTCATCTGACAATGTCACACCAATCTGTCCGGAAATCCTTGCCGCCATCGCGGCCGAAAGCGATGCCAGTGCGCTTCCCTATGGCGCGGATAACAAAAGCCAACAGCTTGATGACGCCTTTTCAAAACTGTTCGGGATAGATGTTTGCGTTGTCCCAGTTGCCACCGGGACGGCAGCCAATGTGATCGGACTTTCGGGACTGGTGTCGCCATTTGGCGGTGTGGTTTGTCATCACGAGGCCCATATCAATGTTACCGAATCAACCGGCGTCGCGTTTTATGGCGACGGGGCCAAACTGCTGGGCATGGATGGCCCATCGGCAAAAATCGAGGCGGACGCACTTGATGCCTATTTGAACAACCATGTTCGAAACGGCATGCATTCGGTTGACCCCGAATGTGTTGCGATTACGCAAAGTACCGAGTTCGGAACGGTGTACAGCGTGGACGAAATTCAGGCGATTGGATCGGTTTGCCAGAAACACGATATGCGACTGTTCATGGATGGGGCACGCTTCGCCAACGCCGTTGCGGCGCTAAATTGCCATCCCTCCGAAATCACATGGAAGGCCGGCGTTGACGCTTTAAGCTTTGGCGCCACCAAGAACGGCGCGTTGGCGGTAGATGCGATCATTCTGTTTGATCCTGAACTCCGGCGCAAAACCGAACAAAACCGCAAACGCGGCGGTCATCTGTTTTCCAAGCACCGCTATCTCGCAGCACAGCTTCTGGCGTATCTTGAGGATGATCTTTGGCTGCGAAATGCCCGCCATGCCAACGCGGCGGCACAAGCCCTTGCCAAATCGCTATCAAGCTTGGGCGCAACGCCGGCCTTTGCCCCGCAAGGCAATGAGCTGTTTATTCACATGGAAGATCGACTGGCTGCAAAGCTGCGAGATGCAGGCATCGTGTTTCGCCCATGGCCATCGCTTGGCCCGGATGCCTATCGGTTTGTCTGCGCATGGAACAGCCCGATTGAAATGATCAAAGCCCTGCCAGACACCATTGGTCAATAACACGGGCTTGCCATCTCAATCGATTGCGTGTGATACCCACGCCCCTGATGCCACCCAAAATGACGAGTTCTAAGATGAATTTTGCCTCGGACAACGTATCGCCCTTTTGCCCGGAAGTACTTGAAGCCCTGACAAAAGATGCGTCTGCCAACGCCCCGGCCTATGGCAGCGACGATATCAGCCAGCAACTCGATGCGGCCTTTTCCGAACTGTTTGGCAAGGACGTTGCCGTTATCCCGGTGGCAACCGGCACCGCGGCAAACTGCATCAGCCTGTCCGCCCTTGTGTCCCCCTATGGCGGGGTCGTATGCCATCACGAGGCCCACATCAATGAGGATGAAAGCACGGGCGTTGCCTTCTTTACCGGCGGCGCAAAGCTTTTGCCGATGGATGGTCCGGCAGCCAAGCTGGAGGCAGGCGATCTTGATGCCTTTATCTCCGGCCTTGTTGATCGCGGTGTGCATTCTGTCGCGCCGGAATGTGTGGCGATTACGCAGGCAACCGAGCTGGGGGCGGTTTATTCCGTCGATGAGGTCGCGGCGATTGGCGACGACTGTCGCAAGCATGACCTGCGCCTGTTTATGGATGGTGCGCGCTTTGCCAATGCGATGGCCCATCTGAAATGCCATCCGGCGGATGTCACCTGGAAAGCCGGGGTCGATGCCATCAGTTTCGGTGCGACCAAAAACGGGGCGATGGCGGTCGATGCGATTGTTCTTTTTGATACCAGCCTGAAAGCCCGGGTCGAGCAGGCCCGCAAACGCAGCGGCCATTTGCATTCCAAGCATCGCTATCTGGCAACCCAGCTTCTGGCCTATATCAAGGATGATGTCTGGCTGAAAAATGCCGCCCATGCCAACGACGCCGCAAAAGCGCTTGCCGACGTTCTGATCTCGCAAGGTGCAGAACTGACCCATGCGGCAGAGGGGAATGAGCTATTTGTCAAAATGGCACCGGAACTGGCGGGCAATCTGCGCGATGCCGGCCTGATGTTCCATGGCTGGCCATCGCTTGGTGCGGATGTTTATCGATTTGTTGCCGCCTGGAACACGGATATCGTGCAAATAACCAAACTCAAAACCACCTTAGGGTAGAAAATCACCTGTAAAGCCAGGGTGAAATCCAACGAATCATTATGTTTCAATAAGATATGAATCGTTTGAAAGCACATTTCAAACACGTGATTTACCGATTTCACCCGCCGAGCTTTGAAAAAAATGCACAGCTGCCCCGACGAAAGTGGATAGTGAATTTCATAAAAATAACAAACACTTGACTTAAATTCATCATTTCGGCCCCTGCCCCGCCTACGTAAAATCCCGCAGGAACCGTTGACGATACGTAGAAACCCTGATTACTTTCCCTCGTCGATTGCCAACATTCATACCTGTTGGATCGGGTAAACCTCGTCCGATGCAAAAAGCACTGTCAAACGTGACTGGATCAATGTCACGCAGACAGCATTGATTTGTTCGGACCAGCCTTGAGGGAGGCATTTAATGAAAGCGAATTTCGTCAAAGTGGCACTTGGTGCAGGCCTGCTTGCAGCCACCGCACTTGCTGCTCCGACTGCCGCTTCGGCAAAAACCCTGGTATATTGCTCGGAAGGAAGCCCGGAAGGCTTTAACCCTGCGCTGTACAGCGCCGGCACGACCTTCGATGCGTCATCGAAGAACGTCTTCAATCGCTTGGTTGAGTTCAAACGCGGCACGACCACGATCGTTCCGGGTCTTGCGACCAGCTGGGACGTTTCCGCCGATGGTTTGGAATATACCTTCAACCTGCGTGAAGGCGTTAAGTACCACGACACCGAAGATTTCACCCCGACCCGTGATTTCAACGCAGACGACGTGGTCTTCAGCTTCAAACGTATGTGGGACGAAAACCACCCCTATCACGCTGTTTCGGGTGGCTCCTATTCGTACTTTGAATCCATGTCCATGCCGAGCCTGATCAAGGACATTGTCAAGGTCGACGACTACACCGTCAAATTTGTTCTGAACCGTCCGGAAGCGCCATTCATTGCCAACATGGCCATGGACTTCGCGTCGATCATGTCGGCGGAATACGCTGACACCATGATGGAAGCCGGCACACCGGAAAATGTTGACCTGAACCCGGTCGGTACTGGCCCGTTCCAGCTGGTGGCATACCAGAAAGATGCGGTTATTCGCTACAAAGCAAATCCGGACTACTGGATGGGCGAAGCACCGATTGACAACCTGATCTTTGCCATCACCCCGGACAGCACCGTTCGCTACCAGAAGCTTAAAGCTGGCGAATGCCATGTTATGCCATTCCCCAACCCGGCTGACCTGGAAGCAATGGAAGCAGACGCCGACATCAACCTGCTGAGCCAGGAAGGTCTGAACGTTGGTTATCTGGGTTACAACACCCAGAAAGAACCGTTCACCGATCCGAAGGTTCGTAAAGCACTGAACATGGCGATCAATAAGGACGCCATCATCGAAGGTGTTTATCAGGGTGCCGGTTCTGCCGCGAAAAACCCGCTTCCGCCGACCATCTGGTCTTACAACAACGACACCGTTGACGATCCGTATGATCCGGAAGCAGCCAAAGCCATGCTGGCAGAAGCTGGTTATCCGGACGGCTTCACCACCGACATCTGGGCCATGCCGGTTCAGCGTCCTTACAACCCGAACGCACGCCGTATGGCTGAACTCGTTCAGGCTGACTGGGCAGCGATTGGTGTGAATGCCGAAATCGTTTCCTACGAGTGGGGCGAATACCTTGAGCGCACCAAAAAAGGTGAACAGGGTACCTTCATGCTCGGCTGGACCGGTGACAACGGCGACCCCGACAACTTCCTGGCAGTCCTTCTGGGTTGTGATGCAGTTGGTCAGGCAAACCGTGCACAGTGGTGCAATGACGAGTTTGAAAACCTGATTCAGCAGGCAAAAACCACGTCGGACGTTCTCGAGCGTACCCGTCTGTACGAGGAAGCACAGGTCGTCTTCAAACGTGAAGCACCGTGGGCAACCATCGCACACTCGATCGTTTTCGAGCCGGTTCGCAACGAAGTTGTTGACTACAAGATCGATCCGTTCGGTGGTCACATCTTCTATGGTGTAGATCTCGCTGAGTAAGCGCACCAAAATCTAGTCAGAGAGGCCCGGTTTTCCGGGCCTCTTTGCAGTTTCGTAAAAGAGAGAGACATCCGGACGGATCAACCGCCCGGAGATAAAAAGGCCCGATGGCATGCTAGGATTCCTGTTTCGCCGTTTGGGGGACATCATCCCGACCTTCTTCGGTGTCACCCTTCTGGTATTTTTCCTGATCCGCCTTATTCCCGGCGACCCAATTTTGATGTTGGCCGGTGAACGCGGTGTCGATGCGGAAAGATACGCAGAACTTCAGGCACAATACGGCTTTGACCAGCCGATAATTGTCCAGTATTTCGATTACCTGATGGGTGTTTTCCAGGGCGATCTTGGTAAATCCTTTGTTACCAAAAAACCGGTTATCGATGAATTCCTGACGCTCTTCCCGGCAACAGTCGAGTTGGCCCTGATGGGCATCCTGTTTGCAGTCATACTCGGCATTCCACTGGGCGTTCTTGCCGCGATCAACCGTGGCAAATGGATTGATCACCTGACGATGTCGATTTCCCTTACCGGGTATTCGATGCCGATCTTCTGGTGGGCGCTTCTTTTGATCATGTTCTTTTCGACCAGCTTGGGCTGGACGCCGGTCTCCGGGCGCCTGTCAGTCATGTATTTCTTTGAACCGGTCACCGGTTTCATGCTGATCGACAGCCTGTTAAGTGGCGAAAAAGGAGCTTTTTCCAGCGCCGTTAGCCACCTGATCCTGCCCACCATTGCCTTGGGCACCATCCCGATGGCGGTGATTGCCCGTATGACGCGCTCCTCAATGCTTGAAGTGCTGGGCGAGGAATATATCCGCGTTGCCCGCGCCAAAGGTCTGGCCCCGATCCGCGTCATTATGGTGCATGCCCTGCGCAATGCCCTGATCCCGGTGATCACCGTGATTGGCCTGCAGGTCGGTGTGCTGCTGGCGGGTGCCATCCTGACCGAGACGATTTTCTCGTGGCCGGGCATTGGCAAATGGATCATCGAAGCCATGAACCGGCGCGACTATCCGACCATTCAGGGCGGCATTCTGATGATTGCCTTCCTCGTCATGGCTGTGAACCTGATCGTTGATCTGCTGTACGGGATTGTGAATCCCCGTATCCGGTATAAGCGTTAAGGGAGCTGCGAAAGATGAGCGAGAATACCACCCCGTCCGCAGTCCCGGCACCCAATACTGCCGAAGCAGCCGTTGAGCCAATCGGCGCACCGCCGAGCCCGCTGCGCGAAACCTGGGACTATTTCAAAAAGAACCGCGGCGCATTCGCCGGTCTGATCGTCATTGCGATCATTCTGTTTCTGGCCCTGACCGCCCAGTGGATTGCACCGTTTGATCCGATCGCACAGGACCGTACCGCGTTCCTGAAACCGCCCATCTGGATGGAAGGTGCCGATCCCCGTTACATTCTAGGTACCGATGCGGTGGGTCGTGACATCCTGTCGCGCCTGATCCATGGCGCCCAGTTGTCGGTTTCGATCGGTGTGGCGGTTGTCATCCTGTCGATGATTTCGGGCATCGTGCTTGGCATGGTTGCCGGTTACTTCCGCGGCTGGGTTGAAGTCGGCGTCATGCGCCTGATGGACATCATGCTGGCCCTGCCCAGCCTGATCATGGCGCTTGCGATTGTTGCCATCCTCGGCCCGGGTCTTGAAAATGCCATGCTGGCGATCGCGATTGTCCAGTTGCCGCACTATGTGCGTCTGACCCGTGCGTCGGTTGTATCCGAACTCAACAAGGAATATGTCATCGCATCGCAGATTGCCGGTGCCGGTCATATCCGCCAGATGTTCGTCAATATCCTGCCGAACTGCATGGCCCCGCTGATCGTTCAGGGTACGCTGGGTATTTCGAGTGCGATCCTTGACGCTGCCGCCCTTGGCTTCCTTGGCCTTGGTGCGCAGCCGCCGCTGCCGGAATGGGGCACCATGCTGTCCGAAGCCCGTGAATTCGTGGGTTCGGCTTGGTGGGTGATAACCTTCCCCGGCCTTTGCATCCTTGTCACCGTGCTTGCCTTCAACCTGATGGGTGATGGCCTGCGCGATGCCCTTGATCCCAAGATGAAACGGTAAGTCATGGCTCTTCTCGAAGTAAAAAACCTGACAGTCGAGTTCGGCTCCGAAGACAAGCCGTTT
Source organism: Thalassospira sp. ABD4_177 (assembly GCF_056160125.1). Taxonomy (NCBI): domain Bacteria; kingdom Pseudomonadati; phylum Pseudomonadota; class Alphaproteobacteria; order Rhodospirillales; family Thalassospiraceae; genus Thalassospira; species Thalassospira sp. ABD4_177. The sequence continues at coordinate 1,338,250 of NZ_JBSWWO010000001.1, read as the reverse complement.
CGTGCTGTTGATTCCGTAAGCTATTCCGTTGATCGCGGTGAAGTGCTTGGCATCGTCGGTGAATCGGGCTCGGGCAAGTCGGTGTCATCGCTTGCTGTCATGGGTCTGATCGATTTTCCCGGTCGCGTGAGTGCAGATGCCCTGACCTTTGATGGTCAGGATCTTCTGAACATGCCGGCCAAACGTCGCCGCGAGATCACGGGCAAAGACATTGCCATGATCTTTCAGGATCCGATGTCGGCCCTTAACCCGTGCTTCACGGTCGAAGCCCAGATCATGGAGGCCCTTAAGGTCCATGAGGGCGGCAACAAGAAGCAGCGCCGTGAACGCACGCTTGATCTGCTTAATCAGGTCGGCATTCCCGACCCGAAGTCGCGCATGACGGCCTATCCGCATCAGCTTTCCGGCGGCATGAGCCAGCGTATCGTCATTGCCATGGCGATTGCGTGCAACCCGCGCCTTCTGATTGCCGATGAACCGACCACGGCCCTGGATGTCACCATTCAGGCCCAGATCATCGACCTGTTGCTGAAGCTTCAGGAAGACAGCGATATGGGTCTTTTGCTGATCACCCATGATCTGGCACTGGTGTCGGAAGCCGCCAACCGTATTCAGGTCATGTATGCCGGTCAGCTGTTTGAAAGTGGCCCGGCTGACAGCATCTTCGCCGCACCACGCCACCCCTATACCCAGGCGTTGCTCGAAGCCCTGCCGGAACGTTCCGAAGGCCATGACAGGCTTCGGACCATCCCCGGCGTGGTTCCCGGTCAATATGACCGCCCGGCAGGTTGCCTGCTGGCACCGCGTTGCCGTTATGCCAATGAAAGCTGTGTTAAGGCGCGCCCGGAAGTTTCCGACTTCAAGGGCCGCGATGTGCGCTGCTTCTATCCGCTAAATGATCAGGGCCAGCCGACTGGCATGACCACCGGGGAGACTGTGTAATGAGTTTTCTGGATGCCAAACCCGGTGTTCCGCTTCTGGAATCCGATGATCTTGTCCGCCACTACGAAGTTAATCGTGGCCTGGGCAAACCCAATGCCGCCGTCAAGGCACTTGATGGCGTGTCCTTCACACTCGAAGCACAAAAGACCCTTGCGGTTGTCGGTGAATCTGGCTGCGGGAAATCGACGCTTGGCCGTCAGCTGACCCTGATTGAAAAGCCGACCTCGGGCGCGCTCAAACTCAACGGCAACGAAGTCGGCGACCTGTCTGACAAGGAAGCCAAGCAGTTCCGCCGTACGGTTCAGATGATCTTCCAGAACCCCTACGGGTCGCTGAACCCGCGTAAAAAGGTCGGGCAGATCCTGGCCGAGCCGGTTCTTCTGAACATGGATAGCCTGGGCCGCAAGGAGCGCGAAGAACGCGTGCGTGCCACCATGGCGAAAGTTGGTTTGCGCCCGGAATTCTATCAGCGTTATCCGCATATGTTTTCCGGTGGCCAGCGTCAGCGTATCGCCATCGCGCGCGCCCTGATCCTTGAACCGAAAGTCATCGTTGCTGACGAGCCGGTTTCAGCCCTTGACGTTTCGGTGCAGGCACAGGTTCTCAACCTGATGATGGACCTGCAGGAAGAAATGAATGTCGCCTATGTTTTCATCTCGCATGATCTTTCTGTCGTCAGACATATTGCAGATGACGTCTTGGTAATGTATCTCGGTCGCGTCGCTGAAAAGGGACCGACTGACGAAATCTTTGCCAAGCCGCTGCACCCTTACACGCGGGCGCTTCTGGCATCGGCACCAAAGATCGATCCGACACAACGTGTGAAGGCAGAGCCACTGACGGGCGAACTGCCATCACCGATCAACCCGCCATCGGGCTGTGCGTTCCATAAACGCTGCCCGTTCGCAACCGAGGAATGCGCAAAAGTCCGCCCGGAACTGCGCAATTTCGAGGGCCGCGAAGTGGCGTGTCATCGGGTCGAAGAAATCGCCTGACAACAGGCGATCGCCCGGAGGGCCTAAAAGGTTTTCCAGGTAGACAAGGGAGCAAGGGGGCGCGCTTTTCACAAAGCTGCGCCCCTGCGCACTTCTGGATGAATGTTTCTGAAACTAGGCCGCCGTCCGTGACCGGTCGGTCAGCGCCAGCAAGACACCAGCCCCGACCAGAAGCGATCCTGATACACGATTAAGAACACGCATATGGCGTGCTGACTTGATCAAACCTTTGACCTGCCCGCCCAACAGCCCGTAGCCCAGCAAAACGCTGACTTCCATCGTAATGAAGGTCACGCCCATGACCAGGAACTGCTGGCCATAGGCCTCAGTCGGATCAAGGAACTGCGGGAAGAAAGCGGTAAAAATCAGGATCGCCTTCGGATTGCCCACCGCAGTGAGGAACTCCGTCTTGGCGAGCTTGAAGGGCCCCGGGTTTTCCATCAGGGCCATCTGACCTGCAACGTTCCCGTCATCGTTAACCTTGGCAAACCAGCTTTTGATACCAAGCCATACCAGATAAACCGCCCCGCCCCATTTAATTACAAAGAAGGCCGTTTCACTGGCGGCAAGCACAACACCAAGCCCGGCAGCCGTGATCGAGATCATCAGGATAAACGCCACAACACGGCCAATACCACCCACGGCCGCAGACGACACGCCATAACGCGCACCATTAAAGATTGCGAGAAGGTTATTGGGGCCGGGCGCCATCGCCAATGCGATTGCCGCCCCGGCAAACAGAAGCCAGGTATCGAACTGCATGGGGCAAATCCTGTATTTCGGGGTAGCGCAAGAATTGGCACTGCCAACTCTCGGTTGGTGTCAGGACGATATCGCCCGAGAATCAGTCACGCGTCAATGCCGTAATCATCTCAGACGCCGCTGGCCATTTTGCGCTCAGCGCCGCGCGTTTGCCCATCGAGAAATCGGCAAAATCAAAGCCCGGCGCAACGGTACAGCCCAGAAGCGCAAACTTGGCCCCCGGCTTAAGGCGCGCACCCTGCCAAACATTTTTGGGCACGATCATTTGTGGCTTTTGCCCCGCCAGCAGATCCTTGCCAATTTCCACCTTCCGATGCGTGCCATCTTCAAACAGCTGAAGCTGCTCGACCGCATCGCCGAGATAGTGATGGAAAATCTCGTCACTGGTCAGGATATGCATGCCCGAAAAGGTATCAGGCGTCAGGAGATAATAGATCGCGGTCCCCGTGCTGCGCACACCAAGATACCGGTTACCGGGATTACAGGTTTCAAACGCCCGGAACGTCTCGGCGTAATAGCCGCCTTCTGGATGCGGTTGCAGGTCAAGCTTGGCGATCAAATCGTCGATGGTGATTTCGTCTGACATGATGGGCTCCCTGTAACCACGTCGTTTGTTTTGCCCATCATGACGAAAAAAGGGGGACGGCGCAAACCATCCCCCTTTTTGATATTCCAGAACAACGAACTCTTAGTTGCTGTTCATTTTCATCTTGCCTTCGCCGTGGCCTGAACCATGTCCACTCTCATCATGTTTCATGTTGCCATGGTTCATGCCAGCGCCACCTTTCGGGCCCATGGACATGGTGTTGAGCACATCAATGGTCACCGGCACGTCACCAGCTTTTTCAAACTCAAGCGTGATGTCGATTTTCTGACCTTCTTCAAGCGCCTCGTTCAGGCCAATGAACATGACGTGATAGCCACCCGGTTTGAAATTAACCGTCCCGTGCATCGGCACTTCAACACCGCCCTGCACTTCACGCATTTTCATGACGTTGTTTTCCATGATGTGGGTATGCAGTTCGGTGCGATCCGAAAGATCACTGCGCACACCAACAATACGATCCATACCGCCATGGTTTACGACATCAAAGAAGGCCGCGCCATTGCGTACCATGCCCTTGGATGCCTTGGCCCAGGCATCCTTGATTTCGATATCGGCCGCAAAGGCGTTGGTGACGACGAACAGCGACGCCAGGGTCGCAACAATTGCAAAAAGCTTTTTCATGATGGTCCATCCTTCAAGCAGCCTGTGTGCAGGTCTGCGATTTCAGTAATCGTGTTTTGATTGGTCTTTGAAATCAGATGGAAACCGGCGGTGCGCGGGAATGGCGAATGCGCGGAACACCGTTGCCCGCTGCCAATATGATCGCCGTCGCAAAGCTGACATCATGGGTCACAGCAACCGGTGCGTTGTAAGGCAGTTCGATCGCCGCCATCGCCCCGTGATGGTTTGCACAAAGCGGGCAAAACGCGTGGGCGGGCATCTCGTCAGATTGCCCGGATGCGTCAGAAGCCACCACACCATCAAGCTTATCAACCGAGACCATCTTGATGCCCGCAGGCGTACAAATCAGAAGATAATCACCACCCGGCGCAATTTCCGCGGCTGACGCCGCTGAAATGCCACTGGCCTGGCCGCTGAGCAATGCCGGGATCACACCGGACTGGGTGACACCCGCAAACAAAACGATAAACGCCACCAGCCATGTCTGAACGACACGGCGGAGCGACAGACCACCAACTTGGCGGTTATGGTGTTTGTGCATGATCATGGGTTGGATATGCCCGATTCAAACAATACCCGCAATGACATTGATCATTGCGGGCACTCTGTTTTGGACTAACGTCTTATAGTTTGGTCAAATCATGTCGCGCGCCTGAACCAGCTCGTCAAAGCGATCACCATCCAAGAAACCAAGCGCGATGCAGGCTTCTTTAAGGCTGCTGCGGTCCTTGTGCGCCTTTTTGGCGACCGCAGCGGCATTGTCATAGCCAATATGCGGCGCCAGGGCGGTCACCAGCATCAGGCTTTGTTCGACATAGTGATCAATCTTTTCCTGATCGGCCTCAAGACCGGCAATGCAATTATCAGCAAAACTGACCGACGCATCAGAAATCAGGCGCACCGATTGCAGCAGATTATAAATGATCACCGGCTTGAACACGTTCAGGTCGAGATGGCCGTTTGATCCGCCAACCGTAACCGCCACATGATTGCCCATCACCTGCGCGCAAACCATGGTAAGCGCCTCGGCCTGGGTCGGGTTGACCTTGCCCGGCATGATGGATGATCCGGGTTCATTGGCCGGCAGGACAAGCTCCCCCAGACCACAGCGCGGACCGGACCCCAGCAGGCGAATATCATTCCCGATTTTCATCAGCGACGTCGCCAGCACATTCAAAACACCCGACATCTCAACACAGGCATCATGGGCAGCCAGCGCCTCGAACTTGTTTTCGGCCGTCTCAAACTCAAGCCCGGTGATTTTTGAAACCTGTTTGGCAAATTCGACGTCAAAACCATCCGGCGCATTCAAACCGGTGCCAAGGGCGGTGCCGCCCTGTGCCAGTTTGCGAAGGCGCTTAAGCGCATCTTCGATCCGATCCAGCCCCAGCGCGATCTGCGCGGCATAACCGGAAAATTCCTGTCCAAGGGTCAGGGGCACCGCGTCCTGCATGTGGGTACGGCCAATTTTGACGATGTCGTCAAAGGCTTCGACCTTGGCATCAAGGGTCATGCGCAGATGCTTAAGAGCGGGTTTGAGCTTTTCTTCGATCTCGACCACGGCGGCGATATGCATCGCGGCCGGGAAGCTGTCATTGGATGACTGCCCGCGATTAACGTGATCGTTGGGATGCACCGGTTCACGCTTGCCCATCGGCTTGCCAAGGATCTCGCACGCCCGGTTGGCGATCACTTCGTTCGTATTCATGTTGGTCTGGGTGCCCGATCCGGTTTGCCAGACAACCAACGGGAAATGATCCAGAAGCTTGCCTTCGGCCACCTCGGTGGCGGCGGCTTCAATCGCCTTGGCCAGTTCCGGATCAAGATTATCAAGGGCGGCATTGGCGCGCGCAGCTGCGAGTTTCTGAACACCGAACGCCTTGATCAGGGCATCGGGCATGCGTTCACCACCAATGCGGAAATTCTGTCTGGATCGCTGGGTTTGCGCCCCCCAATACCGATCGGCGGGCACATCAATTTCGCCCATGGTGTCTTGTTCGGTACGGGTGGTCACTGAATTGGTCACGATCAAAATCCTCCGTGTCAGAAACAAACTGACCGGGGCGGGAACCCGGCATGCAACACTTTGATATGTTGCGCACGGAATATGGTTTGAAATCCGGGGGAACGCAAACTCAATTGCGAACAAATCTTATTTTCAAAGTTGATCAGGTGATGCAGGCAACCTATTGAAGGTCATCACGCCATGCCAAAAGCCGTATGCCCGCGCGTTCAAGCTGGGATGCGAATTCCGGCTCCGGCTGGCGGTCGGTAATGATGCCGGTAAGTTCTTCGAGCGGCGCAACGTTTTCCAGATAGCGTTGATCAAACTTCGTATGATCCACCATCAGCCATGTTTCATCGGAGCGTTCCATCATGGCGCGCTTAACGGCCACCGCCCGGCGATTGACGTCGCTAAATCCCTGTCGGGATATGCCCGATGCACCGATAAAGGCGATATTGGCATGGAAACGACGCAGATATTCGATGGTGTCATTGCCATAGACGGCGTTTTCCCGTCGATCAAACTGCCCCGGACACATCAGGACATCATCATGGTCGGCAAGCTCGGCCATACCATGCACCACCGCATAGCAGTTGGTCAGAAAGGTGCGCGACAGCTTTGTCGTGCGGGCTGCCAGAAACGGCGCAATCTGGGCCACGGTTGATCCGGCATCGATCATCGCGACATCGCCGGACCGCACCATATCGGCGGCCAGCATGCCAATCCGCTCAAACCCGGCAACGGCAGAAAGCTGGCGTTCTGCCAAGTCAGGCTGATGGCCCATGGGGCGTGCCGATGCCCCACCGAACTCGCGTTTGATCAGGCCATCGCTGCTCAGCGCATCAAGATCGCGGCGAATGGTTTCGGTTGCAACGTCGAATCGTTCTGCAAGTGTGGCAACTCTCACATGGGGGTGAACTTGTAACTCTTGCAGAATACGTTGCTGACGCTCTTTTTTTCCTAAACGCAAAGCCACATCCCCCCTCAATTATCGCCGGTTTTGTGCCGAAGACAGCCATCTTAGCAACCTTGACCGAAACGTTTTGTTACAGTTTTGTGTTGATTTTCCAACTTTTTCAAATTCATAATGTTGGTTAAAGCAACAATAAAAACAACAAAACCACACTTAAAATGGCGGAAAACCGTCAGTCACAGGGAAGAAAGGTTCAAAACCAGTGTTTTCACATCCGAAAAAAACCGACAGTTTAAAACTGACCACCCTCCTTGCCGCAATCGGCATGGTCGGCATGGCATCCACCCCGGCCGCCGCAACAGATGACTGCATCGCGCGCGGCGATCTTGATCCGATTTATTGCGACATGGATGGTGATCTTGTTGCTGATGCCCCGGCCGCAGATCAGCTTGTTGATCCCGACACCCTAGTATTCGCTTATACCCCGGTCGAAGACCCGGCCGTGTATGCCGACATCTGGGACCCGTTCCTGCAGCATCTTGAAGACGTTACCGGCAAAGACGTGCACTTCTTTGCGGTTCAGTCTAACTCGGCAGAAGTCGAAGCCATGCGTTCAGGTCGCCTGCACGTTGCCGGCTTCTCGACCGGCCCGACCCCGTTTGCCGTGAACCTTGCCGGCGCCGTTCCGTTTGCCCTGATGGGGGCCGATGATGGTCGTTTTGGCTATACGCTTCAGCTTTACACCCGTACCGACAGCGGCATCGACAAGGTCGAGGACCTCAAAGGCAAACGCGTTGCGCATACCTCGCCGACCTCGAACTCGGGCAACCTGGCACCGCGCGCACTGCTTCCGGGTCAGGGCGTTGTTCCGGAACAGGATTACGAAGTTGTCTATTCCGGTTCGCACGACCAGTCGATCCTAGGCGTTGTTGCCGGTGACTATGACGCAGCCCCGGTTGCCTCGGAAGTTGTCGAACGTATGGCCCAGCGCGATCTTTATGATCCGAACGAAGTTAAAATCATCTACGAAAGCAAGCCTTTCCCGACCACTTCGTTTAACTATGCCCACAACCTTGCGCCGGAACTGGTCGAAAAGATCAAGGAAGCCTTCTTTACCTTCGACATGAAGGGCACCGCCCTTGGTGAAGAATTCAAAGGTGTCTCGAAGTTTTTGCCGATCACCTATCAGGATGACTGGGCGGTTATCCGCGAAATTCAGGCTGCCAACGGTGTCAAATACACCCCGGACAACCTGAAGTAATTCCTGACTTTCCAATCGATCCGAACTTTGCAGGGCCTGCCTTGGCAGGCCCTGTGCCACCCATATTATTCGGGGTAACGCAATGCTGCGTATCAAAGAACTTGTAAAACGCTATGGCGACGAAAAGGCAGTGTTGAAGAACCTGAACCTTGAAGTCCCGGGCGAGAGTGTTGTTTCCATTATTGGTGCGTCAGGCGCGGGTAAAAGTACCCTGCTGCGCTGTATCAACCGCCTTGTAGAACCGTCTTCGGGCTCCATCGAACTTAATGGTACTGAATTGACCAGCCTTGAAGGCAAGGCGCTGCGTCTGGCACGTCGCCGTATCGGCATGGTGTTTCAGGGCTTTAACCTGATTGACCGTCTGACGGTCATGGAAAACGTCCAGTCCGGTCGTCTGGGCTATCTGCCGGCATGGCGCGCCGTGACGCGCAAATATCCGCAGGAAGACATTGATCGCGCCTTCCATTTGATGGAACGCGTCGGCATCGCCCATTATGCCGACAAACGGGCTGATGAACTGTCTGGCGGTGAACGCCAGCGTGTTGGTGTTGTCCGCGCCCTGATGCAGGAACCTGAAATCTTGCTGGCCGATGAACCGACCGCATCGCTTGATCCGAAAACATCCCGTCAGATCATGGAACTGCTGCGCGCGCTCGCATCCGAGCTGCACCTGCCGGTTCTGATCAACATTCATAACGTCAACGAAGCCAAGGAATATACCCAGCGTATCGTTGGCATGCGCTTTGGCCGCATCATTTTCGATGGCGAGCCGGTTGACCTGAACAATGACGCGATGGACGAAATCTATGCCGGTGTGCCGGCCGAAGAACGCGGTGGTGCCGAAAGCAGCAATCACCTGCGCGAGGTCGCGGCACGATGAGCAGCACCGTTCAATCAACGGGCCGCAGCCGCACCTGGAAGAAGCCCCCCTTTATTGCCAACCCCGTGTTGCGCTGGGGCATTCTGGTGGCGGTTGCGGCCTATGTATGGTGGGCATTAACGTCCCTGCCATTCGACTGGGAGCGTATTCAGGACGGTGTCCCGCGTGCTATCCGTATCTTCAAGGGCGCCTTCCCGCCAAGCTTCCTGCGCGGCGAGTTGCTGTTTGACGGCTTTATGGAAAGCATCAAGATCGCCATCGTCTCAACCCTGCTTGGTCTGGCGCTCAGCGTTCCGATTGCCTTTGCGTCCGCATCAAACATCGCGCCCAAATGGCTTTATACCATCGGGCGTGGCGTCATCATTGTTGCGCGTTCCTTCCATCCGGTCATTGTCGCCATCCTGTTTGTCAAAGCCGTCGGCTTTGGCCCGCTGGCGGGCATCCTGACGCTTACGGTCTATTCCATCGGGTTCGTTGCCAAAATGCTGGCCGAACGGATCGAGGAAATCGACTGGGGTCAGGTCGAGGCGATCCGGGCTGCCGGCGGGGCGACATTTGTCTCCCTTCTATATGCTGTGATTCCGCAAATCATGCCCCGTCAGATCGGTCTTTCGATCTATCAGCTTGATAGCAACCTGCGCGCGTCTGCCATTGTTGGCATCGTTGGTGCAGGCGGTATCGGATCGACCCTTCTTAATGCCTTCGGGCGTTACGACTATGACTTTGCGCTGGCGATCACCCTTTGCATCATCGGTGTGATCCTTGTCAGCGAGGCCATCAGCGGCCGGATCAGGAGGAACCTATGGTAGCCACCACCCAACCTACCGGACCGGAAGCAATCGCCAATCGCGAATGGTCCCGCTACACCACCAAGGAGCGCTGGCGGCGTTACGGCCTGACCGCACTGGTCGCACTCGCCGTTGTCTGGTCGCTTTCCACGATCAATGTCATCTGGCCATGGCTTTGGGATGCCCCGGCCCAAATGGGCGATCTGTTTGCCCGCATGTTCCCGCCATCGCTTGAAGGTTGGCAGGAAATCGGCTGGACGTTGCTTGAAACCGTCAATATCGCGACGATTGCGACCTTCTTTGCGGTATTCATGTCTCTGCCGATTGCCTTGATCGCGGCACAGAACACCACCCCGAACCGTTTCACGCTGTGGCTTGGCCGGTTCATTCTGGTGTCGTCGCGTTCGGTCAATACCATCATCTGGGCACTGCTGTTTGTCGCTGTGTTCGGACCGGGTGTTCTGGCCGGTATTCTGGCGATTATTTTCCGATCGCTTGGCTTCCTTGGCAAATTGCTGGGCGAGGCGATTGAGGAAATCGACCGTGCACCGATCGAGGCCCTGGAATCCGTTGGCGCATCGCGCTTCAAGATTCTGGTGTATGGCGTCATTCCGCAAGTCATGCCGACCTTCTTTGCCGTATCCATTCTGCGTTGGGACATCAACCTGCGTGAAAGTACGGTTCTGGGGCTGGTCGGGGCTGGCGGTATCGGCATCATCCTTCAAGGCGCGATTGATACCTTTGCCTGGCAAACGGTTGCCACGATCCTGCTGGCAATCATTGGCCTGGTCATTATTGGCGAAGCCATCTCAGCTTACCTGCGTAAAAAGGTGATCTGACGTGACCAAAACATACGACCTTCTGGTCGTTGGCGGCGGCATTAACGGGGCTGGTATTGCCCGTGATGCCGCCGGTCGCGGACTTTCTGTTCTTTTGGTCGAACAGCGCGACCTTGCCTCGGCCACCTCTTCCTCCTCGACCAAACTGATCCATGGCGGTCTTCGCTATCTTGAACATTACGAGTTCCGACTGGTGCGTGAAGCCCTTCAGGAACGCGAAGTTCTTTTGACTGCCGCCCCGCATATCATCTGGCCATTGACGTTTGTTCTGCCCCATCACAAGGGCCTGCGTCCAAAATGGATGCTGCGTGCCGGGTTGTTCCTGTATGACCATCTGGCAAAACGCAAACGTCTGCCGGGCTCACGTGCGGTTTCGTTTAAGGGCACGCCCGAAGGCGAACCGTTGAAATCCGACTTTGCCGGCGGTTTTTCCTATTCCGATTGCTGGGTTGATGATGCCAGACTTGTGGTTTTGAACGCACAAGACGCACAGGCACGTGGTGCAGAAATCCGCACCCGGACCAAATGCGCCTCACTGGTGCGTCATCATGATCACTGGAATGCAGAACTGATCGGCCCTGATGGCACACCCCAATCGGTTCAGGCTAAAGCAGTGGTCAATGCTGCCGGGCCGTGGGTGACCGAGATGGTCGAAAATGCCGGACTTGGCCAAAAGGCTGCCGGTCTTCGACTGGTCAAGGGCAGCCACATTGTCGTGCCGCGCATTCATGACCATGATCATTGCTATATCTTCCAGAATGGCGATGGGCGCATTGCCTTTGCCATCCCCTATCAGCAGGATTACACCCTGATCGGGACCACCGATGTTGCCTATAATGGCGACCCGGCACAGGTCAAAATCAGCAATCAGGAAGTCGACTATCTGCTTGATCTGGTGAATGGCTATCTGGACAAGCCGCTTGGCCGCAAGGACGTGGTTTGGGATTATTCCGGTGTCCGCCCGCTTTATGATGACAAGAACACCAATGCGTCGGCAGTAACCCGCGACTACGTGTTTGATCTTGATACCGGCGATACCGGCAACACTGCCGCGATCCTGTCGATCTATGGCGGCAAGATCACCACCTATCGCAGGCTAGCCGAACATGCGATGCAAAAGCTGGCCCCGGTTCTGGGCAATGATGCAAACGACTGGACAGCCAATGCGGTTCTGCCCGGCGGCGATATGCCAGACGGCGACTTTGAGGCGTTCCTTGCCAAGGCCAGGGCACGCTATGGCTGGTTGCCTGACGCATTGCTCTATCGCCTTGTGCGAAGCTACGGCACAGCGGTTACAGAAATCATCGGCAGCGCAGCATCACTGGATGAGTTGGGGGCAGAAGTTACCCCGAGCCTGTATGAAGCTGAACTCCACTACCTGATGGCCAATGAATGGGCGTGTAACGCAGAAGATGTTCTGTGGCGCAGGACCAAGCTTGGCATCGGGATGCAGCCTGATCAGGTCGAAGCCATCGACCAATGGTTTGCCGCCCAAGCCCGGCTTGGTCAGGCTGCACAGTAAACCGCAAAAAATGTGATCTGCAGACATGAAAAAGGGCAGTGATTTCACTGCCCTTTTTGTGCGAATTCTGATGCGACCTTAATAGGCATATTCCTTGAACAGCGGATCAACCGATCCGTTCCATTCGGTTTCATACTTATCAAGGAATTCCTCTGCCAGGGTCCGGCCGCTTTGCGCGACGTCATCAAGGCTGTCAAGGAAGTGGCTTTCGTCATCGCCATAGCCATCCATGCGGCCACGGTTTTTCAGGCCCTGCCGGGCAATTGCCAGAACTTCCTTTGAAAGATCCTGAACCGTGCCGTTCTTGAACGGGGTGGCAAGGGCCGTGCGGGGAACGTCATTGCGCAGCGCTTCGCGTTCAGCAACCGACAGGTCCTTGACCAGATCCCATGCGGCGTCAAGGGCCGCGTCATCATAAAGCAGACCAACCCAAAGGGCCGGCAGCGCACAGATGCGCTTCCACGGGCCACCATCAGCCCCGCGCATTTCAAGGAACTTCTTAAGACGCACTTCCGGGAAGGCGGTGGTCATGTGATCGGACCAGTCATTCATGGTTGGACGTTCGCCCGGCACGACATCAAGCTTGCCGTCCATGAAATCACGGAACGACTTGCCCGACGCATCAAGATACTTGCCGTCGCGATAGACGAAATACATCGGCACATCGAGCATGTAGTCAACGTACCGTTCAAAGCCAAAACCGTCTTCAAACACAAACGGCAACATGCCGCAGCGATCCGGATCGGTATCGGTCCAGACGTTCGAACGTGCCGACAGGAAGCCGCTTGGCTTGCCATCAACAAACGGGGATGCCGCAAACAGGGCGGTCGCCACCGGCTGAAGCGCCAGCGAGGTTTTGAATTTCTTGACCATGTCGGTCTCAGAACTGAAGTCGAGATTGACCTGAATGGTCGAGGTCCGCAGCATCATGTCCAGACCAAGGTTTCCGACCTTGGGCATGTATTCACCCATGATCTTGTAGCGCCCCTTGGGCATCCACGGGATGTCTTCACGCTTCCATTTCGGATTGTGACCGACGCCGAGCATATCAATACCAAGACCGTCGCAAATCTCGCGCACTTCGTGCAGGTGCGTGTGCACTTCACCACATGTCTGGTGAATGTTTTTAAGCGGCGCACCGGAAAGCTCGATCTGCCCACCGGGCTCGAGGGATACGGAACATTTGTCCTTGGTCAGCGCAATGACATTGCCGTTCTCGATGACCGGTTCCCAGTCATAATGTTTGGCAAGGGCATTGAGCAGCATTTTAACCCCGCGTTCCCCTTCATAGGGGATGGGGCGCAGATCATCGCGGGTATAGGCGAATTTTTCGTGTTCGGTGCCGATGGCCCAGTCCTTTTTCGGCGTACAGCCGGACTCAAACCATTCGACGAGCTGGCGCCGGCTTTCAATAACCGGGCTGTCACCAGTGGAGGCGCTGACAGTCATAAGGGCTTCCCCTAATCTCTCGCAACGGGTCGGTGCGACCAATCGCCGATACGATCCTGAAATACGGTCAAAGCTGCGATTGCGGCCGTTTCGGCACGCAGGATACGCGGACCGAGACTAACAGGCGTTGCAAAAGGCTGTTTGCGGATACGTTCAAGTTCGTCGGCGCTAAAGCCGCCCTCGGGTCCAATCACGATTGCATGGTTAACAACATTGATATTGTCGATAAACGAGCCAGAGCCCTTTGCCAATAGTTGACTTAGCACTTCACCAATTGGTGACCCGGAACCGGTTTCATCACAAAACAGCAGATGGTGATTTTCCGGCACATTTGCGACCCAGTCCAGAAGACGCACAGGTTCGCAAACCTCAGGCACAGTCAGGCGCTCGCACTGTTCGGCCGCCTCGATAACCTGTGACTGCAAACGATCAAGACGGACCTTGTCGGTGATGCCATGCTGGGTGATGACCGGCTGCAATCTTTCAACCCCAAGCTCGACCGATTTTTCAATCAGGAAATCAAGCCGTTGTTTTTTGATCGGTGCAAAGACAAGAGTCGGCCCGACCTCGGTGCCCTGATCACGCAATCGGCGCTCGGCAGTGACACTGCCCTTCTTCCTGCGAAGCGCGCTGATCGTGCCAAGCCACTCCCCGTCCAGGCCGTTAAAAATTTTTACCGGCGTTCCGGGCTTGAGGCGCATGACATGTTCGAGGTAATGAGACTGTTCAGGCGCAAGTTCGATTTCGCTATCGGCCATGATAGGATCACGAACGAAAAGGCGTTGGCGGGCACGCGTGGCATCAGCGGTCATAAAAGTCCCCAAAGCCGTTTTACGGCATCTTGAAAAAGTTTTTTATCAGATAGGCCAATTATGACACAGGTCAACCAGCCAATACAGACGTCCAAAAACGATATGCCACAGGATGGCTGGATTGATCGCTTCATGCCGGGACCTGTGCGGCCCTATCTGAAACTGCTGCGCCTTGATCGCCCGATTGGCACCTGGCTTTTGTTGCTGCCCTGCTGGTGGTCCACCGCCATGGCAGGTGGCTTGTCTGATGATATCAGCGCCAAGCAAATCGTCATCATGATGGCCCTGTTCGGGGTTGGGGCCGTGATCATGCGCGGCGCTGGTTGCGTGATCAACGATCTGGCGGATCGCAATTTTGATGGTCAGGTCGAACGCACCACCACCCGCCCGCTGCCAAGTGGTCAGGTCAAAGTCTGGCAGGCCTTGCTGTTCCTTGGTTTCATGATGTTGCTGGGGCTTGGCATTCTGGTGCAGTTCCGCATTGAGGCGATCATTGTCGGCATCTGTTCGATCCCGATCATCATCACCTATCCGTTCATGAAGCGGATCACCTATTGGCCGCAGGCCTGTCTTGGTCTGGCCTTTAACTGGGGGGCGCTGGTTGGCTGGGCAGCGGTGACCGGCACTGTCGAACCGGCCGCGATTGCCTTGTATGCGGCGGGCTTTTTCTGGACGCTTGGCTATGACACCATCTATGCCCACCAGGACAAGGATGACGATGCCAAGATCGGCCTGAAATCACTGGCACTGCGCTTGGGCGATGCCACCCCGAAATGGGCAAAGGGGTTCTATACCATGACCACCCTTCTGCTGGGCGTTTCGGGCATGCTGGCTGATTTGCACTGGTCCTATTTCGTGTTGCTCGGGCTTGCTGGTATTCACCTTGGCTGGCAGGTTGCCACCGTCAAACTTGATGACGCGGCCAACTGCCTGAAGCGGTTCAAGTCCAACCGCGATTACGGATTGCTGGTCCTTGTTGCCATCGTGCTTTCGCATCTGATTGCGGCCGCTTAAACAAAACACCCCTTTTTCAAGGTGAACCGCCAAATGAGCGACAATGTCTTTGCCGATGCACTGGTACCCGATGTCGATGATCCGCAATTTGCCGATCTGATCGAGACATTCACAGTACCGGCCCGGGTGCCCTTGGCACCGGAAATCGAGATGTATCTGGCAACCCATATCACCCCGCTTTGGCAGGCGACCGAGGATATTTTGGGCGTGCTCGATATCCCGCCGCCTTATTGGGCCTTTGCCTGGCCGGGTGGACAGGCTATCACGCGCTATATCCTTGATCACCCGGAACTGGTGCGCGGCAAGCGAGTGCTTGATTTCGCCTGCGGTGGCGGCATGCAAGCCATTGCCTGCGTTCAGGCCGATGCGGCCGTGATCCTTGCCAATGACATCGATCCGGTGGCGATTACCGCCACCCGGCTCAATGCCAAACATAACGGCGTTGAAATCCCGACCACGACCGAAAACCTTGTGGGCACCTCGGCCCCGGAAAAGCGCTGGGATGTGATTTTTGCCGGGGATGTCTGTTATCAGCAGGATATGGCAAATGCCGTCTTGCAATGGCTGATGGCCGAGGCCCGCCTGGGCACAAAGGTCATTCTCGCCGATCCGGGCCGGACATACGCGCCGACACACAATATCGACGAACTTGAAACCTATGACGTGCCGGTCGATGTCGCAGTCGAAGACACCGACAGCAAGTTCACCCGCATCTGGCAGCTTTTGCCCGATAGGAATTAGTCGGCTTCAACAACAGATCGGCGAAACGCCAGATCATCAATCACCCGCAGGACGAATGCGGGGCTTAGCCCCTGCCCGGCATGTTTGGCAAAGTACGCAAGCATTTCCCATTGGCTGATCGCCTTGAACCGGCGTTCGGTGGCTGCGATTGCGGACAGTGCGAAAACCACGCCGTGATCAAAAAGATGCCCGCGCACCGACTGATACATCCCGACATGATCCGGCCGCACGCCACAGTCCAGATCAAGATCACGGCCGTGGAGTTGCTGATAGCTGTAATGGGCGGGCACCGATTCCGTCACATGCATGTGGGCAAGTTGCCGGGGTGTTAGCCAGGTGATCGAAACACGCACGCGCGTCCCCGGTGACGGGGCGAGTGTTGCCGGAACCGATCCATAGCCCGTCAGATGGGTTGAATAGACAATGTCATGATGCTTAAGCCAACCATGGGTCACCGGGATTTCATCCGATAGGTTCTGATGGGTGAATTTCCGGCTGAGCTGCACGGGTGCGCGGTTTGATCCGACGGCGAGAACAGGTGTTCGCCCGAAGGTAAGTGCTGCAATATCGTCCGGAGAAATCGGCATCACTTCGCCACCCCGAAACAGGAAATCATGGTCGGGGGCAGCATAGGGATACAAAAACGCGCGCAGGAGTTCCTGCGCGCGTGGATGCTGTTCGATCTGTTCGCGCAACACGGGGTCCGTGATGAATTGCGCATCAGATAACGAAAACATGTCTTGTTGGTCCGGCTTAGCCTTCTACGACGCGATAGCGGTAGTTGCAGTCATCAACATGCTGCCAAGCCAGTTTCGACCATGCTTTTTCCGCATCGCCGAATGTTGCGAACGGACCGTGACGCTCTTCTTCGCCGCCAACCGGGTTTTCAAAGTCGGTGCTTTCATATTCGCCACCAACAACCCAGTATTCTTCAAGGCGTTCAATGCGGTAACGCGAATTCGCGTCATCAACCGACTGCCAGGCCATTTTCGACCACTGCTGTTCGGCTTCTTCGAAGCTGCCAAACGGACCAATCTTGGTTTCTTCGCCAATCGGCTGTTCGAAACCGGTATCCTGATAGGTGCCCCCGATAACCCAGTACTTGGCCATCTGTGCGTCCTTCATGCTTTTGGTGAGTTGCCAGGTCGCGTGCTGTGGGTCACGCGACTCAATTCCTTGCCCATGTATAACCAAATGATGCGCAGACCAAAACCGCAAAATTATGCATCCCCGTGCGGCGCAGCATTGATCCTTCATGTAGGGATGGATCAAGCCGGTTACAAATGACGTATTTGATAACAGCAAGGTTGTCCCGTCCCGCTCCGCGGCGTATGAAGGCAATCAGGTTTCAAAGCTTTGCAGATGACAGGTGCCATGCCCTATCAATCCCTTCGTGACTTCATGGATGCGCTAGAAAAGTCCGGCCGCCTTGTCCGTGTCACCGAACCGGTCTCCCCCAACCTTGAAATGACAGAAATCCAGACGCGCCTTCTGGCCGAAGGCGGCCCGGCCGTTCTGTTTGAAAATGTCGTGGGCGATGACGGCAAAAAATACGACATGCCGGTTCTGGTAAACCTGTTTGGCACGGTTGATCGCGTGGCGGCGGGCATGAACCGCAAGCCCGAAGAACTGCGTGAAGTTGGCGAAACGCTGGCGTTTCTCAAACAGCCAGAACCGCCGGCCAGCATCCGCGAAGCCTTTTCGATGCTGCCGCTTGCCAAAACCGTGATGGCAATGAAGCCCAAAACGGTTTCAAAGGCGCCATGTCAGCAAATTGTCCTTGAAGGCGATGACGTCGATCTGTCGCAAATCCCGGTGCAGTCCTGCTGGCCCGGCGAACCCGGCCCGCTGATCACCTGGCCCCTGGTCGTGACCCAAGGCCCGAGTGCCGGAGAAAAAGGCGGCGACAAGCGCGATGTCTTTAACCTTGGCATCTATCGCATGCAGGTGCTTGGCAAGAATAAGACGATCATGCGCTGGCTCAAACATCGTGGTGGCGCACAACACCATGCCCGCTGGAAACAGGAAAAGCGTGATCCGCTGCCGGCCGCCATCGTCCTTGGCGCGGATCCGGGCACCATTCTTGCGGCGGTCACTCCGGTCCCTGATACCCTGTCAGAATATCAGTTTGCCGGTCTTCTGCGCGGCGAAAAGGTCGAACTGGTCGATTGCAAGACCGTCCCGCTCAAGGTCCCGGCCACGGCCGAGATCGTGCTGGAGGGTTACGTCTCTCTTGATGAATACGCCCCCGAAGGCCCGTATGGCGATCACACCGGGTATTATAACTCGGTCGAGGATTTCCCGGTCTTTACCGTCACCGCGATCACCATGCGCAAAAAGCCGATCTATCTTTCGACCTTCACCGGTCGTCCGCCTGATGAGCCTTCGGTTCTTGGCGAAGCGCTCAATGATGTGTTTGTCCCGCTCCTGCAGCAGCAATTCCCGGAAATCGTTGATTTCTGGCTGCCGCCAGAGGGATGTAGCTATCGCATCGCGGTTGTATCGATGAAGAAGGCCTATGCCGGTCATGCCAAGCGCGTGATGATGGGTGTGTGGTCGTTCCTGCGTCAGTTCATGTACACCAAATTCGTTATCGTCGTGGATGACGATATCGATGTGCGCGACTGGAAGGACGTGATGTGGGCGATTTCAACCCGCATGGATCCGGTGCGTGATATCACGACCGTGACCGACACACCGATTGATTACCTTGATTTCGCATCCCCGGTTTCGGGCCTTGGCGGCAAACTTGGCCTTGATGCCACCAACAAGTTACCGGGCGAAACCAACCGTGAATGGGGCGAAAAGATATACATGGAAGATGAGATCATCGACCGTGTCGATCAGAAATGGGAGCGCTACGGCCTGCCCGGGTCAGGCAAGAAAATCTGGCGGGACTGATCGCGAACAGCTAGACCAAGATTCTAAAAAACCCGCATGCGTGGATGTTAAAATTTTCGATGCGGCGCCAATGGAATACCGTGCCGAGCAACATAATCGTTACTGGCATCCAGCGCAGCCTTGTTTTGTGGGCTCCATGGTTCCGAACGCTTTTTGGCAACAGTTTCACTCAGCAGTTCAGTCTCTTGGCTTATGTTGTTGGGGGGTCGCATTGTCTTACGCGAGCAAACCATTATTACACCCTTCAATCGAACCACATTTATGCGGCATGCGGTTCGACTTCGGCTACAATTTTCTCGCCCGCGGTCGCGCAAGCAACGGATAGATCATAGGCTGTTTGCGCGTTCAGCCAGAATTGTGCGGTCGTGCCAAAATAACGCGACAACCGCAACGCTGTGTCAGCGGTAATCATACGTCGTCCACGAACGATATCGTTGATCCGATTAGCAGGGACTTTGATACGGTCTGCCAGAACGTTCCCGCTTAATCCCATAGGAACCATAAATTCCTCTTTGAGGATTTCACCTGGCGCAGTTCTTATCCGCATAACGACCTCCTTCAATGGTAATCAACAATTTCAACATCCTCTGCACCGCCATCACGCCAGACAAAACAGATGCGCCACTGATCGTTAATTCGAATGCTATGCTGGCCTTGTCTTTGCCCGCGTAGCACCTCTAATCGGTTTCCCGGCGGCGAACGCAGATCCTCTATCGCCTCAGCATAATCAATCATATCAAGCTTTCGAAGAGACGCCTTTTCAATCGGGCGCAGCCACTTGGCGACACGGACACCATTGAACAAGTTCGCAGTGTCTTTGCTGGAAAAGCTTTTGATCATGATTATATGTAGTACGTACAATAAACAATGTCAATTTCTGAAGAACAACCAGTGATCACCGTTCTCGGCTGCCTTTTCCGAATAGAAGAACTGCGGTGCATCGCACATGAAATCATCAATGCGGATGGCGAAATTGCACATATCCGCATCCCCCATGACTTCGGCCATATATTCGGGCCTGTTTTCCTGCCAGCTCAGCACCGGCGGGGCTGTTTCATCATAGACGCACAGGGCAAACTGTTCGGATTGTTCAAACGGGATATAGCGGATTTCGCTTTGCGCCTCGCCACCATGATTGGTGACAAACAACAGCGCAAATTGCGGCCCTTCGGGACTATCAAGATCGACCCAGCCAGCAATCCGGTCGACCTTGTCATCACAGGTAAAATCACCTGTCAGCATCTGATGGCGATAATTGCGGGCATATTGCCCGCCCTGCCAGCGCATCTCGCTGTAAAGCTGCGCGCTTGAGACCGGGTCGGTGCGGCCATCAGCGTTAAGTTCCCAGACACCACTATCTGCGGAATTTTCGGGCTGTTCCGTCACCGGTTTGGCTGGCGTGTGATTACAGGCCGCCAACATCATCGAAACAGCGCCAGTCATCAGGCCATGTCTTAAAAATCGCTTCGTCATTTGGTCCCCGTGCCACAGCTTCTTTGCTGCCTATCTTGCGTGTTATCACCCACTATATCAGAAGCATTCGCGAAAACAGCATCGCCTTCGCCCTTGCCCGCATGCGCAACGAAAACCACCTTTGTCACAGGCGGTTGATCACACTTGAAAACAGGGTTTGTGTTTCGCCCCTATGCGAATGCGATCTCGCCGCCTATAACGTAAGAAATTCATTCAGAGACCCATTTCGAGACAAGGGAGCCTCCATGCCCAAGACCGACATGACACTTGATCGCATCAATGATCTTCTCGCGCAGGCCAAAAAGGCCGGTGCAGATGACGCCGATGCCGTTTATGTCGAAGGCACATCGCTTTCGGTTGCCCAGCGTCTGGGCAAGATGGAGAAGCTTGAACGTTCTGAGGGGGCTGACCTTGGCCTTCGGGTTCTGATCGGTAAAAAGCAGGCGGTGGTATCGTCTTCGGATACCAGCGACGCAGCCCTTGGCGAATTGGTCGAGCGTGCCGTCGCCATGGCGAAAAACGCGCCGGAAGATCCCTATTGCGGCATTGCCGATCCCTCCGAGCTTGCCGAAACGTTTGATGTCGAGGCGCTTGAGCTTTGCGAACCGGGCGAAGTTGATCAGGACAAGCTGATCGAATGGGCCAGCGCGTGTGAAGAAGCCGCCCGCTCGGTCGAAGGCATCACCAACTCCGAAGGATCCGAAGCCGGCTGGGGGCGCCATCAGATCACGCTGGCTGCGACCAACGGTTTTGCCAATTCCTATGCCGGGTCGGGCAGCCATATCTCGGTTTCTGTGCTGGCGGGAACCGGTACGGGCATGGAGCGCGATTACGATTATGACAGCGCGGTCTTTTCGACCGATCTGCGCGACCCGGTTGATATCGGCAAAAAGGCAGCGGAAAAGACCCTGCGTCGCCTTAACCCGCGCAAGGTCAAAAGTGCGCAGGTGCCGGTGATTTATGATCCGCGTGTTTCGGCGTCTATTGTTGGGCATCTTTCGGGTGCGATCAATGGATCGGGCATTGCACGTGGCACAAGCTTCCTGCTTGATGCGATGGATAGCGAAATCTTTGCCCCGCATATCAACATCATTGATAACCCGCATCGCAAACGTGGGCTTCGATCCAAACCGTTTGATGCCGAAGGGGTAGCAAACCAGAAACGCCATCTGATCGAAAACGGTGTTTTGAAAACCTGGATCATGGATCTACGCTCTGCCCGTCAGCTGGGCCTGAAATCAACCGGCAACGCATCACGCGGCGCCGGAAGCCTGCCGGGGCCATCAACCACCAACCTTTACATGGAACCGGGCACGATTTCGCCCGAAGACATGATCAAGGATATCAAATCGGGGCTTTATATCACCGAGATGATCGGTAGCAGCGTCAATGGCGTCACGGGTGATTATTCACGCGGTGCGTCGGGCTACTGGATTGAAAATGGTGAACTGGCCTATCCGGTGTCGGAAATCACCGTGGCCGGGAACCTGAAAGACATGTTCAAGTCGGTTGTTCCGGCCAATGACCTGACGTTTAAATACGGCACCAACGCGCCGACCCTTCGTATTGATGGCATGACATTGGCTGGTCAGTAAAAAAACTCTTTGTTGCCAGAAAGACGAAAAAAGAACGCCCGGACCATTTGGCCGGGCGTTTTCAGTTTGGGTACTTCTTGGGTACTTGGGAGTTTCGGGTACTCAGGTCGGGGTGGAGACCTAAGCTGCCCGAATGGTACTGACAAAGCTGTCAGTGGCACCTTTCAGGGTGGTAAAGTTCTCAGACATGGTGCTGACTGCGGTCAAAACGTCACTCGACGCTGTGCCCGCCTCGGTTACGGCCTGAGAAACCGTAACGATGTTGGAGCTCACAACCGTTGTCCCGGTTGCAGCTTGTTCGATGTTAAAGGCAATCTCGCGGGTGGCAGCCGACTGTTCCTCCACCGCCGAGGAAATCGTCGCAACAACCCCGTCCATTTCCGTGATGGTCTTGCTGATCAGATCAATCTGGCTGGCCGCAAAGCCGGTACGGCCCTGAAGACTGTCGACCTGCTTGCGAATTTCTTCTGTCGCCTTTGCGGTCTGCGCTGACAGGGTTTTGACCTCGTTAGCGACAACGGCAAAGCCCTTGCCGGCATCGCCGGCACGAGATGCCTCGATCGTCGCGTTCAGGGCGAGCATATTGGTCTGATCGGAAATATCGGAAATCAGTTTAAGAACATGATCGATATTATTGGATGCCTCGACCAGCTCCTGAATGCCGCGCATGGTTTCGCGCGCCTGATCAACGGCCTTTTTGGCGATCTCGGTCGAAAATACGACCTGCCGGTTGATCTCCTCGATCGAGGAATTGAGTTCCTCGGTCGCGGACGCAACAGAATCCACATTGCCACTGGCCTGCTCACTTGCCGAGGCAACAGCGGTTGTTTGCTCTGAGGCGGTATTTGCGATCTGGGACATGCCCGTGGCGGTTGCCTGCAATTCCACAGCGGCCGCCGCCACCGCTTCGATGATGCTTCCGACACTGTTGGTAAAGCTGTCTGCCGTCTGGTTCATGAACTGGCGATGCTGTTCCTTGGCACGTTCTTCCTGTGCCTGGGCCTCGGCTTCGAGCTCATCATTGCGGATGGCATTGGATTTGAACACTTGAACCGCCTGCGCCATCTGACCGATTTCGTCCTTTCGGGTTTGTCCCGGAATTTCAACGGAAAGATCACGGTCGGCAAGACGGCGCATGATTGCGGTAATGGCAATGATCGGACGTGACAAACGATCGCCCATCACCCAGGCCAGGATCATGCCCAGAACCGCCCCACCGATGGATGCGATGAGGATTTCGGTCTCGGCCAGAATGATTTCGGCAACGACCTTTTCAAAGATGTTCTGTTCTGCCACCGCAAGGTCATGTTTTAACGCCTCGGCATCGGCAATGATGCCCTCGGATGCCTCGCGCATGGTGCCATGCACCGTGGCAACAATTTCAAGCTCATCTGCGCGCACCTTGTCAAATACCTGCCGATAATCGGCAAACAGTTCCTTGGCATCATCAAGCACGGCTTTCAGATCACCCGTCAGCGGTTGATTACCAATTTGCCCCAATGCGGTTTCAAGCTTGGCAAATTCATCCGCCGACTTGGCGCCAAAGCTGTCATCCTGACGACCAATCAGGATATTGGCATAGAGGCGCGCCAGAAGCGCATGTTCGCGTGCCGCGACCGAGCGTTTGAGAAGCTCCATATCGCCCGTGTCCTGGGCATGGGCAACAAGCTTGTCGAGATCTGCAACAATCTTGATCCCGTCCGGTTCAAGGCGATCAAGGATCAGGGAATGATATTCGTCGCTCAGGCTTTTGGCAGAGGCGAAACTTGCAAGATACGCGTCAAGCTCCTCGCCGATATGCTGGATGCGGCTTCGGTGTTCTTGGCCGACAAACTGCCCCTGGGCATCATCAAGCATCAGCTCAAGCTGCTTGGCATAGGTAAATACTGCTTCGGCATCGGCCGGGTCTGCCGTATTGGCAAATTCCCGCGCGTGGCTGTTAAAGCGCAAAAATTGGGTTTCGATCTCGCTGATCAGGGATGCTTCTTCAACATAATGGGCATATTCATCAACATCATGCGAGACTGCGACAAAGGTGACATAGGCAAAGGCAAGGGCCGCGATCAGAATTGCCAGAACAACAGCAAAACCAGCCAGAATTTTTGATTTGATGCGCATATTAGCCAACATCCCCGAGTTAAGAACCAAAGCAGAGGACCCCGAAACCATTGTCATTCTCCTTGGAAGGCGATGACGTTCATCAACGCTCGCCACTTCGGTCTAACGGAACTTTCCAAGCCCCAATATCCTCATATGAGGAGGGGCAAGGCGCCCGTGACACCTTGAAATTAAAGTGGTAAAGAGAAATGCAACTTCAAGGAGTCACTGCTTTATCATCATAAAAATATGATGAACCCTGAAACGTTGCGGATCAGCGATGAAACCGGCGCGAAAACGCCTGTCGGTTCAGGACTGCGTTCTTAAATGAAGTTTAATTAAAAATTGTGGTCTCAATAGGGGGACTCGCATGGTTCAACCGCGAGGAAGCACCCGTCGCTAGTCCGCTGCAATCCGAAGCAGTTCCTGCGGCGGGCTTTCTGATCTCGATGCCAAATCGGCATAGGCCGGCGGAACCATCAGCCGCACCGGATAGGGTGACAAGCTGATTTCACAGGGAAGCTTGCCGGCACTTTCCCCGTCAATCTGAAGCGGGGCCGGGCCGCAATGGCTGGTGATCGTGATGCGTTCAGAGCGGACCACCGACACATCACTTTGGGCATGCAAACGATTCAGCGTCAGCGCCAGTCCATAGCGTGACAGGGCACCGATCCCGTTACCGGGCATCATCACCACATCAAGACTGTTGGCGGTCAAACTGGCATCGGGTGAAATAATGAACGCGCCGCCATAGTGGCGCGCATGGGTCACAACGACCCCCGCCACGCGGTAGTTTTCCCGGCCGATATTGACTTCAAAATCGCGATGATGCGGGAAGAAAATATTGCGAAGGCCTTCGAGAACATAGGCGCCCTTGCCAATCAGGCGCTTAAGCCGCAGCGACACATTGGCGACGGTGTCGGCATCGGCCCCCATACCAACCATCAAAAAGAATGCCCGTCCATTCACCAATCCAGGGCGGACCCAGACCATGCCGGGATTATTGATATACTCCGCAATCGCGCGTGCCTTGATTTCAAGCCCGACCTCAACCGCCAACACATTGGCGGTACCCAGCGGAATAATGCCCAGTGGCGGGACTTCGTGACCGTCGATCTGGGCATCCAGCAACCCGTTGAGCGCCTCGTTCAATGACCCGTCACCGCCGGCCACGAACAGACGTTGATGGGCGCGCACCTTGCGCGCCAACTCGCGGGCGTGACCGGGATGGGTGGTCTGAAGCAATTCCACCTTGATACCGGCATGTTGCAATATCTGGGACAAAAACCGCTGTTTATTGCCCCCGGCACGTGGATTGAAGATGACAGTCACATCCGCTTCGGTCATTTGGACCCACTTCCGAAATAAAAATGAAATAAATTTATCACTTACCCTACCATATGAAATAAAACGTGTAACAGTTGCTTTACAGAACCGCGAAATTTCTGTGAACGGGTTATATAATCGAACGATTTGTTTTAAACGGATACTGGTTGGGGACAGTATTCGGCAAGACAATTTGTCGAATTCCAGCCATCCTTTTGGCAGGATACGGAGGAGCGGCAATGACAGCGATGACGCTGCAACCGCATTACCGCACGGTCTGGATTTCAGACGTCCATCTGGGGACACGTGGATGTCAGGCAGACCTTCTATTGGATTTCCTCAATGAAGTAACGGCAGACACCTATTATCTGGTAGGTGACATCATTGACGGCTGGCGGCTCAAGAAAAGCTGGTACTGGCCGGAAAGTCATCATGCCGTGATCACGACAATCATGGAAAAGGCAAAGAATGGCGCCAAAGTCATCTTCGTCCCCGGGAACCATGATGAATTCGCCCGTGAATTTGTCGACATGACCTTTGGCCATGTCGACGTCAAAATGAACGACATCCACGTCACCGCCGATGGCAAGCGCCTGCTGGTCATTCATGGCGATGAATTTGACGGGGTCGTCAAATATGCCAAGTGGCTCGCCTATCTGGGCGACACGGCCTACAACCTTGCCATCGCGCTCAATCGTTATTTCAACGGCGTGCGCCGCCGACTGGGATATGGGTACTGGTCACTTTCGGCCTATCTCAAGAACCGGGTCAAAAACGCCGTTCAGTTCATCTGCAACTTTGAAAATGCCGTTGCCCACGAAGCCGCCAAACGCAAGGTGGATGGCGTGGTCTGCGGGCATATCCATCATGCAGAAAAACGTGAAATCGGCGATGTCCTGTATTGCAATGACGGTGACTGGGTCGAAAGCTGCACCGCCCTTGTCGAAGACAAAGATGGCAAGCTTGAATTGCTGCACTGGGCTGAAATGCGCCAGATGGCGATGAGCCACTCAAGCCCCGGCAGCGATGCTGTCAGTACCCCGTCACTGGGCCTTGGCAAACTGATTTCCATGTTCCGTACCGCCCACAGCGCGGGCAACTCTGCATCGGGCTCTTCGAAAAAGGGCAATGATGCACCGATTGGAAAGACTGCATGAAAATACTGATCGTAACCGATGCCTGGTATCCACAGGTCAACGGTGTTGTCCGTACCCTTGAAACCGTACGCGGCGAGCTGGGCGAGATGGGGCATGACGTTCATGTCATCTCGCCCGATCAGTTCAAGACCATTCCCTGCCCGACCTATCCGGAAATCCGGCTGGCCCTGTTTGCCAAACGCAAGATGGCCAAAATGATCGAGGCCCTGCATCCGGTGGCCATTCATATCTCAACCGAAGGACCACTGGGTCAGGCAGCCCGGGCCTATTGCCTTAAACACGGCATTCCGTTTTCAACTGCCTATCACACGCGCTTCCCGGAATATATTCATGCCCGCTGGCGCCTGCCACTCTCGATCCTGTATCGCGGCATGAAGCATTTCCATGGCAAGTCGCAATCCGTCATGGTGGCGACCGAAACCCTGCGCAAGGAACTGTCCGATTGGGGGTTCAACAACCTTCATATCTGGTCGCGCGGGGTGGATCTTGATCTGTTCCGTCCCCGACCAGAGGCCAGCTTTGGCGACTTCCCGAAACCGCACTGGCTGTTTGTTGGCCGTGTGGCGGTGGAAAAGAATATCGGCCATTTCCTTGATCTTGACCTGCCCGGCACGAAGTTCGTGGTCGGTGATGGCCCGCAGCTTAATGAGCTCAAAGGCAAATATCCCAACGCGCAGTTTCTGGGTAAAAAGGTCGGCGAAGAACTGGCGACCGCCTTTGCGTCCGCCGATGTCTTTGTTTTCCCCAGCAAGACCGACACGTTCGGCCTTGTCATCCTTGAGGCATTGGCATCGGGCACCCCGGTCGCCGTCTTCCCGGTGCAGGGTCCGGCCGACATCGTGCGTGGTACCAAGGCCGGGGCGATTGATGCCGATCTGCGTGAAGCTGCCCTGGCGGCGCTTGAGCTAAAAGGTGAGGATGCCCGCGCACTGGCCGAACAATATAGCTGGCGCAACTCCGCCAACCAGTTCCTGCACAATCTCGCACCGTTTTCCGGCGGGTTTGATGGGATTGAGGCCATCCGGGTATCGCTTGATGATGTGGCAAACGCCAGCACAGCAAAACCGGATGCACCTGACCAAGAACGAGAAACTGACACAAATGCGGGCACAGTCCCCATAGGCCAGCCTGCACAATAGGCCTTGGCGGAAACTAGCGATAAAGACTTTTACGCAAAGTCCGATAGGCCCAAAGCCCGTTCAATGCATCCGTACCCAGCCAACGCCGGAACGGACGCAACAACAAATAAACCGGACGCAGGAGCCGGATTACCTTGCGCAGTGGCACCAATTGCGGGGCATCTTCGCCAGCGGCCTGCACATAGGCCTGCCATCCGGCACGCAACAGTTCCGGGCGTTTTTTAAATTCGCGCTGGATGGAGAAGACAAACAGCAAGACGTCACGGGCCTGCGCATCAATCAAAGGCATGCGGGCGTTCGGATCTTCTTCAAAATCAATAAAGCCGATCTGGCCATCATCGCGCAAGGTCATGTTCCGCAATAACGGCGCACCATGCGCCATGCCTTCACCATGCAAACCTGCCAAGGCAGTACCGGCCTTAACAACATGGGCGCGGATGGCGTCATCATCGCCCTTTTGCACATCATCATCGATGCAGCTTTGCAGGATGCGGCCATTATCACCAATGGCAATCCAGTTTTCCCCGACATCAATCAGATCGGGAACCAGCACACCTGCCGACGCAAGTTTGCGCAAGGTTGCCGCCTCGCTTTCAAGTCCCTGCTGCCCGCCCGGTGACACTGTCGGGCGCAGCAATGGAATACCGGTGATATTGGCGGCAAAGCGTTGAACGCGATGCCAGACTTTGTGCTTGGCCGGGACTGATTGCTTGACCCAGATGCGCCGACTTTCCCAACGCAGGGGGAAAACGCGTGCACCCACGCCCTGGGCAAGGGTATGTTCAACAAGTGCGTGGAGTTGCTCGTTCATTTATTTGTCTTATATGTCGCTGCGCGGTCATTGCTCGCTCAGTCGATTTTGTGTCCCGAATACGCGCGCTGCGGCTTGCCGCCTATGGCCCGGCATGATAGCAACAGCGCGTGCACTTAAATCATATTTTGCAGCCATATCCATAGAGATAGTATCACGTTGATACAACGTGGAAATGGCTTCGAAGATCAGGAACAGATTATTGCCCAAGAATTCCCTCGACCATACTGCAGAACATTGGGGCACATGGCCGCTGGTCCAACGCATCGTTAAGGATGCTGTTGCGCCCTATTTCGGCAAGATCCTTCTTGCGCTTCTGTGTATGGCGGCAATGGCCGGTGCGACTGGCCTCTATGCGCTTTTGATGGATCCGATCATCAATGATGTTTTCATCAACAAGCAGGAAAACATGCTGGTACCGGTCGGGGCAGCTGTTCTTGGATCCTTCGCGCTCAAGGGTTTTGCCAACTATGGCCAAACCGTTCTGATGAGCTATGTCGGCGGGCGTATTCTGGCGGATCTGCAAAACAGCCTTTATGAACATGTCATTCGCCTTGATATCGGCTTCTTCCACAGCACCAATACCGGCAAGCTGATCACGCGTTTCACCAATGATATCACTGCGATGCGTGCGGCTGTTTCAAACTCGCTCACGGGGTTTGGCAAGGACCTGCTGACGGCCGTGGTTCTGATTGGCGTCATGTTCTACAAGGACTGGCTGCTTGCGATCATCGCGTTTACCGTATTCCCCGCTGCGATCTATCCGATTGCGCGACTGGGTAAACGCATGCGCAAGGTTTCCGCAAATACCCAGCAACAGATCGGCGAATTCGCTACCCTGCTTGAACAAACCTTCCAGGGCATTCGCCATGTGAAGGCCTACGGCATGGAGCCCTATGAATGTTCGCGCATGGGCAAGCTGGTTGAAACCGTCTTCAAACTGAGCTTCAAGGCATCGACGGTCAGCGCACGGTCGTCCCCCATCATGGAAACGCTTGGTGGTGCAGCCATCACCGCAATCATCATTTATGGTGGGAGCCGCGTGATTGATGGGGCGAGTGACCCGGGCAGCTTCTTTGCCTTTATCACCGCCCTTCTTCTGGCCTATGAGCCGGTCAAACGTCTGGCGAATATCAACATCACCCTACAACAGGGTCTTGCCGCATCCCAGCGCGTCTTTACGGTTCTTGATATCGAACCTGGAATCAAGGACGCACCGGATGCCAAGGATCTTGTGGTTTCGGGGGGCAACATCAATTTCAAAAACGTTGCCTTTGCCTATAACCCGGAAATCACTGCTCTTCGCGAGATTGATCTGGATATCAAGGCGGGCGAAACCGTGGCCCTTGTCGGCCCGTCGGGAGCAGGCAAATCAACCATTCTGAACCTCATCCCGCGTTTCTATGACATCAATCAGGGTGCGATTACCATTGATGGGCAGGATATCCGCACTGTGACGCTTGAAAGCCTGCGCAAGGCAACCGCCCTCGTCAGTCAGGAAATCACCCTGTTTGATGACACGGTGCGGGCCAACATCGCCTATGGCCGGGCCGGTGCATCCGATGCCGAGATCGAAGAAGCCGCAAGGCAGGCCGCCGCCCATGACTTCATCGGTCAGCTTGAACATGGCTATGACACGATTGTTGGCGAGCACGGCGTGAAGCTTTCCGGAGGGCAGCGTCAACGTATCGCCATTGCGCGTGCGATGCTCAAAAACGCGCCGATCCTGTTGCTTGATGAAGCGACCTCCGCCCTTGATACGGAATCCGAACGCCATATTCAGGGCGCGCTTTCCGAGCTCATGAAGGGCCGTACCACCCTTGTGATTGCACACCGTCTGTCGACCATCGTTGATGCCGACAAGATTTGTGTGATCAGCAACGGTCGCGTGACCGAACAGGGCAAACACGATGAATTGCTGGAGCAAGGAGGGGCTTACGCCCATCTCTATAACTTGCAATTCTCGGAAGAAAACGGAAACTGATCCGGGCAACTTCGGGACAATCGGGCGTGCAGTGGCATAAACGGATCATAAAAAGCGACACAATGCGCAGCACACTGTGCTGGCTTGCGGCAGCATATGTGCGCCTGATCCGCGCAACCGGACGCTGGCGCACCGAAGGCGGCGATCATCCGGCCCACTACCTGACAGAGGGTAAGCCGTTTATTGTCGCTTTCTGGCACCAACGTCTGTTGATGATGCCTTATACATGGCGCTCTGTTGGCGGGGACCGGCCGTTTAACATGCTGATTTCATCGCACCGCGATGGGGAAATCATCTCACGCACGGTTGCCCAGTTCGATATCAAGACTATCGCCGGCTCAACCGGCAAGGGTAAGGGTGGTGCCGCCGCACTTCGCCAGATCCTCAAGGCACTGAAAGCCGGTGAAGTGGTCGGCATGACCCCGGATGGCCCACGCGGTCCGCGCATGCGCGCCTCTGACGGGGTCATTCAGGCGGCCCGTATGGCGGGGGTTCCTGTCTTTCCGCTAACCTATTCGGCCTCGAACCGAAAGGTGTTTGGCAGCTGGGATCGCTTTGTTTTGCCGCTACCTTTTTCACGCGGGGTCTTTCATTGGGGCGATCCGATTTTTGTTGATCGCAAACTTGATGAAGCCGGCCTGGAAGCCAAACGCATTGAGCTTGAAGACGCGCTCACCCGCCTGACGCAGGAAACCGACAGCAAGCTTGGCCTTGATGTGATTCCGCCGGCAGGCCCCGATGAATTGCCCAAGCAAAAGCGATCTGCCATGGCTGCGGGGGATGCCGGGTCATGAGCCTGTTTTACGCCTATCGCGCCGCGACCCGCCTTCTCGGCCCGGTGGTTAACCTGTATCTCAACCGGCGTAAAAACCGTGGCAAGGAAGATGCCGGCCGCATTGGCGAGCGGTTTGGTCATCCAGGTGCCGCACGCCCCAAAGGCCATCTGGTCTGGATACATGGGGCCAGTGTTGGTGAATCCCTATCGGCCCTGCCCGTGATTGATGAAATCCGCCGTCGATATCCGGAAGCCTCCATTCTGGTCACCACCGGCACGGTCACCTCGGCAACCATGATGTATGCCCGCCTGCCCAAGGGTGTCATTCACCAGTTCGTACCAATTGACCGGCAAGTCTGTGTTGCCAGGTTCCTCCATCATTGGAAACCTGATGTCACGCTTTGGCTTGAAAGCGACTTCTGGCCCAACCTTTTGACCAAGGCGCAAAAGGCTGGCGTCAAACTGGCCCTGCTGAATGGGCGTATTTCGGAAAAGAGCTTTAAGGGATATTCACGCTATCCATCCTTTATCCGCCCGGTGATTTCCGCCTTTGATGTGATCCTGACACAAAGCAGCGAGGAAACCGCACGATTTGAAAAGCTCGGCGCTTGCTCTGTTCAAACTGTCGGCAATCTGAAATTCGCAGCCCCGCCACTGCCTGCAGATGAAACGGCACTCGCCAAGCTGCAGCAACAAATCGGCAGCCGCCCGGTCTGGCTGGCTTCAAGCACGTTCAAGGGCGAAGAAGAAATTGCCGGGGATGTGCACAAGAAACTCGCCAAGGACCATACAGGTGTTTTGACCATCATCGTGCCGCGTCACCCGGATCGCGCCGACGATATTGAATCCGATCTGATTGCCCAGGGGCTTCAGGTATCACGTCGCAGCCTTGGACATGACATCACGCCGGGCACTGATGTCTATCTTGCCGATACCATGGGGGAACTTGGCCTGTTTTACCGCATCGCGCCGATTGTCTTTATGGGCAAGACGCTTTGTGTCGGCGGGGGGCAAAACCCTCTTGAACCGGCACGCCTTGACTGCGCCATCCTGCATGGCCCGGATATGAGCAACTTTGCAGCCATCAGTTCCGAAATGCTGGCCAGTGGCGCCTGCCGCCCGGCAAGCGATGCCGATGATCTGGCACGCCAAGTCACCGCCCTGCTTCGCGATCCGGACAGTGCCGAAAAAATCGCCAAAGCTGCCCTGGATTATGCGAATTCCAAGGCCGAAGTTCTCGACCGTACCATGGATGCCCTGCGTCCCTTGATGACACAAAAGGCCATCAAAGAGGTGGATCATGCGTGATCCGGAATTTTGGCAGCATGACGGTGTCATCCCGAAGCTCCTCAGTCCGCTTTCTGCGGCTTGGCGCGCCGGCGCCTGTTTTCGCAAACTGACCACGACACCACGTCATCCCGGCTGCCCGGTTTTTTGCGTTGGCAATTTCACCGTGGGCGGGGCCGGTAAAACCCCAACCGCAGTGGCGCTTTATGCGCTGCTGACAAAGCTTGGCCGCACCCCGCATTTTGTCAGCCGCGGCTATGGCGGATCCATCGAAGGTCCGCATCGGGTGGACCCGCAAGCTGATACCGCAGACAAGGTCGGGGACGAACCGCTTTTACTCGCCCAGCACGGCCCGGCATGGATTTCACGCAACCGTGCCTTGGGTGCAGAAATGGCCTGTGATGCCGGGGCCAATGCGATCATTCTCGATGACGGACTGCAAAACCCGACCCTGATCAAGGATTGCAGCTTTGCCGTGATCGACAGCACTTATGGCATCGGCAATGGCCGTGTCATGCCGGCCGGACCGATGCGGGAAACCCTGATCAGTGGTTTGGAAAAGGTGCGCGCGATCATTCTGATTGGCGATCAGACGCCGGAATTCATCACCCACCTGCCGGCTTCCGTTCCGGTCTTAAGGGCGGCGGTCGAGCCAACCAACGCGGCAGAGTTTGATCAGGCCCGGGTTCTCGCCTTTGCCGGTATTGGCCGCCCGTCCAAATTCTATGACAGCCTCAAACAGGCTGGTGCGCAAATCCTCGAGACCCGCGACTTCCCGGATCACCATCCCTTCACGTCTGAGGAGATGACAGACCTGCGCGCAGCCGCAACACGGCTTGATGCACGGCTTGTCACCACCCAGAAGGACTTGATGCGCTTGCCAAGCCAAAGCCGGCACGGCATAAGCAGTCTCGATATTCGTCTGGTGTTCGAGGCACCAGATCAGCTTGCAAAGATCGTGACGTCAGTACTCGCCGATGGATAAGAACAGCCAGCTCTACAAGATGCGCCAGAAATACATCTCCCACCCGCTACAGGGGTTCGGGGCGTATTTGGCCTATTGGATGTTTGCCGCAATGCCGATTGGAACGGCATCGGCCTTTGGCGGCTGGCTGTTGCGCACACTTGGCCCCAAGGTCGGCCAGACCAAGAAGGCGCGCAATAATCTGGTCGCGGCTTTCCCCGAAAAATCCCCGGAAGAGATCGATAAGATCATCATCGGCATGTGGGAAAATCTGGGTCGGTCTGTTGGCGAAATCCCCCACCTGCACAAATTGAAACCGGGGGGCCCGAACATTGAAATCGTCGGGGCCGAACATGGTCTCGCGACAAAAGATGATGACAAGCCCGGCCTGTTCTTCACCGGTCATATCGGCAACTGGGAAGTCAGCATGTGCATCGCCACCGTGCTTGAGATGGACATGATGAGTGTCTATCGCGCACCGGACAACCCGTGGGTCGACAATCTGTTTATGCGGGCGCGCAAAACATTTCGGGGTCAGTTGGTCAAAAAAGGCCCCGATGGCGCACGCAAACTGACCCGCTTCATGAAAGAAGGTGGCCACGCCTGTATGCTGGTCGACCAAAAAATGGCCGATGGTATCGCCGTCCCGTTCTTTGGCCGTGATGCGATGACAGCCCCGGCCTTGGCCCAGTTTGCCATCAAGTATGATGCACCAATTATTCCGGTCCGGGTCGAACGCCTCAATGGCGTACATTTTCGCATGACCTTCTATCCCGCCCTGTCAGTTCCGCGCACGGGCGACCGCCACAAAGACACCCTGGCGATCATGACCGAAGTCAACGCGACATTGGAAAGCTGGATCCGCGAGCGCCCCGAACAGTGGCTTTGGCTTCATCGGCGCTGGCCGAAATAAACCCGGCACAAACGAATTGATTGTGGCATTAACCGAATAGGAACCCTGTTGGCACAGACTGGGTTTTCGCTTCTTGTCGAACGCGTCTTCGGAGCCCACCTTTCTTGCGCCGCTTGCTGATCATTTTGTGTCTTATCCTTGCAGGGTCGCTCTTTGTTGCCTGGCCAACAATGGCGCTTGATCAGGATGACGCGACCATTCGTAATACGGCACGCGATATCCGGTTGCGGATTTCCGAACTTGATCAGCAACTCAAGGGACATCTTCGCCGCGCCCTTGAAGAATTCGGCAAGCGACAGGTTGAATGTACAACCGACCAACCGCGGAAATCTCTTTCGGACTGTATTGAGGATGATGGACGCGATCTGACCCGAACCACGATTACAATCGCCGCTGCCGGGCAGGATGACGCCGACCTTCTTGATGATCTGGCCGATACCGAGGAACGCTTTGCCGTCTTCACCCGCGAGATGAACCAGACAAACGATCTTCTGGCACGTGCGGGCGCCACGCTTTATCTCAACAGCCTTGATGTCGTCCCGGAGATGGATCAGCTGCGCCGCGATGTCATTGTCTATATCGAGCGCAAGCAAGCCTACGAATTACGCACCAAGCAGGCGCTTTTGATCGCCACCGTTGCCATCATTCTGGTCATGATCTTCTCGTTGATTTTCGCAGTTGTTAAGCGGTTCCGCTAAGCCCCGCCATATTGATTACCCGGTTTGACCGACAATCACCTGATGTCCATTGCGCCGACCATCGCCAATCGCCGAAAGCACATCCCCGTCATCACTGACCTTGGCGGCATGCACACCACCAAAGAACATGTCCTCGCACTCCCAGCGATGCTGATTGGCAAGGCTCAACCCATCCAGCAGTGCACCATCAAATCCGGGTTCAACTGATAAAAGATCATCTTCGACATGCATGCGTGGCGCGGAAATCGCCCCATGCAGGGTCATGTCAAACGCATCGATATTGAGCAATACCTGCAACATGGTCGACCGGATGCGGTTTGATCCGCCCGACCCAAGCGCAACCGACGCTCCGTCCTCGCCCAGATAAAGGGCTGGCGTCATCATCGAGGTCATCCGAACCCCGCACGGCCAGTTATGAAAACCGTCGGGTGAAAGATCGGCCTCGCCCAGCATGTTGTTCATCATGATCCCGGTCCCGGGCACGACACGGCCAGATGATGAGCCATTTGAAATCGTCGCAGCCGCAAGATTGCCATCCGCATCCACGACCGAGATATGGGTCGTTCCCTGCTGACTGAGCGGGCGTTCGCCAATCATTGAACGATACCGTTCACACAGCTCATCACCAAGAATGACGGGGCTTGCGCCATGCTCCCCACGCGCAAGACCTGTGGCATGAATGATCCGTGACATCGCCTCAAGATGACGTTCCGAACCAAACCCACCGAGCGCCATTTCACGCGCCAGCTTCAAACCAAACCCGACCAGAACCCCGCCAGACGCTGGTGGTGCGTTAAGAACAAACCGTCCCTTGCGCCCGGACACCAACAGCGGATCACGGACCAGAACCCGATAATGCGCCAAATCCTGCGCGGTGAGGTAGCCACCATGCGCCGCACATTCAGATGCGAGCTTGGAGCCCAGATCGCCCTCATAGAACCCTTCCGCCCCGCTTTCGACCAGATAGGCAATGCTGTCGGCCAGATCAGGCTGGCGATGGGCTACACCGGCATCAAGCAACTCGAAATTGTCGGGGTTGGTTTTTCCCGCCTTGCCAAACACCTGTCGGCTATCGGGAGAAAAGGCCAGAAGCGGCTCGACAATACCCATGACATAGCGCTGAAACGCATCAAGTTTGACGCCATCCTTTGCAGCCTCGATCGCCGGTTCGGCCAGTTGTGCCATCGGCAGTCTGACAAGATCGTCATGCACGGCAAAAAGCCCTGCAACCACGCCGGGGGTGGCGACTGATCCATAGCCGCCGTGAAATTCCTGGGTTACGCCACCGGCAAAGGTCGCAAGGCGGCTTTCAAATTCAAGGTTTTCACGGGATCGTTTTTCAAGCGGGGTTTCGACAAAGAAATCATAAAGCCGCGGCTTTTCCCCGGCAGGCCTGGCCATAACAAACCCGCCGCCACCCAGGGATGCCAGAACCGGTTCGGCCACACAGGCCGCCCACATCGCGGCAACCACCGCATCAAAGGCATTACCGCCTTCTTCCAGTACACGGGCCGCCGCATTTGCGGTAACAGAATGTCCTGCGGCAACGGCCCCGTGGGTTTTCATGATCTTTGTTCCGCTCAGTTATTGGCATTTGCCGTTTTGCGCGCTTCTTCCATCGGCGGCACCAGCAATTGGGCATCAATTCTGGCAGCACCAACATTCACCCGCCAATCCAGATGCGGGCCGGTTGATCGCCCAGATGATCCCACCTTGGCAATCACATCGCCCTGACGCACGACATCGCCGACCTGAACATCCATCTCTGAGAGGTGCAAAAAGGCCGACACAACACCAAGACCATGATCGATAAACAATGTCGCACCGGAAAAATACATATCGGGATGGGCCAGCGTCACAATACCATCTGCCGGTGCAATGACGGGCGTGCCAGCCGGAACCGCAATATCAATGCCCCAATGCGGCGCGCGCGGTTCCCCGTTCAGGATGCGTTGTGATCCGTAAATGCCACTGATCGGACCAACGGCGGGCCAGATAAAACCACTTTGCAGGAAGTCCTCGGAAAAGCGTTCGGTTCGGGCTTCGCGGGCCTGTCGTGAATCATCCTGAATGCGGCTGATCACACCCGGGTCTGGATTGACCATCTTGGGGGCCAGGCCATCGATCCGCTGAATGTTAAAGTCGCGATCACCAATCTCGTAACTGAACGCCTCGATGCTGCCATCGGCATGCTGGATACTGACCCGCGCCGGGCCTTCGTAGTCGCGCGGGAAGCCCAGAACAAACCGGCCATCGGGTGCGATTGTGTCAATCGCCTCGTCATCAAGCAGCACCTTCGACCCGGCTTCGGTTTGCCCGAACACGATCCCGCCCTGAACAAATTGTCCCTGATAGGTCGGCTCGGCCGCCTGGGCAGACGCGCCAATCACCAAAAAGCCAGCGATGGCCAGCATGCCGGAAATGGTTTTACGCATTACAGAAGGCTCCCTTGCCTGTCATCGTCCTGCGGACGCGGGTTTTTCTTTTTTGCCGGTTTTGGCTTGGTGGGCTTTTCGGGATTCGCTGCTGCCGGTTCGGCGGATGTCTCTTTACGCGCTTCTGGCGAGCCACCACCCGTGTCAGGTGCGGGTTTGACATCAACACCCTCGCCCGCGGTTACCCGCGTGGTGCCATCGCTCATTTCAAGATCATAGCCCGCGCCGGCCACGATATCGGCCGACTTGCCAATCAGATTGCCTTCGCCATCACGCACCACCGCAAAACCGCGTTTGAGCACATTGCGATAGGAATAACTTTCCAGAAGCCGGTCATAGCGCGCCAGTCCTTCGGCCTCACGCGTCAGGGTATTGCGAACCGCCCCCTGCAGGCGACTGGTAAGATCAATGATCTGTTTATCGGCGCGTGCGATATCGCGTTTGGCATCACTGGGGCGCAATCCGGCTGTTGCCCGATCAAGGCGCGATTGCTGCATCTGCAACGCCGATTTCATCGCCCCATCGAGACGAAGGGCTGCATTTTCGAGGCGTCCGCGCTTTTCCGAAAGCTGTTCACGTGGACTGACCAGTCGCGCACTGGCCTCGTTCAACCGGGCGCGTGACTGTTGCATTACATTGACAGCGGCGCGTGGCAAACGATCCGCCCAGTTATCAAGGGTCTGACTGCGTTCTTCGAGCATGCGTTTAGGATCGCCCAAACCACGCGCCAGACTTTCAAGCGCTGTTTTCTTTTCAACGCCCAACCGCCGCACGGCCTGTGCCAGGCGAACGCCATCCTCTTCGACCTGACCGATCAGCTCACCACGCACAGGCACGGCCTTTTCCGCCGCCCCGGTGGGCGTTGGCGCGCGCAGATCGGAAACAAAATCAATCAGGGTGGTGTCAGTTTCATGCCCGACGGCCGAAATCACCGGAATGTCGGACTCGGCCACCGCACGGGCAACAACTTCCTCGTTAAACGACCACAGATCTTCAAGCGACCCGCCGCCGCGCGCAACAATCAGCACATCGGGACGCGGGATCTGGCCATAGGGCAAAAGATCATTAAAGCCCCGCACGGCCTCAGCCACCTGATCAGCCGCCCCCTGCCCCTGCACAAGAACCGGCCACAGCAAAACCCGGCGCGGAAAACGATCACGCAGGCGATGCATGATATCGCGGATGACAGCCCCGGTGGGCGACGTGACAATACCGATGACATCGGGCAGGAACGGGATCGGCTTTTTGCGTTCAGGCTCAAACAGGCCTTCGGCAGCGAGTTTCTTTTTGCGTTCTTCAAGAAGCTTTAAAAGCGCGCCTTCGCCCGCCACTTCCATCGTCTCGATGACGATCTGGTATTTCGACCGGCCGGGAAATGTCGTCAGCCGTCCGGTGACGATGACTTCCATGCCGTCTTCGGGCACAAGACCAAGCTTGCCGGCCTGCCCGCGCCAGCACACGCCATCAAGCACCGCCTTGTCATCCTTGAGCGCAAGATAAAGATGCCCGCTGGCAGCACGCTTGAACCCGGAAATTTCGCCGCGCACCCGAACAAAGGAAAAGGCATCCTCGACTGTGCGTTTCAGCGCGTTTGACAGGTCGGAAACCGAAAATTCGGGCGTATTTCCCGATTTTGCAGGCGTTTCGGGAACCGGGGCGTAAGGGTCGAACAAATCTTGCGTCATCAAGGGTACTTTATGCTAAAAGCCCGCAT
The DNA here is from genome assembly GCF_056160125.1 of Thalassospira sp. ABD4_177. NCBI lineage: Bacteria > Pseudomonadati > Pseudomonadota > Alphaproteobacteria > Rhodospirillales > Thalassospiraceae > Thalassospira > Thalassospira sp. ABD4_177. Next base: position 1,298,830 of record NZ_JBSWWO010000001.1, on the reverse strand, counting down.
GAAATGCAGGGCGTGGCGTACTTGGCAACAAGCCTAGTTCATCACGCTTGGACCATCAAGCAATCGGACAAGTCGAAGGATAAAGTCATGAAGGTTCTGGTCGTTGGCGGCGGCGGACGTGAACACGCACTGTGCTGGGCGATTGCGCGCAGCCCGCGCATCTCCAAACTGTGGTGCGCACCGGGCAATGCCGGCATTGCGGATTCGGCCGAATGCGTTGCGATTTCCGATAGCGACATTGATAGTCTGGTGAAATTTGCCAAGGACAACACGGTTGATCTGGTCGTTGTCGGTCCGGAAGCGCCGCTGGTTGCTGGCCTTGTTGACGCACTGGACTCTGCGGGTATCAAATCCTTTGGCTGCTCAAAGGCTGCAGCCCAGCTTGAAGGCTCCAAGGGCTTCATGAAGGATATGGTGGCAAAGTTCCGTGTCCCGACCGCAGCCTATGGCCGTTTTACCGAACCCAAGGACGCCAAGGCCTTTGTTGAAAAACAGGGCGCACCGATTGTCGTCAAAACCGATGGTCTGGCCGCCGGCAAGGGTGTGACCATTTGTATGACAAATGACGAAGCCTTTGCTGCCATTGACGAATGCATGGTGGGCGGCAAGTTCGGCGATGCTGGTGCGGAAATCGTGATCGAGGAATTCCTCAAAGGTGAGGAAGCCTCATTTTTTGCCGTTTGTGATGGTGAAAATGTCATTCCGCTGGTCGCAGCCCAGGATCACAAGGCCGTTGGCGAAGGCGATACCGGCCCCAATACGGGTGGCATGGGCGCCTATTCCCCGGCCCCTGTCTTTACCGATGCGGTCGAAGCCAAGGTCATGGATCAGATCATCATCCCGACCGTCAAGGGCATGGCCGCAGAAGGCCACCCGTTCAAGGGCGTGCTGTTTGCCGGTCTGATGATCGATGATGCCGGCAATCCCAAACTGATCGAATACAACATCCGTTTCGGCGACCCGGAATGTCAGGTCCTGATGACCCGTCTGAAATCCGACGTGCTTGATATCCTCGACGGTGCCGCGACCGGCACACTCGATAACGTCAAACCCGAATGGCACAATGAAACCGCGATGGTCGTCGTCATGGCTGCCAAGGGTTATCCGGGATCTTATGAAAAAGGCACCGAAATCAAAAATGTCCCGGCAGCTGATGCCATGGACAAGGTCAAGGTCCTGCATGCCGGCACCAAGATGGATGGCGACAAGCTGGTCGCGACCGGTGGACGCGTTCTTGGCGTCACTGCACGTGGTGCGACCGTGACCGAAAGCCAGAAGCGCGCCTATGAGGCGGTTGATGCAATTGACTGGCAAGGTGGTTTCTGCCGCCGCGATATTGGCTGGCGCGCGGTTGCCCGCGAACAGGGCTAAACCCGTTTCAAGTAGCGAAATCAAAAGACCGGGTCAAGCAACCCGGTCTTTTTTGTTTATCACATCCATTTGACGGCTCACCCGATACCGGATGTGACAGCGACCATCACTTTCGGTTTCGATATCGGCCTCGACACCAAACACATCTCGTAAATTCTTTTGGGTCAAAATCTCGCGCGGCGTTCCGATTGCGATCAGCTTCCCGCCATCCATCATCGCGATCCGGTCACAAAACAGTGCAGCGTGGTTCAGATCATGCAGGGCAGCCACCACCGTCACCGGCAAATCATGCACAAGTTCCAAAAGCCCAAGCTGATGTCGGATATCAAGATGGTTGGTTGGCTCATCCAAAAGCAGGTAATCAGGTTGCTGTGCCAATGCACGGGCGATATGAACCCGTTGCTTTTCCCCGCCGGACAATGTGTGCCAGATCCGGTCGGTCATATTGCCCATCGCAACCCGTTCAAGCGCGTTGGCAACGATATCATCATCGGTTTCGGACCATGGGGAGAGCAGACTGAGATAGGGTGTCCGGCCAAGTGAAACGGCTTCGCGCACGGTGATGCGATCAATGGTATCGGCCTGCTGTTCGACAAATCCGATCCGGCGCGCCAGATTACGCCGCCCGACCTTGCCCATTGGTTGGTCGTCAAGCAGCGCCAGACCATCAGATGGCGGGCGAATACCTGCGAGCACCGACATCATGCTGGTTTTACCCGATCCATTTGGCCCGATGACGCCAAGGAATTCGGCCGGCTCAACGCGCAAGCTGACATCCCGCACGATCTTTTTGAAACCGACCGACCAATCGACATTGCGGAGCTCCAAGGTCATCGCAAGACCCTTCCGTGACAGAGAATAAGCGCGAAGGCCGGTGCGCCGACAAAGGCCGTAATCACCCCGATTGGCAGAACCTGACCGGGCACAATCACCCGGGAAATCACATCTGCGCCAACAAGGAAAAGTGCGCCGATCAATGCGGACAAGGGCAACAAAAGCCCATGACGATTGCCAACAAAGAAACGCGCCGCATGCGGAATAACCAACCCGACAAACCCGATGGAGCCGACGATGCTTACCATCACCGCCGTCATCAGGGCCGAAACCCCAATCAGAACGACGTAAACACGACGCACCGGCACACCAAGCGATGCCGCCGAATCCCGCCCGAAGGTAAATGCATCAAGTGCGCGCGCATGCCAAAGACAGACCAGCAATCCGACAATGGCGATCGGCAGGGCAAGCGATGCATCAGGCCAGCGCACACCACTGAGGTTACCCAAAAGCCAGAACATAATCCCGCGGGCTTCCTCGGCACTGGCAGACTTTGTAACGATAAACGATGTCAGGGCGTTAAAAAGCTGCGCACCGGCAATACCCGCCAAAATGATCGCGCCAGTCCCGCGTCCTGCCTGCAACGCCAGCAGCGAGACAAAGGAAAATGCCACGACAGAGCCGATAAACGCGCCCACCGACATGCCAAACATGCCCGCCCCGATACCAAGGATGGCAACACTGACCGCCCCCGTGGACGCCCCGGCGGAAATACCAAGCAAATAGGGATCGGCAAGCGCATTGCGCAAAAGCGCCTGCAGGACTGCGCCTGACAAGGCCAATGCCGCGCCGCAGGACGCAGCAACCACCGCCCGGCTCAGGCGATAGTTCCAGACAATACCGGAATCAATCGGATCAATCGCGTAACCGGCACCCCACACATGATTGGCGATGGTATCGATCACCGTGCGGATCGGGATGGATGTTTCCCCCACCGACGCCGCAAAGGCGAGCGCGAGGCCAAGCAACACCAGCGCAGCAAAAGCTGCGCCGGTGCGACGTCCGACGATTGAAGAAAGCAAGGCCGTCAATTGATTTGGCTCTGGCGCAGATCGACAACCGCCTTGGCCATCATTTCAATACCATCGATGGTACGGATGGTCGGGTTCATCGACATTGCGTCAATCACCACGATCCGGTCATTGCGAACCGCATCCATCTGGCTGGTCACCGGATCGGATTTGAGGAACTTCATTTTCAGCTCCCAGTCATCGGCCGGGAAGCGACGACGTTCCATTTTGCCAATTGCGATGATGTCCGGATTGGCGCGTGCGATGGTTTCCCAACCGACTTTCGGCCATTCATCGTCGCTGTCGATGACATTTCGAACATTCAGGATATTGGCAATATAACCCGGCGCACCCTTTTGCCCGGCGACGTAGGGATCAACATCGATTTCGGCGCTTGAGAACCAGAAAAGGGCGCTGATACCGCTACCATCGATGCTTTCGACACTTGCCCGCGCCGCCTGTTCACGCGCGCGCAGGTCTGCAACAAGCTTGTCCCCACGATCTTCAACATCAAAGATCAGGGCCATTTCACTGATCGTCTGATAGATCAGATCCATCGAAAACGCATCAAGGCGCGTGCCATCGCCACCGGTGCTGTTATCCTTGCCGACACAATCGGCCGGCGCGGTATAGACCGGAATGGACAGCTCATTGAACTGCGTGACCGTGCCGACCGCACCGTTCGGGCCGACGTGCCACTGATACTGGTTGGTCACAAGATCGGGTTTCTGGCCAACAACACTTTCAAAGCTCGGATCATTATCGGCAAGGCGCTTCACCTTGGCATTGGCTTCACGATATTCCTCGGCCACCGGATTGAACCACACGGCCGTTCCGACAACCTTGTCCGCCAATCCCAACCGATACAGGATTTCGGTATTGCTTTGACCAAGCGAAACAACCCGCTCCGGCGCCTTTTCAAAAGTCACGCTGCGCCCGCAATTCTCGATTGTAAGCGGATAATCGGTTGCCTGGGCGCCCACACTCATGAATGCCAATCCAGCAGCAATCACCCCGACTGCCAGACCCTGTTTGTTGATTGTAATCACGTCATTGTCCTTTCACGGAGGCAGATCGGAATCCATTTTATGGAATGGAATCAACCGGCCTCATTAAATGTTATGTTATAACATAACATCAAAGTTACTATCGTCAAGGGACTGGCTAGCGTGCTGAAAAATGGCGGGAAATGTTCGGGATTAAACGCCGATGGAATGAGCTCCAACCTGCGCATAACGCGACATGTACCGACATCCTCCGGGGCACCCCGCCCGGTCCGTCGTGTTCATGTCGGCAGGTCTCCTGGCTCACGGGTCACTGCATTTTCTGGCCTTCCCGGGCATTACCCAGTGGCGAAATCAGAAAATGCTCACCGCCTACAGTTGCGGGGGCAGCTTCGGTCAATGATCTGGCAAGGCCAGACCACATCGAATTCCCTTTATCCGAATTTCGGATACCGACAAGAAATTGATTTCACATAGATAACACTGTTCGTCAAGCGCCGCGCGTCCGTGTCAGGCCAGCGTATCGTCACCTTGAATTTGCCATCATTCGTCCCGATTACCTCCACACTGCCCGGTATGCTTTGCTGGCTAACGTAATCATCGGAACATGGTGAAAATGACGACTTCCGTGGAACGCAGACGCTTTTTGAAATCCATCGCCGCCGCTGGCCTGATCCTGCCGGGCATGTCGCTTTATAGCCATGCGATGGCCGAGGTCCCCGGTCTTGATCTGGGCAATGCGCAAAGCTTTGATTTTGCGAGCCTGATTGAGCGCGCCAAGGTAATGGCAACCGAGCCCTACGAAGCACCCGTTGCACCGAACCCGGAAATCGTCGGCAAGATTGATTACGATACCCATGGCAAGCTGCATTACAAACGCGATCATTCGCCGTTTTCCGACGGATCGGGCACCTATCCACTAACCTTCTTCCATCTGGGTATGTATTTCGCCAAGCCGGTGCATATGTATCTTCTGGAAAACGGGCAGGCGCGCGAAGTGATCTATAAGCCCGATTACTTTGACATGCCCGAAGACAGCATTGCCCGCCAGCTGCCGGCCAATAGCGGCTTTGCCGGCTTCCGCCTGCATGAAAATCAGGCGCGCGACGACTGGAAAACCCAGGACTGGGCGGCATTCCTCGGCGCTTCGTATTTCCGCGCCATTGGTGATGAAGGCCAATATGGCCTGTCTGCCCGCGGGATTGCGGTCAATACCGCAACCAACATCCCCGAAGAATTCCCCGATTTCCGACAGTTCTTTATCGAACCGGCGAAAAACCCCGAAGACCCGGTGACGGTCTATGCGCTGCTGGATGGGCCGAGCATCACGGGTGCTTATAAATTCCTGCTTTATCGCGGCGAAGGGGTCACCATGGATGTTGAAAAGCATCTGTTTGTCCGAAAAGACATCGAACGGCTTGGCATCGCGCCGCTGACCAGCATGTTCTGGTATTCCGAACAGAATAAATCATTCCGATTTGATTGGCGTCCGGAAGTGCATGACAGCGACGGGTTGGAACTTTGGACCGGTGGTGGCGAGCGCATCTGGCGACAGCTGAATAACCCGGAAACCATTCGTGCATCCGCCTTTGGCGACCAGAACCCGCGCGGCTTTGGCCTGATGCAGCGTGATCGCGATGTGAAAAACTATCTGGATGGCGTGCGCTATCACCGCCGCCCCAGCCTGTGGGTCGAACCGAAAGGTGAATGGAATGACGGCGCGGTTCAGCTGATCGAAATTCCGACCGACGATGAAATCCACGATAACATCGCCGCCTTCTGGGTCCCGAATGGCGAAGCCAAGGCGGGCAACAGCTATCAGTTCAAATACCGCCTGCATTGGCAGGCCCACAACCCGTTCCCGGTCAAGGAACTCGCACGCGCCACCGCCACCCGCATGGGCCGCGGCGGGGAGCCCGGGACCAATCGCCCGAAAGACGAGATCAAGTTTTCCGTCGAGTTCGAAGGCGAGGTTCTTGGAACCCTGGCCTATGGCGAGTTCCCGGAAGTGGTTGCGACATCCTCACGCGGCGAGATTGTCCGCACCAAGATCGAACCGATCATGGATACCCGCATCTGGCGCGCGGCCTTTGACCTTAAGGCGGCGGGCACCGATCCGGTTGACCTGCGCATGTATCTGAAGCGCGGTGACGCGCCACTCAGCGAAACCTGGATGTTCCAGCACTTGCCGGCACTGGGTAATCAGCAACAGGGTTAACGCAGCGACCCAAAGAAATCCTTCAGAAGCTTGGCGGCCTCGACCTCGCCGATGCCGCCATAAACTTCCGGGCGGTGATGGCAGCTTGTGCTTTCAAACACGCGCGGTCCGTGATCCACCCCGCCGCCCTTGGGGTCATAGGCCCCGAAATAGACACGGCGCAGGCGGGCAAATGAAATGGCAGTTGCGCACATCGGACAGGGTTCAAGCGTGACATACAGATCGCAATTTGGCAGACGCGGTTCGCCCTTGGCCCCGGCGGCCGCCCGGATCACGAGGATTTCGGCATGGGCGGTCGGATCGTTCATTTCCTCGGTCAGGTTGCCGGCCCGTGCGAGCACCTCGCCACTATCGGCATCGACCAGAACGGCACCGACGGGCACTTCGCCGCGCCGGGCAGCGGCACGGGCTTCTTCAAGCGCCATATCCATATAGCTATCTGCACTCATGATCTTTCCATCCCGCTTGTGCCTTGTGACAGGATACTGCCACCTTGCGGCTGATCCTGCTTTTACTTCATTTTAGGGCGTTAAGGTCCAAAGTGCTACCAAGCAGATCATCGGTCAAGCCACCAGCAAGCGATATCAGGGTGGCACACAGCCAGTGGCTGTTTGCACAGAACGCATGGACCATCGGCGTGAATTGCCGTTGCCCTTAAAGGGTTACACAGGTAGGTTCCGGCTAACTTTAATTCTCCAGCACCAAGGTTGTTTTCATCATGAGCACGCGCAAGCCGATCATTGGTATCACTCTCGATTCCGAAGAACCGGGCGGATATTCCAAATTCCCGTGGTATGCGCTGCGTGAAAACTATGCCGGTGCCGTGACCGAGGCCGGCGGCATTCCGATGCCCCTGCCCCATGAGGTTGAGCTGGTGCCTGATCTGCTGGACCTGATTGACGGGCTGGTCGTGACAGGCGGTGCGTTTGACGTTGACCCGACCCTGTTTGGCGCGACGGAAACCCATGACACGGTTGTCACCAAGGATCGGCGCACCAAATTTGAATGGGCGATGGCCGAAGGCGCGCTTGAACGCGACGTGCCGGTTCTGGGCATTTGCGGTGGTCAGCAGCTTTTGAATGTTATTCTGGGCGGATCGCTGATCCAGCATATCCCCGACAGCATTGAAAACTGCCTGCCCCATGAACAGCCAAACCCGCGCAACGAGCCGGGCCATGATGTGACGGTTGAACCGAATACGCTTCTGGCCAAAATCGTTGGTGATGTGAAAACACTGTCGGTCAATTCCGCCCACCATCAGGCGGCTGAGGGGGTTGGCCCGGATGTGATCATCAATTCCTATGCGCCCGATGGCGTGATCGAGGGGATTGAGCATCCGAAATATCGTTATTGTCTCGGGGTCCAGTGGCATCCCGAATTCCATATCAGTTCGGGCGATGCGAAGATTTTCGACGCCCTGATTTCCGAGGCCCGCAAATGAGCGACAAAAACACCACCCCGGATGACAACAAGCCCGAACGCATTGCCAAGCGCATTGCGCGATCTGGTGTTTGTTCCCGACGTGATGCCGAACGCATGATCGCCGAGGGGCTTGTGCGCCTGAATGGCAAGAAGCTTGATACCCCGGCCGTAACCGTGACCGACGAAGACGAGATCATCGTCGATGGCAAGCCGCTGCCCGAAAAGGAAAAGCCGCGTCTTTGGCGCCTGTTTAAAAAGCGCGGTCTGGTCACCAGCCACCGCGACGAACAAGGCCGCGATACGGTGTTTGAGCATCTGCCAAGCTATGTGCCGCGCGTGATTTCGGTCGGCCGACTTGACCTGAACTCCGAAGGGTTGCTGTTGCTGACCAATGATGGCGAGCTTGCCCGTTATCTCGAACTGCCCGCCACCGGCTGGGCACGCCGGTATCGTGTGCGCGTGCATGGTCAGATTGACGAAGCCAAGCTCAAGCAGCTTGAAGACGGTGTCACGGTCGATGGGGTTAATTACGGCTCCATCCATGCCGAAGTCGACGTTCAGAAAGGCACCAATGCCTGGATGACGGTGACACTTCGCGAAGGCAAAAACCGTGAAATCCGCCGTGTCATGGAACATCTTGGCTGGCCGGTGACGCGATTGATGCGTGTGTCCTATGGCCCGTTCCAGCTGGGCAATCTGGCCCCAGGCGAGTGCGAGGAAGTCACCGGCAAGGTGATGAAAGAACAGCTCGCCGCCTTTTTCAAGGGGGACTATTCCAAGGTTTCCGAAAAGAAATCGGTCGCCCGTGGCGGTACCGCGCGCCCGAAGGCACCCCGCACCGTCTTTGGCCAACCGGCCCAGCGCAAACGCCCGCAAGGCGGTCCCGATGCCAACGCAAAAGCCGATGACGCCACCGAGCAGCGCGAAACCCGCGAACGTTCGGGAACGGCTCGCAAGGGTCCGCGCATCGGTGCCGCACCGCGCGCAGGTGGCCGTGGCAAAGCTGCATCCGGGTCAGGTCGGCAGGAACGTGACATGCGCGAAGAACGCGGATCCGCACGCCCGACCAACAAGGGCCGCGGCCGTTACAGTGCGGACGGCAAGGCTACCGGTGGCCGTGATGGCGGTCGTGACGGCGGACGCAACGCCGGGCGTGATGGTGGTCGCGGAAAGCCGCAAGGTAAACCGACGGGCAAACCGACCGGTCGCAAGCCTGCTGGCAACCGACCACGCGGCGGCAAGAAGGACTAAGCCCGATGCGGATTGTTGGTGGCACCCATCGTGGCCGGGCCTTGAACGCACCCGAAGGACGCGACACGCGCCCGACACTGGATCGCGTACGTGAGGCGCTTTTTAGCATCCTGTCACACGCATCGCGCTGGTATGAGGATGACTTCAATCCGCTTTATGACGGCATCATCCTCGATGCATTTGCCGGATCCGGCGCGCTGGGGCTTGAAGCTATTTCGCGTGGGGCCGATCAGGCGGTGTTTTTTGATACTGATCGCAAGGCGATTGCGATTATTGAGCAGAATATCGACACGCTTCGTATTTCCGATCAGGCCCGTGCCCAGCGCGCAGACGCCACCAAGCCACCACGCGCAAGCCAGCCGGCCAGCATGGTGTTTCTTGACCCGCCCTATGGCAAGGAATTGATCGAACCCAGCATCGCAGCCCTTGCCAAGGCAGGCTGGATTGACGCCAATACCCTGATTGTGGCCGAACGTGATCCGCGTGATCAGGAAATCGCGCTGGATGGGTTTGACCTGTGCGACAGCCGCAAATATGGCCGTTGCCAGATTGATATCGGTCGGTTTGCCGCCTGATTGCGACGCGGCTGTTCGCCACCGCATTCTGTGATAGATTGGGTTCTGTCCAAAACCGGTTGATCGTCATGAAACGCCTGTCCAACAGCATTGCACCAGACAAGGATTTTGGTCGCCTTTTGCGCCAATGGCGACGCACAAGCGATATCAAGCAATCGCGGCTGGCCGATATTCTCGGCGTAACACAGGCAACCGTATCGCGCTGGGAAAGCGGGGCGCAAAGCCCGGCCCCGCTGCAATATGACCTGATCCACCAGATGATGACGCACAAACGCAATTTCCGCCTGGATCAGGCCGTCAAACGGCTGGTCCTGCATTCGTCACAACGCGTGCATCTGATCGAAGATCGATCACACCGGTTGCTTTGTGCGTCCAGCCCGCGTGAAAACGAATGGCAACGGGAAGTCGCACCACTTCTGGGCACCTCGCTTTGGCGGTTTGCCACCCCGGAAATCGCATTGGCGGAAAAAAGCCTGCATGACCTTGGCTGGCACGAAGATCAGACTGATCACCTGACCTTTGAAAACACTCGCCGGGATGGCGATCCACTGCGGATTGTCGATACCTATATCCTGTGGGAGCGTTTTTTTCTGTCGGACGGCACGGCGGTTCGTCTGACCACCGGATTTGATCAGCAACCAAATCATATCGGATCTGATCACATTTGATCTGATCGGGCCGCGCATATTTCATACGTGGCATTCAGTGGGCGAAATCGGGTAATCAGGGTGCTCGCCCCGCTGATGCATGCCCCATGGAATGGACCGATGCCGCCCATCACCGCCGTTATTGTTCTTTACGGACTTGGACTGACCGCCTCGATGCAGGTCGGGCTGGTTGGCCCGATTGCGCCGGATTTGCGCGCGGGGTTCGGGCTTAGTCAGGCGGAATTTGGGTTGGTCGCATCGCTAATTACCGCCGCAGGCGCACTTTGTGCCATTCCCGCCGGGGTCTGGGCCGCGCGCGCAGGATTGCGCAAATCCTTGGTGCTTGGCGGTGTGATGATGATTTTGGGCGCACTGGTCTTTGCCACCGCAAACGCAAGCGCGCTTTTATATGTCGGGCGGCTTGTCACCAGTGTTGGCTATCTTCTGATTGTCGTCGGGGCGCCAAGCTGGATGGCCGCATTCAAAAATCCGAAGCTGGTCGCCATGGCCATGAGCATTTGGGGCACCTTTATCCCGGTTGGCATTGCGCTGGGCAACTGGATCAGTGCCGCCGTGGTCACCTGGCTTGACTGGCGGATGGCGGTCGGGGCCTGCACGGTCCCGGTTCTGATTTTGCTGCCGCTTCTGGCCCTGATGGAGAAACCCGAAACCGGCAGTGGGCGACGATCACTTGCTGTCGGGGTGATCGGGGTTTTGAAATCACGCGCTGCCCTTCAGGTTGCCCTGACATTTTCCGCCTTTGCCGGTGCAACATCGGCGGCCCTTGCCTTTATGCCTGCCATGCTGGCCGATAATCTTGATATCGGCATTGCGCTTTCGGCCGGGATTATTGGCTCGACGGCGATTGGCGGAAACGTTGTCGGCAGTGTGGCTGCTGGCGCCGTTTTGGGTCGCGACGTTCCGGGCAGGAAAATCCTGATGCTGTTTTTGCCGATCATGGCCGTTGCGATCTCGACCCTGTTTGTCAGCACCTCGGTCCCGCTGAGTATCACAGCGCTGATCATATTTAACGTGTGTCAGGGGGCTGTGGCCGGGACGTGCTTTGCGCTGTTGCCGAAAATAGCCAAGGACGGTCTTTCGATGCCCGCCCTGCAAGGGATGCTGGCCCAGTTTGCCGAGATTTTCGTCGTTATCGTGCCGCCCGTTGCCGGGGCGATGATTGATCGCAATGGCTGGGCCGGGGCGGCGGCGGTTCTGGGCGGGTTCTATTTTGCCGGTTTCCTGATTTCCATTAGGGTCAGGACCTATTAATTTGGTTTGAATGGTTAAACAGATTTGTGCGGATACGCGGAGTAAAACTGCAGGAAGATATTTATCTTTCAAAGTTTTACGACAAAGTAGCCCGTGCAAATCCGTTTAATCCGGAGGACAGACGTTATATTTGCAAACTCCAGCGTCAAACCCCTTGTCCGGGATGCCGACCCGACCGGCGGGCTTTTCCTTGGATTTCGTAAATATAACGTCTGCCATTCAAATCAAATTAATAGGTCCTGACCCTAGGAACTCGAATTCCAGCAAAGCCTTTATTAGACAAAAATCGTAACCAAACTATACGATACGATGGCTTGACCTATCCCGCGAAGCAGGCGACCCTTTCCGACCCCAACAAATTCAAAAAGATTTAGGGAAGTGGAATGCAGTGGATCAAGGCCATCTTTATCGGACTGATATTGATCGGCCTGTCTGTTCTTGCTGTTTTCTTCATCTGGCTGGCCCCCGTCGGGGCGGCCTATAGCGCAAAGATCATGTGTTCCGCCATTTTCGTAAATGGCCTGACATCGACGCGCGCACGTGAAGTCGATATTCTTGCGGACAATAATCCCCTGTTATCGCTGATCACCACCAATGTCGATTTGCGCAATCAGACCATCAGCGCGCACGCATTCGGCTTTCGCAAACGCTTTGCGGTTTATCGCCCCAACCTTGGCTGCACGCTGGCTGATGATGCCGAGCATATCGCACAGTTGCGCAACGCGACCCCGGTCATGAAACCGGTTGAGGCGCGCCCGCTTCTGCCCGCGTCCCTTCCGGCCAATGTCGATCGCAGGGAGCTTAACAACATCCTGTTTGATGTCATGGATGAGCCTGGCCTGCATCCCGAACGTCGTACGCGCGCGGTTGTCATCCTGCATGATGGCAAGGTGGTCGCCGAACGCTATGCCGAAGGGATTACCGCTGACACGCCGCTGCCTGGTTGGTCGATGACCAAAAGCGTCTTTAACGTCATTCTGGGGCGCATGCGGCTAGAAGGCATGATTTCCGATATTCAGGAACCGGTTCTGATCAATGAATGGCAGGCAGAACCAAACGATCCGCGCGCGACCATCAATTATGATGACCTGCTTCGCATGCGAAGCGGCCTTGAATTTGATGAAAGCTATGCCAATCCGTTATCGGATGTGGTGCAGATGCTGTTTATCGAACCCGCTGCCGCCGGATTTGCTGTTTCCAAACCGCTTGAAAACACGCCGGGCAGCGAATTTTCCTATAATTCCGGGGCCAGTAACATCCTTTCGGCTGCGATACGCAATCTGAGCGGGTCACGGACGACCTATCTCAGCCGCCCGACGGAACTTCTGTTCCGCCCGCTGGGCATGAGCAGTGCGGTCATTGAAACCGACCCGGAAGGGTATTTTATCGCTTCAAGCTTCATGCATGCATCGGCGCGCGACTGGGCCAAGATCGGGCAATTGTTCCTGCAGGATGGCGTATGGAATGATGAACGCCTGCTCCCCGAAGGCTGGGTAGGGTATTCGACCAGCCCGGCAGCAGAAGACCCGCATGGTCTGTATGGAGCGCATTGGTGGCTTGATCTGCCCGGCAGCCGGGATGAGGATGGCATGCCGCGCGATGACATCACCCAACTGCCTGAGGATGCCTTTTTCTCGCTTGGTCATGATGGACAGTCCCTGACGGTTATTCCGTCGCGTGATCTGGTGGTCGTGCGGTTTGGCGTCACACGCAAACGCAGTGCCTTTGATCTGCGACAGTTCATCAGCGAGCTGAGTGCCGTATTCCCGGACAAAGCCGACATGCCGGCCGATGCTCCGGAACCCGATAGTGCGGACGCGCCTATTGAGGCCACTGACGGCTGATCAAGGCCGCGCGTGAGTTACAAAACCCCGACCAGATAACCGATGACCGCACCGGCACCAACCACGGCCCAAACCGGCACGATCCGCCATTGTAAAATGGCAAAGACCAGCACCACACAGCCAATATCAAACACATCAAGAATGGCGCCGGTCCAGATCGGATCATAAAGCACCGCGGCCAACAGCCCGACAACTGCGGCATTCACCCCCATCAATCCGGCCCGCATCGATGCCATATGACGCACGCGATCCCAGAATGGCAAAAGCCCGACCACCAACAGCCATGCCGGCAAAAAGATCGCGACCAGCGTCACCAGTGACGTCAGCGCACTGACCACCAACCCGGTTCCACTTGACCCGGTATGCAGGGCCGCCCCGAGATAGGCCGCAAAGGTAAAGATCGGCCCGGGTACAGCCTGTGTTGCGCCGTAACCAGCCAGGAATGTTTCGGGATCTACCCAACCGGGCGCCACAACCGCATTTTGCAGAAGGGGCAAAACAACATGCCCGCCGCCAAACACCAGCGCGCCACTGCGATAAAAGCCATCGATGACAGCAAACAGACCGGTCGGATCAAGCCTGGCAAGAACCGGCAACAGCACAAGCAGGGCAAAGAACACAGTCAGGGCAACGACCGCCCCCTTGGCCGAGCGCGGCGCGTGACCGGGATCGGAGTCTTCAGCGACCTTGTTTTTCAGCAACAACAATCCGGCAACCATGCCGCCCAGGATGACGGCGAATTGCGCCATCACCGTATCACTGGCAATCATGATCGCAGCTGCCAGAACCGCAAGGATTGCGCGCGGAATATCCGGACACAGGCTGCGCGCCATCCCCAAAAGCGCATGCACGACCACACCCACCGCCACAAGCTTGAGGCCGCGAATAATTCCCTCGACACTGCCAAGATCAAATCCGACAAACGCCATACCAAGGATGGCCAGAACAATGGCTGATGGCATGGTAAAGCCGAGCCACGCGATCAAGGATCCACGCAATCCACCCAGCGCCATGCCAATGCCCATCCCGACCTGCGAGCTCGCCGGCCCCGGGGCAAACTGGCACAGGGCAACCAGATCGGCATAGCGGCCATCGCTGAGCCATTTTCGGCGTGCGACAAATTCTTCACGGAAATAGCCGATATGGGCCACCGGCCCGCCAAAGCTGGTCAGACCAAGGCGCAGGAAAATCAGGAAAATCTGCCAAAGACCAATCCCGCCATCCGGCAAGCTTGGTGTTCGATTGTCAGTTCGACCGTTTGCGGCATCGTTTTCTGGCATCGCGTTTGGCATGTATTTTTCCTGCCCTACCCTGATTTTGCCTGACCATACGCAATCACTGTAAGGCGGCAAAGCCAAAAGCGGCCCCGCAAGCATTCGTCACATTTTCATAACAAAACCCCGCCTGCGGCATTTTACCACAGGTGGGGTTTTGCTTGTAACGTCCAGATGTATCGCCAGACAACGTCCTAGCGGAAGGCTGGCTCATCGAGCGACCGCAGTTTGCGGGAATGGAGCTGATTGACGTCCTGACGGAGCGTATCAATCGTATCAAGCCCGACCTGCAAATGCTGGCCAATGCGCTGGCGATAGAAATTGTTGGCCATGCCCGGCAATTTCAACTCGCCGTGCACCGGTTTGTCCGACACGCACAAAAGCGTGCCGTACGGCACACGGAACCGGAACCCATTGGCGGCAATGGTCGCACTTTCCATATCAACTGCAATCGCGCGCGACTGGTTAAGGCGGACAAACAATTCGCTGTAGCGCAATTCCCAGTTTCGGTTATCGGTGGTGGCCACCGTGCCGGTACGCATGCGGGCCTTCATTTCGCGGCCCTTAAGCCCGGTGATCTTGGTGACCGAGTCCGCAAGGGCAACTTGCACCTCGGCAATCGGCGGCACCGGAATCCACAGCGGCAGGTCGGAATCAAGCACATGGTCATCACGGACATAACCGTGGGCCAGAACATAATCACCGAGCAACTGGCTGCGTCGCAGACCGGCACAGTGGCCGAGCATTAACCAGCAATGCGGGCGCAGCACGGCGATATGATCCGTCGCCGTTTTGGCGTTTGACGGACCAACCCCGATATTGACCAGCGTCACACCAAGACCGTCTTCACGGATCAGGTGATAGGACGGCATCTGCGGCAATTGCTTGACCGCCTCGCCACTTTCCACCCAGCCCTTCGGCGCGTTTTTGCGCACGCTGACCTTCGGCCCCGGTTCGACAAAGGCAACATAGGGGCTTTTGGGGTCTTCAAGCTGTTCCTTGGCGAATTCGATGAATTCATCGACATAACGCTGATAGTTGGTGAACAGGACGAACTTCTGGAAATGTTCGGGTGCGGTTGCCGTGTAATGACGCAAACGCGCCAGCGAGTAATCAACACGTTCCCCCGAAAACAGCGACAGCGGCTTTGGCCCGGGCGTGGCGTTTGATCCGTAATGAACGCCATTGGCGATATCATCATCGGTGCGTGCCAGATCGGGCATGTCAAAGATCAGCTGCATCGGACGGATGTCGTTCGGCCCGATGCTGTCGGTTGCGGTTTCAACCATGAACGGCAGTGGGATCGGACGGTCCGAGACACCCACCACGACCGGAACGTCATGGTTTTTAAGCAGAAGTTCGATCTGCTCGCGGTAATATTCTTCAAACAGGTCCGGTCGGGTCAGGGTCGTGCCATAAACACCCGGATCGCGCGGTGCGCCAAATGACAGCGTGCTTTCAACATGCAGCTTTTCGGGCGGCACTTCGATGCCGAGATACGGGTAATAGGCACGTACCGGGGAAGATTGCTGGCCTTGACCGAAACGGTTAAAGGCCTCCTGGACGGCATTGGCACCGGTCGCATAAATATCCTTGATGCGCGCAAGTGCCTTGTCAGCGTCGGTAAATTCAAACAGATCGCGTACCGATCCGTGGACTTCAGAAACCATATTGGATGCTCCTTTTTGTTATTGTTGTTTGGGTCTTTTGACAGATCACGCAGCATAAAACAGCGACGGATCAATGACAAAAGCCCTTGGAGCGAGAGATTTATCACCGCCCGCCCGTCTTCTGACAACCGAAAACTTTGTTATCTCTTTCAATCCTGACGTCAAAACGCCGGGTTTGAGACAATCGAAAGGATATCAAACCAAACCTTTCCCGGAAGTTTCAGAAGCTTATGCACAATATGTCGGAGTTATTTTCAAAAATTCAAAATGACAGTTTTGCGGAGCGCGTCATAACCGACCGCCTGTTCAGCACAACGCCCCGCTGAAATCATCACAGCTCGGAAACGCAGACAAAAAAATGCCGAAACCGGGGGACGGTTTCGGCAATTTCAGGGAAGGGCCTTAGACGTTGAGGGAAAAGACGATCAACCCTGATGTGCAATCTTTATATGACCATTGGTCATTTATGTCAATTCAATTTGATGCATGGCCTATTCGACCGCCCCATGGCATCACACCAGAATATCGGTGTTCGTCCGCGAGCTCCTGCAACTTTTTCAATCTTCGTTGCACAGCTTCATCAAGTGCCCATGGGTCACCTAGTTCGGCAGACTCCAACTCAAGCACAATCTTCGCAGCACGTGGATCACTCTCGACCAGACTTTCGATATCCTGTTTTTCTTCGTCGTATTCAAGCGTCCCGCGTACATAGCCAAGAATGTGATCTTTGCCATATATCGCAAGAACCGGGCTCATATCATGCAGCCTCCGAGACATAACGTGATGCGTGTTCACGGGCTTCGATTCGACCAACCGAAGCGCGCAATTTACGGCGTGCGCGGCCAACGCGGGATTTGACCGTCCCGATTTCAACCGACATCTGGTCAGCTGCATCCTGATAGGACACGTCATCAACAGCCGTCATCATGATGGCTTCGCGTTCCTGTTCGGGCAGCTCTTCGAGAACGCGATCCGCGTCACGAAGCTGCAAGCGCGCCATCTGATTGCTGCCATGACCATAGACATCGCCAAGGTCATCCCAGTCGACCTGCGGGCCGCGTGTCTTTTCACGACGTTTTCCGGAAATGAACGTGTTGAAGAGAATACGGTGCAACCAGGCTTTAAGGCTGGTGCCTTCTTCGAACTGGTCCTTTTTGCTGATGGCTTTCAACAGCGTGTCCTGGACCAGGTCCTGCGCCATATCGGTGCTGCCGGTCAGGCGATACGCATGACGGCGCAGTGCAGGGACATGATCTTCGATTTCGTTCATCACTTGTTCAGACATCACAACCTCCTTGTTCGGATGAGCTGACCGTAACAAACCAAAATAAAAATAAAAGAAAAATCGTATGCTCTACTTAGGCAACACAAGGAACACACATACACTACACAACACAAGGAACACACTTACTTTACACAATGTAATTCACTTCATCATTATACCTGCATTACCACTTATGATTACTTTACATTACTTACATCAGCGATCGAACTGACAGATATTCAGCAAGATGGTTGTGTTATGGAACAAACAGCGGTAACGTAACTTACTCCAAAATTCTTGAACGCTTTGATTTTCAATGGCTTCAGACGGTTCTGAGAACCGCTGCAATTGACAGGAAACCCTACGTGCCGACGTCGAAAAGAACAGAAAAGCTTCAGATCATGCTTGATGATGACGAGCTTAAGGTCATTGATGACTGGCGATTTGACCACCGGATGCCGACCCGCGCTGCCGCAATCCGCGAACTAATTCGTCGCGGTTTGGTCGCTGAGGACATGGATGATCCCGAAACCGATGGCAAAAGCACCAGCGATTTCCGGGTTGAGCCGGAATAAAAAAATGATTTCCCCAACAAAAAGGCCCAGCAAAATGCTGGGCCTTTTTGTTTTTCATCGATGATTTGGGTCAGTTTCAGGCGTTTTTACCGTTCAGATCCGGCTTTTTGCCCTCGAATATCTTGGCGATTCCGGCCCCAAAGCCAAGAACCAGCACCCACAATCCATAATATCGCAGCGCACGTGATGCGGTAATCGCAATCAGAAACAGCCAGAATGGATAGGACGCCGCCCCGGCCGCCAGGGCTGCAATCTGCATCGGGACAGGCGTTATGCTGATTGCAAAGACAACCCAGAAGCCGCCTTCCTGGAACTGGGCTTCAAGATCATCAAATTGCTGCTGACCACCGACCATATCAATCAAGGGCTGGGCAAATTCATCAAACAGAACCCAGGCCAGAACATAAAGTGCGAGCGCGCCAAGCACGCTGCCCGCCAATGTCACGGTTGCAACAATAAAGCCGTGCTTGCGCGATGCCGCCATGATCGGGGCCACAATGACTTCGATCGGAATCGGGATAATGGTGGTTTCAAGGAATGACGCGACGGAGATCCCGCTCAGTCCCTTGCGGCCTTCTGCGAGTTTCGCAAGTCGGGTTTGCGCATAATCGACTGCGCGTTTCATCGGCTGTTCTGATTTTTCTTGATCGCGCGACATTGCCTGTTCCTAGATATCCCAAACAAAAAGCAGCCCGCCCGAAGCCGGGCGGGCTGCTAACCTCGGACGTCAGGCGCCGAGTTCAGGTTGTGACGTCTTATTCAGCGGTCTGATTGTCCGAGATGGCCTTCTGCGCATCTTCAAGCGCACTTACAGTGTTGGCCTTCACATCTTCCCAGGTATCCGCAGATGCCTCTTGGGCATCCTCAAGCGCGTCGCTCAGCTCATCGCTTGCGCTGTCCCAAGCTTCGGCCAGTTCTTCGACGGCTTCCTCGCTGTCATTTTCGACTTCTGCGGAAACATCGTCATACTGTTCGCCGAGCTGCTCTGACTTGCTATCGACCCAGGCAAGAAAATCTTCTTTCTGTTCGAACGTAAAGTCCTTGGCTTCTTCATACTGGGCGGCAATTTCATTACCCAGCTTGTTGACATCGGACTCTACCGCATCGTCGGTTGCCATCGTGTTTGATGCATCGGACCCCGCATAGGCCGGAGCCGCTACCGAAACAGACATAAGTACAGTACCGATCATCAGCATATTCTTGTTCAACATCACAACCTCCTTATTTAACAAACACAGCACAATTACTTGCGCGCTGCTTACCCATCACAACGGGTGGTTCGAAAGAATGTTCCGATTAAGGTGATTTTATTTCGTGGAACCTTTTTGAGAACGTGACGTTACATCCCCAAGCGCCCACCAACGAAGCGGGGTACAGCGCAGTAAGATGCGCAAGCCGATTTCACGGGCGCGCAGTAAACAGAAGGAGTTTTAGTTATGGCACATAGCAGTATGCAGACCGTTGCGAAGGAATTTCCCGTCGAGACCGGCGTGGACCGCAAGGATCGTCGCGAACTGGCGAAAATGCTGACGCAGATCGTTGGATCATCGCATGTACTGTATGCCAAAATTCGTGGCGTTCACTGGAACGTGGTTGGCCCGACCTTCTATTCGCTCCATAAAATGACCGAGGAGCATTACGAAGATCTCAATACGGCAATTGACGATATGGCAGAACGCATTCGTGCAATTGGCTTTGCAGCACCAACCGGCCTCAGCGAAATGATGGAAAACTCGGTGATCTCTGATCAGACGAAACTTGTTTCCACCGAAGACATGGTCAAGGAACTGGTCGAAGATCACGAGAAGATGGCCCGTCTGCTTCGCGATGGCGTTGCCGCCGCCGAAGATGTTGACGACGTCAAGACCGCCGACATGCTGACCGAGCGGATCGGTGTCCACGAAGAAGCAGCCTGGATGTTGCGTGCGACGATCTCGTGATCATCCAGCTATGATGTGATAAACCGGCGCCTGCGGGCACCGGTTCTTTTTTGTGCCCTATACAACAAAGGTGCAACGTCATGAAAAGCTCTGATCTGACTGGTAAGGTTCACCTGCTGCTGACCAAGGCAAAGCTGCCTGAAGACTGGCGCGGCAACGGCGCACAGCCCCTGCGCACTGTGTTTGAGGATGCCGGTTACAAGACCGAGCTGACCCTGTGTGACGACCCCGACGCCATCAAGGACCAGATCAAAAGCGCATGCGCACCCGGCGACATTGTTACCGTTGGCGGTGGTGACGGCACGATTAACGCCGTTCTTGATACGGTTATTGCCAACAAGGTGGTTCTGATCCCCGTCCCGCTTGGCACCGCCAACGATTTTGCCCGCACATTGACCCTGCCCGATGACCTGATTGATGCGGCGCGTGCCGCCATTCATGGCCAGATCCGCATGCTTGATATCGGCAGCGTCAATAACAAAAGCTTTGTCAATGCGGCCAGCATCGGCGTGCCAGCAGATGCGCGCAAACGCATCAATCCCGATCTTAAACGCACCTTGGGCGCGATCAGCTATGCGGTTGCGAATTGGCAAAGCTGGCATGACATGGATCCGCTTGAGCTGACGATTACCTGTGGCGACGAAGCACCGCAGAAAATGAAACTGCGTCAGGTGACGATCACCAATGGCCGGTATTTCGGTGGTGGTTTGCGGCCCAGTGAAACCAAAAGCCCGGAAGATGGTCTTTTGCACATGTTTGCGATCCGCGACAGCGTCGATACGCTAAGCGGTCTTGATATCGCGGCCGAACTTTTATTCGGCTCTGTCGATGACAGCAGCTATGCCACCACCATGCAGTGCGACACCATCAAGGTCGAGGGCGAAGAAGGTGCCCCAATTCTGGCCGATGGCGAAATCATCGGTGAACTGCCCGCCCTGCTTTCCATCCATGCCGGCGTGCTGCCCGTCTTTGCCCCCAACAGCTTTGTCGATCAGATTGAAGACACTGCCGGATCGGAAAGCAAACCTTTGGCGCAGCAGGACGAGATCAATGACGTCATGCGCGACACGGTTGATTTTGCCGTGCGTCTTGAGGCGATCTATCCGGTGGCCCAGAACAGCGAGCTTAAGGCGCTGTGTCATGACAGTGCCGGCAATCTGCGCAGCATTGCGCGACAGCTTGAACTGGGCCTGCGCCCATATGGAATCAATGCAGCCTCGCCCGACCCAGATCTTCAAAATCTTGAAGAACTCCGTGACAAGGTGATGGGTTGGTTGCTCGGCAATGCCGATACACGGCTGTCAAACGGCCTGAAAGAGCGTGCTGAACTGCTTAAGAGTGAGATTGAGGCAATATCGCTCGACGACGAGCCGACCGATGTCACCAAGGCCTTGAACGCCCTGACAGACGAAATCGACACCTTTACCGACACGCTCGGTAAAATCATCAAAAGCCTTTAAACAAAAAAGACCGCCATCTGGCGGTCTTTTATTTTGGTTATTCGTCGGCAGACCTGATCAGTCTTCCAGACCGGCAAGACTGCGCGCGAAGGATTTGGCTTCGAACGGACGCAAATCCTCGGCCGCTTCGCCGACGCCAATCGCATGCACGGGCTTTCCGAACTTCTCGGCCAGTGCGACAACGACGCCGCCCTTTGCCGTACCATCAAGCTTGGTCACGATCAGGCCCGAAACATCCGTGGCCTCGCCAAAGGTTTCGACCTGTGAATGGGCGTTCTGACCGGTGGTGGCATCAAGCACCAGAAGGGTGTCATGCGGGGCCGTTTCATCGCGCTTTTTGATCACACGGACGATCTTTTTAAGTTCATCCATCAGATGCGCCTTGTTCTGAAGGCGCCCGGCCGTATCAATCAGCAGAAGATCATAATTTTCGCGCTGGGCTTGCTCAATCGCGTCAAACGCCAGACCTGCGGCATCTGCACCGGTTTCGCGCGCGACCACCGGGCAATCGGTCCGTTCACCCCAGACGATAAGCTGCTCCACTGCGGCGGCACGGAACGTATCGCCCGCCGCCATCATGACCTTAAGGCCCTGATCTTTGTAGGTTTTGGCAAGCTTGCCGATCGTTGTGGTTTTACCTGATCCGTTAACACCGACAACCAGCACCATGTGCGGTTTCTTGTTGGCATCAATCACCAGCGGCTTGGCTACCGGATCAAGGATTTTGGCGACTTCTTCGGAAATGAATTCCTGGATTTCTGCGGAATCGACTTCCTTGTCAAACCGGGTCTTGGCCAGTTCCGCGCTCAATTTCGCAGCGGTCGTGACACCAAGGTCGGACGTAATCAGAAGATCTTCGAATTCCTCAAGCGCATCATCATCCAGACGGCGCTTGGTGAAGATATCGGAAATCCCGGTTGTCAGTTTTGAGGAGGACCGTTTCAGCCCGTCTTTCAGGCGGCTAAACCAGCTTTTTTTCCCCTCTTCACTCATCCCGCAAGCTCCGCAATCAGTTTTCCATCTTCAAGGCCGGTTACCTTGGCCTTGGCTATTGTGCCCGCTTCTATCACGCGATCCAGCAGAACGGGAGCAAAATGCTCCGTATGGCCGGTATTTTCCTTTTCGACCAACACATTCTCGACCATCCCGATCCGCGATTGCAGGAACTTGTTGAGCTGAACATCCCCCGCTTCGCGAAGGGCACTTGCACGTTCCTTGCGCAGATCCTTGGGCACTTGCGGCATTTTGGCGGCCGGCGTGCCCGGGCGCGAGGAATACGGGAATACGTGCAGATAAATCAGGCCACATTCATCGACCAGACGCAGGGTGTTTTCCGCCATTTCATCGGTCTCGGTCGGGAAACCGGCAATGATATCGGCGCCAAACGTTACATCCGGGCGTAGGTCACGGACCTTTTTGCAGAAATCGACCACGTCCTGACGCAGGTGACGACGCTTCATGCGTTTAAGCACCATGTCATCACCGGCCTGCAGGCTGATATGCATATGCGGCATCAAACGCGGTTCTGTTTCGATCAGACGAAACAGGTCTTCGTCGACCTCGACCGGATCAATGGATGAAATGCGCAGGCGCGGCAGTTCGGGCACCTGTGCCAGAAGACGTCGCGACATCTGGCCCAGCGTCGGCTGGCCTGGCAGATCATGACCATAGGACGTGATGTCGACACCGGTCAGAACCACCTCGCCATAGCCATTGGCGACCAGTTCACGCACCTGGCTTACGATTTCGCCCATGGGGACACTGCGGGAGTTGCCGCGGCCGAACGGAATGATGCAGAACGTGCAACGATGATCACAGCCATTCTGGACCTGTACAAAGGCGCGTGCACGACCTTCAAAGCCGGACACAAGATGACTTGCCGTTTCCTCGACCGACATGATGTCGTTGACGACAACACGTTCATGATCGGGCATGGCAAATGTTTCGGCCTTCATCTTGGCATCGTTGCCAAAGATACGGTCGATCTCGCCCATATTGGCGAACTTGTCGGGATTGACCTGAACCGCACAGCCGGTCACGAAAATCTTCGCGTCCGGGTTTTCGCGCCGCAGACGGCGAATGCTTTGGCGGGCCTGGCGTTCGGCCTCGGTCGTGACCGCACAGGTGTTGATGATAATCGCATCATCAAGCCCGGCAGATTTGGCATGATCGCGCATCACCTCGGATTCATAGGTGTTAAGGCGACAACCAAATGTGACGACGCGCGGCTCTTTCATGCTTGGCCTTCTGCGATCCAAAGTTCGAATTCGGGAATATTTCCGCCCGCGCAAATCAAAAAGGATGCTGCAAGTGCGGAACGCCCGACAAGAACATCTATCCTTGCAGGGCGCTGGTTACATACGCTTTTGAACTATGCAATGCAAGCCCGCGCCCTTCATGGCACACATGCAACGGGCGCGCAAATCACCGCAAGCCGTGCGCATCAAAGGTTGGAAATCGTCGATTACGCCGCGCAGTTGCGGTTACGACCTTCTTTCTTGGCCCGGTACAGCGCCCGGTCCGCGCGGTCTATCAATTTCGCCCCACCTTCATTGGCAACATATTCAGCAACACCGACCGAAACGGTCATCTGGCCAAATGAAATGCCCGACTGCTTTGACTTGATTTCACGTGCGGCGATGCGTTTGCTCATATCGGTTGCCAGAACCATGGCATCGGCCAGCGGCGTCTGGGGCAAAAGGATGGCAAACTCGTCCCCACCATAGCGGGCGACAACATCCCGCCCCTCGATGTTGGCTTTGAGCATGGATGCCATCAGAACAAGGATTTCATCGCCGATGCGATGACCAAACCGGTCATTGACCGCCTTGAACTGGTCAAGGTCGACAATCATCACACAGAACGGCTCGGCCTTTATGTTGGAATCATGTTCGGCAACAAGCTGATTGAACTGTTCTTCGAAATACATGCGGTTGGAAACGCGCGTCAGGCCATCGGTATAGGACCGCTCACGGGTTTCTTCGAGTTCGCGCTGCAGCCATTCGACCTTGCCAAGATAGCAATCAAGACGTTGATGCAATCCTTCAACGGTTTGCTGCATCTGATCGGTCTGTTCTATCACTTCGCTCAGAACCGGGCTGACCTGTTCGTTGTCCTTAAGCGTCTCAAGCGACCGCCCAAGCAATGCCCCATAGTTCTGCAGACCGCTGCGCGCTGTGGTCAGGCATTCGTCGCTGTCCTCGACAAGCTCGGAGAAATCTTCCATTCCGTGCTGCAGGAAGTCTGCGGCTTGCCGATCAAAGATATAGCGGTAATAAAGCTGCAAAAGGGTGTCTTCGGCCAGGTCTTCGCCACTTGCGCGCACCGCATCGATGACCCGAAGGATTTCCGGGTTTTCTTCGGCAAAATAGACAAACCAGACATGATAAAGTTCGGGTGTCGGGGGCAGGCCACGTTCGCGCAGCGCCTTGAGAGTTGCGTCAGCATAATCCCAATGACGGGATATCTGTTCGTCCGCTGTGGTCACAACGGGCGCTCTAGGCTCGTGTTTTTACCAACAAAGTCAATATGTTACGCGTCAACCGCATACCCATTGGCCTCAACATACCCCAAATTGCCCAGCGGAGCCAGATATACGTCGAATTGGACTAACCGAAAGTGTCGGACGATTATAGACCTTTAGTCACCCCGGATCATCGTGCCGGCACCGCGTTCGGTGAACAGCTCAAGCAGAACTGCATGCGGTGCACGCCCATCAACGATCACAGCGGCTTCGACCCCGTTTTCCACGGCATCCATGCAGGTTTCCGTTTTCGGGATCATCCCGCCCTGAATGGTTCCGTCCGCAATCATAGCGTTGATGTGGGCGGTGTCAGCGTCCCGTACAAGGTTTTTATCCTGATCAAGGATCCCTTTTACATCGGTCAGCATGTAAAGACGACTTGCCCCAAC
The DNA here is from genome assembly GCF_056160125.1 of Thalassospira sp. ABD4_177. Lineage (NCBI taxonomy): Bacteria > Pseudomonadati > Pseudomonadota > Alphaproteobacteria > Rhodospirillales > Thalassospiraceae > Thalassospira > Thalassospira sp. ABD4_177. The sequence continues at coordinate 1,273,287 of NZ_JBSWWO010000001.1, read as the reverse complement.
GGCCTTGGCGATCGCGCCGGCGGCCGTATCAGCGTTGATATTATATGTCTGTCCGTCTTCACCCACACCGATTGGCGAGATCACCGGAATGATGTCGGTATCAATAAAGCAATCGAGAACATGCGGATTGACGGTTGCCGGTTCACCGACAAAGCCGAGATCAAGAACCTTCTCGATATTGCTTTCCGGATCACGCTTGGTACGCGTCAGCTTGCGTGCTGTAATCAGATGCGCATCCTTGCCACACAGACCGACACCAACGCCGCCAGCGGCATTGATGTTTGAGACGATTTCCTTGTTGATCTTGCCCGCCAGCACCATTTCGACGACGTCGATGGTCTGCTGATCGGTCACGCGCAGGCCGTCGATGAATTCCGACTGGATGTTAAGCTGCTTGAGCATCTGACCAATCTGCGGCCCGCCGCCATGCACCACAATCGGGTTCATGCCAACCTGTTTGAGCAGCACCATGTCCTGGGCGAACAAACGCGCCAGTTCCGGATCGCCCATCGCATGACCGCCATATTTGACGACAATTTTCTGGCCGTTAAATCGGCGCATAAAGGGAAGAGCCTCGGAAAGCACTTTCGCACGTGCCAGCATGCGGTATGCACTGGCTTCCGACTGGTCTTCTTCAGAACGGATTTCTTCGTTCATGTCACTTCCCCATATTATCGCTCTTTGCGGGCGCCGGTTCTAAAGCAGCGTTGAAATCTCTGCGCGCAGTTCGGCAAGTCCGGTATTTTTCTCGCTTGAAGTCGCAAAAATCTGCGGCAGAGCAGCCGGGTGCTTGACCAACCCGTCGACTACTTCCTTTATGCGTTTTTCAAGCTGCCCTTTTTTTAGCTTGTCTGCCTTGGTCAGCACAACCTGATACGGCACCGCGGCCTCATCAAGCAGCTTCATCATATCCTGATCGGCCTTTTTAAAGCCATGCCGGGAATCGATCAGAACAAACACGCGGCGAAGCGTTACCCGCCCGCGCAGATACTGTTTGATCAGCGCATGCCAGGTATCAACGATATCCTTTGGGGCCTGGGCAAAGCCATAGCCAGGCAAATCCACGACATAGCATGCACCATCCAGATCGAAATAGTTCAGCTGCTGGGTACGACCGGGTGTGTTCGACGTGCGGGCAATGTCCTTGCGCCCGGTAATCGCATTGATCAGGCTGGACTTGCCCACGTTCGAACGACCGGCAAAACAGATCTCGGTTTTGTCCTCCGGCGGCAGCTGTTCAAGCTGGGCCACGCCAAGAACGAAGTTAACCGGGCGGCTAAAAAGCTTCCGCCCGGCTTCGATCACTGAGTCTTCATGCGTCGGAATGGCAGTTGCCGACGGCAGGTTTTCTTGTGTCATCGTCTTTCCTTCCCCGATGGATCGGGGATTCTCCCCGAAGGGAAGGTCAACCCGTGAAGGGGTAGATGGGGATTAAATCCCCATCTTGTACATGATGTAGCGCTGCTGTGCGATCGACAGCAGGTTGTTCCATGCCCAGTAAATCACCAGGCCTGCCGGGAAGCTTGCCAGCATAAAGGTAAAGATGAACGGCAGGAACATCATGATCTTCGCTTGGGTCGGGTCAGCCGGGGCCGGGTTCAGTTTCTGCTGCAGATACATGGTAAGACCCATGATCAACGGCCAGATACCGATCATCAGCATTTGCGGCGGATCCCACGGGATCAAACCAAACAGGTTGAACAGCGACGTCGGATCCGGTGCCGACAGATCCTGAATCCAGCCAAAGAACGGCGCATGGCGCATCTCGATACTGACAAACAGAACCTTGTAGAGCGCAAAGAACACCGGGATCTGAACGATAATCGGCAAACAGCCGGACGCCGGGTTGATCTTCTCACGCTTATAGAGCGCCATCATTTCCTGCTGCTGACGCTGACGATCATCCTTGAACTTCTCGCGCATCTCGGTGATCTGCGGCTGCAGCTTTTTCATCGCACTCATCGATTTGTAAGACTTGTTGGCCAGCGGGAACATGATCGCCTTGATGATGACCGTGATGATCAGGATCGAGACACCAAAGTTGCCAACCAGATGATAGAGATACTGCAAGAACAGGAAGAACGGCTTGGTCAGGAAGTAGAACCAGCCAAAGTCAATCGCGAGATCGAAGTTGGTGATCCCGTAATCCTCGGCATAGGTATCAAGCAGGGTGACTTCCTTTGCACCGGCGAACAGACGGGTTTCGGCCCCGCCTTCAGATCCCGATGCAATGGTGCGCGGCGCACCAAGATAATCTGTCTGATACTTGTCGGCATTGTCCGCGACATGGTGGCTAAAGCGCGTGGTCATTTCCTCGTCCGAGGACGGGGCAAGTGCCACCAGCCAGTATTTGTCGGTAATACCCAGCCAGCCACCAGTGGTTTTCTGCTCGACCGCACCATCATCTGCCAGATCGTCATAGTCGATCTCGGTCAAGGTGCCGTCGATCACGCCAAGCGGACCTTCGTGCAGAATATAGAAACCGGCAGTCTGCGGCTTGTTCTTGCGCGAAATCAGGCCATAGGGATACAGAACGACATCGCCGCCCGTATTGTTGACGACCGACTGATTGACGGTGAACAGATAGTTCTCGTCAATCGCGATTTCGCGTTTGAAGGTCAGGCCTTCACCGTTGTCCCAGGACAGGGTGACCGGGCTGTCAGGTGTCAGCAATTGACTGCTTGCGGTCCATTCTGTATCGCTGCCAGGCAGCGCCATACCGCTTTTCGCACCAACCCAGCCGAACTCCGCGAAATAGGCATCGTTGCTGCCAGTCGGGTTCAGAACGTGTATCAGCGGGCTGTCATCTTCTTCGGTCTCGCGATAATCTTGAAGCTGGATATCGTCGATCACACCGCCAACAAGACGAATCGAACCTTCGACACGCGGGGTATCAATCTTGATACGCGGCGACTTAGCCAGCGCGTCTTCGCGCTTGACTGCCGGAACGGCGGGCTGTCCGCCTGGAACGGCCGGGCTGGAGACCTGCGGGGTGTTTGTTCCGTCCGCATTCAGCTGTTCGCGAACCTGCGCTTCACGAACCTGAGGATCAGGCTCGGGCGCAAAGAAGAATTGCCACCCGATAAGAATCACAACTGCCGATGCAATTGCTACCCACAGGTTACGTTGTTCGTTCATCGCCTCTTTCCGCTTTGTTCAGCCAGCGCGCGCCGACCGCATATTCTATTTACATGACGAAAGCGCCGGGGACCGGTTTTCACCATCCGACGACGCTTTGTTTTGTTCGCAGCCACATCCGGGCACGGGATCATAACCATGACCACCCCATGGATGGCAACGCATTATCCGTTTAAATCCCATCCAGCCACCTTTTAATGCACCATGACGGGCTAATGCTCCGAGCATGAACGCCGAACAGGTCGGCTGATAACGGCACGACCACCCGATATATGGCGATAAAAACAGCTGATAACCGCGAACTGCGATTTGAAGAAGACGGGCAAAAAAACCGGGAGCACGCATGAATGTCATTTCCCCGGGCCTCCTGCCTTCGTCGTACCGGCTGGCTTGCTGTTGGCGCGTCCCTTGCGGGGACGGCGCGCATCAGGCGCAGACGGCTTGGCATCAGGAACCCGACGCAGGGCAAAACGCATATCATCAATCAGCTTGTCGAACGGCCGATCAATGGTCTGGGCGCGACCGATCACGACATAATCCCAACCGGGCAATGCGTGTTCGCTCATCAATTGCTCTGCCACAGCACGCAAACGCCGCCGAACGCGATTGCGGACGACGGCCTTTCCCACCTTTTTGGTGACGGTAAACCCGACTCGTGCGAGTCGGTCTTCACCGGCGTATTCTGTGTCCGGTTTGATCCCCGGCCGCGGTGCGCCCTGCAGGATCAATCCCTGTGTAACCCATTTCCGGCGGGTGCCCGCAACGCGGAGAAACTCCGCCCGCTTTTTAAGGCGTTCCACCGAAACGGTCACAACATTAGGCCGACAGACGCTTGCGGCCCTTGGCGCGGCGTGCGGTCAGCACACGGCGGCCACCGACGGTCGCGCTGCGGGAACGGAAGCCGTGGCGGCGTTTCCGTACGAGTTTGCTTGGCTGGTAGGTGCGCTTCACTGCACTTACTCCGTTCTAAATAAGGTAATCCGATAAAATTCGAGGTCCGCTGTATAGGGCTTCACACCAGAGCTGTCAACTCGTGACAGGGCATTTACCCCAGAAAACCGGCAATGCCGCCGGGATTTCGTCCCGGCGGCATCCGAAATGTGAATTCGTCACCACTCGATACGTTCGACATTGGAGAATGTCAACTCGGAACCGTCAGAAAACACGATTGTTCCCGACGAATCGGTGCTGAGTTCAAAGGCACTTCCCTTGCTTTTGGTGATCTCGCCCTCATCAAGGACCAGGGTCCAGTCGCTCGAGTCGATATCGCCGCCGCCGACGCCGTGCAATTCGATGGTATCGGTTGTCCAGCCGTTGGCACCGCCATCTACATGGTCATTGCCATCGCCCATGTTAAAGATGAACAGATCCGATCCGCCGCCGCCATACAGGCTGTCATCGCCGATCCCGCCAATCAGGGTGTCATCACCCTCGCCGCCCAGCAGAATGTCGCTGCCAGCACCGCCCATCAGCTCGTCATCCCCGGCACCACCCAGAAGGCTGTCATCGCCGACACCCCCATCAAGGGTGTCGTCACTGCCTCCACCATCAAGCGTATCGTTGCCAGCACCACCAAAGAACGTGTCTTCGCCCCAACCGGCCGTCAGGGTGTCGTCACCGGCACCGCCGTCAAACTCGTTATCACCACCATCGGCATTGAGGATATCGTTACCATCCCCACCATAGAAGGTGTCATCGCCCCAGGCACCGTGGATCGAATCGTCTCCACCCCCGCCCCAGACGGTGTTGCGGCCATCTCCAGCATCGATGCTGTCATTGCCATCACCTGCGGAAATCGTGTCCTTGTCGCTTCCCGTGGTGATGGTGTCATCGCCGCTGCCGGTATCGATGCTATTACGCCCTTCCCCGGCTGTGACGGTGTTATCTCCGTCACCGGCATCGATTACGTCATTCCCCGACCCGGTCATGATGGTGTCTTCACCGGTTCCGGATGTGATGGTGTTCTTGCCTTCGCCGACATTGATGTAATTGTCGCCGTCACCGGCACTTACCGTATCGTTACCGCTCCCGGCCTGGATGCTATCGTCCCCGGTGCCGGTGGTAATGTCATTACGGCCTTCACCTGCACTGACATAGTTGTCGCCATCGCCGCCCAGAATGGTGTCATTCGAACTTCCGGCATACAGGCTATCGTCACCTGCGCCGGTTTCGACATAGTTGCGGCCCTCACCGGCATAAACGATGTTGTCACCGGCACTGGATGTAATGATGTCACGGTTGCTGCCGCCGGTGATGTAGTCATTGCCCGTGCCGCCATCGATGGTGTTACGGCCCTCACCGCCTTGAATGGTATCGTCACCGCTGCCCGCATAAACGACATCATCGCCATTGCCAGCCCAGATCGTATCATCGCCAGCATTGGTGCTGATGGTGTCATCGCCATTATTGCCACCAACCGTGTCATTGCCCGAACCGGTTTCGATCTCGCCGTCATCGTTCGGGTCCCAGATGACTTCATCTTCGTCCTGAACTTCGTCAAAGGTGACTTCAAGAATGGCCGATGTAGTCGCCGTATCCTCGCCATCGCGCGATTGCACCGCAACGGTCAGCTCGAACGTGCCGGAATAATCGCTGGCCGCTGAAATGGTCAGGCCCGACAACTGGGCTGGTGTCAGGCTCCAGGTGCCATCACCATTATCAGTCCCGGCCGACAGGCTTGCGCCTTCGGGCACACCACTGATGGTCACGGTCAGCTTTTCACTGGAATCGGTGACCGCCGCATCAATATCAAGGGCGACGCTTGTTCCTTCGTCACCACTTGCATCCTCGACCTCAAGGGTTGGCGTATCCGCCACACCAGCCACATCAACCGTGATGGTGTCACTGACACTGTTGGTGTCGCTGCCATCAGAAGAGGTCACCGTGATATCAAGATCAAACGACCCGGAATAATCATCGGCGGGTGTGATTGTCAGGCCTTCGAGATCATCCGGGCTCAGCGTCCAGGTGCCATCGCCGTTGTTGGTCCCCTCCGACAGGGTTGCGCCATCCGGAACACCGGAAACCGTAATCGTCAGGGTTTCGGAACTGTCGCTCAGCCCCGCATCAATCCCCAACGAGATGTCTGTATCTTCGTCGCCCGCGATATCAGACACATCCAGTGTCGGCGTATCGGCAACCCCACCAACATCCACGGTGATGGTATCACTGATCGTCGCCGTATCCGCCCCATCGGTTGAAGTCACACTGACCGAAAGATCAAACGAACCGGAATAGTCATCCCCCGGAGTAATGGTAAGCCCCTCAAGGTCATCTGGCGCCAGGCTCCAGGTGCCATCACCATTATCCGTACCAGCAGACAGGCTCGCGCCATCCGGCACACCGGAAATCGTCACAGACAGAACTTCCGACGCATCCGAAAGCCCTGCTTCGATATCAAGCGCAATGTCGCTGTCTTCCGACCCCGGAGCATCGCTGACATCCAAAGTCGGTGTATCTGCAACACCCGCGACATCAACAGTGATCGTATCACTCACACTGGCAACATCTTCACCGTCTGCCGAAGTTGCCGAAACACTCAAATCAAACGATCCGCTGAAATCTTCCGCGGGCGTGATGGTTAGGCCTTCGAGCTGATCCGAGCCTAGCGTCCACGTGCCGTCACCATTATCGGTACCCGCCGACAAACTCGCACCATCCGGGACACCGGAGATCGTGACCGTCAGAGTTTCGGAGCTGTCCGTCAGACCTGCATCGATATCGAGGGCAATTGAACTGTCTTCGTTGCCGCTTGAATCGGATACGTCAACGGTCGGAGCATCCGCGACACCAGCCACGTCAACCGTAATGCTGTCCGTCTTGGTCGCAACATCAGAACCATCCGACGACGTCGCTGTCACGCCAAGATCAAACGAGCCGCTGAAGTCTTCCGCTGGCGTAATCGTCAGACCTTCAAGCTGATCCGAACCCAGTGTCCAAGTGCCGTCGCCATTATCCGTCCCCGCAGACAAGGTCGCACCATCCGGAACGCCGGAGATGGTCACCGTCAGGGTTTCGCTGGAATCTGTGAGGCCTGCATCAATGTCGAGTGCAATGGCACTATCTTCGTTACCGGATGCATCACTGACGTCCAGCGTCGGCGCATCCGCTACCCCCGAAACATCGACAGTCAGGGTATCAGTCGTCGTTGCAACGTCGGAACCATCAGCCGACGTCGCGGTCACGCCCAGATCAAACGAGCCACTGAAGTCCTCGGCAGGCGTGATCGTCAGACCTTCAAGCTGATCCGACCCCAGCGTCCAGGTGCCATCACCATTGTCCGTCCCGGCAGACAAGGTTGCTCCGTCCGGAACGCCACTGATCGTAATGGTCAGCGTCTCGCTGGAATCCGTAAGACCTGTATCAATATCAAGTGCGATAGCGCTGTCTTCGTCACCCGAAGCGTCGCTCACATCCAAAGTCGGCGCATCTGCCACACCAGCAACATCAACCGTGAGGCTGTCGGTCGTGGTTGCAACATCAGAACCGTCGGCAGAGGTCGCGGTTACACCAAGATCAAACGAACCGCTGAAGTCTTCAGCTGGCGTAATCGTCAGACCGTCAAGCTGATCCGAGCCCAAGGTCCAGGTACCATCACCATTATCGGTTCCGGCAGACAAGGTCGCACCATCTGGAACGCCGGAGATCGTGACCGTGAGGGTCTCGGAGCTGTCGGTGAGATCCGCATCAATGTCGAGTGCTATGGCGCTGTCTTCGTTGCCACTTGCATTGGAGACGTCGAGCGTCGGAGCATCCGCGACACCAGCCACGTCAACCGTGATGCTGCCGGTCGTGGTTGCAACGTCTGAACCATCAGCCGACGTCGCCGTCACGCCAAGATCGAAGGACCCACTGAAGTCTTCCGCTGGCGTGATTGTCAGCCCTTCAAGCTGATCCGAACCCAAGGTCCAGGAGCCGTCACCATTGTCGGTTCCTGCCGACAAAGTCGCGCCATCAGGCACACCCGAGATCGTGACCGTCAGCGTTTCGGAACTGTCTGAAAGACCCGCGTCGATATCAAGCGGAATCGCACTATCTTCGTTGCCCGAGGCGTCAGAAACATCCAGGGTCGGGGTATCTGTAACACCAGCAACGTCCACCGTGAGGCTGTCCGTGGTAGTTGCAACATCAGAGCCATCGGCAGAGGTCGCGGTTACACCAAGATCAAACGACCCACTGAAGTCCTCGGCCGGCGTAATCGTCAGACCGTCAAGCTGATCCGATCCCAGCGTCCAGGTGCCGTCACCATTATCGGTGCCTGCTGACAGGATGGCGCCGTCCGGAACGCCACTGATTGTGACAGTGAGCGTTTCGCTGGAATCCGTCAGACCTCCATCAATATCTAGCGCAATCGCGCTGTCTTCATTGCCAGATGCATCAGACACATCCAGGGTCGGAGCATCCGCGACACCGGCAACATCAACCGTAATGCTTTCTGTCGTGGTCGCAACATCAGAACCATCAACCGACGTCGCGGTCACGCTAAGATCAAACGAACCGCTAAAGTCTTCAGCCGGTGTAATCGTCAGACCTTCAAGTTGATCCGAACCCAAGGTCCAGGTGCCGTCACCGTTGTCGGTGCCAGCCGAGAGTGTCGCGCCATCCGGAACGTCGGAGATCGTCAAAGTCAGCGTTTCAGAGCTGTCAGACAGACCCACATCAATATCCAGTGCAATCGCAATGTCTTCGTTGCCAGATGCATCGGATACGTCGAGCGTCGGGGCATCGGCGACACCAGCCACATCAACCGTGAGGCTCTCCGTGGTGGTTGCTACGTCGGAACCATCAGCCGACGTCGCCGTCACACCAAGATCAAACGACCCGCTGAAGTCATCAGCCGGCGTAATCGTCAAACCTTCAAGCTGATCTGAACCCAACGTCCAAGTGCCATCACCATTATCCGTACCAGCCGACAAAGTTGCCCCATCCGGAACACCAGAAATGGTGACCGTCAGAGTTTCGCTGGAATCTGTCAGACCTGCATCGATATCCAGTGCGATAGCGCTGTCTTCGTTGCCCGAGGCGTCAGACACATCCAGGGTCGGAGCATCCGCGACACCGGCAACATCAACCGTAATGCTGTCTGTCGTCGTCGCAACATCCGAATCATCTGCCGACGTTGCCGTCACACCAAGATCAAACGACCCGCTGAAGTCTTCAGCCGGCGTGATCGTCAGACCTTCAAGCTGATCCGATCCCAGTGTCCAGGTACCGTCGCCATTGTCCGTCCCGGCGGAGAGGGTCGCACCGTCGGGGACGCCGGAGATGGTCACCGTCAGCGTTTCGCTGGAATCCGTCAGACCCGCATCAATATCGAGTGCAATGGCGCTGTCTTCGTTACCAGAGGCATCGCTGACGTCGAGTGTCGGTGTGTCAGCCACTCCAGCAACATCAACGGTGATACTGTCCGTAGTCGTCGCAACATCAGCCCCATCGGCAGACGTTGCCGTCACACCGAGATCAAACGACCCGCTGAAATCCTCAGCCGGCGTGATCGTCAGACCTTCAAGCTGATCCGATCCCAGTGTCCAGGTACCGTCGCCATTGTCCGTCCCGGCGGAGAGGGTCGCACCGTCGGGGACGCCGGAGATGGTCACCGTCAGCGTTTCGCTGGAATCCGTCAGACCAGCATCAATGTCCAGCGCAATGGCACTGTCTTCATTACCAGAGGCATCCGAGACATCCAGCGTCGGAGCATCTGCAACACCGGCCACATCAACCATCACAGTGTCCGTGAGTGATGCGATATCAATGCCGTCCTGAGTGCTTGCGGTGATCTCGAGATCAAAACTGCCGCTGAAATCAGACGGAGGCGTAACGCTCAGACCTTCCAGGTCTCCACTGGTCAATGTCCAAGTGCCATCACCATTGTCCGTACCCGCAGACAGAACAGCGCCCTCCGGCACACCGCCAATGGTAATGGTCAAAGTCTCACTGGAATCGGCCAGACCAGCGTCAACATTCAACGCAATAGCGGAGTCTTCGGCACCAGATGCATCAGAGACGTCCAGAGTGGGAGCATCCGCCACACCCGAGACATCGACCGTCAGGGTATCGGTTGCAGTTGCAACATCGGAGCCATCCGCCGACGTCGCCGTTACACCAAGATCAAACGATCCACTGAAGTCCTCAGCCGGCGTGATCGTCAGACCTTCAAGCTGATCAGAGCCCAACGTCCAGGTGCCGTCTCCATTATCGGTACCCGCTGACAAGGTCGCACCATCCAGCACACCGGAGATCGTGACCGTCAGCGTTTCGCTGGAATCTGTGAGGCCTGCATCGATGTCCAACGCAATCGCACTGTCTTCAGTGCCGCTTGCATCCGACACATCCAGGGTCGGCGCATCGGCAACACCAGTGACATCGACAGTCACGGTTTCGGTCGCAGTTGCAACATCAGCACCATCCGCAGACGTTGCCGTCACACCAAGATCAAACGAACCACTGAAGTCCTCAGCCGGTGTGATCGTCAGACCTTCAAGCTGATCCGAACCAAGTGTCCAGGTGCCGTTGCCATTATCTGTACCTGCAGACAAACTCGCACCATCCGGCACACCGGAGATCGTTACGGTGAGAGTTTCGGAGCTGTCCGTCAGACCCGCGTCGACATCCAACGCAATCGCGCTGCCCTCGCCGCCGCTTGCGTCGCTTACATCAAGTATTGGCGCATCGGCGACGCCTTCGACCTCGACCGTCAGGTTTTCCATGACAACGGCGCTGTCATCGCCATCGGTGGTCGAGACCAGAACGGAGAGGTCAATATCGCCGCTGAAGTTTTCAGCAGGCGTGATGCTCAAACCTTCGAGCTGATCAACATCGAGCGTCCAGGTGCCATCGCCATTGTCGGTGCCCGCAGACAGCGTTGCGCCATCAGGCACGCCCTCGATGGTGATGGCGAGGTTTTCGCTGCCGTCGAGAAGTTCGGTATCGATATCAAGCGCGATCGCGCTGTCTTCGCGGCCACTGGCATCGGAAACGTCGAGGGTCGCGCCATCGGCAACACCGGTGACGTCGATGGTGAAGCTGGAGCTGCTTGTTGCCGTATCGCCATTGGCTTCGCGGCTGGTCGCCGAGATATCAAGATCAATGCTGCCGCTGAAATCTTCCGGTGGGGTCAGGTTCAAGCCACTCAGTTGACCCGGTGTGAGCGTCCATGTGCCATCACCATTATCCGTACCGGCCGAGAGGACAGCCCCGTCTGGCACACCGGAAACCGTGATCGAGAGTGTTTCACTGCCGCCATCCTGATCATTGAGCGACGCCGAGAGGTCAAGCGTGATCGCGCTGTCTTCGGCGCCCGTCACATCATCGGCGCTGAGCGTCGGCGCGTCGGCGACCTTGGGTTCTTCAATCTCGATCTCGTCTTCGGTGTCGATTTCCTCTTCAAGAAGCAGTTCATCATCTTCTTCAAGCTCGTCCTCGACCACTGCGGCTTCGGATGCCGGGGCTTCTTCGACCGGTGCAATGAAATCAGGCTGCAGGCCTTCGCCCACATTCGGACCGGTATCTTCGCGATCCCCGCGCAGTTCGTTGGTGTCGTTAGTCGACAGCGGAATGTCGGGCAGGTCTATCGTACTGGGATCAGACTGCAGCGAAATTTCATCTGCGCCAATAGCACCAAGATTGCTTTGGAAGGTATCCGCACCGGTATCGAGATTGCTTTCAATCTCGGCATTTTCGGTGAGCGACAGGGTCTGCTGTTCGGTTGCCTCTTCGGCCTGGGTGCGTTCCTGGCGCTGGGCAGCGGCATTCTGGCGCTGAAAGGCCTGCTGTTCTTCGGCTTGGGGGTTGCGGATCTGGGTGCCGTAATGCACCGATCCCAATTCCTGCTCCTGCGGACGTGCGGAACTGTCCTGGTCATCATGCAATTCGACCAGTTCGTCACTCTCACCATCCTGACTGAGCGAACGCTCCAGATCTTCTGGTGCGGCTTGATGGTCAAGATCCCCCCGACCACCTTCATCAGTACGTGAAGTTTCAGTTTCGCTGCGATCGTCCGCCATCTAACCCATTCTCCGTAAAGCGCGAGACAGGATAGGCCCACCCCACACATCTATACAGTAGTATAGAAACACTGGTAACCACCAGTGAAATGTACGGCCAGGCAGTAGAAATGATTGCATTTCCAGCGGGACCAGAAAATTGCTCAGCGTTCGCTAAACGCTTGATCAAGAGAGACATAAACCGGCTTCAAAAGATATTGAAGAAGCGTACGCTCCCCGGTCTGAATATCGGCCTGAACCGTCATCCCGGGTATGATCTTCTGAGCTGTCGCACCCTCGCCGACAGAGTCGTCATTAAGTGCAACTTTGCCCTTATAATACGGACGTCCATCTTCATCAACAAAAGTAGAGGCCGATATCGATACCAATTCACCCTCAATCCCGCCATAGCGGATGAAGTCAAATGCACTGACCTTGACAGTGACCGGCTGACCAAGATGGACATGGCCGATATCCTCGGTCGATATCCGGGTTTCCGCAATCAGAACATCGTCAACCGGGACCAGCTCCATCACAACCTGTGCCGGGGCAATCACCCCGCCGATGGTGGTGAACTGAAGCCCCTTGATGTAGCCACGGGTCGGCGCAACGATTTCAAGCCGCGCAACACGATCACGCAATTTACGAAGCGCCTCACGGGCCTGCGCGATTTCACCACCCAAACGGCCAAGCTCGGTAATGGCTTCTTCGCGCTGGCTTTTTTCCAGTTCATTCAGGCGCAGATTTGCCTCGGCAATGGTTTCGCGTGCACGTGCCTGCTCGGCAACCACGCCAGAAAGATTGCCTTGTGCTTCGTTCAGTTCGCGCTGGATATTGAGAAACAGCACCTTGGAATTCAGCCCCTGCTCATAGAGCGAACGGCGCATGGTCACTTCCTGGCTCAGCAAATCAGCCGACTTGCGAAGGGTTGCTTCCTGTTCGCTCAGCTGGGCCAGTTCAGCGTTGCGTTCCTTGATCTGGACCTGAAGGATTTCGCTTTGATTGGCGTCGAGTTCCGTCTGAATGCGATAGATTTCCGCCTGATTGCGGGCGAGTTCCGGATACCGTTCATACAGGCTTGCGAAATCGGGTTCGCGCCCCTCGGCAAGGGCGCGGAAACGTTCTGCTTCAAGCTGCAAATTGCCAAGACGGGTTTCGGTTTGCGAAAGCTCTGCCTGGGCGCCATCGGCCTTGAGCCGGACAAGCACCTGCCCCTGTTCGACAAGATCACCGTCACGCACCATGATCTGTTCGATGATGCCGCCTTCAAGATGCTGGATCTTGTTGACCGCACTTGTCGGCATGACCTGACCAAACGTGATGGCGGTTTCCTTGATTTCGGTCGTGGCCGACCAAGCAATCAGCGCCAAAAAACCGACCGAAAGCATCACCATGGCAGAACGCACAAAGACGGAAATGCCCCCCTCTTCGAGCAACACGGCATGCGAAAGATATCGCGCCATCCGCCGGGAGCGCTTGAACCGCTCAATCGCGGTATCCTGAACTGCTGCGTCACTCATAGGTAGCCTCCGTCTATCACTTGCTGCTTGATGCGGGCGGGCGGGCCATCCCCGCGCAACTGTCCGCCATCAAGAACAAGAATGCGGTCCGCCAAATCCAGATGACTTGGCCGATGGGTAATCAAAAAGATGGTCGAGCCGCCGCGCAGGCGATTGATCGTGCTTTGGAAGGCACGGTCTGCCCGCTGGTCGAGACCATTGGTCGGTTCATCAAACAGAATAATCGGCGCTTCACGCACAAGCGCGCGTGTCAGTGCCAAACGCTGCAGGAAGCTGGCCGAGAAGCGCGATGAATGCTGATCGCCAACGCGGGTCTTGAACCCATTCGGAAGGGCTTCGACCTCATCAAGGATGCCCGCGGCCATACAGGCCATGCGTAAATCATCACTGGACGCCACCGGATTGGCGAGCCGCAGGTTCTGTGCAATCGATCCCCGGAAAAACTCGATATCCTGCGGCACATATGAAATCGCCTGACGCAGGGTCTGCGGATCCATCTGACGGATATCAGCACCATCGATCAGGACCGCACCGGCCTGGGGCTGATACATGCCGGCAATCAATTTGATCAGCGATGACTTGCCCGCACCATTGGCACCAACCACGGCAACCACCTGCCCCGGCTTGATTTCGAAATTAACCCCCATCAGGGCGGGATCGGAATCCGCGGTGTAGCGGAAACTGACACGCGAGAAGGTTACAGCGCCTTCAAAACGATGTTGCTCGACCGAGCGAGGTACAAGATCGCCTTCGGGTGCAATCGTCATCAGACGGTTGATCTGACGCACACTGCCGCGCAGCTGTGCCAGACGCGGCATGCCGAGAAACGCCTGATTGATCGGCCCTAGAACCCGCCAGGCCAGCATCATTGACGCTACCAGCGCGCCGACACTCATCTGCGCGTCCATCACCCGCTGCGCGCCAAAGGCCAGAACAAGTGCGCCCGATGTAATCATCAGAACCTGAGCAGATGTGTTGATCACGTTATTGACCATCGCCACCCGATAACCGGCATAGGCGGTGTCGGCTGATATATCGCGGAAGCGTGCGAGCCAGCGCTTTTCAGATGCAGTGTATTTGAGTGCCGACATCTTGCCGACGGTTTCCACCAGAAACTCCTGACGGTTCGCGCCATGACGGCCGAGTTCGGACACACGCCGCGCCACAATCGGAAACGCCACAATCCCGATCAGGGCAAACACCCCGATCAGTGCAATCGGGATCAGGGCAAGCCAGCCGCCAAGATAGAACATGACGATCAGGAAAAGCGGCACAAACGGCATTTCCATCATCACCAGCGCCATCGGCCCGGTAAAGAATTCACGCACGCTTTCAAAATCGCGGATACGCGAAATCTGCACGCCCACAGGTGCGCGTTCGGTAAAGGCCGGCGGCAGGGACAAAAGCCGTTCGAAAATGGCGCCACTGACCAGCGTATCAAGCCGCGCGCCAAAATGGCTGACGATCTGGCTGCGGAGCGTGCGCAAAATCCAGCCAAGGATCAGTATAATCCCGATCCCGATGGAAAACTGGATCAGCATCGGGATCGAACGCGTGCCGATCACCCGGTCATAAATCCCCATGATGAAGATCGGGGTCGCCAGCGCCATGATGTTAAGAACAAACGTCATCGCCAGCAATTGATACCCAAGGCCCGAGAACCGGTCGGCAATGCCGCCAAACCAGCCACGTTTGTCGTCCTCGAAATAGCGTTCGCGTCGATCCGCGGCCGAGAATTGGTAAATCTTGCCAGGTAACGCCGAAAGCTTGATGACGAACTCGCGGTCCGTCCCGCTGTCAAAGACCCGTACACCGTTTTCTTCGGGGCGGATCACGACAAGCGCGGTGCCTTCATCCGGGACGAACAGGCAAGGCATCAGGCGTTCATCAATCTGATCAAGCGTCGCGTCAATTTCGCGCGATTGATAGTTCAGATGCGCCATGACGTTTCGGAAATCGGTCAGATCAAGCGCCTGGTCCATATGCGGCAGGGCCTCGGCAACCTGACGCGGCAACCCCCGCCACCCCAGCGCCTGAAGCAACGGCCAGACACAGGCATCGAAATCCGAAAGCGCATCGGTGCTGGCAAGCCCCATCCGGTAATTCAGCGCGAAGTCCATGTTTTCGAGCTTTTTCATCGTGCCCCCGTCCCGGTTGAGGCCGGACGCCCGGCATCCTTGGCCGCATCCGTGGTTTTGTTCGTGCGTCGCAAAACCGGTACCAGATGCTTGTCGATCAGACGGTACTGCTTGTTCGCCATCGCAATCAGGGATGGGCGATGCGATACCATCACCAGCGTGCAGTGCTTTTTCAGCTCCACCATCAGGCTGGTCATGATGTTGTCACCCGCGATATCAAGCGAGCTGTTGGCTTCGTCAAACAGAACAATACGCGGATAATCAATCAGGGCACGCGCCACGGCAATACGTTGTTTTACCCCGCGCGGCAGGGTCTCCGATGCCTGCCCACCAACTTCGGTGTCGTAGCCTTCGGGCATGCGCATGACAATGTCATCAAGGCCCAGGCGACGCGAAATTTCGATCACGCGTTCAACACCGATTTCCTTGCGAAAACCGGTAATGTTTTCAAGGATCGTACCTTTGAACATCACACCATGCTGGGGCAGATAGGCGATCTGGCGGCGGGTGGATTCGGCGGTGTAGTCTGCCGGGTCCTTGCCATCAAGCAACACTTCACCGCGATCCGGGCGCAAGGCCCCCATCAGCAACCATAAAAGCGTTGTCTTGCCGGTCCCGTTATCGCCGGTAATCGCGATGGATTCGCCGGGTTCAACGACCAGATCAAGGTCGTCGAAGATCTTTTTGCCATCGGCATGCGAGAACCCGACATTGCGCAACTCGATCTTGCCATCGAGCAACGGCATGTCGGCCGAGCCCAGCGTATCTTCTTCTTCGATTTCAAACAGCTCATTGACCCGCTGACGGGCAACGCGAATATTCTGGAATTGTGTCCACAAGGTCATCGCGCGCTGAAGCGGCTGAATCGAACGCCCCGAAAGCATCGTACACGCGGCAAGTCCACCAACCGTCAGTTCGCCGTTAATCACAAGCACACTGCCAACCGCTGCCACCAGCACCATGGTCAGCATCGAAAAGGTCGCGCTGGCATTGACCGCCGCATGGGCAGACCGTGCCGCGCGCATGTCATCCCCGGCGCATTGCGTCTGCAACTGATCGTGGCGACGGATCATCAGGTTTTCCATCGCCATCGATTTGATGGTGTGGATGCCGGTCAGGGTCTCAATAATGAAGTTATATCGCCGTTCATCGGACTGGCTGCGATCATCAAGGGCACCACGAAGATCGCGGCCAAGAAACATCGCCGTCAGGAAGAACGCCAGAAGAATGCCAAGCGGCACAAATACCAGATGCCCGCCAATCACTGCTATCAGAGCCAGGAACAAAACGATGAAGGGCAGATCAACCACCGCCCCGATTGCCTGCCCGGAATAAAAGTCACGCAGCATATTAAGGCTGTTAAGCCGCTGAAGATGCAAGCCGGGTGCTGTCTTGCCATAGTCGGTCAGACTGGTCGAAAGCAAGTGCCTGACCGCTTGTTGCGCGCTGTAATGTTCGAACTTCGCCGCCGACAGCGAGGAGATAAAAGCGCGCCCCAGGCGCAGCACCGCCTCAAGGACAAGCGCACCCAGCACCCCGAAAATCAACAGGGTCAGGGTCGGGATGGAACTGTGTGGCAATACCCGATCATAGACCTGCAAAAGCGTGATCGGCAAGGCAAGCGTAAGCAGGTTGATCACCAAAGCCGTGATCAACAACGCAAAGCGGCCTGTCCGCAGGTGCGACAATGTACCGATATTCAATCGAGACCGACGTCTCATCAGGCTGGCGAGCTCCCGAACCTCACAAAATCCACCACACCAAAGTGGGGGATATATACAATGAGATAGGATACATACCCGATTGCCCCATTCAACGCAAGAAGATCGTGGCGAGAATACAACCTGATGTGAACCATCTTACCCCGCCTTGGCGGGTCTTGATCAGTTGCGGTATAAAGATTGTCTATACCAACGCATGCTATGCATTGCTGTCCTCGCCACGCAACCGGTCGAGTGCGCGACGTTCGGCCTTGGTCGGGCGTCCGGCCCCGGCTTCGCGCTTCGCAACCGGTGCGGTGCGGATATCGGATGCGACATCCTTTTTCGGAACTCTCGGTGGGGAATGATCGCTATAAAGTGTCTGCGCCTCGGGCGCTGGACCGCGACGTTCGCCAAGGGCGACAACCTCGACCACGCGCAAATGCGGCCCCTGAAAGAATTGCAGGCGATCACCGGCAACCACCGTGACGCTGGCCTTCGATACCGATTGACCGTTCAGAACAATATGGCCGGCCTGACATGCCTTGCTGGCAAGCGATCTTGTTTTATAGAACCGCGCATGCCAAAGCCATTTATCAATCCGAAGCTTTTCTGCCTGTTCCGTCACGGCCACCGATTTCCTGCAATCAACGGGACATTATACACTTGGAAAGCAGAACGGCGACCCGCAAGGGTCGCCGTTCAACGCATGATATCTGATACGATCAGCCTTTGGCTTCAAGCATTTCCTTGAGCTTGGCAAATGGCGAATCTTCGTTGATCTGGTTGGCCTTTTCCGGCGCTTGGTTGCGACCGCCGCCCGGCTTGCCACCGCGGCCACCTTTGCCGCCCTGGTTCGGACGATTGCCGCCCTTGCCTTTCGGGCCGCCTTTACCGCGTGCTTCCTGACGCGGGCCACCACGTTGACCACGGTTCTGACCGCCACCGCGTTTGCGACGATCAACACGGACGAAGTATTTGACTTCGACCAGTTCGTCACCATCGGCATCGGTTTCAACCGCCGGGGCTTCAGCAGCTGTTTCTTCGGTCGAAGCCGCAGATGCTTCAGCAGCAGCTTCAGTCGGTTCTGCCTTTGCCTCAGTTGGAGCAGCTTCCTCTGCCGGCGCGTCTGCCTTGGATTCGGTTGCAGCGGCTTCAGAACCTTCTGCCTTTTCGCCTTCGGCCTTCTCCGCCTCAGGCTTGGCTGCCTTGGCAGCTTCCTCGGCCTTTTTCTCGGCTTCCTTGGCTTCAAGCTCGGATTTCTTGACCTTGGTCACCTCGGCACGCCAACCGAGAGCGGTGAACACACCTTCGGCCTGCTCGACCGTGCAGCCCAGAAGCGACAGCAGATCGGGATCCGGGCGCACCTTGCCATCGTTTTCGCGCGCCTTCTGACGCAGAAGAGCAGCAAAGCGCTCCAACATATCGACGCGTGCGGCAAGCGGGCCAACCGGCATGTAACCAGCCGCAAGATAGAACCCCTTGGAATTCGCACGGTCATTCGGGACCGACGTACGACCCGCTGGCGGCAATTCCGGCAAAGCTTCCAGTTCGCGCGCAACCGCCCAAAGAATGCCGCGCAGCTCAACCGGATCGGGTTTGAGCGCATCAAGCACATGGACAGTTTCAACACCAAGACGCACGCCAAGTTTGGCAAGTGCCTTGCGGTCTTCGTCAGACAGGTCCTTGACCAGGCTTTCGAGTTCCGAACGCGGCACACAGCCCAGACCTTCGTTCAGCTGGAACAGAAGACCGCGAATCGGTCCGGACAACTGACAATCGCGCAGGCGGGTCAGCATCTTCAGACGCGCTTCGATATGGGCATTGATGAAATTCTGCAGACGGGTGCGGACCCGTTCGCGGGTCGGACCATCAAAGAACTCGCTATCGATGACATGAACTTCGGGTGACAGAACCGTGTCACCTTTTTTCAGCACACCAACCTGCGCACCATTCCATAGCACTTCAAGCTGGCCATTCACTGCGAACTTGTCGTCTTCGTCAGTTTCAAGTTGTTTAACACGTTGGGCGATTTCGCCGGTCAACGCGCGACGTGCGGCACTGGCGATTGCCTTGCCTTCAAAAGCAGCATCGGTTTCATCAGCAATGAAACGGAATCCGTCAAGACGGCCGACAAATTCACCTTCGACCTGTACTTCACCATTCGCAGTGATGGTAGACATGAGTTCAGACTTGTCCTTGAGACTTTTCAATAAAACCGAGGTTCGTCTGTCAACGAACCTTTGGGTCAGGCGTTCATGTAGCACATCTGAGAGCTTGTCCTCAATGGCCCGCGTGCGTTCTTGCCAATGGTTGGCATCTTCGAGCCAGTGATGCTTGTGCGATACATATGTCCAGACGCGAATACCTGCCAAACGTGATGACAACTGATCAATATCACCATCATAACGATCCAGACGCAAGATTTGTTCGCCCAACCAGTCGATGGGCAGTTTGCTTCCGGGTTTCGCAAGATAGCGATAGATAGATGTTAGCAGCCTTGGATGGGCATCGGTATGGATATTTCTGAAGTCGGGAATCTGGCAGACTTCCCACAATAACTGCACCCGGTCGGGGGCAGTCGCGATGCGTGCGACATCCTCATTGCGCGCCAGATGATCAAGCATGATCTCGTCCACCGGCTCGCGCGCCAGAATAAGGGTCGGGTCATCCGATCGCCGACGCAGCGATTTCTGAAGCGCACCGACAGTGCGGAAATCAAGCCGCGCATTACGCCAGAACACCTTGGCAAGCGGTTCAAACTCGTGATCTTCGATCTGTTCGATGATATCGGGATCAATGCCCGAAAGGTTCCCGGTCACCCCGAAGGTGCCATCATTCATATGCCGACCGGCACGGCCTGCGATCTGGGCGGTTTCGGCTGCCGTCAGGCCGCGGTTGAACTTGCCGTCAAACTTCTTCATGGCCGCAAAGGCGACATGGTTGAGATCAAGGTTCAAGCCCATGCCAATCGCATCGGTCGCGATCAGGTGTTCGACCTCGCCATTCTGGAACATCTCGACCTGGGCATTGCGCGTGCGCGGGCTGAGCGCCCCAAGTACCACGGCCGCCCCGCCCTTTTGGCGCCGTACCAGTTCGGCAACCGCATACACTTCCTGTGCGGAGAATGTCACCACGGCGGACTGGGCTGGCAGGCGCTGGATTTTCTTCGCCCCGTTATAGCTCAGGGTCGAAAACCGTTCCCGGCGGTCAAATTCGACATTATCAACCAGCTTGCGGATCACCGGACGGATGGTTTCCGCCCCCATAAACATGGTTTCGTGGCGACCGCGCGCATGCAAAAGCCGATCGGTAAAGACATGGCCGCGCTCAGGATCGGCGCACATCTGGATTTCATCAATCGCCAGAAAATCGACCTGCTTGGCAACCGGCATGGCTTCGACCGTGCACAGGAAATAGCGCGCCGTTTTGGGAAGGATACGTTCTTCGCCGGTGATCAATGCCACCGCGCCCTTGCCGACCTTGGCGACCGCGCGATCATAGTTTTCGCGTGCCAGAAGCCTGAGCGGGAACCCGATCATCCCGGTCGTATGCGCCAACATCCGTTCCATGGCCAGATGGGTCTTGCCGGTGTTGGTCGGCCCCAATATGGCAAGGATACGAGGACCGGTTCGGGTTGAAATCTGCATCAAACTTTTCCAATCGACAGCCCAATGATCCGGGCCGTCGCAATCAAGAGGCCTTTCAACACGCGATCCGGCGCGATGTCAAGCTTTCTACCCGCGACCAGGCCCTGCTCAAAGCGTTTCAAAATCCACAGATCACGGGGGTGCTGGCAAACGTGCCTATTCGTCCTCAAGTTCAAGCAATCTGGCGCCGGGGCCATCACCGCCCAGCGCGTCATTCGGGTTATAAAGCGGGCAGGCCGAAATCGACAAACAGCCACAGCCGATGCATTGACCCAACTGATCGCGCAAACGGGTCAATTGGTCGATCCGTTCATTCAAATCATCGCGCCATTGCGATGAAAGCTGTTCCCAGTCTTTGGCTGTGGGGACCGTATTGCGCGGCAGTTCCTCAAAGGCAGCGCCAATTTCCGCAAGCGGGATGCCTGTCTTCTGTGCAACCTTGATGATGGCGAGTTTACGCAACACACCGCGATGGAACCGGCGCTGATTGCCATCCGTTCGGATCGAACTGATCAGGCCCTTGCGTTCATAAAAATGCACGGCCGAAACCGCAATGCCGCAGCGGCTTGCAACTTCACCAACACTCAAATAGCGCTGCAACACGCCCTTTTCCGCCATTTTCCTCGCCCTCACCGACATTTCACATTCATGCAGTTTCGCGCTTGACCTTAACCTTTGTTGAGGTTCTAGAACAAGAACCATTGAACAGGAAACAACAGGAGTGAGCGTTGTGAAAGAGACATACAATGTCGCCGTCATCCTTGGCAGCGCCCGCGAGGGGCGCTTTGGCGAAACAGTCGCCAATTGGGTCGTTGAAACCCTTAAACACGATGACGAATTATCAATCGACCTCATCGACCCGGCGAAGCTTGATCTGCCATCCCGCCATGTCGGCGCGGAACATCCCGGTGTTGCCGAACTT
Source organism: Thalassospira sp. ABD4_177 (assembly GCF_056160125.1). Lineage (NCBI taxonomy): Bacteria > Pseudomonadati > Pseudomonadota > Alphaproteobacteria > Rhodospirillales > Thalassospiraceae > Thalassospira > Thalassospira sp. ABD4_177. Next base: position 1,251,238 of record NZ_JBSWWO010000001.1, on the reverse strand, counting down.
CAAGCTTCACTCGCGGAGGCCGATGCATTTGTCGTCGTCACCCCGGAATACAATCACAGTTTTCCCGGCGAATTGAAGCTACTGATTGATGCCGCCAAACCGCAATGGAAACGCAAACCGCTTGCCTTTGTCTCCTATGGTGGGATGTCGGGCGGATTGCGTGCGGTCGAACAACTGCGGCTGGTTTTTGCCGAACTGCATGTCGTAACCATGCGCGACGTCATCAGCTTTGCCCATGCCCATGACAAGTTCGATGAAACGGGGCAACCAAAAGACCTTGAAGGCACAAATGCCGCCCTGCATCACATGATGACGGATCTGAAATGGTGGGCCAGTGCCCTTCGCGAAGCCCGCTATCCGCATGCCAAACTGCAATTGCTTGATGCCATAGCGTCCTGACCGGCGTCACACCCGTCGGCCTCGCATCAGTCCGCCCCTGTTTGAAAAGCTCCCCCACCCCTGGCAGGGACGGGCTGATGCACCACCCTTTGCCCCCGATCAAGGGGCCTTTATGCGAAACGGGGTGACCAGATGGTCACCCCGTTTTCTTTGTCTTTCAGACGTTCTGAAACCTTAGTGGTTTCGCATCTTGTCGGCATATTCCTTAAGCTGCCGACGTGCCGCCTGGAAACTGTTTTTCAGCGCGATATAGACATCTTCATGTGCGTGATCCGCACTGTCGCGTTTCACCATGATTTCCTTGCCCGGCACATGGATGCCGAAATGCACGGCAAAGCGGTTTCCATGGTTATGAGAAGCTTGCGGGCGTTCCACCACAACATGACAACTGGTCATGCGATCGAAGGTCTCCTCAAGTTTTTCCACCTTGTAACGGATACGCTCGTCCAGCGCATCAGACTGATCAACATCACGGTAGGTGATTTGAACGGGAACCTTCATGGTACGGCCTCCTGTTTAAAGCCTTTGACGCAAGACAGGGCGTTGCACCCTGCCGATTAACCCGGCCTGTTTTTTAACGGCTCGGGGACTTTCAGGAACGCTTCCAAAATTCTGTCTGCGTCCCTGTAATAAAACCGTCTTTCTTTATACTTAGGATACAAGACTTGCGCTGCAAGATGCGTTGACGCATATCAAGCTCGGTTTAAAGTTTAAGCCGTTGAGGTGTCGGTTCTTCTGCCAATATCGGAGGAGACTGACAGACGCTTGAAACAAAGGAGAAAAAAGAGGTCATGACGGAAGAAAAAATGCGGTTCGAGGCGGAAGTCAGCCGACTGCTCGATATCGTTGTCCATTCGCTTTATTCCAACAAGGACATCTTCCTGCGCGAGTTGATCTCCAACGCTTCTGATGCCTGCGACAAGCTGCGCTATGAAGCGATTGCGAAACCGGATCTGCTCGCTGGTGATGCCGACTTCAAGGTGCGCCTGCTTACCGACGATGTCCGCAATGTTCTGACGATTGCCGATAACGGGATCGGGATGAACAAGGAAGACCTCGTCGAAAACCTTGGCACCATTGCCAATTCGGGCACGGCCAAGTTCCTTGATGCTGTTTCCAAATCCGAGAATGCCAAGGATGTCGATCTGATCGGTCAGTTCGGTGTCGGTTTCTATTCCGCCTTCATGGTTGCCAACAAGGTCGAAGTCGTCAGCCGCAAGGCGGGCGAAGATCAGGCATGGAAATGGTCATCTGATGGCAAGGGTGAGTACACCATCACTGATGCCGACATGGAAGGTCGCGGCACCCAGATCACCCTGCATCTGAGCGATGACAACAAGGAATTCACAGACGAACACCGTCTGCGCCATATCGTCAAAACCTATTCCGACCATATCGGCATTCCGGTGGTTCTGATGAAGGGCGACGGTGATGAAACGCTGAACGAGGCGTCCGCACTCTGGACCCGCCCGAAAAGCGAAATCACCGAAGAACAGTACAAGGAATTCTACAAACACACCTCGCATGCCTTTGATGATCCGTGGAAAACCATCCACTATCAGGCAGAGGGTGCCATTGAATATACCGGCCTTTTGTATCTGCCCACCATGCGCCCGTTCGATCTCTATGATCCGCAGCGCAAAGGCCATCTGAAGCTTTACGTCCGCAAGGTCTTCATCACCGAAGGCGCGGACGAGCTTCTGCCGCCTTGGCTGCGTTTCGTGTCCGGTGTGGTCGACAGTCAGGACCTGCCGCTTAACGTCTCGCGCGAGATGCTCCAGGACCATCCGCTGCTGACCAAAATCAAGAACGGCCTGACCAAAAAGGTCCTGTCCGAACTTGAAAAGGCTGCCAAAAACGACGCCGAAGGGTTTGAGACCTTCTGGGAGAACTTTGGCGCGGTCGTCAAAGAAGGCCTTTACGAAGACCAGTCCCATCAGGACCGTATCCTCAAGATCGCCAAGTTCCGCTCGACCAACGGGGATGGCTGGACCACCCTTTATGAGTATGTCGAACGCATGAAGGACGGCCAGAAGGCGATCTATTACATCAGCGGCGAGGATATCGACGCCCTTAAACGCAGCCCGCAGCTTGAAGGCTTTGCCGCCAAGGGGATCGAAGTTCTGCTTCTGACCGATCCGGTTGACGAGTTCTGGATGCCGTCTGTTGGCCAGTTTGAAGAAAAAGACTTCAAATCGGTCACCCGTGGCGGTGCGGACCTCAATGATATCAAGTCCGATGACAAGGATGCGGACAAGGACGACAAGAAGGACGAGGATGCAAGCGATGCATCTGCCCTGATTGCCGCCATCAAGCTCGCCCTTGGCGACGGGATCAAGGATGTTCGCGAATCTGATCGTCTGACCAGCTCGGCCTGCTGTCTGATTGCCGATGAGATGGGCATGGATTTGCGTATGGAACGTCTGATGAAACAGCACAACCGTGTTGATGAAGTCAGCCCGCGTATCCTTGAAATCAATCCGAAGCACAGCCTGATCAAAAAGCTGTCTGACATTGCCACCAAGGATGCCAAGGCCCCGATCCTTAATGACGCAGCCCTGCTGCTGCTGGATCAGGCCCGCATTCTTGAAGGCGAAGCCCTGCCTGATCCGGTCAGCTTCGCCCGTCGCCTTGATCTGGTAATGGAAAAGGGTCTCGGTGCCTGATCACCGCAAAAATCCGATCTTTGCAAAACGGCGCGTCATCTGATGCGCCGTTTTCTTTTGGTGTATCGCGAAATTTAAAATGCTTATTTACCAACAAGCGGCATAAACATCCCAGATAGTGAAGAACCCAAGTCCGACCGGAAGGCGCGAAACACGATGACAGCGATGATGAACTGGCAAAAACTGCTTTCACCGGCGCGCCTTGGCACCCGTCATTCCAGTGTCGGGCCGTTTGGCCGGTCAGATTTCCACAAGGATTATGACCGCATCATCTTTTCCGCGTCCTTTCGCCGCCTGCAGCGCAAGACACAGGTCCATCCCCTGCCGGAAAATGACAATGTCCATACCCGCCTGACCCACAGCCTTGAGGTCTCCTGTATCGCACGCTCACTCGGCCTGATGGTGGGACATCAGTTGCATGAAAAGGGCAGCCTGCCCGACGCAATTGAGCCCGACCACATGGCCGCCATCGTCCAGGCCGCCGCCCTGTGCCATGATATCGGCAACCCACCCTTTGGCCATGCTGGCGAATATGCCATTCGCCAATGGTTTGTTGATGCGGCCCCGGAATACACCCAGAGCCTGAGCAAAGAACAGTTTGCCGATTTGACGACCTATGAAGGAAATGCGCAGGGCTTCCGCCTTTTGACCAACAAACGGACTGGTCTGTATGACGGTGGTATGCGCCTGACCTACGCGACTTTGGCCAGTTTCCTGAAATATCCCTGGTCGGCGGCCGGGAGCCCCTTCCCGCACAAAAAGAAATTCGGCGCCTTTCAAAAGGAATTTGCCCTGCTCGAAGATGTTGCCGATGCCACCGGCCTGATTCGAACCGGAGATCAATCATTCTGTCGCCACCCGCTGGTATATCTGGTCGAGGCGGCGGATGATATTTGCTACGCCCTGATCGATATCGAGGATGGCGTAGAACTTGAACTCGTCGAGTTTGATGTTCTTGAAAAGATGCTCCTGCCTTGCATCTTTGACGAACTTCCCGCCGAATACGCCCGGGAACCCAATTCCAGTCGCAAGATTTCCTTCCTGCGCGGCAAGATCATGACGGGATTGATTGATGCGTTGGTAAACGCGTTTGTTGCCAACGAAGAGGCGCTTCTGGCCGGCGAATGGAAGGGCGACCTTCTGGCCTGTGCTGATGGCCCCTATAACGACCTGATCACACAGGCCAAGTCATTCTCCGAAAAACAGATCATTTTGAACCGTCGCAAGGTCCAGATCGAAGTCGGGGCCTTTGCCCATCTCGAAACCCTGCTTGAAACGTTCTGCAAAACCGCCCTTGATGTCCACCACGCCACGTCAGAAGCCGATATTTCCTATCGAACGGGGCGCGTGCGCGAACTGATCGGCAATGATGCCATGCCTGTTGGGGCGGCGCTTTATGATCTGTATCTGGTCATTCTCGATTATGTCTCGGGCATGACCGATGATTTTGCCGCCCGCCTTGCCCGCGATATCGGCGGCGGACAGCACTAGGGGCCGAACTTATGTGGTTGATTGGTCGCTTCATCGCGCGATACCGGCGTCGCACCGCATTCCTCGGTGCCGGGGCGCTGGCAGCCATCATCTATGGGCTGGTGGAACAAAGTACGCGCCCAGAGATCGCGGCATGGTATTGGCCATCCGTTGCCAGTGCAGTGACCTTTTTTGTCACGCGTTTTGTCATCTCGCGCCTGATTGGCCGTTTCATCGGTGGCGTGCGCCGAAAGCTTCAATAAAGACTGATCCGCGCAAAAAGAAAGGCAGGCCAAAAGCCTGCCTTCTGATTTTGGATTTTCAGCTGTTTGCCTTTCGGCAGACAGGGCGGGTCAGTCCTGACCACCACCCATGGCGCTGTTGATTTTCTTGTCGGTATTATACTGGCTAAGCGAGTAAACGGCCCAGATTGCAGCCGGAACCCAGCCCACCAGCGTGATCTGCAAGATCAGGCAGATGATGCCGGCAATCGGACGCCCGATGGTAAAGAAAAGCAACCAGGGCAGAAGTAGTGCGATCAATAGACGCATGGATGAAATCCCCTTTTTGGTTCGACGTGCTTACATGCCGTCTTCGAAAGTAACCGTCACAACGCGGTTGCCCTGTTCAGCAACGCCATCAGCGGTCGTAACCGGCACATTGGACTCACCGCTGATGCTGATGATCAGTTTGCTTGCCGGGATACCGGCATCACGCAATTCCTTGACCACCGCATCGACACGCGATTTGGCAAGAATGTCGTTATACATTGCATCGCCAGCGCGGTCAGCATAAGCAATCAGGGTGATCATGGCCGGGTCATATTTTCCATAGGCTTCAACGATACCATCAACCACAGACATCGCCTTGTCACTGACCTCGGCACTGTCGAACCCGAAATAGACATTCATCGGAACCGGCATCGGCATCGCTGCCATCGGGGCAGGTGCGGTATCAAGTTCGGCCTGAACAATCGCCAGGGCCTGATAGAAGGCCGAACGGCAATTATCGATGTCTTCCTGCTGGATGTTTTCTTCGAGTTCCTGCAGCCAGCAGTCAAAACCGGTCTGCGCACGGGCAGCAGCACTTGCCGCCTTTTCACGACCACCAGCCTCAAGGGCAGACATCAGATCCGCGCGGGCAACCTCAACCTCGGCCATGGTGCCTTCGGGCAGGTTACGCTCGGCGATTTCCTGCGGACCGGCATCCATGCCCATGGCCGCGGTCTTGGAACGGTTGGTGAAATAACGCGCATCCGACCAATCGGCTTCGTCGTACTCGGCCTGGGCAAGATCAGCGTAATTCTGGTGAAGAGCCGCGTCAAAAGCCGACCCTTCGTCGGCCATCTCGCGTACTCCTGGAATGTTCATGTTTGCGCACGCGCTCAAAAAGGCAGCGGCGGATACAACGGCAAGCAGTTTAGCTTTCATCGGTTTTACTCCTTGGTCTTACCGACTATCGGGATCCCGTTCCCATTTTTCAGGCCCGGTGACGTTTGTTCCCAACGTCTTTTCTGGCCATCGTTGCGGGCCTTGTGACCCGTCAGTTTCCGTGCCGTTCTTGTTATCAATCAGATCAAAGACCTGACCCCGAATGCCGACCAGCCCCAAGCTCATGGTCAAGCGCCCCAAGACAACACAGATTGTGGATATACTTAATCCCTATCCAGAAATATATAGAAGTCAAATTCATGGAAAAAAGCAGTGGGATAGAGAAAATTCAAAAACAGCCAACATCATGTCCCGCCTGCGACGTGGTCAAGACGGATGCCCGATACCCCTGAACAACAACGGCCCGACGCATGATGTTCATCCGTCGGGCCGAAGATCAAATAAGATCAATACGATCAATTGGTGCTAGTCCGAAGAGCCGCCAAACAGTCCCTTCACTGCACCACCAAGCGCATCAGCACCATCTTTCAGCTTAGCGCCACCGCCACTGGCGGCACCACCGATCGCACCAACCACTCCTTTGCCAAGGTCACCGACACCCTGCATCAAACCATCAACATTCAGGCTGGAAACTGCCTTGAAGACAGATGTGTTGATCGCAGTCAGGATCTTGCCCGCGACTTCGGCCGGGGTTGCGCCGCCATCGTCCTTGCCAACATCGCTCAGATGAATTTCAGGCAGGCTGGTCGAAAGTTTCTTGCCCTGCAGGAAGCCTGCCGATACGCCGACATCGCCATTGCGAACATAGACATCATCAATAATGATCTTGGTCCCGCCTTCATCCGCGGCACCACCGCCGGACGCTTCGCCGTCTGCCCCGCCCGCACCGGTCGGGCCGGAGACACGCTGAACAAAGGCTTCAACATTGCGCTGGATGGTGGCGATGTTTGAACTGCCATTGCCGAGTTCGTAAATTACGCTGGGTGAATCAACAACAACCTCGATGATACGGATGGTATCGCTGGTCAGGGTCGTGCCATCAAGCCGGACCGAAATATTGCCAAGCGAGAACGCATAATCGCTATTGAACCCGTCCGGGTTCCCCACCACAAGCCCGTTGATGGCAGCGGTATTTTGCGTTGTTTCAATCGATACCCCGTCAACCGTGACATCGGCCAAGGTCACACGCGTGCCAGCCTCTTCGATGGTGGATTTCACGATGTCATCAAGATTGACGTATACATATACAAGCCCGCCAACGACCAAAACGATGATCGCGGCCAGACCAATCAGTATCTTTTTCATTGCCCGTATCCTGCGTAGTGAGCCACCGAAACTGCGTGAGTTTCATCCCTATGAAATCAAATGGGCACGCATCTGGTTTCGTTCAACCAGAAGAGTTGCGCTGATCTGCCTGACAATCAAGTTATTTCACATGACAAAACAGCGGATTAGGTTTCCCTGATCCGCTGTTTTCGTTTGGTTTGATCGCGCTTTTGTCAGAGGTTGAATTCAACCACAACGGGGGCATGATCCGACGGTTTTTCCCAGTCTCGGGCGGGATCATAGACAGATGCCGTGCGGACTTTTCCGGCCATATTGGGCGTCATCCAGACATGATCCAGGCGACGTCCCTTGTTGCTCTTGCGCCAGTCGCGCGCACGATAGCTCCACCAGCTAAACAGCTTTTCCGGTTCCGGCACCACTTCGCGTACGGCGTCGATGAAATCGCCTGACTGGCGGAATTTCTCAAGAATTTCCACCTCGACCGGGGTGTGGCTGACAACGCGCAAAAGCTGCTTGTGCGACCAGACGTCATTTTCCGATGGGGCAATATTGAAGTCGCCCACCAGAACCGCCTTTCGATCCGGGTTGGCGGCGCGACGTTCACGCCACCAGCTGGTCATTTCATCAAGGAAAGACAGCTTGTGGGCAAACTTTTCATTGATTGCCGGGTCCGGTTCATCGCCGCCCGCCGGGATATAGAAGTTATGAAGTTCGACACCGTTTTCAAACTTCGCCATGCAGTGACGGCGATCTTCCTTGCCACAGAAATTCTTGATATCGGTTTCAACGAACGGCAGGCGCGATACAATCGCAACCCCGTTATAGCTTTTCATGCCGTGATTATGGCGATGCACATAGCCCGCCGCTTCAAAGGCATCATGGGGGAAATGCTCATCCGGGCATTTCAATTCCTGCAGGCAAAGCGCGTCAGGCTGCTGTTCTTCAAGGAACTTGACGACCTGTTCGATACGCAGACGAACGGAATTGATGTTCCAGCTTACGATTTTCAAAACGGGCTCCGTTTTCATACTTTTAAGGAGTGGCTTTTCGACATGGGCTCCTGACCCACGATCCGCCGCGCGTCCTATTTCAAGGTGACGGACAGCTCCGCGATATCTGCAATCACCAGATCCATGCGATCACCGCGCACGACCTGACCAACGCCTTTTGGCGTTCCGGTAAACAGAAGGTCACCCGGTTTCAGCTCGATCAGGGTCGACAGATACATCAACGCATCGACGACCGGCCAGATCATTTTGGCCGTGGTGTCGTTCTGACGGACATCGCCATTCACCGACAATTTCAGATTGGTCGCATGCGGCATACCGGCATCTGCTTTGCGCTGGATGGCAGAAATGGCGGCACAACCATCAAAGGATTTCGCCATATCCCAAGGCAGGCGACGTTCCTTGAGCCCCGCCTGCACATCACGTCGGGTCATATCAAGACCGGCGGCGTACCCGAAAATGGCATCTTCAACAGCGGCCCGGTCCAGGTCCTTGCCACCCTTGGAAAGGGCCGCAACCAGTTCACCTTCATAATGCAGGTCTTCGGTACCTGACGGATAGGGCAGATCGCCATTCCCAACGACAAGGCAGTCGGTCGGCTTCATAAACACACAAGGCGGGGTGTAAGAGGGGTCGGAACCCATTTCGCGAACGTGATCCGCATAGTTCTTGCCGATGCAGAAAATGCGATTTACCGGGAAAACGTCGTCAGTGCCCTGAACCGGAATGGTCGTCGGTGCAGGTGCGTCAAAGATCAAACTCATGATGACCCCATGTTGTTTATTCAAGCTTTGCAACAGTCATAAACAAGCACGGGTCAGAAAGAAACGACCAATCCGATTAGAACAGCTTCTACTGTCAGGAATTGTCAGGAGGGGCAACGCGATTGGTTTGGGTCGCCCCCAAAAGCGATCAATGCAGCTTTTCGCGCAGGATCATATCGCGCACACGGGCCTTTGCGGCCTGCAAGACTGCGAATTTTTCCGGGTCATGCAGGGGCGGTACCGCAAGGATCAGAAGCTTGGTGGTTTGCCCGGCATTGACATGCAGGTGATAACGCTGCCCTTGCTCAATCGAAATGCAGCTATCATGGCCGTCGAACACGTGGCCATGACCATCGGAAACCTCGACATTGCCGGAACGCACAAAAACGATCTCTTCGGCATGACGGCTCTGGACGCCCGACACCACGCATGGCCCCGTCAGGCTCAACTCGCGCGTTGCAAGGCATGATGCGACATCGTCATTTGCCGGGGTCGCCAGAACGTGATCAGCAGCAGTCGTCTTTGACAGTCTTACCATTTGTGCATTTCCCGAAGTTGAGATCGTTCGGTGAGAACGCCGGGAAAATGCCAATATCGCGCCTACTGCGATATCCACATATGGGGAGTGCAAACAAAAGGGGTGATACATCCGGTATCACCCCTTTTAAATCGTTATGAAATCTCTATGAATTGCGGATTACAGTAATCCTTCGATCACCCGGTCTGGCGGTGTGTGACCGTCAACAAAGGTCTTGATATTGATCAGGACCTTCTCGCCCATATCAACGCGGCCCTCAATCGTGGCCGATCCCATATGCGGCAGCAGAACCGCATTTTGCAACTCCAGCAATTTCGGGTTTACCGCCGGTTCGTGTTCAAAGACGTCAAGACCTGCACCAGCGATTTCGCCATCGGCCAGCATCCGCGTTAGGGCCAGTTCATCGACGATTTCGCCACGGGCGGTATTGACCAGAATGGCATGCGGCTGCATCAGTTTCAGGCGACGCGCAGACAGCAGATGATAGGTTGCTGGCGTATGCGGGCAGTTGACCGAAATGACATCGACATGGGCCAACATCTGATCAAGGCTTTCCCAATAGGTCGCATCCAGTTCCTCTTCAATATCCGGATGGACACGCCGGCGGTTATGGTAATGCACTGACAGGCCAAATCCCTTTGCCCGGCGCGCAAGTGCGCGACCGATACGGCCCATACCAACAATACCCAGGCGCTTGCCCCAGATACGATGACCAAGCATCAATGTCGGGCCCCAGCCATCCCATTCACCTTTGCGAATAAGGCGCTCGCCCTCTGCCAGGCGGCGTGAAACCGAAAGGATCAGCGCCATGGTCATATCGGCGGTATCTTCGGTCAGGACGTCAGGCGTATTGGTGACAGTAATGCCGCGCGACCGTGCGGTTTGCAGATCGACGTGATCGACACCGGTGCCGAAATTGGCAATCAGACGCAAGTTTGGACCGGCATGGGCCAGAACCGCCGCATCGATCTTGTCGGTCACGGTCGGCACCAGAACATCGGCTTCCTTGACCACCTCGATCAGCTCCTGCTTGCTCATCGGCGCATCGTCGATATTCAGACGCGCGTCAAACAGTTCCATCATGCGGGTTTCAATCGCTTCCGGCAGCTTCCGGGTCACGACGACAAGCGGTTTTTTCTTGGTCATGTGCCGATCCTATGCGGTCTTTTAACTCTTTTTCAGACAATATGCGGCATGTTGCATTTTCATGCCCTGCCGCACTGCAGTGATGCCATGCCAAAAGGTACAAAAGCAAGGATTTTGACGCATTTTTTGTAATTTTATTTCGCAATCGCGAATTTTTACAAAAGCCGCGCAAATGAAATAAACGAGGGAATACCAACGAGATGCCGCAGATTTTGCGCAAATTTCTGTATCGCTTCATGGCTTTGGCGATTCTGGGCAGCCTGACCACACCGATCGTGGCCAGCGCACAGGAATCGGGCCTGCCGATCCCGCGATTTGTCGCACTGCGCTCGGACAAGGTGTTTCTGCGCGCCGGTCCCGGCCTGCGATATCCAAAAGTCTGGATTTATCATCGCCGCAACATGCCGATGGAAGTGGTTTCGGAATTTGACACCTGGCGCAAGGTCCGCGACTGGGAAGGCAGCGAAGGCTGGGTCCATCAAAGCCTTCTGATCGGGTCGCGCCATGTCATTGTGACAGATGAAAACATAACACTGTATTCCGCAGCAGATAAAAACGCGCGCAAAATTGCGCTGGTTTCGGCCAGTGTCATCGGCAGGATCGAAGATTGCCCGACCAATGTCGACTGGTGTCAGTTGCGATTTGGTGATTTCGAAGGTTGGGCCCCGCGCCACGGATTCTGGGGCATCTATGAAGGCGAGAAAGTCGAAGGATAGAGCGCAAAGGATAAAACCCTTCGCCACCGCCCCTATCTCAGATCAATATCAGGCGTCGACTGAAACCCGATTGACCGGGCGGTCCGTGCTAGCAACGCCACCGCTGCTGCCAAAGGTGCCATTGCCGCCGCTGTCATATCCGCCAAAGGCCGGCACCCCAAACGGCTGAGCTGTGTCAGTGCCATTTTCAAGGAAGTCCTGATCGGCCAATGTGCCATCATCTTCTGCGTTCGGATCAAAGATCGGGTCTTCTTCACGCTCCGGCACAGGATCCTGTCGCGGCTCTGGCAGGGTTATGCCGCCCACGGCAACCGACTGGCTGGCAAGCTGGCTTGAAACATCCCCAAGATACGCCTGCAGGTTTTCGGAAATGCGTGCTTGCGCATCTTCGCGGCCAGTGCTTTCGGATGCAGCCAACTGCGCCTGCAGGATGTTTTCGCCCGCAACCTGGGAAACACGGTTTTGGTCCTGCGCGGTTTGCAGGCTGCCCTGATCGGCTGCCAGCGAAATTTCGCGATCTCGCAGGGCCTCTTGCGCCTCATCAACCAGTGTTCGAGCATTCGTAACACCCGCACTGTCGGACACATCAATACTCGAAAGCCCCGTCGCCAGATCCTCGGAACTGGATGCGGACAGTTCGACATCAATACGGTTGTCCGATGATGTCCCCGTCCCGACCTGAAGCGTGATCGTCTGATCAGACGCCAGAAGATCGCGATCCTCAAAGCTGCTATTGGCAGCGATATCATCGATCTGGGTCAGGTAATCTTCGATCTGCGCATTGAGTTGTGCGCGCTGCTGGGCGGAAAGATCGCTGTTTTCTTCGGCGACCGTGACCAGCGCATCGATCTCGTCAAGCGCGTCACCGATCCGGGATAAATCGCTGGATGCCTGACCAAGCAGTGAACTGGCATCACCGATCGTACTGTTAAGTTGCGAACTGGTGTAGCCCGCCCCCTGAAGCGAGTCGGCATTGCGGTTTGTGTTCTGATTGTCTGCGGAAAATTGGCTGCTGTCAGACGCAATCAACCTGTTCTGCGGTGCAATTGCACGCGCAGTATTGGTATAGATCGGCAGCTGACTGGCCAGTGGTTCCATCGTTTTTCCGCTCAAACAAGCCGGCAAAACAACTACGTGCTGCACGGGCAGAAGGATCGAGTTTTCTCGGCCCCCTGCCAACCTGACCATCCTGGTGTCCGGCGGAAATACCAGCTACTAGTATAGTATATCAGTGAAGAAAAATTAAGCCCCAAAGCACACCGGTCCGAAAACCGGCCTTAGCCATTGGTTGCACGCCGCAAGATCGCAAACAATTCAAGATGTGACGACCACAAGAACTGATCCACCGGCACGACTTTTTCGATCTCGTAACCCGCGTTGCGCAGCACCCGCATATCGCGGCTAAACGTTGCCGGATTGCACGATACGGCAAGCACCCATTCCGGCCCGTCAGCCGCCAGGGCCTCGCACTGGGCCAGGGCACCGGCACGCGGCGGATCAAACACCACCAGATCAAAATTGCGTAACTCATCACCCACAAGCGGCTGGCGGAACAGATCACGCCGCACAACCTTGATCGGGCTACCCGATTGCCCCACCGCGTATTGCAGCAATTCAACCGCACGCGGATCGCTTTCAACCGCCGTCACCGAGCGCCGCTTGCCTGAAAGTGCGAGCGAAAATGTAAAACTGCCCACCCCGCAGAAAAGGTCGGCGACGTTTTTCGGGGCGATCTCTGTCACCGCCGCCTTGATCACGTTCACAAGCGCCTGTTCCCCTTCGCGGGTGGCCTGCAAAAAACCACCGGGCGCAATCGGGACGTCGATCTTTTCAAAATGAACAATCGGGGTATGACGCGCGGCCAAGGGTTCGTCCGGGCGATCGCCTGTCTTCCAGCTCAGCCGTGCAATATTCTGGTGATCGGCAAACTCTGCCAGATCCTGGCGCATATCAAGATCGGGGTCATTGGCCGCCTGGATGAGCACATCCAGTCCGCTATCGGTCACCGTTACGAACACTTCCTTGATACCGCGCGCCTGTTCCGGCGTGCTTGCCTCAAGAAACATCACAAAGGCTTCGCGAAACGCCATCAATTCCGGGCGCAAAACGGCGCAGTTCGGCACATTGAGGACTGTATGGCTGAACCGCCCGTGGAAGCCGACAAAGACGCCGGTCGCCCCGACATGCACCGAAAAACCGGCACGGCGGCGGCTTCCCGGCGGCGAGATTTCAACATCGCCGATCAGTTCATCGGCATCTTGCGGATCAATACCGGCCCGCTGAACGGCCACCTTGGCCTTGTCGCGTTTCCAGATACGGTAATCATCATCATTCATGTGCTGCAGCGCGCAGCCACCGCATTCCTTGAAATGTGCACAGCGCGGTGCGCTATAGCCACTCGCGCGGGCGATTTCGGAAACTACTTCAGCGCCATAGCCATCGCCGCGCTTCTGGCGCAATGCAACGCGCACCTCATCGCCGGGCAAGACGCAATCTACATAGATCAGCACCGATTTACCATCCGGTGCCGTCACATGGGCGATGCCGTCGCCGCGCGCACCGATCTGCTCGACGGTGACGTCGGCTTCAAACCCGATCAGTGGATCACGCCGGGATGGCTGACGCTTGCGTCCCCCACGGGCACGGGGATTGCGGTGATGGTGTTTCATGATCTCTCTCTGGGGATGATCTTCACCGGCCTTGACTGCGGGTGCCGGATTTCCGCCTGAAATACACCACTTCACGTTTTCAGAACAGGGGCTAAGACGGATTTATTATCGACAAACCGCCGTCAAAACCCTGTCGCGAAATGCTTTTTGCGCCTTGCCGACAAAAATTATTCCGTAAATGAAGGCGACCAACCCCTTAAAGTCGTGTAAGAATATTACCATAAGATAAGGATAGCGGTTTCTGGCCAGCAAAATGTCGTTGCCGCTTCACGCATCTGCACCAGATTGTTCAATCAACGGATGGTTGCTGGCGATTGCAGACTTGCACACAACCTGATCGGGGAGGATCAGGCAAAGTCGCTGTGTTGGGGGAGAGATGGAAGAAGAAACAAAGCACGCAGAGGAAAACGCATCCAAGCAATCGTCCCGCCTGAAAAAGCGGGCCTTGGCGGCTGGTTTCCTGACGGCTGCTTTCTTCGTATCGGTCACTTTCTTTATCTGGCAAACCGTTCAGAATGACCGGCGGGCGATCCTGCAATCTGCCGGTCAGATCACGGCAAATGCCGTCGCCCAACAGATCAAGGCGATTGTGAACAACAATCTGGCCGTGCTTGAAAGCTTTGCAGACAATTGGCAAGGGGGCCCGCCAGAAGACGAACGCGAATATCTTTCGGTCGCAACCCCTCTGCAAAGCCGCTTCCCCGCCCTTCAGGCGATCAACTGGATCACGCCGAATTACATCATTCTTTATGTTGCCCCGATCAAGGGCAATGTACCGGCCATGGGGGCCGACCTGAAACGCCACCCGGTTGCTGGCCCGGTGCTTGATATCGCACTTGATCAGCGCCGCACTCAGATCACCCCGACGCTTGAGCTGATGCAGGGCGGACGGGGTTTTACGGCCTATAGCCCGGTTTTGGGGCGAAACGGCGAGATTATCGGCATTATTAACGGGGCGTTTCGCGTTCGCTCCTTGCTGGCGTCTGTGATCAATACCGAACAGGTCGAAGATTACAGCGTGCGTGTGCGCGAAGGTGACACCGTCCTGTTTGAAATCCGTGGCGAGGGGGATGACGAAACCCTGCAGCGCACCGTCGCCTTTGATGTGGTCGGGCGCCAGTGGCAGGTCGATGTTATCGCCGATCCGAAACTGGCACACAGCACGATCAACCCCGAACTGGTTCTGATTTTCGGGGCCTTTACCACGGTGTTGTTCACTGTCGTCGTCTTCTTGCTGGCCAACCGGCAGAAAACCGCGTTGCGCCGCACAGTGCATCACATCAATGCCGGCGATGACATCAATGACCTGTCGCTTTCGATTACCAAGCTTGACGGTCATCTAAAATCAATGTCACCGGAAACCGCCGATTTCTTTGACCTGCGCGAAGAGGATTACGGCTTTATCCGGTTTTATAATCTGGCACCGGAATTCCAGTCGGACGGCACAGCATCGCGCCGATCACAGGAAAAGATGTTGCTCGCAATCAATCGTGGTGACGAAGAATTGCGCGGCGAGTGGATTGTCCGCAGTGCCGAAGGCGTGCATGTGGTCTGTAACCTGGCCATAAAGCCGTCCACGACCCATTCTGATTGCGTCGACATTACCCTGCATCACAATCCGGCTGCCAATGCCTCGGTCAACCGGCTGCGCTATCTGGCAACCCATGATCCGCTGACCGGCCTTCCAAACCACGCACTGTTCGAGGACCGGCTTAATCAGGCGGTTGCCCATGCTAAGCGCTATGAAAAGCTGCTGTCGGTTCTGGTGGTCGATATCGATAACTTCCGCGCCATCAATGATCGGTTCGGTGCCGATGTCGGCGATGAAACGCTGCGCACGATTTCGGGACGCCTGCGCGCCACAGTGCGCGAAAAGGACACCTGTGCACGGTTCTCCGGCGATATGTTTGCCATCATCGCAACCGACCTGTCGGAGGCCGAAGGGGCCGCCTTGGTGGCTGAACGCGTGGTCGAAGCCATGTCGCAACCGATCCTGACCACCACCGGCGATGAAATCCGCCTGCATGTCAGTGTTGGTGTCGCGCTTTATCCAAATGATGCGCGTGCACCGTCGCAACTGATGGCCAACGCCGATGCCGCGATGTATCGAGCGCAGAAATCGGCGGAATCGTCTTATTGCTTCTTTGTCGAGACGATGAACAACGTCATGCATGCGCGGCTTTCGATGGAAACGCAGCTTCGGCGTGCGGTTGATGAAAAACGCTTCGTGCTTGAATATCAGCCGCGCTACCGGACATCGGATCGCAGCCTGACCGGGTTTGAGGCGCTGCTGCGCTGGATCGATGACAGCGGCAAGCGCCGCCTGCCGCCTGATTTCATTGCGGTTGCCGACCGCACCGGTCTGCTTTCGCCGCTGGGTCACTGGATCATTGAAACCGTTTGTAAGCAAGTCGCCGACTGGCGTCAGCAGGGCTATGTCCCGGTACCGATTGCGCTGAACGTTTCAAGCCGCCAGTTCATTCAGGCCGATCTGATCAAGAACATCACCGATCTGACCGCCGAACATGAAATCGATCCGGCGATGATCGAGATCGAGGTTTCTGAGGAAATCGCCATGCGCGATCCCGAACGCGCCCTTGGTCAGTTCTATCGGTTTGCCGAGGCCGGTATTGGTCTGACGCTTGATCACTTTGCGGCGGGGAATACGTCGCTTCGCTATCTCAAACGTTTCCCGGTTCAGCGTATCAAGCTGTCAAAATCGCTGTTTAATGTCGCACTTGATGAGCAACCCGAAAACAGCGTTCTGCAACCGGCAATCCGACTGTGTAAAAGCCTGAACCGCAAGGTCGTGGCTGTCGGTGTCGAGACAGAGGAACAGATGGCCTCCCTGCAGGCGGCCGAATGTGACGAAATGCAGGGCTTCCTGCTCTCCGCGCCGCGCGATGCGGTCGACACGCTCGAACTCCTGATCAAGCAGACACCAAACCAGCTCTCCTCGAAAAGCCCGTCAGGGCCGTCAGACGACAAGAAATCCGGATAAGCAATTATTCCGAGCAAAGCAAAACCCCGCACCTGCAAAGCTGCGGGGTTTTGTTTTTCAAAGATGATGCATGGTTCGTGGCTACAACAGGAAGGCCGCAGCCAACCCAAGGAAGGCAAAGAAGCCAACCACATCGGTAATGGTCGTCAGGAACACTGACGATGACACCGCCGGGTCGATCCCGGCCCGCTCCAGCCCAAGCGGGATCAGCGCCCCGAACAGCCCGGCAAACAGCAGGTTAATGATCATCGCAACCCCGATGACACCGCCAAGCAGCACATCATCAAACCACAGCCAGGTCACAGCCCCGGACAAGACCGCAAAGGCCAATCCGTTCAGGCCGCACACCGCAACTTCCTTACGGATGACGCGCCATGCGTTGGTGCTGGAAAGTTCACGGGTTGCAATGGCACGCACCGCAACGGTCAAGGTCTGTGTCCCGGCATTGCCGCCCATAGAGGCCACAATCGGCATCAAAACCGCCAGCGCCACCAGTTTTTCAATCGTGCCTTCAAACAGCCCGATGACAAGCGATGCCATAATCGCGGTCCCAAGATTAACCAGAAGCCACGTAAAGCGTGATCGCGTGGTGGCCAGAATGGCACTTGAAAGGTCATCCTCCTCGCCGACACCGGCAAGGCGCATCATGTCTTCTTCGTATTCCTCGTCAATAACGTCAACAACGTCATCGACCGTGATCACACCGACCAGACGCCCATTGTCATCGACAACCGGGGCAGAAATCAGGTCGCGCTGACGGAACAGATGGGCGACGTTTTCCTGTTCCTCGGTCACGACGACCGTGCGCATTTCTTCCGATTCCATGACGTCGCGGATCAGCACCGGGCGATTGGTGCGGATGACGCGTGACAGCGGCACAATCCCGACCGGGCTGTAGCGCGGATCGACAACGATGATGTCATAAAAATCTTCCGGCAGGCTTTTGGCCGAACGCAGGAAATCAATCGTTTGCCCGACCGACCAGTAATCCGGGATCGCCACCAGTTCGCGCTGCATGATACGACCGGCGGTATATTCCGGATAGGACAGCGCCTCTTCAACGCGTGCGCGTTCGATATCCGAAAGCGCGCCAAGAAGCTCGCGCTGCTCATCCTCGTCAAAGTCCTCAATGACCTCGACGACGTCATCCGAATCAAGTTCGGTGATCGCCTCGGCCACGACTTCGGTGCCAAGAAGCCCGATGACTTCTTCGCGCAGTTCGTCATCAAGTTCGGTCAGAAATTCCGGATCAAAATCCGGACGTATCAGATCGACAAGCTGTTCACGTTGATTGGAGCTGGCCCAACCGAGCAAATCGGCGATATCGGCAAAGTGCAGTTCCGCCAGAAGATCGGCCGCCTTGCCACCCTCTTCTTCGCCAAGGGCATCAAAAACTTCGCGGGCATATTCGGGAGTAAGGTCGACATATTCATCGCCGGAAGACGTATCCGCCGGACGGTCGAGTTCTTCGACTTGACCTGTCATCTGCCCCTCCCTGAATTAATGCGCTGCCGCTGTTTCCTGCAAAATATCAAACGCCGTGCCAGGCTTTTGGTTCCAATGCCCGACACGGCTGTTTCTGCGCCATCCCATGGCCCCGGTCAAGAGCCCGATGGCAGATCCCCACGCCGCCCCGCAATCGGGACATGGGCGGGATCAGGTTTTACTGGCCTTCCTGATTGCGCGTCACGGCATCAACCACGGCAATCGCCGTCATATTGACAATGCCACGCACGGTAATCGACGGGCTGACAACGTGGGCAGACTTGGCCGCACCAACCAAAATCGGCCCGACCGGAAGCCCATCGCCCAACATCTTGACCATGTTATAGGAGATGTTGGCCGCATCAAGCGTCGGCATGACCAGAAGGTTGGCCGAACCGCTCAGCATCGAGTGCGGGAAAATCCTGTCACGGATCGGCTGGGAAATCGCCGCATCCGCATGCATTTCCCCTTCGATCTCAAGATCGGGTGCCTGCGTTCTGATCAACTGAAGCGCATCGCGCATCTTACACGCCGACTTGTTCTCGTGGCTGCCGAAGTTGGAATGCGAAATCAGCGCGGCCTTTGGCGTAATGCCGAAACGCTTGACCACGTCTGCTGCCATGATGGCGGTTTCTGCCACATGTTCCGGCGTCGGATCCACCGACACATAGGTATCGGTCAGGAAGAACGTGCCCTGCTTCATGATCATCATATTGACGGTCGAGAAGTCGGTGACACCCTTGCGCAGGCCCACAAGATTGCGGACATAGCGCAGATGACGCAGGAAGCCGCCCTGACAGCCGCACAACATCGCATCGACTTCCCCACGACGCAGCATCAGGGCCGCAATCACGGTCGGACGGGTACGGACAATCGCACGGGCATATTCCGGGTTGATCCCGCGACGGCCCATGATGTTATGGAAGTCCTGCCAATCCTGTTCGAAATGCGGATTGTCATCGGGATCATGGATTTCGATCTGTTCATCCGGCACCAGACGCAGGCCAAGCTCGGTAATCCGTTCAAGGATGACTTCACGACGGCCAATCAGGACCGGATGGCAAATGCCATCATCGACAAGCACCTGACAGGCCTGAAGCACACGACGCGATTCGCCTTCGGGATAAACCACGCGTTTCTTGTGCGACCGCGCCACATCAAAGACCGGCTTCATGACAAGGCCGGAACGGAAGACGAAACCTTCCAGCTGCTGACGATATTCGTCAAAATCCTCGATCGGGCGTTTGGCCACACCGCTATCCATGGCTGCCTTGGCAACACGCGGCGGAATTTCCAGCATCAGGCGCGGGTCAAACGGCTTCGGGATCAGATACTCTGGCCCGAATTTAAGCTCCTCTCCGCCATAGGCGGTTGCCACAACGTCGGAAACTTCGGCGGTCGCCAGATCGGCAATCGCCTCGACCGCAGCGATTTTCATTTCCTCGTTGATCTCGGTCGCGCCGACATCAAGCGCACCGCGGAACAGGAACGGGAAACAAAGGACGTTATTGACCTGGTTCGGGTAGTCCGTCCGGCCGGTCGCCATCACCGCATCCGGGCGGATTTCCTTGACCAGTTCCGGGGAAACTTCCGGGGTCGGGTTGGCCAGCGCCATGATGATCGGGCCTTCGCCCATCTTGCGCAGCTCATCCTCGCCCATCACGTTCGGCGCGGAAAGCCCCAGGAAGATATCAGCCCCCTCAATCACGTCACTCAATGTCCGGGCATTGGTTTCAATGGCGTATTCGGCCTTCCACGGATCCATTTCCTCGGCCCGGCCCTTATAGACCACACCAAACCGGTCGGTGACCGTGATGTTATGCTTGGGTAAGCCCATGGAGACCAGAAGGTTCAAACAGGCAAGGGCTGCGGCACCCGCACCCGACGCAACAAGGCGGACCTTGTTGATATCCTTGCCGGTCACGCGCAGACCATTAAGGACCGCAGCGGCCACACAAATCGCTGTACCATGCTGGTCATCGTGGAAAATCGGAATATTGCAGCGTTCGCGCAATGCCTTCTCGATAATGAAGCATTCCGGTGCCTTAATGTCTTCGAGGTTAACACCCCCGAAAGTCGGCTCAAGTGCTGCAACGATATCGATGAATTTTTCCGGGTCGGTTTCGTTCACTTCCAGATCGAAAACATCGATATTGGCGAACTTCTTGAACAGAACCGCCTTGCCTTCCATCACCGGCTTGGAGGCCAGCGGGCCAATCGGCCCCAGGCCCAGCACCGCCGTGCCATTGGAGATCACACCAACCAGATTGCCGCGCGCGGTATAATCGACTGCGGTATCGGGGTCTTTGACGATTTCCTCGCAGGCAAACGCGACGCCCGGCGAATAGGCCAGGGCAAGGTCACGCTGGTTGGCAAGGGTGGTGGTTGCCGTTACGGACAATTTCCCCGGGGTGGGATACCGGTGATAGTCCAAAGCTGCTTCACGCAGCTTGTCATTTCTATTTGCCATTATAATACCTTTGATTTCAGGTATTTACATAAATTAACCGTAAATCGGTTAAATCCTGATAATTCACTCTAGCGGGACAGGCAGACTAATTCAGTTTTTGTCGCGATTGAAGCATTCAGTTCACATCAAATCAGTGGGCAGCATTGCACAATTCTCAATGCCGTACTTCACAACAAACCAAATACGACGCCCACCGGACACAGTCAGTACTGGTCCGACAATACAATCTCGGCATTCGCTGGTTGATCATTGTAAGGCATATGGGGTGGGACCAAAAACGAAAAACCCGGTTGGCTAAACTTATTGAAACTCGGCCATTGCAACATATTCACCATGATGCAAGCGCGGCTGACGGCCTGATCGTAGGTAGCGACTTTTAAATTCCTCTGTCGCATCAATCGAATGCAAAGCACATCCCTGTTTTCCAAGAAACGCCCCCAAGCGCGGTGCCTCCATCGACCATTTGATAGGCTCACCAATCAGTTTAAGATACAGGAACAACGCAAGCCGCGTATTGTTGCGCGGGCTTTCACGCGGCTCAAGTGCCGTAAACAGAAACTGGGTCCCCACACCAGTAAGATTGCGTATGGACTGAAACATATGCGTTATCTCGTCCTCAGTCAGATACATGGTCACCCCCTCACTGATGAAAAGGGTCGGACGGCTGCTGTCAAACGCGGCAAAACCTTGTAATCGGCTTTCGATGTTCTGGTGCGTAAAATCGACACTCAGATAAGACAGTTTTGCCTGATCAGTGGAAACAGCATCCGCCTGATCAAAGGCATTTTCTTTGAACTTCTGGGTATCGGGATGGTCGATTTCGATGAAATTCACATCGGCAAACTCGCGCGACAACCGATATGCCAGACTGTCAAATCCCGCACCAAGGCTGATCACCTGCGT
The DNA here is from genome assembly GCF_056160125.1 of Thalassospira sp. ABD4_177. NCBI lineage: Bacteria > Pseudomonadati > Pseudomonadota > Alphaproteobacteria > Rhodospirillales > Thalassospiraceae > Thalassospira > Thalassospira sp. ABD4_177. The sequence goes on along the minus strand of NZ_JBSWWO010000001.1, from coordinate 1,229,326 downwards.
CACCCCAGCGGCAATTGCTTCGCGTGTTTTTTCTTCGATGCACCGCTTGCGCAAAATGTAATGCAGCGTGATGCCCGGCAGAAAGATGAACTCGCGAATGGCTGTTTTGATCCTGATTGCAGGCTTGTCCAACTCTGCCAACCGTTTGCGGCCTTCGTCGGACGCCAGCAGAACCTGTTCGCCCAGGCGATACATTTCATCTGGCACCAGATACCGGTGTTCGGTGCATTTCGCGATATAGATCAGCCCCTGCAAAACCGTATAGGCTGTCGAGCTTGCGGTGTTTTCCTTCAAGAGTCCCTGCCTTCAAAAAAGGTGATCTGATGTTTGGAATATTCCAGCTTGTTTTCCGCCTGAAGCTTATCAAGGAAACGCTCTGCCTCTTCCAATGAGGCGCGCGACATATCGGCAAATTCCTGCACGGTCATTTTGGATCGCAAAATATCGGGGTTCCGAACATCTTCGACCGCCGTTCTGCGCAGCATTTCGACGAAATAGCTCAAACGCTCGTCCAAAGAGGCGTAGGCATAGATCATGCTCAGGTTGTTTGCGTCCCGAAGACGCGCAGACAGAACCTGCATCAGATCTTTTAGCCGCGTTGGATCCTCGTAGCTTTTTTCCCAGAACACATCGCGATTGATTACAACTAATTCGGTATTACGGCTTGCAACAGCGGTTGCAGATCTTTCGGAACTGTCAATCAGTGAAAGCTCGCCGAACATATCGCCTGACCCCAGCCGCGCCAGATAGAGCGTCTTGTCCGCGGATTCATGAAAGCAGGTAATATCAACGCCGCCCGTGGTGATCAGATAGGCTTCATCGCCCGGCTCCCCCTGGGAAAAAATTTTGCTCCCCTTGTCGACCAAATACCAGGTAAAGCACCCGCTGAACTGTTCCAGCAGGTCTTTTTTCTCTCGGAACATGCCAAATGCCCAGCGATACATTGACGCCATCGACGTTGCAAAGGGCGATATATTAACCCCAAAGTTCCCCATCGGCATCGGCGAGGACAACCTTTCCCACCCCAATCGTTCATAGATGCCCGCTGTCTCATCGTTCACCGTTGCAATGATATGGGTAACCCTCAAGTTATGACCGATATCAACAGCCATCCGCAGAAGCCCCGCAAACACATTGCGACGATTGCGCCACTCTGCTGCAATCGCAAGCATCCCGGCACTGGCAAAGACCGGCCGGCCACGGCCAGCAGCCTGTTCCTCTGCGACGATGCGTTCCCGGTAGGGTGTGAAATCAAAGGTGTGATCTGATGGCAGCTTAAGTGCGGTATCCAGATTGACCCGGATCGTCGCAATTGGAACGCCATCGTTATAGGCAATAATGTTGGCAACCGAAGGTATAGCGTCGAATATATCGACGATTGCATCATCATATTCTTCGGCAAACCGCCCCAACTCGGAATAGACCTGATACCGCAACCGATAAACATCGCTAAGCTCTTGTTCGGTTTCGGCAAGTTTTATTCTGATAGACATCGTATCGCCCTCGCTGTCCCGATGGCCTTATCGTGGGCAACCGCAAGTGGCTAGGTGACACCGACTGAAAGGGTATGGGACTTCCTTTAGTACCGGTTGTACACCAATACATCTCCAACAATACCCACAACCATAAGTAATACAAACAAAGTTTGTGCTGTTTGAGTTTACGCGATGCAAATGTATGCCGGAATCAAAAAGGCCCTCCCTTAAAAATAAGGAAAGGCCTTTTTGGTGCGGTCGAGAAGACTCGAACTTCCACGGGGGTTAGCCCACAGCGACCTCAACGCTGCGCGTCTACCAATTCCGCCACGACCGCATATGTTTGTCAGCAAGTCCCATGAGGTATTGAAGCGGGCTTGCCTTGGCGCGGAAAGGGAGATAGCAAATTGGTATCCCCTGATCAAGGGCTCATTTCACTTATTTGACAGGAAAAATGCAAAGCAACGCCCCAACCGCGCAAAACCCCGAGTGGCGCACCACCTCCGGGTTGGTTTCCTACCCCGAAGCCCTTGCCGAAATGGAAGCCCGCGCCGAAGCGATAAATGCCGGCGAAGCCCATGAACTTGTTTGGTTTCTTGAACATCCCCCGCTTTATACAGCGGGCACCAGCGCACATGTCGAAGACCTTGTCGACCCGGATCGCTTTCCGGTCTATGATGCAGGCCGTGGTGGGCAATATACCTATCACGGACCGGGTCAGCGCACGGTTTACCTGATGCTCGACCTCAAGAATCGCGGACGCGATGTCCGCGCCTATGTCCATAACCTTGAAGAATGGGTGATTCGCACCCTGGCCCTGCTTGGCATCACGGGTGAACGTCGGGATGGCCGTGTCGGTATCTGGGTCGTGCGCGATGATGGTCGCGAAGACAAGATCGCCGCCATTGGCGTGCGTGTGCGCCGCTGGGTGACCTTCCACGGCATTGCAATCAATGTCGCCCCCGACCTGTCACATTTTGGTGGGATCGTCCCCTGTGGCATTTCCGATCATGGTGTCACCAGCCTGAAGGACCTTGGCGTCGATATCCCTATGGCGCAGCTCGATCGCCTGTTAAAACAAACCTTTGATGAAATCTTTTCGTAAACACGATCCCTGAAACGGATCCGGGGCCATTCGTATGAGTGACACGTCGCAACCGGCCAAGGCTGACCCTGCCCAGGCAAAGCCAACCACCGGCAAGTCCAGGGGCCACAAGATGCCCGAAAGCGTTGCTGATGGCGGGATGGCCGATGCCGAACGCGACATTCTGGCCGAACTCGACAAGGCGCTTGGTGAACATGTGGCCCTTTTGCTGCGCTGGAACCGCAAACTCGCCCTGCCGGATTCGCCCACCGGTCCCGATGCCGATACGGACGATGACGATCATGATTGCGATTTCGGGGCCTGGTATGCGCTTAATCGCCATAACCGGCTGATTGACCAACCCGCCATGCATGCGCTGGCGGCAACCCATCAACAATTGCACGATTCGGCCAAGCGGCTTTTATCGGCGCGCGAAGTTGACGGCGAAGTTGATTCGGCCGAATTCGACATGATGGCACTGCGTGCAGAATCGTTCTTTGCCCAGTTACGTCGCCTTGAACGCGCTTTCAGAACCGCACGTTCGGATGTTGACCCTCTCACGGGCACCTATAACCGGCAAACCATGATGGGTGATCTGAATTCCGAACGGGAACGCGCGATCCGGACCCAAGTCCCCACCGCCATTGCATTGGTCGATCTCGATCACTTCAAATCGGTCAATGACACCTATGGCCACCAGGCAGGCGACATTGTCCTACAATCGGTGGCGGGCATCCTGCAATCGCATGTCCGCCCGTTCGATAAGGTCTATCGTTATGGCGGGGAGGAATTCCTGATCTGCCTGCCCAATGCCGATATGAAGCAATGTGCACGTGTGCTTGAACGCCTGCGCCGTGTGATCGAGGCATCACCGGTCACCATCAGCGATGAGACGGTTCTCCCCGTCACCGCCTCGATCGGGGCCGCCCCGATGACCAAAAGCCGCACGACCGAGCAAATCATCGAAAAGGCCGACAAGGCCCTTTATGCGGCCAAGGAAGGCGGGCGCAATCGCGTGCGCGTCTGGCGCAATCCGGATGGCAAGACGGCCTCTACGGCGTCAAAAACGGGCAAGGATGCGACCTGATCGGCGCACCACCCTCCACACAGACCGCAGCTGAACGCAGATCGCGAAAATTTTTCACCAACTGTCGCTGCAGCGCAGCACCCTTAATCTGTGGGGGATTTCAATTTATTAGCCGGGAAAAGTGTTTTTGTTCACTGCGAAGAACAAAAAATTCCGCATAAGCGAAATCTTGTCTTCACAAGTTGGAAACATATCTGCAAACTATAATAACAATAAGGCGGTCGGGTTTATAAACCCACGAGAGAGAAAAACGCTGCCGACTTGGGAGGGAATTCGTTTAGACCCGAACGGAGGCCCATGAATGTCCAGTTCTATGGATTTCGCGCCCGGCGATCCCGCCTTGATGCTGACCGTACTTCGCAGCGCCGAGGCAAATCTTGATCGCAGCATGCTGCTACGCCGTGTCTTATCCCTTTTTTGCACTGATGATGACGGCAATCAGGTTGCCATCGAAGACGGCCCTGACCTGCAGCGCCGTATCGACAGTGCCATTGCCCACCTCAAACTGGCTGGACTGATCCGCATGACGGCTGGTGACGAACTTTCGATCACCTCGCTTGGCTCTGCCATGATGATGGCCTACCCGATGGGCATTGATGATGGTGTGCTCTGCTCCCTGCCGGCATTCCGCAACAGCATCTATGAAACCCACGCCCCCGTGGTTCAGGAACGCCATCTGCCGAACTCGGCCTATGGTTCGGGCTTCTCGGCAGGTATCGATGCCCACCGCCTGACTGAAAACCCCTATCCGTCTGATTCCCGTGACTTTGAAGACTGGTTGATGGGCTGGGACGAGGCGCTTGATCAGGCCAAACGCGAAGCGGAAACGCTGGTGAACTGATCTCTGCACTGCCCATTATCGAAGTGGCAATGCGAGCAAAGATATGCGACCGGCACCGCAAACGTGATTTATCGGTGCTGTGATTTGAAGACCCGGCCATGCCGGTACTGCCGTGCCGCCCTGTGTAACGGCCCATGCCTGCCCGTTTGACCCGCAACGATGGCAACACGCCATTGTCACTGCGCACCAAACAAGGGCAGCGGCTTTTTGCCCCCTGATCGCAATTTCCTGAAAAATCCGCCGAAGGCCCCATCACCGCATCTGCACGTCCGCAGCGCAGCGCAACGCATGCGATGGCGACCCCGTGTGGCTTAATAATGGTTCGTGAAAAGCGCTGAGGTCAGGTCTCAGTCAGAAGAACGATCCGGGGAAAAGATCGAGACAACATTGTTTTCAACCCCCTCAGTGAACGCTGCATCTTCGGTGGGCGCTGCGTCCTCGCCTGTAGACGTTTCAAGCAAAGGCTCATCCTTGCCAGCATGGACACGCTTGTGCCCGTCATGCTTTTTATCCGCACTCTTGCGTTCCTGCTCGGTCAAACTGCGCTCGTCACGGGTTCGGCCATGCAAAGCCCGGTTCTGATCGGCCTTGCGGGACTTTTCATCACGCTGTTTTTGTTTGCGCACCTGACGCAGATTGACGAGATCGCCCATATCACTTTCCGGGTTTCAGCCTGCCAACAGGGCAAAGCCGCAAATAAAAAACGGGTGCTTCGATTTCGCGAAGCACCCGTTAGCCGTTCTTAAAATCCGTTGGTGTCCGGCAGGACTTAGCGCACGAAGACGTGCACCTCATTGGCCGAGACAGATGCGCTGGTCGCATCGGAAGCACGCACACGCGAGCTCGGCATGCCCATATCGGTCAGGGACCGAAGAACAGCCTGCGCGTTGCGCTTGGATTTGTTGGCGTTCAGCGCAACCTGCGCCGGGGTACCACGATTCGGCGTGACCGCAACCACATCAAAGCTTGCCTGCGGGCGGCGTTCCAGAACGCGGTTGACCGCGTTATAAAGCGCCTGTTCGTATTTCACGCTTGCCGTGTCAAAGCGAATGACAACCAGCGGGCGGTCACTTGGCGTGGATGCCATGCGCTGACCGCTTGATGCCGGTGCGGCCTGCGACTGGAAAACACGCTTGGAAAGGGAATCCCCGAAGATTTCGCCGTTTTTGACAGCCAGAGCCAGCGCATTAAGGTTTGCGCGCTCGGTACTTACATAAGACGTCTGACGGGCAAGGCTTTCGCTGATTTCATTAAGAAGACGGTCAATCAGCACCGTGGTGCGGTTAGTTTCGTCTTCAAGCAGCGCCAACTGACGGTGGTCTTCGTCAATCGCACCGGAAACCTGATAGGCCGAACGGACCGACTCAAGCAGGAAGGTCGACAGCGTGCTGTCGGCAGCAACCTTGTTGGCCAGCGAGTTCAGCGCGGCGATATCGTCGTTTACACGATCAAGTTCGCCCTGCGCAGTGTTCCACTGCTGCACCAGAACCGGGTTACCCGGCGTGGTGCCGACTTGCAGACGTGCGCTGATCGCAGCCACAGTGCCATGATAGGCCTGCGAATGCGATACAGTCTGTGCACGAAGCTGCTGCAATTCGTTGTTATGCTGGTTCAGAGCCGCCTTCAGACGGTTGAGCTCCTGCTGCATGTTCTCGACTTTGGAACCGACAAAGGTTCCGGTCTGAGACACACCGGTCAGCGGTTCCGTGCTTGCAGCAGCGGTATAGCTGGTGGTGGTGGCGTCAGCACCAGCCGGCTGAGAAGCAACGACGTTTTCCTGCGTCGTTTCCTCTTCTCCGGCAAGTGTCGGCCAAAGGGCCTCAGAAGAAAAAGAACATCCCCCCAGCATCAGGGCGGTGCCGATTACGGCGAGGTAGGTTTTACGAACGGCCATTTCGATCTATTACCTAAGTAGAAATATGCGAATCTCCCTGGGCTTGCCTTTTTATCTAGGTGAAACAAGCCCCTGCTCCCCCGGGATTGAAAGCATCTTAGTCTACGACCACTTATGGAACAAGACGCATTTGCCCCTTTTTTGCCGAGTCTTGTCCTTATTCACTTTAAACCGGACAAAGCCGGGCAAAACAGGGCCGTAGCAGTCAGGCAAACCGCGCCTTACGAAAAAATGGCAAAATTTCAAATTTACTACTTGCAATGACCAGCTCGTTTGCATAAGTTCCGCTCCGCCGACGAGGAGCAGTCCTTTGCAAACCGCCGGAAAACAAGGCAAAGCGCCCGTAGCTCAGCTGGATAGAGCATTTGACTACGAATCAAAAGGCCGGGAGTTCGAATCTTCCCGGGCGCGCCATTGAAAGGCTCGACGTTAGCGCGTCGAGCCTTTGCCTTTTATACAAGCCAAAAAGCGCCCGTAGCTCAGCTGGATAGAGCATCTGACTACGAATCAGAAGGCCGGGAGTTCGAATCTTCCCGGGCGCGCCAGTCAAAGGCCCGACGTCACCGCGTCGGGCCTTTGTGCATTTAAGCCCCCTCCCCACACAAAAGACTTGCCGTCCCGTGCCCTCAAAAGAAATGGGAACATCGAAACCGGGATGATAAGGTTTGCCAGAACTGCCTCACGAGGAAACACCGAGAAAATACAAGGAGTGCCGCGATGAAAGCCAATACCCGCATCTCAGTGTCCTGCAATGACCGCGTTGGACTGGTGTCTGACATCACCGGACGGCTTTTTGATATCGGCGCCAACCTTGGACCGACCTCGTTTGCGCTAGAAGGCGCGACGGCAAAGTTCGAAACCAGCTGCGAACTGCCCGAAGACTGCCCGATCAGTGAATGTGAAACCGGCCTGCGTGAACTCGCACTTGAAAATGCCGATATCACGGTTGAGGCCATCGCGGCTGCCCCGGAACTGACAACCGCACCGGGCGCCACCCATCTTATTGAATGTTCAGGGATTGATCAGCCGGGCCTGATCGCGCGCCTGTCGGAAATCTTTATCGAATACAACGCCAACATCGTGCGCCTGGCCGCATCTGCCACCGACGAGAAGGATGCCCGGATCTATACCCTGCGCTTTGCGGTTGCCATTCCGCCGGAACGTTCGGCCAATTGCCTGGCAACCCTTGCCAATACGGCAGGCTCGATGCGCCTTGTCTTCAAGTTTGACGAGCTTTAATCAGATCACCACCCGGTTCCGGCCTGATTGCTTTGCCTGATAAAGCTTCTGGTCGGCACTTTTTAGTACCGCCCACGGATCGGTGGTGTCTTCGTCACGTTCGCACACACCAACTGAAATGGTGACCGAAACGGATTTGTTTTTGTCCGGCGGGGTGATCTTGTTCTCCGCAATACGTTGGCGCAGGGCATCAAGCGGTTCTTCGGCGCGTTCTGCTGTGCGTCCGGCGAACAGGACGGCAAATTCTTCGCCGCCATAACGGTATGCCTTGCCCCCGCCGCCAACACGGGCCAGTTCACGCGCGACCTTTTTAAGGACGATATCGCCAACATCATGGCCATATGTGTCGTTGAACTTCTTGAAGTGATCAACATCGAGCATCGCAATCGCATATTGATTGCCAAGTTCGGCCATCGCATGCCCAAGGGCACGCCGCCCCGGCAAACCGGTCAGATCATCAACAAACGCCATTCGCCAGGCTTCTTGCGCCAATCCTGCCAGCACGACACCGGTTGCCGCCAGATACCCATATTGAATAACGCCTGCCCCCATCACGGTGGCAACATCTATGGCAATGATTGCGCTCGCAAAGCTGGTTTCAAGTGGCTTGTGGCGGATTAAAAGCAACACCACTGCGATGACTGAAATGATCATCGCCGGATGGGGCATGGCACCCAGAATGCCGCTACTGACAAAAAAGCGCGTATCAAGCACACGGTGAAGTGCCGATCCAACATCGGGTTGGCCGGCCAGCATCAGCATGACAAAAATCTGCAAACCCAAAATCAGCATTCGGGCAATGCCGCGCGGATTTAAAACACCGCGCTCTGCGGTAAAGCCCAGCAAAAGCAGATTGACCGGGATCAGATAAAGCGTCGCAACCCTAAGAAACGCCAATCCCTCGGCCGAAATGCCCGCCCCGTTGCCAACCGGAAGCCAATAGCAAATCAGCAGCAACAGCATGACGAAAACCGCACGCCCGCGGTTAAACCACCAGCCAATCGCCCCGCCCAGCACCGCCAGCAAGAATGGCCCGTATCGCACAAGCCCGGCAAGTTCTGCGGGCACCAGCGCCGGGGATACGGCCAGCACAAGGCACGCCCCCATAATAAGCGCAGGCGCCAGACCGGCAGAAACAACGATGGAATAAGCGCGACGCATGGGTCGTTTGATACTACCTGCTGATAGGGACTTTCGGGCGCGCCTTTGGCCACAAACCCGATATTGTCGGTAATCTAACGACAGTCTTGTTAAGGGGCTATTGCTTTATCGGGCTTATCTCGAGTTTTTCTGAAGTACCGACCCTGTGCGTCGAAAGCACTAGAAGGATAAGCGTATTTGGTCTTGCCAGCATTCGCATCCGCACCATAGATTAACCACAGGATTACTGCGACGCACAATGATCGCAGGCCACATAACTGTCACGGCGGCCACGGTACGATCCCGAAAACGGGACGCAAGAATACGCCACATGCTTCGCGCGATGATCCCTTGTTGATCCGTCGCCTGCGACGCACTGATTGAAATGACAGGTTCTGGAGAAACGTTACCATGAGCTTCACCACACCGACCCCGGCCCCGGCACGTCTGAACCGGTCCGAACTTGCCGTTCCCGGCAGCCGGATCGAACTGTTTGAAAAGGCCGCCAAATCCAAGGCCGATGCCATTTTCCTTGATCTGGAAGACGCCGTTGCGCCCAGCGACAAAGAACAGGCACGCAAAAACATCATAGCGGCCATCAATGATATCGACTGGGGCGACAAGATTCTGTCGGTTCGTATCAACGGTCTTGATACCCATTATATGTATCGCGATGTCGTCGACGTTCTCGAACAGGCCGGCGATCGACTGGATCTGATCATGATCCCCAAGGTCGGGACCGCGGCGGATGTTTACGCCCTTGATATGATGGCAACCCAGATCGAAACGGCCAAGGGCCGCAAGAAACGCATCGGGTTCGAGCTGATCATTGAAACCGCCCTTGGCATGCAAAACATCCACGAAATCGCCGCCGGTTCGCCGCGCAATGAAAGCCTGCATTTCGGTGTTGCGGATTACGCCGCCTCGACCAAGGCGATGACGACCGGCATTGGCGGTCCGAACCCGCATTACGGCGTTCTGACCGACAAGGATGGCGACAATCCGCGTGACTATCACTGGGGCGATATGTGGCATTACGCCATTGCCCGGATGGTGGTCGCGGCACGTGCCAATGGTCTGCGCCCGATTGACGGTCCATTCGGTGATTTTTCCGACCCCGATGGTTACCGCGCACAAGCGGCCCGCGCCATGGTACTGGGTTGCGAAGGCAAATGGGCCATCCACCCAAGCCAGATCGCGCTATCGAACGAGGTTTATTCACCGTCGGAAGAAGAAGTCACCAAGGCCAAACGCATCCTCGAAGCCATGGAAAAGGCCCAGGCCGAAGGGGCCGGTGCCGTCGCCCTTGATGGCCGCCTGATTGACATTGCCTCGATCAAACAGGCCGAAGTCATGGTTCGTCAGGCCGAAGCCATTTCCGCACGCGACGCGGGCTAAGTCCGCAACGAGAACCAAATCAGAAAGGGCCGGCGGTTTCATCCCCGGCCCTTTTCCCGTACGCCAACAACAAAGAAGCTGACTTAATCTGCAATACCGTCAAAGGTGATTTTGCCGATTGCCTTGCCACTTTCAAGCAACGCATGCGCCTTTTGCAGACTTTCCGGTGACAGCGGGCCAAAGCTTTCATTGGCGGTGTTGGTGATCGTTCCATCATCAACCAAATGGGCCACAGTCGCCAGAAGCTTGTGCTGTTCAATCATGTCAGCCGTCTGGAACATCGAACGGGTAAACATGAACTCATACGAGAAGCTCGCAGACTTGGCTTTCAAGAGATCCACATTGTGGTTTTCCGTGGCCTCGGTAATTGTCACGATCCGGCCCTGCGGGGCGATGATTTCGGCCATCACATCAAAATACTGATCGGTTTCCGAGGTGCAGAAAATGTAATCGACATTGGCAATATCAATTGCTGCCAATTCTTCATCCAGCGGATTGCGATGGTTGATGACGATATCCGCACCAAGCTTTTTAACCCAGTCAATGGTTTCCGGCCGCGATGCGGTCGTAATCACCTTAAGGCCCGCAAGCTTGGCCAACTGAATGGCGATTGACCCCACGCCACCGGCACCACCGATGATCAGGATCGATTTCGATGCGTTGACATCAATTGCGGTGCGGTCAACCAGAAGACGATCAAACATTGCTTCCCATGCCGTGATGCTCGTCAACGGCAGGGCTGCGGCGGCCGCAAAATCAAGCGACTTTGGTTTCGATGCCACAATGCGCTCATCAACCAGTTGGAACTGCGCGTTTGACCCCGACCGGGTCACATCGCCAGCATACCAAACTTCATCACCCGCACTGAACAGGGTCACATTTTCGCCAACAGCCTCGACGATACCGGCTGCGTCCCAGCCAAGCACCTTGAACTCACCATCATCCTGCTTGCCCTGGCGGACTTTGAAATCGACCGGATTAACCGCGACACCTTTTACCCGTACGAGGATGTCATGGCCCTCCGCCACCGGAATATCTGTTTCGATCTGGGTGAACAGGTCCGGGGTTTCGACCGGCGCGGATGTGTAAACACCAATGGCTTTCATTTCTGCATCCTTTTCATCAAAGGTTTGAATTGTGAATGTGAAACAAATAGACCATAATCACGATTGTGATAAGTACGCACAATTTATGCATATAGTATTAATTTGTATACTAATGTGATTTTCTGCGAAAGAAGAACCAGCATCGCGCCTTCCCCGTCGATATCGACGCCGTCAAAGGAGACACCTGATGGATATCTGCCCACCCAACAGAAGCCCCGGCTGCCCGGTTGAGGGCGCCCTTGATCTGATTGGTGGCAAGTGGAAAGGCGTTGTGATGTTTCATCTGCTTGATGGCAAAAAACGCTTTAACGAACTACGCCGATTGATGCCTGGCGTTACCCAGCGCATGCTGACCCGTCAGCTCCGCGAACTTGAGGCGGATGGTCTTGTCCATCGTGAAGTTTACGCAGAGGTTCCGCCGCGCGTTGAATACAGCCTTACACCGAAGGGTGAAACGCTACGGGCCATCATTTTGGCCTTAAAGGATTGGGGCGAAACCCACGTTCCTTATTATTCACTGTCCAAACACCCTATGCCTGACAGTGAAACAACATAATCAGCTTACGCTAAGATCGCGCGCCATCTTCCAGAAAGTCGTTCTGTCATATCCCTCATGAACACCTTCGCCGGCAATCTCAAAGCCGCGCGATTTAAAGAACGCGATATTGTCTTCAAGCTCAACCCGCACGTGAAGGCGCATATTCTGTTTGCCGCGATCTCGGGCAAAGGCGCAGGCTGCCTCGACCAATGCCTTGCCCGCACCCGATCCCTTGAGCCCCGGATCGACCGAAAGTTTGTAAAGATAGGCATCCTTGCCGACATCCTCGATCCAGATTTGTCCGATGACATTGCCCATGCCATCGCGGGCGACAAACAGCGTGTCGCGGGCGAAACGCCATTGCAGTTCGGAAACCGAAACCGATTTGGCCGAGCTTGGCGGATCAACGATGCCGTCCTGAAAGGCAAAAGCGGCAAGCAGGATTTCAACAAGCCTCTCAAACGAAACTTCATCGGGGGTTTCGATGAGTGTGATCTCGATACTGGACGTCATGGGGTTCCACGTGCAAACTGTCGGGTGTGATGTGTGAACACTACGCCATAATCCTTACGTAAACGGAAAATATGGACTGCTCTTAGCTCCGCCCTTGACGTAGCGGGTCGATATACTATGTTCCGCCCCATTGTTTCCCAGTCGGATATGATGCACTGATGCATAACTTCCTCGATTTTGAAAAGCCGATCGCCGAACTTGAAGGCAAGATCGAAGAGCTCCGTCACCTGACGGGCAATGACGAAGTCAACATCGCAGACGAGGTGTCGCGCCTGCAGGAAAAGCTGACCAAGCTTTTGCAGGGCACCTATGGCAAGCTGACCCCCTGGCAGAAAACCCAGGTGGCGCGCCATCCGGATCGTCCGCATTTCACCGACTATATCGCCAACCTGTTTGACGATTTTACCCCGCTGTCCGGTGACCGCCAGTTTGGCGAAGACGCCGCAATCATCGGCGGCTTTGGTCGTTTGCAGGGCCGCACGGTGATGGTCATCGGCCATGAAAAAGGCCGCGATACCGAAACCCGTGTAAAGCACAATTTCGGCTCCGCCCGTCCAGAAGGTTATCGCAAGGCGATCCGCCTCATGCGTATGGCTGAACGGTTCAACATTCCGGTTGTCACCCTTGTTGATACCGCCGGTGCCTTCCCGGGTGCCGATGCCGAAGCACGTGGCCAGTCCGAAGCCATCGCGCGTTCGATCGAAGCCTGCCTTGATATCAAAGTGCCGTTGGTTTCCGTGATCATCGGTGAAGGCGGATCGGGTGGCGCGATTGCCTTGGCCGTCGCAAACTCGGTGCTGATGCTTGAAAACTCGATTTACTCGGTGATTTCGCCTGAGGGTTGCGCATCGATCCTTTGGCGTTCTGGCGAAGAAGCCAAAACGGCTGCCGAGGCGCTGCGTCTGACCGCACAGGATCTTTTGCAGCTTGGCGTCATTGATGAAATCGTGCCCGAACCGCTTGGCGGTGCGCAGCGCGATGCCAAGGAAGCCTGCAAACGGGTTGGCAATGCCATCATCAAGTCGCTTGAAAGCATGGACGATGTCGAAGGTGGCGTTCTCAAAGCCCGCCGTCGCGACAAGTTCCTTGAAATGGGCCGCAAAGGCCTGAACTGATTTTCCATTCAGGGCGCAGATCATCGCGTGTGATGCTGCGCCCTTTTGTTATTTTCCGGCGCAGTCTGTCCGTCGGTGACATCCGGCACAATGAAGCGCCCTTTTCCGACCTGGTCGGGAGGCATCATGAACGTTCTTCGCCGGATTGTTGAATCCAGCCGTTTTCAGAATTTCATCACCGCCGTTATCGCGCTGAATGCCGTCATTCTCGGGCTTGAAACATCCCCGACCGTGATGAATGCCGCGGGCACTGTCCTGCATGTGCTCGATCAGTTGGCCGTTGCGATCTTTGTTGTCGAACTTCTGATGAAACTTGCCGTTTATCGGCTGGCCTTCTTTAAGCGCGCCTGGAACATCTTTGATTTCACCATTGTTGCCATCACCCTGATGCCCGCCGGTCAGGGCGTTTCGGTCTTGCGTGCACTGCGTATCCTGCGTGCCTTCCGCCTGATTTCGACCGTGCCTTCGATGCGCAAGGTGGTCGAAGCCCTGATGCGTGCCATTCCGGGCATGATTTCGGTTCTGACCCTGCTGTCGCTGGTATTTTATGTTTCCGCCGTGATGGCGACCAAGCTGTTCGGGCAGGGTTTCCCCGACTGGTTTGGCACAATTGGCGCGTCGCTTTATTCCCTGTTCCAGATCATGACGCTGGAAAGCTGGTCGATGGGCATTGTGCGACCCGTCATGGAGTCTTATCCACTGGCATGGCTATTCTTCGTGCCATTCATCCTGATCACGACCTTTGCCGTGCTCAACCTGTTTATCGCCATTGTGGTCGATGCGATGTCGACCCATGTCGATGTTGAAGAAACCCAGACACGGGGTGTGATCGAGCTTGATCATCAGGAAATCATGACCGAATTGCGCGCCTTACGGGCAGAAATGAGCAAACTCAGCAACGCGCAAAACGAACCGCCCAAGAACACTGCGCCCGAGCAAAACACACCGTCGCAAACACCCTGACCCGCCTGTCAGGATTGGTTTGCCTGCAAAAATTGGAACTTTCCTTATAAAAGGGGGTGGTTAAACGCCCCGAACCTCGTCTAATCTTTCGACAAAGTATCGGGAGATCGGGGAATGAAACTTACGTTTGCGGGGACAGGCTCGGCCTTTTGTATGGCCGCCGACAATTTTCAGAGCAACATGGTTCTGGAAACGACCCCGTCGGGCGATGACCAGCCACAACGTCTGCTGATTGACTGTGGTTCAGACGCGCGCCATTCGCTGCGCAATCTTGGTTATATGCCAAACGATTTTCATGGCGTTTATATCAGCCATCTGCATTCGGACCATATCGGTGGTCTGGAATGGATGGCGCTGGCCAACTACTTCGTCTTTGACGGGCACCGTACGGAACTGTTCGCGGTCAAGGAACTGCTCGACCCACTGTGGGAGCACTCCCTGCGCGGCGGGCTTGAAACCAGCGACCATGGCAACGCCAATCTGTCATCCTATTTCGATGTTGCGCCGCTGACCACCAAGGACGGCTTTGACTGGCAGGGTATGCATTTCGATGTCATCCCGGTCGCCCATGTCGTGACACCGGAAAATACGATGTATTCCTACGCCCTGTTCGGGCATGGCAAGGACAAAACCTTTTTCCTGACAACAGATGCGATTTTCAATCCAGAAGACCATATGCCGTTCTATAAAAAGGCGGATATCATCTTTCAGGATTGTGAACTTGGCCCCCGCCATTCCGGGGTACATGCCCATTACGACCAACTTGTGACCCTGCCCGACGACGTAAAGGCAAAGATGTGGCTGTATCACTATCAGGCATATGACAAGCCCGACGCCGTGGCCGACGGATTTTGTGGATTCATTGAGCCGGAACAAAGTTTTGATCTTGGTTGATCAGACATTCGGCGCATAATCTGCACACTACCCAAACAATAAAACGAGCAAACGGAACAAAAATGTTCCAGATCCACAAAACGGGACGTGCGAATGCCAAAATCGGTTTTTGCCTATATATGGCGTCATAGCCGCCTGCAGCAGATCATTCTGACGGTGATCACGCTGGCTTCTTTCCCGTTCCTGTATTACTCGCTTGATCTGCCCAAACAGATCGTCAACGAAGCCATCGGTGGTGCCGGTGCGCCTTATGACATCATGGGCTTTGACCTGACCCAGATCGAATATCTGTTCGCACTTTCAGGTATTTTTCTGGCCCTCGTTTTCGTCAATGGCGGGTTCAAATATTTCATCAACGTTTATCGCGGGGTGATGGCCGAACGGCTATTGCGGCGCCTGCGCTATCTGTTGTTTGACCGTGTCTTGCGCTTCCCGGTTCCGCATTTCCGCAAGACCAGTCAGGGCGAAATCGTCTCCATGATCACCGCCGAGGCCGAACCGCTTGGCGGTTTCTTTGGCGAGGCGATCTCATTGCCGCTCTATCAGGGCGGTATCCTGATTACGATTTCGGCCTTTATCTTTATCCAGGATCCCCTGATGGGGCTGGCGGCCATCGCGTTTTATCCGCTGCAGGGCTATCTGATCCCCAAACTGCAAAAACGCGTCAATCTGCTGGGCAAGCAACGCGTGCAGAACGTGCGACGCATGTCCGAACATATCGGGGAAACCGTTGGCGGAGCGACTGATATTCGTGCCAACGAGACCCAAGGTTTTGAACTCACCCATTTCACCCAGCGTCTGGGCCGGATTTTCGATATCCGCAAGGAAATCTATTATCGAAAGTTCTTTATCAAGTTCCTGAATAACTTCATCGCCCAGATCACGCCGTTCTTCTTCTATTCGATCGGCGGCTATCTGGTCATCACCGGTGATCTGAGCTTCGGTGCGCTTGTCGCGGCCCTTGCCGCCTATAAGGACATGTCCGCACCGTGGAAAGAGTTGCTGGCCTACTATCAGCGCCTTGCCGATGCCCGCATCAAATACGAACAGCTTCATGAACAGTTCGAGCTGAGCGACCTTGGTCCTGAACATCAACTTGAAGCCCAGACATCCAAGCCACTTACCGGTCCGCTGGATGTCAGCGCGCTGTCATGGACCGATGATGACGGCACGCGCGTGGTCGAAAACGTGTCCTTTAACATGCCGCTTCCGGGCAAGGCGCTTCTGACCGGATCATCCGACAGTGGCAAGTCGCAACTCGCAAGGCTTCTGGCGCGTATTCTTGATCCCAGTGGCGGGCGCATTCAATTTGCCGATCTTGATGCATCAAAACTGCCGGCCGCCGTGGTCGGGCAACGCTTGGCCTATGTCGGGGCGGATGCCTATCTGTTTAATGGCAGCATCTCGGACAACCTGTTTTATGGCCTGAAACACCGACCGGTCCTTCTCGAACAGGGCAACGACAACCCCGATCCAAAAGAAGACACATCAGGAACCGCTATTGTCACCAGCAACGCCGCATCTGAAAAGGCAAAGCCCTTCCCGGATCCGAAATTCGTCGATGTGATCGAGCTGTCTGATCCCACCGAATTGCCGTGGAAGCTCACGCGCGAGATGTATGACGAGATCAATATGTCGGGCAATATCCCCTATGATCCGTCTGCCGAATGGATTGACTATGTCGGTCCGGGCTTTTCATCGCGCGAAGACCTGCAAAAGGAATTGATGCGCCTGCTTGAGGTCGTCGGTCTGGATCGCGATATTTATCGTATCGGTCTGTTGCGCCGGATCAGTCCGGAAGAACGCCCGGATCTTGTTGAATCGGTTCTGACCGTCCGCCCGCGGCTCAAGGAAATTCTGGCCGAACGCCAACTGTCCGACCTTGTCGAACCTTATGACTTTGAAAAGTACAATGATAACGCACCGGTCGGTGTGAACATCATGTTCGGCACACCGTCGCGCACGGAATTCAAACGTTTCGACTTCCTGTCGCACCCCTATATTCAGAAAAGCCTGCGTGAAAACGGCCTGTACGACAAGATGGTCAAGATGGGGCGTGAAACGCTTGATCTGATGATCGAATTGTTTACTGGCCTGCCCCCCGGGCATGAATTCTTTGACCGTTACAGCTTTGTCTCGGCCGATGAAATTCCCGAGGTCAAAAACATCCTGCGCCGGACCGAAGGTGTCGCCGTTGATGACATGCGCAAGGAAGACCAGCTGCGTCTTCTCGATGTTGCCATGCATCTGACCCCGGCCCGTCACCGTTTGCGTGTGATTGATGACGGGTTCCGCGAACTTGTCTTGCAGGCCCGCCCCAAGGTCCGCGCCAATCTGCCCGAAGAACTGGCTAAATATATCGACTTCTTCGAGGCCGATGGCTACGCACCGGCCGCCCCGATCCTTGATAACCTGCTGTTTGGTCGTTTTGCCTATGGCCGCGCAAATTCAGAGGAACGCGTGGGCGAAGTCCTGTTTGAAATCGCCCATGAAGGCGGCCTGTATGAAGGGTTGGTTGCGCTGGGCCTTGAAAGTCAGGTCGGCGTTGGTGGCAGTCGCATGTCCCAGACCTTGCGCCAAAAAATCGCCCTCGTCCGCGCCCTGATCAAGAACCCGGACCTTCTGGTTGTTGACGAAGGCCTGTCAGCCCTTGATCGCGAAACCCGCGAAAGCATCATCAACTACCTGACCGGGGAAACGGACCACACCAGTTTGGTCTGGGTCGATGATGATGACCATGCCGGCGAGAAGTTCGACACCCTGCTGCACATGTCGAACGGCAAGCTGGTCAAACGTCGCAGCATGGCCGATGACAGCGAAACAACAACCGATGACGGCGAAGACGATGCCGCCGCACTGGCAAATGGCGACATTGATCAGGAAGTCCGGTTGCTGCGCACCATCCCGCTCTTTGCCGGGCTTGATCCCAGTGTTGTCAAGCTGCTGGCCTTTACCAGCCCGCGCCTGACCTTCAAACATGGTGAGGTTCTGGTGAAACAGGGCGACCCGGGCGATGCGGCCTTTATCGTCATTTCCGGGCGCGGTGAAATCTGGCTGACCACCGATGAGCATCAGACCCTGAAACTGCGCGATGTTCATCCCAAGGAAGTCATTGGTGAAATCGCCCTTCTGGTCGATGCACCGCGTTCGGCCACCATCCGCGCGGTCGAGGACATGACAGTCCTTAAACTCGACAAGGCCGAATTCCTTGGTCTTGTCCGACAGGACCAGGCGGTCTCCAACCAGCTGATCCGTGTTCTGGCCGAACGCCTTGATCAAACCACCAAACAGCTGACCAACCGCAATAATGACAAAGAATGACGAAGCTTCGCGCTTTGTCATTCCCGCCGTGTTTGAACTGACTTTATGAACTGCGCCCGATGAACAAAATCGCCTCCATCCTGCTTGCCGGACTGCTTGCCATTGTCATGCTGGGCGGCTTTATTGCCCTGGTGGGCGGCAGCATCGTCGGTGCGCTGGTCTTTGTGGTTGGCATTCCGGTCGCCTTTCCGATGACCACCAGCGTCGTGGTGCTGTTTTTTACCGTCATCATTATCCGCACCGTGATCGAAAAACGCCGTCAGAAACGTGAAATGCGAAAATATCTTGATCGCGCAGAAGACTGAATTTCTGCGCTTTTTGGCCGCTGGCAGAAAAAACATTCGTTTTTTGCCGCTCCTCGCCAAAAAAAACGCATTAAATGGCACGGAGTTCGGACACCTCCTCTGACCAAGCGTTGCTACCTTCCTGTCAGTTCAATGACACGCTTCGCGCACACTGCGCTTAAGGAAGGAGGTCCCCATGACGGCACAATCAAAGGAACAACGCTGCGTATCGCTCAGCCAGCTTTCCGATCTGCGTCTGCTGCGCGAACATGCCTATATTGATGGTCGCTGGTGCTCGGCTGATAATCTTCAGGTGATCGAAGTCACCAACCCGTTTGATGGCAGCTTCATCGGCACGGTGCCCAACATGGGTGTCTCCGAAACCCGCAAGGCGATCGCAAGTGCCAAGGAAGCCTTCCCGGCCTGGGCGGCCCTTCTGCCGCAGGAACGTGGTGCAGCACTGCGCCGCTGGCATGATCTTCTGATCGAAAACAAGGAAGACCTGGCCCTTCTGATGACCCTTGAACAGGGCAAACCGATCAACGAAGCCCGCGGTGAAATCGATTATGCCGCAAGCTTCATCGACTTCTACGCCGAAGAAGCCAAACGGGTGAATGTTGAAAACATCACCTCCCACCTGCCCGGTCGCAACATGACGGTCAAACGTGAACCGATTGGCATCACCGCCGCGGTAACACCATGGAACTTCCCGTGCGCGATGATCACGCGCAAGGCCGCCGCCGCACTGGCAGCCGGTTGCTCCATGATTGTCCGCCCGGCCACCGAAACGCCGTTCTCGGCCACAGCACTGGCCGAACTGGCCGAACGTGCCGGTATCCCGGCCGGTGTGTTTAATATCGTAACCGGTGATCCGAACCCGGTGGTGGGCGAGCTTTGCGGTAACACCGAAGTCCGCGCACTTTCCTTTACCGGCTCAACCGAAGTTGGCCGTCTTCTGCTGTCGCAAGGCGCACAGACGATCAAGAAAATGGCGATGGAACTGGGCGGTCATGCACCGTTCATCGTCTTTGATGATGTCGATCTCGACGAAGCCGTTGCCCACGCGGTAAACGCCAAGTTCGCGACCAGCGGTCAGGATTGCCTGGCAGCCAACCGCATCTTCGTTCAGCGCGGTATTTATGACGACTTCCTTGATAAATATGCCAAGGCCATCGCAGAATTGCGGGTCGGCAACGGCATCGAGGAATATGTCGAAATCGGTCCGCTGATGCATGACCGTGCGGTTGCCAAATGCGAAGACCATGTCGCAGACGCGCGCGCAAAGGGTGCCCGTGTCCTGACCGGCGGCAAGAAAATGGGCGGGCTGTTCTATGCCCCGACCCTGCTGGCTGATGTCACCGATGACATGCAGATCTATCGCGAAGAAACCTTCGGCCCGGTTGCCCCGGTCATGGCATTTGATAGCGAAGACGAAGTCGTCGCCAAAGCCAATGACAGCGAATATGGCCTGGCTGCCTATCTGATGACCAAGGATTACGACCGTGCCGCACGTGTTTCGAACGCGCTTGAATACGGCATGGTTGCACTGAACTGCGTGAAAATCACCGGCGCGCCGATCCCGTTTGGCGGCGTCAAACAATCGGGTCTCGGCCGCGAAGGATCGCGCCATGGCCTCGAAGAATTTACCGAACTGAAATACGTCTGCGCTGCTTACAAAGCGTAATGCGCGCAAAGGCATCAACCGCATTCACATGGGAGAATTAAAATGAATGTCATCAAAAACACCACTGCAGACCTGCAGGAAATGGACCGGGCGCATTTCATGCACCCATCGACCCATATGCGTCAGCACGCGGCCGGCGAAACTCCGAACCGCATCATCAATGGCGGCAAGGGCATCTATATCCATGACACCGAAGGCAAGGAAAGCCTCGATGCATTTGCAGGCCTGTACTGTGTAAACATCGGCTATGGCCGCACCGAAATTGCCGATGCGATCTATGCGCAGGCAAAGGAACTGGCCTATTACCACACCTATGTTGGTCACAGTAACGAAGCGATCATTCGCCTGTCGGATCGTATCGTCAAAAGCGCGCCCGAAGGCATGCAGCGCGTCTATTATGGCATGTCCGGTTCGGATGCGAACGAAACCAACATCAAGCTGATCTGGTACTACAACAACATCCGCGGCCTGCCTCAGAAAAAGAAAATCATCTCGCGTTGGCGTGGTTATCACGGCTCGGGCATCATGACCGGTAGCCTGACCGGCCTTGCTGCCTTCCACAACGCATTTGATCTGCCGCGCAGCCCGGTTCTGCACACCACCTGCCCGCACCACTACTGGAATGCCGAGGCCGGTGAAACCGAAGCAGAATTCGCCAAACGCTGTGCGGATGATCTGGAAAAAATGATCCTGCGCGAAGGTCCGGAAACCGTTGCTGCCTTTATTGGCGAGCCGGTCATGGGCACGGGCGGCATCATCACCCCGCCAGAAGGCTACTGGGAAGCCATCCAGGCCGTTCTGAACAAATATGATGTTCTTCTGGTTGCCGATGAAGTCGTGACCGCCTTTGGCCGTACCGGCTCCTATTTCGGCTCCCAGCACTACGGCATCAAGCCGGACCTGATCACGATCGCCAAGGGCGTCTCGTCGGGCTACCTGCCGCTTTCGGGTGTCATCATCGGCGAACGCGTCTGGAAAGTTCTCGAACAGGGTTCCGATCAGATGGGCCCGATCGGCCATGGCTGGACCTATTCCGCGCACCCGGTTTGCGCCGCAGCAGCCAACGCCAACCTCGATATCGTTGATGGTGAAAACCTGACCGGTAACTCAGCAGAGACCGGTGGCTACTTCCAGCAGCGGATGCATGAAACCTTTGACAACCATCCGCTGGTTGGCGAAGCCCGTGGTGTTGGCCTGATGGCAGCTCTTGAGTTTGTCGCAGACAAAACCAAGAAGGAACGCTTCGATCCGAATGCGAAAATCGGTCCGCGCGTTTCGGCAGCCTGCCTTGAGCGTGGCATGATTGCACGTGCCATGCCGCACGGTGACATCCTTGGCTTCGCACCGCCGCTTTGCATCACCAAAGCCGAAGTCGACAAGGTCATCGACATCGCCAAACAGGCTGTTGATGCAGTTGCCGACGAAGTCGCTGCTGGCAAATAAGCCAATCAAACATCACTAATAACCGCCGCGTCATACCTTCTTCCCGACGCGGCGGCCCACAGGGGCCGGACCCATGCCGGCCCCTGTTTTATTGTGTCACCCGGCTGCATTGCACCCCAATACAGCAAGGCTTACTGACACTTCGTTTTATAGGCACTACCGTCCTTAACGGCATAGACAGAACATGTTTTCTGTACGGATCCCATATACTTAACCTGCACGACGACAAACTCACCATCACTGTCTTTTTGCCACGCGTCGCCATTGGCAAGGACAAGATCATAGCTGTTGCCCTGCTCTCCTCCTGGGTTCGTTGCACCTTTAACCACGTCCTGATCTGCCGATCCTTTCAGCACGTCAATGACGGTGACCTTGCCGTCAGAAGCCGTTTGCTTGAGCAAAGATGATGGGGCACGCCCGTCCCCCTGATAAACTTCCGCTTTTGGCGAAGTCACAACAGAGCCGAGCAACAGCAAAGCAAACATGATTGCCGGGAAAAGGGCGTCGCGCAGCCCCTGAAGCAGGTTGAACATATTCACAGCCAGATCCTTTCACGTCAGTTTCAACACCACAGTCCGATCCTCGGACAGGGCAGGTATGAGACGCGGAAAACCTGATGTTGTGAGTATCACCACGATCCGGGTGCATAGCTTTCAGGACAAACAAAAACCCCCGCAAGCATCGCCTGCGGGGGTTTTGTGAATTCCCGTGTTAGTCGGGAAATTCCGATTACATCGCGGTACCGAATTCTTCACGAAGCGATTTCAGCACTTCTTCGGTGTCGCCGCCAACTTCGTCAACAAGGCTTGCGCCAATGCCTTTGGAAGCTTCCTTGAACACCGAACGCTGTTCTTCGTTCAGACGGATGACTTCGATTTCCGGCTTGGCTTCCTTGATGCGTGCCAGGGCTTCTTCATTGGCCTTGGTCTGGGCTTCATAGATGAAGTCGTCCAGTTCGGCCTTCACCTCTGCCAGCATCTCTTTACGCTCGTCAGACAGACCGTCATAGAACGCCGCGTTCGACACCACGGTGGTGGTGTATTGCTGCTGACCGGCATAGATCAGATAGTC
Organism: Thalassospira sp. ABD4_177; assembly: GCF_056160125.1. Lineage (NCBI taxonomy): Bacteria > Pseudomonadati > Pseudomonadota > Alphaproteobacteria > Rhodospirillales > Thalassospiraceae > Thalassospira > Thalassospira sp. ABD4_177. The sequence continues at coordinate 1,206,236 of NZ_JBSWWO010000001.1, read as the reverse complement.
GGTCACTTCGTAGAATTTTGCACTTTCAACGAAGAAGATCGGGTTGACCTGTGCGTCAATCACGCTGGTCTGAAGACCGGAATAAACTTCACCCCACGGCAGGGCCACCGGATCGGAACCGAACGATTCATAGGTCTCGATCAGGATCGGCGAGGTCATCACGCGGAACTTCACACCATCGAAATCAGCCGGCTTTTCGACCGGTTTCTTGGTGGTCCAGACCATTTCGCCTTCCGGGTACATGGTATAAAGCTTGAGCCCCTTGGACTCGAAATCCTTCGACAGACCGTCGTAAATCGTCGGGCTGGAGGAAAGAACCTTCTTGTTCACCTCGTTATCCTGCGACAGCAGGTAGGGAACGCCAAAGACCTGAATTTCCGGAACAAAGGTCCCAAGGTGACCAGGGGATGCGTTCGAGAACTGAACAGCACCGGCTGCGGTCAGCTCGGTAATGTCATTCTCGGTGCCCAGCTGGCCATAGGTGTAGATGGTCACGTTCACATCGCCATCGGTCTTTTCTTCAACCAGGCGCTTGAATTCCTGCGCATACAGGTCCTGAACATCACCCGGGCTTTCTTCGTGGGCGAATTTCCATTCCTCGGCGTGGGCAGCGGTCCCGGCAACTGCAAACAGCGCAGCAGCCGATAGGGTCGCCTTAAGGAGTTTGTTCAAACTCATATCGAAGTCTCCCGTGTTTTCACGCGCAACGACCGGCTATGCAGCCTGAAATCGGGGGCGTTTGGTTGGAACATCACTGTCATGAACGCGCAAAGTGTTGAAATGTTCCTGCATCAGGTCAATGCTAGTTTTGTCTCATGACAAATTAACATCGAGACCTACACAGAACCCCACCCCTCATGTTAGGCTGCCAAAAATATCAGGGGTGGAAATAGAAAAATGTGGTTACCTGAAATCGACCTAAGTGGCGAAACAGGTCCGAAATACAAGGCACTCGTCGAAGCAATCATTACCGATATCGAAGCAGGCAGACTTCGACATGGTGTCAGGATGCCAACACACCGTGAACTGGCCTATCGCCTTAAGGTCAGCGTGCAAACAGTCAGTGCGGCCTACAAGGAAGTCGAACGACAGGGCTATCTCAGATCCGAACGCCGCCGTGGCACCTTTGTGCAGGCCCGCCTGACCGACCGGGCATCGTCCTTCATTCTCGACAGTCGCCAGCCCGATCTGATTGACCTTTCGATCGTGCGCGCGGCCTATACCGATTTTCACAATGACCTGTCGCGTCAGATGCATGCCAAACTGGCCGAAGAACCCCATCACAGCTGGATGGAAAGCTGCCGGCCCGTGGCCGGGTTCGAATACCACCGCGAAATCGGCCGCACCTGGCTTGCGGGCATGGGGGTTGATGTTGAACTGCCCAACCTGCTGATTACCAATGGCGCGGCACAAGGCGTCTTCACCGCCCTGTCCACCGTCATTCAGCCCGACGATGTCGTCCTGACCGAAAGCCTGACCGATCATGGCGTGATCGGCTCCGCCAGCATTCTGCGCTTCAAGCTCGGCGCCCTTCCCACAGATGACGAAGGCATCCTGCCCGATGCATTTGAGCGCGAATGCCGCACCCGTCAGGTCCGCGCCCTTGTCGTCACCCCGATCTTTACCAACCCGACCAATTGCCTGATGGGGCTTGAACGGCGCAAACGCATCGCCGAAATCGCTGAACATTATGGCGTTTACGTCATCGAGGATGATGTTTATCGCCCGCTTCTCGAAGAAAACCTGCCACCGATCACAAGCTTCCTGCCCAAACTTGGCTTCCATGTATCAAGCCTGACCAAGGTGGTTATGCCCGGGCTTCGCACCGGCTTTTTGACAGTTCCCGCCCACTTGTCGATTCGCGCCAGCAGCGTTTTACGCGTCACCGGCTGGATGGGAACACCCCTGATGGCCGAGATCGGCGCACGCTGGATTGCCGATGGATCGGTCGATCAGGCCGTGACTGTCCAGCGCGCCCTGATGCGTGAACGTCAGGCACTCGTGGCCGATATTCTTGGCGATGCGGTTGTCCGCCATCACCCGACGTCGCTCAGTGCCTGGGTGCGTATTCCAACGCACTGGCAGGAAGAATGGTTTGCCTCTGAACTGCGGAAAAACGGGGTTGCGGTGACAATTTCCGATCCGTTCATGACGGTCAAGGTCCCGCGCCCGAATGCCATGCGCATCTGCCTTGGCGGTGCGCCCGATACACCGACCGCACATCATGCGCTGATCCAAATTCGCCACACCATGGATCAGATGCCGGGCGTTCATGCCTTCGACGTGATGTATTGATTTTGTGTCATGACAAAAATCTGATTGAACCACCACAAAGCGTTTTTATTCTGACAGGACCGGCGTGAAGCGGAAGACAGCCCGTGTGGGAGGGAACCAAACATCCACACACAACGTTCCACAATAATGTCTCGCACGCGCATCAAGGAGGTTCTATGTCAGGTTCAAACGGGGAGGCCCCCGCTCCGAGTGGCGGGGCGTTGGGTATTCTGAGAAAACTTGATCACGGCTTGTCCGTTGTCGAGCGACAGCTTCTTGGATGGAGCATTGTGATCATGGCGGTGAATACCGTTGCCAACGTGATCATGCGTCTGGGCTTCAATTCGAGCATCTTCTTTTCCGAAGAACTCAATCAGTTTCTGATCATTCTTGTGACCTTTGTCGGCATCAGCGAGGCCGCCCGCATGGGCCGCCACATCCGCATGTCCGCCTTTACCGATATGCTGGGCCCACGTGCCAGCAAGATCATGATGATCATCATCACGCTCGGCACCGCCAGCCTGCTGTTCCTTCTGGCGTGGTATTCGCTTGATTATGTGTCCTCCCTGATCGCATCGAACCGGCTGACCCCGGCCTTGCGCATCCCTTATTACCTGACCGTTCTGATCGTGCCGTTTGGTCTGTGTGTCACCGGCATCCAGTTTGTTCTGGCCGCACTGACCAATATCCTCAAGCCCGGGACGCACCTGTCCTATCAGGTTGAGGATACGTTTGACGACGCCGACGAGCATCATCTGTAAGGGGGAATGGAAAAATGGATTTAGGTACTTCAATCCTTCTGGTGATGCTGGTCCTTCTGGTCCTTGGCTTCCCCATGATGGTGCCGCTTGCAACGGCCAGCGTCGTTGCCTTCATGTTTTATATGCCCATTCCCGAACGCATCCTGATTCAGCAGATGGTTACGGGCATTTCACCGGTGGCGCTTATCGCGGTGCCGATGTTTATCTTTGCCGCCGATATCGTGACAAAGGGGCATACGGCCAACCGGCTGATTGACCTTGCCATGACCTTTGTCGGCCATGTGCGCGGCGGCCTTGCCGTCACCACGGCCCTTGGTTGCACCATGTTTGGCGCTGTATCGGGCTCGACACAGGCCACCGTGGTTGCCATGGGCGGCCCGCTGCGCCCCAAGATGCTCAAGGCGGGGTATGAAGACAAATTCGCCATGGCACTGATCATCAATGCCAGCGACATCGCGTTTTTGATCCCGCCATCGATCGGCATGATCGTGTTTGGCGTGGTCGGCAAGGTGTCGATCGGTGAACTGTTCCTGGCCGGGATCGGTCCTGGCATCCTGATTTTGGTGATGTTCTCGCTCTATTGCATGTACTACGCCAAAAAGAACGACATCCCGACCATCCCGCGCATGACCTGGGCGGAGCGTGGCAAGGCCGTGATCAATGCCGGCCCAGCCATCATGTTCCCGGTCCTGATCGTGGGCGGCATCTATCTGGGTTGGGTCAGCCCGACCGAGGTCGCGGCAGTTGCGGTTGTCTATGCCGTCATTCTTGAAGTTCTGGTCTTCAAGTCGGTCAAATGGTCTGAGTTGCTGTCGATTGCCCGTTCGACCGGCCTGATCACGGCTGTTGTGTTCATTCTGGTGGGGGCCGGCACGACATTCTCGTTCGTGATTTCCTTTGCCCAGATCCCGCAACATGTGATTGGCGCGCTGGGGCTTGAAGGGGCGAACCCGTACATCATTCTGGCTGCGATCTGCATTGCCTTCTTTGTCGGCTGCATGTTCGTTGACCCGATTGTGGTCATTCTGGTACTGACGCCGATCTTCATGCCGCTCGTCAATTCGGCCGGTCTGGACCCGGTTCTTGTCGGGACGCTGGTCACGCTTCAGGTTGCCATTGGCTCTGCCACGCCCCCATTCGGGTGTGACATCTTTACGGCCATAGCAATCTTCAGGCGACCCTATGCCGAGGTCATCCGTGGAACACCGCCCTTCATCTTCATGCTGCTGCTGGCAGCCGTGATTTTGATCTTCGTTCCGCAGATCGCCCTGTTCCTGCCAGAGCTTGCCTTCCGCTAAGCAAGTCCTGGCCCGCAATTTCCGGGTTCGCCCGGAAGCACATTTGAAAATAAAAAAACGGGATCGTCCTGAGGGTTATCAGGACGATCCGCCTCTGGAGTTCAGGACATGTCCGTATCCCGTGCGGTCACGCCAGAGCCGGTAGATGTGCCGTATTCGCCTGCCCCTGTCGGACCGGCAGGGCGGATCGGCCTCATCACACTGGCAACCGATTTCAATAGCGAGGATGATCTGCGCACCATCCTGCCAGGTGACCTGCGTCTGTTCACCACACGGATCGAAAATGCCAATCCGGTGACGGTTGAAAACCTGCAATCAATGGCGGCCGACCTGCCGCGCGCGGCCAAAACCCTGCTGCCGGGCTATGGCGTCGATGTCGCCATTTTTGGCTGCACATCGGGAACGGCTGTGACCGGGTCGGACAAAATCGCCGAGCTGATCAATCAGGGCATGCCGGGCACCAAGGTCACCAACCCGCTTCTGGCCAGTGAATTGGCGCTGCGTGCGGTTGGTGCGCAAAAAATTGCCATCCTGACCCCGTATCTTCCGGCTGTGACCCAATCCGTTGCCGCTGGTTTCACAGACAAGGGCTTTGAAGCCACCCATATCATGGGCTTTGGTCTGGATAATGATTTTGACATGACCGCTTTGCCGCCCGAAGCCATTCTAGAAGGCGCGCTTAAGGTCGATACAGAGGACGCCGATGCGGTGTTTATTTCCTGCACCGCCATCCGGTCTGCCGAAATCATCGCTGCGGCCGAACGCCAGCTTAAGAAGCCTGTCATCACCAGCAATCAGGCACTGGTCTGGCATGCCTTGAACCTGATTGAGTACAAAAAACCGATCACGGGGTTTGGCACCCTGTTTGATCAGGCCCCGCAACCAACGAACGAAGTCGAGGTCCCATGAAAGACCCCATCACATTTGCTGATGTTCTTTCTGCCCGTAAAAACATTGCGGATCATATCATCCACACACCGCTTCGCCCGTCTGCCGCACTCTCGGACCGTGTTGGCAGCCCGGTCTGGCTTAAATGCGAACAGCAACAATATACCGGCAGCTTCAAGCTGCGCGGTGCCGCCAATGCTGTGCTGCGCCTGAGCGACGCCGACAAGGCCAAGGGTGTCGTCGGTGTATCCACGGGCAATTATGGCAGGGCACTTGCCTATGCGGCGCGCAATGCCGGTGTCCGATCGGTCATTTGCATGTCGGAACTGGTGCCGCAGAACAAGGTGGACGGCATCCGCGCCCAAGGGGCAGAAGTCCGCATCATCGGCCAGTCCCAGGACGAAGCCCAGCATGAAGTCGACCGGCTCGTGAAGGAGCAAGGCATGATCATGCTGCCGCCTTTTGATCATGCCGATGTGATTGCCGGGCAAGGCACGCTTGGTCTTGAAATCATAGATGCCCTTCCCGATGTCGACACCCTGTTGGTGCCGTTATCCGGGGGTGGTTTGCTGGCCGGTGTGGCGCTGGTGGCCAAATCGGTCAATCCGATGATCCGGGTGGTCGGCATCACCATGGAACGCGGCTGTGCCATGATCACAAGCCTACAGGAAGGCAAACCGACCGCCGTCAAGGAACTGCCCACCCTGGCAGACAGTCTGGGCGGCGGCATTGGTGAAAACAACCAGTACACCTTTGATATGTGCGGTGACCTAACCGATGATTTCGTACTCGTCAACGAAGCCCAGATCGCCGATGGCATCCGGGCGGCCTATCTTGATGATCAACAGGTGATCGAAGGATCCGGCGCGGTTGGCATTGCCGCCCTTCGCGCCGGTCTGGTCGACAATCCGGGGCGCACGGTTGTGCTGACGACCGGATGCAATATCGACATGGATCTGCATAAACGCATTGTCGGCGGCGAAGACGTCGACCTGATGGCGGAGTAAAGCACATGCCCACGATCAGAATTCTGACCGAAACCGACCTGCGCAAGGTTATTGATCTGGACATGGATGCCATTGACTGCGTCGAAGGCGCGTTCAAGGCGCTGGCAACCCAGGATGTCCGTATGCCGCCGATCCTGCGTCTGGATATTGATGAGTATAATGGCGAGGTCGATGTCAAAACCGCCTATGTGCCAGGCATCGACAGCTTCGCAATCAAAATCAGCCCGGGCTTCTTTGACAACCCAAAGCTCGGCCTGCCGTCGGTTAATGGCTTGATGAACCTGTTTTCATCCAAGACCGGCCTGCTTGAGGCCGTCTTGCTTGATAATGGCTATCTGACCGATGTGCGCACCGCCGCCGCCGGCGGCGTTGCCGCCAAACATCTGGCGCGCGCGGATGCCAAACACGCCGCGATCTATGGTGCCGGTGTGCAGGCACGCCTGCAGCTCAAGGCGCTGACACTGGTGCGTGATATCACCTCGGCCACCATCTGGGCGCGCGATGTTGCCAAGGCCGAGGCGTGCGCGAAAAAGGCATCGCTAGAACTGGGCATTCCGGTAACGGCCACCGCCGATGGCAAGGACGCCGCCGCAACGGCCGATATCATCGTCACCACGACGCCAGCACGCGAACCGGTCCTGAAGACCGATTGGGTCAAACCGGGCACCCATGTTACCGCCATGGGATCGGACGCCGAACACAAAAACGAAATTGATCCTGCCCTGATCGGGCAGGCTGATCTCTATGTCAGCGACAGCCAGGCACAAACCCGCATTCTTGGCGAACTTCATCACGCCATCGATGCCGGGATTGTCCCATCTGATGCGACATTGCCCGAACTCGGCCAGATCATCGCCAAATCCTTGACCGGCAGAACATCTGCGGGTCAGATTACGGTCTGTGATTTGACCGGAACCGGTGTTCAGGACACCGCTATCGCCACCCTCGCCCGTCACCGCTGCGACGCAGCCGGTGCAGGGGTCGAGATTACTTCTTAACAACAAAGGGAAACAGGGTCTGGACCCACCTTTATCTGGAGGCCTGCGATGAGCCAGGTAGAATTGAATTTCACGCGTGAGGAATACGCCGAACGCCTGGAGAAAACCAAAAAAGCCATGGTGGAAAAGGGCATTGATCTTTTGATCGTGACCGATCCGTCAAACATGGCCTGGCTGACCGGCTATGACGGCTGGTCGTTCTATGTCCATCAATGTGTGCTGGTACCGATAGAAGACGACCCGATCTGGTTCGGGCGTTCGCAGGATGCCAACGGCGCCAAACGTACGGTCTATATGCCCCATGACCGCATCATCCCGTATGCGGACTACTATGTGCAATCGACCACGCATCACCCGATGGACTACCTTGCCGAGGTGATTGAACATCGCGGTTGGGCATCGCGGCGCATTGGCGTGGAAATGGATAACTACTATTTCTCTGCCAAGGCCTTCCTGCAGCTTCAGACACATCTGCCCAACGCCAAGTTTTCCGATGCCACCGCCCTTGTGAACTGGCAGCGCGCGGTCAAATCCGAGACCGAGATTTTCTATATGCGTCAGGCGGCCCGCATCGTCGAAAACATGCATGAACGCATTTTTGAAATCGTCGAGCCGGGCATGAAAAAGAACGAACTGGTTGCGGAAATCTTCCGTACCGGGATCGCAGGTGTCGACGGGATTGGCGGCGATTACCCGGCCATTGTGCCGCTTCTGCCATCAGGCCAGGACGCCAGCGCACCGCATCTGACCTGGGATGAAAAACCCATTCCGGGTGATGCCGGGACTTTCTTTGAAATTGCTGGCTGTTTCCGTCGTTACCACGCACCGCTGTCGCGCACGATCTATCTTGGTGATCCCGATCAGCGTTTCCTCGATGCTGAAAGTGCCCTGATCGAAGGTCTTCAGGCGGGTCTGGATGCGGCCAAACCGGGCAATGTATGCGAAGACATCGCCAATGCCTTCTTTGGTGTTCTGCAGAAATACGGCATCGAAAAAGACAGCCGCTGCGGCTATCCGATCGGGCTTTCCTATCCGCCGGACTGGGGCGAGCGCACCATGAGCCTGCGTCCGGGCGATCGCACGGTTCTCGAACCGGGCATGACCTTCCACTTCATGCCGGGCCTGTGGTTCGATGACTGGGGGATCGAGATCACCGAAAGCATGATGATCACCGAAAGCGGGTCGAAAACCCTGACCAGCTATCCGCGACAGCTGTTTGTCAAAAACTGAGTTCGGACCCGAAAAACCGTACCGCACGCCATGACATCGCGCCTTTTGCGCGGGTCTGGTGTGCGGCACCAGATGCCACAGCCTGACGACGACGGTCGCGAAGTCAGGCTTTTTAAGGATACGACCATGACAAAACCATCACCCATCAGCCCGACGATCCCGCTTGACCAGGATGGCATTCACCACGGCTTTTTGAAGCTGCCCTATTCGCGTGATGATTCCGCGTGGGGCGCTGTGATGATCCCGATCACCGTGATCCGCAATGGCATTGGCCCGACCGCCCTTATGACGGGCGGCAACCACGGCGATGAATATGAAGGTCTGGTGTCGCTGTTCAAACTGGCTGAATCGCTCTCGGCTGGTGAAATCAATGGTCGTGTGATCATTCTGCCCGCCATGAACTATCCGGCATTTCGCAATGCGTCGCGGACATCCCCGATTGATGCGGGCAACATGAACCGCTCCTTCCCGGGCAAGCCCGATGGCACGGTCACGCAAAAGATCGCCGATTACGTTTTCCGCCATCTCGTGCCAGAAGCCGATATCGTCCTCGATATCCATTCCGGCGGCAAGACGCTTGATTTCATTCCGTTCTCGGCCGCCCACGTTCTGCCTGACAAGGAACAGGAAGCCCGCTGTGTTGCGGCCATGAAGGCATTTGGCGCGCCCTATTCGATGATGATGCTCGAACTTGATGCGGTTGGCATGTTTGACACCGTGGTCGAGGAAGCTGGCAAAACCTTTGTCACCACCGAACTGGGGGGTGGTGGATCGACCACCGCCGAACGTGTGGCGATTGCCGATCGCGGTGTGCGCAACATCCTTGTTCATGCCGGCATTCTCAAGGGCGAAATTGAACCGTCCCCGACCGGCACGACCATGCTCGATATGCCAGATGACCGGTGCTTTGTCGCATCAGAAGCCAGTGGCCTGTATGAGCCCTGCGTTGATCTGGGCGATATGGTCAAGGAAGGCGATCTGATCGCGCGCATCTATGATGTGGAGCGCACCGGCACCCCGCCGCGTGAATATTATGCCCCACGCGCGGGCATTGTGTCGTGCCGCCACTTCCAGGGCCTGATCAAAACGGGCGACTGTCTGATTGTGATTGCCGAGGTGCTCTGATCATGATCAGGCTTGACGAGCTGGATCTGAAAATCCTCAAAACCCTGCAACGCGAAGGGCGCATCACCAAGGTCAAACTGGCCGAGGCGGTGAACCTTTCGCCAAGCCCGTGTTGGGAACGACTCAAACGCCTCGAAGACCTTGGCGTCATCTCGGGCTATCACGCCCATCTCAATCTGGAAAAGCTGGTCAAACCAACCCTGGTTCTGACCGAAATTACCCTGCGTCATCACCAGCATGACGATTTCCAGATTTTCGAACGTGCCGTTCAGGACATCCCGGAAATCGTCGAATGCTATGCGCTTGGCGGCGGGGTGGATTACATGATCAAGGTGCTATGTCATGACGTTGACGCCTATCAGCGCATGATTGACGGCCTTTTGGTGTCCAATATCGGCATCGATCGGTATTTCACCTATATCGTCACCAAAAAGGTCAAAACCACACCGATCCCGCCGATCGAAAACCTTGTGGCGCCGCCCGAACGCAAATGAAGCACAAAAAACGGGGCAGGAAGCGCTTCCTGCCCCGAAGTTCGGCTTGCATCCCCAAAGGGTTGGTCCCTTCGTTGGATCAGTGTGTGTCTTCCTTGTGGCCCATGGCGACATGCCACATGTCCCAGCCTGCCAGAAGCAGGGTGAACCCCACCATGATCGCCAGATCCCAACGCGGGACATAAACCACAAGCGTTACGACAGATGCCGCGAGGACGACAAAGGCCAGCAAGGCCATCGCACGATTTAAAAGAACGTTTTCCATCACGCGTCCTCCTGATTACCAAGATATGTTTTAAGCCAGTTGGCCGTGCGCATCAGCCGCGCATCATCGCCAACCCGCCCGACAAGCTGAATGCCCATCGGCATACCGCCCTGTGACCACAACATCGGAATGGTCACCGCCGGCGTACCGCAGAAAGTCCAAAGACCATTAAAAATCGCATTACCGGTGGTCTGAAGATTGGCCGGTGCGGGCCCCGGTGCCGCCGGTGTGATGATCGCATCACAGCGTTTGAACACCTCTTCCAGTCCGGCATTAAGCACCTTGCGCCAATCAAGAGCCGCCAGATAGTCACGCGCCTTGACGTCATTGCCCTTATCAAGGGCTTCACAAATTTCAGGCGACAACTGATCCCGCCCGCGCTTTTCATAGCCATAGTAATCCTTGGCCATTTCCGCAAAGTTGATCCGGGCCCGCAATGCGGCCGCGTCGTCAAACGCGTTTGGCAACGGCGCCTCAAAGCATTGATCGCCCAGCATGTCGGTGATCTCGCGAAATGCCATCACGGTTTCTTCGTCGGCAAGTTCATCAAACTGCGGCGGGCGAACAAAGGCCAAGGTTGGCGTGACGCGCGGGGTTGCCTTGGCGGTATCAAGCAACCTTGGCATCGGGCTTGGCGTGGTTGCCGGGTCCCCTGCGTCATAGCCAAACAGGCTTTCGGCCACCATCGCCGCCCCATCGACCGAATTGGCGAACACGCCAATGGTATCAAGGGTCGGGCTTTGGCTAAGAACACCGGTACGGGCAATCGCGCCAAAGCTTGGCTTGAAACCGACCACCCCACAGAACGAGGCGGGCCGGATCACCGACCCACCGGTCTGGGTCCCGACCGCAAGCGGGATCATGGCCGCGGCAACGGCGGCGGCCGATCCGGCAGATGATCCACCGGGCGTATGATCCGGATTGTGCGGATTGCGTGTTTTGGACGGATGCATGAAGGCAAGCTCGGTCGAAACCGTCTTGCCCATGATGATCGCACCGGACGTCTTCAGACGCGACACAAGCACCGCGTCTTCGCTTGGCACCCGGCCCTCGTCCAGAACGGTGCCATTGGCGGTTGGAATATTGGCCGTATCAATCACGTCTTTAAGACCAACCGGCAAGCCATGCAGCGGGCCAATCGGTGCCCCGGCCTGACGCCTTGCATCAAGGGCGCGGGCCTGGGCAATGGCATGATCGCTGTCAAGCCACGCCCATGCCTGAACCTGTGGTTCGACTTCGGCAATACGTTCCAGACAGGCCTCGACATATTCGACCGCGCGCACCGCCCCGCTTGCAAGGCGGTCACGCAATTCGACGACATCAAGTGTCAGTAACGGGTTGATGGTACTCATTCAGGCAATCCCCTTAGCGTGCGCCGTAGAACAGATCCGGCAGATGGAACACGATCTGTGGGAAAGCGTACATCAAAACCATGCTGACAATCACCATGAACAGGAACGGCATGATCCCCTTGAAGATATCGGTCAACAATATCCCGTTTGGCGCCACCCCCTTAAGGTAATAGGCCGACATGGCCATGGGCGGAGTCAGGAACGACGTCTGAAGGTTCAATGCCACCAGAATGCCAAAGAACAGCGGATCAATATCAAACAGCGGCAAAAGCGGCAGGAAGATCGGAACAAAGATAATGATGATTTCCGACCATTCCAGCGGCCAGCCCAGCAGGAAGATGATCAGCTGTGCCAGCAACAGGAACTGAAGTGGCGTCAGGTCAAGACCACCGACAAACTCGGCAATCACATGCTCCCCCCCAAGATAGGAGAACACTGACGAGAAGGTATAAGAGCCGACAAACAGCCAGCACACCATCGCCGATGTCCGCACCGTCAGATAAACCGATTCCCGCAGGCGATCAAAGGTCAGCGCCCGATAGGCAGCCGCCAGAATCATACCGCCCAACGCGCCGATTGATGCCGCCTCGGTCGGGGTGGCCAGACCAAACAGGATCGATCCCAGCACTGCCAAGATCAGGAAGGCCAGCGGGAAGAACGAAGTCGCCAGCATCAACAAAACCTTGGGCAGCGGTACTTCCGGTACTTCGTCCTCGGTCGGGCGCGGGGCTGCTTTGGGCTGCAGCATCGCACGGCCCATAACATAAAGAAGATACAACCCGACCAGCGTCAGACCCGGCAGAAGCGCACCGGCATAAAGACGCACGATCGAAACACCCGATGCCGCCGCATAAACGATCAGCATGATCGATGGCGGGATCAGAATACCAAGCGTACCACCGGCGCAAATGATGCCCGACGCAAAGCTTTTGTCATAGCGTGCCTTCAACATCGCGGGCAGCGCCAGCATCCCCATCAGGGTCACAACCGCGCCGACAATCCCGGTCGCGGTTGCAAACAGCGCACAGGTAATCAGAGCAGCCACACCAAGCGACCCGGGGATATTGCGTGCAGCAATGTTCAGGGTCGAAAACAGACGGTTCACGATGTTGGCACGTTCAACGATATAGCCCATGAACAGAAACAGCGGCACTGCTGTCAGGACCTCGTTGGACATCACCGTGTATGTCTGGTTGATAAACAGATCGAATATTCGGTTGTTAAACGCCCCCTCGAACCAGGTTAAGGCCGAGGTCAAAGTATCGCTGTCCTCAGCCAGTCGGTTAAAGGCCCGCCACATGCGGCCTGCATCGAAATAGGCGTAATAGCCAAACCCGATCCCCAGCGCCATCAGGGTAAAGGCAACCGGGAAACCGAGAAATACCAGTAAAATAAAGATGCCCAGCATCATCAGGGCGACATGTGCGTCAATCACTTTGGCTGCTCCGTTCGGGGGCGTGTTTCGCGTATGTACCAGGAACTGTCATAAGATCAGTCTTCCGTGGTCACGCGCTGCTTCATCAGCAGCTCTTCGGTTTCTTCAACATCGTCATCCGCATTGCGCCAGTACCCTTCGCGGATACACAGAATGCAGCGCATCACCTGTGCGATGCCCTGGATGAAAAGAAGAATACCGGCCGCGACAATCACCGCCTTGAATTGAAAGATCGGAACACCCGCCGGGCTGTTCACACTGACTTCCTCGTAACCAAACGACCGGGCGGCATATTTCCAGCCTGCCAGGATCAGTGCGGTCACACCGGGGAAGAAGAAGAAGATATATAAAACCAGGTCGACCTTGGCCTGGGTCGTCGGCTTCCACAGGCGATAAAGAAAATCGCCGCGAACATGCCCGCCACGTGACAGGGTATAGGCCCCACCCATCATGAACAGCGTGCCATACATGATAAAGGACACATCAAGTGACCAGGTGGTTGGTGCGTTAAATAGGTATCGCGAGATCACCTCATAGCTCATGCCAAGCGTCATAAGAATGATCAGCCAGCCAAAGGCCTTGCCAAACCAGGCTGACAGTTTGTCCGCGAATTCAATAAATCCGATCATGAAATCCTGTCCGTTCGCGTATTGACTGCTCCGCCAGTCCAAAAGCGTGAACCAACGGAGCAGTCAGGATCATCAAAACTCTAAACCCGGTCGGGTGATCAGAGTTTCAGTTTGCCCGGGAAGTAGTGATCATATGCGAGCACGTAATCAGGCGAGTTCATCAGTTCATAATAGGTCACACGCTCGACCCAGGCGCGCTGGCTATCGAGAACACGCTTCATGAACGGATCTTCCTCAAGGGTCGGGATCAGTTTGTCCCAGGCATCAAGCTGACCGGCGAGGATGTCTTTCGAGGTCCGGTGGACTTCAACACCTTCGGACTGCAGTTTCTGCAAGTCGGCAGAATAGTTATCCATGGCGAGTGCCGTGTTCGAGGTCGACGCTGCCTCGACACCGTGACGCAGGATCGCCTGCAGGTCCGGCTCAAGATCTTCAAGCATCGATCTGCTGAACAGGAATTCGAAGCTTTCAGATGCCTGATGGTACGAAGACAGATAGTAGTTCTTCGCAACATCCTGTGCGCCAAAGCGCATGTCAGAAGACGGGTTGTTGAATTCAAACGCGTCAATCACGCCACGTTCCATGGCCGGTACGATCTCACCGCCCGGAAGCTGTGCGACCGACATGCCCATCGACTGCAGAAGGTCTGCTGCCAGACCAACGGTGCGGTACTTGAAGCCTTCGATATCGGCAACGGTGTTGACCTGGCCCTTGAACCAGCCAAACGGCTGTGCTGGCATCGGGAAGCCAAGAAGACCAACAACATCAAGGCCCATCACGTCCTGGGTCAGTTCGCGGTAGAACTCTTCACCGCCGCCGGCATAGAACCAACTCAGCATGGTGGTTGCAGAACCGCCAAACACCGGACCGGTGCCAAACAGCGATGCGGCCTTGTTTTTGCCGTACCAGTAAACCGGCACGGAATGGGCAATATCGATCAGGCCATCATTGACCGCATCCAGAACCTGGAATGCCGCAACAACTGCGCCTGCCGGCAGAAGGTCGATTTTAAGACGACCACCGGACATCGCTTCAACACGATCAACATACTGCTGGGCAAAGGTCATCCAGATGTCGGATGATGACCAGGACGTCTGCATTTTCAGCACCATCGGTGCCGGTTGTGCATGAACAGCCGGTGCCGCAAAAACGCCTGCTGCCGCAGCACCGCCTGCGACCACCCCTGTCGCCCCTTTGGTCAGGAACGAACGACGGGATACTTCCGTGGACTTCACGTCTTCAGACTTGGTTTTCATATCCATATTTCCTCCCAGATTTACCGCAATCTGCAGACACCCATTGCCTGTAAACACGCGGTAACTGTCAGCCTTCAAAAGCCCCTGATCTTGATCTTCAAGACCATTTTTGATGCGCTTGCCCCGTTCCGGGACCCCAAAAAACGGCACGCATTTTGTTATTGTTAAAGACTTGAACGAACTGAATTCCGGCGGTTTTCCGCCTGTTATGCCACCCGGTCACCGGGTTCTTTTCCCTGAAAATATGCATCAAGGTTATCGAGGGCGCGAAAGCCCATCGCATCGCGCGTTTCTTCTGTTGCAGACCCGATATGGGGCAGCAAAAAGACGTTATCCAAGGCACTGATGCGCGGATTTCCGCCCGGTTCGGTGCAAAACACATCAAGGCCTGCGGCAAACAGTTTTCCGCTTGCAAGTGCCGCCACCAGCGCATCTTCATCCACCAGATTACCGCGCGCCGTATTCACAAGAATGGCCCGGTCGGGCAGCATTGCGATGGTCTTGGCATTGATGATCCCCTTGGTTTCCGGGGTCGACGGGCAATGCAGCGACAACACGTCAGAATGCGCAAACAGATCTTCGATGGTGTCGTGGAAAATCGCCCCCTTGGCGAGATGATCGGGCAATGGCTTGCGATTGTGGTAATGCACTTCCATGCCAAATCCGCGCGCCCGTTCGGCGGCAACCTGACCAACACGGCCCATGCCCAAAACGCCAAACCTTTTGCCAGAGACCTGCCGACCGACCATGAAGGCCGGTGACCAGAAATCCCACTTTCCAGCCCGTACCATCGCATCGCCCTCGGCCCCGCGCCGGGCAGCACCCAGCATGCACAGCATGGCGATTTCGGCCGTGGCATCGGACAGCACATCGGGCGTATTGGTCACGACAATCCCGGCATCCTTGGCCGCAGCCAGGTCAACGTGATCGACTCCAACCGAATGATTGGCAATGATCTTGAGACTTTTGGGCAGTTCCGCGATGACATCGGCCGAGAAATGCTCGGAATGGCATGGCAGGACAGCATCGACCTGCTGACATTTTTCGATCAGTTCCGCGCTTGAAAAAACGCGGTCCTCGTCATTGGTCAAGACCTGATAGTCCCGCGCGGCGCGCGCCTGAACGGCATCACGCAATCGTCGCGTTATCAGAAGCTTTGGCTTCTCGGGCATGCGGACGCTCCCGGTAAATTCCCTGAAAGTAGTCTTATTTTTTATGGTCTAGGGTCAGTACCCATTACTTTGGTTTGAACGGTTGACCGGATTTGTGCGGATACGCGGAGCAAAACCGCAGGAAGATATGCATCTTTCAAGGTTTTACGACAAAGTAGCCCGTGCAAATCCGGTTAATCCGAAGGACAGACGTTATATTTGCAAACTTCGGCGTCAAACCCCTTGGCCGGGCCCCAGCCCGCCCTGCGAGCTTTTCCTTGGATTTCACAAATATAACGTCTGCCATTCAAATCAAAGTAATGGGTACTGACCCTAAGGAAACACCTATACGGAAAATCCAGCAATAGGCGATCAACCACGCCGCAAGTCTTTTTCACTTCGTGGAAAACCAATGATTAAACGTGAACACCATCACACGCGCATTTGGTTTGTTAGTATATTGATTTTAATTCATAAAACCGCGATTTGACGGGCCCGTCAGAAAAGCAAAATGGCCGCCATCAAAAGACAGCGGCCACGCCAAAAACCAAATTGAATTTCAAAACCTGCCTGAATCCCAAGAAGGCGGAATGATCCGCATCAGGGATTGTGAGGAACCCTCACATTTTAACCCAGACCGCCCCATCCTGACCGGATCGCACGACGGCCTCGACGAATTTCATGCCATCGAGCCCCTCTTTGACACCCGGGACAAGACAGCTGGCCGGGTCGATTTTTGCCCCACTCAGATGCGCAACCAGTTGATCGGCAAAATCTGTATACAGGCTGGCGAAGCCTTCAAGGTAGCCTTCCGGGTGTCCGGACGGAACGCGGATATTGCGCTGTCCATCCGCACCGTTGCCCGGTCCACCGCGCGTGATCAATTCCGGGCGCGCGTCGAGCTTGCGGAAAAGCAGCTGGTTGGGATGCTCCTGCCCCCATTCAATGCTGCCCTTATCGCCATAGATCCGCAGACGCAGACCATTTTCATGGCCAACCGCAACCTGGCTGGCCCACAGCATCCCGCGAGCCCCATTGGCATAGCGCAACAGGATTTGGACATTGTCATCAAGTTTGCGGCCCGGGACGATGGCATCGACGTCGGCACACAGCTCGCTGATCTCAAGCCCGGAGACAAAATTCGCCAGGTTATGGGCATGGGTGCCGATATCGCCCAGCGCCCCACCCATGCCGGCCTTTGCCGGATCGGCGCGCCAGCTGGCCTGTTTGTTATCGGTGTCCTCGACCCTTGTGGCCATCCAGCCTTGGGCATATTCGACCTGAACCAGGCGAATATTGCCAAGTTTTCCGTCCGCCACCATCTGGCGCGCTTCGCGTACCATGGGATAGGCCGTATAGTTATGGGTCAGCGCAAACAGAAGACCGGTCTCAGAAATCTTGGCTTCGATCTGTTCGGCCTCTTCTACCGTCAGGCACAGCGGCTTGTCGCAAATCACATGAATACCGGCATCAAGCATCGCCATTGCGGCCGGAAAATGCAGGTGATTGGGGGTGACAATCGCACAAACATCAATGCCGTCTTCGCGCGCGGCTTCCTGTTTGGCCATGTCTTCAAAGCTGTCATAGCTGCGGTCCGGGGCAATAAACAGCTCGGCGGCGGATGCCGCAGCGACATCGGGCTTTGACGACAGCGCACCAGCCACCAGCTCATAACGATCATCCAACCGGGCGGCGATCCGGTGCACAGCGCCAATGAAGGCCCCCTGCCCACCGCCAACCATACCCAGACGAAGGCGGCGGTTTATTTTTTTGAAGTTGGGCATGGGGTCTCCTGTCAGCGAAAGGTGTGTATCTCTGGTAATTCAACCATTTGCTGAATGCACGATCTTTGTGACATGATCGCGGCGGAGTTCGCAGT
The DNA here is from genome assembly GCF_056160125.1 of Thalassospira sp. ABD4_177. NCBI lineage: Bacteria > Pseudomonadati > Pseudomonadota > Alphaproteobacteria > Rhodospirillales > Thalassospiraceae > Thalassospira > Thalassospira sp. ABD4_177. The sequence goes on along the minus strand of NZ_JBSWWO010000001.1, from coordinate 1,188,194 downwards.
GTTTGCGGCCCGTCACCTCTGCCATTCGCCCATGACTTCACGTGCCTTTTCTTCGTGATCTTCACTCGAACGGGCCTGTTCGGATGCAAAGATCTCGAACCGGATGCCGTTGGGATCACGCACGAACAAACGCCGGGATTTGCCGTCATCCTCGCTATGGTAAACGATCTTGTGCTGGAAAAAGTGGTTCTGCCACGCAATGACATCGCGCGCCGTCTCGCACCGTAATCCGATATGAAACACATCATCGGGCATTTCCGGATCATTTGGGTACGGACCGGTATCAGCAGGCCAGTCAAAGAATGACAAACGCGTCCCGTCGGGCAGCGCAAAGGTAATCAGCAAATAATCACTTTTCCAAGACGGGCTGTAACCACTTTCCGCGTGAACCAGTGTTGCGCCGACCACCTTGGAATAAAAGTGATCGGTGGCCTCAAGGTCGCGGGTCGGAAAAGCAAGATGATCGACACTTACAGGTGCAGGTGACATGGGGCTCCTCCGTCAGGTTTGATCCTTAACATCCGATCGCCGGAACAATGTCTGCACGGTTTGGCAGCTTCGTACGCGCCCCCAAACACTACGCGATCCGGCTCATGTTTTCGGGCAGGACATCAAAACATTGCCCGCTGCCCATGATCAAAAGATGGGATAATCGCACCCCAAAATCAATGCGATTACCCCCTTGATCAATGCGTCATGAAACCACAACATGCTTGGGGGACATTGAGTATTGACCGCCCCCACCCGCGCTGCTATTGGGACGCGGCAAATAGATATATCCCTGTGCCCCATGCCGGTTGATGGCAAGGCACAGTTTGGCAACACCTTAAAAGATGGAGGCATCTGATGAATGAATACAGTTTATCTGTCTCCGTCTATTGGATGACGCACCGTCAGGCGGATCACTAGAAGCCGCTTGCCGTCCACCTTGATGGTGATTTTGCCAAAACCCGGAATATGACAGCCTGATCGCGCTTTCCGAGTTCATCCGCATTCCCCGTGACATAGTTGTAGAGAGCCGCCCATGCCCGCAACGCCCTATTACCTGATCGACAAGTCCAAGCTGCTGCGCAACATGGAAAAGATCGCATATGTGCGCCAACATTCTGGCGCAAAAGCACTTTTGGCGCTGAAATGCTTTGCGACTTGGTCGGTATTCGACTTCATGTCGGACTACATGGATGGCACGACCTCCTCGTCGCTCTATGAGGTCAAACTCGGCCGGAAAAAGTTCGGCAAGGAAACGCACGCCTATAGTGTCGCCTATTCCGATGACGAGATTTCCGAAGTCATCGACAATGCCGACAAGATCATCTTCAACTCGATCGGCCAGCTGACCCGATTTGCCGATCAGGCATCCGGCATTGTGCGCGGTTTGCGCCTGAACCCGCAGGTCTCGACTTCAAGCTTTGATCTCGCCGATCCGGCGCGGCCCTTCTCGCGTCTCGGTGAATGGGATGTCGCCAAGGTCGAAGCGGTGATGGATCAAATCTCCGGCTTCATGATCCACAATAACTGTGAAAACGAAGACTTCGATCTGTTTGATCGCATGCTGACCGACATCGAAGAGAAGTTCGGATCGCTGATCGCACGCGTTGAATGGGTCAGCCTCGGCGGCGGCATTCACTTCACCGGCGATGACTACCCGCTTGATAAATTCTGCGCGCGGCTCAAGGCATTTTCCGAGAAATTCGGCGTGCAGGTTTATCTTGAGCCCGGCGAAGCATCGATCACGAAAAGCACGACCCTTGAGGTCACCGTGCTTGATACCCTGTTTAACGGCAAGAACCTTGCCATCGTTGATAGCTCGATCGAAGCGCACATGCTTGATCTTCTGATCTATCGCGAAAATGCCAAGGTGCTGCCCAATACCGGCGATCACCCCTATATGATCTGTGGCAAGTCCTGCCTTGCCGGTGACGTGTTTGGCGAATTTGATTTCGAAAACGAGATCAAGGTGGGCGACCGTATCTCGATTGAAGATGCGGCTGGCTACACCATGGTCAAAAAGAACTGGTTTAACGGGGTCGGCATGCCGTCCATCGTGATCCGGGAACTCGACGGAACAGAGCGCGTTGTGCGTGAGTTCACCTTTGACGACTACGTTTCGAGCCTTTCGTAAAAACACGAAAGCGCAGTTTTCATAGCGAACCGGAGCACGACGTGCTCCACCTCTCAAAACAGGGGAGTTTTTGGCCCGACATGAAAAAGAATGTTCTGATTATCGGCGCAGGTGGCGTCGCCCAGGTCGTTGCACATAAATGCGCACAACATAACGACGTGCTTGGCGATATTCATATCGCATCACGCACAGCGTCAAAGTGCCAGTCCATCATCGACAGCATCCATAAAAAGAAAAACCTCAAAAACCCCGGCGTTCTTGAAGGTCACGAACTGGATGCCACCGATATCGACGCAACCGTCGCCCTGATCAAAAAAACCGGCGTCGAGATCGTCATCAATGTCGGGTCGGCCTTCATCAACATGCCGGTCATGTCGGCCTGCATCAAAACCGGTGTGGCGTATCTTGATACCGCCATCCATGAAGAGCAGGACAAAATCTGCGAAAATCCGCCATGGTATGCCAACTATGAATGGAAGCGCCGCGAAGAATGCGAAGCCGCTGGCACGACCGCGATCCTTGGCGTCGGTTTCGATCCGGGCGTTGTGAACGCCTATGCCAAGCTGGCCGTCGAAGACTATTTCGACAAGATTGACTCGATTGACATCATCGACATCAATGCCGGCAGCCACGGCAAATACTTCGCGACCAACTTCGATCCGGAAATCAACTTCCGCGAATTCACCGGCACGGTTTATTCCTGGCAGGACAGCAAGTGGCAGGCCAACAAGATGTTCGAGATCAAAAAGATCTGGGACATGCCGGTTGTCGGCGAAAGCCAGACCTTCATGACCGGCCATGACGAAGTCCATTCCCTGTCCCAGAACCTTGACGTACCAAATGTCCGTTTCTGGATGGGCTTTGGCGATCACTACGTCAATGTCTTCACGGTCCTAAACAATATCGGCCTGCTGTCCGAAAAGCCGGTCACCACCGCCGAAGGTCAGGAAGTCGTGCCGCTTAAGGTTGTTAAGGCCTGCCTGCCGGACCCAAGCTCCTTGGCACCGGATTATACCGGCAAGACCTGCATCGGTGATCTGGTCAAGGGTACGAAGGACGGCAAGGAAACCGAAGTCCTGATCTATAACGTGGCCGACCACAAAGACGCCTACACCGAAGTCGGCAGCCAGGGCATTTCCTACACCGCCGGTGTGCCGCCAGTTGCGGCGGCCATGCTGATCGCCACGGGCGAATGGGATGTGAAAAAGATGGCAAACGTCGAAGACCTGCCATCCAAACCGTTCCTGAACTTGCTCAACGGCATGGGCCTTCCGACCCGCATCAAAGATGCAAATGGCGACCACGCACTCGATTTCAGCTAAGCGGCGTATATCCTGATATAATACGTAAAATGGCGGGCCATACATAGTTTGGCCCGCCATTTTTTGTGCCGAGTCCTGACCTGCTGGTCAAGAACGTGCCTTTTGGGCACCTGTTCGTTGAAGGTGTGCGTCGCAACAGGAAACAGCAAATATCGCCTATGCGTTTGGTTGATAACCGCCCTTAACCCGCGCAACAATCAAGATTTCCCTTGGAATAATCCCATCCCTAGGAATGGCGTCCGGCCCATCTCGCGGTGCAAAATTAAATCATTCAAAATCAACAATTTGACAACCGAAAGCGGTTTCGTATAGCGTTTCGAACGTTTCCGAAAGCGGTTTCGGAAACAGCCAACATCATCAACAAGATGATGAAAAAGCATAAGGGAGGTTCCGTGTCGCGGGTTAAGCAACGCCGTGAGGTTGTGTCTATTGCCAAACTGGCAAAGCATCTTGGCTTGTCAGAGGGAACCGTTTCACGCGCCCTGAACAATTATCCCGACATTGCCCGGAAAACCATCGAACGGGTCCGCAAGGCCGCGGATGAATTGGGCTATCGCCCGTCTACGACAGCACGTCGTTTGGCACGCGGTGTCGTCGAGACCGTCGGTTTTGTTTTACCGGCCCGCGATGGCCATCAGATTGATCCGTTTCTGGCTGAAATTCTTGATGGTCTGGCGACCGAACTTGCGCTTTCTGACTGGGATTTGCTGGTCGCAGCCGTTCCCGAAGGCCATGACGAAGTCGAAGTCATGGACAGATTGATCCGATCGGGAAAGGTCGGTGGTTTCGTGATCGCACGCACCAAGCGCAAGGACCCAAGGGTCGATTTCCTCAGATCAGCCAACCTGCCCTTTGTCGTACAGGGGCGCACCGAAAACTGCGACGATTACGCCTGGCTTGATATCGATAATGAAAAGGCATTTGCCGATGCGATGGATCATCTGGCTGGTCTGGGGCATCGCAAGATTGCCTATCTTGGGGGCGATCCGGAACTGAACTATGCCTGGCAACGCCGCGCGGCATATCTGGCTGCGGCCCGAAAACACGACTGCCCTGTTTTGCCAGGCTACCTTCATGACGGCATCACCAATGAAATGGCCGCACGCGATGCGGTGACCGAACTTCTCAAACACCCCGACCGCCCGACGGCCCTTTTATGTGTCACCGACGCTGTCGCAATTGGTGCCATTCATGCACTTGCCCATGCCGGGATCACGGTCGGGCGTGATATTTCCGTCATTGGTTTTGATGGCTTGCCAATGGGTGAGGCCATTCACCCTGGTCTGACCACAATGGCACAGGCCAGCTATGAGATCGGCCGCGAAGTAGGCCGGATCGTTGTTTCGCAGGCCAACGCGCCTGCATCCGAATTTTCCCAAATTCTGTGGGAAGCATCGCTGACCGTCCGTGGGTCAGCCAACCCGCCAGCATTAAAGCTGGCCGCCAATGCCAAGGGAGGCACCTCATGAAAACAAGGTTTACGCATGCTTTAACGCTTGCTGCCGCGGGACTGCTGATTTCCACCAGCATCGCCAGTGCGCAACTGCGTTTCTGGACCACCGAAGAACAACCCGAACGCCTGGCCAAACAAGAAGAAATGGCCAAGCAGTTCGAAGCCAAAACAGGCACCGCCGTTGAAGTCATCCCGGTCACAGAGTCAGAATTGGGCACGCGCGCCACGGCCGCCTATGCCGCTGGTGATTTGCCAGACGTCATCTATTTGACCCTGCAATATGTTCTGCCCTGGTCCGAAGCAGGCATCCTTGATACCGAAGCCAACAACGAAGTTGTTATGGATTTGGGCAAGGATACCTTTGCACCGGCAGCTCTTTCGATGGCCGACTTTGACGGCGAAGTGGCTGCTGTGCCGTCAGATGGCTGGACGCAGATGGTTCTGTACCGCAAGGATCTGTTTGATGCAGCAGGCCTCGAGGCTCCCAACAGCTATGCCAACATCCAAAAGGCGCTTGATGCGCTGCATAATCCACCCGAAATGTATGGCTTCGTCGCCGCGACCAAGATCGACGAAAACTTCATGAGTCAGGTGCTTGAACATGTTTTCCTCGCCAACGGTGCAACCCCGGTTTCCGCGGATGGTTCGGTTGGCTTTGACAAGGACAAACTGGTCGAGGCACTGGAATTCTATAAATCCATCGCCGAAGCATCCCCGCCCGGTGACCTGTACTGGAAACAGTCCCGCGAGGTTTATTTCGCTGGCAAGACAGCAATGATCATCTGGTCACCCTTCATCCTTGATGAATTGGCCGGTCTTCGTGACAGTGCCCCCCCCACCATCAATGATGATCCGACCTCTGATGAATTGGCCTCCAAAACCGGTGTTGTGACCCGCCTGATGGGCCCGTCCAATCCGGATGGTGCGGCATGGGGTGACATTCGTTACTTCGGCATTACCAATGATGCCGATACCGAAGCCGCCGAAGAATTTGTCAAATTCTCGCTTGATGAAGGCTACACCAGCACGCTTTCCATCGCACCAGAAGGCAAATTCCCGGTCCGTCACGGCACAGCCGATGACCCGGAAAAATTCGTCAAAGCATGGTCGACCCTGCCGGTTGGCGTCGATCGCAAAAAGCCGCTGTCGGAACTTTATGATCCGGCCGTCATCACCGACATCGTTTCCGGTCTTGAAACCGCAAACCGTTGGGGTGTTGCCGAAGGTCAGCTTTCGTTGGCATCGCGCATCATCAACAGTCAGGTCATCAACCGCTACGTTCGTGAATATATCGACGGCGAACGTGACGCAGAAGCCACGGCTGACCTGATCAACGAAGAAATCGCCGCCATCGAATAAGCGACGTACAGCCTTGTATCCGGGGCACCCAACAATACCGGTGCCCCGGACTTCGGATTTTCAGAACGGATGGCAAGACGATGACCACGTCCCAAAGCACAAAGACACCGTCCGCAACGGCCCCTCCGCCCAAGCGGAAATCAAAGTTGGGGCCGATGGCCCGGCGCGAAGCACGGCTGGCCCTTTGGATGCTTGCCCCGACATTTCTGATCGTCATGGGCGTTGTGCTGTTTCCGCTGCTTGCCAACTTCTGGATTTCGGTCAAGCCGGTCAAACTCTCTGATCTGCGCCCACCGACACCGGTGGTTTCCGAACGTGTGCGCGGGGATATGGATGTCGCCGGGCAGGAATTTCGCATTCAGTACAGGATACGAAATTCATCGCGCAAAGGTGACATCACCGATATTGTCCTGATTGATACTCTTCCTCCTGGCGTCACCATCATCACAGATGACCCTGCATGTAAGGTAAATGGACCGGATGTGCGCTGCACGCTTGATCAGCTTGAAGCAGGCGAACGCACCCGTCTTGAACTCACCGCCATTGCAGATGAAAGCTTTGCTGCCAATCCGGTATCACCGCGTGACAGTGAACCGACGGTTACCGGGAACGCCGAAAACATCCTGACCAACACCGAATTTACCCTCGAAAACTTCGCACGGATTTTTGATTCCCGCGAATTCTGGTCGGTTTTGTGGGTGACCCTCGCCTATACCGTGTTTGGTACTCTGGGCGCGCTGGTTTTGGGGCTGTTTGCCGCCCAAATGCTCAACAAACCGTTTGCCGGACGATCCATCCTTCGCGGCCTGTTTCTGTTTCCCTATGTCGCACCTGTGATCGCGGTCGCCTTTACCTGGGTGATCCTGCTTGATCCGTTCAACGGCACATTCAATGCGATTTTACAGCGCATGAACCTTGCGGATGAAGGGGTGAATTTCTTTGGTCAGCGCGCACTGCCAATCGATGTTTTCGGACTGACCATTGAATTCCCGCTGGCTCTGGCCACTGTCATTGCCTTTGAAGCGTGGCGTTATTTCCCGCTTTCCTTCCTGTTCATTCTGGCACGCATGCAGTCGATTTCATCTGACATGTACGAAGCCGCCGAGGTTGATGGCGCCACCCCGCTTCAACAGTTCTGGCACATATCGCTGCCGCAACTTCTGGGCATTCTGTCCACCCTGTTCCTGTTGCGCTTCATTTGGACATTCAACAAATTCGACGACATCTTCCTTCTGACCGGTGGTGCGGCAGGCACACGGACATTGACCGTTGATGTCTATGAGCAGGGCTTTGCCCTTTCAAATCTTGGTGCGGGGGCTGCGGTCGCGGTTGCGATCTTTATCCTGCTTCTGATCTTTGCAGTATTTTACTTCAAGTTCGTCCATCGGGAGGATTCGTGATGCGTATTGGTACGGGTCTTCTTCTTGGCCTTTTGTCCGGTCTTTTGTGGGGTGCGATTGCCGTTGCCATCACTGGCATTTCGCTGACGCTGATCACCGGCCTTCCGGCAACGCCGATCATTTCGGCCGGTGCCTTGGGCGGGGCGGTCAACGCGGCTGTCATCATGATGCGCGCTCCGTCTGATCGCACACCGGGGCTGTATCTGGTGGCCTTCGCATCCGTGATCATTGCCATGATGGTGATGTCATTCGGCGCACCGTTCAGTCTGGCGTTTTCACAAAGCTCTGCCATTCAGGCACTTGGTGTCGGTGTGATCGCGCTGGCCGTGACCTTTGCCAACCGTGCGGTCCTGATCGACATCCACTCGGGCATGCTCAAACGCTACAGCATTGATCTTGTGATCGTGCGTGTTCTCAAGGGCTTCGGCTTTGTGTTTTTCAGCGTGATTGTTGTCTTGCCGTTCTATGTGATGGTTATGACCAGCCTGAAAAACCAGCAGGAGCTGTTCTTAAACCCGCTTGATCTGTCGATCAATCTGAGCCAGGGCGCAGCCGGCCTGTTTGACAGCTATGTCGAACTGTTTACCGAATTTAATTTTGGCCGGTTCCTTCTGATTTCGACCATCGTCTCGGTGTCGACGGTCATTATCACGCTGGCCTTTTCGATCCCCGGGGCCTATGCGGTCGCCCGCCTGAAATTCCCGGGTCAGACCGTTCTTTCAAGCTCGGTCCTGCTGATCTATCTCGTGCCGATGATCGTTCTGGTCATCCCGCTTTATGCCGTCTTCAGCCAGCTTGGCCTGCGCAACACCGTGGTTGGTCTGTTGATTGTCTATCCCGCGACGACGGTTCCCGTCGCCCTTTACATGCTGCAGGGCTACTTCCGCGGACTTCCGGCAGAATTGGAAGAAGCAGGCCTGATGGATGGTCTGTCACGCTTTGGCGTGATCGTGAAAATCACCCTGCCACTGGCCTTGCCTGCATTGGCATCGGTATCGCTTTACGTCTTCATGATTGCCTGGAACGAGTTCCTCTTTGCCTTCATGTTCCTTGACGATCCCGACATCTTTACCCTGTCACGCGGGGTCGTATCGCTGAACTCATCGGAAGTTCCCCGCCAGCATCTGATGGCCGGGGCCGTCATCGCAACGGTACCGATCCTTGTGATCTTCCTGTGGTTCGAACGTTTCCTCGTTCAGGGCCTGACCGCCGGGAGTGTAAAGGGATGACCATGTCGATTGATCAGCTTTCGGGCACGAACAAACGTGCCGCCGAAATCCTTCTGGCCAATGATCGCGGCGGCTATACGGTACCAAGTGCAAAGCTTTATCCGTTCCAGTGGAACTGGGACAGCGCACTGGTCGCGCTTGGATTTTCCGTCTTTGATCCCGACCGCGCCTGGCAAGAAGTCGAAAGCCTGCTGTCTGCGCAATGGGACAACGGCATGGTGCCCCACATCATTTTCTGGAAGGAAGAAAAAAGCTATTTCCCCGGCCCGGAACAATGGGGCACAAAAGATATTGCCGATAACCCGCCAACATCAGGCATTACACAGCCCCCTGTTGCCGCGACCGTGATCGAACGCCTTCTGGCCGAAGATATTAACGCCCACCGCGAACGCGCAGCAAAACTTCTGCCCAAACTCGATCGCTGGCATCAATGGTTCCTTGATGCCCGTGATCCCGATGGCCGCGGTGTTGTTGCAAACATGCACCCCTGGGAAAGTGGACGTGACAACCTGCCGGACTGGGATCGCCCGTTGTCCTTTATCGATACAACCGGCGTCGGCACCTATCACCGGCGCGACACGGACATCGTCAACAAAGACGAACGCCCGAAAAAAGATGACTACGACCACTATATGTCGTTGGTAAAGTTCGGACGCGATTGCAACTGGGACCCGCAGGTGATTGCGCGTGATTGTCCGTTTTGGGTCGCTGAACCGGGAATGAATGCAATCCTGCGGCGCGCCGAACGCGATTTGATCACGATGGCCAGACTTTTGGAACTTGATGATATCGCAACCCGCGCCAAAGACCGCCTTGCCCGTCTTGATGCCGGGTTTGAAGCACTTTGGTCTGAGGCTGTTGGTGGATACGTCACCCTTGATCTCAGAAGAAATGAACATGCAACCGCGCTGACATCGGGCAGTTGGCTTGCGCTATTCGCCGGCCAGGTCGAGAAAATCCGGGCCCAAAAGATGGCATCAACCCTGTCACGCTGGCTTTCAACGGTTAAGCATGGCGTGCCCAGTTTTGACCCGAACCATGAACTGTTTGATTCGATCCGATATTGGCGGGGGCCTGTCTGGGCCATGATCAACTGGATGATCTCCACGGGTCTGATCGAACATGGCGAAACCGGCCTTGCCGAACGTATCCGCATCGATACACAGGCACTTATCGACCAATCCGATTATCGTGAATATTTCTGCCCGGTAACCGGCCGTGGCGGCGGGGGCACTGATTTCTCGTGGACGGCATCCATGTCGCTTTACTGGGCCTCCCGTCCCGAAAGTTTGCCCGTCGCCGGACATCTGTCGCAAACCGGCACCGCAGATCAGGAGAATACATAAAATGGGCCAGATCGAACTTAAAGCCATCCGCAAGTCATTTGGCGGGATTGATGTCATCAAGGGGATCGATCTTCAGATAAATGAGGGCGAACTGGTGATTTTTGTCGGGCCGTCCGGCTGCGGTAAATCAACGCTTTTACGTCTGATTTCGGGCCTTGTCGAAGCATCCGACGGCCAGATCATGATTGATGGCGATGATGTCACTGGCAAACCACCGGCAGAACGCGAACTCTCGATGGTGTTTCAGTCCTATGCGCTCTATCCCCATAAATCCGTGCGTGAAAATATGGGCTTTGCGCTCACCGTGGCGGGTATGCCCAAGGCCGAAATCACCCAAAAGGTCGATGAAGCTGCCGCGACCCTGAAACTTGAAGACTATCTGGATCGCAAACCCAAGGCCCTGTCGGGCGGCCAACGCCAGCGCGTCGCCATTGGCCGTGCGATTGTCCGCGAACCCAAGGCCTTCCTGTTTGACGAACCGCTGTCCAACCTTGATGCCGCCTTGCGTGTCGAGATGCGCCTTGAAATCGCCCGCCTGCATCAGAAACTTGGCGCGACCATGATCTATGTCACCCATGACCAGGTCGAGGCGATGACGCTTGCGGACAAGATCGTCGTGCTGCAGGCCGGTCAGATCGAACAGGTCGGTAGCCCGCTTGATCTCTATCGCCATCCGGGCAACCTGTTTGTTGCCCAGTTCATCGGCTCCCCGAAAATGAATGTAGTCGATTGCACCGGCAGTGGCACGTCGCTGACCTTTGGCAATGGCAAGACGTCCGATATTGCCCGCAATACAGATGGGGCCACCAGAATGGGCATTCGCCCGGAACATATGATGCTTTGTGATGCGACTGACACCGACAAGGCCATCCTGACCGGACAGATCGATGTCATGGAACATCTCGGCTCGGATAGCTTTGCCTATGTTAATGTACCTGATGTCGGCCTGTTCACCGTCCGTATTGTCGGTCATTCCGATGCGGCCGAGGGCGACACGGTCGGGCTGTATTTTGCCTCAAGCGATGTTCATCTGTTCGATGCATCGGAAAAAACCATCCCGGCATGACGAAACGTGCATGCCGGGTTTCCGGTTTGGAAGCCATTTTAATTGTATGAGGATTAAAGCGGCGTCCAATATGGGTCACATCGTGGGCTTGTGTCTGCAGTCTGACTTTTCACCAATACTGAATAATGGGCTTGGTTATTCATTTTAAGTGAACAACCAAATAGCCCCTGTGGTGCTATTTCAGCGACCCCAGAACCGCCAGACTTTCATAACGTTTGACATAGGGAACATGAAATTCCCGCTCGACAAAGGCGCTATATTCTTCCATATCGGCGACCTGTACGCGCAAAACGAAATCATGCGCGCCTGTGACATGGTCACATTGCACGACTTCCGGCATGTTGACGAACTCCGCGTGCATCAAATCATACCGATCTGGCCGGTCGCGTTCCATGGTCAGCAGAACCATCACCGTCATGCCTTTGCCAAACACCTTGGGCGAAACCACAGCAACGTCACGCTCAATCACGCCGGTTTCGCGCAACCGTTGCACCCGCCGCAGACAGGCAGCAGGCGACAGGCCGACCTTCTCGGCCAACTCATTGCCCGTTTGGCGACTGTTCACCTGTAACAGCTCAAGCAGGCGCAAATCAAACTGATCCATTGTCCGGAATGGCCCTATTTCCGCGCATTCATCTCGTATTGCTAGCGCTAACAATGGACTATTTACGCGATTTGAGGAATCGAATTTCCCCCGATCCGCGCGAAAATCACGCAAAAACTGACGTCCTCGATTACGCCCGCTTTGCTTTCACATGCAATCCAACCATTCCAAAACCCAACTTCCGACAAAAAGGGCAGCACATTCGCTGCCCTTTCTCGCTGGTCTGACTTAAGGCCTAATAAGCTTTGCAGCAGGGTGCTCAAACGTTACCCGGCCATCCTTCATGCCCCAGATCGGGCGACTGATTTCCGAGACGACCTGTGCTCGGCTTTGGGCCGGCAGGATGATGAAGCTTGCCGCTTCACCAACTGCGATCTTGCTGGACCGGCCTAGAAGCTTTGCCGGGGCGTCGGACACCATGGCAAAGCAGTTTTCAAGCTCGGCTTCGGTCGCGAGCTGACTGACATTGGCATACAGGTTGGCCATGCGTGACAACGAACAATCGCCATAAGGCGTGAACGGGTTAAGCACATTATTGGTCGCAATGGTGCAGCAAACGCCATGCTCAGAAAGCTTGTGGGCCGGGGCGACACCACATGGCACCGAATGATCATGGTCACGCCCGGTCAGGAACAGGTCGGTCGCGGGCAGCACGGTCAAGCCGATCCCCGCATCGCGCATGATGGCAATGGTGTTGTCGAGTTCCGGTTTGGGCAGCACCGACAGCTTGGTGACATGGCCGATCATCACCCGGCCTTGCCAGCCAAAGGAGATGGATTGTTTGGCGACCTCATCAAGATGGCGCCAGCTGGCATCCAGATCGAAATCAAGATGAAAATCCAAATCGACATCATAGTCGCGCGCCATTTCAAAGAGACGGAGGATCTGCCCATTCGGATCGGTATCCATATAGGGACAACCGCCCAACAGATCGGCACCGTTATCAAGCGCCGCGCGCAGAAGTTCTTCGGTCCCGGGATAGTTAAACAGCCCTTCCTGCGGGAAAACGCAAATCTCGATATCCATCGCCCAGGCATAATCGGCCTTGAGCCGCTTGATGGCATTAAAGCCGGCAAGACCAATGCCCGGATCAATCTCGACATGAGTGCGCACCGCATTGGTACCCTCGGTAATTGCCTTTTCGATGACGCGGGCGCCACGGGCGTAAATGTCATCCTCGGTGAAGCCGCTTTTGGCATTGGCAACCGCACTGATCGCGCCCTGCAATGTGCCGGTTTCGTTTTTGGCACGATCCAGGATGCAGGCCTTATCAAGGTGGATGTGGCTTTCAACAAAGCCCGCGCTCAGTAGCTGGCCGCCCGCATCAAAGCTTGGCGCATCGCCGGCAATCGACTGGGCAATTTCAACAATTTTTCCATCCGCCACGGCAAGATCGACAAGCGCATTTTCGCCGGGCAGGCAGGCGTTCCTCACCAGATAATCAAGCATTCTCATGTGCTCCTTGTTCCGGGTTTTTATCACCCTGTTCAGCACCGCCCAGATAGGCCGCAATCAGGCGTTCATCCTGTCGCAAATCTGCGGCCTTGCCCTTGGCGACCACCTGGCCCTGTTCAAGGACATAGGCATAGTCGGCCACCGAAAGCGCCATGGTGGCCATCTGATCGACCAGAAGGATGGTGACACCCTCATCGCGCAATTCGCCGAGAATGGCATAAAGCTCCTCGACCATGGCCGGGGCCAGACCAAGGGATGGCTCATCGAGCAACAGCGCCTTTGGCTTGGCGACCAGACCACGGGCAATCGCCATCATTTGCTGTTCCCCACCCGACAGCAAACCGGCCTGGCTGTTGATGCGATCGCGCAAACGCGGGAAGCGGGTCAGGATGGCTTCAAGCTCGTCCGCACTGACCGGTTTGGGTTGCTTATAAGCCCCCAACTCGATGTTTTCACGCACCGTCAGCTCCGGGAAGACCTGACGGCCTTCGGGCACCAGAACCAGTCCCTGCTCGACGATCTGATGCGGGGCAAGGTCATGGATATATTCATTATTCAGAACGATCTTGCCCTGTACGGGGCGCAGCAACCCAGCCAGTGCTGTCAGGAAGGTCGATTTGCCCGCACCGTTTGCGCCAAGTAGCGCGACCATTTCGCCCTGACGGACTTTAAGGTCAACCGCATGCAAGACGGGTGCGGCCCCATAGCCGGCTGTCAGACGCAGCGTTTCAATCACCGGAGAATCCCCGGCTTCAAACGGGATCGGGCGCGGGCGGGCCTTCATTTCCCCGTCGCCAAGGTAGGCGGCGATGACCTGTGGGTCTTTTTGCACAGCTTGGGGCGAATCAAAGATGATCGGGGTTCCGGCATCCACGGCCAAAATCTGATCGGAAATGCCCATGACCATTTCCATGTCATGTTCGACCAGCACCACGGTAATTCCGGCATCGGCCAGTTGACGTAGCAATTTCGCCAGTGACACCTTATCGGCATGCATCAGACCCGCGGCCGGTTCATCAAGCAACAACACACCGGGTTTGGTCGCAAGCGACCTGGCAATCTCCACCAGCCTGCGATCCACATGCGGCAGATCCCCGGCACGGGCATCGATATCCCCGCCATAGCCACAAAAGGCCAGAAGTCCGGCGGCATGGTTGCGGTTGGCATCTGATGCAATCGCGCTGAACGGTTTGCCAAATCGGCCGACCGGAAGTCCGGCAATGACGTTGTCAATCACCGACATGTTTTCAAACAAACGCGTCGCCTGATAGGTGCGTGCAATGCCATTGCGCGCAGCAAAATCGGTGGGCTTGCCAGCGATATCCTGATCGCCGATGCGGACAGTTCCTTCGGTCGGTTTGTAAAAGCCGCTTATGATATTCAAAAGCGTGGTCTTACCCGCCCCGTTCGGGCCGATGATGGATGTGACATCGCCGGGCTTGGCGCTAAAGGACACATCATTCACCGCCTTCACCCCGCCAAAGGCAATCGACAGGTTTTCAACCACCAGACCATCTGATTTGGCGTAATCCTTAAGCCCGGCTTCAATCTCGTCTGCCGGCGTTGCGGTCACACCACGCCTGGTCAGCGGGATGAACCGTTCAATCACGCCAACAATCCCGCGCGGCGCGATCAGCAACACAACAATCAGAAGCCCCCCAAAGATCAGCAGGCGATATTCGGCAAAGTCGGCCAGAAGTTCGGGCAACAACACCGAAACCGACGCCCCCACCAGCGGACCCAGAACCGTACCCGCACCACCCAGAATGACGGCAAACAGATAGAGGATCGACTGGCTGAGTGGGAAGTTCGACGGCGCAATAAACATCATGAGCGGCGCGAAAAGCGCACCGGCAAGACCGGCCATGGCCGCGGCAATCGCAAACCCGGTCGCCTTGACAGCAAAGGCGTTATAACCAAGCGAACTTGCGGCAATTTCCGCATCCCGCATGCTGGTCATCGCCATGCCCCAGCCACTTGTCGCCAGACGGCGGAAGGCAAAAAGCGCGATCCCGGCCAGCACGACACACAGCATCACAAGATCGCGTTCGCTAAACATATAACCAAACAGTTCGGGCATCGGAAAGCCCATCAGGCCGTTTTGCCCGCCGGTCAGCGCACGCCATTCAATCGCGCCATGTTCGATAATAAAGGCAAAGGCAATCGTCACCATGGCCAAGAACGGCCCCGCCATGCGAACGGCTGAAAGCGCAAGCACACAGCCCGCCAATCCGGCAATCACGGTGGCAGCAACCAACGAAAGCCAGAAGTTAAGCCCGGCCAAGGTCAGGATCGCACTGGCATAAGCACCAATGGCAAAGAAGCCGACCTGCCCCAGCGACACGAGCCCCGTGAGGCCATACAAAACGTTCAGCCCAACACACAAAACCGTGGTGATGGCGACAAGGCCGATGACGAATTGGGTATAGCCGCCGGTGATGGTCACCCCGATCAAACCGGCAATGATGGCCGCCAGGATCACGCCATCCAAGGCGACGGGTTTATTAAGCTTGGGCATCGGATTTTTAAACTTCATATCGCGTTTCATCATCAGACCTTCTTGATCGCAGCACGGCCAAACAGACCGCTTGGTTTGACGGTCAGAACCGCGATCACAAGCGCGAACACGACGATGAAGGTGTAGGACGATCCGAGATATGTGGTTACACCGGCCTCAACCAGACCATAGATAAAGCCAGCCAACATCACACTATAAGCCGATGTCATGCCACCCAGAATGGCGACCGCAAAGGCCTTGAGACCGAAAAGCGTGCCCATATCGGAATGCACCGAAAATAGCGGCGCAATCAAAAGCCCGGCACAGCCCGCCAGCATCGATGAAATGGCAAAGGAGCCGGTCACCATCAAGGTGGTGTTGATCCCCATCAGCTTGGCCGCCTGAAGGTTCTGCACAACCGCCAAAAGCGCACGCCCCTGTCGGGTATGACGGAACAGCGCATTCAGCGCCAGCGCCACACCGATGGCGGCAACCGGGATCAGGATTTGTTGCGGATAGACACCCGTGCCAAAAACATTCCAGCTTTCGCCAACAAGGGTGGATGGCAGGGTGCGGGGCTCATTGCCGAAGGTAAATAGCACGGCGTTATCAAGCAAAATACCACCCGCGACAGTCGCCATCAGCCAGGCTTCGGAATTGCGAATGGCAAACGGGCGGACAAGGAAAAACTCAACCAGAATACCGGCAAGCCCGCAGCATAAAATGGCCAGCGGATACCCGACAATGACGGGAAAACCATATCGCTCGCAGAACACAAAACCCAGAACAGCACCCAGCATCACCATCGATCCTTGGGCGAAATTGACCTTTGAGGACACCGAATAGGTGATCTGGAACCCAAGCGCGATCAGGCCATACATACTGCCCAGACCGATCCCGGTTATCAGGGCTGCGATTAAAAGTGTCATTGCCAGTTGCCTGCTTATGAAGTGCACATGCGTGCATCATTTAAAATGGATAAATCCCCGAATGGCGCGCATTGAGGAACGCGCCATTCGGGTTAGATAAATCGCTTATTTGATCGGAACGATCTGACCTTCGACGAAATGCGCGAAGGTGTAGTCTTCCGGACCAAGCGCATCCTGATCGTCCGGGGTGAACGGCGTGTCATAGGTTTTGATCATGCCTTCAACACCGCTGATCTCGTACATCGCTTCGCGGATGGCCGGACCTTCGGTCGAACCGGCTTTTTCAATCGCCGCTGCAATCAGAAGGGTCGCGTCATAGGCGTTGGCAATACCCGTTGCCGGGGTCACGTCAGCAAGGGTTTCGATCTCCGGGAATTTTTCCTGAAGTTTGACAAACATCGGGTTTGCCGGATCGGTGAACAGATAAGTCTGGATGAAGTGGACTTTTTCGCCCGACTTGCCCGCCAGTTCGGTAAAGCGACCACCGGCCGGCCCCCAATGCGATGAAATCGGAACATCCCAGCCCATACGATCAAGCGACTTGATCACCTGTGCGGTCGGGGCAACGTTGGCAACCACGAACAGGGAATCCGCACCGTTTTCCTTCAGACGGGTCAGCTGCGGGACAACATCAACGTCGTTGGATTCAAATTTTTCAATCCCGGCATGTTCCATGCCACGCTTTTCAAGCGCCTTGAGCAAGCCCTTCTCGTTGGACTCCCCCCACGGGTTGTTGATCAGGATCATGCCAGGCTTTTTGGCACCGTAATTGGCGATCAGATATTCCGTGATGGCTTCGTCGACATATTCATCAACGGCGGAAACGCGGAAGACATAGTTTTCCTCGGCACCGTTTTTGGTGATGCCGGTCCCTGCAGCCCACGGACCGACAAACGGAATTTTCTGCTGGTTAACATAGGGCACGATGGCAAAGGAGACCGGGGTATCAAGACCACCCAGGATCGCTGCAACGCCTTCGCGCTGCGTCAGTTCACGGGCGGCAACCAGACCCTTGCCCGGGTTGCTTTCATCATCACGCGAAACAAGTTCAAGCGGCTTGCCAAGAACACCGCCCTCGGCATTGATCTTGTCCATCGCAAGGGTGATGCCACGCGTGATGGCTTCACCCGATTTCGCCGACTGACCACTCAGCGCGGCAACAAGGCCAAGCTTGATGGTGTCTTCTGCACGGGCATCCTGGGCCGGCAGGGTGGCGGCAAACATCAGCGCAGCAGTGGCCCCGAGAAGGGCGGCACGGCGCGTTATTTTCCCAAAAGGCGAAGAAATAGGCATGTGAGACTCCCTGATTATGTGACTGCGTCGTCCGGCGTCGCGTATTTATGATGCGCACCAAATCGTCACCGCACTGCAGCAAGCGACATGCCAAGAATCAGAACCATTAAAAATCAGATACTTAGATAATTTTCTGTGATTCCTAAAACCGTAATTGCCTCATGTATACGCATATTGCATGCAATTTTTGCATAAAATTAGTGCATGCAAATTTTATGCGCACCGTTTATGCTGTAGACAGATCAATTCCCGCGAACAGAGGACCTTCAAATGACTGACCAAACCACGGAAAATGTGCTCGACACCCTGCCGCCCGAGGCGCAGACCGTGCGTGATTTTCTTGATGCCTCCATGAAGCCCGACCCGGAACTGGCCGCGACCTTCATGTCCGATGATGTCGTCATCACCTTTACCGATGGTCAGAAATACGACCATCCGGCGGGCACCACGGCATTCAACGCTGCACGTTATAAATGGGTAAAAAAGAAGTTCGGTCAGTTCGATGTCGCCCACACCAACGGCCAGACCGTTGTTTACAGCACCGGCTGGCTATACGGCGAATGGCCGGACGGCACCCCGTTTGAGGGCAACCGCTATATCGACCGTTTCGTGATTGAAAATGGCAAGATCATCAAAATGGATGTCTGGAATGAAAGTGCGGAACGTATTCTGATCCGCAAGGGCATCAAGGCATAACGAAGATTGCATGCAAAACGCACAGATCACACAGCATCACGCACGCCGCCCCACCCAATTGGGGCACGCGCGGTTGTGGGATCATCGGAAGAATGGCGCCTTATGCCCCGCCATCGCGGACCTTTTTGGCGTAGGGTTCCAGCGCATCAAGATACAAAAGCGGTCCGCCTTCCTCTGTCGTGAACAGGGCACGATCGGCAACGGCAGTGAGGTGATGACGCATCAATTTGCGCGCCGTGTCCTCATCGCCCTTGGCAAGGGCATCAATGATTTGGCGATGTTCCTGAATACCGCAATCGGTCGAATGCGGGCGGGCATAGAGCGACAGCGTCAAGCCACAGCGATAACCGATTTCCTCGACATAGCGCAGCAAAACCGGGCTTCCGGCAAGACGCGCCAAAAGGATGTGGAATTCGGTGGCAAGCCGGATCGAAATCGGCTCGGACGCGTTTTCGGCTTCGACTTCCTTGGCAAGGTGGGCTTCAAGTTCGGCGAGAATTTCCGGGCTCATATTCTTGATCACCCGGCTGATGACAAGATCTTCGATCTGAGTGCGGAGCTCAAAAAGATCGCGTGCTTCTTCAAGGCTGGGCTTGGCAACCATCGCGCCCTTGTTCCGGCGAAGCTCGACCAGGCCTTCGGCGGCAAGCCGTTCAAGCGACTGACGAATAAGGGTTCGGCTGACGCCAAACCGTTCCCCCAGGGAATCTTCGGGCAGTTTCATGCCCGGCATCAATACACGTTCGAGAATTGCCGAACGCAATGCCGAACTGATCATGTCTGTGCGATGCTTTGCCTTGTCCGCTGCTTTCATCCCTGTCCGCCGAGTTTCTTGTTTCGAACATTTTATACCCTGCGCTTGTATAAAGGATTGTATGCAATTTCGCCACTCCCGATCCACGCGCACTCCAAAACCATTTGAGTTCAACCATCCTGGCTGAAAGACCCAATCCGATGACCGAACACCAGACTGCCTCAAAACACCGCGCCATGGTCACAAGTCCGAGCACCGCGGCCAGCGAAGCCGGGGCCAAGGTCCTGCACGAAGGCGGCACTGCCATCGAGGCCGTGGTTGCCACCGCCGCGGTTCTGGCGGTGACCTATCCGCATTTTTGCGGCATTGGCGGCGATGCGGTCTGGATGGTTTCCAATAACAGCGGCAAGGTGCAATCCTTCCTTGGCATCGGCCAGGCTGCCGAAAACGGGGCTGAGACCTTCGCGCCCAACACGCCTATTCCATTGCGCGGGCCGGGATCGACCCTGACCACCGCCTGCACGGTGGATTCCTGGCAGCATGCGCTGGACCATTCGGCAAAACATTGGGGTGGTAGCAAGAACCTGGCAGACCTGATCGCGCCGGCGATTGAACTGGCGGAAAACGGCTTTGCGGTCAGTCCGTCGCAATGTTTCTGGCTTGATTTCCGCAAGGAAGACATCGCCAACTGGCCGGGATTTATGGATGTTTTCACACCAGACGGTCGCATGCCCCATGCTGGTGAAACCTTCCGCCAGCCACAACTGGCCAGCAGCCTGAAACGCATTGCCGAATTTGGCGCGCGCGACTTTTACGAGGGCGCGCTGGCCGATCGGATTGTCAAAGGCCTGTCTGCGGTTGGCTCCCCGATCAACAAGGCGGATCTGGCAAAAACCCGCACCCGCACGGTGAATGCCGTATCGCTTGAATATGGCGACGTCACCCTGTTCGCCCCACCCGCCCCGACGCAAGGTATGGCGACGCTCATGACCATGGGTGTCTTGCGCGAACTGGGCGCCAAGAACTGGGCTGAGGGAAACGCCGACCATTACCATCTGGTGGTCGAGGCCATCAAGCGCGCCTTCCTGAAGCGCGATCAGATCGCTGATCCTGATTTCACCGACACCGATTTCACAGCCCTTCTGAAGGGCGCTGGTCTTGCCGCAGACGCCAAAGATATCTCGCCCACCAAGGCGCTTGATTGGCCCCATCGGTTCCGTCATGGCGATACCGTATTCCTTGCAGCCAAGGACGAAAACGGCAATTGCGCCAGCGTCTTGCAAAGCACCTATTTCGATTGGGGCAGCGGGGTTGTTGCGGGTGATACCGGCATTGTCTGGCAAAACCGCGGGGCCGCGTTTAGCACCGATCCAAGCCACCCGAATGCCTTCGCACCGGGAAAACTGCCGTTCTATACACTCAATCCCGGCCTCGCCCTGAAAGACGGCAAACCGCACTTGCTGTACGGGACGCAAGGGGCCGATGGGCAACCACAAACCCTTGCCATGTTGCTTACCCGCTTGCTTGATTTCGGCCTATCGCCACTAGATGCGCTCACCAAACCGCGCTTCCTGCTGGGCAAGACATTTTCCGATACCAATGACAGCCTGAAGCTTGAAGTCGATGCCGGGGACAATGTGTTTGATGAACTGGTCGCCCGTGGCCATGTCCTGCGTGCGATCGAACAACAAAGTGCGCTGGCCGGTCAGGCCGGGATCATTCGCATTGATCAGGATGGTTTTGTTGACGGGGCGCATGATCCGCGCAGTGATGGGATGGCGATTGGCGTGTAACCCACGCCATCATACATCCGCACAACGGAAAAGGCCGCGCCTGATCGGCACGGCCTTGCCTGTTCCGAAGCTCCCCTTACAACTAAGCTTCGGAAACTTCCCCCATGCAAAAGATGCTAGCTGGCATTAGATCGCGAGGTACTGATCACGCAGTTCCTCATCATCCAGAACAGCCTGCGCGGTGCCGTCAAAGACGATCTCGCCGCTATCCATGATGATGGCACGGTCAGCAAGTTTCAGGGCTGCAATCGCGTTCTGCTCGACAATAATCGTCGTGATGCCAAGCTTCTTGACGTTTTGCAGGGTCTTTTCGATTTCCTGAACAATGACCGGTGCCAAACCTTCATACGGTTCATCCAGCAGCAGGATCTTGATGTCGCGCGCAAGCGCACGGCCAATGGCCAGCATCTGCTGCTCGCCACCGGAAAGCGTGATGGCCTCCTGCTCCGCCCTTTCACCAAGACGCGGGAACAGTTCATAGATGCGCTTGATCGACCAGCCATGCGGCTCGGCAATCTGGGCCAGTTCAAGATTTTGCTCAACCGTCATGCCCGGAATGATGCGTCGATCTTCCGGCACCAGCTGCAAGCCCAGACGGGCGGCCTGCCATGCCTTCATTTCGTGCAATGGCTTGTGATCAAGCCAGATTTCACCATGCTTGAGTTCCGGGTCGCCCATGCGGGCGAGCGTGCGAAGTGTGGATGTCTTGCCCGCCCCGTTACGTCCGAGAAGGGCAAGAATTTCGCCCTCGCGGATGTCAAAGGACAGCCCCTGAACGATGTAGCTTTCACCGTAATAGGCATGGATATCATAGACCGAGAAAAAGGCCGGATCGCCACCCTGTTTACGGACAGGTTCCTGTTTTGGCAGCGCGTTCATTCTGCTTCCCCTCCGAGATAGGCTTCCTTGACGCGTGGGTCATTGCGGACTTCTTCCGGGGTGCCTTCGCAAATGATGGCCCCCTGTGCGAGAACACTGATGCGATCGGCCAGGCTGAACACAACATGCATGTCATGCTCGATAATCACCTTGGTCATGCCGCGCTCCTTGATCCGTTTGAGCAGATCAATCGTGCGGTTGGTGTCATGGCGCGCCATGCCCGCGGTCGGCTCATCAAGCAGGAACAGCTTGGGATGTTGTCCCAGGCACATGGCAAGTTCGAGACGGCGTTTGTCACCGCGCGACATCGAACCGGCCAGGTGATCCTTGTGCTGAAGCAAGCCGACATCCTCAAGAAGGTGCTCGGCTTGTTCGAGGACTTCTTTTTCCGCAAACAGGCTGTTGAGGAAGTTCATTTTGAAAATGCCTTCGCGCTTGGCAAAGGCCGGCACCATCACGTTCTGTAAAAGCGACAGTTCCGGGAAGATTTCCGGCGTCTGGAAAACACGCGCAACACCAAGCTGGTTGATCTCGTGCGGCTCCTTGCCGGTCAGAACCTGATCGCCCAGCAACACACGGCCACGGCTGGGTGCCAGACGTCCGACAATCACGTTCAGCAATGTCGACTTGCCCGCACCGTTCGGTCCGATGATCGCGTGCACGGTGCCTTCCTTGACCCGAAGGTTGATATCGGAAAGCGCCTGCAGACCGCCAAAGTTCTTGTCGACGTCGGTGACGTCAAGAATGTATTCGGACATGGATCAGACCTCCCCCGCCGATGTTTGTTCTTTTTCTTTGTTTTCATGGTCGCCGGATTTCGGCGCGGCTTTGTCACGGTTGGTCACCAGACGCGTCAGGCGACTGATACCTTCCATGATGCCACCGGGCAGGAAGATCACGATCAGCATGAAGACAAGGCCAAGGGTCAGATGCCAGCCTTCGCCAACAAACAGGCCAACCACGGATGCGACCGGGTGTGCCAACCAATCAGGCAGGAAGGAAAAGGCATTGAGAAGCACGGTATCGTTAAAGGCCGAGAAGATGTTCTCGAAGTATTTAATGATACCAGCACCCAGAAGCGGACCAATCAGCGTGCCAACACCACCAAGGATCGTGATCAGAACGACCTCGCCCGATGCCGTCCACTGCATGCGTTCTGCCCCGGCCAGCGGATCGGTCACCGCCAGAAGCGAACCGGCCAGACCGGCATACATGCCCGAGATGACAAAGGCGGTCATCAGATAGGGGCGCGTGCTGAACCCGGTATAACCCATACGGTTCTGGTTCGACTTGATCGCGCGCAGCTTAAGCCCGAAGGGCGAGCGGAAGATACGCAAGTAAATGAAGAACGAAATCAGCATCAGGGCCGCACAGATATAGAAGCCCGAATAACCGATGCCTTCAATCCCGAACAGGTTCGGGGTCGGAAGCGATCCGTCATTGACGATGCCCGACATGCGATCCAGCACGCGCGGATCAGCCTGTTCAAGCTGCAGACCGGTTTCACCATTGGTGATCGGGGTCAGAACCGAATAGGCCAGGTTATAGGACATCTGAGCGAAGGCCAGCGTCAGGATCGAGAAGTAAATCCCCGAACGGCGCAAGGACACAAAGCCAATGGCCAGCGCAAACAGCCCCGACAGGACCGTGCCAAAGATCAATGCCGGAATGACATTCATCGAAAGCAACTTGAATGACCACACCGCGGTGTAGGACCCGACACCCAGAAAGGCTGCGTGACCAAAGGACAGATAGCCGGTCAGACCAAACAGGATGTTATAGCCGATGGCAAAGATGCCAAAGATCATGAATTTCTGCATCAGGTCCGGATAGGCCGCCCCGAAAGGCTGCAGCCACAGCGGCATGGTCAGGACCACGGCCGACAGGATGGCCATGAAGATCATATCTTTTTTGGGCGAGACGATTTTTGTATTGGACATTTTTTTAGCTCTCCATCACGCCCCGGCGTCCCATCAGACCGCGCGGACGGGTCAGCAGAATGACGACGGCAACAAGGTAGATGATGATCTGGTCAATCCCGGGGAAGATGTCTTTCACCTCGGTCATGGACGAGAAGGACTGCAGGATCCCCAGCAGGAAGCCAGCGGCCACCGCACCGGGCAAGGAGCCCATACCACCCACAACAACGACGACGAATGACAGCACCAGGAAGTCCATGCCCAGATGGTAATCCGGGGGCAGAACCGGCGTGTACATCACGCCTGCCAGACCCGCGACCACGGCCGCGATGCCAAACACAATCGTAAAGCGACGTTCGATATTGATGCCCAGCAATTCGACCGTTTCACGGTCCGCCATCCCGGCACGGACCACCATCCCGTAGGTGGTGAAATGCAGGAAGGAGAAGACCAGGCCAATCGTCGTCAGCGAGAATGCCAGATAAATCAGACGCCACCATGGATAGACCACGGCTTCGCCCAGACCAAAGATCGCCCCGACGGCAGCAGAACCTGCAACAATGTCAGGTGCGCCTTGCGGGATCGGGTTTGCGCCAAAGGTCGCCTTGACCAGTTCCTGAAGAACAATGGCCAGACCAAAGGTCACAAGAATCTGTTCGGCGTGTGGACGCTTGTAGAAATACCGGATGAGAGAGCGTTCCATGACAATGCCGATCAACAACATCACCGGTATTGCCAGAATGATGGATATTGGCACCGACCAATCAATGATCGCCGTACCGGTATCGCCAAACCACAGTTCGAGGTAGGGCGTTTCCTTGTAGGCATCAAAGAATGTTACTGACTCATCCTTGACCTTGACTGACAGGGTCAGGAGTTTTTCCACCGTAACCGCACAGAAGGCCCCCATCATGAAGATGGCCCCATGTGCAAAGTTCACCACGCCAAGCGTGCCGAACACCAGGGTCAGGCCAAGTGCAATCAGTGCATAGGCACCGCCCTTGTCCAGACCATTCAGGATTTGAAGAAATATAGCGTCCATCAGGTTATCCGCCGCGTATTCGTAAGGGACTTAGTCAAAAGTCGTACAGGCCGAGGCCAGAGGGCAAACGGGCCGACCATTGGGAGAATGGTCGGCCCTGCTTGCATCAATGTTGGGTGTATCAGGCTTGATACGGGCCCAGTTCTCCGCCGAACATGTCGGCCGGATACTCGACCTGTGCACGCGGAACGTTCTTAACGACTTCGAGAAGGTCGAAGTTGGACTGCGGGTTTTCTTTACCACGCACAACCAGAACGTCTTTGAAGCACTGGTGATCTTCTGCACGATACAGGGTCGGGCCGTTGCCCGCGCCATCGAACTCGAAGCCTTCGAGCTGCTTGATGACTTCCCAAGGTGCAAAGGTACCGGCCATTTCGCAGGCGTTTGCATAAAGCAGCGTCTGGACGTAGCAGGTATGCGCAGCCTGGGACGGCGGGAAGCCGTATTCCTGACCGAACGATTTCACGAAGGCCTGCGAACCGGCATCCGTCAGCGACCAGTGCCAGTTGGTGGTCCCAAGGATACCTTTTGCAGCTTCGCCAGCACCCTGTGCCATCAGGCGGGAATACAGCGGAACAACGATTTCGAAGTTCTTGCCATTCACCTGCTTGTCACGCAGACCGAACTGAACGGCCTGGGTCAGGGAGTTGACCATGTCCTTACCATAGTGGTTCAGGATCAGGACATCTGCGCCAGAGTTCAGAACCGGGGTGATGTACTGCGAGAAGTCACCTGCACCCACCGGGGTACGAACGGTGTTCACAGTTTCCCAACCGATATTCTCGGTCGCGGCCTTGATCGATTCTTCCTGGGTCCAGCCCCAGGTGTAATCGGCCGTCAGGTGGTAAGCGCGGCGCTCGTTGCCATACTCGTCAAGCAGCACCGGTGCGATCGCCTGACCGGACATGTAAGCGTTGAAGAAGTGGCGGAAGCCATAACGCTTTTTGTCTTTACCGGTAGTGTCGTTCGAGTGGGTCAGACCCGCCATGAAGATGACGCCCATTTCCTGGCAAAGACCCTGCACGGCAATTGCCACACCAGAGGACGAACCACCGGTAACCATCGCCACATTGTCTTTTTCGATCATACGCTTGGCAGAAGCACGCGCGGCATCGGACTTGGTCTGGGTATCACCGGTCACGAACTCGACCTTCTTGCCGAGGATGCCGTTACCCTTAAGCTCAAGCGGTTTCATGGTATTGATCATACCACCGTCGCCTTCGCCGTTGATGTGCTTGACCGCAAGCTGATAGGCACGCAATTCGTCAGCACCCTCATCGGCATACGGGCCGGTCTGCGGCACGTTGAAACCGAGTTTGACGCTGGCAGCACTGCCCGGGTCGCCACGGAAGGTCTGGGCATGCGCGTTCTTGATGAAATGCATCGGGAAAGTGCCGCCAATGAGGGCTGCACCTGTGGTTGCCGCGGATCCCTTCAGGATCGTACGACGAGATACATTTCCGATAAGCTTAGTCTCCGACATGGTTTTCCTCCCCAATGTCTTGGGATCTGTTTCAGAGAAATCTGAGGTCTGGAATTTGGTTCTTTTTCTTAACGACCTGTCAAAACAATGAGGAGCAATTGAAAATGAATCAACACCTAGTTGATATAAAAAGGTTTTTTTGTAAATATATAGATGAGCGTTTTGAAAATTTGTAAATCTTGTCAACAGGTAAGACTTTAGTATGGCGCGTCAGGCCCCCATCGGACACCGCATTCGCGGTCGCAGAAAAGACATCGGGATGACCCAGAATGCCCTGGCAAAGGCTTCGGGCATCTCGGCTTCTTACCTTAATCTGATCGAACATAACCGCCGCTCGATCGGGGGCGGATTGCTGATGCGGATCGCCGAGGCGCTCGAAATTCACCCGCATACTTTATCGGGGTCTGAGGAAAGCCGGTTGCTGTCTGATCTGGCCGAGGCGGCGTCAGACCCGGTCTTTCGCACGACCCCGGTCGAAAGCCGCGATTTCCCGGCCATGATCGCTGCCGCCCCCGGCATGATCACGGCCTTTCTTTCGCTCTATCGCGCCTACCGCAGTGGCCTTGATGATATCGATGCCCTGTCAGAACGCCTTAGCCACGACCCCTTCCTGACCGAGGCCAGCCATTCAATCCTGACGCGCATTACCTCGATCCGCACGGTGGCCGAGATTTTCGATGATTATGATGATCTCTCGCCCGATCAGCGCGCGCGCTTTAACGCGACACTGGTGCGGGAATCCCAGCGCCTGGCGGAATCCGCGACCGAAATTTTCAACTTCCTTGAACGTGGCGAAGCCGGCCGCCCGGCCGCCAGCCCGGCCGAGGAAGTCGATGATCTGCTTTATGACAATGCCAACCACTTCCCGACACTCGAAGACCACGCCAACAAGATGCGCCCGGCCATCGATCCTGAAGGCGGGCTCTATCTGACGGATTTGATCAACTATCTTGAAGATACCCACAAAACCCGGATCGAACGCCTGCCCTCAGAGGATTTTTTGACCAGCGGCCATCAGTGGGATGCCAAGAACAACACGCTTCGCATCTCGCGTGCGCTGCCGATCACCTCGGCCCGTTTTCAGGCTGCGCGTACCATTTGCCGGCTTGAGGCCGCCGAGCCGATCAACGAAATCCTTGATCAGGCCCAGATCGGCAGTGACGCCGGACGCGTGCGCGCCTCCGAAGCACTGATATCCTACGGTGCGGCTGCCTTGCTGTTTCCCTATGATCTGTTTTTGGATGATGCGCGTAGCATGCGCCATGACATCGAACTTCTTCAGCAGCGTTACGCCGCAAGTTGGGAGCAAATTTGCCACCGCCTGACCACACTGCGTCGCCCAGGCGCCGAAGGCATTCCGTTCCATCTGGTGCGCACCGATATTGCCGGAAACATTTCCAAACGCTTTTCCGCATCCGGCCTGCAATTGCCACGTTATGGCGGGGCCTGCCCGCGCTGGGTCGTGCATGAAGCCTATACCGCCCCCGAACGCGTCATCCCGCAATTCGTCCGCCTGCCCGATAACAGCGAATACCTGTTTATCGCGCGCGCCCTGCGATCCGGTGCGGGCGGTTATGGTGTGCCGCGCTCGGTCCATTCGGTGATGATCGGCTGTGATACGGCCTTTTCCAATGATGTGGTTTATGGCGACCGATTGTCTCTTGATCGCCCGGAATCCGCCGTTCCGGTTGGCATTTCCTGCCGCCAGTGCCCGCGCGAAGATTGCGCCCAGCGGGCCTATGAAATGGCCGACGGCACACCGAAAACCGCCACGAAATGATCGGCAATCGCGATCACAAGCGTTGCCTTATGCATACCACCCCAAAGTAGCATTATCATTCGGGTCATAAGCCGTTAGGATTGGGAATATAACAATCCGAAAAATCGGGAGAACGTCCTTGAGTGA
Organism: Thalassospira sp. ABD4_177; assembly: GCF_056160125.1. Taxonomy (NCBI): domain Bacteria; kingdom Pseudomonadati; phylum Pseudomonadota; class Alphaproteobacteria; order Rhodospirillales; family Thalassospiraceae; genus Thalassospira; species Thalassospira sp. ABD4_177. The sequence goes on along the minus strand of NZ_JBSWWO010000001.1, from coordinate 1,159,647 downwards.
GAGACCAAAGGTCTTGATTGCCGAAGACGAGGAAACAATTGTCGAATCACTCAGCTTTCTGATGGAAAAGGAAGGCTATGACGTCAGCGTCGCCACCGATGGCCGCACGGCGATTTCCATGATCGCGCGCGACATCCCCGACATGGTGCTGCTCGATGTCATGATGCCCGTCTGTGACGGGTTTGAAGTCGTGCGCGCAACGCGTAACGATCCAAACACCCGACAAATTCCCATCATGATGCTGACCGCCAAAACCCGCGAAGTGGACCGCCGCAAGGGGCTGGAACTTGGCGTGGATGATTTTGTCACCAAGCCGTTTTCAACCCGCGACGTCGTTTCCCGGGTCAAAGCCCTGCTTGAACGCGCGGCAAACTGAAACGCGGCTTCGCGTTCTTCTCCAACCGGCAGGAGGCCGCCATCACACCGCCACGCAGACTTACCGAACGGGCTCTTGCGCTGATGCTGGTGGCTTTGTTTATCTGGCTGCCGCCGATTGTCGGGATGTTTTCCCTTGATGGCACCATCCTTGGCCTGCCGATCCTGTTTGTCTATTTCTTTGCCGGATGGGGCATCCTGATTGCGTTGTGCGCCGTTCTGACAAGCGCGCTTCGCCACGCAGCCCAGGCCGAGAGGAAATAGCACATGCTGTCCTCGGAACTGGTCATCCTTGTCTCGCTGATTTATGTCGGCCTGCTCTATGCGATTGCGTGGTGGGGCGACAAACGCGCACGTGATGGCCATTCCTGGGTCCGCAACCCGACGGTCTATACCCTGTCCATCGCGGTCTATTGCACGTCCTGGACGTTTTATGGCGCGGTCGGCACGGCGGCCCGCAACGGACTTGAATACCTTACGATCTATCTGGGCCCGACCGTGATCTTTCTTGGCTGGTGGTTCTTGCTGCGCAAGATGCTGCGCATTTCCAAGGCCCATCGCATTACCTCGATCGCCGACTTTATCTCGTCACGCTATGGCAAAAGCACACAGCTTTCAGTCCTCGTGACCCTGATCGCGGTGATCGGCACCACCCCCTATATCGCGCTTCAACTCAAGGCAATCGCCACCAGCTACACAGTACTCACGGTCTGGGATCACGGCATGATCGAGCCGGTGCGTGAAACCGTCAGCATCTTTTCCGATAGCGGCTTCTGGGCCGCGGTCGGCCTGACCTTGTTTGGTATTCTGTTTGGCACGCGCTTTATTGATGCTGATGAACATCACGAAGGCATGGTCGCTGCCATTGCCTTTGAAAGCCTGGTCAAGCTTTTCGCCCTTTTGGCAGTCGGGTTCTTTGTCTGCTTTGTCATGTATGACGGGCTTGGGGATCTGTTTGCCCAGTCTGCTGCAAATACCGATACGGAAAAACTGCTGGTCCTGCCTGAAGATGGCAGTTCGCGCTGGCTGACCCTGATGATGCTTTCGATGGCCGCCATTCTGTGTCTGCCGCGCCAGTTTCAGGTCATCATTGTTGAAAATGTCGATGAACGTCATCTCGCCACCGCAAGCTGGGCCTTTCCGCTTTATCTTCTGGCGATGAACCTGTTTGTCCTGCCAATTGCGCTGGCCGGGCTTGGCGCCCTTCCGGTCTGGTCGGACCCGGATTTCTTTGTGATTTCCGTCCCGCTCTTTGAAGACCAATCCATGCTGGCACTACTGGCCTATGTCGGGGGTCTTTCGGCCAGTACCAGCATGGTGATCGTCGCGACCATTGCGCTCTCGACCATGGTCTGTAACGACCTGATCGTACCGGCCCTGTTGCGCATTCGCCCGCTGCGTCTGACCGAACGCGATGATCTGACCGGGCTTTTGATCTTTATCAGGCGGGCCTCGATCGTTGTCGTGGTGTTTCTTGGCTTTGCCTATTACCGATCTGCTGGGGCCAGCGATGCCCTGGCCGAAATCGGCCTGATTTCCTTTGCCGCCATCGCGCAATTCATCCCGATCATGATTGGCGGGCTGTATTGGAAGGGCGGCACACGCACCGGCGCACAAGTCGCACTCACCATCGGGTTTGCGGTTTGGGGCTATACGCTTCTGCTGCCATCGCTTGCCGATAGTGGCTGGATGGACCCGTCGCTTATCCTGAATGGCGCCTTTGGCCATCCGTGGCTGCGCCCCGAAAGCCTGTTTGGGTTGACGGATTTCGCCCCGCTGACCCATGCGCTGATCTGGTCGATTTCGCTCAATACCGCGGCCTATGTGTTGATCAGTCTGTTTACCGAACCAAGCGCGCTTGAACGCATCCAGGCCACCCTGTTTGTTGATGCCTTTTCGCGCAAAGGCCAGGACACAGTGATCTGGCGCTCCTCGGCCTCGGCCAATGATCTGTATGAACTGGTAGAACGGTTTCTGGGCCGTGATCGTGCCTATCAATCCTTCCGCCAGTTTGATCGCAGCATCGATCCCACGTGGCGCGGCAAGGGCGAAGCCGATGCCGACATGATTGCCTTTACCGAGCGGTTACTTGCCGGGTCCATCGGCGCGGCATCAGCCCGTGTGATGGTGTCATCTGTCGCCAAGGGCGAGATGGTCAGCCTTGATGAAGTGCTTGAGATCCTCGAAGAAACATCGCACGTCATCGAATATTCCCAGCGCCTTGAACAAAAATCCCATGAGCTTGAACAGGCAGCAGCCGAACTGCGCGCGGCCAATGAACGGCTCAAGGAACTCGATCGCCTCAAGGATGAATTCCTGACCATGGTCAGCCACGAGTTCAGAACCCCGCTGACCTCGATCCGATCCTTTTCGGAAATTCTGGTCGATTCCCCCAACCTTGATCCGAAACAGACCGACCGGTTCCTTGAAATCATTGTCCGCGAAAGCGAACGTCTGACACGACTGATTGACGATCATCTTGATCTTGCCCGTCTTGAGGCCGGTCATTCCGACTGGCGCGCGGTCGAAGTTGATCCACGCACCGTCCTTGATGAAAGCATCGAGGCGGTTAAAGGCGTATTTGACGCCAAGGGCGTTGTCCTGACCAAGGAATATTCTCGCAATTCGGTGCTTCTGCATGTCGACCGGGACCGTCTGACACAGGTCTTTATCAACCTGCTGTCCAACGCTGCCAAGTTCTCTGACCCCGACCATCCCGAGGTTTCCGTGCGCGGCGAGGCCATGGATGGCGGCTATCTGGTCTCGATCACCGATAACGGCAAAGGGGTCGCCGCCAACGAGCTTGAGATCATCTTTGACAAATTCTCACGCGGCGGCAAATACGCCGACGACAAGCCAAAACCCTCTGGCTCCGGCCTTGGCCTGGCGATTGCCAAGCATGTTGTCGAACATTGCCAGGGCAAGATATGGGCCGAAAGCCCGCCCGGGCGTGGTGCGACCTTCCGCGTCTTCATCCCCGGCGAAATAATGGAGGCGATTGATCCTGCCAAACCCGACGGCTTCGCCAAGTAGTTCGGCTTTCAGAACCAAGAAGGGCGCGCAAAGCAAACCTTGCGCGCCCTTCTTCATTGCGATGATCGCAATGCTTATTTCATCACTTACTTCATGGTCGGCATAACGAATTCAGCACCCTTGCGAATGCCGGTCGGCCAGCGCGAGGTGATGGTTTTAAGCTTGGTATAGAAGCGTACACCTTCCGGGCCATGCATGTGGTGGTCACCAAACAGCGATGCTTTCCAACCACCAAACGAATGGAAGGCCATCGGGACCGGGATCGGCACGTTGATGCCGACCATGCCGGTCTGGGTGCGGGCCGCAAATTCACGCGCGGTGTCGCCATCGCGGGTGAAGATCGCGGTACCATTGCCATATTCATGATCATCAACAAGATTGGCTGCGATGTCGAAATCATCGGTACGCACAACCGACAGAACCGGGCCAAAAATCTCTTCCTTGTAGATGCTCATATCCGGGGTAACGTCATCAAACAGGGTACCACCGACGAAGTAACCATCTTCATAGCCCTGCAGATTGATGTCACGGCCATCAACGACAAGCTTGGCACCTTCTTCGACACCCTTGTTGATATAACCAACAACCTTGTCGCGGTGTGCAGCGGTGACCAGCGGGCCCATTTCCGCCGCCGGATCGGTGCCCGGCGCAACGCGCAGTTCATTGATGCGCGGAACCAGTTTCTCGATCAGGGTATCGGCGGTTTCCTTGCCAACCGGCACCGCGACCGAAATTGCCATGCAACGCTCGCCAGCCGAACCGTAAGCAGCGCCCATCAGGGCATCAACTGCCTGATCCATGTCGGCGTCCGGCATGATGATCATGTGGTTTTTCGCACCACCAAGTGCCTGGCAACGTTTGCCCTGCGCAGTCGCGGTTTCATAGATGTATTTGGCAATCGGGGTGGAGCCGACAAAGCTGATGGCTGATACGTCCGGGTCAAACAGAAGCGCATCAACCGCTTCCTTGTCACCCTGAACAACGTTGAACACACCATCCGGAAGACCGGCTTCGGTCAGCCATTCTGCCAGCAGAAGGGATGCAGACGGATCACGCTCGGACGGTTTCAGGATAAAGCAGTTACCGCATGCAAGCGCCACCGGGAACATCCACATCGGCACCATGGCCGGGAAGTTGAACGGCGTGATACCGGCAACGATGCCAAGCGGCTGACGGATTGAATGGCTATCAACCTTGGTGCCGACATTCTCGGTGAACTCACCCTTGAGCAACTGCGGCGCGCCAGTTGCGAATTCAACAACCTCGATCCCGCGGGTGACTTCACCCAGCGCATCGGACAGAACCTTGCCATGCTCGGCCGTGATGGCGGCAGCAAGTTCTTCGGAACGCTCTTCGAGGATGCCCAGGAATTTGTTGAGGATACGCGCACGGCGCAGCGGCGTGGTTGCGGCCCATTCGGCTGCAACGGCCGATGCCGATTCAACAGCAGCGCGGACTTCAGCCTTGGACGCGAGATCTACGGTCGCGCTTTCGGCACCCGTTGCCGGATTGAAGACCGGTGCGGAACGACCGGACGTACCGGCAACGCGTTTGCCGTTGATGTAATGGGTAAGTTGGGTTGCCATTGGGTTTCTCCCGATAAACCTGATGATCAGTGGGACGATCTTAATACTAGATGGGGCTTTTCCCCTAGGGTCAGGACCTATTAATTTGGTGTGAATGGTTAAACAGATTTGTGCGGATACGCGGAGTAAAACTGCAGGAAGATATTTATCTTTCAAAGTTTTACGACAAAGTAGCCCGTGCACATCCGTTTAATCCGGAGGACAGACGTTATATTTGCAAACTCCAGCGTCAAATCCCTTGTCCGGGATCCCGACCCGACCGGCGGGCTTCTCCTTGGAGTTTGCAAATATAACGTCTGCCATTCAAATCAAATTAATAGGTCCTGACCCTAATAACCTGATCCCACTATGACTATGCACAGGGATGCACATCAATTATCATTTCCGCAAATTCGATGTGCAAAATTTAAAGCCACCATAGGACCACACCCGCCATGGATTGGGATCGCTTTCGCATCTTCCTTGCTGTCGCCAGGCATGGCCAGATTTTGGCGGCGGCCCGCCAGCTTGGCCTCAACCATGCGACGGTGGGACGGCAACTGACTGCGCTTGAGCAGGAACTTGGCACTAAGCTGATCGAACGGCGCACCACCGGATCGGACCTGACCCCGGCGGGACAGGAATTGATGCAGGCGGCAGAGGCCGCTGAATCGGCCTTTCTGCGGGCGGGCACCGCCGTTTCCAACCAGTCGGAACTCATCAGCGGCACCGTCCGCGTTGGCGTGCCGGATGGATTGGGCAACTATTTTCTGGCAAGTGAGTTGGCTCACTTTGCATCGAATCACCCCGACCTTGTCATTCAGCTGGTCCCACTACCCCGCACATTTTCCCTATCGCAACGCGAAGCCGATATCGCCATCACGCTTGATCGCCCCAAACAGGGACGGTTGGTGATCAGTAAACTCACCGACTACACGCTGAGTGTCTATGCCACGACATCCTATATCGAACGCTTTGGCGCGGTCGAAACCGAGGCCGATCTGACAGACCGGCTGTTTGTCACCCATATCGAAGATCTGATTTACAGCCGCGCGCTTGATTACGCCGCCCGCCTTGGCAAGCTGATGAAACGGCGCTTTGAATGCGGCAGTGTGGTCGCCCAGATGGAGGCGGTGCGCAACGGATATGGCATCGGCATCCTGCACGACTACGCCACCGAAGGCATCCCCGACCTCGTCCGCCTGCTCCCCGAAATCCGGTTCACCCGCAACTACTGGATGCTCCAGCACCCGGACACCAAGGACACGCGGAGTGTCGCGGCGATTGCTGAGCACATTACCCACGTTGTGCGTGGGGCACGGAACAGGTTTGTGGTAGGATAAGTTTTGTGAAATGTACCTGAACTAATAGCCAAGCAGACTTCGAAATATTTTAAAGCTTAGGGTGCTCAAAGTGAATTCAACACAGGATGCGTGTCGGTTTCTGGAGTCCTTGCAGCGATACGATTTATCGATGCTCCTTCGCACGTGCTCATCTGAACTCGTCGATGGACAGGATTTTTTGGGCCTTAACACTACAGAAGCGCGCATTAAAGCCGCTTCACCAATTGATGAAGCACTCAAACAACTCCCTCCCGAGGATCGCAAACGGATCGCTGAGGCGATAGCAGCCAATTATTCGAACAAGCAATCACCAGAAGACATTATTGTAACCTCAGATGGCTCAAGCCGCCGCGAAAGTAGTGAAAAACTTCTCGCAGAGCTTATTATTCATAGACAGATGATGATTGACGTCGCCACCGGCGGGGCTCGTATCCAGGACGTCAATGATTACTACAGGGCCAGATCAGCACGAATTCAAGAATCAAGCCCGAGAGACTTCCCCTATGAGAACCCTCATGAAGATCTTTGGGACTGGTACAGGTATTGGTCGAATAATCTCCCCCAGTATAAAGATCGCCGCTTCTATATTCGCAACCTGTTCGCCTCAGCGATTGAGACTATATCGAAAACTTCCAAATTGCCCTCTGAACCGAGAGAGACAACCGGATGGGAGAGGCTGGACCGCTCTCTAGCAAAAGCACGTAGCTTATTTCAAGCTGGAAGCGACGAAGAAGATTGGCAAGCGATAGGACTTATATGCAGAGAAGCAACAATCTCTCTCGCGCAAGCTGTTTTTAATCCGAGCATACATGTGACATTAGATGGGGTAGAAGCTAGCGAAACTGACGCAAAACGAATGCTTGAAGCATACATTGCGAGTGCTTTTCCTGGTTCTAGCAACAAAGAAGTACGAGCCCATGCTAGAGCCTCCTTAGCACTAGCGTTAAACCTTCAACATCGTCGAACAGCGAGCCGTCAATTGGCAGAACTGTGCTTAGAGGCCACATCTTCTTCAGCAGCGGTGATCTCCATTATCTATAGATCACAACAAACTGAGGAAAGCGCCCAAACACCCAACAATATTACTGGCTCGAATGATTTGAGCTTTTGAGCGGTGCCCTGCTCTGCTCATTTCCCGCATCAATCGCCTTTGCCATCAAGCGTAGCAGTTCTGACTGCTCTGCCCCGTCCAGACCGGCCAGCATGCTTTTCTGGGCTTGCAGGACGGCGGGGCTGACTTTGGCGAAGGTGTCCCGGCCTATGTCGGTTAGGTGGAGTTCGCGGGCACGGCGGTCGCGGGTGCTGACAACGCGTTCGATATAGCCTTTCTGCACCAAACGATCGACGACACCGGTGATGGTCGCGCGGTCATAAGCGATCAGGCCGGCCAGAGTCGCCTGATCCACACCATCAATCTCGGCGATTTTGGCCATTGCGGCATATTGCACCGGGGTCAGGTCGATCCCGGTCTTGGCGACCTCGGCGTGGAAGATGGCCACGGCAATCTGTTGAAAACGCCGGATAAGATGGCCTGGCATCTGATCAACTTCACTCACGCGCACCTCCTGATCGGGCCGTCAGCTTGACAGTCCGACTAATAGTAAGCATACTTATCATTAGTACACAAATTATATAACAATCCGTAGTGCCTGTTATTTCGCAACTTCGGAGATTTGTCCAATTCGGAGGAACAATCATGCAATTCCATCTCGACGGTTTTCGCGCCGGTGATCCGACCATCGAACCGGCCAACACGCAAAGCAGTGCGTTGCAAGGCGATGCCCTGCCCAAGGAAGTGGATGTTCTGATTGTTGGCAACGGCCCGGCGGGCCTGACGCTTGCCGCGCAATTGGCAGCCTTCCCCAACATCACGACCCGCATCGTTGATCAGAAAGATGGCCCGATGGAACTGGGTCAGGCGGATGGCATTGCGTGCCGCACGATCGAGATGTTCAATACCTTCGGCTTTGCCGAGCGGGTATTGAAAGAAGCCTATTGGGTTAATGAGGTTTCCTTCTGGAAGCCCGATCCGGCGGATCGCAGCAAGATTGCCCGCACCGATACCATTCAGGATACCGAAGATGGCCTGTCGGAATTCCCGCATGTCATCTTGAACCAGGCGCGCGTGCATGATTTCTACCTTGATGTGATGCGCAATGCCCCGAACCGGTTGGAGCCGGACTATTCCCGCCAGGTGATTGATGTTGCCATCGATCCCAAGGCTGGCACTGCAAGCAGCCCCAGCCATCCGGTGACGGTCACCCTGGAGCGCACCGATGCGGATAACGCAGGACGCCGCGAAACCGTCAAGGCGCGCTATGTTGTTGGCTGTGACGGGGCACGCAGTGCTGTGCGCAAATCCTTGGGCCGCGAGCTGCGTGGGGATTCCGCCCATCAGGCGTGGGGGGTTATGGATGTGTTGTGCGTCACCGACTTCCCCGATATCCGCAAAAAGGCGACCATTCATTCCGCCAATGAGGGCAACGTCCTGATCATCCCGCGCGAAGGCGGGTATCTGGTGCGTTTATATGTCGAGCTCGACAAACTGGCCGAGGGCGAGCGCGTTGCCAGCCGCAACATCACATCAGACCATCTGATTGCCGCCGCCCAGCGGATCCTGCATCCCTATACGCTGGAAGTGAAGGAAATCGCCTGGTGGTCGGTTTATGAAATCGGTCAGCGCCTGTGTGACAAGTTCGACAACCTCAATGGCGAGGCTTCGGCGACGCGCATTCCCAATGTTTTTATTGCCGGTGACGCCTGCCACACCCATAGCCCGAAGGCTGGTCAGGGCATGAATGTTTCAATGCAGGATACCTTTAATCTTGGCTGGAAGCTGGCGGGTGTTCTTGAAGGTCGGATCAAGCCGGAAATCCTGCACAGCTATTCCGAGGAACGCCAGGCGATCGCCAAGGAACTGATCGATTTTGACGGCAAGTTCGCCAAGATGTTCAGTGCGCGGCCGAACGAGGACGGCAAAACCGACAGCACCGGCGTTGATCCGCAGGAATTCCAGAAATACTTCATCCAGCAGGGCCGCTTTACTGCCGGCACCGCCACCCGATATACGCCATCCGTCCTGACCGGGCCTGACACCCATCAGGATCTGGCAAAGGGTCTTGTTATTGGCATGCGCTTCCATTCGGCACCGGTGGTGCGCCTGTCTGATGCCAAGCCGGTTCATCTGGGGCATTGCGCCAAGGCAGATGGGCGCTGGCGGCTGTATGCCTTTGCCGGCAAGGACGATCGCGGGCAGCCTGGTGCTGGCATTCATGCGCTGTGTGATTTTCTGCAAACCGCGCCGATTTCACCAATGGTGAAATTTAATCGCGACGGCGAAGACCAAGACAGCGTGCTGGATGTCCGCGCCATTTTCCAGCAGCCCCATCGCAGCCTTGCGATCGAGGCCATGCCAAAGCTCCTGCTGCCGCGCAAAGGCAAATACGACCTGGTCGATTATGAAAAGATCTACTGCCCGGACCTGAAATCAGGGGATGACATCTTTGACATGCGCGGCATTGATCGTGATCAGGGCTGCATGGTTCTGGTCCGCCCGGATCAGTATATTTCCCATGTTCTGCCGCTTGACAGGTACGGGGCGCTCAGCGCGTTTTTAAGCAATATCCTGATCGCCCGGAACGGGTCGTAATCAGAAACACCTTCCGACCGAGCAAACAAAATAAAAGCCCGTTCAGATCTGAACGGGCTTTTTAATCACAAATACGTGACCAGTCGTCACTTATTTCGCCAATCGATCTCAAAGCTGGTCTGCGGTGCCAGGCTCCGCAGCTTGTCTTCGAAATAGGCCTGCATTTCAGCAAGGCTTGCTTCGTCAGCGGCCGACATCGCAACCGTCAGAAACAGTGAGGTCGCGCTCAGCTCGCATGCGCCTTTTTCAAACGCCAGCAGTCCGGCATCGGGCTTGCGCAGGGTTGCTTTGACGTCTTCGCTGCGTGCCTGCAGCATCAGACCTTTGAGATAGCAGGGCGCGCTGCGCAGATAGATATCCGCGAATGCGAAGCTATCGGCGTCGCTCTGCTGTTTGGACGTATGGGCAGCAGGGGAGGTCTGGTCACCCGAAACATCCAATGATTTGACCGCATCGGGCCAAGCGTCGTTCACTTTGATCGCCAGGTTAGACATGTGCATCACCAATCCTTTAAGGGCGCAATATGCGCACGGTATCCCCATACCCCTTGGACACGCATTTCACATTGCTTGAGCGCTGAATAATAATGACTAATGGTCATTTAACGCGCAACGCGGGACAACGTCAATGCACTTTGTTCTGACAAAAATGTCCTGAATCGGGCAAACCGCAAGCCTGCGAGTGAGAATTTTTGCAATTCTCGCAGGAACATGAGCAGGAATACGCCAATCTCGGCAGAAAATCTCGCGTTTCCAAGGGTATGCGCTCGCGATCACATTGGCGTGAAATCCACCTGTTTCACGCTTCCCGCTATTTGCATGGCTGGGTTGTTCAGCCCTGAACGACGCTTTGGCGCTGCGCCCCAAGCCCGTCGATTCCCAATTCCATCACGTCTCCGGGCTTGAGAAACACCTGCGGGTTCTGCCCCATGCCAACACCCGGCGGGGTTCCGGTCGAGATGATATCACCGGGCTGCAGGCTCATGAAGCGGGACAAATAGCTGATCACGAATGCCACGCCATAGGCCATGGTTTTGGTGCTGCCGTCCTGATAGCGCTTGCCATTGACATCAAGCCACATGGCAAGGTTTTGCGGATCAGAAACCGCGTCGCGCGTTACCAGCCACGGTCCAATCGGGCCAAAGGTATCGGCACTTTTGCCCTTTACCCACTGACCGGAATGTTCAAGCTGAAAGGCCCGCTCGGAAATATCATTGGTCAGGCAATAGCCCGCGACATAATCAAGCGCATCTGCCTCATCGACATATTTGGCCTGCTTGCCAATCACTACGCCCAGTTCGACTTCCCAGTCGGTCTTGGTCGAACCGCGCGGGATTTCGATATTGTCATTCGGCCCGCACACCGCCGAGGTCGCCTTGAAAAACACGATCGGTTCGGGCGGCAGCTCCATCCCGGCCTCTGCGGCATGGTCGGAATAGTTCAACCCAATGCAAATGAACTTGCCCGGACGCCCGACACAGGGCCCGATGCGCGGATCACCGGAAACCACCGGCAGGTTTTCCGGGTCAATTGCGGCAATACGTGCAAAAGTCTAATCCGAAATCGTCGTCGGATCAATATCGCCGATCACCGCCGAAAGGTCACGGATGACACCACCGGCATCACAAAGCCCGGGTTTTTCCGCCCCCTTGGGGCCATAACGCAAAAGCTTCATGATCTGATTTCTCCTGATGGCGTGGCGTAATCACTTGCGGGATTGCGGGCATGCAAATCCCGCAAATAGAAGGGTTTATTCCTCACACCATAGTGGTGTCACATCCGGCTAACAAAGTGCAAGCCAATTGGAAAATCATGCTTGGCTCGCACCATCATGATTGTTCTACCGTGCCAATTCGATATCATCGCAAAGCCACCACGCCCCAAAGGATATAAAAGACATGATGCAGACCATTACCGCCGCAGACGGGCACGCGCTTGATTGCTGGTTTGAAGCACCGGTCGGTGAACGCCGCGGCGGGATCGTAATCCTTCAGGAAATCTTTGGCGTCACCGATCAGCTCAAGGACGTTGCAAAGAAGTACGCCGCCCTTGGCTATGAAGTCGCAATCCCCGCCCTGTTTGACCGGATCGAGCGCGGCTCGGTCGTGGCGTTTGATGATTTTGAACGCGCGCGCAGCCTGATGATGGCATCGGATCTTTCCAACACGCTCAAGGATATCGATGCTGCCGTCCAGGCCTTGGCAGCAAATGGCGGCAAGGTCGCGGTGATCGGTTTTTGCTGGGGTGGTGGGTTGGCGCTTCGCACCGCACAGACCCTTGATGTCGCTGCAGGCGTTTCGTTTTATGGCACGCGCCTGGACCAGTATCTTGATAGGCCGCTTTCCGTTCCATTCCTTGGGCATTTTGGCTTAAGCGATGATCATGTCCCGGTCGAGATGATCGAAGACGCCAAGACCGCCATGCCCGGCATGGAAATTCACATGTATGAAGCCGGCCATGCCTTTGCCAACGAAGCCCGCCCGTCCTACGTCGCCCCGGCCGCCGAAGTGGCGCATGCCCGCACCGTTGAATTTCTTGCCCAGCATCTGGCGGGGTAACGCCCCCGGATCTCGGTCTTAACATCTCTGGACATCACGCCACCATGCGCATTGCCATCCTCGACGATTATCAGAACCTTGCCTTGCAATCCGCCGACTGGTCCAAGGTCGAGGAATTTGGCGAGATAACAGTATTCAATGATACCATCGCGGATCGCGATGCGCTGATTGAGCGCCTCAGCGCGTTTGAGGTCCTGTGTGTCATGCGCGAACGCACCCCGCTTCCGGGCGATCTACTGCGCGCGCTTCCAAACCTGCGTCTGATTGTCACCACCGGCAAACGCAATGACGCCATTGATGTCGCGACCGCAAGCGAACTCGGCATTACGGTCTGCGGCACTGAGTCCCCGTCCACCGCAACGCCGGAACTGACCTTTGCGCTGATGCTGGCCCTTGCGCGCAACATCGTTGCTGAAAATGCCTCCATGCGGTCCGGTGGCTGGCAGGTCGGGATCGGTCAGGACCTTGCAGGATCGACCTTGGGCATCATCGGCCTTGGCCGGCTGGGGGCAAAGGTCGCCAAAATGGCGCAGGCGTTTGACATGAAGGTTTGCGCCTGGAGTGCCAACTTGACCGCGGAACGCTGCGCAGAACTCGGCGTCACCTTCATGGCAACGAAGGAAGACCTGCTGCGCGCATCTGACTTCGTCACCATCCACCAACGCCTGTCGGATCGCACCCGCGGACTGATCAGCGCACCGGACTTCAAGGTGATGAAGCCCACGGCCTATCTCATCAACACCTCCCGCGGGCCGATCATTGAAGACAACGCGCTGATCAAGGCCCTCAATACCGGCGAGATTGCCGGCGCCGCGCTTGATGTTTATGACGAGGAACCGCTGCCCGACGACCATCCTTTGCGCCATTGCGAACACCTGCTGCTCAGCCCGCATCTTGGCTATGTCACCCGCAATACCTGGAAGGTATTTTACGGCCAGACCGTCGAGGCCATTCAGGCCTGGCAGAACGGCACACCGGTCCGGGTGATCGCTCCGAGCTAACTGCGCCAAACACAGGAAAGAAAGCACAGGCAAACCGCCGTATTTTTTACCCGGGTTTCGCGGACTTATCCTATGCAAATAAGAACCATTCCTATACACATAACCCTGTCGGTTATTGTTGGAATGCGCGCGCATGCTCAAAGAATTCTTTTCCTATTATCTGCCGCACAAACGGTTGTTCCTGCTGGATTTCGGGTGCGCTGTTTTGTCGGGTCTTTTATCTTTGGGCTTCCCGGTCGCCGTGGCCGGATTTGTCGATACCCTGCTGCCCAAACAGGACTGGGTTCTGATCCTGCTGGCAGCCCTTGGTCTGTTGATTGTCTATCTGATCAATACTGGCCTGATGGCGGTTGTCACCTATTGGGGGCATGTTCTGGGCATCACGATTGAAACCGAAATGCGCCGCCGTGCATTTGATCACCTGCAAAAGCTGTCCTTTCGCTTTTACGACAATCAGAAAACCGGGCATCTGGTAGCGCGTGTGACCAAGGATCTCGAAGAAATTGGCGAAGTCGCCCATCACGGGCCAGAGGACCTGTTTGTCGCCATCATGACCTTTGTCGGCGCACTGATTCTGATGTTTACCGTTCACACCCCGCTGGCCCTGATTGCCATGACCATCGCACCGCTGGTGATGTGGCTGGTCGTGCGATTTGGCGGCGATATGACGCGCAACTGGCAAAACCAGTTCGGACGCGTGCGCGCCTTCAACGCCCGGATCGAGGAAAATGTCGGCGGTGTGCGGGTGGTGCGTGCCTTTGCCAACGAAGATCATGAACGCGCCCTGTTTCACCGCGATAACGAGCAATACCGAACCGTCAAATTGCAGGCCTATGCCATCATGGCCATCAGCCTTGCGATCAACTATCTCGGCATGCGCATCGTTCAGGTCGTCATCCTGATTGCTGGCACCTATTTCGTGGTCAATGGTGGGCTCAGCATCGGGGGCTTTGTCGGCTTTCTGTTGCTGGTAAACGTCTTTTACCAGCCGCTTGAAAAGATCGCCGCCGTTGTTGAAACCTATCCCAAGGGCATCGCCGGTTTCCGCAATTATCAGGAACTGATGAATACCGAACCCGACATTGTCGATCGCCCCGATGCGCGCGACGACCTTGTCCTGTCGGGCAATCTCGCCTTTGAAAAGGTCACCTTTGGCTACACCCCGGATCGCACCATCCTTGATGATATCAACATCAAGATCGAAGCGGGCGAAACCGTAGCCTTTGTCGGGCCGTCCGGTGCCGGCAAAACCACGCTATGCTCGTTGGTGCCGCGCTTTTATGACGTGGATGGCGGTCGCATCACCATTGATGGCAGCGATATCCGCGACATGACGATGAAATGCCTGCGCAGCCAGATCGGCATCGTACAGCAGGACGTCTTCCTGTTTGCCGGCACCTTGCGCGATAACATCGCCTATGGCCGACTTGACGCCAGCGAGGATGACATCCTTGCGGCCGCCAAAAGTGCCCGCCTTGATGATCTGATTGCAAGCCTGCCAGCAGGCCTTGATACAGTCATTGGCGAACGCGGCGTAAAGCTGTCGGGCGGGCAAAAGCAACGGGTTGCCATCGCGCGTATTTTCCTGAAAAACCCGCCGATCCTGATCCTCGACGAAGCCACATCAGCACTCGACACCGAAACCGAGCAGGCCATTCAGCAATCGCTCGATGACCTCGCCAAGGGCCGCACCACGCTTGTCATTGCACACCGCCTGGCGACCATCCGCAATGCCGATCGCATCGTCGTCATCACCCAGGACGGCATTGCCGAACAAGGCAGTCACGATGCCCTGCTGGCCCGCGATGGCGCCTATCGCCGCCTGCATGAAGCACAGGTACTCAGGACCGGCTGATCACCGATACCAGTGCAATTTTCAGGCGGGCTCAACATCCCGTAGCGGACGGATAACATGCACAATTGGTCGGCCGTCTTCATCCGACGAAACACGGGTTTCGACCCGATACACCCGTGCCAGATTGGCAGGCGTCAAAACCTCTGACGGGGTTCCGGCTGCAATGATCTTGCCCCGATGTAAAAGCACAATCCGGTCGCAATACCGGGCCGCCAGATCAAGGTCATGCAAAGCGGCAATCACAACCCCGCCGCGCTCTGCCAGGCGTTCGCGTACGAGATCAAGCACCACCATCCGCCAATGCAGATCAAGGGCGGATGTCGGCTCATCAAGCAACAACACATCAGGATCGCGCATCAGTGCCAGCGCCAAACCAACCAATTGGCGCTTGCCCCCCGACAGGGTATGAAGCGGTGACAGCGCAACCTCGGCCAGCCCCAGCCGTTTGAAAATATCCTCGATCCGGTCGCCAAGTTCCTGATCGGAAAAATCAAGATCAAGCGCACGGGCCGTGCTCCACATCAGCTCAGTCGGCAAAAGGGCCGATGGGTTTGGCGGCGTTTGCGGCATGGAGGCCAACCTGTGATGCCAACCGTCATGGCCCATATCCGCGCGCGCTTTCCCATCAATCGCAATCTGGCCCTCGGTTGGCTTTTCACCAGACAGGCAACGCATCAATGTCGACTTGCCCGATGCATTTGGCCCCAAAAGCCCCAGAACCTGATTATCGCTGAGATCGGGCAAATCAACCCGATCAAGCACATGGCTGCGCCCGTAAAATGCGGAGATGCCTTTTGCCGTAAACAGGGTCATGCCATACGCCTCCGCCCCGAAAGCAACCCCAGAAAGACCGGAACACCAACAACGGCGGTCAAAATACCAACCGGAATGATCACACCGGGAATCAGTGCCTTTGACAGGAACGACGCACAAGACAGGATCAACGCCCCGCAAAGGGCCGATCCGGGCACCAGCATCCGGTGATCTTCACCGAGCATCAAACGCGCAATATGCGGCCCGACCAATCCGATAAAGCCGATCGCGCCGACAAAACACACCGCAAAAGCAGCCAGAAGCGACACCCGCAAAATCACCCAAAGCCTTAGCCGCGCGACATTGATCCCCATGCTGCGCGCATGTGCTTCCCCACCACGCAAAAGCGTCATCACCCAGACATGGCGCAGCGAAAATGGCAACACACAGAGAAAACAGGCACTGACCATCGCAACCTCTGGCCATCCTGCTCGGGTCAGGTTGCCAATCGTCCAGAAGACAATCTGCTGCACCGCCTCGGCACTGGCGATATATTGCAGACCCGCCGTCAGGGCATTGCAAAAAAACACAAGCGCAATACCAAAAAGCACCACGGTTTCACGCGCGCCGTTGCTCCATCGCACAATCACCAGGATCAGCACCCCGGACCCCAACGCAAACAGCAACGCCATCACCGGCAACACGGCCGCCTCGGCAAAAAACGGCACAACCGGCACGACGACAATTGCCAGACTGGCCCCCAGAACTGCGGCCGATGACACGCCAAGCGTAAACGGACTGGCAAGCGGGTTATCAAGGATGGTCTGGGTTTCGATCCCGGCAAGACCAAGGGCCGCGCCAACCGCCAAGGCGATCAGGGCATCCGGCAGACGCACATCCCACAAAATGATGCGATGGCGCAAATCAAGCTGGTCTGGGTCGATCAGCCCCGAAATGATATCGGAAAACGCAAGTCCGGCTGGCCCGGCCCAAAGATCAAGGCCCAGCATCACCACAACCCCGACCGCCAACAGCGACACCATCGCAAGACGCCGCTTGTGAATGCTGCCAAACCGTTGATACAGCGTCACCCCGATCTCTGTCATTGGACTGCCCCGACAGTTGCGCTAAAGGTGCCGTTCAACTCAAACGGCAACCACCGCTCATAAATCTCGGTCAGGGTATCCATCGGATCAATGTCGTTGAAAAGCGCCGGATGGGTCCATTTGGCGAAGGCTTCAAGCGCGACAATGTTAAATGGCGAGTTATAGAAATTATGCCAAATGCTGTGCGCCCGCCCCTTGCGCACCGCATCAAGGGCTGCAAATTCCGGCGAGGACAAATAGCGCGTCAAACTTTGCGACGCGGCTTCGGGCGTCATACCGGCGCCAAGCGCGACCGGATCCGCGCCGTCGCTAAATTCCGCAAAGGTGCCCGACGCAGTACCGATCCAGACATCGGGATTTTCGGTTAGCAGGAACTCTGCGGTGTGCTGTGCCGTCGGCCCCGGCGCCACCGCATCAGCGATGTTCGTGCCCCCGGCAACTTCGACAAACGGCCCCAACATGCCATCCGCCATGCCCCAGCAACATTCAAACCGGCCAGGATGGGCTTGCAGGAACACAGTCGGGCGCTCTTTGGTTTGGCTGACGCGCGTTACAACGCGATCAAAGCGGGCCTGATAAAAATCGGCATATTCCTCTGCCCGCTTCTCCGCACCGAGAAGCCGCCCCAACATCCGTATTGATGGCATGGTGTTGTGAAGCGGATCGGACCGGAAATCGATAAAGACGATCTTTGTGCCTGCCGCAGTCAGCTGATCAATCAGTTCGGCATTCTTTGCCCCGGGCCCATGATCATTTAGCCCGAAAATCGCCAGCTCGGGTGCGAGATCAATGATCTTTTCGACCGACACACTGTCCTTGTTGCGCCCACCAAACAGGGGAATGTCGCGCGCTTCGGGAAAGCGTTCAAAAAGCTGCGTCTCGATATCGGGATGGGTCCAGCTAAGTGGCGTCATCATCCCAAAGACACCCTCCAGCGGACCGTCAGGCCGCAACAGTGCGAGCAAGGGGATATATCGACCTTCGCTGACTACCAAACGTTTGACCGGCAATTCGATGCTAACGCTACGGCCTGCAATATCCGTAACCTCAAGTGTCTTTGCCTGTGCCCCAAAGAAAATAGAAAAGGTTGCTAGAAAAATTGATAGAGTTTTCAGGACTGCTTTCATAACCCATCCTTAAAACAGGAAAATCCGGGGCAGCATGTGCTGCCCCGGCTCTAAACATTGTTGTCTGCCAAAATCAGAATGTTGCTTTCGCCTGCAGAAGGAATGAACGACCTGGCTCATAGAGCGGAACCACATTGGTGAAGTCCTGCCCATAGCTGCCGCGATCAGCGTATTCTTCATCAAAGATATTGTTGGCTTCGATACGGAATGTAAGATAGTCGGCGGCTTCCGGCTTGTACTCGGCATAAAGCCCGACGACCTCATATGCTTCCTGTGCTGTACCACCGGCATCGACAGTGTCGGTATTTTTCAGCGCTGCATCAATCGTACCACCGATAGTCAGGTTGATGCTTTCAATCATTTGGGCTGCTTCAAGCGCAATGACCCGACCGAGCGGCGCACCAAGATACTGCGTGCTGTCTGAATCGGCCAAGCTGCCGTTAACAGAAATCTCGCTATCCGTATAAGTCGCTTTTGCAAAACCGGCCCCCCAATTGTAGCCAGCACCAAGATTGTAGCCACGGGCTTCGAAATCAACGACGACCGACGGCCCGGTGCTCCAGCCTGGATCACGCGCATTGTCAAATGTGCTACGGAAAATTCCGGCATTGAAGGAAAACCCTTCATGATGAACTTCAAAACCGGTGGTGTAGTTTTCCGCACGGACCGGTTTGACGCCCTGGCTGTAATCCCAGGCCGGGTTCATTACATAGTTTTCCGCCAGTGCAATACCGCCCCAAACATTGGAATAACCCGCATTGACTGTCAGGAACTCGGTAACATCAACTGCGGCGGAGACATTGCCGCTCAGGCCTTCATTTTCAATTTCGGTACCGTCAAGACCGGTAAATTTCTGCGAATCGCCGCGCAAACCAAAGGACAAGCGCAACAGATCAACCGGCTGAATACGCGCCTGAGCATAACCGCCGAAGTTGGTAGCCTCTTCCTCGCGGTCTGAGGTCGGGCCATCATATTCGGCCGTGTCGTGATAGAAATCGACACCGGCGGAAATCGTATCCTGTTCCGACAGATGGAAGTCGTTTTCAAATTTGCCTGAAAAACTGCCGGTGGTGCCACGCCCCTGCTCGGTAAGCGGCGCATAAAGATAGGTCTCGCTATAGGCAAAAACCGCCTTGGGATCCCAAAGACCATCTGCACCACTTTGCCCGTAATTAAAGGTAAAGTTGCGCCGGCGCATATCATAGACCAGTTCATCGGGCTGCGTTCTGTTTGTCAGGTCGGTCATGTTTGCACGATATGGACGACGCGCTCGGTCGCGCACCTGTTCGCCAGAAAGTTCAAAGCGGTGACCGCTTGGCGCTTCATAGGCCGACTTGAGCAGACCGGACCGCATGTCTGCTTCGGTACCGGGAACCTGATCGCCATCACCTGCGTCGTAATCATCGCCCTTGGCCCATTTGAAATAGCCAAGAAGTTCAAAATCACCCGAACGGCCATAGGACGCCAAGTCGTTGGTAAAGGCTTCACTATTGGTGTCATAGCTGGCCTTTACAAACCCGCCAAGCGAACGGTCGGGTTCCAGCACATCAGCAACATCGACAGTTTCATACACAATCGCCCCGCCAAGCGCCGCCGGCCCTGCATCTGCCGGGGCAACACCGGGATCAACACGAGCCGCCTTAAGAAGGCTCGGATCAATCAAATTGGTACCACTGTGATGGAAAACCTTGTTATTCTGACGCGCGCCATCAATGCTGATTGCAAGATTGGTTTCCTCGATCGCATTGACATAAAGCTTCTGGTTAAGCGGCACCGATCCACCGACCGAAACGGTGGACTGACCCGCAAACACATCCTTGACGTCTTGTGGATTACGGCGCTCAAAATCCTCGCGCGTGACATAAACCGAATTTGCCCGATCCGCTGCACCGGCGTGATCATCGGCAAATGCATTGGCCTCGACCATCACCGGCGACAGGACATTGTCATCTGCCGAACCCTGCGTGGCACTGGTGATCGTGATGGCACCGTTGGTCGCCACCCGATAGTTCAGACCTGTCCCCGCCAACAGTCGTTGCAGCGCATCGACAGTCGAGTAGTCACCCGACACGCCGGACGTTTCGACACCGCGCACCAGATCACCGTCGGCGGAAACCTGCACACCGGCTTGCTGGCCAAACAGCGCCAGCGCATCGGCCAGCATTTGCGGCGCGATGTCAAAGCTGTGCGTTTCACTTGCTTGTGCAAGTTCCCGGCCTGCTTCCGTCACCGACATACTTGTCGGCAATTCTTCGCTTGCACCCGCTTGCGAACCGATCACCGGCAGCGCCAGAACCGACAGTGCAGTCGTTACCACAAGGCGATGGCGCCATTTCCCCGTAACGACCGACAACTGATCCCCCATCATTCCATATTCTCCGCTTCATTGAGCTTGTTAAAAATGGGTGATTTGCAAATGATACTTAAATTCACCCTATAACCAAGCAACGAAGCGACGCGTGCCGATATTCAAATTAATTTCAATTTTCTTGGATTTTTCTGCGCAAGGCCTTGAAAACGTGTGAAATTACTTGGGCGAAACCAACACCAGCCATGGAGAAATCTGCTTGATTTCAGCCCCTTGCGCATCTGCCATCGCCTGCAGAGCCGCCATCGGATCGGTCAGGTCATAGAAACCGGTCAAAGACGTTTCCGCCAAACGGTCATCGGTCACAACCACCCATCCAGTATGGTAGCGATCGACAGTTTCCACCATGTCGGCAAAGGCCTGATCCTTGGCAATCAACTGCCCATTGCGCCATGACGCAACCAGTGCTGGCGACATTTTGCGTATCACGGTTTTCGCATCCGCCATGACATGCACCGCGTCACCTGCGCGCAAGTCACGCGGCGTTACCACACCCGAACCATCAACGCGGACATGACCGTGTTCAACCGCAACATCGACACCGGCAGCATCGCTGCGCACATTAAAGGCCGTACCAAGAACCGTTGTTCGGGTGTCTTTTGCAGCAACAACAAACGGGCGATCTGAATCGGGTTTGACATCAAAAAACGCCTCCCCGTTCAGCAGCGTGATGTGACGCCCTGCATCAAAATCGATGGCAACCGAACTATCCGGCCCAAGATGCACAACCGACCCGTCAGGCAGATCGATCACCCGCATCTCGGCCGTGGCAGTCATATAGTCGGCTTCAAACCGATCGATCAGACCGGGCAACACCACCAGCAAGGCAAGCGCCATAAGGGCTGCGATCGCACCACTGGCAAATCCGGCCTTACGCCAGGTACCCCGGGCACGTGACTTTGCCGCCACCATCCCACCCGGTGTCTTGGCGCGCGTGGCTTGCGCCAGCCGGCTTGCTGGCGAAATGCGATCCTGCTGCGGGGTATTTTCGCGCACACGATGCACCCATTCCGCGCCATGAACCGGCACGGTCATATCAAGCATTTGCCAGACCAGAAGGGTTTCTTCCCAATCCGCCCGGTTATCGGCAGACACCATCAGCCACGCGTCATGTGCCTGGCGCAGCGTCGCGTTATCGGGTTCATCGGCAAGGCGGGTAATCCATTCGCTTGCCGTGGCGGGGGCTGTCATATTGCTCATGGCCGTACATTTCTCCAAACGGCATCAGAACAGACCGCAGCAGTTTGGCGGCTTTTACGGCTTGTCGTTCTGTTCTGGCACATTTGCGTATCTCTCCTACCGAATAAACGAACGGGTGTCGGTGGATTTTCAAATTTTCCACTGACTTTTTTCGCTTATCCCCCTTTCGCCAGAATTTGTTTGCAATGCTCGATGGCGTCGGTCACCAGGCTGTGCGCGGTACCAACCGACACATCAAGGCGCTTGGCGATTTCGGCATATTTGCATCCACCGAAACGATGCATCTCAAGTGCGATGCGTGATTTCTCGGGCAATTGGGACAGGGCCTTTTCAAGCAACCGGACCTGCCCGCGCGCGATCGCCTTTTCTTCGGGATCGGGCCCCTCGGCAGCAACCATATCCGCCGTGCCATTGGCATCGCCCTGAATAAAAGTATTCTCGCGCCCGATGCGGCGCCGTCCGTCAATGGCTAGGTTGCGCACAATCCGGAAAATATAGCCAACCGGTTCATCAAGCTTGTCATCGAGCTTCACCTGCTGGGCGCGCTCAAGGCGAAAATAGGCATCCTGTACGACATCTTCGGCAAGCGCGGTATCGCCGACAATTGCACGTGCATAGCTCACAAGCTCTGCCCGATGAGCAATCAGCAAGGTCAACAGTTCCCTATCGCGCAAAGTCGCAACCATTCCCAAAACCTGTCCGCCTCGCAATCAAAAGCGACTGCGAATTGTTTGCATTTACTTGGAATTGACTGACCTGTCAAACAAAGGGACAACTTCTGAGACCTGTCTTAATCAGTGTTCTGATTGGGACGTTTCGTAAGTCACTACACTTTCCCACCCAAATATCCATTACAGTGCGACAACGCGTCCGTCACCCATCCAACCGTTTTCAACGCAAATCGCACCATCAGGTCAGATCCCGAACAGTGCGATTCCGTGTAAGACGATTGCGAATTTTATAATCGGATTAGATGGTTAGCTGGCCATTTGGTTGATGTAGGCGCGCCAGCTTCCAAGCCCGGTGATTTCGGTTGCCCCGGCAAGGCCGGCACCTTCACACAGGAAACCTTTTTCGAAGGTCCCATCTTCAAGCTCTACCGAGCCCAGACACAGCGGTGATGGGATACCGGCAAGGAAACCGCCGACCTCGGATTTTGGCAAGGCCCAGACTTCGACATCAATCGCACCACCGCCATCAGGGGTCGCAACCATCCCCGGTCGTTTGGGCGGACCACCCGCCAAAGCATAAAAACGATATTTCGGTGCCGTTCTGGTTTTGCTCAGCAACCGCGCGCCGCGACTGGTCAATTCCGAATTAAGCGGCAAATCCGTCATGTGCGCACCACAGACCACCATGGCAATTTCATCTTCGCCAACAGTATCCGCGCGCGGTGCAACGGCATCCCGTTCCCATCCGGTTGCCCCCACGGCCCCGGCTTCGAGGGCCGCGGCAAGGGACGCTACCATGGCGTCCTCGCCCATACGTGCAAGGATGGTCAGGCTGCCCGGTCGACCGTCGCTGCGTGCGCCTGTCGGCACAGCAATACCGCACATATCAAGCAGATTAACAAAGTTGGTATAGGTCCCAAGCCTTGAATTCGGCCCGATAGGGTCGTTTGTGATATCATCAACAGAAACGAAATGCGGAATGGTCGGCACACAGATCGCATCAATATCCGCCAAGGCAAATCCGCACTCCCGCAGCAAATCCTTAAGGCGATACATGCCTTTAAATGCATCTACTGCACTGAGTTTGAGACCCGGCTCCAGAATGGCACGCGTTGTTGGATGAAGGGTCTCGGGGGCATCAATAAGGCGATTTCCCACAGCCGCGACGCGTTCTGCAACCCAAGCACCTTCGTAAAGCATCTTTGCAACATTGTAGAACGGGGTGAAATCAATCTCTGTGATTTCGCAGCCAAGACGGGCTAATCTTGCCACATCCGCATGGAAATGCGCGCGCTGGATGTCATCGCCAAATGTTTCAAGCGTCTCGTTATTGGGTACAGCAACCCGGTTCGACAGAATTTTGCGCAAACCGGAAGATTTGGGAAGTTTCCGCGAATAGGCATCCGTTGGATCGTATTGGGCCGCGACAGAGAAAACATCCCAGGCATCGGAAACATTCAGTGCAAACACCGAAATGGTATCAAGCGTCCGACATGCAGGGACCACGCCACGTGCCGAAAAAGCACCAAGTGTGGGTTTCAGGCCAACGATACTGTTAAGCGCAGCGGGTACACGCCCGGAACCGGCTGTATCTGTTCCGAGTGAGAATGTCGCAATGCCATGCGCCACAGAAACCGCCGAACCAGATGATGAACCGCCCGGCACAACGGCCGGATCAATGGCATTTTTCGGAACCGGATAAGGGCTTCTGACACCAACCAATCCAGTAGCAAACTGATCAAGGTTGGCCTTGCCCAGACAAACTGCACCCGCCTCAAGAAGCTTTTCGATGACAAAGGCATCATCGTCCGGGTCATAGGCGAAGTCCGGGCAGGCGGCTGTTGTCGGCATGCCCTTAACGTCTATATTGTCCTTGGCGACGAAGGGAACGCCCCACAGCGGACGCCCATCATATTCACCAAGGTCGGCTGCCGCCTCAAGGGCCGCTTCACGTGCAGGGTGAATAAATATGCCCGGATCATTGATCGCATCAAGGCGGCGAAACGCTTCTTCGATGACCTGCACTGGAGACAAACCGGATGCGTATGCCTGCCGGAGGGCAGCAAGTGTGAAAGGAAGATCAGCAATCATTTTTGGCCGTCCGTCTGTGGCATTGTTGAAATTTCTTGTGGCGGAGTTTGATCAGGCAGTTTCGGGCACCGGCGCCTGGGGCGCGGCTGAGAGCAATTCGCGTGTGTAGGGATGACTTGGGTTTTCCATTACGGTCACGACCGGACCGGATTCAACGATGGTGCCATTTTGCATGACGATCACGTGATCACAGAGCAAACGCACCACATTGAGATCGTGGCTGACAAATAGGTAACTGATGCCAAGGCTGACGCGCAGGTCTGCCAAAAGGTTCAGGACCAAGGCCTGGATCGAAACATCAAGCGCCGCGGTCGGTTCATCAAGGATCAGGAAATCCGGTTCTGTCGCAAGTGCACGGGCGATCCCGATACGAGCCTTTTGCCCGCCGGAAAGCTGATGGGGGAACCGGTCCAAAAGATGACTTGGGAAACCGGTCATATCAGCCAGTTCTTCGGTGCGTTTGTCAACAGCATCCCCGAGCATTCCCATCAGTCGCAATAACGGATCGGCAATCGCCTGACGGGCCGTAAAGCGTGGATTCAAGCTATCAGTTGCATCCTGAAAAACCATCTGGATTTTCGAACGCAAAGGATGTTTGGCAAAGTCCGCCGCCGGAAGGGCTGCGATATCCTCACCACGGTAAAAGATGCTGCCATGCGTGGAGTCAAGCAGACGCACGAGCATCGAGGACGTGGTCGATTTCCCACATCCAGACTCACCGACCAGACCAACACTTTCGCCTTCATGGACCGTGAAACTGATTTTCTTGACCGCATGAACCGGGCCATTCTTGCCCTGATAGGTCTTTGAGAGATTAACAACATCGATCAGTGGTTTTTCACTAATGACGTGGGGTTCAAGAGCCGGCCGGTCGCCTTCGGGCAACAAAGACCGGATCGTTCCTGTCCGGCGCGGCGTTGCATGCACCAGTTTGCTGGTATAGGCATGTTGGGGGTCGGTAAAGAGCTTAACTGGATCGCCCGCCTCCACAATCAGGCCGTCCTTCATCACGACAATCCGATCGCAGTATTGCGATGCCAGTCCAAGATCATGCGTAATCAGGATGGACGACATCCCGCGCGCACGGACCAGACCATCAACCAGATCCATCACCGCCTTTTGGGTTGTGATATCAAGCCCAGTGGTCGGTTCATCGGCAATGATCAATTGGGGATCACAGGCCAATGCCAGTGCGATCACAACACGCTGGCACATGCCACCGGAAAGTTCGAAGGGATAGGCGTCATAGCGTGCGGCAGCATCGCGAATTTTGACCGCTTCGAGGGCCTCGATTGCCTTTGCCCTGGCATTTTGGCGGGTTGCACGGCTATGACGGCGCAGGACATCTTCGATCTGATGACCGACCTTGCGGGTCGGATTGAGGGCGGCACGCGGGTTTTGGAAAATCATGCTGATTTCGCGCCCGCGGATATCACGCATGTCGCGTTCGGATGCGTTGCGCAAATCAATACCGCTATAGATCGCATCACCGGCCTTGATCTGCCCACCAGCATCAAGGATACGCATCAGAGCAAAGGACGTAACCGACTTGCCCGATCCACTTTCTCCCACGATGCCAAGGCGTTCGCCCTTTGCCAGTTCGAAGTCGATCCCTTTGACCGCATTGACTTCGCCATTCCGCGTCCTGAAGGCGACGCTTAATCCCTTGATGGAAAGCATGATTATGTCCTCCGCCGAGGATCGACGATATCGCGCAGACCATCGCCCATCAGGTTAAACGTCAAAACCGCAATCATCAGTGAAAGCCCCGGGAACAGTGCCAACCACCATTCACCCGACACGATAAAGTTCGCCCCCTCGGCGACCATGATCCCCCATTCCGGGGTCGGCGGACGCACGCCCAAGCCAATGAAGCTGAGCCCGGCAGCATTCAGGATCGCCCAACCAAGGTTCAATGACACCTGCACCATCATCGGTGGCAGAGCATTGGGAAAGATATGAAATGCCAGAATGCGGGCATCGCTGTTGCCTGAAAGCTTGGCCGCCAGTGTAAAACCTGCATTACGGCGAATATTGACCTCGGCGCGGACAAGACGGGCATAGAACGGGATATTGATGATCGCGGTTGCGTAGATGATGTTATCAACCGAGTTGCCAAGGGCAGCGACCACCCCCATTGCAAGCACAAACAGCGGGAATGCCATGATGGTATCAAGTACGCGGTTCAGCGTGATATCGGTCCATCCACCGCGATAGCCTGCAATCGCGCCCAGAAATGAGCCAATCACGAATGACAGTGCCACTGCAGCAACCGAGATCACCAAATCAAGCCGGGTGGCAACAACCACGCGGCTAAACACGTCGCGGCCAAGATTGTCTGTACCAAACCAATGCGCCAAC
Organism: Thalassospira sp. ABD4_177; assembly: GCF_056160125.1. NCBI lineage: Bacteria > Pseudomonadati > Pseudomonadota > Alphaproteobacteria > Rhodospirillales > Thalassospiraceae > Thalassospira > Thalassospira sp. ABD4_177. The sequence continues at coordinate 1,132,592 of NZ_JBSWWO010000001.1, read as the reverse complement.
GAAGGCGGCTGCAACACAGCAGCGGCATCGGTTGCCAACGGGTCATAAGGCACAATGGATGGCCCAAACACCGCAGCAAAGATCAACAAGCCAAACATGCCAAAGGCAAGACCGGTCACCGGATTTTCTCGAAGCACATAGAGAATATGACTAAAGGCGCTGGGCTTGGCTTTGGTTGCGCTGACTGCCAGTTGGTTAGTTGCAGCTTGCGCCTTGGAATCAGTTACTGGTGACGCCATTTTGTTCATTTCCCGGATGTCCCGAAACGCGGATCAATCAGGCCATAGGCCAGGTCAATCACCAGATTGAGGAAGACGAAAAGAAACGCCATCGCCAGAACAAAGCCTTGAACAGCGGCATAGTCCGATACGATCAGGGCTTCGACCGCGTAAGACCCTATACCGGGCCAGGCAAAGACCTTTTCGACTAGAACGTTCGCGCCCAGAACAAAGGAAAACACCATACCAAGTGTCGTCACCACGGGCAGAAGCGCATTGCGAAACGCATAGCCATATAGAATGCGCCCAGACCCAAGCCCGGCTGCACGGGCTGTGCGGATATAATCCGATGACAGCGCCGAAAGCATCGCTGCACGGGTCATGCGGGCAATTGGCGCCAAGGTAAACAGTGCCAACGTGACAGCAGGTAGGATCAGCTGTTTGAGTGCACCAAACCAGGTTTCCCAATCGCCAACCAATGCAGCATCAATTAGAAAGAAACCAGTCACATGTGGCGGATCCAGATAGATGAAATCAAGCCGTCCTAATGGCGAGGGTGAAATACCCAAAAGGTAATAGAAGACATAAATCAGCATCACGCCGGTGAAGAAGGTCGGAAGTGATACCCCCATGGTCACCAGCAAACGGCAAATCTGATCAACCCAACTTCCCGGTCTTGTTGCAGCCAAAACCCCCAATGGAATAGCAACAACACATGAAAGAATAAGCGCACTGAGCGTAAGCTCAAGAGATGCCGGAAGTCGACTGGTCAGTTCTGTCAGTACCGGGCGCCCGGTTGATACCGATTGCCCCAGATCGCCCTTGAGCAGTTGAACAAGATAGACCGCAAACTGTTCTGGCAATGGTTTATCAAGACCAAGCTTTGCGCGCGTTTCTTCGATGGTTTCGGGCGTTGCCATGATCCCAGCAAACTGGACAGCCGGGTCACCAGGCAAAGCACGTGTGAGGACAAAGCTGATGACAATGACCCCGAACAGGACCGGTATGGCCTGTGCGATACGTGTCAGAATACTGGTTCCCCGGACTGCCATAGGCTTAGCTTTCCACCGTGGTCAGGCCGCGGATATCAAGTTGACGGTGGAACCAGAACTCATATCCACCCGCACCGTTCAGCGCGACGTTAAGAGCCGGCTGCCACAGCGGAATACGCGGCAAGTCTTCGTGAACGATGTCAATCATACGCATGATCTTGGGGGCGTAGTCCGGATCATCCATGGCCATGTGCAGGGTTTCGTTCGTGAGCTGTTCGACTTCTGGGTTGGAATAGTTCGACGAGTTGAACAGATGCCCTTCCTGATAAGCCCAGAAGAAATAGTAATCCGGTGTATTGAGCCAGCCACCGAAGTTTTCCAGATGGAAATCAAGACGCTTCTCGACCAGTGCGGCTGTACGCCAGTTCGCACCCGGGATTTTTTCAATCTCGACCTTGATTCCCAGTTTACCAACCGCTTCCTGGATCAGAAGGGCTGCGGGTTCCATCCAGGATGACAGGTCGGTCGAGATGGAAAGCTTGGTCTCGAAACCATTGGCGTAGCCCGACTTCGCCATATGTTCAGCGGCTTTTTCAAGATTGGTGTCATAGGGCGACTTTCGTGGCCATGCGATGTCTGTTGCCTTGGCCTCGCCACCCCAAAGTGGTGCACCACGACCATAGGCAGCAGCATTAAAGATCGCTTCATATGGCACGACATAGGCAATCGCCTTACGTACGTCCGGGTCCTGGAACGGTTCGAACTTAGTATTCAGGCACAGCGCATGGACGCAGTTTTCAATCGGTGTTGAATGAACAGTTACCTTATCTGCCAGTTCCGCTGCATCCTTGTCAGGAATGTTGAACGCAACCTGAACGTCACCGCGTTCAATCAGTGCGCGGCTGGTTGCTGCTGATGGAACTTCACGCATGATCACACGACGCACAGGAGGGGTCGGACCACCAACCCAGTTCTCATTGCGTTCATATACGACCTGTTGACCGGCATCCCAACGCGTAACGGTGTAAGCACCGGAGCCAATGGTATTGAGGTGCAAATATTCCATTGCCCACGGATCATCCGTCGTGGCGTTTTCCACCGCCACTTTGGAATTGATAATAAACGGCACAGGTACGGCAAGATCGGGTAGCGAAAGCTTGGAAGGTTGATCAAGCTTAATGACAAAGGTTTCGTCATCAACGGCCTCAAACTGATCCGGGCGAGACAAACCACCTGCCTTCATCTGGACCGTTGGGAACCCACCGACACTTACGGCGCGGTCAAATGACCATTTGACGTCGGCAGCGGTAACCTTGTTCCCATCGGTGAAGACGGCATTGGATTTCAGTTTGAAGGTCATTGTCAGACCATCGTCCGAGAAGGTCCAGCTTTCCGCCAGTTCCGGAACTATTTCCGAATAGTCGTAAGACAGTCCACCGCCCTCTGCCGGTTTGGTACCAAATGATACCAGACGGTCATAGCAGTTGATAGCGATCTGATAGCTGGCACGGTTTGTTCCGGTCCGGTGCAGATCAAGGCTGTTGACCGTCTGGGCCGAAACAGCAACCAACGTGTCGCTGCCTGCAGCCATTGCAGAGAATGTTTTTGCGAATGGAAGAGTACCAGCAACCAGTGCGCTACCCTTCAGGAAATTACGTCTCGTAAGCATCTTCGAAAACCCCCATGAACTGCTAGTTAAGAATCCGTTGGATTCAGTTTGCAGTTTTTTGCGTTCGCGAAAACTGCTATGAATTCACCAATGCGGTGCAAAAAATGCACCGCTCTGAAGATGGACTGTTCATGAAGTACTTGCAGACTTTCCGAATGATCGAAGCTGTCGCCCGTGCGGGTTCAATGCGGAAGGCGGCCGAAGACATGAACCTGACGGCATCGGCTTTGAACCGACGAATCAACGGGTTTGAGGAAGAGTTCGGGTCAGAACTTTTTGAACGCCTGCCAAGCGGGGTTCGATTAAACCCGGCCGGCGAGCTTTTGTTGCACCATTACCGGGCGATGGCATCCGATCTGGAACGTGTTCAGGGACAGGTCGCCGATTTGACCGGAGAACGCCGCGGGCATGTTTCCATTGCCTGTTCGCAGGCGCTTTTACCCTATTTCCTGCCAGAACAGATTGCGATTTACCGAGAGGCTCATCCCGGGGTGACCTTTAGCGTCAATGTCCGCGATCGCGCGCAGGCCGAACAGGAACTGGCAAGCTATTCTAGTGACATTGCGCTGGTGTTTGAACCGATCTACCTAGTCGATTTCGAAGTCATCCATGCCATTGCGCAAACGGTCGATGTCGTGATGCGATCCGATCATCCATTGGCTTCACGTGATGAAATCAGGTTGCGTGACTGCCTTGATATGCCCCATGTCGCGCCAACCCACCGATTTGGTGTCCGTCACCTGCTGGATTTTGCCGCCCGACGCAGCTCACGCCATGTCTCACCCGTGGTCGAGACCGAAAGCTTCGAGCTGATACGCCACTATGTCCTGCATGAAAATGCGGTTGGCTTTCAAATTCCCATCGGTCTGCGCGTACCCGAAGACGGGTCATTGGTCCATTGCCCGATTTCCGAGCGCGATATGCCTCCGGGAAATCTTATTTTGGGCCAGATGCGCGGGCGCACCTTGCCAGTCGCCTCTGCGCGGTTTGCCATGCAACTTACCAATGCCCTTAAGGATTATCAGGTCAGTCAGTAAAGCACATTGCAAAACACCTTGCCTCGACTGCCCATCGCAGCTTTTTATGGTCAGATAGCAGAATGCTTGCGATAGCCTGGTGCGAACAGGAGGCGTGCCGATGTGATGCCGGTATTGTTTTCCCAGGTGGTCCGTTCCATCAGGAACAGTGACGTACCCGGATCGGTGTGCAGCACTTTAGCCTCGGTCTCGCTGGCATTGACCGCGGAAAAATAGATGTCGCCGCGCGTATAGGGCGCATGCAAGACCAGCCATTCGTTGGCACTGATTTTATCAAGGTCAGCATCAAGGATTGTTGGTGTGGCCGCGATGGATACCCAGCGGTCTTCGAACATGAACGGTTTGCCATCGGCAAGATGCAGCGATGTGATATGCAGCATATCGCTTTCGGCCGTCACGCCCAGATTGGCACAGATTTCCGGCGGCGGGGTGCGACGTTCGCTAAACAGCAGGCCATAGGCATATTTCTGCCCACGGCCTTCGATCTCAAGCCGAATAACCGGAATATCAAGCTTCGCACGCCGCACCGGGTGGGCCGCCACCCGCGTGCCGGCCTTGCGCCTGCGATCCAGGAAACCTTCGGATGCCAGTTCACGCAGCGCACGGTTCACCGTTGCGCGTGCACAGCCAAGTTGCTCGGCAAGTTCGACTTCCTTGGGGATCAGATCACCGGGCTTCCAGACACGTGTATGGATGCGGCGCAGAACCTCGTCATGGACCGATTGCCAGCTTTGTTGTTCCAGGCTGTTCACACTGCTTCCTTGAGCTGTTCCATCACGTTGCGATACCGGCTGGTGATCGCGTCATGGGCGATGTGGCGGCCCTCGGTCACAACATGGCGACCGGCCGACCAGACATCACGCACCATGCGATCATCTCCGGCGAAGATATATGTATCGAGGATCGTATCGCCTGTCCGGCCGATCAGGTCAACCGCCGAACCATCCAGCGCCATCAAATCGGCCAGTGCGCCGACCTCGATCCGGCCCGCGTCACGCCCGGCGGCCTGTGCACCGCCCTTGGCCGCCGCATCATAGATACGCCGTGCGGTCGACTTTTCCTCGGTTGCCAAAGCCGCGCGGGAATTGTCCCGCAGGCGCTGACTGTATTCCAGCGTGCGGAGCTCTTCCGAGAGCGAAATACGAATATTGGAATCCGATCCCACACCAATCACACCCCCGGCATTCAAATACCGAACCCCATCAAAGATGCCGTCACCCAAACTGCTTTCGGTGATCGGGCAAAGGCCCGCCACCGCACCGGTCTTGGCCAGACCGAGCGTTTCATGCTCTTCCATCTGGGTGCAGTGGATCAGACACCACTTTGCGTTCACATCGGCATTTTCAAGCAGCCATTCGGTCGGGCGCTTGCCCCAGCTGTCGCGCACTTCATCGACCTCGGCCAGCTGTTCGGCCAGATGCATATGAACGGGTCCGTCCTTGGAAAGCAGGCTGGTGGAAATCAGGTCTTCGCGACCAACAGCACGCAAAGAATGCGGGGCGACCCCCATCACCGTATCGGCGGGCAGGTTTTTAACCGCGCGAACAGATTCCTCATACAATTTGGCGAACTGGTCTGGATCGTTGCCAAAGCGGATCTGGCCCGGGCCTAACGGGCGCTTGTCACAGCCACCATATTGATAGTGTACGGGCAGCAAAGTCAGGCCGATGCCGGTGATTTCGGTGGCGGCGGCAATGCGTTCGGCCATCTCGGCGATATTGTCATACGAATGCCCGCCGGGACGATGATGCAGGTAATGGAACTCCGTATTGTTGGCGTAACCGGCTTCCAGCATTTCCATCTGAACAAAGGCTGCAATCGCCTCGACATGATCAGGCGTCAACTGATCGAGGAAACGGAACATCAATTGCCGCCAGGTCCAGAAGGTATCGCGTGGATCAGGCCCACGCCGTTCCGTCAGGCCGGCCATGGAGCGCTGAAACGCGTGGCTGTGCAGGTTTGAAATCGCCGGAAGAAGGATATCGGTTTTGCTGTTGGCATCGGATGGCGCCGCAGAATCGGCCTGAATCGCAGCAATTCTGCCATTCTCATCGATCTCGATCCGGACATTGCTTTGCCAGCCCGCTGTCGTAAGTGCCTGATTTGCCCAAAGAACCTTCATTGCCTCTACCCGTCTTGACAGAAATATTATGTACGTACATATTATCCTTAATAACAAACTTATCAAGGGGTGATGCTTCGCGATGCTGCTTCGAAACGCCAAAATCGTCACGATTGATGATCAGGACAGCTACGGCCTGATCGAGTGCGGCGCGATCGCCATTGGCAATGGTCTGATTAATTGGGTCGGTGCCGATGACGCCATCCCCGCTCAATATCTTGAAGACACCCCAAACGATCAGATCCGTGACCTTGAAGGGCGCCTGATCACCCCGGCCCTGATTGATTGCCATACCCATGTCGTGCATGGCGGCGACCGTGCGGTTGAATTCGAGATGCGCCTAAAGGGGGCAAGTTACGAAGAAGTCGCGCGTGCCGGCGGTGGCATTGTTTCGACCGTGAAGGCCACCCGCGACGCATCGATTGACGATCTTTTGACATCCGCCCTGCCGCGCGTCGATGCGCTACTGGCAGAAGGCGTGTCGGTGATAGAGGTCAAGTCGGGCTATGGCCTGAACGAAGAGACCGAACTCAACATGCTGCGCGCAGCCCGCAAGATTGCCGATCATCGCAACGTGCGGATCAAGACCACCTTCCTTGGCGCCCACGCCGTGCCGTTCGAATATAAAGACAATCCGGATGGCTATATTGATGATGTTTGCATCCCGACCCTAAAAGCGGCCCACGCCGAAGGACTGGTCGATGCGGTGGATGGCTTCTGCGAAGGCATTGCCTTTAATACCGATCAGATCAAACGTGTGTTTGACGCGGCCCGCGAGCTTGGCATTCTGGTCAAGCTGCATGCCGAACAGCTTTCAAACATTGGCGGCACCAAACTGGCCGCCGAATATGGCGCGCATTCGGTCGATCACGTCGAATACGCCACCGAGGAAGACGCAATCGCCATGGCCAAATCCGGGTCGGTCGCGGTCCTTCTGCCCGGTGCGTTTTACACCCTGCATGAAACCCAGTTGCCGCCGATCGAGGCGTTCCGCAAACATGGCGTGCCGATGGCGGTTGCGACCGACTGCAACCCAGGCACATCGCCGCTGGCATCGATCCTTCTGACCATGAACATGTCCTGCACGCTGTTCCGCCTGACCCCGGAAGAGGCGCTTGTTGGCGCAACCGCCCATGCGGCGCGCGCCCTTGGCCTGTCCGATACCGGGCGGATCAAACCGGGACTGCGCGCCGATCTTGCCATCTGGAATGCCAAACACCCGGCGGAGCTTTCATATCGCATCGGGTTCAACCCGCTGTTTGAACGCATTGTCGGCGGGGAAAGCACCGCCGCCTGACGCCCAAAAAACACCCGCGCCACCGCATCAACTTGTGCCCTTGAGGATAGATTATGACTGTCACCCTTATCCCCGCTTCGGTCAAACTGGCAGAGCTTGAACGCATCTGGCGTGATCAGGTCGCAGTCAAACTTGATCCCGCCGCCCGTGCCGGTGTCGAGGCCGCAAACGAGATGGTGCGCAAGGCCGCCGATGGCGAGGAAGCGGTTTATGGCGTCAATACCGGATTTGGCAAACTGGCCTCGGTCAAGATTGCGCCGGAAGATACCGAAACCCTGCAGCGCAACCTGATCCTGAGCCATTGCTGCGGCGTCGGCGAGCCACTTGATGGCGCGACCACCCGTTTGATGATGGCGTTGAAATTGCTCTCACTCGGGCGCGGTGCATCGGGTGTGCGCTGGGAGCTGATCGAGTTGATCGAAGGTATGCTGGCCAAGGGCGTGACGCCGGTTGTTCCGTCGCAAGGATCGGTGGGCGCTTCGGGCGACCTGGCACCGCTGGCCCATATGGCGGCTGTCATGATTGGTGCGGGTGAAGCCACCTATAAAGGTGAAACCCTGCCCGGGAAGGATGCCCTTGCCAAGGCCGGGTTGAACCCGGTGGTGCTCGGCCCGAAAGAGGGTCTGGCGCTGATTAACGGCACCCAGTTTTCAACCGCCTGCGCGCTGGTTGGGTTGTTTTCGGCCTGGCGCAATGCGGCAAGTTCGATCGTCACCGCATCGCTTTCAACCGATGCCATCATGGGATCGACCGCACCGCTGGTCGATGAAATCCATACCCTTCGCGGTCATCCGGGCCAGATCAATGTCGCGCGTGCAATGCGTGACCTGATGGCCGGATCGGAAATCCGCGAAAGCCACCGCGAAGGCGATACCCGTGTTCAGGACCCCTATTGCATCCGTTGCCAGCCGCAGGTCACCGGGGCGGCAATGGATTTGCTGCGCTTTGCCGGTCAGACACTTGAGATTGAAGCCAATGCCGTCACCGACAATCCGCTGGTTCTCAAGGAAGATGGTCGCATTGTTTCAGGCGGCAACTTCCACGCCGAGCCGGTCGCCTTTGCTGCGGACCAGATCGCCCTTGCGGTTGCCGAAATCGGCGCGATTGCCCAGCGCCGTGTCGCGCTGATGGTCGACCCGACCCTGTCGCATGATCTGCCGCCGTTCCTGACCCCGGAGCCGGGCCTGAATTCCGGTCTGATGATTGCCGAGGTCACGACGGCCGCCCTGATGAGTGAAAACAAACATCTGGCCAACCCGTGCTCGACCGACAGCACACCGACCAGTGCCAATCAGGAAGACCATGTGTCGATGGCCGCCCACGGCGCACGTCGACTGGCACGCATGAATGCCAACCTTTCAAACATTCTGGGGGTCGAGCTGATCTGTGCCGCGCAGGGCGTTGAATTCCGCGCCCCGCTTAAAACCAGCCCGGGGCTTTTGAATGTTCTGAAATCCGTGCGCGCCGATATCCCGACCGTACAGGAAGACCGTTACATGGCACCCGACCTTGCCAAGGCGGCCGAGCTTGTCAGCCAAGGTGCGCTGGTGGCGGCAGCCAAGCTGTCGGGCTTTGTGGTTGGGGCGGCAGCATAATCATGACCAACCCGGTTGAAATCAAACGCGGTGATAGCCCAATTGTACTGGGCCTGCCCCATACCGGCACATATGTGCCGGATGATATTGCCGCGAAGCTTAATGACCGTGGCCGTGAACTGGCCGATACCGACTGGCATATCCATACCCTTTATGACGGGGTGCTCGATGGTGCGACGACGGTGCGTGCGACATTCCATCGTTATGTGATTGACGCCAATCGCGATCCCGAAGGGGTTAGCCTGTATCCCGGTCAGAACACCACGACCCTTGTGCCGCTGACCGATTTTGATGGCGAGAACATCTGGGACGTGGCCCCGACTGAAGACGACATTGCCTATCGCGCAGCGACCTTCCATGCGCCTTATCATCAGGCACTGGCGACCGAGCTTGAACGGGTGCGCGCCAAACACAGGATCGCGATCCTTTATGATTGCCATTCGATCCGGTCCCACATTCCGTTCCTGTTTGACGGCACATTGCCGGACTTCAATGTCGGCACCAATCTGGGTACCACCTGCGACCCGATGATCGAGACGCTGACATCCGAAATCTGTTCGCAGGCGCAAGGATACAGTGCGGTTCTGAACGGTCGTTTCAAGGGCGGCTGGACCACGCGTCACTATGGCCGCCCGGAGATCAATCAGCACGCCATCCAGATGGAACTGGCGCAATCAACCTATCTGACGGCCGAGGAAGCCCCTTGGTCCTATGACGAAAGCCGTGCGGCAAAACTGCGCACGCATCTTACCGAAATCCTGAAGACACTGGCCGATTTGGCCCCAGCACTAAGAGGCAAGTCATGACCAACAATCCGCGTCACAATCAGCGTGATATTTATCCCGACACCGGGAGCGAAATTTCGGCGAAAAGCTGGCTGACCGAAGCGCCGATGCGCATGCTGATGAACAACCTGCATCCGGATGTGGCCGAAAACCCGCATGAGCTGGTTGTCTATGGCGGCATTGGTCGGGCAGCGCGCACCTGGAAGGACTTCGATCAGATCGTTGCCAGCCTCAAGGAACTTGAAGATGACCAGACCCTTCTGGTGCAGTCGGGCAAACCGGTGGGCGTGTTTCGCACCCACAAGGATGCGCCGCGTGTTCTGATTGCGAACTCCAACCTTGTGCCGCATTGGGCCAACTGGGACCATTTCAACGAGCTCGATAAAAAGGGTCTGGCGATGTATGGCCAGATGACTGCAGGGTCCTGGATCTATATCGGGTCGCAGGGCATCGTTCAGGGCACCTATGAAACCTTTGTCGAGGCAGGCCGCCAGCATTATGACGGCGACCTTACGGGCAAGTGGATCCTGACCGGCGGCCTTGGCGGCATGGGTGGCGCACAGCCATTGGCAGCTGTCATGGCCGGGGCCTGCTGCCTTGCGGTCGAGTGCGATGAAACCCGTGCGGACTTCCGCCTGCGCACGCGCTATGTCGACGAGAAAACCCACTCGCTTGATGAGGCGCTTGAAATGATCGAACGCTGGACCAAGGCGGGTGATGCCAAGTCCGTTGCCCTGATCGGCAATGCGGCGGATGTGTTCCCGGAACTGGTCAAGCGTGGCGTTCGCCCGGATATCGTCACCGACCAGACGTCGGCACATGATCCGGTGCATGGTTACCTGCCACAAGGCTGGACCGTTGCCGAATGGCGCGAAAAACAGGAATCTGATCCCAAGGCGGTTTCCAAGGCCGCGCGTGCATCGATGCGCGTTCAGGTCGAAGCCATGGTTGCCTTCCATGACGCAGGTATTCCCACCGTCGATTACGGCAACAACATCCGTCAGATGGCGCTTGAAGAAGGGTTCGAGAATGCATTCGCCTTCCCGGGCTTCGTTCCTGCCTATATCCGCCCGCTATTCTGCAAGGGCATCGGTCCGTTCCGTTGGGCTGCCCTGTCGGGTGATCCGGAGGACATTTATAAGACCGACCAGAAGGTCAAGGAACTGATCCCCGATGATCCGCACCTGCATAACTGGCTGGACATGGCGCGCGAACGCATTTCCTTCCAGGGCCTGCCGGCCCGTATTTGCTGGGTCGGTCTGGGGCAGCGCCATCGCCTAGGCATGGCGTTCAACGAAATGGTCAAGAATGGTGAACTCAAAGCCCCGGTCGTGATCGGGCGTGATCATCTTGACAGTGGTTCGGTTGCAAGTCCGAACCGGGAGACCGAAGCTATGAAAGATAGCTCGGATGCGGTCAGTGACTGGCCGCTTTTGAATGCGCTGCTGAATACGGCGTCCGGGGCAACCTGGGTCTCGCTGCATCATGGCGGCGGTGTCGGAATGGGCTTCTCGCAGCATTCCGGCATGGTGATTTGCTGTGACGGCACGGAAGATGCCGCACGCAGGGTCGAACGCGTCCTTTGGAACGATCCGGCAACCGGTGTGATGCGTCATGCGGATGCGGGATATGACATCGCACTGGATTGCGCACGGGAAAACGGGCTGAACCTGCCCGGTATTCTCGGCAAATAAGTCGAACTTTCACGTGGGGGCAATGACGATTGCCCCTACATCGCCCTATCAGGGTACAATCAAGGAGGCTTCTTAACATGAAAAGACGTGAATTTCTGACCGCCGGTGTGGCCGGCGCAGGTGTAGCGGCCGCTGCAACATTCGCAACCCCTGCCATCGCACAGGACAAGCGCCAGTGGAACATGGTTACCGCATGGCCGAAAAACCTGCCTGGGCCGGGTGTGGCTGCACAGAAACTGGCAGACCGTATCACCACCCTTTCGGGCGGTCGTCTTGAAGTCAAACTCCATGCCGCTGGCGAACTCGTTCCGGGTCGTGGTGTGTTTGACGCCGTTTCCGAAGGCACCGCCGAGATCTATCATGCGGTTCCGGCCTATTGGGGTTCGAAATCCAAAGGCATCCTTCTGTTCGGGTCGCAGCCGTTTGGCCTGCGTGCCGACGAACAGGTTGGCTGGCTGAACTATGGTGGCGGTCAGGAACTGTATGACGAAATCTATGGTCAGTTCGGCCTGAAGCCGTTCCTCTGTGGTAACTCCGGTCCGCAGTGGGCAGGTTGGTTCCGTAACGAAATCAACTCGGTCGATGACCTTAAGGGCCTTAAGTTCCGTACCACCGGCCTGGCATCGGAAATGTGCGCGAAACTCGGCATGGCGGTTCAGGCCATGGGCGGTCGCGACATGTTCCAGGCGCTGCAAAGCGGTGCGCTTGATGCCGGTGAGTTCATCGGTCCGTGGACCGATAGTGCGCTTGGCTTCTATCAGGTTGCCAAGAACTATTACTGGCCGGGTGTTGGCGAGCCGTCCTCAGCCGAGGAATGTGCGGTGAATGCCAAGGCATATGCAGACCTTCCGGAAGATCTGCAGGCGGTTGTGAAGTTCGCGGCAGACAGCCTTTATAACGAAGTCTGGACCGAGTACGAAACCAACCACGCCAAGGCATTGCAGAAACTGGTTGCCGAGCAGGACGTCAAAGTCCGCATGCTTCCCGATGAAGTCGTTGCCGCGATGGGTGACGCTGCGACCGAGGTTTATGCAGAACTGCGCGAAAGCGACGATGCATTGACCCGCAAAGTCACCGAAAGCTTCCTTGCCTATCGTGATCTGATCGGTGGTTACATGACCTATGCCGATAACGGTCAGATGAATGCCCGCGCCAAAGTGCTCGGCTTCTGATAGAACTGAAAACCGGCGCAGGGATATCCTTGCGCCGGTTGTTTTTCTGCTTGGGGAAATTCATGGAACGCCTTGCTGATCGGCTTGATCTGGTCAATCAATGGACCGGCATGACAGTGCGCTGGTTTGCACTGATCATGGTTCTTTTGCAGTTTGCCGTGGTCTTGCTGCGCTATGTTTTCGGGTTCAGTTCAATCGCGCTTAATGAAAGCGTGCTTTATCTGCATTCCGCTTTGTTCATGTTGGGGGCGGGTTATACGCTGTTGGTTGATGGCCATGTCCGGGTGGACATTTTCTATGCCGCTGCCACCGACAAGACCAAGGCGCGGATCGATGCCTTTGGCTATCTCGTTTTGGCAATTCCATCAATGCTGGCCCTGCTTTACTGGACCTGGCCATCGGTGATCAATTCGATCTCGATGATGGAAGGCGCGATTTCGGTTGGGGGCATTCCGGCCGTCTGGCTTTTGAAATCGCTGATCCCGGCCTTTTGCATTCTGTTGATTATCCAGTCTGTCGCCTGCCTGCTCAGGCAAGTAATTTTGCTGCGCGGGAATATTGAAGATCAAGGTGGTGCGAAGTGATGGAATATCTTGATCTTTTGATGTTTGCCGCCCTGATGGGCTGCATCCTGCTGGGCTTTCCGGTGTCGTTTTCGATTGCTGGCACGGCGGTGATTTTCGGTTATCTCGGCTGGGTGACCGATACGATGAATATCGGCCTGATGGGGGCATTCGGGCAGCGCGTGTTTGGCACGCTGACCAATGATGTTCTGATCGCCATTCCGCTATTTGTCGTTATGGGTGTGATCCTGGAACGGTCGCGCATTGCCGAAGATCTGCTTCATACCATGGGGCGCCTGTTTGGCCAGTTGCGCGGTGGTTTGGGCATTTCGGTCGTGCTGGTGGGTGCGTTGCTGGCGGCCTCGACCGGGATTGTCGGCGCCACCGTGATTGCCATGGGCATGATTGCCCTGCCGACCATGTTGCGCACGGGATATAACCCGAAAATGGCATCGGGCCTTGTCTGTACTGCCGGTACTTTGGGCCAGATCATTCCGCCCTCAACACTTCTGATTATTCTCTCTGACGTGATGTCATCGGCCTATCAGCAGGCGCAATATGAACAGGGTAAATTCACGATTGAAACCATTTCGGTCGGGCAGATTTTTGCCGGGGCCCTGATCCCGGGTCTGACACTGGTTGCGATCTATATCATCTATATCCTGCTGCGCGGGGTGTTTCGCCCGGATGATATGCCGCCGGTGCAAAGCGATGATGGCCGGCCAAGCCTTGGCGAAGTGGTGGGTGCGGTTTTGCCACCCGTGCTTCTGATCATTGCGGTACTGGGTGCCATTCTGGGCGGGGTTGCCACCCCGACCGAGGCGGCATCGGTCGGCGCAATTGGCGCGATCCTGATGGCGGGTATCCGTCAGGGGGCGAACCGCAACCTGGTTTTGACCGGGACCGTGGCACTTTTGATCCTGGCTGTTATGGCCGGGGTTGCGCCGGTGCGGTTCCAGCGCAGCGATCTGACCGGTTTTGATTATGCCCTGGGTGTTGGCTACGTCATCCTGGCGATCATCGGGATCGTTGCGATCCTGGCGTGTCTGCGTCAGGCATGGAAAACCGACATTCTGAAATCCGCCCTGACCTCGACCATGACGGTCAGCTCGATGATCTTTGCCACCATCCTGACAGCCAGCATGTTCTCGCTGGTGTTTATCGGGCTGGGCGGTGAAGACCATGTGGCCGAGATTTTGGAAGCCATGCCTGGTGGCCCGACGGGTGCGCTGATCTTCTGCATGGCGTTGATTTTTGTGCTCGGCTTCTTCCTTGATTTCGTCGAAATCACGGTGATCCTGCTGCCGCTGATTGCGCCGGGGCTGATCATGATGGGCCACGATCCGGTGTGGCTGGCGATCCTGATTGCTATCAACCTGCAGACATCGTTCCTGACACCGCCGTTCGGTTTCTCGCTGTTTTACCTGCGCAGTGCCGCCCCACCGGAAATCACCACCGGCCAGATCTATCAGGGCGTCATCCCCTTCATCGCGCTTCAGCTGTTTGGCATTTTCGTGATCTGGCTCTGGCCGTCGCTCGCCAACTGGCTGCCCAGCGTGGTGTTCTGATCGAACGGCAATAAAAGATTTCCAAAACGCCCTAGACTGCTCTGGGGCGTTTTTTTTGTTTCAGGTGCAATTATCATGAAACACGCCTACCGACGCTAGAGTAGTTTCCGTTTAGATTGAAGCGTTTTGTTCGTGTTTGGCGAACTGTTTGGCAAGGCACAGCGCGCAAGGGCGATGCGGTGCATCGTTCAAGCGGTGTAACACCGCAAAACATCGCCAAACCGAACCCTTCGGGCCGGGACATTCTTCTGCCCCGCAGCGTCGAGGATCTTGCCCGTAGCACCGCTACGCACGGCGATCCTTTCCTTGCAGGACAAAAGAATGCCTCCGGCAAAACGTTTCAATCTAAACGGAAACTACTCTAGCGACTTGGGGCGCGCAGTTGGTGTTAAGCTCAACTGTTTTATATTAAGGAAAAAGCGATGGTGCCCCCGGGGAGAATCGAACTCCCACTCACTAGGTGAAACAGATTTTGAGTCTGCCGCGTCTACCAATTCCGCCACAGGGGCAGGCATTACGGGTGCGTGTGCGCACCATCCATCGACGGGCGGGATAATAGCTGTAAATTTCGCCGGGTCAATGGGGCTTTGTGCAAAAATGCATCCCTGTGAAACCCGATAAACTGCGCCATTGCGATTGCGGGCAAAATGGGGTTTGATCTGGCCTGTTTTCAAGGCCAAGCGCCGTACACCAACCGCAAATAACATCGATAAGGCGTCCTTGCCGTGATCCGCAGCCTCTATGACTGGACCATGACCCTTGCTGGCCACCGACATGCTGGCTGGGCCTTGTTTTTCATCGCCGCAATCGAAAGCTCTGTCTTTCCGATCCCGCCTGATATTCTGCTGATCCCGATGATTATCGCCGCGCCCACACGGGCCTGGCGCTATGCCTTGATCTGCCTTGTCGGGTCGGTGCTGGGCGGCCTGGTCGGGTATGGTATCGGCTTCTTCCTGTTTGAGACGGTTGGCCGTCCGGTGCTTGAGCTTTATGGCTATGCCGGAAAATTCGATCAGTTCCGCGATTATTATAATGAATGGGGTGCGTGGGCCGTCTTTATAGCCGGCGTGACGCCATTCCCTTATAAGGTGATCACCATTCTTTCGGGTGTAACCGCCCTTGATCCGATTGTCTTTACGGTCGCATCGATCCTAGCGCGCGGATTGCGGTTCTTTGTCATTGCAGCGCTTATCTGGAAATTCGGCCCGGTCATCCGCGACTTTATCGAAAAGCGACTGGGCCTCTTTTTCACCATATTTATCGTGGTTCTTGTCGGTGGGTTTGCCGCGCTTAAACTGATCCCGCATGGTTGACCCGATGCCAGATTCTTATGGAAGACGACAAACGGATTTGTTGATGTTCAAACTGCTGCGCCCCCGCTTCATCCCGGCCTTTCCGCCCCTCGCCCTGCTGTTGATTTCACTCGGCAGCATAGGCTTTGCATTTTATGCGCAATATGTCCAGAAGCTGTTGCCTTGTGTGCTCTGCCTTTATCAGCGTGTGCCTTTTTATGTGGTGGCCGGTCTTTCGGTGGTTGCGCTCCTGCTCATTCGGTTTCCGGCAGCGGCACGGGCCGTGGTTTACCTGTGTGCCGCGACGTTTGCAGTCGGCACGGTTATCGCGTTTTATCATCTCGGGGTTCAGGAACTGTGGTGGGAAGGGCCTGCCATGTGTGGTGGGGTGCAAAGCGGAGCCGGATCGATTGCCGATCTTAAGGCGCAGTTGATGGCCCAGCCGATCATTCGCTGTGACAAGATCGACTGGACCCTGTTTGGCGTTACCATGCCGACCGTGAATGTGTGTTTCTCTGCGGCACTGACTATTTTCTGCCTGATCGCGCCGTCGCGCTGGATGAAAAAGTAACAGCAAGCGACTTTGGTCCTGCTTACAAAACCCGTCTGACACGCCAGGCGGGTTTTGCTTTTGCGCGCCTCTCGCCTCGCGCGAACAACTGCTCAGAAATCCGACAATTCTTCGCATAGTAATGAGAATTATTATTGTTTGCATAAAAATCCCGGTTATATTGAGAGCCATTCGCACCACCAGACACCACCTGCATGAAGGACCCCGTTGTCATGACTTCCATGGCATTCCATCCACAAATGATCAGCAAGATCGAAGGGATTTCTCTTCTTGATGACTTGCGCTTTCGTCGCTGGAACGCAGCGATCACAGATTTGTGGCATGTAGAGTGCGCACAGGAAGCCGGGGGAACCTATATATCACGTGCACCTCTTCTGGTCGCGTTGCTTGATTGCGTTGGCGAAACACGGGTGAATGTCCGTACAGCAAGCGACATTGCGAAGACAGAGGACCGCAAGAATGGCTGCCTGTATTATGTGCCTGCCGGAATGGAAATATCATCCGAGATTTTCGGGAAGTGCCGTTTGCGTCATCTGGATGTTCATCTGGATGTCAACGCACTGGAAAGCAGCTTGGGGCATGAAATTAAACGTGATATTCTTGAAACGCCACGAATGGGTTTCTGCGATCAGCGCATTAACACATTGGCGCGGATGTTGGCGACTGATCTCGAAAATGGCGAGACAAGTCCCCAAATCTATGGCGAGAGTTTGGTAACAGCACTGACCGCCGCGCTGCTGAGCCCCACGCAATCCGACGAACCACAACGCAAACGCGGCAAACTTGCCCCCTTCCATTTACGCAAGTCTGTCGACTATATCGAACAAAATTGCGGGCGCACCATTCGCCTCGATGAACTGGCACAACTGACCGGGCTGTCCCAATCCTATTTCTGTTCAGCCTTTCGTGAAAGTACCGGTATGCCACCGCAACAGTGGCAGATGAAAGCGCGGGTCGAACGAGCCAAGACCCTGCTTAAAGATGCCGACACGCCGCTTGCCTCGGTGGCCCTTCGGGTTGGCTTTGCCGATCAGGCACATCTGACGCGGGTCTTCCGCAAGATCGTTGGCACAACACCTGGCGCCTGGCGCAAAGAGCATTTTGCCTAACTTAAGCCAAATTCCGTTCAATACGGCGAAATCCGGTTCAATATCCCATCCCCTACTGCGTGATATCGAGTGTCCATCATCATAGATGGCCCGCCGGTTCCCGCCCGACAGGTCGTCATCAAAGACAACCGATACAGGGAATCCCAAATGCGTTTTACAGGACAGAAACTGTCTTCGGCCCTATTACTGGGCACCGCAGTCGCACTTATCATTGCCTTGCCAAGTTACGCACTGGCGCAATCAGATACGAATACGAAAGCAACCGACAGCGAGACCACCGAAGGAACGGAAACGGCACCACTTGTGATCGAGGCAGACGCGGAGTTTGAAACCGCAACCTCACCGGTTGAGGGCTTCGTTGCAACCCAAAGTGCCACTGCGACCAAGACCGATACGCCAATTACCGAAACGCCACGATCAATGTCAGTTGTCGGCACCGATGAAATCAACACCCGGCAGGCCAGCACGGTGATGGAAGCGCTGAAATACTCAGCAGGGGTTCAGCCTGACCAGTTCGGTTATGATACGCGTTATGACTGGTTCAAGGTACGTGGCTTCACACAGCAGGATATCGGTCTTTATCGAGATGGTCTCCAACTTCGCTCGTCAGGCTATGCATCCTTCCGTCAGGAGGCCTATGGTGCAGAGCGCATTGAACTGCTGCGCGGGCCGACCTCTGTGATGTACGGGCAAAATGCCCCTGGGGGACTTGTTAACGTCGTCACCAAACGTCCGCACGAAAACATGGTCAACGAAGTTGCGCTTGAAGCGGGTAGTTTCGATCATAAACAGGGTGCGTTTGATGTCGGCAGCAAGCTGATCGAGGATGGCAGTGTCCTGTATCGCCTAACCGGTCTTGTGCAAGATTCCGGAACCCAAACCAATATGGTCGATGATGACAGGATCTATATCGCACCGTCGTTAAAATGGGAAAATGACGATACATCCCTGACCATCCTTACCCATTACCAACACGACAAAACCGGCTCCGCCAATAACTGGCTACCGACCGTCGGGACAATCTACAGCGCACCCAACGGCGCAATTCCAGTTGATGTCTTCACCGGCGAACCGGGCTTTGAAGGATATGAACGTGTTCAGACATCCTTTGGCTATGAATTCAGCCATGATTTCAGCAATCATGTCACCTTCCGCCAGAATGCGCGTTATGCCTTTGTCGATGTCGATTATAAAACTGTTTACGGTAACGGTTGGTCGGATGTGAATGCAGGCACCCTGAAACGCAACGTCTTGCGGACGGATCAGAACGCGCACACAATCACCATTGATAATCAGCTTGAAACACGGTTTGAGACAGCCAATATCCACCATACACTGCTGACCGGGATGGATTATCAACATAACATTTATGACCGTTACGCCGCATATGGAAGCGCATCGGCATTAAATGTCTATAATCCGGTCTATGGCGGGACGATTAGTGCGCTATCGACTTGGTATGACGACGACATCACGCTTCGTCAGCTTGGGATCTATGCGCAAGACCAGATCGACTTTGACGAACACTGGACACTGACCCTTGGCGGTCGTCAGGACTGGTCGGATGAGGAAAAGCGGAACAACGCCAGCAATGGTGCAAAAAGTAGCACCAATGATCACGCTTTTTCCGGTCAAGCCGGCCTTGTTTACAAAACCAACTTTGGTCTGGTTCCCTATTTCAGCTATTCGGAATCCTTCAATCCGGTTGCAAGCGAGGGTTCGCAGAACTTTGATCCAGAAACGGGTCAGCAGTTTGAAGTCGGAGCCAAGTACGAACCGCAAAGCTTCAATGGCCTGCTGACTGCTGCGCTATATGACCTGCGGCGCCAGAACGTCACCACAACCGATCCAAACAATAGCGCGCGCAAGGTTCAAACCGGTGAAGTTCGTTCACGTGGCCTCGAACTCGAAGGCACGATTGAGCCAATTGCAGGACTGGTTGCCAAAGCGGCCTATAGCTACAATGATGCCGAAGTCACCAAAAACAATGATGGGAATCAGGGCAAATCTCCCACCGGTGTGCCAGAACATACCGCATCTCTTTGGGCCGACTACACGTTGCAAAACGGGGCAATGAAGGGTTTTGGCTTTAATGGCGGGGTCCGATATCTTGGCAATCAGTATGGTGATGCATCAAACAGCTTCCAAATTCCGGCTACAACCTTGTTTGATGCCGGTATCCACTACGAAATTGATGGATATCTCCTGGCATTAAATGCAACCAACTTGGCTGACGAACGCTGGGTTGCGACCTGCTCAGGTTCCAATGCCTGTTATTACGGACAGGGCCGCACTATTCTGGCAACGGTCAAATATCGCTGGTAGGAGCAAGGCGGCTATAATGATCACGGAAAAAAGCACTGCAGTGAAAGGCAGTGCTTTTTTCTTTGCCGCAATAACGATAGCCAATGATCAGAAGTCGTATTCCAGTTCGGTATCCCAGTATAAAAAATCCCGCCAACTTTCATGAAGATAGTTTGGCGGGAAACGGCGTCCTGTTGATTGCAGTTCGTGCATTGTGGGCTGTCCCGGCGTCCTGCGCAGTCGCAGGCCCGCCTCGCGCACCGATCGACTGCCCTTATAGAGGTTGCAGTCAGAACAGGCCGTGACGATGTTTTCCCAGTTGGTGCGCCCACCGCGTGCACGCGGAATGACATGGTCAAAGGTCAGCTCGTTGGTTGGCAGGCGATCGCCGCAATACTGACAGGAAAACTCATCACGCAGAAAGACGTTGAACCGGGTGAAGGCCGGGCTGCTTTTGAGCGGGACATATTCCTTGAGCGAGATGACGCTGGGCAGGCGCATTTTAAAGGAGGGAGAGCGTACTTCGCGGTCGTATTCGGACAGAACATCGACGCGTTCAAGAAAGACCGCCTTGAGCGTATCCTGCCAGGACCAAAGAGACAGAGGAAAGTAGCTCAACGGCCGAAAGTCGGCGTTAAGAACAAGTGCCGGACACGCATTGGGCGATAAATGCATATCATCCGCTCCACCGTGTTTACCGAGTCGCTTACTTTGTTTAGCAGGTCCGGGAATCGCTGTTGATGAACATATCATGACGTTTCACCAAACCGGGCGACACGGCAACGTAAACCACTGATAGAGCAAAGTATAGAACAAATTTCCAAAAGCGCAAAGCCCGTGTTCCGCCGAGTCGCGTTTCTTCACGCAACATCGTTGCGCAACCCTTGGAACCCCTTGGCAAAGACGATCAAGCGCAGCACAAAAAAAGCCGCCAGACCCTGTCTGGCAGCGTGCATTGTGCGTCTCGACTGACGCAAACAATCACGGGACTGGAAAAACGAAAGGCCCGCTTATAAAGCGGGCCTTCGTAAATTCTGTCTGTAAAGCAGAAGCCTTGATTAGGCAGCTTTTGCTTCAACAGCTTTGGCGACCTGGCGTTTGATTTTCACCAAATCTGCCGGCAGCTTTGCATTTGCAGTGCTGAGCAGATATGCATCCAGACCACCACGTTTTTCGATGGTGCGGACAGCATTGGTGGTCAGACGCAGACGCACCGAACGACCGAGCGACTCACTAAGCAGCGAGGTCGGCTGCAGGTTCGGGAGGAAACGACGTTTGGTACGATTGTGGGCGTGGCTCACATTCATGCCGACCAAAACGCCTTTGCCGGATACCGGGCAGCGACGTGCCATGACCTGATCTCCTGGTCTATAAATTCGCAAAAGGACGCTTGGCCTGAACATGCAGGCCCGCGCTTGGAAGCGGGTTAATACTGCCTATGGCCTATGTCGTCAAGCCTTCATCAAGCGAAAACCGCGACAAAAACGCTTATCCGAGCGGTTTTGGCGATAATCCGTGGTTTGGGCCGGTATTTGCCCAACTCAACCGCACGGAATCTTTGGCTTTTCAAACCGGGGCGACAATAACAAACAGCGCCTTGGCGGGCAATTGCGCCATTTCGGTCTATGGCTACGCACCGATTCTCCATCCTTGTATTATATAATGTCAGGACGTGTTTTATCCGCATACGGGCCTCTGGTTTCAAACTGCACGCTTTATTGATACGGATCAAAACGCAGACGCGCACAGCATGGTAAGTTCAACACCATGAGTTAAAAAATCCGTTTCGGGAGCATGACGGGACATGAAATCAGATAGTAAAGTTTCTCTGCCGCTTTTGGGCATTCTGCTGGTCGCTGTAATTGGCTTGGCGCTTTATCTTGCCGGTTATGTTCTTGCCGCTCTAGGCATTCCTGTCGCGTCCTTCTGGATTTACGTTGCGCTGGCCCTTGTGCCGGTCAGCTTCCTTGTCCTGATTGATTTTAGCCGCTGATTCTGCCTCCCCCCGCAGAACAGTACTGAGACGGCCTGCCACTTGTTGCGACAGGCCGTTTTTTTTTATGCGCTCATGGCACCAGAAAACGGGCATCTCAGACAGGCTGATGGTGATCGCTTTGCCATTGGGTATCGCGGCAGGGCATCTGACCGGGCCGGGCAAAGAAATACCCCTGATAGGCATCAACCCCCATCGCCATCAGCTCATCACGTTGATGGGCGGTTTCGATCCCCTCAGCGATCACCTTAAGACCAAAGCGATGGGCAATCAGAATTGCCGCCTCGATCACGACGCGGGCATTTTCATCCATGGCCAGAACAAATGACTTGTCGATCTTGACGGCATCGACCCGGATTTCGTGCAGGCGCGACAGGGACGAATAGCCGGTCCCGAAATCATCAATGTAAATTTCAATCCCCATGTCATGGAGCTGACCGAGCACACTGGCGATCTGGGTGGTCTGACGTTTTTCAAAGATCGATTCCGTGACTTCCAGAACCAGTCGATTTGCGGCCAGCCCGGTCTCGACCAGAATACGCGAGACCATATCGGCGAAATTCGGCATGACGATTTGGCGAATCGATACGTTGATCGCAATTTTCGTTGTCGCTGCAATTTCGCTGCTGTCTTGCAAGGTCTGACAGGCCCGGCGCATACACCATTCGCCGATATCAACGATCAGGGCACTTTCCTCGGCAATCGGGATGAATTCATCGGGTGGCACCACACCCAGCACCCCACTGTTCCAGCGCAAAAGCGCCTCGTAGACGATGATATCGCCGGTCACGGCATCAATGACCGGCTGGTATTCGATATTGAACTCATCGGCACTCATGGCACGCCGAAGGGCCTGTGTGACGCTGAGGCGGCGTTCCTGTTCAGTCAGCAGCATCTTGTCATAGTTATGTACGCTGCCGCGTCCTGATCTCTTGACCTCTGCCGCGGCGAGGTCGGCCCAGTGGATCAATTCCGAAATTGACGGATTGCGGCCCGAGGAAAAGGCAACCCCGGTGCTAAAGCCGACATGCAGTGTATGGCCGACAATATTGATCGGCTGGCTTACCGCATGCTGGGCCAGCTCAACCGTATATTCGACCAGCGGATGGAGTTCCTGATGCGGGGCGGCCAGAACGATCAGAAACTCGTCCCCGCCCCAGCGGCCCAGCGCATGATGTTCACCAACACATTCGCCCAGCCGCTCACTGACCGCGCGCAGGACTTCATCACCGATCGCATGACTGAGCCCGTCATTGATCTGCTTGAAGCGATCCAAATCGATAAACAAAACCGCGTAATCGAGTAACGCGTCCGATCGCTTTTTTTCCTCAAACCATGCAACGATTCCGTCGCGGTTATAGATGCCTGTCAGCGCGTCATGCTCCACCAGATCGCGGAGTTCCTCGGTGCGCTGTTCAACGCGGGCTTCAAGGGTCGCGTTCCAGTCCTCGGTAATCCGGTTTTTCTGCTTGAGATCTTCAATCAGCCGCTGGTTCTGATGTTTCAGCACAAAGGAGCGGAACAGAACGGCGTGGTTGTTGCGATGGGTCACCAGCATCACCAGCAGGAACACCATCGCCAAGACCGACAGGATATAGTTCGCATCCCCCATCACCGCCAGGATCACTGCCGGCGGCAACAGCAACGCACAAAGATAGAAGCGCCCAACGAGGAAGACCGGCGCCAGAATGCCGGTGGCACCCCCGGCCATGCCGGCAATAATGATCATGGTCAGGAACTGGCTTTCGCCCTGAACTGCGGGAATTTCAATCGCGCCGACCAGTGACCACATAAGCCCGGTGACAATCACCCCGATTTGGTAGCGAAAGCGCCATTTGCGAAGTTGATCAGAGGAGAGCTCGGTACTGTTTTCACGCGTCAGGTGGTAAAGGTATCCTCCCCAAAGCCGAATGCAGCAAATAACTGTGACGACCAGAAGCCAGATGACCGTTTCCGCGCGTAAATCGCCGCGCAGCCAGAACATCGCAATCATGCTGGCACCCGCGGCCAGATTGACCAGAATGTTCGCCCAGTTATTGCGATAAGCCAGATCCAGCAGGTCGCGCTGAACCTTACCGGTCAAATTCTCGCCAGCATTAATTTCTATACCCGGGTCGAGAACGCGTTTACCGATCCTCCTGACCAAGCCAGCATTTTTTTCCATCTGGTCTTGCGCCTCTGACATCGTCGTATGATCAAAGATATCCTATACGTAGGTACTAACCCACGACAATGGGAATATGATCTAACCACGATATTGCTTTGGGATAATGCCGTAACGTCAAACGGATCAGGACAGCGTGGCCATCCTGATGACGTCTTGGGGCAGAAGCCCCTCTTCGCGCATGGATCTGAGCGTCTTGGATTTGTCGCGCTTGGCAAAGCGTTTGCCGTCCGAGCCGGTCAGAAGCCCGTGATGGTGATATTCCGGCACGTCATAGCCCAGCAATTCCTGCAACAATCGATGCAGGTGGCTGGCAAAAAACAGGTCTTCCCCGCGCGTAACAACGGTGATCCCCTGATGGTTATCATCGTGGGTAACCGAGACATGATAGCTGGTCGGGGTATCCTTGCGCGCAAGCACCACATCGCCAAAGATTTCCGGCGTGGCAATCTGTTTGCCCGCAGCCCGATCAAACCAGGTCAGTTCACGCCCCACCCGTTTAAGCGCCGCGCCCATATCAAGACGCAGCGCATAGCTTTCCCCCGCCGCAATGCGGTCCTGCCGTTCAGATGCCGAGCACTGCCGACAGGTACCGGGATAAAGCGCGCCATCGGGGCCATGCGGCGCGTTGCCGATGCGGGCGATTTCGGCCTGAATATCCTTGCGCGTGCAAAAGCACGGATAGAGCAAATCCATATCTGACAGGCGATCGAGCACCGTCTGATAATCGGTAAAGTGATCGGACTGCACCCGGACGGGCTGTTCCCATCGAAGGCCCAGCCAGGCGAGGTCTTCATAGATCGCATCGAGATATTCCGGACGACACCGGGTCTGGTCGATGTCTTCGATCCGCAAAAGAAAACGGCCATCCGGCCCGGCCTGTTTTGCAGAAAACAAGGCCGAGGCCGCATGGCCGAGATGAAGATATCCGGTCGGGCTGGGTGCAAAGCGGGTGATGATGCTCATCCTCGATACACCTTGGCCGTTACCAGCGGTCGCGGTCACCCGCGGCATGATCGCGGGCCTGCGCATTATCGGCCGGCACATGGCGCATCGGGCGTTTTGGCTGACGCGCGCCTTCCTCGTCAAACAGATCGGAAAGTTCGCGCAGCATGGTGCCGCCGAGTTCTTCCGGATCGTTGATCGTCACCGCGCGGCGATAATAGCGCGTCACGTCATGGCCGATACCAATCGCCAGCAATTCGACCGCCGATCTGGTTTCGATCCATTCGATCACTTCACGCAGATGGCGTTCCAGATAATTTCCGGAGTTGACCGAAAGTGTTGAATCATCGACCGGTGCACCATCGGAAATCACCATCATGATCCGGCGTTGTTCGGTACGCGCCAGAAGACGTTCATGCGCCCAAAGCAGCGCTTCGCCGTCGATGTTTTCCTTCAGCAGGCCTTCGCGCAGCATCAGACCAAGGTTCTTGCGCGCCCGACGCCAAGGCGTATCGGCGGCCTTGTAGATGATGTGACGCAGATCGTTCAGACGACCGGGTTTTGGCGGTTTGCCGGCCTCGACCCAGTTTTCACGCGATTGACCGCCTTTCCACTGGCGGGTGGTAAAGCCCAGAATTTCGACCTTCACCCCGCAGCGTTCCAGCGTGCGCGCCAGAATATCGGCCGACAGGGCCGCAATCGTGATCGGACGACCCCGCATGGAGCCGGAATTATCGATCAGAAGCGTCACGACCGTATCGCGGAAATCAGTGTCCTGTTCCTGCTTGAAGGACAGCGAGGTCGACGGCGTTGCAACGATACGCGCAAGCTTCGCGGCATCGAGAATGCCTTCTTCAAGGTCGAAGTCCCAGCCACGGTTCTGCTGCGCCATCAGGCGGCGTTGCAGACGATTGGCAAGGCGCGAAACCACGTTCTGAAGATTGGCGAGCTGCTTATCAAGCATCGCACGCAGGCGCGACAGTTCGAGGTTTTCACACAGATCATCTGCCGTGACGACTTCGTCGTATTCGCGGGTGAACGGCTCATACCCGCGCTCGACCGGTTCGTTGCGACCATCAAATTCAGGCTGCTCGCCCGGGCCGGCAGGCTTTTCTTCCTGCGACATGGCTTCAAGCTGCTGATCGTCAATATCGCCTTCGCCGGCTTCGGCTTCTTCGGAACCGGCATCAGACTGATCATCGCTGCCATCAGGTTCGGAATCGTCATTCTGGCCCTGCTGGCCACCCTGACTTTCCATGTCTTCCTGATCGGGATCGTTTTCGCCTTCTTGCTGATCTTCGTCCTCGCCTTCCTGTTCGGGCGGGGCATCGTCGAGGTCTTCTTCCAGCGACAGGTGATCAAGAAGTTTGCGCATGCCGCGTGCAAAGGCTTCCTGATCGTCCATGACATCGCGCAGATCGGTCAGGTCAGCACCGGCATTTTCTTCGATGTGGGATCGCCACAAATCAATCAGCGGGCCTGCTGATTCAGGCGCCTTTTCACCGGTAAAAATTTCACGCGCCAGCATCCCGATCGCATCGGCAAACGGGGCGTCATCACGCGATGTTACGCGGTGATAGTTCTTGGCGTGGCAATCCTGTTCGGCATGTTCACGCAGGTTTTTGCGCACACCGGGGAAATAGCGCGAACCAACTGCTTCAACACGCGCTGTTTCAAGCGCATCGTAAACAGCCTGTGCCTCGGCCGTTTCGGGCATGCGTTTGGCGTGCAGGCCAGCATCATGGTGACGCATTTTAAGAGCCCAGCCATCAGCAACGCCGCGCAGATCAGCGACCTCATCCTTGGGCATGGCCTGTTTGGGCATCGGCAAACGCACATGTTCGCCGTACCCCCCGGGGCGCCCGCCTTTGACAAAGCCGACTTCCAGATCATTGCGCCCGGCAAGCGCACGAAACGTTGCTGCCGTGCCGCGCAAGAAGCCGGAAAGAGCCTCATCATTCTTCATTGCACTACTCGCTTGTGGAACCAGTTCGCCAATCTGTTTGAGGGTCACGCCTTAGCGGACCATCACATTGATGGCTTCCTCGGGCAGTTCTTCGCCAAAGCAACGCTGGTAATATTCTGCCAGGATCGGACGTTCGACTTCATCGCAACGGTTCAGGAAGGTCACGCGGAAGGCATAGGAAACGTCGCCGAAAATCTTGGCGTTTTCAGCAAGCGTAATCACGGTACGCGGGCTCATGACGGTGGAAATATCACCAGCAACAAAGCCCTGACGGGTCAGGTTGGCAAGAGCCACCATGGCTTCGATTTTCTGGCGGCCTTCGGCGTTATCAAATGCCGGAACCTTGGCGGTGATGATGTTGGTTTCATCTTCGACCGACAGATAGTTCAGCGTCGCAATGATCGACCAACGGTCCATCTGGGCCTGGTTGATCTGCTGGGTGCCGTGATAGAGGCCCGTGGTGTCACCAAGACCAACCGTGTTTGACGTCGCAAACAGGCGGAAATGCGAATGCGGGTGGATGACCTTGTTCTGATCAAGCAGGGTCAGCTTGCCATCGACTTCCAAAACACGCTGGATAACGAACATCACGTCCGGACGGCCAGCATCATATTCATCAAACACCATCGCGACCGGGCGTTTCAGTGCCCAGGGCAGAATGCCTTCGCGGAATTCGGTGATCTGTTTACCATCGCGAAGCACAATCGCGTCTTTACCGATCAGGTCGATACGGCTGATATGGCTATCAAGGTTTACACGCACGCACGGCCAGTTCAGGCGCGATGCCACCTGTTCTATATGGGTCGATTTACCGGTGCCGTGATACCCCTGAATCATCACACGGCGGTTATAGGCAAAGCCCGCCAGGATCGCCAGCGTGGTGTCGCGATCAAAACGATAGGTCGGGTCAACCGCCGGTACATGTTCGCTGCCCTTGCTAAAGGCCGGGACTTCCATATCAACATCGATCCCGAACGTTTCGCGCACGGAAATGGTGGTATCGGGTGTATCAAGCGGATGTTCTGCCGCTGCACCGCTCGCTTCGTAACCTTGGCTCATAAGTACTCGCGCATTTGTCGGACCGGCGCTGGTGGCGCGGTCGTTTCGTTAAACTTGCTCATTAATAGCGGTTATGACGCATCACACAAAGGGAAGATGCGCAAAAAATCTCTATTATCGCAAAAGGTTTACTCGATAAGAGCTATCCGGTACGCAAACTGCGACCAAATAGACCGGTTTTCACCGAATTTCGCAGAAAATTAGCGGGAAACCTAAAGAGTCACCCGCGCTTCGAGATCGCGGATGTACTGGGTCAGCGATGTATAGGCCGCGCTGATGCGTTTGAAGCGTTCCTCGGCGGCCTTGTCCCCACCATTGGCATCGGGGTGATACTTTTTCGAAAGCGCCTTGTATTTGGCCTTGAGCTCATCACGGCTGAACGGCCAGCCAAGATCAAGGGTCGCCATCGCCTGTTGCTGTTCGGCCGGCATGCCAAGCGCGCCTGCACGACGTTGGGCTTCTTCGCTTTTGCGTTTGCGTTCGGCATTCGCCTTGTCTTCGGCACCGGGACCGTGATGGGTTTGGTCGCCATCTTCGTTAAAGAAGCCGAACCCGTCCTTGAACTTGAAATTGAACGGCTTTTTCGAACCGCGGATATGACCGAACTGCCAGGTCGGGCGTTGCCAATGGGTATCGCGGCGCATGTCGCTTTCGATATCCTCGGCCTTCATGCCGGCATAATAGTTCCACGACTTGTTGTATTCGCGGACATGTTCCAGACAGAACTTGTAATAGTCGCGCAACTTGCGATCCTTGGGCGCACGGAATTCCCCATGCCCGTCACAATCCGGCCAGTCACATTCCGGCAGAACGGGTTCGTCATGGTAGAGCGTCTTGCGCTTGTTGCGGTGTCCTCGGTTCATTTGCGTCTATATGTTCTGAAAGTTTGCGGCGCGCAATATCATAAGGGCGCTTTAAATGCGATAAAAGGCTTGAAAAGCGCCTAGCGCATGCCAGACCCTCTCAACCAGATTCGTTTTTGCAGCCATCTGCAAACATCACCAAAAAACAGAGGCCCTTATCATGCAGGTCGCCAACCAGATCCGTAACATCCTGACCGAACAGTTCGCCCCGGTCGAACTACAGATCAATGATGATTCATCCAAACATGCCGGTCATGCCGGGGCTGACCCGCGTGGCGAGTCCCATTTTTCCGTCCTTGTCGTGTCCGAAAAATTCGAAGGCGAGAACCGCGTGAACCGCCAGCGCCTTGTGTATGGGGCGCTTGATGAATTGCTCAAGGACCGGGTTCATGCGCTTGCATTGAAAACCATGACACCCGCGGAATACGAAACCGCCCTTGCCGCACGAAACAATTAATCACAATTCCATATCGTGAAATCAACCTAGACGTTCATCCCGATTAGGCGCAATGCTTATGCACAAGCCGTGCGGAGTTTCAAATCCGCGCGGCACGGATGCCGGTCAATGGCATCCGCTACAATCGGGAGGACTACGTAATGACGAAACGCCTTCTTATGGCGAGCATTGCGCTTGCCATGTCCGGAACCGCCTATGCACAAGCACCTGCGCCGGACAATCTTGAAAAACTCTCAAGTTTCCAATCAACCGGGACGACAGAATTCACCGTCATCGAACAGGGCGGGGATTATGCCGAAGGGATCAAAAAGACCCTTGAACGCATCACGCTTCCAGACGGGTTCAAGATCGGCCTTTATGCCATCGTCCCCGATGCCCGCCATATTGCGGTCGGCCCGCAAGGGGTCGTGACCTTTGTCGGCACGCGCAAGGACAAGGTCTGGGCCGTCACCGACCGCAACAAGGACCGCGTCGCTGACGAGGTAAAGGACTTTGCCCCGTCATTGCGCTTTGCCATTCCCAATGGTCCGTGTTTCTCGTCTGACGGTTTTTTGTATATCGCCGAACAGAACCGCGTTCTGGTGTTCCCGGCCGCCGAGTTCTTTTATGAAAGCCCGGATGTCGCGGCCTTTAACGTCGTCAAGCAGGGCGATCTGATCCCGCCCGCCGAGGAAAGCTATAACCACACCGCGCGCGTTTGCAAAATCGGCCCGGATGGGAAGCTTTATATCTCGCTCGGTCAGCCGTTTAACGTGGCACCGGAAGACAAGCTTGATCTGTATCGCGAGTGGGGCATTGGCGGCATCATCCGCATCAATACCGATGGCACCGGCCGCGAAGTTTATACCTATGGGGTACGTAACTCCGTTGGTCATGACTTCCACCCGGTCACCGGCGAACTGTGGTGGACGGATAACCAGGTTGATGGCATGGGTGATGATATCCCGCCCGGTGAAATCAACCATCAAACCGCCGCCGGCCAGCATTTCGGCCATCCGTGGTATGGCGGCGGTGATGTCCGCACCAATGAATATGCCGGTCAGGAAGTGCCTTATGACGTTGTCATGCCCGCGGTTGAAACCGTGGCCCATGCCGCCGACCTTGGCATGAGCTTCTATTCCGGCAAGATGTTCCCGGCCAAATACAAGAATGCGATCTTCTCGGCCCAGCACGGGTCGTGGAACCGCACAACGCCGGTCGGCGCGCGGGTGATGGTGACCTTCATTGATGACGAAGGCAATGCCAGCACCGAACCGTTTGCCGAAGGCTGGATTGACGAGAACGAGGAATATCTTGGTCGTCCGGTCGATGTTGCCCAATTGCGTGATGGGTCGATCATTGTTTCCGATGATCTGGCCGGTGCTCTTTATCGCATCTGGTATGAGGGCAATTGATGCGCACAGCTTTGATCGCACTCCTCGGCGGACTTCTGTCCGCCGGGGTTCTTTCCATGCCGTCATCTGTGTCGGCCCAGGACCCCTCCACGACTGATCCTGCTACGACTGATCCCGCAACGCTCAAGGATGGCCGCAAGGTGGCGGGCATGTGCCGCACCTGTCACGGGCTTGACGGGCTGGCGCGCATTCCGATTGCCCCGCATATCGGCGGCGAGCCGGTTGATTACCTGATCGCACAACTTCGGGCGTTCAAGACCGGCACGCGCGAACATGAAATGATGACGGTGGTCGCCGGCAGTCTGTCTGATGACCAGATCGAGGACGTCGCACACTGGTTCAATCATTTTACCGCCAGCGGCACCCTACCCGCCAACACGTCCGAGGATGACGCGCCGGAGCTTTGTATTGGCTGCCACAGCGCAAACGGGATTTCGACACTTGAAGATGCGCCCAATCTGGCGGGGGAAACCAATATCTATATCGAAACGCAGCTCAAGGCGTTTCGCACCGGCAAACGGGTGCATGACATCATGACACCGATTGCCAAGGACCTGACAAAGGCCGAAATGCAGGCTGCCGCAGACTGGTATAGCAATATCGAAATTGAGATCACGGAACCGTCGGGTAATTAATCCGGTGGTTTCGGTTTTCATGGCCGATGTCAGATATCGGGACGCAGTGCCGCAGAAACGTTAAGCCCGACGGTAAGTGCCGCAACTGTTCTGCCGGTATCCGGATCGACGACCGGCACGGTGATCTGCGACAGAAAAGCCCGGGTCGAGCCGTCATAGCGGATATCCGTGATCATGGCATGATCGCGGTTGATGCTTTCGGTCATCTGGAATTGCGCCTCGTCACTTTGGTCAAAATCCGATGTCAGGCGGCTCATGCCAATGATCTGGCCATGCAGGTCGAACACAAATGCCTCTGCGATCTGATCGCCAATGCCGGCCTGAAACGTGCGCAGATAATCCGACAAGTCATTGCCCAGAATTTCGGCCGCTGTCGCGCTGGATTGGCCGCGCCGAGACAAGGTTGTCCATTCCTCATCCGTCTGGCGTTTCTGATCTGCTGCCAGGCCTTTTCGTCCTTCGACCAGATCAAGAACATGGTCCTGAAGGGCCGGGGAATTGGCAAATTGCCGCACGATCGGCAACTGTTCGCGTTCAATGGCATCGCGTTCCCACGGCTCCAGACTCATCGGGCGGGTTTCGCAAAATTCCAGCACCCCGTTCAATCGGTCAAGCAGATCGGGAAAGGCAGCGACATAGCGTTTGGAAAAATAGACCACCAACGGTGCATACCGTTCGAATTTGACAGCGAATTTGTCAGACCCGATTTCCAGCGACTTACGCGCGATTTCAAAGCTGTGCTTGTCAACAAGCGCATACTCCACCCGGCCTGCTGCCACCTGCCCGACCAGCGATGCAATTGACGGGACGCGCATGATATCGCCATAGCCCTGCTCGCTTAGCCATTCGGCCTCGTTCGAGCCGAGTATCGCACCAACAGAGGCGAAATCGCCCGGTTTGGGCACACCGCTTACGCGGGGGTTATCGGACTGCTGCGTCGAGGAAACCCACACCCATTTTTCAAGCGCCAGCGGATTTGTCGCCACTGCATATTCATCCATGGTGTCGCTGATGCGCGCCAGAAAGAACCCGTCTGCCCGGCCATTTCGAACCATCTCCCGGTTACGCTGGCGCGGCGCAATGGCAAAGCCATACCCGACACCGATCCGCTCGAACACGCAGTTCAGGATGGCGACGGAATAGCCGCTTAGCATGCCGTTTTGCAGTTCCTGATATGGGGGATGCAGGTTGGTTTGCAGGATCAGAAAGCTGTCCTGGCCGTTAAAGTCGGCCTGTCCGGACTCAGCCGGGGATGACACAAGATCATGGGCCTGCGACGTCGATGTCGTCAGTCCCGCCGACCCCAGCAGAAATGAATAAAGCGCTGCTGTTGCCAAAGATCGCAAAACAGCATTCCGGCAGTTCTTGTTGTTTATTGTTTTATGGTTTCCATCCCAGCGCAACATGGCCACATACAACCTGACAAATACACGTTACGGACCATTTTGATATTGGACTGCGCGCATGTACTTGCAAGACGGCAAAAACGCGCAGAGCACCTATTCATCACCGGTGTAGAATTCAGGCGAGATGCGTTTCACAGCCGGCCCGTCACTGCGCCAGCCATGGCAGGTATTGATCAACGGATTGCGACGTGGCGGCTTGTCATCATTTTCATCGCGCATCTGCAGGGATTCCTTGGCCAGGATCGGAAAGACCGTCTGAAACGCGGTGGTCGCCACCGGCCCCATCAATTCATTGAGATGCGTACAGCCATGAACACCCCCCGTGCGGTCACGGATCTGCTTGCGCAGGCCCGGGCCAAGCTTCAAGCCAACCAGCTTTTCATAATTGGGCGCAATCGCGTCACAGGCGGCAAACGGGGCGTAGTCGGTGACGGCCTCGACCTCGCGGATAACAAGGTCATCGCCAATGGTCACCCGGATCCACATGCCGTGAACCGGCTCCCCCGCCGGGATTTCACCGCGGTCGTGATTGGAAAAGCCGTATGTTTTGACATCCGTGATGTGACCTTCGATATCCCACAGGCCGTCTTTGCGACGAAACCCCTGACAGGTCACGGTGCGGGTATGAATGTGTTCGCGTTCGGCGGGGCGGGACAATGGCATGGGACTCTCTCCTTTACGTAAACGTAAAGACGTTCACCTGCGCGCTGTCAAGTCGCAAAAGCGTTTGCTGCCATTCCGGCCAGCCAGCCCGGCTTACCCAAAACACCGGAAATTTCGCACAGGCCAAAGGCCCGAGGGGATTTTCCCCTCAGGCCGATGCCGTGTCTTACACCTGGAAGGCCGTTGGTTCAGGCCACGCCGTAATCGGAACCGAAGATGAATTTTTCGCGCTCGCGGACATCTTCTTCGAGCTGGCGTTTGACCACATTAAACAGGTCACGGATCGACACCATGCCGACAACCTTGTCGCCATCCACCACCGGCAAGTGGCGATATCGCCGCGCACTCATCAGATCGAGCGCACTCATGGCCGAATCATCGGGACCAAGCGTATCGGGATCTGCTGTCATGACCTTGGATAACGGCACTGATGCCGCATCCAGACCCTTGGCGACCACACGGTTGACAAGGTCACGCTCGGTGA
Organism: Thalassospira sp. ABD4_177; assembly: GCF_056160125.1. Classification (NCBI taxonomy): domain Bacteria; kingdom Pseudomonadati; phylum Pseudomonadota; class Alphaproteobacteria; order Rhodospirillales; family Thalassospiraceae; genus Thalassospira; species Thalassospira sp. ABD4_177. The sequence goes on along the minus strand of NZ_JBSWWO010000001.1, from coordinate 1,098,575 downwards.
AAATTCCGGCCAGCCTGGCCGTATTGTCGACGATAATGACCGCACCAATTTTGCGCTCAGACATCATGTTGACGGCGTCCATCACGGAATCGGCGGGGTTGAGTGTCGCGATGGATTGTTCCTGGACCACACCCGGTACAATTTTGGTATCCATGCATCTCTCTCTGCAGGTTGCTGTTGCCACATGCCCAAACCCGATCAGATCATCTGGTCTCACACTGACAAACGTCAGATTGAATTGACGTTTCTGGATGACACAGTGTGACGGGCCCTTATTTGCAAGTGGCCCTGCAATCCTTTGGGTCAAGACCTTGATGCACAAGTTTAACCCATAAGTAGATAAAGCTGAAATTTTTTACGCGGGAATGGTTTTACGGCAACACACCGCAGCCCCGGGGTGCAGATTCTTATTCCTGCTCTTCCCCGGCCGGATCGGTGACCGCGCGCAGACGTACACGGGTGATCTGGTTGCGGATACGGCGCAACACTTCGAACTCAAACCCGTGGAAACGGAACTGCTGCCCGACATCGGGAATACGCCGGGTTTCATACAGCAAAAGACCCGCCACAGTGGCGGCTTCCTCGTCCGGCAATCGCCAACCAAAGCGACGGTTCAGGTCGCGAATGGTGACATCACCGCGGACAATGACCGATCCGTCAGCTTGGGGATGGACACCGACCACTTCGACGTCGGTTTCATCGGAAATATCGCCAACGATTTCTTCAAGAATGTCTTCAAGCGACACCACGCCTTCGAACGCGCCATATTCATCGACCACAATGGCGAAGTGTTCATGACGCTCCTTGAACGCCTTGAGCTGATCGGCAAGGGTGGTTGAATCGGGAATAAACCAGGGTTCGGCACTCAGTTCACGGACATCTTCGGCCGTGGCCGGCTTGGCGCCGCGCACGATCGCCTTAAGGACTTCGCGCGCATGCAGGACACCGACGATGTTGTCCGGATCCTTTTCATAGATCGGAATACGGGTGTGCGGGCTTGCCAGAACCGTATCGAGGATTTCTTCCATCGGGCGGGAAATATCGATCATCTGCACCTTGCGACGGTGCACCATGATTTCCCAGACGCCAACATCTTCAAGATCGAGCACCCCATGCAGCATGGTGCGTTCGGCATGGTGGTTGCCAACAACCACGTCATCGGCATGCAGTTCGATCGCGCCGCGCAATTCGCGTTCGCTATCAAGTCCCGGGCCTTCGCCGCTGCCAAACAGGCGCAAGGTGGCCTGCACGACAACCTGAATGGTCTGGGTGATCGGGGCAAACAGAACGACCAGCACGCTCATCGGGCGCGCAACGCGCAGCGCCATGGTATCGGCATGCTGAAGTGCGTAGGTCTTTGGCAGAATTTCCGCAAAAATCAGAACAAGGGCGGTCATGACGGCGGTCGCATAGACCACGCCGTTTTCGCCAAACAGTTCGATCATCACCGAGGTCGCGAGCGCAGAGGCCAGAATGTTGACCATATTGTTGCCGAGCAAAATCGCGCCCAGCAACCGTTCCTGATAACGGCGCAGCCTGTTGACGATCCCGGCCCGCAGATCACCATCCTGTTCCTTGTGGTGCATGACCGGACGCGACGCCGCCGTCAGCGCGGTTTCCGAGCCAGAAAAGAATGCCGAAAGCATCAACAGGAAAAAAATCACGACAATCGTGACCGTCATTCAGGGCCGTCTCCAAGCGGTGAAATCGTTAGAACCAGTTTGTCCCGTGTTCATCTATAAGGTCAAATGGCGTTAAACAAGTTAACAACAACACATTGGCGCTGATCACAGCGCCAAATGTCGCAAAACCGTTACCCGCGGCAGGACCGCGTGATGGCCGCACGCATTTTCTCGACATCCATCGCCTTTGACGTGAAGGCCTTGCCGATGCCGCGTGTCATGACAAAGGTAATCTCGCCGTCGCGGACCTTTTTATCGCGCGACATATGACCAATCACCTTGTCGATATCCCAATGCATGCCGGTCACTTCGGATGCTGCCACCGGCAGACCCACCGATTTCAGATGGGCAGTAATCCGGTCTTTCTCACCTGCCGGGGCCATGCCCATGGCGCCGCAAACGTCATGGGCAATGACCATGCCCATGGCAACGGCTTCGCCGTGCAGAAGCTTTTCGCCATATCCGGTTTCAGCTTCGAGCGCATGGCCAAAGGTGTGACCCAGGTTCAAAAGCGCGCGCTTGCCGCCTTCGCGTTCGTCCTCGGAAACAATGCGGGCCTTGGCCGCACAGCTTTTGATCACGGCCTGACGGCGTTCAGGGCCATCCTGATCAAGCACCGCCTGCCCGTTTTCTTCAAGCCAAGCAAAGAATTCCGGATCATCGATCAGGCCGTATTTGGCAACCTCGGCATAGCCAGAGCGCAATTCACGTGCCGGCAGGGTATCAAGAACCGACGTATCGGCCAGAACCAGCCGCGGCTGATGAAACGCCCCGATCAGGTTTTTACCCGACTTGGAATTGATCCCGGTCTTGCCGCCCACCGAACTGTCGACCTGCGAGAGCAACGTCGTCGGGATTTGAACGAAATCAAGTCCGCGCAGAAGCGACGCGGCAACAAAACCGGCCAGATCCCCAACCACACCACCGCCCAGCGCAATGATCAGGGTGGAGCGTTCGATCCCCATTGCCAAAATCTGTTCGACGACGTCTTCGAACATCGCAAAGCTTTTGGATTTTTCACCCGATGGCACGACGACTTCGCGATGTGCGATCCCCGCCCCGTCGAGCGAGCTCAGCACGGTCGGCAGGTGATTGTCGGAAAGGGCCGCATCGCTGATCACGACAACACCGGCCTTCTTGACGAACGGGGCAATATATTTGGCGGTGTCGGCCAAAAGGTTGCTGCCAACAAGGATGTCATAGCTGCGCGCGCCAAGTTCGACGCGAAGGGTGTCGTGATTGCTCACTCTGTCAGGTTCCTGTCTTGATCAATTGACCGTCGTCATCAAAGGAATTGGCGAGCAGTTCAAGAACCGCGTCACGGGTGGCTTCCTTTGAGGATTCATCACAGTCGAAGATAATGTCTGCCCCGGCATAGACCGGGTAACGTGTCTCGATCAGATCGGCCAGGACCTGCTTGGGGTCACCGTTATTGAGCAACGGGCGATGGGTACGCCCGCTGGTGCGGTGCATCAGCAGATCAAGGTCGGCACGTAGCCAGACCGATACGGATTTTTCGAGAATCAGTTCACGCGTACGTTCACGAATGAACGCACCACCGCCTGTGGCCAACACGATCTGTTCGCCATCAAGCAAACGGGCAATTACACGTTCCTCGCCGTCGCGAAAAGCCTCTTCGCCATACAGCTTGAAGATATCGGCTATCGAGCAGCCAGCGGCTTCTTCGATCTCGCGGTCGGCATCGACAAAATCCAGATTGAGTTCCTTGGCGACCATCCGGCCGATGCAGCTTTTTCCTGCACCCATCAGTCCAATGAACACCAATGTGCGGCCCTTAAGGCCACTGCGAATTCTGGCGATCACGTCTTCGTGCAAACCCGACTCGGCAATGTTGCTGTCCATGTTCGGTTTGCAGTCCTGTGGTTCAATCAAATGCGTTACAAATTACCCAATTCTTTAGGGCAGCTTGCCCCTGAACGCAAGCAAACCGCACAGCAAACACGACAAAAATGCAGCGTCAAATTACCGCTTTCGGTCACTTTGCGCATGCTGGGATGACATTTTACCCAACCTTGTTGCGCGCAAACACCACGGAAGTTGCATTAACTCTCTGTGAGTAACAGGGACTTATACTGCCATGAAGTTGCCGAATTGGCGTGCGACCACCGCGATGCGATGAAAGGTTCAAGACAAGGAAACGAATGGCCAAAATGATTGGCGGTTCCGGTTCTTGCATCTTTGATTTTCGTCCGCATACTGGTATTCGCGTCCTTCGCTCAAACGCTTCGAAGTCTGGATTAAAATGAAGATCTTATCGCGCATCATCCTGTTGCTGGTTATCGCCGTGATTGCCGGCGGTGCTACGTTCCTGGTGACCTGGGACATCCCGGCCCCGACGGCCCAAATCGAAGAAACCATCCCGAATTCGAGGTTCAACTAAGATGACATTGCGTTCCCGTTTTTCAGAGCCTTTTGCACTTAATCTGGACCGTTTTGCCGGAGAAATCCGCCTGTCCAGCAAGGAAAAGGCCGCTGAGCGTAGCGGGGTTACGCGCAAGGTCTCTGACGCTGCGGGACAGGCAGATTTCCCGGCCCTTCGGGTTTGTGTTTGGCGGCGTTTTTCTGCGTTACACCGTTTGGCCGATGCTCCGCATCGCCCTGCACGCTGTGCCTTGCCAAACGGCTCGCCAAACACAAACAAAACCGGTGCAGATTAAATGCAAAAGGCTCTCGTACAGACCTGTTTACTGGCCATGATGACGGGAACGGGACTTGTGTCCGCCCCTGCACTTGCGCAAACGTCGGCCCCGGTGCCGCTGTTTTTAAAACAGGAAGCCGAACAGAACGCGGAGCGCCAGTCTGATCAAAGCCCGACCAATCCGGGAACCTCATCGGCGCCGCTATCTGGTGGCTTTGGCAGCACGAATTCAAATACCAGCCAGACCGATACATTCCCGTCTGATCCAAATGCGGTTCAGTCCTTAACACTTGGCGCGGTCGACGCCGAAGCAGTCGGCACGATTGATCGGTCGCGTGGCGGTCTTGGCATTGATATGTGGAACGGCACAACACGCCGGTCTGCGGCAAAGCTGATTTCCGAACTGCCGGCCACACCGGCCACCCATACCGCCCGCGATCTGCAGGAACGGATGCTGCTTTCGGCCGCCGCCCTGCCACAGGATTCTGCGGAGATCAGCCTGCTGGAAGCACGCGTTGCCAAGCTGATTGAAATGGGCGCACTTGATAACGCCATCGAACTTGTCCGCGCCGCCCCGCAAGGATCGCGCGGCTCCATGCTGGCACAGGCAGAAACCAACACACTTCTGATCGGTGCAGAGATCGATGCTGCCTGTGACGCCATTGAAAGTTACGGCACAAGTTACGAGGAACTTTTCTGGCTGAAGGCCGCGGCAATGTGCGCGTTCTATGCCAATGATCCGACCTCGGCGGCCTTTTCGGTCGATCTGGTGCGTGAAATGGGCGGCGAAGGCGATGCGACCTTCTTTGGTCTGGTATCCGCAATCCGCAGCGGCAACGCCGCCGATCCTGAATTGCTGGACGAGCTGCGCCCGCTGGATCTGGCGCTTTTGGCCATTGCCAAACAATCAATCCCGACCAGCCAACTTGAAACCGGCAATGCCGCGGCCATTATTGGCATCACCAATGCCGATGCCACCGCGACGGACGTCCGGCTTGAAGCCGCACGCAAGGCCGAAAAGCTTGGCCTGATCAGTCCGACACAACTGGCAGACGTTTATCAGTCTGTGAATTTCGAAGCTGATGCGCTGGCGAACGTTCTTGATGATGCCAACGAGGGCATTCAGGCGCGCCAATATGCCAAGCTTTATCAGGCAGCAGCCCAAAGTGACGTTCCCGCAGCACGCGCCGAAATCCTCGCCGCCCTGTTTGAAGCGGCCGAGTTTGAAGGTGATTTCATGCAGGCCGCCCGCCTTTCGGCACCTTTGCTAGCCGATATTCCGGTGAATGGCGACTTTTCGTGGTTTGCTGTCTCAGCCCTTAAGGCATCGATTGCCGCCAATAGTTTCGAACGGGCAGAAAGCTGGCTTCAGGTTGCCCGGTCCTCGGCCAATGCATCAAATGACATTTCTTCGCGCCTAAGCCTGCTTTATCCGGTTCTGGCGATTTCGGGCCTTGAAGAAACCGGTGCGGTCAAACCGACCCAACCGGCTGTGAACGCGGCGAGCGGAAATGCATCGCAGGGCTTCGGGACCGACACCCAATCTGCCCCGCAGCAGAACTTTGGCCTTGGCGGTGCGGTTGTGCCCGATGCACCGACATCAAGTGGCGGCATGGCATCGGCAACCGTGATGCCCAATTCGGCATCGCCCGAAGATGTGCAAAGCGCGTCAGAACGTGCCGCCGCCCTTGCCCGTCATCGTGCACGCATGATCGAATGGCAGGAAATGCAGGCCGCACGTGGTGATCAGGCGGCCGCACGACGCTATAGCGAGCTGATCTTCAATCTGTTTGAAGGCTTTGGCATCGAAGTCCCTAACACCCTCTGGGACGGGCTTCTGACCGCTCCTTATGCGGAAGAGCGTGTTACGACCAGCAGTGCAGTTTCCCATCATCTGGCTACTGCGGCGCGTGCCCAGCAAAAGGCAAAAACCGTCGCAATGGCCATTCAGGCCCAGCAGATTGCGGCATCCGAAAATGCCGATCCCAAAGTTCTGAGCGACACAGTCACGTCGCTTGAAACGGTCGGGCTGCATGGGGATGCGCGGCGTCTGGCGACAGAATTGCTGATGTCGTTCAACCACTAAGATTGCTTGATGACCAAGTGTGTTAATCACTGGCGGAACCAGCCATGGCCAAAGCACTGACAAACTCGCTGATATCGGCCTTTCTGGAAATGATGGCGGCCGAACGCGGGGCCAGTGCGCATACGCTTGATGCCTATCGCCGCGATCTTGAGGATTATGCATCCTCGCTGACGGCTGCGAAATCCGACCCGGTGGCGGCCAGTGATGCGGATGTCCGGCGTTATATGGCAGAACTTGGGTCCGCCGGGCTTGCCCCGCGCACACAGGCGCGGCGTTTGTCAGCGCTTCGGCAATTTCACAAGTTTCTGTATTCCGATGGCTATCGCAATGACGACCCGTCATCGAATATCGATAGCCCCCAGCAGGGCCAGACCCTGCCGAAATTCCTGTCGATTGAGGAAATCGACCGCCTGATCCTTGCGGCGACCAACCATCCGGGCATCAAAGGCAAACGCCTGCTGGCGATGGTGGAACTGATGTATGCCACGGGCATGCGCGTATCCGAACTGGTCGAGCTGCCCTTTGCCGCCGCCGCACGCGATCCGCAGATGCTGATTGTGCGCGGTAAGGGCAGCAAGGAACGGCTGGTGCCGCTTTCGGATCCGGCGCGCGATGCGCTGCGGGACTATCTGGAGGTTCGTGATGCCTTCATTCCATCAGACAAATCAGATGGCCATGCCGACCGCCCCGGGCAATCCCCATACCTTTTCCCGTCGCGCGGAAAAACCGGGCATCTCACCCGTCAGATGTTTCTGAAAATGATCAAGGATCTGGCGATCGAGGCTGGCGTCCCGCCATCAAAGGTTTCACCGCACGTCCTGCGCCATTCCTTTGCCAGTCATCTTCTGGCCAATGGCGCGGATTTGCGGTCCCTGCAAAAGATGCTGGGCCATTCGGATATCTCGACCACGCAGATTTATACCCATGTTCTCGAGTCACGGCTGCGCGGGCTGGTTCAGGAGCATCATCCGCTTGCCGGGCGAGCAATCGGACAGGTTTAAAGGGTATCGATCCCGTGAATTTGTCTAGCCCCTTTGTATAGGATCGCGGCGGTTTTTTGACATAAAAGCGGATGTTTTCCGCGGATGTCACATATTCGTAATCCTACTGTCACGAACTTGTTGTCATATCTGAGATACCAGCAAACCCGGAACTTCTAATTCTTCTAATTTCCGGGAAATAAGACCATTTTGAAGATCGGGGTACTGCATTTGGATTCTGATGCAGATGAACAGTGGATATCCGACCGACCCATGACCCATCCGGTCATGCTGCGCAACTGGCAGCAGGTCGTCGAAAAAGTCGACTTCGCATTTCAACCCATTGTCAGCCCGCATACAGGCCATGTCTTTGGCTATGAGGCGCTGTTGCGCCGGTGGGAAGATGCCGGGTTCACGTCCATTCAGGCGCTGTTTGATACCGCCTGGGACACCGGCAACCTGCATAGTGTCGACATGATGCTGCGGGCCAAGGCGATCGAGAAATTCGCACGTTTCCCCGGCGCCAAGCGGCTTAAGCTGTTTTACAATTTCGACAATCGCGTTGTGAAAACCGAAGATTACCAGCCCGGTCAAACCGCCGCTCTGCTAAGCGATGCCGGACTGGAGCGCGATACCATCTTTCTTGAGATTTCCGAGCGCCACGATATCAGCAATGCCGGATACCTTAAGGACATTCTGGTGCGCTATCGTAGTCAGGGCTTCAAGATTGCCATTGATGATTACGGCAGCGGTTTCGCCCAGTTGCGCGCGCTGTATGAATGCGAACCTGACATCATCAAGATCGACCGGTTCTTTATTGATGGCATCGACCGCGACCGCCGCAAGGAACTGTTCGTCACACAGATCACCGCCTTTGCCCATATGATCGCCGCACAGGTGGTTGCCGAAGGGGTTGAAACCCGCGAAGAGTTCCAGTGTTGCCGTCGTCTCGGCTGCGATCTGGTACAGGGCTTCTTTATCGCCCGCCCTGCCCTTGATATCCCCGAACAGACTGACCTTGTGAAAACCGCTGCTGATATCGCCGCCGATTCACGCCGCCAGTCAGATCGTGATGACGACGTTGTCAGGTCCTATTTGCTGGAAACGGCCGCCCTGCCAAGCGACATCAACCCGGTCGATATCCTGAGCTATTTTCAGCAGAACCCCGATATTTCGCTGGTCCCCGTCGTCAATCCGGATGGTGAGCCGTTGGGCATTGTCCGGGATTCCGAGTTCAAGGCGTTCATCTATACGCCGTTTGGCCGCGAGTTGCTGCAAAACCCGGCCAACCGGGCCAATATCAAACGGTTCCTACGCCGTTGCCCGATTGCCGATATTCGCACCAGCCTGTCAGAACTGCTTGAAACCTTTGTCGCGACCGAGGCGCTTGATGGCGTGATCCTGACCGAGAATGGTCAATACCTTGGCGTGCTCGATCAAAGTGCGCTTTTGCGCGCGGTGAATGAGCGCAATACCCTGAATGCCCGTGATGAAAACCCGCTGACCCGATTGCCCGGCAACAGTGCGATTTACCGCTATGCCGCGCGGGCATTGGCCGAACCGCGCCGGCGCCGGTTTGCCGTCTATTTCGATTTTGATAATTTCAAACCGTTCAATGACAGCTATGGCTTCCGCCAAGGCGACCGGGCGATCCTGTTGTTCAAGGATATCCTGGGTAAGGTTCTAAGCCAGAATGACTGGTTTGTCGGTCATATCGGCGGTGATGATTTCTTTGCCTATGTCCAGTCGATTGATTTTGAAGATGCGGTCGAGGCAGTCAAACGTGTGCAGGCCATGTTCGATGCCCAAATCAAAAGTTTCTATGACCCGGAAACCCGTGAAAACGGTTATCTGATCGGCAAGGGTCGCGATGGTAAACCGGCACGTTTTGATTTGATGAGCGTCAGTGCCGCTTTGATCCGTCTGCCGGCCGAACGCACCGACATTACGCTCGACCATATTTCGGTCGAAGCGGCGAAACTGAAGGCGCTCGCAAAGACCAGTCCGAGCCGATTCGCGACCGGAATCTATGATGTGAACAGCAACAATGCCAGCGAGCCAAAATTACTTTAATTTGGTTTTCAAAGACTTGTCATTTTTGTCGCCCTGAGGGGCAAATTAGGGCTTCAAATCCGAGTCACTCTGGGTAATATTCCGCGCGAATTAAAAACACCAATCGGTTCAAACGAGCAGTTCCGTCATGGTCACTATTGCGCCCTTTTCTGATCTTCAGCAGTCGGCCCCGATCCGGCAGGCAAGCCCCATTGCACAGCAGCGCGGCGATGAGCAGCGCTTTGCCGAGCAAAACCGTATTATTGACGGGACCCGTGCCTCCGTCCTGACATCGGATCAGGAAATTGAACGCGCCGTTCAGTCCTATGAACGCGACCGCAATGAACAGAAACAGTTCCTCAAAGACGGCGAGCAAAAGACGCAGTCCGACCAGTATGTCGAACAAATTTCCTCGCCGACCTACAGCCCGTCCGGCAACGCACAGAGCGCACTGGCAGCAGCAGGAAGCCGTGGTCAGTATTTCGATATTCTGACCTGATCATCGAAGTTGCTTAGCCTTCGGCAGGTGTCAGTCCAACAGCCTGTTGAACGGCACCCCATTCCCAGATCAACTCTGCCAACCGGTCATAGCCGTGCTTATCGGGGTGATAACCATCGCCGCGCCGCAAGGCCCGTTGCCATGTGTCATCAGTAAGGGTCGTCGCGAGCAGATCAAGGTAAGGCACATCGAAACCGCGCGCGGTTTCGAGATAAATCTGGTTCAGACCTTCAAGGCGCTGATTGATTTCCTGACTGGATTTGCTGCCATCAATCACGGCCTGCGGCCCGATCCAAAGGGTGGGTGCCAGTTTGGACGCAGCCCCGATGATCTCGGCCGCATTCGCCGCCGACTTGGCCGGGGAAACCCGCATGGTGGTTTCTTCACCGCGATCTTCGGCATGGTTGGCATCATTCACCCCGAAACTGAAGATCAGAACCGTCGGGAATTCTTCGACCATGCGCAATTTGGCCTCAAACTCCCAGCGGGCTTTCAGCCCCTCCGACGTTTCCGCACGGATACCAAGATTATAGATGGTGACTTCGCGCCCGGCCTCATCAAAAAGACGCCGTCCAAGACGCATGGGCCAACCGCCCTTTTCACCGTCGCGCACACCATTGACCAGACTGTCGCCAAAACAGCAAACCCGATGTCCAATTGCGCCTGTCGTCATTACTTCTCCTCGTCGCCGGCCGCATTCTGGCGGGCGACATATTCCATCAATTCATCCGGGCCGGGTTTGAAATCCTGATCGAGCCAGTATTCCTCGGCCTGTTTCAAAAGCGCGCCGACACGTGGGCCTGCAGGTGCAAGACCGGCTTTCAGGATGTCGCGCCCTTGTATCGGCAATTTGACCGGCTGCCAATTTGCCGCCGCTTCAAGCAGGGCTTTCCATTCGTCATTTTCAGCCCGCGTGCAGCGCGGCGGTTCAGCGCCCCGCGCACTCCACGCCAGAAGCACCGCATCCCGAAAGGCTGCTGGTCCCATGCGATAAAGATCACGGCGCACCGTTTCCGGCGGCAATTTCGGATCAATCAGCGGTGCATGGGCGACCATTTCGGCAAACCGGTCGGTTTCTTCGTTCGACAGGCGCAAGTTCCGGGCAAAGCGTTCGGCTGCGGCCAGATTATCTTCCTGATCATCGCTTTTGCGTTTATCGCCTTCGGGGGCAAACAGGGCCGCCAGACGGCGCAGCGGATCAGGCCGGATGGTGGGATCGGCAAGGGCCGTACTATCAAGCCATTGCATGATGCGCAGGCAATCGGTGTGGGTCAGCTCGGGCAAAATGGCGGGCAGGATGCCAAAACCGATCATGTCATTGATCGTGCCTGCCGGACTGGTTGCGCGCAGCAGTTTGAACATTTCATCGCGGATACGTTCGACCGAAATATCGTGAAGACCAATTACCGCCTTGCGACAGGCTTCTGCCCCGATCGGGTCAATCGGCGGACGGCCAAACCATGCCTGAAAGCGGAAGAACCGCAAAATGCGCAGGAAATCTTCGGCAATACGGTTTTCCGCCACCCCGATGAAGCGCACCCGCCCGTCGCGCAGATCGGTTTCGCCATCAAACGGGTCATAGATCGTGCCATTCAGATCGCAATAAATGGCGTTAAAGGTAAAATCGCGGCGCTTGGCGTCCTCAAGCCAGCTGTCGGTAAAGGCGACTTCGGCATGGCGGCCATCGGTCAGAACATCCACCCGAAGTGTGGTGATTTCATAGGCCCCGGCTTCGGTAATCGCGGTGACCGTGCCATGTTTAAGGCCCGTAGGGATCACCCGAATGCCGGCCTTTTCAAGGGCGGTCTGGGTTACCTCCGGCGCAAGATCACAGGCGATATCGACATCGATCAGGTCGCGTTTGAGCAACGCGTCACGCACCACACCACCGACAAAGCGCGCGCAACCGCCTTGCTGCGCAATCGCATCAAAAACGCGGGCGGTATCATCGGCGACCATGATCCCGTATGGCCGCAATCTGCCGGTTACTTCGAGTGCTGTCATCGCTGCTTTGGTGCCACCTGTTATTCAAGCGTTGCGACGGTGGCTGGGCTGTGGCTATTCCTTGGGTTCGAAATAGCCCGGCTCGACCACGCCGTCACGCAATACCGGCGCATGATAAATGGAATCGGGCGGCGCACCAGTCCCAAGTGCAGTGAAAATCAGGATTGCCGCTGTCAATGCCACGCCCAGACCAAACAGCAGCAGCCAGGGCCCCTTGCTCCAGGGTGGGACAATGTCGTGACCTTCACGGATGGCCTTGGCGCGCGCCCACTTTAACCACAGCCCATACATTACAAAGGGCAGGATCAGGGGAAGGCCGATCTGGATGATTTGTCGCAACATAAGGCAGGTCCCAGTATTCGGATTAAGTAAAAACAGGTTAGGCTTGTAGTGACGGCGCGTTGGCCCGGATGACTTCCGAGAAATTGACCAGCATCCCGGCCGTTGCCCCCCAGATGTAATATTCGCGGTACGGAATCGCAAAATAACGCCTGCGGGTGCCTTCGAACATCACGGTTTGCAGTTTCTGATTCCGCGGATCAAGGATGAAACTCAGCGGAACTTCAAAGACTTCGGCAACTTCATGATCATCGGGTTTGAGATCAAAGGGCGGGGTCACCAGACCAATCACCGGCGTCACCTGATAGCCGGTCACGGTGTAATAATCGTCAATCCGCCCGACCAGATCGATATGTCGGCGCGCAAGACCGATTTCTTCCTCGGTTTCGCGAAGGGCGGTTTCTTCAAGGGTGGCATCAACTTCTTCCTGTCGGCCACCGGGGAAGCTGATCTGGCCTGCATGGTCGCTTAGATGATCGGTGCGCCTTGTCAGGATAACATGCAGACCGGCATCGCGTTTGACCAGTGGCACCAGAACGGCCGCCGGGCGCGAGACCAGTTCACCATCGGCAAAGGCCCGTGCGCGGGATTTGGAACCCGGGAAATCGACAGCATGATCACCACGGCGCTGCAAAACATCGCCTGTCGGCGCGCGCAAGGCTGCAATGATGTCATCGGGTGTCATTCGGTGGCCTCCATACGACCGATCTCAAAGAATTGGCCATGACTATACACACCGATACGGATCATACCGTTATCAGGGTCACTTATTTCCTCGGCGAGTTCGACCAGTTGATAAAACACCGCCCGGTTCAGACGCGCTTCAAGGCCGCGTTCAAGCCCGACATAGGGGGATGGTTCATCGGTTTCGGGGTCATGTTCGACCCGCAACGGATGGTCCTGATCAAGTTCCACCCACTGGTCGATATTGGTCCGAAAACGGATGTTCTGATCCTTGCCTTCGCCTTCGTTTTGCATCTCGACTGCGATGAAGGCGACGTCTTCAACATCGATCCGGGCCATCTCGGCCGGGGTCACAAGCCAATGACCGCCTTCCTCGTCACGTTGCAGTACGGAAGAAAAAAGCTTCACCAATTCGATTCGCCCAATCGGGCCACCTTGATAGAACCAGGTGCCATCCCGACCTATAGACATAGGGATATCGCCGCAGATTTGCGGATGCCACCCGGTATCAGGCTTTTGCCCGCGCAAACGCGTCCACAATTTTTCGGCGAGATCGACGGTTTTTTGGTTATCATTCATGCTGTAGAGTTGATCCTGAACCAGACGTTTTCCCGTTTCGCTTAACCGATTTCATCTGCGTTCTTTGGCCTGCCAGCGCCTGCACTGCAACATAGGAAGCACAGTCAACCGCCATGACAAACGCGCCACAATTCCCCGAAGAAATGGGTTTCTCCCAGGAAAGCAGTCTGGAACGCGATGCAGCTCGTCTGGACGAGTGTGTCGCACGGCTGGCTGAAGCCCGCAAAATGATTTCCTCTATTATATTTGGGCAGAATGATGCCGTAGAGCAAACACTTATCGGCATTTTATCAGGTGGACACGTGCTGATGGTCGGTGCGCCGGGCCTTGGCAAGTCCTTGCTGGCCCATACACTGGGCAAGGTTCTTGGCCTGCTTGATAAACGTGTGCAGTTTACACCCGACCTGATGCCAGCCGACATTCTGGGCTCCGAAGTGCTCGAAGAAGGGGCGGACGGCAAGCGCGCCTTTCGCTTTATCAAGGGCCCGGTATTTTGCCAGCTTCTTCTGGCTGACGAGATTAACCGTGCCAGCCCGCGCACCCAGTCGGCCCTGTTACAGGCCATGCAGGAACGCGAAGTTTCGGTGGCCGGTTACAGCTACAAGCTGCCCGAACCGTTCCATGTTCTGGCCACCCAGAACCCGCTTGAGCAGGAAGGTACCTATCCCCTGCCCGAAGCGCAACTTGACCGGTTCCTACTTGAAGTGCGCCTGAGTTATCCCGATGCCGAGGAAGAACGCAAAATCGTGACCGAGACCACCGGGCGCTATCCGACCCGTCCGCGTCAGGTTCTTCAGACCGATGACCTCGTGGAGGCACAGGACTTTGTCCGGCGTCTGCCAATGCCCGACCGGGTGCTTGATACCATCATCGCATTGTGCCGCGAATGCCGCCCGGAAAGCACATCGCTTGCCGACATTCGCGAAAACGTTGCCTGGGGGCCTGGCACACGTGCGGCACAGGCCCTGTCACTGGCGTGCCGGGCGCGTGCGATGCTGTTTGGCCGCTTTGCACCATCGATCGAGGATATCGAAGAACTTGCGGTTCCGGTCCTGCGCCATCGTTTTGGTCTGACCTATGGCGCGCGTGCCGAAGGGTTTACCGCCAAGGGCCTGATTACCGATGCGCTGGCCCATTTGCAGGAGAACAGCTAATTGGCGAGCACTGCCGTGCATGATCATGTCGCCGCCGCCCGCGCCCTTGCGGCCCGACTGCCCCAGCTGATTGATGAGTCGCGCCGAACGGCCATCAGTCTGCGCAGTGGCCTGCATGGCAATCGCAAGGTCGGACCGGGCAGTGATTTCTGGCAGTTCCGACCTTATGTGCCGGGTGATCCGACCAACCAGATTGACTGGCGCCGGTCGGCACGCAGTGAACATACCTTCATCCGCCAGACCGAATGGCAGGCCAGTCACAATTACTGGATCTGGCCGGTTCTTTCGCCGTCGACATACTGGTCATCAAAAGACAGCCTGCCATCCAAGGCCGAGCGTACCCTGATCATTTCCATCGCACTGGCCGATCTTTTGATCCGCAACGGCGAAACCGTTGGCACCTTTGACGGTGAACGCACACGCATCACATCGGCCGAGCATCTTGAAAAACTGGCCCATGCGATGCTGGCCACGCCGCAAAGCATTGCCGATCAGGGGGCCAACATTCACCCTGGACGCAAACATTCGGTCCTGATCCTGGGCGACTTCCTTGAATTTTCCGATCAAACCGAAAAATCGACGCGCACCGTTCGCCGTCTCGGTCAGTATCAAAATGACGGTGCGCTGGTGCAGATCCTTGACCCTGCGGAAATCACCCCGCCCTATCAGGGGCGCGTTGATCTGTTTGATACCGAAGATCAAATGATTTTTCGCAGCGAGAAGTTCGAAGACCTTGCCGATGGCTATCAAAAGCGCGCCCAGAAATGGCGGGCACTTGTCCGCGATGCCGCGCGCCAGAATGACTGGCTTTATGATCGACATGTCACATCCGAAAGTGCGAGCCCGACATTGCTTGCGCTTTATCAGCATCTGAGCGAGCGGCAAAATCAAAGCGGGTCGAACGGCCGGGGGCGGCCCAACATGCACCGCCATAACACGCAGGAGATGTCATGAGCCTGTCGGCCATCACATTTCTTTATCCTGCGATGCTGGCCGGGCTGATGGTGTTGCCGATTGTCTGGCTTTTGATCCGGTCCGCCCCCCGATCACCAAAGACCGTTACCTTCCCGGCCGCCCGCATCCTGCGCGGCCTTAAAAGCAAGCGCCGCGATATCCAGCGCGCCCCGATCTGGCAGACCATTCTGCGCTGTCTGATCCTGACCCTTTTGATCATTGCGGCGGCCCGCCCGGTGATGAACCGAAATGACTTTGCCGCCAATGATGGTGCCATCCTGATCATTGCCGATAATGGCTGGGACAGTGCGGCCAACTGGCGGCAATACCGCACGGCACTGGAACAGATCGCCAATCAGGCCCGGTTTGACCTGCAAACAATCTATGTTGCGCAAACAGCAGCTGAGGCCGCCGGGGCGACCACGTGGAAACTGCCTGACATTGTCGGGCCGGTATCGCCCAATGATACCAAAAGCCTGTTTGACCGCCTGCAACCCCGTCCCTGGCCCTCGGATTATGCCGCGCTTTCCGATCTGATTTCCGAACGTCCGGACATGAGCCAGTCGATTGGCAGCATCCTGTGGCTGACGGGCGAGATGGATAGTCCCGGCAAGGCCGAGATTGCCTCGGAACTGCAAGACATCGCAACGATCACAACGATTTCGCCGACCATTACGGATCGCATCGCCATCCGATCGCTGAACCGATCCGGCACGGGTATGGTGGCAACACTTACCCATAATCGCGACGAACTGCCCCGCGAAGTAAACCTTCTGGCCCGTGGGGAGCGCGGCAATGTCATTTTGCGTCATAACATCGAAATCGCCGCCGATACCGATCAAAGCGACATTGCGATCCTGCTGCCAAGCGATATCTCAAACGCCATTCAGTCCGTCGGGATCGAAGGCATAGAAAGTGCCGCATCAGTTTTTCAAACCGGGGCGCGCTGGCAGCAACGACGGGTCGGCGTAATCGTCAGTTCCGGCGATGGTCCGGGGGTTCTGTCTGATCAGTATTTCTTCCTGGATCGTGCGCTTTCGCCCTATGCCGATGTGACCTATGCCCCGCTCGCGACTTTGCTGGAAAACGGGGTAGATGTTCTGGTTTCCGCTGGGCCGATATCTGGGCTTGGCAGCCAGTTTGATGCGCTGGAACGCTGGGTCAATGAAGGCGGCATGCTGGTTCGCTTTGCCGGGGACAGTTCGTCGCAGATCGGGAAGGACTTTTTGCCTGTCACCCTGCGCCTTGGCAATCGCGACTTTGGCGGATCCATGTCCTGGGAAAAGCCTAAAAGTTTGCTCGATTTCCCGGAAAACAGTCCGTTTCAGGGCATCGAAGTTCCGGGTGACATCACGGTTACCCGCCAATTGCTGGCCGAGCCGGACCCGGACATTGTCAGCAAGACCTGGGCGCGCCTGACCGATGGCACACCGTTGATAACCAGCACGCCACGCAATGCCGGGCGGATTGTGCTGTTCCATGTCACGCCCTGGGCCGACTGGTCAAACCTGCCAATGTCGGGCCTGTTTGTCGAGCTGTGGCAAAAGCTGCTGCCGCTTGCCAGCCCCAGCAACCGCAGCGACCCCGAACTGCAAAGCAGCCTGCCCGCCCAGACCGTGCTTGACGGGTTTGGCCGCCCACATCAGCCCGATGCCCTGATCCTGCCGGTTCAGACACCGCTTCCGGTACCGAGCCCGCGCCACCCGCCGGGCATTTATGGGGAAAACGGTCAGGCCGTTGCCTTGAACCTTGGTCCTTCACTGACAAATATCGGGCGTGATGTGATCTGGCCATCTGGCATCAGCACGCGCGAAATCACCGTTCAAAGCCAGATCGACCTGGCAGCCCTTTGCCTGTTGGCAGCCTTTATGGTGGTTCTGCTTGATGCGCTGATCTTGCTTGCGCTTAACAATCTGTCCCTGCGGCGCAGCCGACGCAGCAATGCGCTGACGTCGGTCCTGTTGGTGCTCGTTCTTGGCAGCGGAGCACTGTCGGCCGTCGTAATGCCGTCTACCGGCCATGCCGTTTCCCTGCCAGACGCCGCCTTGCAACCCCGTCTGGCCTATCTTGAAACCGGCAATGCGCCGGTTGATCGGCTAAGCCGTGCGGGCATGACCGGCCTGACCGAAATTTTGCGTCGGCGCAGTGCCGCCGAGCTCAACTCGGTTGACGGTATCAATCCGGAAACCGATGAACTCAGTTTCTATCCGCTGATCTATTGGCCGCTGGTTGATGGGCAGGAGCCGTTTTCCGAACGCGCGCAGGATCGACTGAACCGCTATCTCAATAATGGCGGGATGATCCTGATCGACAGTCGCGACCGCGAAGTCCAACCGGCTCGTTTGCGCCGCCTTCTGGCCGGCTTGGAAGTCCCGCTTCTCGATCGCGCGCCCAGTGATCACATCCTGTTTCGCAGTTTCTATCTGCTTGATCATGCCTTTGGCCGATTTTCCGAACCGCTGTGGCTTGATGCCCGCCCGAGCCAGCGTCTGGACGGGGTCGCCTCGGTCCTGTTTGGTGGCAATGACTGGGCATCGGCATGGATCATCCCCGAAGGCCGTGATGATCTGCGCAGCGAAGACATATCGCCGCGCCAACGTGAAATGGCCTATCGGTTCGGGGTCAATCTGGTGATGTATGCCCTGACGGGCAGTTACAAGGGCGATCAGGTGCATATCCCCGCCATCCTTGAAAGGTTGGGCCGATGAACCAGGGATGGCAAAATCTTCAGATCGCACCGCTTCTCGATATCACCATCCTGCAAGCGCTTGCCGTTTTGTGCCTTGGCGCGGTCATTGTCTTTACCATATTCCGGCTGCGTGGCACGGTCTGGCGCGCGGTGGTCATGGTGCTGGTTTTGCTTACCCTTCTGGCACCGCAATTTACCGACCGCGAAAGTGAAAAACTAAGCGACATCGTCCTTGTTCTGGTCGACCGATCCGCAAGCCAGAATATTGGCGACCGAACGGCACAGACCAATGCGGCAATTGCCGAACTGCAGGATCGCTTTGCCGATGATCCAACGGTAGAGCTTCGCTTTGAAGATGTTCCGGGCCAAGCCGATACCCGCATGTTTGCCGTGCTTGACCGGTTGCTTGGTGGGTTACCGCGCGAGCGGCTGGGCGGGGTCATGATGATCACCGACGGGCAGGTCCATGACGTGCCGGGGCGTCTTGATCTGAATGCGCCATTACATGTTCTGATCAGTGGCGGGCGCGATGAACGCGATCGTCGATTGGTTATTCGTCAAAGTGCGGATTACGGCATTGTCGGTAAGGACGCCGAATTCATGATCGAGGCGATCGATCCGCAATTGCCCGCTGGCACCGCCATTCCGGTTCGCATGTTACTTGAAGACGGCACGGAACGCGAAATTGCCCTGCCCGCCAATGAACAACGCCGGGTCAGCATCCCCGTCCCCCATGCCGGATCGGTGTTGGCAGAACTGCGCATGGATACCCTTGAAGAAGAAACCGATAAATCCAACAACCGCCTGATCCTTGAAACCACCGGTGTGCGGGATCGGTTGCGCGTGTTGTTGCTATCGGGGGAACCCCATCCGGGCGAGCGCGCCTGGCGCAACCTCTTGCGGGCGGATCCCGGTGTGGATCTTGTGCATTTCACGATCTTGCGCCCGCCGGAAAAGGGCGATGACACGCCGATCAATGAACTGGCCCTGATCCCGTTTCCGATCCGGGATCTGTTTGAAGTGCGCCTGCGCCAGTTTGATCTGATCATTTTTGACCGCTATCAGATGCGCGGGGTTCTGCCGCCGCACTATCTGGAAAAGGTCGTTGATTTCGTGCGCTGGGGCGGGGCGGCACTGGTGGTGGCTGGACCGGAATATGTCGGGCCGGACGGGCTTGCCAGCACGGCCTTGAATGATCTGATGCCAGCCACGCCGACCGGACGCATTGTCGAGCAGGCCTTTATCCCGCGCGTCAATCAGGCTGGCCGCCTGCATCCGGTCACAACCGCGATTGCCGGATCCCCCAATACACCGCCGAAATGGGGACAATGGTATCGCCAGATCGAAACGCGGGTGTCGGACCCGGACGCCATGACGCTTCTGACCGGTGTTGATGACCTGCCGCTTTTGACCATGCAGCGCGTTGAGGAAGGCCGGGTCGCGATGCTGAGTTCCGATCAGATGTGGCTGTGGCAGCGCGGCCATGACGGCGGCGGCCCGGTTGCCGAATTGCTCAGGCGTCTTTCGCACTGGTTGATGAAGGAACCGGCATTGGATGAAAACACGGTGCGCACCGAACGCAGCCCGGATGGCGACAGCCTGATCCTGAACTGGCGCAAAATCGGTGCTGCCCCCGAATCTGCCAGCGTGATCAATCCGGAAACCGGCGAACAGATCAATGCCCCGTTTGAACAGCTGCCTGATCAGTCATGGCAGGCGACGGTACCCATCGAGACGCGCGGTTTGATACGCATACGCGTGCGCGATCAGGACAAACGCAGCCAGACCAGCCTGCATGTTGATCGTGATGTCCTGACAGCCGAAACCCAGAACACCAATTCAACCCCCGACCTTCTGGCCGGGCTGGTAGCGGAAAATGATGGCTATATCGGTCGAATTGAGGATGGGCTACCCGATTTCCGCCATGTGCCCGATGATCGCATCTGGCATGGCAGCAACTGGGCCGGGTTTGTTCAGACCGACAGTTTCAAGACGGTCATTGGCGGCATTACCAACCTGCTGCCGATCCCGTTGGTCGCCCTTTTGATCGGGGCGATCTGTTTGCTGGGCTGGCGGGTGGAAAGCAAGTAATCCGTAGTCATCCAGAACATCAGGGTGTGGGGCGCTGACGTCCCCGGCCTTCGTGATATTCCACGCAGGCATCCTTGTGGAAGTTGCACAGACCACCTTTGAATTTCTCAACCAGAAAATCGATAAAGACGCGCACTTTGCTGGGCAGATGGCGACGTTCGGGATAAACCGCGTAAATGCCCCCGCTGCTCAGCGGGTCATAATCATGCAGGATGCGAACAAGACGCCCTTCACTCAGTGCCTCGGCAACGATGAATTCCGGCTCACGCGCGATGCCCAGACCACGAATGGCGGCGACGGAGGTGAATTCGCCGTTATTGCATGACATCACCGGATCGACGCGCACCGAGACCTGGCCTTCGGGCCCTTCGAAATCCCAGATATTGGGGCTGGGCACATTGGTATAGGAAATCGTTTTGTGGTCTGCCAGTTCCTGCGGGGTTTTGGGTTCCCCATGTTCGGCGAGATAGCCCGGCGATGCCACGACATGGCCGGTGAAATCGGCAAGCTTGCGCGCAATCAGACTTGAATCCTTAAGGCGCGTGATGCGGACCGCCATATCGATCCCCTCAGCCACCAGATCCACCATGTGATCGGCCAGATGGATATCGACATGCAGGCCGGGATACTTTTCCATGAATTCGGTGACCAGTTGCGGCAGATACATCTGCCCGAAGGTCAGCGGGGCGGAAATGCGTAAGGTGCCGCGCGGTGTGCCGCGCAAGTCGGTCAGGGCATGTTCAGCCGTTTCGATCTCTTCGGCCACGCGCGCGCAGTGCTGATAAAACGTCGATCCCGCATCGGTCAGGCTCAGCCGCCGGGTGGTGCGGTTCAAAAGCCGGATACCCAGATTGTCTTCCAGCTTGGTCACATGTTTGCTGACGGCTGATTTCGACATGCCCAGCTTACGCGCCGCACCGGAAAAACTGCGTTCTTCGACAACACGGGCAAAGACGGTCATGCCGTCAAGGTTTCCGATCAGCATTATGCGGCTCCTGGCTACATTTCTTGGGATACTGTTGCGCGATTGGAAACAAATTAATGTCACATCAGCGGATTGTCTTCAACGCGCAAATCAGGAGAATGAAGCCCAACCGAGGCAGGATGACTGCCCACACCGACGAACAGAAATTGGGAAACGGACATGGGATTACTTGTCGACGGAAAATGGCAAGACAAATGGTATGACACCAAAAGCACCGGCGGAAAATTCAAACGCCAGGATTCTGCTTTTCGCAACTGGGTGTCTGCCGACCAGAATGCCGAATTCCCGGCCGAAAAAGGCCGGTATCACCTGTATGTTTCCTATGCCTGCCCGTGGGCGCACCGCACCCTGATCTTCCGCGCGCTCAAGGGCCTGGAAGACATGATCAGTGTGTCTGTCGTGCATTGGCATATGGGCGAGAATGGCTGGGAATTTGACCGAGATGCCGGCCTTCCCGATCATCTGGAAAATCGCGATTTCATGCATCAGGTCTATACCGATGCGATGGCCGACTATACCGGGCGCGTCACCGTGCCGGTGGTCTGGGACAAGAAGGCCAACAAACTCGTCAGCAATGAATCTGCTGAGATCATCCGCATGTTTAACAGTGCCTTTGATGATCTTGGCGCAGCCGATGTTGATTTCTATCCCGAAGCGTTAAGGGCTGAGATCGACGCGGTGAATGAGCGCGTTTATCACGATGTGAATAACGGCGTGTACAAGTCTGGCTTTGCTACCACGCAGTCGGCCTATGAAGAAGCCGTCACGACCCTGTTTGACGCGCTTGATTGGCTTGAAGAACGTCTGTCAAAGCAGCGCTATCTGGTGGGCAATCATATTACCGAGGCCGACTGGCGCCTGTTTACGACCCTTGTGCGCTTTGACCCGGTCTATCACGGGCACTTCAAATGCAATCTGCGCAAGCTGAATGAATATCCCAATCTCTGGGCCTATACGCGCGATCTGTATCAGCAGCCCGGGATCAAGGAAACGGTGTTTATGGACCATATCAAGGGCCACTATTACGAAAGCCACCCGACGATCAATCCGTCCGGTGTGGTGCCGCTTGGCCCGGTCATGGACCTCGATGAACCGCACGAGCGGGACCGGCTTTTCTGAGCCTGCCAGAGACACCGTGGGCCGGGAATTCGCATATTACGCCCTATCAAAAGATTGGTAGACGCCGTTGGAACAGAATAACCTGTTCTAACGGGACAGAAGCCATGCTGCCATCATATGATACAGGTCGATATGCCCCAGCCACAAAACATTTATGACAATCCGGAGTTCTACACGGGTTACGCGGAACTTCGCAGATCGGGAGCCGGTCTGAACGACATCCTTGAGCAACCCGCAATTCGCAGCCTGCTGCCAAGTTCGCTGGAAGGCTTACACTTACTTGATATTGGATGCGGGTTTGGCGATTTCGCACGCTTTGCCAGATCCAAGGGCGCCGCATCGGTCACGGGAATTGATCCATCAAAAAACATGATCACTGCAGCGCGCGAGAAAACAGACGACCGCGCAATAACCTATCTCAATGGCCCGATTGAGACCTTTGAGCCTCAAACGCCTCAGACGTTTGATTGCGTAATATCTTCGTTGGCGCTTCACTATGTACAAAGCTACGAAGACGTATTGGCTAAGATTGCCTCATGGCTACCCATCAAGGGAAGGCTGATATTTTCGGTCGAGCATCCCGTATGCACAGCACTCGCCGCACAAGAATGGGCTCTGGATGCCAACGGGAAAAAGTTGCACTGGCCGCTAGATGATTACCGTGATGAGGGGCCGCGCGAAACGCGATGGTTCGTCGACGGCGTCATCAAATATCACAGAACCGTCGAAAGTTATGTCAATGGTCTACTGGACGCTGGGTTTAGCCTTCGACGTCTTCTTGAACCTGAACCCCAGGGAAATACGCAAAATCAACGCTGGGCTGATCATCGCCGACGTCCGCCATTTCTCGTGATGTCAGCCGAAAAGTAGTAACGCGCTTAGTAGGCCAGCTGGCGTTTGTCGGCCAACAAAAAACCCCGCAGCAATGCTGCGGGGTTTTTAATTTCCGGAGACCGGAAAAATCAGTTCAGACGACCTTTGATTTCCGCGATCGCGCTATCAACCAGCTCGTCTGCCTTTGCACCGGAGACCTTGTCAGAAACAAGGGCCGTGGTGGCCGCGGCTGCGATTTCGGCGACATGCGCTCGAACTTCGGCGATAGCCTGGCTTTCGAGGTTGGAGATACGATCCAGGGCCTGCTGTTCACGGCGTTTAAGGGCCGCTTTGAGCTCTGCCTGGGCGCTCTCGAGCATACGGTCGGCTTCTGCCTTGGCATGCGCGCGGATTTCGTCAGCTTCCTTGAGCGCTTCACGCTGTTTGGCCTGATAATTGGCCAGAAGCTCTTGGGCTTCTTCGCGAAGACGCTGTGCTTCGTCCAGTTCGTCAGAGATCTTCTTGGCACGTTTATCAAGTGCGCTCGAGATACCTTTGACGGCTTTGAAACCGCCAAAACCGACGACCAGCACGAAGGAAAGCGTGGTCCAGGTGTATGGATCGGTAAGGAAAGTAACCTCTTGGGTTGCCATTGTCTTACTCTCCTACGATTGCCGAAACAGCCTTGTCGGCAGTTTTGGCCTGAACCTTGACACCGATAAGTTTGTCGGTTGCTTCACGGGCAATTTCCGATGCTGCTTCTGCAACACCCGTCATTGCATCCGCTTTCGCGTCCGCAATTGCCTTTTCGGCATCAGATGTCTTTTTAGACAGCTTCTTGACCATGGCATCGGTTTTCTTGGCTTGCTCTGCAGCAGCCTTTTCCGATGCTTCGCGAATGTCTGCCTGAGCAGCCTCACGAGCTTCTGCCAAAGCAGCCTCGTATTTCGCGATGGCGGCATCGGTTTCGTCTTTCAACGCCCGAGCCTTGCCAAGGTTGTCTTCGATGGTTTTTTGACGGCGTTCAAGAACGTCACCGACCTTCGGCAGCGCGATTTTCGACATCAGGAAATACAAGATGGCGAAAATAACGAACAGCCAGAAAATCTGTTCTGAGAACGTCGCAATATCAAACTGCGGCATAGCCTACTCCCGAATTCAACGAGACCGGCGAGGGGGTGCCTCGCCGGGCCGTGTATTCGCGCAAAAGGCGCCGATTAGCCGAACAGAACGATCAGCGCAACGACGAGTGCGAACAGTGCAATAGCTTCGGTAACAGCAAAGCCGATCCAGCCATACAGTTCAACGTCGCCTTTTGCAGCCGGGTTACGGCCAACAGTCGCAATCAGGCTCGACCAGATGTTACCAACACCGATACCGGCACCAATCATGCCAATAGCAGCCAGGCCAGCACCGATCATCTTAGCAGCATCGAGTTCCATAACTTCACCCTTTCGAATTTCTTAAAGGCAATCAGAAGAGATCACACCAAACCACACACATCAGTGCATGTGGATTGCATCATGGAGATAGATGCAGGTGAGAATTGTGTAGACATAAGCCTGAAGCGCAGCAATGCCGAACTCCAGAACAGTAATCCCCGTCAGCAAAGCAAACGGAAGCACGCCGAGAATGCCAATCAGGCCAACGAACCCACCGATAACTTTCAGCATGATGTGGCCGACGGTCATGTTCGCAAACAGTCGGATCGCCAGGCTGAACGGACGAGAGAAATAGGAGATGATTTCGATCGGGATCAGAATGATCGCAGTCGCAATCGGCGCACCTTCAGGGAAGAACATCCGAAGGTAATGCGTACCATGACGCATGAAGCCGATGACCGTCACACCGAGGAAGATCACCAGAGCCATCGCAAAGGTTACAGCGATATGGCTCGTAAAGGTAAAGCTGTGCGGGATCATGCCAAGCAGGTTCCCGAACAGAACAAACATAAACAGTGTAAAGACGAACGGGAAATATTTGCGACCTGCGCTTCCCACGTTGTCCTTGAGCATATTGGCGACGAATTCATACATCACCTCGGCAGCGCCCTGCCAGCGGCCCGGAACCAGCGCGCCGCGACGCATCGAAAGCGTCATGAAGCCCGTTACGAGAACGGCTGCGATCACCATCCAAAGTGCGGAGTTGGTGAAGGAAACATCAATGCCGGCAACCGAAAGTTCGGCCAAGGGCTTGATTTCAAACTGCTCTAGCGGTCCAGCCACCGTAATCCTCGCTCAATATTATCAGGGTTCGGATTGGCCCCCGTTCCCCTGCTTGCGCTCCCCCATCGCACGACCAAGTCCGACAGCACTGTCAAAACCCTTGGCAACGCGATAAGCGTTCAAACCTCCGGCACCTGCCCCGAGAAAGACAAACAGAACAAGTAGCCAAGGCGTCGTATCAAGCACCCGATCCAGCGCCCAGCCGATCAGCAAGCCAACAAGGACAGCAGCGATCATTTCCGCCGAAATCCTCATGCCAAGCGCCATCCCTTGGGATGGTTTGCCGGTCGCCCGGTTCGGGCTGTGCAGCTCTTCGCGTTTGCCTGTTACAGCTGCCAGTTTGCTTTCAAGCTCTGCTAATGAAGCGCGATCTTTATCATCGCTCATTGTCGTGAACCCCGCTGTGGCAGCCCTGCAGACGTCGCAAGGAAATGCGCGGGCAACATACTTAGCACCCCATGGGCTGTCAAGCTGTAAAACCCCGTCTTGCGCAGCCGACGAAAACCGGAATAATTCCAATTATTTCAGTTATTTAACCCATGAAATGTGAAGGAAAACACTTTTAGAGTTAGGCAATAGTCGCAGTCACTAAAAATAACAGTAACTTGGCACACTTGGCTGCAACCGGCGGTTTTCCTTGGTTCCTGCCGATTTTAGGCGCCTCAACAGCCCAAATGACAAAGTCGGGGATTTTCACGCTGACCGGACAATTTGCCAAAATCCGGACCGAATTTTGCCAGAACCATGAAATATCGACGGATTAAAGACGGTCAGCTGGCCCGATTCACCGAGGCAGGGCAAAGCCGCCCCGCCAACCGTCTGAAACTCAAAAGCGGATTAAACCTTGCGCACGCGAAGGGTGCGTTCGCCATCCGTTTTCTGCCAGCCGTCCGGTTTGGCCGCCAGCATCCAGTCGAACTTGTGAAACAGCGCCCACACCGCCCCCAGCGTATTGATCGCAATCGAATTCATATCAATCGGCTGGGTATCAAGGATCTCATCGCGTAGAATGGCGACGATCTGGGCCACGGTGTTCTTGCCATCAAAGACTGCCAACAGGCGCGCCAGATCCGGCCCACCGGTCAGATCAACCGCATTGCCACTGCCATCTTCGATCAGAACGGGCTGACCGGCGAGTGCGACCAGATCATCAAAGAAGGTCTTGTTGGGCGGAACGAAGAAATAGGGGGCGAGTTCGGCATCCGGCAGAACCTCGGCCGTTTGGCCCTTGTCCTCGCGCGTCAGATAAAAGGCATGCAGCGGCATCGCGCCACTGAACCGTTCACAGAAGGCCTGCTGATCGCGAAGCGGCTTGGCCGCCAATTCGCGCAACAATCCCGGATCACGGACCAGATTTTCGATGTTGTAATGCGCCTTGCCGGTACCGCCAAAACCGAAGAAACCGGTAAAGGCCGCGACATGCAGCGCAGCAGACGCGGCAAAACGATACACCCCATGCACATCATAGGCGCATTCGACAGGATGAAGCAGCAGATCAACGATTTCCGGATCGTTTTCAAGCAGACCTTTGATGAAGCCCGGACCACCACCCATTTTAAGCAGCATATTATCTTCTGGCAGGGCAGAAAGCAGCGTGCGCGTCATGGCGAGCTGTTGCTGCAGGTCTTTGCCTTCGAGCAAGGGCTCGATCATTTTGCGCCATTCGGTCACCGCCAGACGGCCATGTTCGCCATACACCATGATGCCCATCGCACCATCGACCTTGAGCACGCTCGTCAGATCACGCAGGCCTTCTTCGGGGTCTTCAAGGTGGTGCAAGACACCGGCGCAATTGATGTAATCAAAAGTTTCTGGTGCGGATTTGGCGAATTCCGAAATCGTCTGGTTCACAAAGGTCACGTTGGTCAGGCCGCGGGCCTCGGTCCGGGCGCGGGCGATCTTGGTGCTGGCCTCGGACGGCTCAAGATACGTCACCGCCCCACCGACATCACGCAACTGTTCGGCCAGCCAGACCAGGGAATCACCGGTGCCGCCACCCGCGACCAGGGCGCGGAAACTGTCATCAAAGACCTTGGTCCCGCCAAAACAGTAATGATTAACCCGCGAAAGGGTATCAAGTGGCGGCATTAACAGACGATCTTTTTCCTGCTGCGGATCACGCAACGGATAGGGAAACTGTTCGTAAAGCTCGCGCACTTTTTGGGACATTCGGCCTTCACCATCATTGAGTTTCAATGATGTGTAACATCGCCCGCCCTATCAGTTTATTAATGAGATGCTTATTAAGCGGCTGGGATCAGTTGGTGAAGTCGAGCTCGGTCTGTTCTTTCTTGGAATAGACTTCTGCCTGATGCAGATCGACCGATACCAGCGAGGAAACACCGCGTTCGGCCATGGTCACACCAAACAGACGGTTCATCCGGGCCATGGTCATACGGTGGTGGGTGATGACGAGGAAGCGGGTATTAGCATGACGACCAATGGCCTCCAACAGCTTGCAGAAACGGTCAACGTTGGCGTCATCAAGCGGGGCGTCGACCTCATCAAGCACGCAGATCGGGGCCGGGTTGGTCAGGAAGACCGCAAACAGCAAGGCCACAGCGGTCAGGGCCTGCTCACCGCCAGACAGCAGTGAAAGATGCTGAAGCTTTTTGCCCGGCGGGGATGCCATGATCTCAAGCCCGGCTTCAAGCGGATCATCCGCCTCGGTCAGCATCAGATGCGCACCACCGCCCCCAAACAGGCGGACAAACAGTTGCTGGAAGTGCTTGTCGACCTCGTCAAAGGCAGCCTTAAGGCGCGCACGGGCTTCGCGGTTGAGCTGATTGATGCCATTGCGCAGCTTTTCAATGGCAGCAATCAAATCATCGCGTTCGGACACCATGGTGTCTTTCTGTTCCTGCATCTCGGCCAACTCGACCTCGGCCCGCAGGTTTACCGCCCCCAGATTTTCGCGTTCGCGGGTCTGGCGTTGCAGGCGGGCTTCGATATCGCCTTCGCTCGGCAATTCCTTGGTCAGATCAATCTGACCAAGTTCAACGAGCTGATCCGGGGTGGCGTTGACGCGTTCGCGGATACGTTCAATCAGATCGCGGCGATGTTGTTCGGCCTGCTCAAGCAAGGCTTCACAACGCACGCGGCCTTCGCGGGCCTCGGCCAGTTTTTGTTCGGCTTCACGCAGGTTCATGTCCGCTTCGCGCTGCGCATTTTCGGCGCGCTGCAATTCATCAGCAGTTTCTTTGCGGGTCGCATCGGAAAGTTCGATCCGGTCTGACAGGATGGCGCGGCGCTCTTCCATCTCTTCGGGCTTGAGTTCAAGCTCCTCGATCTCCATGCGGGCTTCTTCCTGACGTTCGCGCAGTTCGGCAACCCGTTCACCGGCCCCGGATGCCCGTTCGTTCCAGGTGGCAATTTCGTTTTCAACAAATTCAAGACGTTTGCGCCGGCCCGACATGGTGCTTTGCATGCGTTCAAGCTGGCTTCGAGCCTCCATCTGATCGGCGCGCGCATCAGCCAGATTGGCGCGTTTCTCGATCAGTTCGGCCTTGATTTCCATCAGGCCTTCGCTGCTTTCTTCCGGCAGGGCGGCCAGCTCTTCCTGTTCGGCAATCAGTTCATCAAGGTCCTGCTTGGCGCGCTTTTCGGCCTCTTCGGCATTCTGAAGGCGGCTTTCGATGGCGCTGGCATCGCGTTTGATATTGGCGATTTCCTCACGCGCGGAGGACGCGGCATTTTCCGCATCGCGCACTGCGCGGTGGGATTCCTGCTCCGCTGTTCGGGCCGCCTCGATTTCTTCGTCCAGGCGTTCGACATTTTCACTGGCGATCTCGGCACGTTCGCTTGCGGCTTCGACCACCGCATCGGCTTCTTCCAGTTCGCCACGCAGTTCTTCAAGGCGGTTGCGCTGACGCAGGCGCACAGCAGCAGGCAATTCCGCCCCGGCAAGAACGCGATAGCCATCCCACCGCCAAAGTGCACCTTCGCGCGAGACAAGTCGCTGACCAACCTTCAGGTTCTTGGCAAGGAAGTTTCCGGTCGCTTCGTCATCGACAATGCCGATCTGCCACAGACGACGGTTTAAAAGTGCGGGTGCCTCGACATATTTGGCAAGTGCCGTCACACCATCGGGCAAGGCCGGATCATCGGTCGCCGGATCAATCGTCGCCCAATGCATTGCGGCATCGATCGCATCCGGGGCATCAAGGTCCTCGCCAAGGGCCGCGGCCATGGCCAGTTCAAAGCCGCCCTGCACCGTAATGTTTTCAATCACGCCCGGATATTTGTCGTCGTCACCGCCGCGCAAAAGGCTTTCAAGTGCTTCAATCTCGGCGGTCAGGCGGGCCTTGCGGCTTTCGGCATCGCGCAGGGCATCGCGGGCATCGCTTTCCGCGGTTTTCAGACCATCTTCGCGGTCACGCATTTCGGCAAGACGCATCTCGGCTTCTTCGACCGCCATCTTGCGCTGTTCGACCAGCTCCTCGCACTCTTCAAGATGCATGCTGGCTTCTTCAAGCGCCTCGGAAAAGTCGGCTTCAATGCGAATATCATCAAGCTTGGCGACGGCTTCATCATGGCGTTCGGTCAGGCGTGACCGGCGGGCATTAAGCTCGCTTAAACGCTGCTGAACCGATTTAAGGCGTGCCTCTTCCTCGGCGACCTTGTTGGTCATGGCATCGACGTCGGTTTCAAGCTCTTCAACCCGAAGGGCCTTTTCAGATGCCACTTCGCAGGCTTCATCAAGCGCGTCGTCTTCGCCGCCTTGGGCCTCGCTCAGTTCTTCGCGTTCGTCCTGAAGTTTTTTAAGCGCACCTTCGGCGTCACTTGCCAGTTCTGCCTCGCGGGCAAGGTCGGCATCGATCTGCTGGATGCGCCCGCGCAGCTGACCCATCTGGGTTTCGATCTGCGCCTTGTCCTTATCCAAGCCTTCACGTTCGATCAAAAGGCGCTGCAGGGCGGCGGCGGCCTCGGACTCTTTTTTACGAAGATCAGGCAGGCTTGCGGCGACATGGGCCTGAACTGTTGTCGCCTCGGTCACCGACGAGGTCAGATCACGCACCGCACTTTCACCGGCGACCAGCAATTCACGGGCGTCTTCCTGACGTTTCAGGGCATCGGTCCAGCGGATATGGAACAGCAAGGCCTCGGTCTGGCGGACACTTTCAGAAAGCTTGCGATAGCGTTCGGCCTGTCTTGCCTGTTTTTGCAGGGAAGCGATTTGACCATCAAGCTGCAACAGAACGTCTTCAAGACGTTCCATATTCTGCTCAGCGTTCTTAAGACGCAGCTCTGCCTCGTGACGGCGCGAATGCAGGCCGGTGATACCAGCGGCTTCTTCAAGGATCAGGCGACGCTGGATCGGTTTGGCCCCGATCAGGGCGCCAATTTTGCCCTGGGACACCATGGCGTTTGAGCGCGCACCGGTCGCGGCATCGGCAAACAGCAATTGCACATCACGGGCACGGACGTCCTTGCCATTGACGCGATAGTTCGACCCGCCGCCGCGTTCAATACGGCGCGTGACCTCAAGCATGTCGAAATCATTAAACATCGCGGGCGCCTTGCGCTCGCTATTATCAAGGGTCACAGAAACTTCGGCGACGTTACGTGCGGGGCGGCTTGATGTGCCGCCAAAAATAACGTCGGACATGTCAGAACCGCGCATCTGCTTGGCTGATGTTTCGCCCATCACCCAGCGCAGTGCTTCGACAAGATTGGATTTGCCACAGCCGTTCGGGCCGACAACACCGGTCAGCCCGTCTTCAACGAGTAGATCTGTTGAATCGACGAAGGATTTAAACCCCGTCAGCTTTAGCGATTTAAACTGGACCAATCATGTCCCCCGGTCCGACCCTGTCCCCTGTTGCCGAACACCGCGGATGCGGTGTCCGGCAGAATTGTTTTGGTTAGTCGATAAGGTCTTCGACTTTTTCGATAAAGAATTCCGCATCGCGCGAACCAGCAATGGTGTCGCCGTCCAGCACAAAGCTCGGCGTGGAATTGACGTTGAATTCCTGTTCACCGGTCATGCGCGACCCGACGATACCGTCAATCAGTTCCTGATCGGCAATGCAGGCATCCACCGCATCACCGGTCATGCCGGCAAAGCGTACCACTTCCTTGATGCTGCCAATCGGGTCCTGCGAACGTGCCCATGTCAGCTGGGATTTGAACAGCATGCCCAGAACACCGAAATAGCGATC
Source organism: Thalassospira sp. ABD4_177 (assembly GCF_056160125.1). Lineage (NCBI taxonomy): Bacteria > Pseudomonadati > Pseudomonadota > Alphaproteobacteria > Rhodospirillales > Thalassospiraceae > Thalassospira > Thalassospira sp. ABD4_177. Next base: position 1,066,820 of record NZ_JBSWWO010000001.1, on the reverse strand, counting down.
TTCGCCCGCGCACTGCGCGATGGCCGCGGCCCGCAGGGCAACACCATCAAGCGGATAGTCGCGGAAGATCAGCTTCAGCTTGCCGGTATCAATCAGCTTTTCCTTGATCTCAGGCAGAACCTCGGTGTGGAAGGACGCACAATGCGGGCAGGTCAAAGATGCATATTCAATCATCGTGACCGGCGCATTTGCATCTCCCATCACATGTTCTTTCCATTCAACTGCTTGTGCCTGTTGGGTGCTTGCCACACCAACCATCATCAAAAAAGCACCAGCAAGAAACTTAACTGCCTTTAGCAAGGAAACCTCCGTTAAAACAAAGTTTTGTGATTACAAGCCTGTTGCAGCGCGGGAGTCAACACACCCCCGAAAACGGCTATGCCACCAACGAGTCGCCAAGTTGGCGCGCAATTGCGGCAACTCCGTGATCGTTCATTTCAATAAACTGATTCGATTATCCCCGACGCACAAGACAACAGGCCGTGATCACGCAACGCGCGGTTAACAGCCCCCGCCAACCGTGGTGAATGCCTTATTTCTTGCCAGGTTTGGGGCGCAGACCACCGCTTGCGCCTGCGATATGACGGCCAAGACGGGTCAGCACTTCGCGCAGGTGGGGATCTTCGATCTTTTCGAGGTCGGCCTGACTGGTTGGGCTGATGTCCGCTTCGGGCACTTCGGCCGGGCGATGGACGGTGCGTTCGGGGCGCGAAATATCGCCCTGAAGCATGGTGATCTTGTTGATCGCACGATAGCCGAAATAGCTGTTCACCCGCTCGATGATCTGCGGCATGCGATGTTGAAGTTCAAGCGCAACCGGGCCAACCACCCGGATCAGCAAGGTACCGCCGGCAATGCTTTCTTTGGGCGGCGGGCTATATTTCAGCGGCATGGTATATTGTTCAAGATCACGCCCGACGATCTCGGCCCAATGCAGGATGATCTCGGTCTGGAAAAAGCCGCGTTTGCGCACAAGTGGCCGGGTCAGATTACCCACAAGCGGGGCAACATTGCGAAGTCCCATGCGGCGCTCCGAACTGCCCAGCGGGGAAAATCCCTGCTTCTTTTTTGGTGCGACAGACTTCGATGCCTGATCCAGCACCGAGCCACTTTTCGTACCAATACTATCTTTTTTCTTGCTCACGCCCGCTTCTTTCGTAGGGTCTGCATAACTTCGGACCAGATCCGTAAAACAACATAACACGGGATCGACGTGCATTTCACCCATCAGGACACCCAACGCCTCGCAGCAACCATGCTGGAATGGTATGACCGCCATCACCGCACCCTGCCCTGGCGATCAGAACCCGGCGAGACGCCCGATCCGTATCACGTCTGGCTCAGCGAAATCATGCTGCAACAAACCACCGTGCAAACGGTGGGACCCTATTTTGCGGCCTTTCTGAACCGCTGGCCAACGGTGACCGATCTTGCCAATGCCGAACTTGATGATGTTCTGCATGCCTGGCAAGGGCTTGGGTATTATGCCCGTGCGCGCAACCTGCATAAATGCGCCAAGGTGGTCGCCACTGACTATGACGGTGTTTTTCCCGATACCGAGGAAGGCTTGCTGAAACTGCCGGGCATTGGTCCCTATACCGCCTGCGCAGTTGCCGCCATTGCCTTTAACCGCCATGCCAGCCCGGTGGATGGCAATATCGAACGGGTAATTTCGCGCCTGTTTGCGCTGGAAACGCCGTTGCCTGACGTCAAACCAGAAATCAAGGAAAAGTCGGCCGCCCTGACCCCATCCGATCGCCCCGGTGATTACGCCCAGGCATTGATGGATTTGGGTGCGACCGTTTGCACCCCGCGCAATCCGGCATGTGGCATTTGTCCGTGGCAGGCCGATTGCGAAGGCCGCAAGTCCGGCATCGCGCCCGACCTTCCCAAGAAACGCAAAAAGGAGCCGAAACCGACCCGGGTCGGCTATGCCTTCTGGATCCGGCGCGAAGATGATGGCCGCATTCTGGTGCGCCGTCGCCCGGAAAAGGGATTGCTGGGCGGCCTTTACGAAGTGCCCGGCAGTGACTGGCGCGCGATCGAGGCGCCTGATGATGTCATGCTCTCCGAGGCGCCGGTATCAGCCAAATGGTCGGAGCTTGATGGCACGGTTGGCCATACCTTCACGCATTTTCATCTCAATGTCAGCGTACTGGCCACAAGCCTGCCCGCGCAGGAGGCCGACAAACTTGATGGCAGCTGGACAACCATTGACGGGCTTTCGGATTTTGCCCTGCCGACGGTGATGAAAAAGATCGTGCGCCATGCCCTGAAATACGGGCCGGATTGATCGCAGTTCTTTCGCGGCATAAACCCCGCGCAGTTAACCAGCGCAATTAAAAAGGCCCGCGGTCAAAACCACGGGCCTTTTGTTTTTGAACCTCGCGCGGCGCGATCAGGCGTAAATGTCGATCACCTGTCCGCGGCCCTCTGTCGGGGTCGGCGCGGCCTGCTGCGACGTTTCGGCTTCTGCTGTTTGCTCTACCCGCTGTGTCGGCGGTGAATTCAGGTCATTATTGCCCGTTTCAGCAATCGGCGCGGCTGCCTGCTGAATTTGGACCGGGTTGGGTGCGTATGCGGCACCCCCTACTGCACCTGGCTGCATCTTTGTCTCCATCTATCCTTGCGGATAAGCATTGATCTCGAAAATATAGCAATAATTTCGAAAAAAAGCAAAACCGGCGGGTTTTGCAACCACGCCGGTTCTTTTGGGCATCAATGATTTAGCCGGAGTTTTCCCGGTTCGGATCAGGCGGGGACCTGACCCATTTCCTTGCGCAGCTGGCTGCGCAGGTTATCGATCGAAACCAGTCGGCCATCGCACTTGTAATGCCAATAAGTCCAACCATTACAAGCCTGTGCGCCCTGAACATGCGCGCCGACCTGATGGATTGAGCCGGCATTGTCCTTGTGACTGATCGAGCCATCTGCACGCACCATCGCGGCCACATTGCCCCGGTTGTCATAGATCTTGTCGCCCGGTGCAAGCAGGCCACGTTCGATGACCGCACCAAACGGAATACGCGGCAGGGAACGCTTCGACTCGGTCAGCTCAAGGCTGTCACCATCAAGCATCTGGACCTTGGCAATGCGATCACGCGCAGCTTCCGCATAGCTTTCTTCTCGTTCCAGACCGATGAAGTGACGGCCCAGACGACGAGCCGCCGCACCGGTCGTGCCCGTGCCAAAGAACGGGTCAAGCACCACGTCACCCTGACGGGTGGTTGCCATCAGAACACGCTGAAGGAGTGCTTCGGGCTTCTGGGTCGGATGGACCTTCTTGCCCTTGTCATCCTTGAGACGCTCAGAGCCCGAGCAAATCGGCATCAACCAGTCAGAGCGCATCTGCAAGCCTTCATTGAGCTGCTTCATCGCTTCGTAGTTAAAGGTGATGGCTTTCTGTTCTTCGCTTTTCGAGCACCACAGAAGGGTCTCGTGCGCGTTGCAGAAACGCTTGCCGCGGAAGTTCGGCATCGGGTTGGTTTTACGCCAGACGATATCATTGAGGATCCAGAACCCGATATCCTGCAGCGTATTCCCGACACGATAAATGTTGTGATACGAACCGATCACCCAGATCGCACCGGTATCCTTAAGCACACGGCGGGCCGCAGTCAGCCAGTCACGGGTGAACTCGTCATAGTGACGGAAGCTGTCAAACTGATCCCAATGGTCGTCAACGGCGTCGACCTTGGAATTGTTCGGACGTAGCAGATCACCGCCAAGCTGAAGGTTATAGGGCGGATCGGCAAAGATCAGATCGACGGATTTTTCCGGCAGGCTGTTCATCAGTTCGATGCAATCGCCAACCATCACCTGATCAAGTGGTAAAGATGTCTTTTTTGTCATGATGCCTTCTAGGTTCCCCCTTGAAATCTTGATGAAAGCATCAACGGAAATAGTTAATGAAAGAGTTAACCGACTCCGAAATTTTTCAAGGATTCGCATTGTGCTAGAAAGTGCGTCACCTGTTTAGACAATCTTAACTGCTATGGTCGAAAAACCGGAAGATTTTGGCCCGTTACACCAAAAACCGAACAGGTCGGTTATACAGCCCGGACTCGGTAAATCAACGTCGGGCTCAACGGTGCCAATCGGGAACAGAAAACGCCTGCCCCACCTCATGGCTGAGCAAAAACCGGCCAATTGCGCGCGGAAATTTAATCCAATCCCCGTTCATTCCCAGCGACTTACACCAAAGAGCGGAAAACTGACCATTTGGACAGAAGGTGCTTTGCCTCTTTTGTGATCGCGTATACAATCTGCTCACAATCTATGCAAAAGGTTGAGTTTCGCATAACGGCAATAATCCGCAGGGGGACAAAAATGAAGTCTGGTACTTTCCGCCTAACGCGTCGTGCCATGCTGTCGGCCATCGCTGGCGCAGCCGCCGTCGTTTCGTTTGGCTTTGGTGCACCGGCCCAGGCCGCCGATCCGCTCAAGGTTTCGGCGATCTACACCGTTCCGGTCGAACAGCAGTGGGTTTCGCGCATTCACAAGGCGCTTAACGCGGCTGAAGCACGCGGCGATATTTCCTATGAGTTTTCTGAAAACGTCGCCAACACCGACTATGAGCGCGTCATGCGCGAATATGCCGAAAACGGTTCTGATCTGATCGTTGGTGAAGTCTTTGGTGTCGAACGCGCCGCCCGCAAGGTTGCGGCTGACTATCCGGAAACCGCGTTTCTGATGGGTTCGAGCTTCGCACCGGACGGGGAAAACTTCTCGGTCTTTGACAACTTTATCCATGAGCCGAGCTATCTTGTCGGCATGGCGGCTGGTAAGGCCACCGAAACCAACAAAATCGGCATGGTTGGCGGCTTTGCCATCCCGGAAGTGAACCGTCTGATGCATGCCTTCATGGCAGGTGCAAAATCGGTCAATCCGGATGTCGAGTTCATGGTGACCTTCATCAACAGCTGGTACGATCCGCCCAAGGCAAAAGAAGCAGCCTTTGCCATGATCGATAATGGCGCGGACATCATGTATGCCGAACGCTTTGGCGTTTCCGATGCCGCCAAGGAACGCGGCATTCTGGCCGTTGGTAACGTGATCGACACGGCGGCGGATTACCCGGGCACCATTCTGGGTTCCGCACTTTGGCACATGGAAGCCACCATTGACCACGCGATTGAGGCGGTCAAAGCTGGTGAATTCAAAGCCGAAGATTACGGCAAATTCAGCTACATGGAATTTGGCGGCGGTTCTGTCGTTCTCGATCCGGCCCTGCTGCCGGACGGTACGGTCGAAGAAGTCGAAGCCAAACAGGCTGAAATCCTTGATGGGTCCTTCACTGTCGAAGTAAACGACGAAGAACCGAAATCAACGATGTAAGATTTCCGTGAACTTATTGGGCAGTTCGGTGTAACAATCGAACTGCCCTTTGTCGTTTACGACATGATAGGGTCTTACACCCGATCCCACCACGAATACGCCCACAGCCCCACAGCGTGACGCATAAAAACAAAACGGATTACCCGAATGTCATCTGCTGCGCACACATCACCCGAAACGTCGCAAGACGTGCTGCTGTCGCTGGCAGCTGTCACCAAAAGATTTGGCCCACTCGTTGCCAATGACGCCATCGACCTGACCGTTCAAAAGGGCGAAATCGTCGCCCTTCTTGGTGAAAACGGTGCGGGTAAAACCACCCTGATGAATATCCTGTTCGGTCACTATGTCGCAGACGAAGGCACCGTTACGGTCGCCAGTCGCGCAGGTGAGCTTGAACAGCTTGAACCGGGCGCCCCGCAGGCTGCCCTTGATGCCGGGATCGGCATGGTTCACCAACATTTCACCCTGGCCGAAAACCTGACCGGGCTTGATAACATTGTCCTTGGGACCGAACCGATTTTCAGGCTGCGGCGTGATCACAGCAGCGCGCGCGCAAAGCTTGGCGAACTGATGGCCGGATCTGGCTTGAATGTCGATCTGGATCAGCCGGTCCACAAACTGACCGTTGGCGAAAAGCAGCGCGTGGAAATTCTCAAGGCGCTGTATCGCGATGCGCGCTTGCTTGTGCTTGATGAACCAACGGCGGTTTTGACCCCGCAAGAAGCCGACAGTCTGTTTGCCATCCTGCGCACGTTGGCCGCAAACGGCCTTGCCGTGATCATCATCGCCCACAAACTGGCCGAGGTTCTGGCTGTTTCGCACCGGATCGCCGTGCTGCGTGGCGGGGCAAAGGTTGGCGAGATGAAAACAAGCGACGCCGATCATAAATCCATTGCCGAACTGATGGTTGGTCGCGAAGTCCCCGCCAGCCGACGCACCCCGCGCGAAGCCGGAAAGCCGGTGATCACCCTTCATGAGGTTACCATTGATCGCGGGGATTCCCGCCGGTCCCTGCATGGGGTAAATGTCACCGCCCGCGAAGGCGAAATTCTCGGAATTGCCGGGGTATCGGGCAACGGTCAGGCAGCACTGGCACAGTTGATCGCCGGGCTTGATAAACCCGATAGCGGCACGGTCGAGATATTTGGTGAAACCGTCACCAAGTTTGACGCCCATAAATTTGCCCAGAACGGCATCGCCCGCATTCCCGAAGACCGTCATCATGACGGTATGGTCGGGTCGATGACAGTGGCCGAAAACATTGCGATCGAGGATGTCCGAAGTGCGGATTACCAGAAACTCGGTTTCCTTGATTTCGATGCCATCCGCAAACGTGCCGAACATGCGATTAGCGATTATGACGTGCGCTGCCCCGGCCCGGATGCCCCGGCGCGCCTTTTGTCAGGTGGGAATATTCAGAAATTGATCCTGGCACGTGTTTTGGAAAAATCACCAAGGCTGATCCTTGCCAATCAACCGTCACGCGGCCTTGATGTTGGCGCGCAATCAGAAGTCCATCGTCGCTTGCTTGAAGCCCGCCAAGGCGGGGCGGCAGTGATATTGATCTCCGAAGACCTTGATGAACTTCTGACGATTTCCGATCAGATCGCCGTGATCCATGCCGGGCACATTACGCCCGCCATGCCCACCGACAGCATTGATCGGTCCGAACTGGGTCTGATGATGGCCGGACAAAAAGCGGCACCTCATGCCTCGAATGCCCCCAATGCGAAAGAGACCACCAATCCGGGAGAAACGGCATGATCCGCTTTGAACCCCGCAATAATCCCGGCCCGTTTCTGGTGTATGGCGTGCCGGTTCTGGCCGCGACGATTGCCATTCTTCTGGCCGCCATTCCGCTTGCCCTTGCCGGTGCCCCGATTATTGAGGCCTATGGCCTTATGATCAGTGGTGCCTTTGGCTCGGTCTTTTCGATCTCGGAAATGCTGACCCGTGCAACGCCGCTGATCCTGACCGGGCTTGCCGCTGCCATCGCATTCCGCGCCAAGCTTTGGAATATTGGTGCGGAAGGTCAGCTTTACATGGGGGCCATGGCCGCCGTTGCCACTGGTTCGGGCGTGATTGACGGACCAAGCTGGGTGATGGTCCCGGTTGTGATCCTTGCCGGTATGGCAGCCGGGGCGCTTATGCTGATTGGCCCGACGCTGTTGAAAACCCGCCTTGGCGTGGATGAGGTCGTTACCACCCTTCTGTTGAACTTCATTGTCTTGCTGTTTGTGCAGATGATGCTTGAAGGGGCGCTTAAAGACCCGATGTCGATGGGCTGGCCGCAATCCGAACCGGTCATCGACAGTGCCGCTTTCCCGGCACTTCTGGAACGCATGCGGGTGCATATAGGCCTAATCATTGCACTTGTGTCCGCCGTTGCCTTGGCGGTTTTCGTCAAACGCACGATCTGGGGCTTTGAAATTCGGGCGGTTGGGGAAAATGCTGCTGCTGCCAAGTTCTCCGGCATTTCGGTAACCAAAACCATGATCCTGGTTGCAGCCCTTTCCGGTGGTCTGGCGGGTCTGGCCGGTGTATCGGAAGTGGCCGGCACACGTGGCTATCTTGCAACCGATCTGTCACCGAGCTATGGCTATGCCGGGATCGTGGTGGCTATGCTTGCCCGTCTGTCGCCGATCGGAGTGATCGCATCGGCCTTGTTTGTCGCATCCGTTTTCGTCGGTGCAGATTCCATGAGCCGCGCGATTGGCGTTTCAAGCTATCTGGCGGATCTGATTGTTGCCATGGCATTGCTGTGCGTTTTGATCGGCGGGTTCCTGACCCGGTTTAAAGTTCACTTTGATCGCAAATCGGCGCACGGCTAGGGCAAGGGAAAAGACCATGGAAATCATTGATATTCTTCTTGCCGCCAGCTTCTGGGAAGCCGCCATTCGCATCGCGACGCCGCTGATCTTTGGCGTTCTGGGCGCACTGATTTGCGAAAGGGCCGGTGTCCTTAACCTCGGGATCGAGGGCATCTTTACCGCTGGCGCCATGGCGGGCTGGATGGCTGTATGGCTTGGTGCCGGGCTTTGGGGTGGCGTATTGGTTGCCGCCCTTGCCGGGGCGTTCTTTGGCCTGATCCATGCGATCCTGACCGTGCCCTTGGGGCTGAGCCAGCATGTCTCGGGGATTGGCGTGACACTGCTTGCAACCAGCCTGTCCTATTTCACCTATCGCACGGCTTTACCCGATGTTTCGTCCCCACCCCGGATCGAGCCGTTCCGACCGCTTGATATTCCGTTCCTGTCGGACCTTCCCTTCATCGGGCAGGCTCTGTTTTCGCAAACGGCGATGACGATGCTGGCCCTTGTTCTGGTGTTTGTAACCGGCTGGGTTTTGTATCGCACCCCGCTGGGTCTTGCGATCCGGGCAGTTGGCGACAACCCGTCCTCGGTCGAGGCACAGGGTCTTTCGGTTTATGGCCTTCGTATCGGGGCGGTCGTGGTTGGCTCATCGCTCATGGCATTGGGCGGCGCGTTTTTGACCATGTCGGCCTTTGATGCGTTCTTCTTTGGCATGATCAATGGACGCGGCTGGGTCTGTATTGCGCTGACCGTGTTTGCCAGCTGGCGACCGGGCAAGGCCTTGATCGGGGCGTTGCTGTTTGGGGCCTTCGATGCGTTTCAGGTGCGTCTTCAGACCGAGGTCGGCGCATTCCTGCCATCGCAGGTCTTCCTGATGATGCCCTATATCCTGTCGATCATTGCGCTTATTGTTGTCGCCCGCAAAGCCGATTACCCCAAGGCGCTTCTTGTGCCATGGTTCAAGGGACAGCGATAAGCTGCGCATACCATTTGTGACTGCCACCACCAGACCAAGGATGACATCATGCAACCCGATCTGATCCTGAAAAATGCCAATATCGCCAACGGCCAGACCGGCGTCGATATTGCCTGTCAGAATGGCAAGATTGTCGAGATCGCCAGTCACATTGACGTTCCGGCGGTCGAGGTGCTTGATTGCGGCGGCATGCTGGTCAGCCCGCCCTTCGTCGACAGCCACTTCCACATGGATGCGACGCTTTCACTGGGGCTGCCGCGCATGAATGAGTCGGGCACGCTGCTCGAAGGCATCGCGCTTTGGGGGGAGCTCAAACCGCTTCTGACGCCCGAAGCGGTGATCGAACGCGCGCTGAAATACTGTGATTTGGCGGTATCAAAAGGCCTGCTTGCCATCCGCAGCCATGTTGATGTCTGCGATGATCGTTTGCTGGCGGTGGATGCCCTTTTGGAAGTCAAGAAACAGGTCGCACCCTATATCGATCTGCAACTCGTGGCCTTCCCGCAGGATGGCTATCTGCGCAGCCCGACAGCCAAGAACAATGTCATTCGCGCCCTTGATAAGGGGGTGGATGTGGTGGGCGGCATTCCGCATTTCGAACGTACCATGGCCGATGGTGCGCAAAGCATTACGGATCTTTGCCAGATGGCGGCGGACCGTGGGCTTATGGTTGATATGCATTGCGATGAGTCGGATGATCCGCTGTCGCGCCATATCGAAATGCTGACCTATGAAACGCAGCGTCTTGGGCTTAATGGCCGGGTGGCGGGATCACACCTGACATCGATGCATTCGATGGATAATTATTACGTCTCCAAGCTGATCGCGCTGATGGCCGAGGCAGAGGTCTCCGCCATCGCCAACCCGCTGATCAACATCACCCTGCAGGGTCGCCACGATACCTACCCCAAACGCCGCGGCATGACCCGTGTACCGGAATTGCGCAACGCCGGGCTCACAGTGGCCTTTGGTCATGATTGTGTCATGGATCCCTGGTATTCGATGGGATCGGGTGACATGCTTGAGGTCGCCTCCATGGGGATGCACGTTGCCCAGATGACCTCGCGCGATGATATCCGCGCCTGCTTTGATGCCGTCACCACCCAACCGGCCAAGATCCTCGGCCTTGAGGGTTACGGGATTGAGGTCGGCAACAAGGCGGACTTCGTCATCCTTCAGGCCCGAGACACCATCGAGGCCATCCGCATGCGCGCCAATCGCCTGTTTGTCATCAAGAACGGCAAAATCATCGCCGAAACCCCGATGCCCCAGACTCGCCTGCACCTTTCCGACCGCCCCGAACATGTGCGTGAACATGATTACGCACCGGGCCAATAACAGGCCGGACAATTATCGGTGATCCAAACGGGCTGCGACACCGGATAAGGAACAGCACGCAAACAGATCAGGACACACCATGTTCTACGAACCGGGAAAAACCGCGCATAACCTGCCGCATGATCCGTTCAAGGCCTGTGTGGCGCCGCGTCCGATTGGCTGGGTGTCGACGGTTGATGTCGATGGTCGCCCTAACCTTGCACCCTATTCGTTTTTCAATGCGGTGCATGGCAATCCGCCGATGGTGATGTTTTCGTCGGGCGGCTCGGTCGACAGTTTGCGCAATGCGCGCGATACCGGCGAATTTGTGGTTGGTGTTGCCCCGAAGGCGTTGCTGAAGGAACTTAACTTTTCCTCCGCCCCGTTGCCGCCAGGCGAAGACGAATTTGAATATGCAGGCCTGGAAAAACTACCTGCCCAGTGCGTCAAACCGCACCTGATCAGGGGTGTGCCAGTGCATATGGAATGCAAGGTTTTCCAGATCGTCGATCTGCCAAGCGCCAATCCCGAACGTCCCTGTGCCATGGTGATTGGTACGGTGGTCGGCATGCATATTGATGACGCCATCATTCGCGACGGGATGGTGGATATCACCCTGTTTGAGCCGCTCGCACGCCTTGGCTATCAGGAATATGCCAGCGTTTCGGAGACCTTTACGGTGCGCCGTGAGGATTTCTGGAAGTAGTCCGGCAACAGATGCCTCGTTGCCAAACATCTGATTTGTTTCATCAAAGCGACGCACAAGCGCAAACAAACTGTCACACAGACCCCTTAATGTGAACAGGAACACAGTTCGCCCGAGCATTGCGGGCTTGAGCTGCTTGTTTTTGTGAAATTTTCCAGGGGATTCCCAGTGATGAAACGGACTTTTGCAGCCGGTCTCTTCGGCGTTACGGCCATGCTGATGGCGGGCTCTGCCATGGCGGGCGAGGCCAAGGTTTTTGAAACCAAAAGTGCGATCAACAACCTGTCGACCGTTATGGTCGATGGCGGCAAGGCACGCGATCTGACCGTTGGTCTGGGCTCTGGCGCTTATCGCCGTCCAGGCGATCCGGGCAACATGTTCTATGCCGTGTCTGACCGGGGTCCGAACTTTACCTGCGCAAATGTCGAAGCGGTTCTGGGCGTCTCCGCCGATCAGGTCTGCAAGGGCCAGAAAGTCCGTGTCTATCCGACCCCGGATTATTCGCCGTCGATCTACACCATTTTCCTCAATGACAATGGCAGCTTTGACATCAAGGATGTCATCACGCTGAAAGACCAGAATGGCGTGCCCCTGACCGGGCTGACCAACAAGCTGACCGTCGCCAAAACCGAAAAGCCGGTTGATGCCAATGGCAATATGCTGGAACAGTCGGTGTCCTCGATCGACGCCGAAGGCATCATTCGCCTTTCTGACGGGTCATATTGGATTGGCGAAGAAAACGGTCCGTCGATCCTGCATGTCGCGGCGGATGGTACCGTGAATGAGCGCATCGTTCCGGCCGGCTCGGAAAAGGATTTCGAAGGATCAGCCTATAAGGTGACCGGCGGTCTTCCGGCCATTCTGGTCAAACGTCAAACCAACCGCGGCATTGAATCGATGGCGGTATCGCCAGACGAGAGCAAGCTGTACTTCATGGTTCAAAACCCGCTGGCCAACCCGGACAAGGCCGCCTACACCAAGGCAAAGAACACCCGCCTGTTTGTGTATGACCGCGCCTCTTCCAAACTGAGCGGCGAGTATATCTATCAGCTTGATGACCCACAGACCTTCCGCAATGATCCGTCGGGAAAACAAAACGCACCGCGTATTTCCGAAGTTCTCGCCCTTGGCAATGATCGTCTGCTGGTGCTTGAACGCACCAACAAGACCACCAAGCTGCATGAAGTCAAACTTGCCGGTGCGACCAACATCCTTGCCACCCGCTGGGATGACATGTCGACCAGCCCGTCGCTGGAACAGCAAAATGATCTTGGCAGCATTGATCTGGTCGCGGTTTCCAAGACGCTTCGTTTTGACAGTGCCGATTACCCGGAAGCGCCCAACAAGCTTGAAGGCCTGGCCATCATGGGTGACGGCGCGCTTGCCATGATCAACGACAATGACTTTGGTATCAAAGGCGATCCGACCAAGGTTCTTCTGATCGACGGTCTGGTCCAGGCTGACAAATTCTAAGTTGTCGCTTCCCTGATCGGCAATCACCGGCGGGAAAGCTGTCATGCAGCTTTCCCGCTTTTTTATTGGGTCAAAACGGCGTAAAAGCAGGCCCATGATGGAAAACACAAACATATTCGACACCCCGGACGGCATCGATGCCGTGATTGAACCCATGGATGCCACCGGCTATCTCGCCCCTGTCGGGTTTGAGGATCAGCTGGAAGCCGAACTTGGCGACGTGATTGAACGCCATGATCGCCTGATGTTTGCCCCGGGTCCCGAGCGGCGTGTTTTCTGGGCACAGAATGTCTGGCGCAATCCGGTGCGCATTGCCATCCCGTCGATCAAGGGGGCAGCCAAAATCCTGAAATTCAATCAGCGCAACTGGGCCCTGTTCAAGTTTGACCATTTTTCCCGTGCCAAGCTGATCGAAAGCCACCTGCCCCATGTTTCGGCCAAACGCCAAGTATTTGGCGAACCGGCCCCGACCGCACCGCTTGGGTCATGGACACTGATTGATCCCGACACCATCATTGCGGCAGCTGATTGTTCCAGCCCGTGGAAAAACGGCGATATCGAGTTTGAAGAAGACAAGGTCACGCCCCCGAACCGGGCCTACCTGAAACTGTGGGAGGCGTTCACCCGACTGGGCGCCTATCCGCAAGCCGGACAACGCACCATGGATCTGGGCGGAAGCCCGGGTGGCTGGACCTGGGTGCTGCATGAATTTGGCACCGATGTGATTTCCATCGACAAGGCGCGTCTTGATAGCAAGATCGCCAATCTGCCGCGTGTGGATTTCCGTCAGGAAAGTGCATTTGGCCTCGACCCGAAGGAAATCGGCCATATCGATTGGCTGTGCTCGGACGTGATCTGTTATCCGGATCGATTGTATCAGCTGGTCAATCAGTGGATGGAGGCCGATATGGCGACCAATTTCATCTGCACCATCAAGCTGCAGGGCGATACAGATTATTCCGCCATCACCCAATTTGCCGATATCCCGGGATCAAAGGTCGTGCATCTCTATAACAACAAGCACGAACTGACCTGGCTTAAGGTACCCGGCGTTACGGATCAGCCTGATCGAACATTTTAAGTGCTGGGTCTAGCTGATAATAATCGCCTTTATCAGCACAGAAAATCTGGCCTGACATAGAAAGCTGACTGGTATCATCAAGGGTACCGGGCATCACCGCCATGCTTTGTGATCGCAACGGTCGCCAGAAAATCCCCGTCCCGCACAGCTTGCAAAAGCCTCGATCCGTTTTGCCTGACATCCGATACCACCGCAATCCGGCCTCATCGATCAGGTGCAAGTCCTTGCGATCAAACCGGGCATAGGCACTGACATGGCCGTGCAATTTGCGACACAGAGAGCAGTGACACATCACCGGATTGTCAACCTGCCCCTGGATTTCAAAGCGCACCTTGCCGCAATGACAGCTTCCTGTGTGGTGATGCTGACGGGCCGTATCTGACGTCATCGGACTCTCCCTTGGTCAAGACGGACTGCACGACGCAAACCGGTTTGATGGTAACCCGATCGCGGCCTTATGCGCGATCAACAATGTTGCTTCGACGGTATTTCATCATACTTTTTCAGACAATTATGTTTGAGATTGGACAAAAGCAGTCCTATTCTGCGCCTCTGTTCGGAGCCTGATGTTGACGCCACCGCGCCAATTTCCGCCATCTGGCACCGCCCGAAAGTGATGGGAAAAATGTCCGAAAATTCTTTCCAGTATGATGTGCTGATCATCGGCAGTGGTGCTGCCGGTTTGTCCACGGCGCTTAAGCTTGCCCCGCACGTAAAGGTCGCCGTTCTTTCCAAGGGAAAGGTTGATGACGGCTCGACCAATTGGGCACAGGGCGGGATTGCCGCTGTGCTTGATGCCACTGACAGCATTGAAAATCACGTGCGCGACACCCTGGTCGCCGGTGCCGATCTGTGCAAACGTGAAACCGTCGAATTCGTCGCCACCAATGCGCCAAAGGCGATTGCATGGCTTGATGAACTGGGCATTCAGCTGACCCGTGATCCGAATGGCGACAACAATCAGCCATTCCACTTGACCCGCGAAGGCGGCCACAGTCACCGGCGTATTGTCCATGCCGCTGACGCCACCGGGCGCGCGGTTCAGACGACCCTTCAGGGTCAGGCGCTTAATCACCCCAACATCAAGATTTTTGAAAATTATCTGGCAATTGATCTGGTCACCGATCGCAAGTTCGGCGGCGAAGGCCGGCGTTGTATCGGGGCCTATGCGCTTGATCTTGATACCGGGCAGGTCAAATCCTTTAACGCACGCACCGTGATCCTAGCGACCGGCGGGGCGAGCAAGGTTTACCGGTTTACTTCAAACCCGGACGGATCGACGGGGGATGGTATTGCCATGGCGTGGCGTGCCGGCTGCCGCGTGATGAATATGGAATTCAGCCAGTTCCATCCGACATGCCTGTATCACCCGCAAGCCAAATCCTTCCTGATCTCCGAAGCCGTGCGCGGCGAAGGCGGCAAGCTGTTGCTGCCCGATGGCACACGTTTCATGGACCGGTTTGATGAACGGGGTGAACTCGCACCGCGCGATATCGTCGCACGCGCAATTGACCATGAGCTCAAACGACTGGGCGCGGATTGCGTTTACCTTGATATCACCCACAAGGGGGCCGATTTCATCAAGGAACACTTCCCGACCATCTATGAAAATTGCCTGAGCTATGGCATCGACATGACGAAACAACCGATCCCGGTTGTGCCGGCCGCCCATTATACCTGCGGCGGGGTTTTGACCGATCTGCGCGGGCGAACTGATCTGACCGGGCTGTATGCGATTGGCGAATGTGCCGGTACCGGTTTGCACGGGGCGAACCGGCTGGCGTCGAATTCGCTTCTGGAATGCCTGGTGTTTGGCGATGCGGCGGCAAAGGACATTGTCGAAGCCCTGCCGGTGCAGGATCATTTTAAACCGATCCCGGACTGGGATGAAACTGGCATTACCGATTCCGACGAGGAAGTCATTGTTGCCCATAACTGGGAACAGCTGCGCAACGTGATGTGGGACTTTGTCGGCATTGTCCGCACCACCAAACGCATGCAGCGCGCCCAGCACAGGGTGGATTTGCTGCTTTCGGAAATTGACGAATATTACGGCAACTTCCGTGTCACCAATGACTTGCTTGAGCTGCGTAACCTGTCGGTAGTCGCCAAGCTGATCATTCAGTCTGCGCTGTGGCGGCGTGAAAGCCGCGGCTTACATTACACCATCGACTATCCGGAGCTGGATGAAAGCGGAACCCCGCGTCAAACCATTCTGGTGCCGGAAAACTTCGCGGGTCGTTGGGTCATTTCCGGTCAGTGGAAAACATAAATGGTTATCAAGGCTGAACTGATTGGCATTGCACGCAAGGCCCGCTCGCACGCCCCGATGGAAACGCTTGATCAGGTTGATGTCACAACCGAACTTGGCGTTGACGGGGATTACCGTGGCAAACTGCGCCGGCGTCAGGTGACCATCCTGGCAGAAGAAGACTGGCAGGCGGCATGCGATGAGATTGGCCGTAGTGACATTCCATGGACCGAACGCCGGGCCAATTTGTATGTCCGCGGGATTGCCCTGCCCCGTTCCAAAGGCAGCAAACTTTCAATAGGTGACGTGGTTTTTGAAATCACCGGTGAAACCGACCCCTGCAATCGCATGGATGACGTTGCCATGGGCCTGCAAGACGCCTTGATGCCGGACTGGCGCGGTGGCGTAACCTGCCGGGTGATTGAGGGCGGCAAGATTGCCATTGGTGATCCGGTTAGCGATAAAAACTAGATCAAAGGTCACCTTGATTGCACGCCGGAACCGACTAGAATTCGGGGCATAAAACACGAAACGGGGGAAATCGGATGCACAAGGCAGTACTGCCCAAGGACGAGCTTGATCGTCAGAAGTCGCTTGAAAGCATGGGCATTCTGACCAGTGAAGCCGACCCGGAACTTGATCGCATCACCCGTGTTGCGCAACGCATTTTCGGCTCCGAAATAGTGGCGATTTCCCTGCTTGATAACGACCGCCAGTTTTTCAAATCCAACATCAACCAGCCGACATCGGAAACCCCGCGCGACGTTTCATTCTGCGGCCACGTCATCCATGACGATCAGGCCTTTTTCGTCGAAGATGCGGTCTCCGATGACCGGTTTCGCGACAATCCACTGGTTACCGGCGCGCCTTTTGTCAGATCCTATGCCGGCGTCCCGCTGACCAATCCGGATGGTTTCAAGATCGGAACCCTGTGTGTTGTCGACACCACCAGCCGCCAGTTCAGCGATGAAACCCTTCAGATTCTTGAAGATCTGGGACTGTGGGCTGAGACCATCATCGCGCTGCGTTACGGGGCAAGAACCCCGCAACAGGTCTATGATGACCTTGATCCGGCCAAACAGGAAATGCTGACCGATCCCAGAACGCGTTCATGGAATGCAGCGGGTATGACGGAATTCCTGCATCGCGAACTGATCAATGCGCGGCTCAAACACACGCCGATTGCCATCTACTGCTTTGAGGTCGATGACCATGAAAACCTTGTCAAAACATATGGCAAGGAAACCATGGAGCGCGTTGTTCTGGCCATTTCATCAGCGGTGACGTCATCGCTTCGCGATCGTGATGTTGTCAGCCGGGTTGACGATTATGGCTTTGCCTGCCTGATGCCCGGCGCGCGTGAGGAACAGACAAGCTTTCTTGGTTTCAAACTGTGCGATACGGTGCGTGAACAATGCCGCTTTACCGACGCCGATGGCAATCCGGTGCGCATCACGGTCAGCGTCGGTGCGACCTGGGCGGAACCCGAAGCCAAATTCAATTGCACGGCACGTGAAATCCTCGATATCGCCGCCAATGCGCTTACGGTCGCAAGAGATCAGGACATCGAAAACGTCGTCTATCACGCGTTGCCGGTATCAGGCGCGACGACCTAAAGCCTCGGCACTCGAAGCCGGGCCCGCATTTCCACCGGCGATAAATCCAGCAGTTCCGCCAGTGAGATATAGGGATCACCCACCAATCCCAGAAGCCGGGCAAAAGCCGGTTCGGTCTTAAGGCCCGATTGCTTGAGCTCACGCACGCGCTTGGAAAAATCATCCCCCATCAGCGACAGAATTCACGCCTCGACCAGCATATGGATAAAGCCGTATTGGGCTCGCGTCGGGCAATCTGTGGCAAAGATTTCGATGGGAAGACCTTCGCACTCAAAACGGACGACAAGCGCCTCATTCACATGCCTGGTGGCATCGCGCCGATGGCGGGTATAGCCATCGAAATGACCCAAGCACTGATCGGCAAACGCCCCGAACCCTGCCAGATCAGACACGTTGCACAGGATATCGATATCGGATTTCGGCGTATCGATCGCAAGCGGCAAGGTTCCGACAACCTCCGGATCACAGGGCGCCAAGTGTTCAAGCACCCGATAACGGCCCAGAATTTCGACCGCCCGCGCGCCTTGCGCGGATGCGCCCCTTAACAAAGCCAGCCCGGAAAAACTTTGTCGATCCAGCCCGTCAGGCCAATCCTTTACCGTTTGGTTCATCTTGGAAATCATTCCGTTTCTTGACCTGCACGCCAAAGCAGGGATAGCTCATAGCTGCGCGCACTTAAAATGAAAGCCTCTGGCACATATGCTTGATATCCTTGCCATTACGACACCGATCTTCCTACTGATTGCCATTGGCTATATCGCGGTCTTTCGCAACATCGTGCCGCAGCCGGTCGTACGTGGCATGGGGGCATTTGTCATCAACTTTGCCCTGCCGTGCCTGTTGATCCACGCCCTGATCGTGCGTGACATCACCGAAGTTCTTAATGCCGACTACCTGGCCGTTTATGGCGCCGGGTCGCTGATCGTGTTTGCACTGGGCTATTTCTTTGCCCGAGTCATCACCCGGAAAAGCCAACAGAACGCTGCCCTTCAAGGAATGGGCATGTCGGCCTCAAACAGCGGCTTTGTTGGCTATCCGATTGTCGTTCAATTGCTTGGCCCGACGGCGGCAATTGCACTGGCACTGTGTTTTATCATTGAAAATCTGGTGATCACACCGCTGACATTGATTCTGGGCGACAGTGCGCAAACCGAAGACGCAAACCGCTGGCATATTTGGCGCAAGACCTTTGTCCGCCTTGGTCGCAACCCGATTATTGTTGCCCTTCTGATCGGTCTTGCCATTTCGATTTCCGGCATCACTTTGCCCGGCCCGATATTCTCGGTGACTGATATGCTGGCATCGGCGTCTGGTCCGGTCGCACTGTTTGTCATTGGCGGCGGGCTAGTTGGCCTTAAGCTGCGCGGTTTGCGCTTTGACATGGCGCGCATCGTATTTGGCAAACTGGTGCTGCACCCGCTGATCATTTTCCTGTTGCTGGGCCTTGTGCCAGATCTTGATCCGATGATGAAAATCGCCGCCGTCACCTTTGCCTGCGCACCGATGTTTAGTGTCTATGCCATCTATGGCCAGCGTTATGGTCACGAAGGCATGAGTGCGGCTGCCCTGATGGCCGCGACCTTGCTGTCCTTCATCACCATCAGCACATCGCTTTGGCTGCTTGATAGCACGGCCGTCTTCGGACCCTTGCCCTGATTACCGTGGCGGGGGGCCGAATTTTGGACGTTGTCCGGGGAAGCCACCGCCCGGCGGCGGGCCACGTCGATCACCGCCGGGTCCTCCAACGGGACCACTGCCGGGACCACCAGGGCCACCGGGCCCCATACCACGCTGCCCCTTGGCAAAGCTTCGATCCGGCATCCCTGCCAGAAGGCGCGGAATAAACGGAAAGCTCTCGGTCACGAAATAGGCATAGGTGCCGTTTGGATATTCAGGCGTTACGGTTTCACGCCCATTGGCCTCGTCCAGATCACCCAAGCCAGGAACGAATTCGAAATCTTCGCCATAAGTGCCGTCATAGGTGCCGCCGGGTCCATTCGGACGTGTGCCGGATTTCACCCGCCATGAACTGCGCACGGCGACCACCGGTGATGCCGGATCGTTTGGATTGGAATAGCCAAACATTGCATAGATCGGAAAACCGTCGGCGGCAAAGCCGATGCGAATGGAATGCTGATCGGGCGACCAGCTTTTGATCAATCCCTTGGGCAAGCCATGATAATGATAGGTCCCGTCCGGCTGGACATGGGCATTATTCTGATCAAGGCCAAGATCGACCGTTGGCGAGATCGCCTCGTAACGCCAGCCGGACTGCCGATCACGCTGCCAGAACTCCGCTGTATAGGGATCAAACGGCACGCCATTGACAGCGACACCAAATGACATGTGATCAATTGATGAAAACCGTCCGGTTTTCGCCGGGTTCAGAGGCAAACGAAATTCAAGCGATTGTGCCTTGATGGAATTGGGATTCTTGCCGTTCGGAAAGCTGCCAGTCGCGTGATCCGGGATCGCATTGGATCGGATATAGCGATATTGATCGTCTTCACGCATGCTGACTTCGTTTGAGAAAGCCCAAGCCTGCTTTGTCGGATTAAGCACCATTCCGGCAAGCGGCAACATGCCCATCCCCACCAGAATGTTGCGACGCATGCGATCAACTTCTTCGCGCGTGTCCCCGGCATAATCACCTTCATCCATCGGTCCATGATGATGATGATCATGGCTATGATCATGTTGGTGTTCTGATGACGCTCCCTCAAGCGCATGCAGATCGCTTCGTGTCAATTTCCCCACCGGACTTCCCCCAAAACCAGTTGCGACGTCATCCCCATTATTTGGCGATGACGTCGCAAGGTTCCAGAACAATTTCACCCGGTAGGGCGGTCAGGTCGGAATTTCGCCCGCATGGGCGAGGATTTCCTCGGCCTCGCGGATTTCCTGTTGCTGGGCCCACATCTCGGCATACAGGCCGTCACGGTCCAACAATTCCTGATGGCGGCCACGTTCGGCGACTTGGCCGTCACGCAGCACGATGATTTCATCGGCATCAATCACCGTCGACAAACGGTGCGCAATAATCAGCGTGGTATGGCCACGCGACACGTCACGAAGTGCCTGCTGGATATCCTTTTCAGTTCGGGTATCAAGGGCTGATGTGGCTTCGTCAAAGATCATGATTTTCGGACGTTTAAGCAACATGCGCGCGATTGATACGCGCTGTTTTTCGCCGCCCGACAGTTTCAGGCCACGTTCCCCGACCATGGTTTTGAAGCCTTCGGGCAGACCTTCGATAAAGCCGTCAATGCTTGCAAGCTTGGCGACATTTTCGATCTCGCCCTGCTCCGCGCCGGGACGGCCATAGGAAATGTTATAGGCAATGGTATCGTTAAACAGAACGGTGTCCTGGGGCACGATGCCGATTTCGCGCCGAAGCGAATTTTGCGTCACATCGCGGATGTCCTGATCATCAATCGTGATCTTGCCACCCGACACATCATAAAAGCGGAACATCAAACGGGTCAGCGTTGATTTGCCCGCCCCGCTTGGCCCGACAACGGCAACGGTTTTACCCGCCGGCACCTCGAAACTCACACCCTTGAGGATTTCACGATCCGGGTTATAGAAGAAATGCACATCCTCAAACCGGATGGCGGCATTGCCGCACGCAAGGCCCTTCGCATCCGTCTTGTCTTCGACTTCCTTTTCCACATCAAGAAGCGAGAACATCCGCTCCATATCGGTGAGAGACTGTTTGATCTGACGATAGACAAAACCAAGGAAGTTGAGCGGCATGTAAAGCTGCAGCAGATAGGTGTTCACCAGAACGAAGTCACCCACCGTCATGCTGCCATCCTTCACCCCCTGGGCCGCCAGCAACATGTTCAGAACCAAGCCCACCGCAATGATCGCGCCCTGCCCGACATTGAGTTTTGACAGCGAGACTTGCGACTGCACCGCCGCGGTTTCATAGCCACGCAGCGCCTTGTCATAGCGGACCGATTCATGGGCTTCGTTATTGAAGTATTTGACGGTCTCGTAATTGATCAGGCTGTCGATCGCCTTGGTGTTGGCCTCGTCATCGCGCTTGTTCATTTCGCGACGGAACTTCATGCGCCATTCGGTGACCACCAGGGTGAAAACGATATAGATCACGATGGTGGTAAAGGTAATCAGCGCAAACCAGACATCATAAAGCGCCCAGAGAATGACCGAGACCATGACGATCTCAAGCAGGGTCGGCAAGATGTTGAACAGCATGAAGGACAGAAGGAATTCAATGCCCTTCACCCCGCGTTCAATTGCACGCGAAAGACCGCCCATCTGCCGATCAAGATGGAAGCGCAGCGACAAGCCATGCAGATGTTCAAAAACACTCAGCGCGGATCGGCGGATCGCACGTTGGGCCACCTTGGCAAAGACCGCATCGCGCATCTCGCCAAAGGCCGAGACGAGAATCCGCACAAGGCCGTAGCCAACAATCAATGCCACCGGCACAACGATCAGGGCTGTGGTATCGGCCGATCCGGATTGGGCCGCATTGGACGCGGCATCACCGGCCTTGTCGCCACCGCCAAGCGCATCAACCGCGTATTTATAGAGGACCGGGATATAGACATTGGCGACCTTGGCCCCAACCAGAAACAGCAGGGCCAGAACAACGCGTGCCTTAAGCTCAACCTCGCCGCGCGGCCATAAATAGGGCAGGAACGTCTTGATGACGCCGAACTCTGCACGCGCAGTCGGTTGGTCGGAACCCATATTTTTCAAAACCTTATCCCCAAGCAGGTACCGAACGGCATTGCGGTATGCGCACGGCATGTCATGTCTTTCTGTCATCAACAGATGGACCGCCGCGCCCTGTTTGGCAAGCATTCAGCGCGCTTTATGCATTCAAGGACATTGCAGATAGCGGGTTTGACGTCTATTTTGCCAATTTGTTGATAAAATCTCAGAACAAACGGCCAGATGCGCTTTTGCACAGGCCGGAAACACAGGAACGGAACCAGGACCATGACGGCGCTTGCCAGTATCGAAAGCCAGGATATCGCAGCATTGATGCGCGATATGGGAATCAAGGCCCGCAAGGCGGCACTCGAACTCGCACAGGTCCCGGCCGAGCCAAAGGAAGCCGCCCTTAAGGCTGCGGCGGCCAAGCTGCGTGAAAATTCCGATGCCATCCTTGCCGCCAACGCAAAAGATATGGACGCTGGCCGCGCCAAGGGGCTGACGGCAGCCCTGCTTGATCGTTTGGCACTTGATGCAGACCGCATCGAAGCAATTGCCAAAGGTGTCGAAGCGGTTGGCGCCCTGCCCGATCCTGTCGGACGTGAACTGGCCCGCTGGAGCCCGGAACATAACGGCCTTGATATCGCGCGTGTGTCCGTACCGCTTGGCGTGATCGGCATCATCTATGAAAGCCGCCCGAACGTGACCGCCGATGCCGGGGCCATGTGCATCAAATCGGGCAACGCTGCAATCCTGCGCGGCGGTTCGGAAAGCTTCCACTCATCGCGTGCGATCTTTGATTGCATGGTGGCTGGCATCGTCGAAGCGGGCCTGCCTGAAAATGCCATTCAGATGATCCCGGTCACGGACCGTGCAGCCGTGGGCGAGATGCTGAAACTATCAGATTACATCGATGTCATTGTCCCGCGCGGGGGCAAGTCGCTGATTTCGCGCATTACCGATGAAAGCCGCATTCCGCTATTCAAGCATCTTGAAGGGCTGTGCCATACCTATGTCCATGCCAGCGCCGATCCGCAAAAGGCCGTGGATATCGTGGTCAACGCCAAGATGCGCCGTGTCGGGATTTGTGGTGCGACCGAAACCGTTCTGATCGACAGTTCGGTTGCCGGGCGTCTTCTGCCCCGTATTGCCGAGGCACTGGTTAACAAGGGCTGCGAGTTGCGCGGCGACGAAACCGCACAGGCGATTGACGGCCGGATCAAACCGGCTTCATCCGATGACTGGGTCACCGAATATCTGGATGCGATCGTCTCCATCAAGGTGGTGTCGGGTGTTGAAGAAGCGGTTGATCACATCAACACGTTTGGTTCTCACCATACCGACGCGATCGTTGCCGAAAACGCGACTGCAACGACCACTTTCCTGAATGGCGTGGATTCCGGGATCGTGATCGTGAATGCATCGACCCAGTTTGCCGATGGCGGCGAATTTGGCATGGGGGCCGAAATCGGCATTTCGACCGGCAAGCTGCATGCACGTGGCCCGGTCGGAGTCGAGCAGCTGACCAGCTATAAATACATTGTCCGTGGTCAGGGCCAAACCCGTCCATGACCTCAGCGGCACCCAGATCACATGCGGCCCCACCCCGGGTCGGCCTGTTGGGCGGGTCGTTCAATCCCGCCCATGAAGGCCATCTGCATATCTCGCTCGAAGCGTTAAAACGCTTGCAGCTTGATGCTGTCTGGTGGCTGGTGTCGCCGCAAAATCCGCTCAAGTCATCGACCGGCATGGCCGACCTTGCCGACCGGTTTGATTCGGCACTGATGATGGCAAAGCATCCCCGCATTGTTGTTTCTGCAATTGAAACCGAACTTGGAACCCGCTATACGGCCGACACTCTTGCAGCCTTGCAACGCCGTTTTACCCGAACAAAGTTCGTTTGGCTGATGGGAGCAGACAACCTGGCCCAGTTCCATAAATGGAAATGGTGGGAAAGGTTGATTTTACGTGCTCCCATTGCGGTTCTTGACCGTGAGGGGTATTCTAACAAGGCATTGTCCGGAACCGCCGCGCGCCGTATGGAACGCTGGCGCATTCCCATGGACAGGGCGGGTTTGCTGGCCGATCTCGATGTTCCGGCCTGGGTATACCTGCCAATCAAGCGCCATCCGGCCTCTTCGACTGCAATTCGCGCCGAAGGCAGATGGCAGGTGTAAGCATCGCAGCGATGTGTTTGTCGGACAATTCCGACCATCGCGCGGAACATTAAGGTGGCGACCATAGGTACCGCAAAACAGACTCTTAAGCCGGGCGAAATGCTTTCGCTGATCAAGAGTACGCTTGAAGATGACAAGGCTGAAGACCTTGTCACCATTGATCTGACCGACAAAACCCCCCTTGCTGATCACATGGTTATTGCAACCGGCTCGTCCTCGCGCCGGGTGGCAGCCATGGCCGAGCACATTGTCGAAGCCATCAAGGATGCTGGCCAGGGCCGTGCATTGGCCGAAGGCAAGGAACAGGGTGACTGGGTTCTGGTGGATACGGGTGATGTTATTGTTCATCTGTTCCGTCCGGAAGTTCGTGCGTTCTACAACATCGAAGAAATGTGGGGCGTTGAAAACCCGGCCCTGAAACAGCAGGCAGCGCGGCTGTACTAACAGCCCGCGCTGTTTGGCGCCTGCCTATCATCACGGGTCTGGCACCAAACAGGTATCTTGCGGAACGGTCTGGATCGAAGACATGCAAATCACCCTTGCTGCGGTGGGACGGATGAAATCCGGCCCCGAGAAAGATCTTTTTGACCATTACGCTGCCCGACTGCGCTGGCCGTTCGTGCTGCGCGAAGTCGAAGAAAAAAAGAAGCTTCCCCCCAATCAGCTCAAAGACCGCGAAGCAGACCTTCTGCTTGGTGTCATTCCGGAAAATGCCTTCCTGATCGCGCTTGATGAGCGCGGCAAGGAATACGGCTCTATCGAGTTTTCGCAAAAGCTTGAAGGCTGGATGGATCAATATGCCGGCAATATTGCCTTTGCCATTGGCGGGGCGGACGGGCATGGGGCGGCTTTGAAATCACGGGCCAACACGCTTTGGTCACTGGGCAAGGCCACCTGGCCGCATATGCTGGTGCGTGCGCTTATCGCCGAACAACTGTTTCGCGCCCACGCCATCCAGACCAACCATCCCTATCACCGCGAATAGTTGCGGCTGCGTTTACCAGCCAAGCTAATCACGTGATGGAATTCCAGACGCCATGAAGTCTTCCGGTGGAATCCAGGTTCCTGGGATGTGACGGTTTGCCCAGCGACAGACTTCCTGCATGACTGGCAAGAGTTCTGCGCCCTTTCGGGTTAACCGAATTTCGTATCGTTTGGGTCGGCTCTGGTAAAGTTTTCGGGAAACCAAGCCGTATCGTTCCATTGCTTCCAGACGATCACTCAAAACACTACTGGTGATCTTTTCTGGTGAGTCCAAAAATTCCGAGAATTTTGTCTTTCCGTTTATCAGGTCTCGCAAGATCACCATGGTCCATCGATCTCCGATAATATCCAGAGTCGTTGCAATCGGGCACCCTGAGCGCGGCTCTACAATTCTCTTAACCATTTGAAATATAGTTCTTTATCAATTGTAAATTGTAACTTGCAAGTTACAACTTACAATCTACTCCCGTTTCATGAAGATGTCAGGAGAAAACTATGTCACAGAACCAAAAACCGCATCCAGATCCGCTCCCGGGCGGCCCTTCCGGCCATGAACAAAGCGGTGGCTTTGAAGGAGGCTGCCTGTGCGGTGCTGTCCGTTACAAAAGCGCCAACCCGCCGCAACTGACCGGACATTGCCATTGCGTTGATTGCCGCAAAAGCAGCGGCACCGGGCATTGCACCCATGTCATTGTTGCCGAGGATGGCTTTACGCTTACCGGAAAAGTCACTGTCTATGATCGCAAAGCCGACAGCGGCAACATGATCAGTCGGGCTTTTTGCCCGACATGTGGGTCTGCACTGTTTTCCCGTAATGTCGGCATGCCCGGAGTGGTTTTTCCAAGGGCATCCAGCCTTGACGATCCGGAAATCGCCCAGCCCAGCATGGTAGTTTACGCCAGCCGAGCCCCTTCGTGGGACAAACAGCCAAGTGATTTACCTTCCTTCCCGGAAATGCCGCCTGAACCACCTATCAATTTTTAAATCTGGTCCGGCACCAAAGTGACCGACCTCCCGATCCGGCAGAAACAATTTCGCGTTGCGGCGTAAAGGTGGGGTTTAACCCCACCTGAGGTCGAATATCACCTATACCGTTGCTCAAGCAATGCGCGATAAAACAAGGATCTTTTCTCCTTTTTAGCGCATGCTGCCTTGCAACATGCCAATTGCCCCGATAACATTCCTTACAAGAAATAAATATTCCCAAAATCAAAAAGACTCTTGGGCAATGGTAAGGCTTTGAATATGGAACAAACCGTTTTGGCCGCGCAGGACGACGAAACTGCGCACGACGTCGCCCAAACCAACGCTGGCATCGAAGAACTGATGCGCGGCATCTCCACCGCACTGGATTACATTCAGCATCTTCTGGAATTTGCCAACACCGCAGGCGAAACCCAGGACAGCCTGATGCGCGAGATTGACGTGCGTTCCAACAATCTGCGCGCCGGTCTTGATGATACCGGGCGCGAGATCGACAACAGCACCAGTGTCGCCCGCGATGTGCAGGACTCTACCCGTGCCACCGTGGCCGAAAAGACCGAAGCCATCCGCGCCGACCTTGAACGCATCAGTGCCGAACTTGAAACCAAGGCCGAAGGGGCCAACAAGGTTCTGAGCGCGATTGAAGATATCGGCAAGGGCATCAAGCTTTTGGCGCTCAATGCCGCGATTGAAGCCGCCCGCGCCGGTGATCATGGCCGCGGATTTGCCGTGGTCGCCAAGGAAGTCGGCAACCTTGCGCAAAGCACCATGCAGCGCACCCACGAAGCGGTCGACCTGATTGATCTGTCTGACGTGACCAAGGCCCTTCGCGAAAGCATGGCCAATATCGGCAGTGATCTTGATAGTCTCGGCAATGAAATCGAAGGGTCGCTGACCACCCTTCAGGAACGCTTTACCAACATGTCCGGCCGCTTGGCCGATATTTCCGAACATAACCAGGTGGTGTTCGAACTGCTCGCGGGCAGCAAGGATGCCTCGGCGCGGACACGCAGCAAGGTGACCTGGGCACATGAAGACACCAAGGCACTGGGCGCAAGCCTGGGCGATGCGAGCACGGCACAAACAAACCTCAGCCGGTTTCTTGATAAACATCACCTGCATGACGATCCGACCTATGACCGGTTGGCCGATATCAAGGCGCGCGGCAAAATCCGTATTGCCATCGAACCGGCCTTTGTCGGCCTGTCATTCCGCCTGAAGCCAAATGATCCGTTGCGCGGCCTTGATGCCGATTACGCACGCGCGCTGGCCAAATGGCTGGGGGTTGAGTGTGAATTTGTCGAACATCCATGGGATTTGCTGACCGAGCTTTTGTTCGTTGGCGCAAAACCCGGTGCGCCAACCGCCGATGTGGTCTGGAGCGCCCTGCCACCCAGCGACTTCTATAAAGGTGTCGCCTATTCCGATACCTACACCTATCTGAACTTCGCACTGTGTCGACGTGCAGGAAATACCGAGATCAATCGTCTTTCGGATTTGAATGGCAAGGTTTTGGGCATCATCAATGACCCGGTGGCGTTTCAGGTTCTTGAAGAACAGGGACTGCGCTGGGCGGATAATGAAAACAAGCCGGGCGGCATTGCCAAGCTGTCCAACCTGATTGCCTATAGCGACCAGACCCGCCTGCATGATGCCTTAGCCAATGGGGCGGTGGATGCCTTTGCGGTTGATCAGCCGATTTTCCACTGGGCTGCCAATAACCCGGAAAGCCCGTGGCATGGCCGGATCGAAGTCCTGCCGGGCAACATCCTGCCACTGCCTTATTACTATACCGCTGCTGTTGCAGCCGAGCCAGCATCGTGGAAATTGCTGTGTGCAATCAACGAATTCATTGGCGAATTCTGGGGTTCAAATGAGCGGGCCGAGATCGAAAAACTATGGCAGGGTCGGGCATTGCAACATCACCTCACCTACAAGGACGAGGCCGGAAACCTTATTGGCGCCGATGAACTGGCGACCCTGTATCACGCCCATTGCCGCAAGTTCGGCATTGCCGACGCCTAGACTTTGCAACGCAACATCAAATGCCGTTTTGCGGGCACGGATCGCGGAGCGGCATTTGAAAAACATCGCAACTTCAAGGCGTCACAGGTGCTTTTATCAACTTTCACAATATGTTGCCTTGCAACAATTTCCACCGGGCGATAAAGTTTCCTTATAAGAAATAAAAATTCACACAATTCAGTGGCAGCGGTGAGGCTTTGAAAAATGGACGAAACCATCATGGCTCCGCGTGCGGACGAAGTCGATCAGGACGCGCCGCAACAATCATCAGACATCCCCGAAATGGAGTCAGTTGCGCCCACACCGCAAGCCGATAAACTTGATGCGTTGATGCGTGGCATTTCCACTGCCCTTGATTACATCGAAAACCTGCTGGAATTCGCCAATACCGCCGGCGAAACCCAGGACAGCCTGATGCGCGAGATTGATGTGCGCTCCAACAACTTGCGCACCGGTCTTGAAGAAACCCGCCGCGAAATCGAAGAAAGCACGGCCACGGCCAACGACGTGCAAGAAAGCACCCGCGCAACCGTGTCGTCGAAAACCGATGCCATCCGCGGTGACCTTGAAAAGATCAGTCAGGATCTTGAAACCAAGGCCGAAGGGGCCGCAAAGGTGCTGAGCGCGATTGAAGATATCGGCAAGGGCATCAAGCTTTTGGCGCTTAACGCCACGATTGAGGCGGCGCGTGCCGGTGATCATGGCCGTGGCTTTGCCGTGGTTGCCAAGGAAGTCGGCAACCTGGCGCAAAGCACCATGCAGCGCACCAATGAGGCCGTCGACCTGATCGATCTTTCCGATGTCACCAAGTCCCTGCGCGAAAGCATGGGCAATATCGGCAATGACCTTGATAGCCTGGGTGGCGAAATCGAAGAGGCCCTTGGGGATCTGAAAGATCGCTTTGCCCAGATGTCCGGTCGGCTTGAACATATCAGCGGGCATAATCAGGTCGTGTTTGAACTGCTTGATGCCAGCAAGGATTCATCGGCCCGCACACGCAGCAAGGTCAGCTGGGCGTCGGGCGAAATCGGCAAGCTGTCTGATTGCACTACCGATCCTGCAAACGTCTCAACCAAACTTTCGCGCTTCTTGGCGGCCAACCACATTCCCGAAGACCCGGCCTATGACCGTTTGGCCGACATCAAGGCGCGCGGCAATATCCGCATTGCGATTGATCCGGCACTGGTCGGCGCATCCTTCCGCCCGCAAAAAGGCGGGCCGTTGCACGGCATCGATATCGATTATGCAGTGGCATTTGCCAAATCCATCGGCGTTGAATGTGAATTCATTGAACATCCGTGGGACCTTTTGACCGAACTTCTGTTTGTCGGCAAAAAGGCCGGTCAGCCGCCCGCCGATGTTGTCTGGTGCGCCCTGCCGCCAAGTGATTTCTATAAGGGTGTGGCGTTCTCGGATACTTACACCTATCTGAACTTCTCGCTGATCCGTCGCCCGGACAACACATCGATCAGCACGATTGCCGATCTTGAAGGCAAGGTCCTGGGCACGGTCAACGACCCGGCTGCCCTTGCCGTGCTTGAAGATGTCGGCCTGCGCTGGGCCGATAATGAAAACAAGCCCGGTGGCATTGCCAAGCTTTCCAACATGATTGCCTATGGCGATATTTCGCGCGTGCATGATGCGGTTGCCGACGGGGCAATTGATGCCTTTGCCGGGGACCACCCGGTGTTTTATTGGGCGTCGAAAAACCCGCAAAGCCCATGGCATGGCAAGCTTGAAGTCCTGCCCAAACCGATCCTGCCGCACCCGTTCTTCTATGTCGCGGCGGTCGCGGCCGAACCGGCATCCTATCCGTTGCTTTGTGCGATCAATGACTTCATCGCCGAATTCCGCAAGACATCAAAACGGGCCGAGATCGAGAAGCTTTGGCAAGGTCAGCCGATTGAACATCACCTGACCTACAAGGATGAGGCCGGCAATCTGATCGGGGCGGACGAACTTGCCAGCAGCTACCACGCCCATTGCCGGAAGTTCGGGATTTCGACCGACTAAATACCTTGTGCAAAACGGCTGGCGTGATGAGGGTGCGGGCACTATCATTGCGCCATGGCGTCAAACAAGAAAACCCTTCGACAACAACGCATTCTTGGCGAACTGGATCACGAACCGTCCCTTCGGATCGCGGATCTGGCGGAACGTCTCAATGTGTCGAATGAAACCATTCGGCGCGACTTTGACGAACTGACGTCGCAAGGCTTGATCAACCGCACCTATGGCGGGGCGGTCCGCCGTCAGGCCAGCGAGCCGGGCCTGAATGAACGCCATCAGCTTCACATTACTGAACGCGAAAGCATCGCCAAACAATCCGTCCCGGTTCTGGCCGGTGCGCGCCACATCATGATCGGGTCCGGGGCAACCACGGTGCATGTCGCCAAACGCCTTGCCGTCACCATGAACGATCTGACCGTAATCACCCATTCATTCGGGGTTGCCACGGTTCTTGCCATCAACCCAACCATCCGGGTGATCATGGCGCCGGGTGTTTACCACGCCCAGGAAGGCGCGATGCATGGTGCACAGACCGTCCGTTTTTTGGAAAACTATCGGGTGGAATGGGCCATTCTGGGCGCCAGTGGTCTTGATGGCGACGGGGCCAGTGATGCGTTGATCGAGGCGGCTGATGTTTATTCCGTCATGATGGAACGCGCGACCCGCAGCATGATCGTTGCAGATCACACCAAATTCAATCAGGCCTTCCCGGCACGCTATTGCGACTGGACGTCGGTTGACGTTCTGGTCACGGATGAACATCCGATGGGCGTGCTGGGCGAAACCATCCGTGCCAGCGGCTGCACGATCAAGGCCGCCGCCAGCAGCTAACACCCGAATTCAGTCCGGTTGCGCTTTCCTAGCGGCAGGCCCGCAACGACTTCGCCAGCGCCTCGATAAAGAAATCAACCTCTGACGATTTCAGGCACAGTGGCGGGCGGATTTTCAACGTCTGACCATATTTCCCGGCCGCCCCGATCAGAACGCGATGTTCGCGCATGGCATTGATCACATCACCAACCAGCTGCCCGCTGGGCTTGGCCGAATCACCATCAGGGGACAGATCGACACCCAGGAACAACCCGGCCCCACGCACATCACTGATGCGACCATCAATATCGGCCAGATGCATCAACCCTTCGCGCAGTGACTTGCCACAAAGTGCTGCATTGCTTTGAAGGTTTTCATCAAAGATGACATTCAAAACCGCCAAGCCCGTTGCCGATGCCACCGGGCTTGCAGCAAAGGTATTGAAATATCCGACATCCTCGCAAAATGCGCTTAGCAGTTCCGGGCGCACGGCAATACCAGCCATCGGGAACCCATTGCCCATAGGCTTGCCCATGCTGACGATATCGGGTTCGACATCGTGGCGATCAAAGCCCCAAAACGCATCCCCGGTCCGCGCAAAGCCCGGCTGGACTTCATCGGCGATAAAAATCCCGCCGCAACGATGAACCACCGCCACCGCCAGCCGCAAGAACCCGCGCGGATTTGAAAAGACACCGTCACTTGAAAAAATGCTGTCTGCGATCAGGGCCGCAACACCATGGCCGCGATCCTGCAAAACCAGTGCGGCCTTGTGAACTTCATCGGCAAAGCCGGCGGCGACATCATCGCCATAGATCAGCTTGCCCGGTGCCGGAACGGCAACGACATGATCAGGCAGATTGCCGCGCTTGAGTGCCGATGGCGAAATCTCTGTCACTGCACTCGTATTACCGTGATAGGCGGACTCGGTCACGATGATGCCGCGCGCCCCTGTTGCCCGCCCGGCAATGCGCAGCGCAAGGTCATTGGCCTCGCTGCCACTGCAGGTCAGGACAATATTTTCAAGGTAATCGGGGAATGTCGCCTTGAGCCGATCAAGATATTCCTCGGTCGTCTGATGCAGATAACGGCTGTTGATATTAAGCTTGGCGGCCTGATCGGCCATGGCTGCAACCACGCGTGGATGGCAATGCCCGACCGAGGGAACGTTGTTATAAAAATCAAGATAGCTCGTACCATCTGCCGCCGTCATCCAACAGCCAGACCCCGACACCATTTCAATCGGATCACGATAAAACAAAACCGATGCCGCCCCGAAATTCCGGGTCCGACGCGACAACAGGTCATCACCGGTCGGTGGGGGACCGATGGACGTTTTGCCATCATAGGCATTCATATCAAGGATGGGGCGCGCAGGTTTCATTTCGCACTCTCGGCGGTGAGATAATCCTGCGCCATTTGCAGGGTTCCGGCAGTAAAGTCCGTGCCCATCTCTTGCGCCGTCGGTGTTTCCGGATGACTTGCGATCCATGCGGTCAAAAGCAAACGCCGCAGCATCACAAAACTATCCAGCATTGCCGCGTCAGCAGCCGAAAACGGCGCGACAGTTCGGTACCCTTCAATCCATGCTTCTTTCAGGGCCGGGACAATCGGATCGAGCTCAATAAAGCTGATTGCAGCGGCAAAGTCATAGCCAAACCAGCCAAAGCCGCAATCATCGAAATCAATCACGCCCAGCCGATCACCATCGACCAGAAGGTTCGCCAAACGCAAATCAGCATGGATCAGGCCATAGCGATCATTGCCCATGCCAAAGGCGGCCAGTTTCTGATCAAGATGCACACAAAGCCGTTCAAGCACGGCCAAGCCGTCATCATCAAGACCGGGGGCCGCGCGCCAATCCCCCCAATGCGGGTTGGCGCCAAGCGTTGTGTCAAACGTCCAGCTTTTGCGCACGAAATTGACCGAACGCGTCCATTGCCGCGCATGTCCATGCAGACGTGCACTGATCGCACCCAACTTGAAAAAGCCATCGACCAATGCTTCATCAGCAGAGGGTTCCTCACCGCTCATGAAATCAAAGGCAACCACATGGCGACTGACCCCGTCCTGATCAAATTCGGCGACCAATGATCCGTCACTGCGCAGGCGCGGCTTGGGGGTATCGACGATATCGCTGGCACGCAGGGCATTGATCCAGGCCAGCTCTGATTCGATTTCCGCCCGCGTGTGATAACCCGGCCGATGCACCCGCAAAATCAGCTTTGCGCCACTATCAGAATCGGTCGCGAGAAAAGTCGCGTTCTCCGAAACGGTCAGAAGCGACACATCGGTATTGGCGCCCATGCCCCAACCGGGCAGGACCGATACCGCGCCCTTTTTCAGAACATCAATCATGTTGTCATCGTAAATGCCGCCCAACCGATGCCTCCTGTCGCTTTATCGTGACCGCGCAAAACGGGTTATCACGCCGTTTCAGGGCTGCTTCCGTGCCATTTTGTGAATAATGCGGCACAAAATGTGTAACTTGCAACATTTTTTGTTGCATCATGGAATATTTCGCCCAATCATCAAGGAAACATAACGCAGCGCACAATCAGAGAACCGGCAATCCGCAGCACAATACGCATCTGGCGCAGGCGCATTGCCTAATGACTTCACGAAAGGATCGACCATGCTGACTTCGATTTCCGGCAAAAGCGTCATCGTCACCGGTGGCTCAAAGGGCATTGGCAAGGGCATTGCCATGGTATTTGCCAGCAAGGGGGCAAAGGTCATGATTGCCGCCCGCACCGAAAAGGACGCGGCAGCCACCGTCGATGAAATCAAGGCCGCCGGGTGCACCGCTGACAAGTTCCTGTGTGATGTGTCGGATTTCGATCAGGTAAGCGCGCTTGCCGAATACACCGCAAAGACCTTTGGCAGGATTGATATCCTGTGCGCCAATGCCGGCATTTTCCCGCAAATCAAGATGGTTGATATGACCGCCGATGATTGGGATCAGGTGATGTCGACCAACCTCAAAAGCAGCTTCCTGTGCGTCAAGGCCTGCATCCCCTATTTCGAAAAAACCGGCAAGGGCCGCGTGGTGATAACATCCTCGATCACCGGGCCGGTCACGGGCTATCCGGGCTGGTCGCATTACGGCGCATCAAAGGCCGGCCAGCTTGGCTTTATCAAGACGGCGGCCATGGAATTGTCACGCTATAACACAACGATCAATGCCGTCATGCCTGGCAATATCATGACAGAAGGGTTGGCAGATCTTGGTCAGGAATATCTTGATTCCATGGCGAACTCGATCCCGCTCAAACGTCTGGGCAGTGTCGAGGATATCGCCAATGCCGCTCTGTTCTTTGCATCCGATGAAGCGGCCTATATCACCGGCCAGCAAATCGTCGTCGATGGCGGTCAGATCCTGCCGGAATCGCTTGAGGCACTTGAAGAGATTTAAGCAGCTACCCTTAAGAGAACTTTCAATGCGATCTCAAAGTAATATTCTTCTCAGAAGAAATAACACTTGGGGGTTGCAATGTTCCGCCGGATTTCGGTACGCCTTTGGTTAGCTTTGTCGACAGTTCTGGTGATTTCGGGGTGTGCTGGAAGTCAGGTAAACTATTCCCCACCGGACCTTTCCAGTTCGTTAGGCACAAACGAGATCACGATAGAAGCAGACTTCGAAGCTGTGTGGGATGAATATGTAAAAGAACTCTCCCAAAGTTTCTTCGTAATCAATAACATCTCTAAAGAGAGTAGGATTATCAACGTCTCGTTTTCAGCCAATGACCCGACAAAATATGTCGAATGCGGCACTACAACGATTACGTCCAAGCACCCTGCTCGCGGAACCCAAACGTTTACCTATCCTGTTGCGGGTAGCTCCAGTCATTGGCTTGGCGTCGAAGGCACAAATCACATAGTAGATCGAGTAAGGCAAACTAGCCTTGAAGGACGAGCAAACATTTATATTGCCCCACTGAATTCGTCTCAGACTCTCATGCGGGCTAATGCTAGCTATGTGTTGAACATTCAAGTGAAGATAACCGGGGTCACCGCTTACCATCAGGAAATGAATAGCTCTCAAGTATCCTTTTCCACGCAAGAGCAGGGTGCTGGAGCCGATGGGATCACATGCAAGAGTAAAGGCGTCTTCGAAGAAGCACTATTAGACCTAGCTACTCTCTGAAAACGCCCAAGCTCCGTGCCTAGTCAAACGAAACACCCTATGCCAAACCGTACTGGCTGCGCACGACGCCGGAATTGTATCGCTCGGATGCCAGCAGGCGGGGCTTGAGTCCCCCGGCATCCTGACCGAACAATGAAATGCCCGAGCCCAGCACTTCCGGGATCGTGAAGATATCAAGCTGATCGGCAAAGCCACCAAACAGGAACTGTGTCACCACACTGCCGCCGCCAACGACCCAGATGTCGCCATCGCCGGTCCGGCGGTCGCGCAGTTGATCGACCAGTTCGATGATGCTGCCACCATAGGCCTCTGTATTGGCGGGCCGGTCCCGGGGCAGATCGCGCGATGTCAGTACGATTGTGCGACGGGCCTCATAGGGCCAGTCGCCAAATTCCATCACCTGATCAAAGGTGTTTCGCCCGATGATCAGCGTGCCAACGGAGTCCAGAAAGTCATCAAAGCCGAATTCGGCCGGGTCGTATTCGCCCAACCAGTCCACCGCACCATTGGCGCGCGCAATGAAGCCATCCAGACTGACCGCGATATAAATGCGGAACAGTTTTTTGCTCATGTCTATGTCCAACCGATATTGGGGTCTTTGCCCCTATTTTTAATCGGCAAATCATAGCAAAACACCAACCACAAGTCGCAAGAAACAATCGCAGCAAACCGGGTCATTTCCATGACACATGCGAAAAAGCCCGGTTTTCTGCCCTATTCTTAAGAATTGGGTTTAGCACTCAACCACGTTGACATTGACCGCAAGGCCGCCCTGACTGGTTTCCTTGTACTTGCTTTGCATGTCGAGTCCCGTCTGACGCATGGTTTCGATCACCTTGTCGAGCGACACGGTATGCTGTCCGTCACCGCGCAATGCCAGACGTGCGGCATTGATCGCCTTGACCGCGCCCATGGTGTTGCGCTCGATGCACGGCACCTGCACAAGCCCGCCAATCGGATCGCATGTCAGGCCAAGGTTATGCTCCATGCCGATCTCGGCGGCGTTTTCAACCTGTTCGGGCGTGCCACCTAGAACCGCACATAGTGCGCCAGCCGCCATCGAACAGGCCACCCCGACCTCCCCCTGACAACCAACTTCAGCGGCCGAGATCGAGGCACGCTTTTTATAGATCGACCCGATGGCCGCCGCGGTCAGAAGGAACTCACGGATATTGTGCTGATTGGCGTTGGCACCAAACTTTTCGTAATAGCGCAGAACCGCCGGAATAACGCCCGCAGCACCATTGGTCGGCGCGGTGACAACCCGCCCGCCAGCAGCGTTTTCTTCATTGACCGCAAGCGCATAAAGATTGACCCAGTCAATCACGGTGAGTGGATCACGCAGGCCCGCTTCGGGCTTTTCGGTCAGTTCCTTATAAAGGTTTGATGCCCGGCGCTTGACGTTCAGTCCGCCTGGCAGAATGCCATCGGTGCGAACGCCGCGATCAATGCAGCTCATCATCGCATCATGGACACGATCGACAAAGGCGATGGTTTCTTCCGGGCTGCGCCAGCTTTGCTCATTCTCCATCATGATTTCCGCAATCGAGCGACCTTCTCGCTTGCAGATTTCCATCAGCTCATCGGCCGAGGAGAACGGAAATGGCAGGGTGATGTTATCGCCGGAATATTCCGCACCGTGGTCGTCGCTCGATACGATAAAGCCACCCCCGACCGAGAAATATTCCTGAGTGTGGATTTTTACACCATCGCGGTCAAAGGCGGTAATGCGCATGCCGTTGGGATGCTGCGGCAGGGTTTCGGTGAAATGAAACACCAGATTGGTATCGCGGTTAAAGGCCACCGGATACTGCCCGTAAAGCTGCAACAGGCTGGTTTCATCAATCGCCGTGACGGTTGGCACGATATCATCGGGATCAATGTTGCGCGGGCGTTTGCCATTCAGCCCCATGATGACGGCGGTATCGGTAGCGTGCCCCTTGCCGGTCAGGGCAAGCGAGCCATACAAATCCACCACGACACTGCCGGTATTTTGCAAAAGATTGCGTGCTTCCAGCTCAAGGCAGAAACGATATCCCGCGCGCATCGGGCCAACCGTATGCGAACTCGATGGGCCGATGCCAATGGTGTAAAGGTCGACAACCGACAGGTTGACGTCATGTTGGGAATTGTCTTGCGATCCCGAAGAGGGATCGGTTGCGGGATTTGTCATCAAGGGCCTCCTTCACGGCTCAATAAAGCGCTTGTTTTCGCGCTGTTTACGAACCGGTGTTTTTGCCCCCTCTGTCCCTTGACCTGAGATTATCCGCCATCGTCCGATCAAGACCGGATAACTGGCGTTCATCCTTCGGTGGAAACCATCTCGCGCCTTCTCCCTGACGCTTTTTGATTTCTCTCTCCAGAGCCTCTATCCGTGACGGTCCATCTGCCTGAGAGTGTTTATGAGGCATTGCTCCTTCGGCGCCGCACATCATGCAAATCGCGTGATATCCGAACTCTCCCGTCACGGTGCGAAATGGCATTTCTGCCACCTCAGAGGTTCACCGTCAGATTGAACACTATCTGCGTCTTTAGACACTGTCAAAAGAACTGGTTTGCATCTGCAAAATTTTCTGCGGTGGATGCTGTTAAGCACCGGTAATCGTGCTAAATTGCCCGTGTAATTCATGTACCTGTTGTGCGCGAAGGTAGACCCACCCTGCCCGCGTGACGGGATTGATGGCGAAATATCCCCTAAGTCACCATATTTACGGGACATTCAGCCTTTTCCTTTATCTGGGGGGTTATGAACGTGACTGACAAGAATTCCGTAAAGCGCCCGCGCCCTGTGGTGCTGTGCATTCTGGACGGCTGGGGTTATCGCGAAGAAAGCAAGAACAACGCTGTTGCGCTTGCCAACACGCCTGTCTGGGATGACCTTTACGCCAACAATCCGACCGGGTTCCTCAAGGCCTGCGGTCTGGATGTCGGTCTGCCCGAAGGTCAGATGGGCAACTCGGAAGTCGGTCACATGAACCTCGGTGCTGGCCGCGTCGTCATGCAGGAACTGCCCAAAATTGACGAGGCGGTCATAACCGGCACCATCGCCGAAACCGAGACCGTCAAAAAGATCATCGCCAAGCTGTCCGATTCCAAGGGCGTTTGCCACATTGCCGGTCTTCTGTCCGAAGGCGGGGTGCATTCCCATCAGGCGCATATGGCAGCCCTTGCCAAAATCATCGCCGGTGCGGGCGTGCCGGTGAAAATCCACGCCTATCTTGATGGCCGTGACACACCGCCGAAAAGTACCGCCAAGTTTCTTGAGAAATTCCGCACCCTGATAGGCGATGCCAATATTGAAATCGCGACGGTTACGGGCCGCTATTATGCGATGGACCGCGACAATCGCTGGGAACGTGTCAGCCAGGCCTATTTCACCATGGTTCAGGGCACGAACTATGCCGACGGCCGCACGGCTGAAAGTGCCGAGGCCGCAATTGCCAATGCCTATGGCTCTGACACCACCGACGAATTCGTTCTGCCGACCGTGATTGGCGATTATGCCGGCATGCAGGATGGCGACGGTCTTTTGATGACCAATTTCCGCGCCGACCGGGCGCGTGAAATTCTCGCCGCCCTCTGTGCGCCGGACTTTGACGGCTTTGATCGCGGCACGCCGGTAAACTTCGCCGTGCAGGCCGGGATGGTCGAATATTCGTCCGAACATGCAAAATACATGGATGCGATCTATCCGCCGCAGACCCTGCCAAACATCTTTGGCGAAGTGGTTTCCAAGGCCGGCATGAAGCAGCTTCGCATCGCCGAAACCGAAAAATACCCGCACGTGTCGTTCTTCTTTAACGGCGGCGAAGAACAGGTATTTGAGGGCGAGGACCGCATTCTGGTCGCATCCCCCAAAGTCGCGACTTATGACCTGCAGCCGGAAATGTCCGCCCCCGAAGTGACCGAAAAACTGGTCGCGGCCATCAAGGCGGAAAAATACGACACCATCATTTTGAACTTCGCCAACCCGGACATGGTCGGCCATAGCGGCATTCTTGAAGCCGCCATGAAGGCGGCCGAGGCGGTTGATACCTGCCTTGGCAAGGTGATTGACGCGATCAAATCGGTCGGCGGCGTTGCCTTTGTCACCGCCGATCATGGCAATTGCGAAGTGATGGTCGATCCCGAAACCGGCGAACCGCATACGGCACATACGCTTAATCTCGTTCCGACCATCCTTGTTAACGCTCCGGAAGGGGTAACATTGGAAGATGGCCGTTTGGCCGATGTCGCACCGACCTTGCTGCAATTGCTGGGCGTGCCACAACCGGCCGAGATGACCGGCAAACCCTTGCTGAAGGGCCTGAAACAGAATGACGCGCTTCTTGCGAGCTAAATCAGTCTCGAAGATCGCCCCGTTCGCTATGACTGCACTTGTGCTGTGCATGGCGAACGGGGCAGCGCCTTCTTTTGCCCAATCGCTGCAAAAGGTTGATCAGCAGCTTGATCAACTCGAAAGCCAGCTTTCCGAACAGCAAAAACAGGAAGAATTCCTGTCGCGCAAATCGCGTGAACTCTGGACCGAGGAACAAGCCCTTCAGTCCGAAGCGATTTCAGTTGCCAGGCGTACCCAGCGCCTTGAAACCACGCTGACCGATCTCGAAGATCAGCTCGAAACGCTTGAAGCGCGCGAAAAAACTGCCGCCACCAGCCTTGAGGACAAGGCCGGGCAATATGCCCGCATCCTGATGGCTCTGCAGCGCCTGTCGACCACCCCGCCTGAAGCCGTGATTGCCCTGCCGACATCACCGCAGGATACCCTGCGCTCTGCCGTGTTGCTCAAGGCCGCCTTGCCCGGGGTCGAGCAACATGCACGTGATCTGCGCAAGGAACTGACGGAAATCGCAACACTGCGTGAAGACATCCGGGAACGGCGAAGTGATGTCGCCAGTGCGACCGATGAATTGCAGCAGGAACGTACATCCCTTGCTGCCCTGCTGGATGAAAAGCGCCGCCTGCGCGCCCAGACAGAGGCCGAAGCCGAAGAAGCCGCCAAGGCGGTCAGCCTGCTCGCCGATGAGGCCAAATCACTGGGCGAGCTTTTGCGCAATCTGCAAAACCGTGCCGAAGGCCTGCCGATGCCGCGCGCACGTCCTGAAATGCGCGCGACTGCAAGTACCGAACCGGATACCGATATGCTGGGCGCAACAACGATTGCGAAAAGCACGCCACCTCCGCCGCCCGAGAGCAAGACTGAGCCAGCAAGCAATGCTCCGAGCAGCGGCAGCGATGGCAATGACGAAGAAGAATTTGCCGTTGGCAGTTCAATTACCCTGGCGCAAGGCAACCTCAGGATGCCTGCCAGTGGTAAAGTGGTTACACTTTTTGGTGAAAAATCGCGTGGTCCGGATGGTTTGACCGTCAACCGATCCAAGGGAATTGAGATCAGCACCCGCGCAAATGCGCAGGTCGTCTCACCTTTTGACGGCAAAGTTGTCTTTGCCGGTCCCTTCCGCGGGTACGGCCGCCTCTTGATTATCGAACACGGCGAAGGATACCATAGCCTTATCGCCGGTTTTGATCGGCTCGACAGTGTGGTAGGACAATATCTGTTGGCGGGCGAACCTGTTGGTATTATGGGTGAAACTTCGCCAAAACTATATCTGGAGATGCGCCAGGACGGGGAAGCAATCAATCCGCTTCCATGGCTGGCCTCGAAAAACGGCAAGGTAAGTGGATGAAAACCTCACGATTGGCAGTACTCGCACTCGCGACCGGCATGACTTTCGGCCTTGCGTCGCCAGTTTTGGCGCAATCTTCAACCTCCTCGGCGGAGACCTATCGCCTGCTTAATCTGTTCGGCGACGTGTTCGAACAGGTCAAAGGCAAATATGTCGAAGACGTCGATGACAAACAACTGATCGAAGCCGCCATCAACGGCATGCTGACATCGCTTGATCCGCATTCCTCCTATCTCAATATGGATAATTTCGAGGAAATGCAGGTCGATACCCGCGGTGAATTTGGCGGCCTTGGCATCGAAGTCACGATGGAAGACGGCTTTGTCAAAGTCATCGCACCGATCTATGACACGCCCGCCGAAAAGGCCGGCCTTCAGCCGGGCGATTTCATCACCCACATCGACGGCACCGCCATTCGTGGCATGACGCTTAATGATGCGGTCGAGATGATGCGCGGCAAGGTCAATACCGACATTGTCCTGACCATCATTCGCAAGGGCGAACAAACCCCGTTTGACGTTACCCTGACCCGGGCCGTGATCAAGATCCAGTCGGTGCGCGCCGAACCCAAGGATGATGTTGGCTATATCCGCATCACCAAATTCAACGAACAGACCTTTAGCGGCCTGCAGCGCGCCATTGGCGACATGCGCGAAGAAATCGGCCCGGAAATCAAGGGCTTGGTGATTGACTTGCGCAACAATCCGGGCGGCCTTCTTGATCAGGCGATTTCGGTATCCGACGCCTTCCTTGATAAGGGCGAGATCGTCTCGACCCGCCCGCGAGACACCCAGAATACCGAACGCTACAACGCGCGTAATGGTGACCTTAGCGAAGGTCTGCCAATCGTGGTTCTGATCAATGACGGCTCTGCCTCGGCATCCGAAATTGTCGCAGGCGCCCTTCAGGATCACCGCCGTGCGGTCATCATGGGCACGCGCAGCTTTGGCAAGGGATCGGTTCAAACCATCCTGCCAATGCCGGGCAACGTCGCCCTTCGCCTGACCACGGCGCGCTATTACACGCCGTCAGGCAAATCAATTCAGGAAGTGGGCATCGTGCCGGACATCATCGTTCCGCAGGCACGTGTCGAAAGCATCGAGGCCGATACCCGTCGCTCGGAAGCATCCCTTAGCGGGGCGCTTCGCAACGAGGACGAAGGCATCACCGATGCGGAACAGGATGCAAATTCCCGCCGTGACGAGGCCGAGCAGCTGGCGATTGATGACTATCAGCTATCACGTGCGCTTGACATGATCCGGGGTATTTCCCTGTTTGGCCCACGTCCGAATGGATAAGGGTGGGCCCGGCATCGTGAGAGACTGACTGTTCGTGTTCAGGAAAATCCTAAATTCCTTGCCGTTCCGAAAAAAGAAGAACGGCGACATCGACGGGGAAATGGCCGATGATCTGGCCGAAGACCTTGGCGAGGGGATGACTGACGCCGACGAAGATGAAGATGACGTCAATCTTGATGACCTGCCCTTTGACGAACTGCCGATAGAAGTCCAGTTCAAACGACTGCCAAAGCGCCCGAAATCACGGCGCAGCTGGCTGTCAAAAATGCTGATCATTACGCTTTTCCTGTCACCATTTGGCGCAACCGCCGTGGCGATGATCCCTATCCTGGATCCTGAAACCGGCTGGCGGCTTTTCCATACCGGCGGACCTGAATCAACGATGACGGTTCCGGGCACAGAGCGTGAACTGCAAGAAGAAATCGCACGCGGCGTTCAGGACGTTCAGGATCGCGACCGCGCCGCACAGGAAGCCGCCAACGGCGAAAATGGCGACGGCCAGTCTGCCGAAGACATTGCAGGCGACCTTGATGGTGTCTCTGATCTCATCGGCACGCCGGGTGCGGACGGCACCAATGGTAACGACGCCCCGACGCCCGAAGAGCTCGCCGCCCTGATCGAGGAAGAAGGATCGCTTGACGAACCGATCGAACCCGATCCGCTGCGTCCGGCACCGCTGCCGGGACTTGATGAAGAAGGCAGCTTTGGCCGGATCCCGCGTATTGGCGATGATGGCACAACACCATTTGATGCCTATAAGCGCCCGTTTGAACTGCCCGAAGACACACCAGTTGTCGCTGTGATGCTGACCGGTGTCGGCCTGAACGAACAGCGTACCGAAACGGCGATCAATGATCTGCCGCTTAACATTTCACTGGCGATCTCGCCCTATGCCCGGGATCTGCAAACGGTTGCCCGCGAAGCACGCGCCATGGGCCATGAAGTCTTCCTTGAACTTCCGATGGAACCGGCCGACTTCCCGCTTTCCGACCCCGGCCCGCGTGCACTTTTGACATCCCTGTCAGAGGGTGAAAACCTTGTCCGACTGGAATGGCTTCTGGCGCGTTTCCCGGGATATGCTGGACTGGTCAGCCGTCAGGGATCGAAATTTGGCAGCCTTGATAGTGCCATTCGCCCGGTGATCGAATTCATCTCGCGCACGGGTCTGATGTATGTCGAAGGATCGGGCAGCGGTGTCGCCAGTTACGGCGCACAATTGGCGGCAAATGCCGACACCCCGAATGCAATCGGCAATGTGATCATTGACGAGACGCCAAGCCGCCGCCAGATCGACAGCCGTCTGGCCGAACTGGTCGAAATGGCCAAGCGTACCGGCGTTGCTGTCGGGATTGCCCAATCCTATCCGGTCACGATCCAGCGCCTGCGCAACTGGGCCTTCCGCCTGCGCCGGCAGGGTGTGGTTCTTGTCCCGGTCAGTGCAATTACCGGCCAACAAGTCACCGCGCAATCCGCTGACGAGGCCGAAGCCGCCCGCCTTGAAGCCGAAGAACGAGAACGTGAAGTCATGGCCGAGCAGGCAGCCCAAGAAGAAAACGCAGAACCCGCCAACACAATCGAGAACGAGTGACAGATGCCGGACCACCCGGCCCGTCCGTCAGGAGAAATCATGGCAAAAAAGTCCGATAAACCCAAAAAGACGGAAACCGTTACCCCCGATAAAGTCACGGCTGACGATCTTCCCTATCGTCCGTGTGTCGGCATTGCCCTGTTTAACGCTGACGGCCTGGTGTGGATGGGCAACCGGTTCGGGTTTGAAGGCGCCTGGCAATTGCCACAGGGTGGCATTGATGATGGTGAAACCCCGGTTGAGGCCGCCATGCGCGAACTCGAAGAAGAAATCGGCACCAACAAGGCCGAAATCGTTGCCGAAACACCAAGCTGGCTGACCTATGACT
Organism: Thalassospira sp. ABD4_177; assembly: GCF_056160125.1. Taxonomy (NCBI): domain Bacteria; kingdom Pseudomonadati; phylum Pseudomonadota; class Alphaproteobacteria; order Rhodospirillales; family Thalassospiraceae; genus Thalassospira; species Thalassospira sp. ABD4_177. The sequence goes on along the minus strand of NZ_JBSWWO010000001.1, from coordinate 1,022,526 downwards.
TGCCAGAGCATCTGATTGGCAAGGCGTTCAAGGGCAAGTATCGCGGCCAGAAGCAAAAATGGTTTGCCATGCGCTTCACCGGCAAAGACAAGCACATCAATATTGATGTTCCGCATCCGGAGTTTGATAGCTGGCGCTGGAATGATCTGGCGACCCTGCCTGACCTGATTGTGCCATTCAAAAGGCCGGTTTATTTTCAAATTGCGGCCGAATTTCATGATGTACCGCAAAGAATTCGTGAAATGGGTCGGGCATAAAACGATGTTTGCGGCTTGATCGCTGCACAGTTTTCGCTACATTTTGCTTATTATAACTCACATCCGGCTTAGAGGAGTTCCAGCATGGGTATGGATCGGTTGATCTTTGGTGTTCTGACCATCGTGGTCGGTCTGTTTGGCCTGTTTTATGCGTCAGGTTCGCACGACGGCTATTCCTACTTCGTCGGCCTTACGATGTTCATTGGCGCCGTGCTGTTCATGTTCCACCTGATCAAAGGCCATTATGACCAGCTCGAAGCAGCTGATCACTGATCGCTGACGGAATGTGACAGGACCTCGGGTCCGGTTTGCTGCGCCCCGTTCTCTGGTTCGGGGCGCAAGTCTTTGGGGTTTCGTCACCTCAATGCTTCAAACGACTCCCGAAACGCGATAAGAGTTTCCCATGAGCAATACACATTGGGACCCTGCCCGTTACGGTTTATTTGGCAATGAGCGCCTGCGACCGGCCATCGATCTGATTTCACGTTTGCCCAAACCGGCAAACGGGTTTTCACCCCGTCACATTGTCGATCTTGGCTGCGGTCCGGGATCGGTGACCGCCGTTCTTGCTGATGCCTATGGGGCGGGCACAACGGACGGACCCGACATCATCGGGGTTGATTCTTCAGACGAGATGCTTGAAACCGCGCGCAAGCGTGATGAAAACATCACCTGGCAAAAGGCCGACATTGCCGACTGGCAGCCAGATGAACCGGTTGATCTTTTGTTTTCGAATGCAGCCCTTCACTGGGTGCCCGATCATTCGAAACTGTTTCCCCTCCTTCTTGAGCATATCCGCCCCGGCGGCATCATTGCCATTCAGGTGCCCAACAATTTCCTGGCACCCAGCCATCAATTGATCGGCGAAGCCGGCATGGACTGGCGCAAGGAAGTGGCAACCGCCATGCATGCCGCACGCATCATGCGCCCGGGCGATTATTTTGATGTGCTCGCACCGGCCTGTGACGACATCGATCTGTGGCAAACCCAGTATTGCCATGTCCTGACCGGTCCGGATGCGGTCTATAACTGGACCAGTTCGACCATCTTGCGGCCGGTCATGGCCGCCCTGCCCGATGACGAAGCGCGCGAGACCTTTACCAAGAAATACAAGGAACGCCTTAATCAGGTTTATCCGTCCCGCGATGACGGACGCACCCTGTTTCCGTTCAACCGACTGTTCATGATCGCGTGCAAAAAATCCGCATAACGATCAAAGTCAGAACCAGACATCCCTGACAAGGAGCACCGCATGGTCGACTTTCGCGAACATTTCGTCAAATGCTGCGGGTATGAGGTCCATGTCAGGGCATGGGGCGATCCGGCCAACCGGCCGCTTTTGATGATGCACGGGCTTGCCCGCCTGGCCGATGATTTCGACCATGTCGCGCCGCATTTCACCGATCAATATTATGTGCTGTGCCCATCGATGATCGGGCGTGGTTTCTCTGGCTGGGCCAGCGATCCGGATACGGAATACACCGTGCCTTTTTATGTCGCACAGATGTTTGAACTGCTTGATCATTTCAACATTGATACCTGCGACTGGATTGGCACATCGATGGGCGGGTTGATTGGCCTTCACGCCACGACCGAGGTCGCCGGGCGGATCGAACGGCTGGTTCTCAATGACATTGGACCGGAACTTGATCCCGATGCCGTTGCCCGTATCAAATCCTATGTCGGGGCGTCACCGGAATTTGAAACCATTGATGAGGTCGAACAGCTTGTCCGGCTTGTTTATGCCTCTTTCGGGGTGGTCGACGACGCGACCTGGTCCTTTTTGGCATCGCGATCGGTCCGCCGTCTACCGAACGGTAATTTCATGATGCATTACGACCCGGAAGTGATGCGGGTCTTTGCCGAACATATTGATAAGTTTGATGCTTGGGCCGAATTCGACGCCCTACCCTGCCCGGTCATGTTAATCAGTGGCGAGAAATCCGACCTGATTCCCAAACCGATTGTTGATAAGATGAAGCAGAAAAAACCGGAAATGCCGGTTTTTGCAGTGGCGAACTGCGGGCACGCACCCCACTTAAATGATAAAGCGCAAATCGACGCAATTCGGGACTTTCTGAGCAAGAGCACATCCTGACCGGCCAAAGCCCGGTCACACGTAAGGATATCTTCACGCCATAAAATCCCGTCCGTCATAAATCCGATGATGTTTTGCCGCGCGCCAAGAACGCGGCACGGGTTGGGCGGTTGTTGGTTGGGACCGACAAAATCACACCATTCAAGCGTCCGGGACGAGACGCCGTCTGGCTGTTGCCTCGATTTTTGTGGTTGCTCAATCACCTGTGGGAACAGTCGACATGACAAAGCTGCAGTGGTTAAATTGGGTAAAAAGACACCGGACCCTGACGTTTCTGACGGCCTTGCTTTTGGCAAGTCTGGCTCAGAACCCTTCTGTATGGGCACAAACGCTTGAAAATGTGCCGCCGTCAAAAACCGGGATGCAGCTGGTTCCGGGTGGTTCGGCCTTTGGTCCCGACGGCATTTCATCAACACTCCCGCCCGGCTTTGATCAGGGGCTCACCCCGTCTTCCCGCTATGGCATTGCGCTGGCACCCGCGCCAAGCGATCCGCAAAACCCTTCACAATACTGGCTTGAATTCGGCGGCGCGCCGCGTGCTGATCACGGCATGAATGCCCAGATCGGGCTTGGCTATTCGCCGTCCCCCGATCTTGGTTTTACCGTGGGGCCGTTCCTTGATCTTGATGCCGCAACCCCGGGCAGGATCGGCATTTACCAGACCGATCGGTTTGGTGCCCAACGCCGCGTCCGTCCGGGTCTCAATCTAACCGGGGCGGGTGATGCCCATGATGCCGGACTTGCTGGATCGCTATCCTATATGCCGCTTGAAGATATCTGGATTGGATTGCACGGGTCGGTTTCGCGCGATTTGACGCCCCGCAATACACAGGACGGTTTACTTGATGGCATTGATGCGATGCTGGGGCTGACGGCAAGCTATCGGATCGAATTCTGATCTTGCGCGGGCCGGGCAGTCCTGTATGACTGTTTGAAAGGAAACCCAAGGGGACATTCAGACGCGCATGAGCCATTCGCTTCCACCAGAACACGCTGTGCTTGGCGCACCATTTGATGCCTGTAACGATCTGGCCGCGGCGAAAAACGCCAATCTTTATCGTGCGGCCATGCGCCTTGGCCCGGAACGTCAGCGATTCTTTCTGGCTGCCTATGCCTCGATGCGCGTGATTGACGATATCGTCGATGACGGTTTCCTTGAACTTCCCGACGCCCAGCGCGATGCCGAACGTGAAGACGTCCTTGAAACCGTGCATCAGTGGCAGGCCCAGGTCATGGCCGCCAAGGCTGATATGGACAACCCGATGCCCGAAGGCGGGCTGTTGACCGGTCCGGTTTATGACGCGCTCCGCCTGACCCTTGGCCGCAGCGACCTTCCCGCCGATCCATGGATTGAACTGGCCGATGCGCTTCATCGCGACATCGCGGAAGAACCGATGGATGAATGGGACGATTTCATCGCCTATTGCGAAGGGGCGACCGCTGCTCCGGCATCGATCTTTGTTTATCTGCTTTCTGCAAGACATGATCCGGAAATCGGCTATACCTCGCCGCTGACCAATCCGCCGCTTTATCATGCGCGTGATATGGCGATCTTTTGCTATATCATTCACATTCTGCGCGACCTGCCCGAAGACATCAAAGGCCCGGACCGCCTGGTTACCATCCCCTCAGAAATGCTGATTGCCGCCGACATCACCCTGGGCGAGATCCGCAATGCCATCGGTCAGGGCAAATATGATGACCTGGATTATCTTGGCAAAATCCTGCTTGAACATGCGTGGGAGCATTTTGAAACCGGTCAGGCGCGATCAAGCGAATTGCTGTCCGTCCTTGATACCGACGAGGCCGATACATTATCGCGCCTGTTCACCGTCTATATCGAACTGGCTGGTGCGATGACCGAAAATGGCTATGCCGCCTTCCTCAAGGATCGCGATGCCATCATGCGAAGCACCGCGCAAAACAGCCTGCCCGACGTCAAAAGGGATTAGAGCACGTTGCGCTCTAGATCCCTGGGCTTTCCCGGAACAGCCAAAAGAAAACCCCGCCAGTTTGGCGGGGTTTGTCATTTTACCATCAAGGCGATGGCTTAGCTCGCGCGAAGCGCTGCCACCCCCGGAAGGGTTTTACCTTCAAGCCATTCAAGGAACGCGCCACCCGCGGTCGAGACATATGAAAATGCCTGATCGGAATCGGCATGACGCAGGGCTGCGACCGTGTCACCACCGCCGGCAACCGACAGAAGTTTTCCTGCCTTGGTCAGTTCAGCAGCATGCTGAGCGACCGAGACGGTTGCAGTATCAAACGGCGTGATTTCAAACGCACCAAGCGGGCCGTTCCAGACCAGCGTTTCACAAGACTCGAGACGCTTGTTCAGATCAACAATGGTTGCCGGACCGGCATCGAGGATCATGCCATCAGAAGCAACGTCATCGATATCGGAAACATCATGCGGCGCATTGGCGGCAAATTCCTTGGCGACCAGCGCATCGACCGGCAGGACGATTTCACAATTCGCGGCTTCGGCCTTTTTGAAAATGGCGCGTGCGGTATCAAGCAGATCATGCTCACACAGCGATTTACCAACATTGACACCCTTGGCCGCCAAAAACGTATTGGCCATACCGCCGCCAATGACCAGCTGATCGACCTTGGCAACCAGATTGCCCAGAAGATCAAGCTTCGTGGAAATCTTCGCCCCGCCGACAATCGCCATCACCGGATGTTTCGGTGCTTCCAACGCATTGCCAAGTGCTTCGAGCTCAGCCTGCATCAAACGGCCCGCATAGGCCGGAAGTGCGCGCGCCAGCCCCTCGGTCGAGGCGTGCGCACGGTGCGCGCAGGAAAAGGCGTCATTGACATAAACGTCACCCAGTTTGGCGAGCTCGGCGACAAAGGCCGGATCGTTCTTTTCTTCTTCGGCGTGGTAGCGCAGGTTTTCCAGAAGGGCGATTTCGCCGTCTTCGAGGCTATTCACAACGCTGGCTGCTGCATCGCCAATGCAATCATCGGCAAACTTCACCGGACGACCAAGCTGCTTGGCAAGGGCCTCGGCCACCGGTTTCAGGGTCATTTCCAGAACGCGCGCGCCTTTCGGGCGGCCGAAATGGGTGATGACCACCAGTTTCGCACCGGCATCGGCCAGTTCGATCAGGCCCGGAACGGTACGGTCGATACGAGTCGTATCGCCCACAACCCCATCTTTCATCGGAACGTTAAGATCAGCGCGCAGCAAAACGCGCTTGCCAGCGACATTGACACCGTCAAGCGTATTGAAGTCAGCCATTATCTGAACCTGCTTTTGAGTTTCACAAAAGACGGGATTGGGTGTCCCGACATGGATTGAGCCAAATCCTGATGCGCCCTGTTTTGCCCGATCAGCGCAACCGACGCAAGGCCGGATCAGGCCCGCAAAATTACCTAAAAGAAAAACCGGCCAACGTTTCCGCCCGGCCGGTTTTCAAAACCTGATCAATGGTTCCCCAGAAGGGATGCATGCAAAAAGCCCGAGAAACTGGTCGCCACCGGCCCGGTCATCAGAACATGATCATCGGGCAGCCATTCAATCGTTAGCGGCCCACCATCAAGAACGACTTCGACCTTGCGTCCGGTCAGGCCACGGCGTGCTGCCGCAACACCCGCGGCACAGGCCCCGGTGCCGCACGCCCGAGTGACCCCGACGCCGCGTTCCCAAACCCGCATGCGCAGTTTGTTTTCATCAATGATACTGCAAACCTCGATATTGGCACGTTCCGGGAACATTTCGTGATGTTCAAGCACCGGCCCCAGCTTTTCGATATCAATCGCCTCGGCGTCATCGACAAAGAAAACGCCATGCGGGTTGCCGACATTAACGCCAACCGCGTCTGACAGCGGACCAAGGGAAAGCGGAATATGATTGGTATCAACCGCCTCGGACAGCGGGATATCACGCCAGTCCAGTTTGACCTGCCCCATATCAACCGTCACCCGGCCATCGGCCAGACCATTGGCATCAAGCAATCCGACAACGGTTTCAATGATGACTTCCTTGCGGCCCAGTTCGCCCATGATGACATTGGCGACACAGCGCGTGGCATTGCCACAGGCCTCGACCTCGCCGCCATCATTGTTGCGGATGCGCATAAAGGCATCGGCCAGATCATCACGCGCCGGTTCAATAACAATCAGCTGATCACAGCCAACCCCGGTCTTGCGATCGGCAATGCGGGCCGCAGTCGCGTTATCAAGATCAAGCACAGCGGGATCGCGTCGTCCGTCAAAGACAACGAAATCATTTCCCAGACCATGCATTTTGATAAAAGGAATACCGTTCATACCCGCCTTATAATCCTGATTGCGCACTGCGTCCACAGGGGGAATCCCCGACAGGCTGCGCGATTCTCGCAGCGATGATCGATTAGAACGGAATTGGGTGGTTGGGGGACTTAGGCCGACATACGCGGTTCCGCTGGCGCACAATAACGCACTTTGCTGGGCGCATATCCCGAACGCGCAAAATAGGTCCGCAGGCGGTCGTCAGGTTCACCAAGCGATACATAGACATTGCTGCACTGGTGAATGCGGGCCAGACGGGTCATGCCATCGCGCATGGCATCCAGAACATAGTCGCCCGACACAATTTCAACCGCCATGACATTGTCGACATGCAAGACAAGGCCATCGGTCATGTCATCGCGGACATAATAGGAAAACAGGCCGTGGATATAACCGCGTTCATTGGCAATCACGATGATGCCGCGCTGACGCTGCCAGAGGATGTCATCACCATCGGTTCTCGCACCAAAAGGCTCCTTGGCCACCGGCACGCAATACTGATCGACGAATGCACGCCAACGATCAAATGACATGTCGACTTTCAACATCTGAACCAGCGGATAGGTCATATCCGCGGTCTGTGCTGTAAGTGGAAGTGACTTATAGGCTTCTGACATGATCCTGCCCTCTAGAATTTATCAGATCATGCCGGAAATAATTCGCGCTCACCTTGATGTGCATCAACACCTTTTAAGGGTTTGGCGCGCATAAACACAGCCAGTACAGAAGTACCCATCCGAAGGGCCTTAACGTTTCCTCCGATTGAATTTCTGACGGGTTTGCAAGCCAATATTGACGTAGGTCAATGGCTTTGGGACGATCAGTCCGCATACTCATCGAACGAATTAGGAAACCTCGCCCGGAATGACGCGCCCTGACGTAAAGCCAAGGCGTATTTTGGGTGGGGCTTTTTGTGCAGGTGAATCAAAGGTCGGAAGGTCAGCGATTCACCAGGACTATTGAAACTGCCCGAGAGGGTTTTGGGCAGTTCACCCGACCACCTTGAACGGGAGTCAAGCATGAGCCAGGGGAGCATGGCACAGGCAGCATCGCCTTCAGTTGCTGTCGATTATAATATGGACGTTGTGCGCTGGGGCGCACTTGCGACCGTATTTTGGGGAGTAGTCGGATTTTTGGTGGGCGATGTCATCGCATGGCAGCTCGCATTTCCGGTTCTCAATTTTGATACCGAATTTTTGAACTTCGGACGTTTGCGTCCACTGCACACGTCCGCAGTGATCTTTGCCTTTGGCGGTAACGCGCTGCTGGCGACGTCATTCTATGTGGTGCAGCGCACCTGCCGCGCTCCGCTTTATGGCGGCAAGGCACTTCCGGCGTTTGTGTTCTGGGGTTACCAGCTGTTCATCGTCTTGGCAGCCATCGGTTATGTCACCGGTGTGACCCAGGGGCGTGAGTATGCCGAACCGGAATGGTTTGTTGACCTTTGGCTGACCATTGTCTGGGTTTGCTATCTGGCGGTCTTCGTCGGTACTCTGCTCAAGCGTACAGAGCCGCACATCTACGTTGCGAACTGGTTCTATCTGGCCTTTATCGTGACCATTGCGATGCTCCATCTGGGCAACAACCTTGCCATTCCGGTCTCATTGTTTGGCACGAAGTCCTATTCGATGTTCTCTGGCGTGCAGGATGCATTGACCCAGTGGTGGTACGGCCACAACGCTGTGGGCTTTTTCCTGACGGCTGGCTTCCTGGGCATGATGTACTACTTCATTCCGAAGCGTGCCGAACGTCCGGTTTATTCCTATCGCCTGTCGATCATTCACTTCTGGGCGCTGATCTTCCTGTATATCTGGGCTGGTCCGCACCACCTGCACTACACCGCGCTTCCTGACTGGGCACAGACCCTTGGCATGACCTTCTCGATCATGTTGTGGATGCCGTCATGGGGCGGGATGATCAACGGCCTGATGACGCTTTCGGGCGCCTGGGACAAACTGCGCACGGACCCGGTTCTGCGCTTCATGGTCGCAGCTGTCGGTTTCTACGGCATGTCGACCTTCGAAGGCCCGGTCATGTCGATCAAAGCCGTCAACGGCCTGTCGCACTATACCGACTGGACCATTGGCCACGTGCATTCCGGTGCATTGGGTTGGGTTGCCTTCGTATCGTTCGGTGCAATCTACTTCCTGATCCCGGTCCTTTGGAATCGTGAACGCCTGTATTCGATGCGCCTTGTGGCCCATCACTTCTGGCTCGGCACCATCGGGATCGTTCTTTACATCACCTCGATGTGGGTTTCGGGGATCATGCAGGGCCTGATGTGGCGCGCCTATGACGAGCTTGGCTTCCTGCAGTATTCCTTCATCGAAACTGTCGAGGCAATGCATCCCTACTACATCATTCGTGCAACCGGTGGCCTGTTGTTCGTGCTGGGTTCGCTGCTGATGGTCTGGAACGTTTACAAGACCATCAAGGGTGACCTGCGCGAAGAAGCACCAATCGGCACACCTGCAACCGTTGCAGCCGAATAAGGGGGAACGAGATATGCTTCTTAAAAAACACCATTTTGTTGAAAAGAACGTCTTTGTTCTGATCCTTGGTATTTTCCTGACTGTCATCATCGGCGGTATCGTTGAAATCGTACCGTTGTTCACGATGGAACAGACCATTGAGAAGGTTGAAGGTGTCCGTCCTTATTCGCCGCTCGAACAGGCCGGTCGTAACATCTATATCCGCGAAGGTTGCTATAACTGCCATTCCCAGCAGATTCGTCCGTTCCGCGACGAAGTCGAACGGTATGGCCATTACAGCCTTGCAGCAGAATCGATGTATGACCACCCGTTCCAGTGGGGTTCAAAACGTACCGGTCCGGATCTGGCCCGTGTTGGTGGCAAATATTCCAACGCATGGCACGTTGCCCACCTGATTGACCCGCGCGCTGTTGTGCCGGAATCGATCATGCCGGGCTATCCGTTCCTGGCGGAACGCAAACTGGACTTCGATGACGCTCAGGCACATCTCGAGACCCTCAAACTGGTAGGTGTCCCCTATTCAGACGAGATGATCGAGGCGGCCAAGGCAGACCTTTACCTGCAGGCCAGCGAGGATGCGGCGTGGGATGATGATTTCCTCGCACGGTATCCGAATGCGGCAACAGGTGATTTTGACGGCAACCCGGAACAGCTGACTGAAATGGATGCGCTTGTCGCATACCTGCAGGTCCTTGGCCGGATGGTCGACTTCACCACCTACAACCCGCAGATGAACCTGCGCTAACGCAAGGGAATCGTCATGGAATTCTTTACGCAACTCGCTGACTTTTTCCGCCCTCTGTGGGGTTTGTGGCTGATGCTGCTGTTCAGCGCGATTATTGCCTGGGTCATGTGGCCGAGCAAAAAGCGCAACAAGGACATGGAAGCACATGCGCAGATCCCCTTCCGGGATCAGGATTGAGGGGAGAACAGAGCTATGTCGACTAAAGTCGAGAAAGATCAGGTATCCGGAACAGATACCACCGGTCACGAATGGGATGGCATCAAGGAACTCAACACTCCGCTGCCTTCCTGGTGGGTCTATGTCTTCTGGATTACGTGCATTTGGTCGGTTGGTTACTGGGTGGTTTACCCGTCCTGGCCGACTGCCAATGATTATCTCAAGGGTATGTTTGCAACCACCAACCGTACCCAGCTGCACGAAACCATGGCCAACGTTGCGGCCGAACGTGCACCTTACATGGAACGTCTGGCAGCCCTGGATGTCTCGGAAATCACCAATGACAGTGAACTTCTGAACTTCTCCATGGCTGGCGGCAAGGCGGTCTTTGCCGACAACTGCGCACCGTGTCATGGCACGGGCGGTTCGGGTAACCCGGGCTTCCCGTCGCTTCAGGACGATGCGTGGCTTTGGGGCGGTACGCTTGAGGCGATCAACGAAACACTGCATGTCGGTGTGCGTTGGGATGCCAACGAAGATACCCGCTTCAATGACATGCCGGCCTTCGGTCGTGACGAACTGCTTGAACGTGACCAGATCGAAGATGTGGTCGAGTATGTTCTTGCCTTCACCGATCGTGCAACCGACACCGCTGCAGCGGATCGTGGTGCGGTCGTCTTTGAAGAGAACTGCGCATCCTGCCACGGCGAAGATGCCAAAGGCATTCAGGATCTCGGTGCGCCGAACCTGACCGATGCCATCTGGCTCTATGGTGGTTCGAAAGAAACCATCACCGAGACGGTCATGAATTCCCGCGGCGGAGTCATGCCGGCATGGGGTGGTCGTCTGGACGAAGAAACCATCAAAATGCTGACGGTTTATGTCCACTCGCTCGGTGGCGGCCAGTAAGCAGCACGCCAAATCGCTTTCAAGGAAGGCCCGCGATCAATGATCGCGGGCCTTTTTTCTGCGCGCCTGATCAATCGGGCTGCTTTCGCGTACTTTTCCCACAGAACCGTCCGACAAATTGACATGTGTCATGGTGTCTGAAGTGGGCCTCTCGTATCTTCTGACTGAGATTTGAATAATTAGAGTTTGCCCTGCAAAGCTGCCAGAAACCAACTTCTCCTGACAGCCTAACCTTCAAAACGACTGGCGGGTTCGCCCCGCACAGAGAGCAGTCGTCGGGTTCAGAGCAACAACCAGGTAGCGAACATGGCCATGTCCAATTTGCAGCATTCCGAAGTCCCCCCGCAGGCTAATCCGAACCTCACACCAGAGGAAGAGGATATCCAGCTTTATAAAACGCGCGACAAAGTCTATCCGAAACGCGTCTCCGGTCGCTTCCGGAACCTGAAGTGGTTTGCACTGATCGCCCTTCTTGGCATCTATTGGGTCGTGCCGTGGCTGCGCTGGGATCGGGGTCCGACCGCCCCCGATCAGGCTGTTCTGATCGACATGGATTTGGGCCGTGCCTATTTCTTCTTCATCGAAATCTGGCCGCAGGAAGTCTATTACATCACCGGCATCCTGATCATGGCGGCTGTTGGTCTGTTCCTGGCGACGTCGTTGTTTGGCCGTATCTGGTGTGGCTATGCCTGCCCGCAGACGGTCTGGACCGACCTGTTCATGCTGGTTGAACGTTACATTCAGGGTGACCGCAACGCCCGTGTCCGTCTCGACAAATCGAAATGGACGTTGGAAAAAGTCTGGAAAATCAGTGCCACCCATCTGGCCTGGATCGTGATTTCCATGGCGACCGGCGGGGCGTTTGTCCTGTATTTCCATGACGCACCGACCGTGATGGTCGATATCTTTACCGCCAATGCCAGCTTTGGCACCTATGTCACGATCGCGTTTTTGACCGGTTCGACCTATCTTCTGGCCGGCTGGGCGCGTGAGCAGGTCTGCACCTATATGTGCCCGTGGCCGCGCTTCCAGTCTGCCATGCTTGATGATGAAAGCATGATCGTCACCTACGAAAACTGGCGCGGTGAAACACGTGGTCCGCTCAAACGCAAAAACCTTGTTCGCGGCGAAGTGCCCGAAACCGGCCACTGCATTGATTGCCACGCCTGCGTCAATGTATGCCCGACCGGCATTGATATCCGTGATGGCCTTCAGCTTGAATGCATCGGCTGTGGTCTGTGCATCGATGCCTGTAACGAAATGATGGACAAGGTCGGCTTCCCGCGTGATCTGGTCCGCTTTGACTCGGTGCAGAACACGCAGCTTCGCGCGCAGGGCAAGGCAACCCGGGTACGCATCATTCGCCCGCGGACCATCTTCTATTCGGTGCTGTTGGTGATCATTGCATCTGTGATGATGTTTGGTCTGGCCAACCGTTCGGTGCTGGAACTCAATGTCCTGCGCGACCGCAACCCGCTGTTTGTTGCCCTGTCCAATGGTGATGTACGCAACGGCTACACCATGAAGGTTCTCAACAAGGAACAGGCCGAGAAAACCTATGTCCTGTCCATTCAGGGGCTGGATGCCACCGAGCTTCAGGTCATCGGCCTGACGCCCAATCAGGATGGCACCTTTGATCTTGATGTGGCACCGGACCGGGTTGGCAGTTTCCGCGTGTTTATCGCCGCCGATCCTGACGACCTTGACGGCAAATCAACGCCGTTCGAATTTACCGTGACCGATCAGGACACCGGAAATACCGAAACATATGATACAGTGTTCGCCGGTCCCGAGACCGACAACTGATCGCAGCAGCGCATCAGTATTGGAGACAAGAAATGGCTATGCAGATGACGACATCCCCTTCTTCCGATCAAAACGGCCCGCGCAAGTCGGACCGCTGGATCCCGTGGTACTTTGTCGGCGGTTTCGCCATCATGCTGATCGCCAATATCTCGCTGATCACCTTTTCGATGACCAGCTGGAATGGCCTCGTGACCAAGCATGCCTTTGAAGAAGGCAACAATTATAACGCGGCCATTTCCGGGGCTGCCCGCCAGCAAGAACTTGGCTGGCGCAGCAAGCTTAGCGTCGATGGTGTCATTGATCAGAATGGCACCATCACGGTTCTGTTCCGGGACAAGGACTCCAATCCGATTACCGGCGCCAAGATGTCTGTCATGATGTCGCGCGCCGATCGTGACGATCTTGATGCCACCATCCCGATGGCGGAAATCGCCCCGGGTGAATATCGTGCAAGTGCCTCCTTCCCGGTTTACGGTCGTTGGCAGCTGCGTACCGTCGCCAATGCGATGGGTGATGATTATCAGACCGTCGAGTATGTCGTCGTAAATCCATGAACGCCCCCCTTCAGTCCTGTCGTCACTGTGGCGAACCGGTGACGCCCATGTCACCGGCGGCACCCGACTTTTGTTGTGCCGGGTGTGCCGGTGCCTATGAGCTGCTGGGCGAGTTGGGACTGACTTCCTATTACAAGCGACGTGCGATCGATCCCAAGGTCCGTGCGCTTCGCCCGGACGAAGAAGAAGTCGCAAATTTCGATTTCACCGAACTGGCCAGCACCGATAGCGAAGGCCGCCATCACCTTAACCTGATGGTTGATGGCATCCATTGTGCAGCCTGTGTCTGGTTGATTGAAACCCTGCTGCAGCGAAACAGCGCGGTCTTGCACGCACGCGTCAATATGACGACCCGCCGCCTGCGCCTGAGCTGGCAAGGCGACGTCAGTGACATCGAAGACATCATTCGCCCGGTCATGCAGATGGGCTATCGCCTGATCCCGTTTGATCCGGACGCCCTTGAACAGGCCACCACATCGCGCAACAAGGAACTCCTGCGCTGTCTGGCAGTCGCCGGGTTTGCCGCGGGCAATGTGATGTTGCTGTCGGTTTCGGTCTGGGCCGGGTATTTTCAGGGCATGGGTGGGGCGACCCGCGATCTGTTTCACTGGATTTCCGCCCTGATTGCGCTGCCCGCAGCGGCCTATGCCGGATTGCCATTTTATCGCTCAGCCCTTGGTGCCATTCGCAATCGCCGGGTCAATATGGATGTGCCAATCAGTCTCGGTGTCATTCTGGCGCTTGGCATGAGCTTGGCACAAACCATCCGCGGTGAACCGCATGCCTATTTCGACAGTGCGATTACGTTGCTGTTTTTCCTGCTTATCGGGCGCTACCTTGATGGGCGTGCACGTGGACAGGCACGCTCGGCGGCTGAACATCTTCTGTCGCTGAATGCCCGCTCGATCACGGTCATTGATCCGGATGGCACCCGACGTCTGATTGCGCCGCAAAAGGCGACACCAGGCATGATCGTTCTGGCTGCGGCTGGCGAGCGCATCGGCATTGACGGCAAGGTCATCGAAGGCCAGTCCGATATCGACACCAGCATCATTACCGGCGAAAGCATCCCGGTCCTGACCCGTCCGGGCACCACGGTCTTTGCCGGCACCACCAATATATCCGCCCCGCTTCGCATCGAGGTGACGGCGACCGGCGGCAATACCTTGCTGTCAGAAATCGTCCGCCTGATGGAAAATGCCGAACAGGGCCGCGCCCACTATGTCGCGATTGCCGACCGGGTTGCCAAGGCCTATGCGCCAGTGGTTCATACCCTGTCGCTGGCGACTTTTATCGGCTGGTGGCTGATTGGTGGTATTGGTTGGCAGGATGCGCTGATGAATGCCATCGCGGTTCTGATCATTACCTGCCCCTGTGCGCTGGCCCTTGCCGTTCCTGTCGTTCAGGTGATTGCCACCGGGCGACTGTTGCGCGCCGGGGTTCTGGTGAAATCGGCAACAGCCCTTGAGCGTCTGACCAAAATCACCGGCATCATTTTCGATAAAACCGGCACCCTGACCACGGGCAAACCCGAACTTGTCGGCCAACCGGCTGAGGACAAATTGATGCTGGCGGCCAGCATGGCGGCCAACAGCAACCATCCGCTGTCGCGCGCCCTGGTGCGTGCGGCGGGCAATGTCACCGCACACCCTAATGTAACGGAACAGGCCGGACTTGGTCTGATGACGGCGGGCCCCGCCGGTCCGATCAGGCTGGGCAGCCGTGCCTTTTGCGATATTGCCGAAAATGCTGCCGTCCCATCTGATGTCACCGGACCGGAACTGTGGCTGGCGGAGCCGGGCGTTGCGCCAACCCGTTTTGTCTTCCGCGACACCATGCGAAGCGACGCACCCGATGTGATCGACACCCTGCGCAAACGCGGTTTTGAAATGACCCTGCTGTCGGGCGACCGCGAAAGCACCGTCCGTCAGCTTGCCGAAACGCTGGGCATTCCCAACTGGCAGGCCCGAATGTCGCCAACCCACAAAGCCAACCATATCCAAACTCGGTCAGATGCGGGCAAGCACGACCTGATGGTGGGCGATGGCATCAATGATGCCCCGGCCCTGGCGGCAGCCCATGCGTCAATGTCCCCGGCCACGGCTGCTGAAATTTCGCAAAATGCGGCCGACATCGTTTTCCAGGGCGACCGGCTTGGCGCAGTGATCGAAGCCATTGACGTCGCCCGCAAGGCTGACCGGCTTGTGCGTCAGAATTTTGCCCTGTCCTTTGCCTATAACATCGTCACGATTCCGCTGGCGGTATCGGGGTTTGTCACCCCGCTTTTTGCGGCCATCGCGATGTCATCTTCTTCACTAATCGTGATCGCCAACGCCTTGCGTTTGCATGTAAAATCAGGCAAGCCCGACGAGGTCGGCACGAAACCGGCAACCAAGTTGTCGCAGCAGGCAGGAGCCTAATGCCATGAGCAACCTCCTTCTCCTTATCCCGATAGCCCTGTTTCTGGGGCTTCTGGGCCTTGGCGCATTCTTATGGTCGTTGCGTTCGGGGCAGTTTGACGATATGGAAGGTGCTGCAAATCGCATTCTCTTTGATGACGACGACGTCGCGCCACCGACCGATTCAAAGAAATTCCATCAAAGCGATAGTTAGAATTGCTTGAAACAGCACTATATCATCAGATAGATTCAGTTTCATTCAGCCTACCGGGTCACCAGCATCGGAGTCTGCGATGGCAGTCCGCCCCCAAATTTGCGAAGCCTGTTCTATCAAGGATTTAACTTTCTGCTCTGCCCTGCATGGTGACGAGCATGATCAGCTGCGCCAATTGTTGACTCACGCTCATTACGACCCGCACAGCACGATTTTCCACGAGGCCGAAGAAGCCGACTACGTGTTCAACGTCACGACCGGCTCGGTAAAGTTGTACAAGCTACTCGGCGATGGCCGCCGTCAGATCACCGGCTTCCTGTTTGCCGGTGACTTCCTGGGTCTGGCCCTGAACTCGAACTACAGCTACTCGGCCGAGGCGATCGAACCGGTCACCGCCTGTCGCTTCCCGCGTCAGAAGCTTGAAAAGCTGTTCGACAAGTTTCCGCATCTTGAAAAACGCATGCTCGGCATGGCGGTCGACGAACTGGCTGCCGCACAGGATCAGATGCTTCTGCTGGGCCGCAAGACCGCCAAGGAAAAGGTCGCATCCTTCCTTCTGATGCTGGCCCGTCGCCAGGAACATCGCGGCGAAAGCACCGAGACCATCAACGTGCCCATGAGCCGATCCGACATTGCCGATTATCTTGGCCTGACGATTGAAACCGTGTCACGCACGCTGACCCAGCTTCGCAAGGAATCGACCATATCGCTCAAGGACAACCGCCATATCGAAGCGGTCGGTCTTGATATGCTCGAAGATCTTGCCGAAGGTCTTTGATTTCTTCGTACCTGTGAACGGCCAATCGGATTAAGCGGTACAGATCATTCGAAACATCAGTACCAACACGCCTGAAATGGCGGTTATTGGCCGAACTGCCTATTTCGCGATTGCAAAAAATGTTTCCCGTTCGCGGCCATGGTATTGTACACATGACCGCACGCCCGACAGAGATCGGGCAGCGAAATCCGGTTGTACCGGGGGAGAAACGTCATGAGTGCCACCAGCAAAAAGATGGGCCGGACCTCCGTCCCAGAACTTCGTGCCCGCAAGGGGCAGGAACCGATTGTCTGCCTGACTGCCTATACCGCGCCAATGGCCCAGCGCCTTGATGAACATTGCGACCTGCTTCTGGTCGGCGATTCACTGGGCATGGTTGTCTATGGCATGGAAAGCACGCTTGCCGTGACCGTCGATATGATGGTCAATCATGGCAAGGCCGTCATGCGCGGATCAAAGAATGCCTGCGTTGTTGTTGATCTGCCCTTTGGCAGCTATCAGGAATCCAAGGAACAGGCGTTCCGTACAGCATCCCATATTCTGGCCGAAACCGGCTGTGCCGCCGTCAAGATCGAAGGCGGTGCCGAACTGGCCGAAACCATCGAATTTCTTACCATGCGCGGTGTGCCCGTGATGGCCCATATCGGCCTGATGCCCCAACAGGTCAACACCATGGGCGGCTTCAAAAGCCAGGGCCGCGACGAAGAAACCGCAACAAAGGCCCTTGCCGATGCCAAGGCGGTTGCCGATGCCGGGGCATTCTCGGTCGTCATCGAAGGCACGGTCGAACCGGTCGCCCGTCAGATTACCGAGGCGATTGACATCCCGACGATTGGCATCGGGGCGTCCCCCGCCTGTGATGGTCAGGTTCTGGTCACCGAAGACATCCTTGGCCTGTTTTCCGACTTCACGCCGAAATTCGTCAAACGCTACGCCAATCTTGGCGATGCGGTGTCCGAGGCCGTCGGCCAATATGCCGACGAAGTGCGCACCCGCCAGTTCCCGGCGGATGAACATTGCTTTGGGTTGGCGAAAAAAGGTAAGTTGCGCGCGGTCTGAGCCCCGAGCCCGGATCGCCGCGATTTTCTGCAATCTTCGGTACGACGATAACGATGTCCCTTACGACTGTTCACACTGTCGCTGATTTGCGCGCGACTGTTGCCGACTGGCGCGCCAAAGGTCTGCGTGTCGCCCTGGTTCCGACCATGGGCGCCCTTCATGACGGCCATGTCAGCCTGACCCATCTGGCGCGTGAACATGCCGACCGGGTGATCGTATCGATCTTTGTCAATCCGACCCAGTTCGCGCCCAACGAAGATTTCGGGGCCTATCCGCGTACTCTGCCCGCCGATCAGAAGCTCCTTGATGATGCCGGGGTTGAGCTTTGCTTTGCCCCTTCGGTGGAGGAAATGTATCCCGACGGCTTTGCCACCAAGGTATGTGTTGATGGGGCCATGACCGATGTGCTCTGTGGCGCGGCCCGCCCCGGCCACTTTGATGGCGTGGCACAGGTCGTGACCAAATTGCTGCTCCAGGCGCTGCCGGACTGTGCGATCTTCGGCCAGAAAGACTACCAGCAACTGATGGTCATCCGCCGCTTCAGCGCGGATCTGAACATCCCGGTCGAGATCATTGGCGCGAAAATCCTGCGCGAAAATGATGGTCTGGCCATGTCATCGCGCAACCGTTACCTGACACCAGAAGAACGCGCGATTGCCCCGACCCTGAACAAGGTGCTGGCGGAAATCACCGCCAAGGCCGCCACCGGCGCCGAACTCGGCCCGCTTCTGGCCAAGGGGCGCGAAGATATTCTCAAGGCCGGATTTGATCCGATTGATTACCTTGAAGTCCGTGATGCGGCAACACTGGAACTGATCAGCGATGTGGTCCGGAAAACGGCGCGCATTTTCGTCGCTGCCCGGCTTGGCAAGGCCCGTTTGATCGACAATCACGCAATTGAACCGGCATAACTCTGGACATCACGCCGGACATCGCCCCAGTCACCACACTGGGCATGGCAACGCGCATGACCGGGGGTTAAACACCCGTCCATATTGGCGGAATCGCCAATTGCACGACAAAGCCGATGAAAAGCGCAGAATAACGCGCTTTTGCGCCCGATTGCGCTTGACTCCCACCCCCTGATCCAATAAACCCTCTCCACCAAAGGTCGCCCAAGGGGTGACTCCCCCAGTCCTCGAGTTTCGAGCACTGGGTTTTAGTTTTTTGTGCGCACGCGGTGGAAACACCGGCAACACAGACGGGATTTGGAATGTTTGAAGGACTAAGCGATCGCCTTGGCGGGGTTCTCGATAAGCTGCGCAAACGTGGCGCGCTTAAAGAATCCGACGTCAAGGAAGCCATGCGCGAAGTACGCGTCGCCCTGCTTGAGGCGGACGTGGCACTTCCGGTCGTCAAAACCTTTATCTCCAACGCCACCGAACGTGCAGTTGGTGCCGATGTTCTGCGCTCGGTCACCCCGGGTCAGATGGTCGTCAAGATCGTCCATGACGAACTCAAAAACATGCTGGGCGAAGGCGAGGAAATCAATCTCGCCTCTACCCCGCCGGTACCGATCCTGATGGTCGGTCTGCAGGGCTCGGGTAAAACCACCAGTTCTGCAAAGATCGCGCTCAACCTGACCAAGAAGCGCAACAAGAAAGTCCTTCTGGCATCGCTCGATATCTATCGTCCGGCCGCCCAGCAGCAGCTGAAGGTTCTGGCCGATGATAACGGTCTTGGCGTTCTGCCGATCGTCATGGGCGAAAAGCCGGTGTCGATTGCCAAGCGCGCCATGGATACCGGCCGCAAGGAAGGCTATGACGCGGTCATCCTTGATACCGCCGGTCGTCTGCATATCGACATGGAACTGATGAGCGAAGTCGCCCAGGTCCGTGATGCGGTCAACCCGGTTGAAACCCTTCTGGTCACCGATGCGATGACCGGTCAGGACTCGGTCAACGTTGCCAAGGAATTTGCCGACAAGGTCGGTATCACCGGTATCGTTCTGACCCGTGTTGATGGTGATGCCCGTGGTGGTGCCGCCCTTTCGATGCGTCAGATCACCGGCTGCCCGATCAAGATGATCGGTATCGGCGAAAAAATCGACGAGATGGAAGCCTTCCATCCTGATCGTATCGCCAACCGTATTCTGGGCATGGGCGATGTTGTCAGCCTTGTTGAAAAGGCGGCTGAAAACATCAAGGCCGAAGACGCCGAGAAAATGGCCAAGAAGCTGCGTAAAGGTCAGTTTGACCTGAACGACCTTCTGGCACAGCTCAAACAGCTCCAGAAAATGGGGGATCTTTCCGGCATCATGGGAATGCTGCCGGGCATGGGCGCGCTGAAAAAACAGATGTCGCAGACCAAGCTTGATCCCAAACTTCTGACCCACCAGGAAGCGATCATCCTGTCGATGACGCCCAAAGAACGTGAAAACCCGGCCATCATCAAGGCATCGCGCAAAAAGCGTATTGCTGCTGGCTGTGGCCTGACCGTTCAAGAGGTCAACAAGCTTCTGAAGCAGTATCAGACCATGTCCACCATGATCAAAAAGATGGGCAAGCAGGGCAAGAAGGGCATGTTTGGCGGAATGCCGAAAATGGATCCTTCGATGCTTGAGGGCGGTGAAATGCCGGACCTGGGCAACCTGCCAAAAGGATTGACCGGTGGCGGGGGCGGATTGCCGCCCGGGTTGCCGGGATTGGGAGGCGGCGGTGGCCTGCCTCCGGGATTCCCGGGGTTCGGCAAAAAGAAATAGCCAAGCCCCCGGTTCGAGAATGAGTTCTTCAGGAATTCCTCTTAGGAACCAAACCCGGCCCTTAAAGCCGGATCAAAGACCAAGTGAATAGGCCCTTCGGGGTCATGATTTAGAAGACTACAAACCCAAGCTGAAAGGAACTTATCCGAATGGCTGTCAAGATTCGTCTTTCCCGTGGCGGTGCCAAAAAACGTCCGTACTACCGTATCGTAGTTGCTGACGTTCGTTCGCCGCGTGACGGCAGCTTCATCGAGCGTGTCGGTACCTATGACCCGATGCTCCCGAAGGATGCTGACAACCGCGTTACCTTCAAAGAAGAGCGCATCAAATACTGGCTGTCTGTTGGCGCACAGCCGACCGATCGTGTTGCACGTTTCCTGGGCAAAGCTGGCCTGGCTGACGCGTTCAAGCCGACCGAACAGCCGCAGAAGTCTGCTCCGAAAGCGAAAGCTCAGGAACGTCTTCGTGAGAAAGCTGAGAAAGCCGAAGCTGCTGCTGCCGCTGCTGCGGAAGCCGCTGCCGAAGCAGCAGCACCTGCTGAAGAAGAAGCTGCAGGCGAGTAATCGCTGAACGCACGCTTTGATCAGATACCAAAAACTTGTGAACCGAAATGGCTGAAACCCGCAAATCCAAAAACGACGAAGCTTATGTCTGCGTCGGCATGATCACCGCCCCGCACGGGGTGCGTGGTGCCGTGCGCGTCAAAAGCTATACCGTCGATCCGGATAACCTTGTCGGTTACGGCCCGTTGTTCGACGCCAAGGGACGCGTGAAATACAAGCTGTCTCCTGTCGGACATGTCCGCGACCAGCTGATCGCCAAGATCGAAGGTGTGGACGACCGGGACGGAGCCGAACGGCTGCGGGGCACCAAGCTGCATGTACCGCGTGCTGCACTGCCTGAGACGGTTGAAGAAGATGAATTCTACCTTGCTGACCTTGTCGGTCTGAAAGCGTTCCACATTGATGGTTCGATTTTCGGCACCGTTCGGGGTGTGGCTGATTTCGGCGCTGGCGACGTTATCGAAGTCGCGCTTGAGGAAGCCAAAAACAAGGTTGTGGTTCTTCCCTTCACCAAGGAAGTCGTGCCCGAGGTCATTCTTTCGGAACGCAAGATGGTGGTAAATCCGCCCGAGGGGCTACTGCAGGATGAGGACGGACCCGGCAATCGCAGCCGTCGTCCGAACAAATCCCGCAAGGACTCTCAGGCCGACCGCGATTCTGAGGCCGTTACTGCAGATGCAGTAGGCGCGGAAACCGCGACCGGCAGCGGGAAGGAGGCCTGATCGATGTCTGTGTGGCAGGCAAAAGTTGCAACCCTGTTCCCGGAAATGTTTCCGGGTGTGCTTGGTCAGTCTTTGGCTGGCAAGGCGCTTGAGAACGGGATCTGGTCGCTTGATGTCAAAGACATCCGCGATCATGCAACCGACCGCCACCGCACTGTAGACGACAATCCCTTCGGGGGCGGGGCCGGTATGGTCATGCGCCCGGATATTGTCGACGCCGCCCTGCGTGAATTGCGTGGCTCTGCACCGCAATTGCCACTGATTTATCTCAGCCCGCGGGGAAAAGTGCTGAACCAGAAACGCTGCCGTGAATTGGCAGCAGGCCCGGGTGCCATCCTGCTTTGCGGTCGTTACGAAGGTATCGACCAACGGGTTCTGGATGAACACGCGGCCGAGGAAATCAGCATCGGTGATTACATCCTCATGGGCGGCGAACTGCCGGCCATGGTCCTGATTGAATCGTGCATTCGCCTCATCGAGGGAACGGTCAACAAGACCGAGTCTGTCGACGAGGAAAGCTTTGAAACCGGGTTGCTTGAATATCCGCATTACACGCGCCCGGCCAATTGGAACGGGCGTGACGTGCCGGAGATCTTGCTTTCCGGACATCATGCCAAGGTACAAGCCTGGCGGCATGCTCAGGCAGAAGAAATTACCCGCGCGCGACGCCCGGACCTTTGGGACCGGTACGTGGCAAACGGGAACATCAAAGAGGGTTAAACCATGACCAACATCATCCAGCAGCTCGAGAAAGAGCAGCTCGACAAGATCGCTGAAAATCGCGAAGTTCCGGAATTCGATGCAGGTGATACCGTTCGTGTGCACCTGAAAGTCGTTGAAGGTACCCGTGAGCGTATCCAGCAGTTCGAAGGCGTTTGCATTGCGCGTAAGAACCGCGGCCTCAACTCTTCCTTCACCGTGCGTAAAATCGCATCGGGCGAAGGCGTTGAGCGTATCTTCCAGTCGTATTCCCCGGCCATCGACAAAATCGAAGTCGTTCGCCGCGGTGACGTACGTCGCGCGAAACTCTACTACCTGCGTGGCCGTACCGGTAAATCTGCACGTATCGCCGAGCAGACCACCGGCCACAAAGGCAAGCTGACCACTGCAGAGCGCAGCAAGAAGAAGTAATTCTTCGCGCATCTCGCGTCAGAACAAAGACGGGCTCACCTTCGGGTGGGCCCGTTTTCGTTTATGGTATCCGCGGTAGCCTTGTGCGCCTGATGGATCATGAAAACAGAAATACACGCATTAATTGCATTATGGCGAATCGCCTGTTTCCATCGCAACAAAGACAGTTCCGCAGAAACCTGAGGATTAATTCATCAGCTCAGGTTATATCAGATATCCCTCACCTATATCGCCAAAGCCTTATTTGGCTACTTTGGGATGCTGCAAACCGCTGCACTCTATTTAGGAGTGTGAAACAGCCAAAAACACGCGCCCCATACCTTGCGATTTGGAAGGCGGCGTGTATAAAGGCACTCCCGCGGCAAAAACGATCAAACCCGCGTGGTTCTGAATAATAAAATTTCGCAGACCGGATAAAGCCGGTTGCGCCGGAGAAACGACACGTCCCGCCCGCCATACACGGCTGGTATTGCACCGATCTTCGTGACATTCAGAACTGCACCCGGCGGGCCAAGCGTTGCTGCTCAAAAGATCGATGTTTTATGAGGAGGTCGAGATGGGTCAGCCTAAAACCCTTTTTGACAAGATTTGGGAAAGCCATGTGGTCGATACGCAGGATGATGGTACCTGCCTGCTTTATATTGACCGACATCTCGTCCACGAAGTAACCAGCCCGCAGGCATTCGAAGGCCTGCGCAATACGGGCCGCAAAGTGCGCCATCCCGAGCTTACGCTTGCTGTGCCTGATCACAACGTTCCGACGTCTGACCGTTCCGAAGGCATCAAGGAAGAAGACAGCCGCATTCAGGTTGAAACCCTTGATCAGAACGCCAGGGATACCGGCATTCACTATTTCCCGATGGCTGACCTGCGTCAGGGCATCGTGCATATCGTCGGCCCGGAAGAAGGCTTTACCCTGCCGGGCGTGACAATGGTGTGTGGTGACTCGCATACCTCGACCCACGGTGCATTTGGTGCCCTGGCATTTGGTATTGGCACCTCGGAAGTTGAACACGTTCTGGCCACCCAGACGCTGGTTCAGAAACCGGCCAAAAACATGCTGGTCAAGGTCGAGGGCGATCTGCATCCAGGCGTTACCGCCAAGGACATCACCCTTGCGATCATCGGTCGCATCGGCACCGCTGGTGGTACCGGCTATGTCATCGAATATGCTGGTTCGGCCATCCGGTCGCTTTCGGTTGAAGGCCGCATGACCGTCTGCAACATGTCGATCGAAGGCGGTGCACGTGCCGGCCTGATCGCACCGGACGAGAAGACCTTTGAATATATCAAGGGCCGCCCGATGGCACCGAAAGGTGCTGCGTTCGAGCAGGCTGTTGAATACTGGAAGACCCTGCCGTCTGATGAAGGCGCACATTACGACAAGGTTGTCGAAATCGATGCTGCTGATATCGTCCCGCAGGTTACATGGGGCACCAGCCCGGAAGACGTTGTACCGGTCACCGGCACCGTTCCCTTCCCGACCGATGGCAAGGATGCCGGTAAACAGAAAGCCATCGAACGTTCACTGGAATATATGGGTCTGACCGCCGGCACCCCGATCGAGGAAATCAAGATCGACCGCGTCTTTATCGGTTCATGCACCAACGGTCGTATCGAAGACCTGCGTGCCGTTGCCGAAGTCGCCAAGGGCCGCAAGGTTTCCGAAACCGTGAATGCGATGATCGTTCCGGGCTCCGGTCTTGTGAAAGAACAGGCAGAGGCCGAAGGCCTTGATCAGATCTTCATCGAAGCAGGCTTTGACTGGCGCGAGCCGGGCTGCTCGATGTGTCTGGCGATGAACCCGGACCGTCTGGCCCCGGGCGAGCGTTGCGCTTCGACCTCGAACCGTAACTTCGAAGGCCGTCAGGGCCGTGGTGGTCGTACCCACCTCGTCAGCCCGGCCATGGCAGCTGCGGCTGCGATCACCGGTCATCTGACCGACATTCGCAAACTCGGTTAAGGAAGGTTCCCATGGCCGATCAGACATTCATCAATTTCCGCGAAAGTGCCCCGCGTCTGGGGCGCGCACCGGTGCTTGAGCAGCTGCTGCCGCAACTGACCGGCATCAATCTGCCGGACTTCGTTGCGCAGGAACTCGACGCGACCGAAGAATTGATCGAAGCACTCGGTCTGGCCTGGGAAACTGGAAGCAAGGGATAAGACAATGGAAAAATTCACCAAGCTCACCGGTGTTGCAGCACCGCTGCCAATGATCAATGTCGATACCGACATGATCATTCCCAAACAGTTCCTCAAAACCATCAAACGTTCGGGCCTTGGCAAGAACCTGTTTGATGAAATGCGTTATGACGACAACGGTAACGAAATCCCGGATTTCGTGCTGAACAAGCCGGCCTATCGCAATGCCAAGATCCTGGTATCGGGTGATAACTTCGGCTGTGGCTCTTCGCGTGAACACGCTCCGTGGTCGCTGCTTGATTTCGGCATTCGCTGCGTGATCGCACCAAGCTTTGCTGACATTTTCTATAACAACTGCTTCAAGAACGGCATCCTGCCGATCCGCTTGCCGCAGGAAGATGTCGACAAGCTGATGTCTGATGCGGAACGTGGTGCCAACGCCACCGTCACCATCGATCTTGAAAATCAGGAAATCAGCGGCCCGGATGGCGGTTGCATCAAGTTCGAAGTCGAAGAATTCCGCAAGCATTGCCTGCTGAACGGTCTCGACGATATCGGCCTGACCCTGCAAAAGGGCGACGCCATCAATGATTTCGAAGCCAAGCGCGCTGCATCGCAGCCCTGGCTGTCGCTGTAATTGCAAGACGGGCGGCAAACATCCGTTTGTCGCCCGTTTTCTGATCGCTACGGGGCCACGCGCCCCGAGAAATATCTGGCCCCAAGAATCTGGGAAGGAAGCATTTATGAGCACCACCAAAAAAGTACTGATGCTGCCGGGCGACGGAATTGGCCCGGAAGTCATGCGTCAGGTTCAGCGCGTCATGGACTGGATGGCGAAAAAGCGCAGCGTGAATTTCGAAATCACCGAAGGTCTGATCGGCGGCGCGTCGATTGATGCGCACAACAACCCGCTGACCGACGAAACGCTGGCGGATGCCATGGCCGCAGATGCGGTTCTGCTTGGTGCTGTTGGTGGTCCGAAATGGGACGACATGCCGTTCGACATCAAACCCGAACGCGGTCTTCTGAAAATCCGCAAGGAAATGGGTCTGTTCGCCAACCTGCGTCCGGCGCTGGTGTTTGATGCACTTGCCGGTGCGTCCTCGCTCAAGGAAGACATCGTCAAGGGTCTTGATATCATGATCCTGCGTGAACTGACCGGGGGTATCTATTTCGGTCAGCCGCGCGGCATCGAAGAACGCGACGGTGTCCGTCATGGCTTCAACACCCTGGTTTATTCCGAACCGGAAGTCGAACGCATCGCACGCGTTGCCTTTGACATGGCGATGAAACGCGACAAGCGTCTGTGCTCTGTCGACAAGGCCAACGTTCTGGAATCCACCGTTCTGTGGCGCGAAGTTGTCGAACGTGTTGCCAAAGACTTCCCGGAAGTCGATCTCAGCCACATGTATGTCGACAACGCCTCCATGCAGCTGGTGCGTAACCCGAAACAGTTCGACGTGATGGTCACCACCAACATGTTTGGCGACATCCTGTCTGATTGTGCCGCCATGCTGACCGGATCGCTCGGCATGCTGCCGTCCGCATCGCTTGGTGCGGCCGATGAAAACGGTGCGCGCAAAGCGCTCTATGAGCCGGTACATGGCTCCGCCCCAGACATCGCCGGTCAGGACATCGCCAACCCGCTGGCCACCATCCTGTCGTTTGCCATGATGCTGCGTTATTCGTTCGACATGGGCGATGATGCCACCCTGATCGAAGATGCCGTTCAGAACGTCCTTAAGGGCGGGCTTCGCACCGGCGACATCATGCAGCCGGGCATGGCCAAGGTCTCGACCACCGTTATGGGTGAGTCGCTGATCAACGAACTCGACAAGCTCGTCTGATCGTTCTTTACGATCCCGAATATGAAAAGGCCGGATTTCGATCCGGCCTTTTTGCGTTACAGGGTGATTTCTCGGGCATCGGCCAGAACCGCTGTAAACAATGCCAGCTTGTCCGGGTTTCGATGGACAAACAGATCAACAATCTGCCCGTCGCGTTCAGTCGCACTGATCGCGGTCGCCACAACCCCGTCTTCGACCATCAGAAGCCAGCATGCATCCGCAAGCGTGATGCCAAGCACGCGCTCATTCGGGCTGCGCTTGCCCCAGACACCGACAAAGAATCGCGAAACATGATCCGCCCCAAACAGCGGATTGGCCGTCGCCAGCGCCTTGCCCCCACCATCGGAATACAAAATCACATCCGGGGCGAGCAGATCCAGCAACCGCCCCACATCACTGGTGCCGATCGCGGTAACAAACGCGTCCAACCGTTCGCGATCGCACGCTGTCGCATTCGGTTCGGGCGTAGCATCCCGGTCATTTTCACGCTGCATCTTCCGCCGGGCGCGAAACAGGATCTGACGGGTATTGTTCGGCGTGCGTTCGATCAGGGGCGCAATATCATCATGCATCCACTCGAAAACCTCATGCAGCACAAGTGCCACCCGCTCAATCGGGGCGAGGCGCTCGAGCATCAACATATAAGCCTGCCCAAGGCCGTCACGCTCGATCAATTCGGCTTCGGCTTTGGGTTGTTCGGGCGGCAGCCACGGTTCGGGCAACCAGTGACCGACATAGTTCTCCCGCTGACGGCGGGCGGATTTCAACACATCAAGGCAGATATTGCTGCACACCCGCACCAGCCACCCTGTGGCGTCAGCGATCGTGTCCTGATCCTGATTGCGCCAGCGCAGCCAGACATCCTGAACCGCGTCTTCGGCATCGGCATGACTGCCCAGCATGCGATAGGCAAGGGCTGTAAGCCGCCCGCGATGTTGTTCAAAAATACGATCTGCCAAGGATGTCCCACCAAACGCGTGAAGCGATACGGGCAAATCCCGTATCGCTGTGTGTGTCTGATTGTAGGGGCTTTTCCCACCCCCGTCAGGAAGCTTGCGAAGATTATGCAAATTCATGCTGCGCAATACCCAACCGGTTCCATGCATTCATCGTGGCAATGATGCAGGTCAGCTCGGAAATCTCGGCTTCTTCAAAATGATCCAGAAGCATGCGATGGCACTTCGAGATCGTGACCTGGCATTCCGCCCGGGTCAGGCATTCGGCCCAGACCAGTGCTGCACGCTCGGCCGCACTAAACCCGTCGGCACTTTGCCAAACCGGCAGCATCGTCAGTTTAACGGGATCGCCGCCATGTTTGGCAAAGCTGTCTGAATGCATCCGAAGACAATAGGCACAGCCATTAATCTGCGACACCCGGCACTCAATAAGGTCACGCAATACAGGTTCAATCAGCGGCGCGTCGCCAAGTGCTGTAGCAACAGCCAACTGGGCCTGAAACAGTTTTGGGGTGATTTCGTGAAAGGCAAAGCGGGTCATGACAATTCTCCTTGGTGGCACGAGGAAGAGTGGGAAATTCACCCCTCTGCCCACAAGGACGACACAAGGGCGGCCCGCGTTACACGACCCGCCCGCAAAATTCGAAATTCATAAAATCGGCGATGCACCCGCCTCAGACCATGCCGGCATCCTCAAGCGCGCGGACGACATTGTCATGCATTACCCATGTCCAGTCCTCGCCATCGCTTTGCGTGCCATCGGCAAGGGTAAAGATCGCCGCAAGATAATCACTGACATCAGTTTCACACATCGGAAGGTCTGCTGCCGTCGCGATCTTGGTGGCAAGACGACCATATTTTTTATTGCCGATCCGGCACCCGAAATGCCCAACCGTTTCGGCCAGTTTCAAACCGGTAATCTTGCGCCCCGGGGCATTGGCGTGCGCCCGCAGCATATCGCGTTCACAGCTCGACATTTCAATTTCCGACAAGGCGCGAACATAGTCCTTCGGCCGTCCGATATGCGGCGCGGTCGCACCATTCGGCTGCGTCTGGTGGTCGGCGTCATCCCAGGTGATTACTTTCAACATGTCGTTTCCTCCCGACAATATGACCGGCCATCACTTTTCATATTCGCTTTTCACATCTGTCGTGCCGGTCCATCACGCGATGTGGCTTGGTTTGAAGGCACGTTTGCGACTGCTTTTGTTTGATTTTGATTTGCAGTCATGCTGCGCAGTTCACCGCAGCAATTTCGAGCACCTCATTAGTTGATATGGGAAGCGGCACTCGTAAAACAAACAGGGCGGGAAACCATCGTTCCCCACCCTGCATCATCAGGCATATTCAAAGCCCGGCTTGGTAAAGACAAACTGGCCGACCCGCATGCCGCCGCCGCCCTCGGCCGCGTCAAAAGCATTGATACAACCGGCAAGGTAGAATTCCCACATGCGTTTGAATTCTTCGTCGTACTTTTCCGGGTCCAATTCATCGGCAACTTCGCGGAACCGATCCCGCCAGGCGATGAGAGTTTGGGCATAGTTCCGCCCGGGATGGAAATGTGATGCTTCGACCGTCAGGTTGGCATGTTCGGCGGCCTCGACCACCTCGTGAACGGCCGGAATGTAGCCGCCCGGAAAGATATATTTATCAATCCACGGCGATGTGAATTCGGCCCGCGGCTTGATGATCGTGTGGATCACAGCCCGCCCGCCGGCCTTAAGAAGCTCACCCACCTTTTCAAAATAGGTTTTGAACTGATGGCGTCCGACATGCTCGAACATGCCGACCGAAACCACCCGGTCATATTTCCCGGCATTGGCATCGGCAAACAAGCGATAATCCAGCAGGTGATAATCAAGTCCCGCCTTCATGTTCGCGCCCATCTCGGCACGTTTTTCCTGCGCCCAGTTATACTGTTCGGTCGACAGGGTAATGCCATGCACCTCGGCCCCGGTTTCCCGATGGATAAAGCGGCTCAAACCGCCCCAGCCACACCCGATATCAACCACCCGCAAACCGGGTTCGGTGATCTTGAGACGCTGGGTCGTCAGGCTCATTTTCCGGTGCTGGGCTTCTTCCAGGGTTTGCGCCCTGCCATCCCAGAAGGCACATGAATATTGCATCTCCGGATCAAGGAACCGGGTGTAAAGATCATTGCCGATATCATAGTGATGGCGCACGCGGTGCGACGCTGCCCGGACCGAGGTAAACTGCCCGATCTGGAATTTCAGCGCCTGCAGCTTTTCAATAAAGCTGCCAAACCCGCTGGTCGAATGGCCGCCTTCGAAATTAAGACGCAAGACCCTGATCAGGTCCTCCATCTCGCATTTGACAAGATCGAAGCCACCATGCATGAAGGCCTCGCCAAAGCCCGGGTCCGGGCTCAGTGCCATTCTAAGTGTGTTGGTCCAGTCCGGTACAGTCATCCCCGCCCGCGGGTCTGTCCCGTCCCCCAGCACGATCTCGTGCTTATCATCGACGCGAAATACCAAAGTTCCGCGCGTCACATGCTCCCGAAAGAAATCGAGAACCTTTTTCTGTGTCCAATCCAAAGTCATCGGGTACGTCATTGGCCGTCCTTTTTATAAAAGTCCGAATAGTGATCGC
Source organism: Thalassospira sp. ABD4_177 (assembly GCF_056160125.1). NCBI lineage: Bacteria > Pseudomonadati > Pseudomonadota > Alphaproteobacteria > Rhodospirillales > Thalassospiraceae > Thalassospira > Thalassospira sp. ABD4_177. The sequence continues at coordinate 992,109 of NZ_JBSWWO010000001.1, read as the reverse complement.
CCCATATGCAGCGTTGCTGCATATCTGCATCTAACCCTTGATCAGGAACGTTTTGGCTGGTCGTCCGGAAAAGTCGTCAGGTGGTGGCACTGGTGGCGCCAACGCCCGCCAGGCAGAAAGTCAGAAATCAACCCGGCAAATGCAAAACGAATCTGATTTCAGGTTCGACACATGAACCCCTGTAACAATTCTGCCAGATTTTTCAGCAATCTCAAGTAGTAATCATTATCGCATTGCCAAGGACACGCTTGCGCAATTGCCCAGAAACCCTTACATGTCGCCCCAGATTATCAGACATTATTCACAGGCAGGCGCGCGGATCGCCGCCGCCTGACAGACTGAAAAGAGGCACCCAGATGGGCTTTAAAATCGCCGTTGTTGGCGCGACCGGAAATGTCGGGCGCGAAATGCTCAACACCCTTGCCGAACGCAATTTCCCGGCAGACGAGATCTTTGCACTGGCCTCTTCGAAATCCATCGGCCGCACGGTTTCCTATGGCGAAGACGACGAGCTGTCGGTTTCGGACGCCGCGACCTTTGATTTTTCCAAGGCCGACATTGCCCTGTTTTCCGCTGGTGGCGAAACCGCCAAGAAACTCGGCCCCAAGGCTGCCGAAGCCGGTTGTGTCGTGATTGACAATTCCAGCTACTGGCGCATGGAGCCGGGTGTTCCGCTCGTGGTGCCGGAAGTCAACGCTGACGCGCTGGCGGGCTATGCCAAGAAAAACATCATCGCCAACCCGAACTGTTCGACCATTCAGATGGTGCTGGCCCTTAAGCCGCTTCATGACATGGCCGCGATCAAACGCATTGTCGTTTCGACCTATCAGTCGGTATCGGGTGCCGGCCGTGCCGCGATGGACGAGCTGTTTAACCAGACGCGCGGAATCTATGTGAATGATCCGCCTCAGAAAGAAGAATTCACCAAGCAGATCGCCTTTAACGTCATCCCGCATATCGACAGCTTCATGGATGATGGCGCGACCCGCGAAGAATGGAAAATGACGGTCGAAACCCGCAAGATCCTGGCGCCGGAAATCGCGGTGCATGCGACCTGTGTGCGCGTCCCGGTCTTTGTCGGCCACGGCGAAGCGGTCAATATCGAGTTTGAAAAACCGATCACCGTCGAAGACGCCCGCAAGGCGATGAAAGACTTCCCGGGTGTCTCGGTCGTCGATTACCGTCAGGACGAAGGCTATGTCACCCCACAGGAAGTCCAGGGCGAAGACAATGTCTTTGTCTCACGCGTGCGCAAGGACCCGACCGTCGAAAACGGCCTGTCGCTGTGGTGCGTTAGCGACAACCTGCGCAAGGGTGCGGCATTGAATGCCGTGCAGATCGCTGAAAAATTGATCGCCGATTTCCTGCCCAAGAAATAAGGGATCGACTGGATCCTTCGCCGATTTGAAATCAAGACCCGCCCCATGTTGGGCGGGTCTTGTCGTTCCACATCCCGGCAAGATGCTGGTCAGAGGCGCCAAAAGACGCTAGGGAAAAAGAACACGACATTTCAAAACCAAAAAATGCCCATCGTCAAAAAGACCGCGGGCCTAAAAAAATCTGGGGAATCGGATGGTCAAACGCACGCGCAAGGAAGCGGCCCGCCTCGATGAAGCAGCCCGCGCTGGCTGGCTTTATTATTGTGCTGGCAACACGCAAGATGAAATCGCCCACAAGCTTGGCGTATCGCGCCCGACGGCACAGCGTCTGGTGTCAGCCGCGGTCAGCGAAGGTCTGGTGAAGGTCCGCCTCGATCACCCGATTGCACATTGCATGGAACTGGGCAAGGCGATCTGCGAAACATACGGCATTGCCAGTTGCGATGTGGTGCCGACCGATCCGGCTGCCCCGGATGCGATGTTTGGCATGGCGCAGGCTGCGGCCAACTATCTTGAACGTGCGCTGCATTCAACCGACCCGCAGATCATCGCATTGGGCACGGGGCGTGCCATGCGCGCCATGGTCGATGAGATCGGGCGCATTGATGCCCATCATCACAAGATCGTCTCGCTGGTGGGCACCATCGCCCATGACGGGGCGGCCAGTTTCTATGACGCGGTCACGGATCTGGCTGACCGGACCCGCGCACCGCATTACCCGTTGCCGATCCCGGTCATCATTGCCGATCCGAAGATGCGTCAGCGGATGCAATCCCAGCCGCCGATGGACAATATCCTTAAACTCGCGCGTGAGGCCGATATCCGCTTTATCGGCGTCGGGCATCTTGGCGATGATGCGCCGCTGCATATTGATGGCTTTATATCGAAAGATGAGCTGGTCTCGCTGCGCGACAGTGGCGGCATTGGCGAGGTGATCAGTTGGTCCTTTGATCAGGATGGCAACATCCTGGATCATCCGGTCAATCATTGCGTCACCAGCGCACCTGCTGTGCAGCCCGCAACCAACACCATCGCGGTTGCCAAGGGGGCCAAAAAGGTCGCAGCGATTCGGGGGGCCATGCGCGGTCAACTGATTTCAACTCTCATTACCGACGAAGCAACTGCGGAAAGTTTGCTGCGCTAGCACGTGGCGGTTTTGCACATGGTTCGAATGCCTTTACGCCCTGACAGCCCCGCTGCCGGGGCGTTTTGTTGTGCGGCGCAAAAACGATTTTGTTTGACAAGCAACAGTGAAATTGAGTGAATGCTCATCACCTGAACAAATGATCAATATGAGCAGCTGAAGTTGCTCAGCGGGTAAATAGTCCTTTGGGAGGAAATATGAAACGCGTAATGGGAGCAGCGCTTTGTGCGTTGCTGGCTGGCGGTATCGCACACGCCAATGCCGAAACGAAACTGACCATCGCAACCGTCAATAACGGTGACATGATCCGCATGCAGAAGCTGACGGATGATTTCACCTCCAAGAACCCCGACATTTCCCTTGAGTGGGTCACACTTGAGGAAAACACCCTGCGTCAGCGCGTCACCACCGACATCGCCACCAAGGGCGGTCAGTATGACGTCATGACCATCGGCACCTATGAAGTTCCGATCTGGGCTGAAAAAGGCTGGCTCGCACCGCTTGATAATCTTGGTTCCGACTATGACGTCGATGACCTGATGCCGGCGATCCGCTCTGCTGTTTCGAACGATGGCAATCTTTATGCTGCACCGTTCTACGGCGAAAGCTCGATGATGATGTACCGCACCGACCTGTTCGAAGCTGCCGGTATTGAAATCAACGGTCGCCTGACCTGGGACCAGACCCTTGAGATCGCCAAGAAACTCCACAAGCCTGACGAAGGCGTATACGGCATCTGCCTGCGTGGCAAAGCCGGCTGGGGTGAGAACATGGCGCTGATCTCGACCATGGGCAACGCCTATGGCGCACGCTGGTTCGACGAAGAATGGAAACCGACCTTTGATGGCGACGCATGGAAAGATGCGCTCGACATGTACACCAACATTCTTGGCAACTACGGTCCTCCGGGCGCGACGTCGAACGGCTTTAACGAAAACCTTTCGCTGTTCAACTCCGGCAAATGCGGCATGTGGATTGACGCCACCGTTGCAGCATCCTTTGTCACCAACCCGAAAGAATCCAAAGTTGCAGACAAGGTCGGCTTCACCGAAGCGCCCTGCGCTGTAACCTGCACCGGCGCCAACTGGCTCTGGGCTTGGAACCTTGGCATTCCGATGGGCTCGCAGAAAGTAGAAGCCGCGCAGAAGTTCATCTCCTGGGCGACCTCCAAAGCCTATCTCGAACTGGTTGCCTCCAAGGAAGGCTGGGCAAACGTACCGCCGGGCACCCGTATGTCGCTTTATGAAAACCCGAAATATCTCGAAGCGGCACCGTTCGCAGACGAGACCCTTCTGGCGATCGACAGCGCAGACCCGATCAACTCGACCCTGGAACCGAAGCCGTATGTTGGCGTTCAGTTCGCCGCAATCCCTGAATTCCAGGGCATCGGCACCACGGTTGGTCAGCAGTTCTCCGCAGCCCTTGCCGGTCAGATGAGTGTTGAGCAGGCCCTTTCGGCTGCACAATCCTCCACCGATCGCACCATGCGCAAGGCTGGTTACTACTGATACACTTCCCAGACCGGAATTCTTTACCTGATTGGAATTCCGGTCTGCACCTCCTTAACCTGAGAGAAACTTGGGTGGTGGTTGCAAAACGCACCGCCCTTTTTTTCCCTTAAGGGCAAGGACAAAACGTAATTTCGGGGAGCACATCATGTCGACACGGGCCTCGACCCTTACCGGGCGCATCATGTCCGCACCGTCGATCATCGTCCTGTTCTTGTGGATGGCCGTCCCGCTGGGCATGACGATTTACTTCTCCTTCCTGCGCTACAACCTGTTGTCGCCAGGCATGGAAGAGTGGATCGGGACACTTAACTACGAATTCTTCCTGACAGATCCGGCGTTCTTCGCGTCCCTTGCCAACACCCTGTTGCTGGTCGGATCGGTTCTGGTCATCACCGTGGTGGGTGGCATTCTGCTGGGCCTGATGCTGGATCAGCCAATCTTTGGCCGTGGCATCCTGCGCTTGCTGGTGATCGCACCGTTCTTCATCATGCCGACCGTGAACGCGCTGGTCTGGAAGAACCTTTTGATGGATCCGGTGTCAGGCATGTTTGCCTGGATCGCCAGCCTGTTTGGCCTGCCCGCGATCGACTGGTTTACCAATGCACCACTCACCTCAATCATCATCATGGTGTCCTGGCAATGGTTGCCCTTTGCTGTGCTCATCCTTCTGACCGCCCTTCAGTCGCTTGACCGCGATCAGAAAGAAGCCGCCCAGATGGATGGTGCCGGGCCGATCTCGATCTTCTTCTATATCACCCTGCCGCACCTCAGTCGTGCGATCACGGTGGTTGTCCTGATCGAGACCATCTTCCTGCTGACCGTCTTTGCCGAAATCTTTGTCACCACCGGTGGTGGCCCGGGTCTGGCAACGACCAACATCGCCTTCCTCGTCTATACGCAGGCGCTGTTGCAGTTCGATGTCGGTGGTGCGTCTGCCGGCGGCATTGTTGCGGTCATTCTGGCCAATATCGTGGCGATCTTCCTGATCCGCCTTATCGGCAAGAACCTGGACAAATAGGGACCACGACATGGAAAACAAACAGACACCCCTTGGCTATGTCAGCTTCTCTGTCTTTGCATGGATCGTGGGTCTTCTGATCTTCTTCCCGATCTTCTGGATGGTGCTGACCAGCTTCAAAACCGAACTCGAAGCCGTTTCCATTCCGCCCAGCTTCATCTCGTTTGACTGGACGCTGGAAAACTATGTCGAAGTTCAGGAACGCTCGAACTATTTCAAGTTCGCCATGAACTCGGTCATCCTGGCTGTCGGATCCACCCTTGTCGGTCTGGTCTTTGCCGTGACCTGCGCATGGGCAATGGCGTTTAATCCGACCAAGCGAACCAAGGATGCGCTTCTTTGGATGCTTTCGACCAAGATGATGCCGCCGGTCGGCGTTCTGGTCCCGATCTATCTGCTGTTCCGCGATTGGGGACTGCTTGATACCCGCTTTGGTCTGATCATGGTTCTGTTCTTGATGAACCTGCCGATCATGGTCTGGATGCTCTACACCTATTTCAAGGAAATCCCGACCGACATTCTCGAAGCGGCCCGCATGGATGGCGCGACCCTGCCCAAGGAAATCATCTTTGTGCTGTTGCCCATGGCGGTTCCGGGCATTGCATCGACCATGCTGCTCAATGTGATCCTGGCATGGAACGAAGCCTTCTGGACGCTCAACCTGACAACGTCTGATGCAGCCCCGCTGACAGCTTTCATCGCCTCCTATTCAAGCCCCGAGGGCCTGTTCTGGGCGAAGCTTTCAGCCGCATCGACGCTCGCGGTTGCCCCAATTCTCGTGATTGGCTGGTTCTCTCAGAAACAGCTGGTTCGTGGTCTGACATTCGGCGCGGTCAAGTAACCGCAGCCTGATCGAAATCTGGAAGAAGGAACACCAAAATGGGTGCTATCCGACTGGAGAAAGTCAAGAAAACCTTCGGCACACTGGACGTCATTCCCGGTGTCGATCTTGATATCAATGATGGCGAGTTCGTTGTCTTTGTTGGCCCGTCGGGCTGTGGCAAATCAACGCTTCTGCGTCTGATTGCCGGACTTGAAGACGTCACCGATGGCAAAATCCTGATCAATGGCACGGATGTCGCAAACGAGGCCCCGGCCAAACGCGGCCTGTCCATGGTCTTTCAGTCCTATGCGCTCTATCCGCATATGACGGTCTATAACAACATTGCTTTCGGCCTGAAAATGGCCGGCGAAAGCAAGGAAGTTATCGAAGAGAAAGTCCAGTCTGCGGCCAAGATCCTGAACCTGACCGACTATCTCGAACGCCGCCCAAGCGCGCTTTCGGGTGGTCAGCGTCAGCGTGTCGCCATCGGTCGTGCGATTGTCCGCAACCCGGCCGCCTTCCTGTTTGACGAACCGCTTTCCAACCTTGATGCGGCGCTTCGTGTGAACATGCGGCTTGAAATCACCGGTCTGCATCAGGAACTCAAAACCACCATGATCTATGTGACCCACGATCAGGTCGAAGCCATGACCATGGCCGACAAGATCGTGGTTCTTCAGGCCGGCCGCGTCGAGCAGGTCGGCAAACCGATGGAACTCTACAACAACCCGGCAAACAAGTTTGTCGCGGGCTTCATCGGATCACCGAAAATGAACTTCCTGGGCGGGGAGCTTGCACAAAAACACAATTGCCACGAAATCGGCATTCGCCCGGAACATGTCGCTGTCAGCACGGAAAACGGGGAAATCCCCGCAACGGTCAAAATCGCCGAACACCTTGGTGCAGAAACCTATCTGCATGTCGAGGCCGACGGTTATGGCCCGATGACAGTCCGTGCCACCGGTGAAGTTCCGCTGGGCGAACATGACAAAATTTTCCTGACCCCGGAACAGGATCGCCTCCATCGCTTTGACGCCCACGGGCTGGCGCTGGGCAAGTCCTGATACGTGCATGAACCGGATCGCAATGTCCCACACGCATTACGGTCCCGTCTTACCAACCAAGATAATTGTGAGTCCAAAATGTACCTGAAAAAGTTCGATCTTACCGGCCGTCGGGCCTATGTCACCGGTGGCGGTCGCGCCATCGGCCTGTCCTGCTGCGAAGCTCTTGCCGAAGCAGGCGCCCATGTCATCATCGGCGATATCAGTGATGGCGTTGCCGAAGAAGGCCGCGATTACCTGAAATCCAAAGGTTACTCCGCTGACATCGACATCATGGATGTCACCAACACCGATCAGGTCCGCGACAGCGCGGAAAAAATGGCCAAGCAGGGCGGCGTTGATATCCTTGTCAACAATGCCGGCATCGCACGTTCCGAAACGCCGGCCGAAACCGTGACTGATGAACACTGGCTCAATGTCATTGATGTCAACCTGAACGGCACCTTCTGGTGCTGCCGTGAATTCGGCAAGCAGATGCTGGCCAAAGAAAACGGCGTCATCGTCAATGTCGGTTCCATGTCGGGCTTCATCGTCAACAAGCCGCAAGAACAGGCTTATTACAACGCATCCAAGGCCGCGGTGCATCACCTGACCAAATCGCTTGCGGCTGAATGGGGCGCACGTGGTGTTCGCGTCAATGCGGTTGCACCGACCTATATCGCGACCCCGCTTAATGAGTTCGTGAAATCCAAGCCGGAAATGTATGACGCCTGGATCAATGGCACCCCGATGGCCCGCCTGGGCCTGACCGAAGAAATCGGTTCGGTTGTCCTGTTCCTTGCATCTGACGCTTCCAGCCTGATGACAGGGTCCATCGTTCTGGCAGATGGGGGTTACACCTGCTGGTAAGGCCAGGTGCGACAATAATGACCACAATGTCCTGAAGCTTTTGTGGTCAGCCAGGATGACGGATAGACGGGGCGCGGATGTGGGACCTGCGCCCCGTTTACCTTATCGCCACACTGGATAGGGTCAGCACCCATTAATTTGATTTGAATGGCAGACGTTAAATTTGCGAAATCCAAGGAAAAGTCCGCCGAGCGGGTTGGTATCCCGCGCAAGGATTTTGACGCAGGAGTTTGCAAGTTTAACGCCTGTCCTACGGATTAAACGGATTTGCACGGGCTACTTTGTCGCAAAACCTTGAAAGATGCATATCTTCCTGCGGCTTTGCTCCGCGTATCCACACAAATCTGTTTAACCATTTAAACCAAATTAATGGGTGCTGACCCTATATACTTCGAAAAGTCATTGGCGGGCATGACCTCGACCCCGTCCAGTCCCAAAAAGACCGAAAGCCGCATCAGGTTCTCCATCAACGGCCCGGCCACATTCGCGGCCTTGGCATGGTTTTCCAGATGCGCACTTTGCACCCGAAGCACCCCGGCCTGCCTGTCCGATTTCAAATCCACCCGCGCAACAAATTCGCCATTTAACATGAATGGCAAAACGTAATAGCCGTATTCGCGTTTCTCGGCCGGAACATAAATCTCGATCCGATAGGCAAAACCGAATATCCGCTCCACCCGGTCACGTTCCCACATCACCGGATCAAACGGCACCATCAGACAGGTCGGCTTGGCCCGCGATCTCGGATTGACGTTCGGGCACAGATAGCCCGGCTGTTTCCAGCCTTCGACATCGGCCCGCAACAACCGCCCTTCTTCGACAAGGCGGGCTAGACAGGCCTTGGTCTCGTCGGTTGGCAGGCGGAAATATTTGCGCAGATCAATCTCGGCGGCGACCCCCATGGCGGCAATCCCCTGACAGATCAGATCGCACATCGCGTCCTGCCGATCCCGGTCGGGTTCGTGGGCCGCATCGCCGATGATGCGATGGGGCAGATCATATTCGCGTTCAAAACTGCTGCGCCGTTTGCGCGCCATGACCTGACCGCTCCAGAACAGATATTCCATCGCGGTCTTGGTGTTTGACCAGCCCCACCATTTCTCGCTGCTACGTTCCTCGGTTTCGAGTGAACTGGCGGCAACCGCCCCTTCGCGGTCGATATGGCGCAGGATATTGTCAATCAGATCAGGCTGTTCACGCTGAACCCGTGCGATATTGCCCCAGGTTCCCAAGCCCTGCTCGGCATCGCGCATCCGCCAGCGATACAGGGGGTAATCCTCAACCGGGATCATTGATGCTTCATGGCCCCAATACTCAAACAGCTTCCTCTGCCGGGCATTCCCCCAGACCATTTCATCAAGCAGCTTCGGATCATAAACGCCCAGCCGCGAAAAGACCGGCATGTAATGCGCACGCGTCAGAACATTGACACTATCGACCTGCAGCATGTTGGTAGCCCGGATGGTCTTCAAAATCCGGCGCTTGGTCACATCCCGATCCGGATTGGCCTCAAACCCCTGCCCGACAAGGGCCAGGTTTCGAGCCTGCTTGGCGGAAATCGAAACGACGGGCGATGGCATGGCGGCACTGTCAATTGGCATCGGAACACATGTAATTTCTTAAATGGAAACAGGGTGATACTAACACAGTCTCCTGACAATTCTGGCAGGATGATTTCAGCACGCTAACGGTTGATGCGCTTGACCGAATCCCGCGACGCTCATAGGCTTCAGATAACATTGCAGCAATGACACCCCAACAAACAGGACAGCCCGAATGACCACCCCGCAGATCATGATTCTGGCCGTACTGCTTGGCACGGTTGTGCTGTTTTTATGGGGCCGCTGGCGCCATGACATGGTCGCCATGGCATCCCTTCTGGTCTGTGTCATTCTGGGGTTGGTTCCAACCGAGGACGCCTTTGTCGGATTTGGCCATCCGGCCGTCATCACCGTCGCCTGCATCCTGATCCTGTCCTCTGCCCTGCAACGATCCGGTGCGGTCGATACATTGTCTCGGACCGTCCTGCCGCAATCGGCCGGCCCGTTTGTTACCATGGCCGCCCTTAGTCTTCTGGCTGCTGTCCTGTCCGCCTTCATGAACAATGTCGGCGCATTGGCCCTTTTGATGCCGATTGCCCTTCAGATCGCCAACAAACAGGATCTGCCACCGGGCAAAATCCTGATGCCGCTGGCTTTTGGCTCGATCCTGGGCGGGATGACGACCCTGATCGGCACACCACCCAACCTGATTGTCTCGGGCTTCCGGGCCGAGGCCACCGGATCAGGCTTTTCGATGTTTGATTTCAGCCCGGTCGGCATTGCCATTGCGCTGGCGGGGCTCGCCTTTGTCATTCTGTTTGGCCGCTTTCTGGTACCCAATCGCGAACGCGCCGGGGCCGAGGGATTTGAAACCGGCTCCTATTTGACCGAGGCCCGCATTACCGAGGGCAGCAAGGCCATCGGCATGTTGCTGCGTGATATCAACAACGAACTTGAAAAGTCCGATGCCCAGATCATCGGCCTGATCCGCAATGAAACCCGCATCCCGGCCCCAAGCCCGTTTCGCGAACTCCATCAGGACGACATCCTTCTGATCGAAGCCGACCCCGAAGGTCTTTCAAGCGCGCTTGGCAGTCTCGAACTCACCCTTGAAGCCGAATGGCGCGACGCGCGCGCCAAGGAAGCCGCCAAGGAGGCTGAAAAACAAAAGGCGCCAGAGGATACAGAAGCGGGAGAAGAGACCGAGGCCTCAGACGACGCAGAAGAAACGGCAAAGACCAAGGCACAACAGGCGGCAAAACCCGCCGAGAAAGAAATTGCTGCGCACAAAAACGACGCGCATGAAGATGCGACCGCGGACGATGAAACAGAGAACGAAGCCGAACCGCACAAAAAGCCCGTCCAGTCCGACGACATTTCCCTGATCGAGGTCGCGGTTCTGCCAAACGCCGCCTTCATCGGTCGGTCTGCTGCCGATATCCGCATTCGCAGCCGCTATGGCGTCAACCTGCTAGCCATTTCCCGTCAGGGCCACCGCTCCATGAGCCGCCTGCGCACCATGAAAATGCGCGCCGGGGACGTGCTGTTGATGCAGGGCACACCGGCTGCCATTCATGAATTTGGCAACCGTCTCGGCTGTGTGCCGCTGGCCGAACGCTCGCTGAACCTTGGCGACAAGACCCAGGCGCTCAAGGCGACCGGCATCATGGCGATTGCCATCGCCCTTGCCGCCTTTGGCATCCTGCCCGCCGCCATTGCCTTCGCGCTGGGTGTGTTGGCAACCTTGCTCACGGGTGTCGTGTCACCGCGCACGCTTTATGATGCGGTCGACTGGCCGGTGGTGGTCCTGCTCGCCGCCCTGATCCCGGTTGCCAATGCCATGGAAAGTACCGGCAGTGCCGATCTGATCGCACGCTTCCTGCTGGAATCCGTCGCCCAGGGCAATGCGGTAATCGCCGTTGGCCTGATCCTGGTGGTCACCATGACCCTGTCTGATTTCATGAACAACGCCGCCACTGCGGCCGTGATGTGTCCGATTGCCATTGGCAGTGCCGCGCGACTGGACGCCAGCTCCGACCCGTTCCTGATGGCGGTGGCCATCGGTGCATCCTGCGCCTTCCTCACCCCCATCGGCCATCAGAACAACACCCTGATCCTCGGCCCCGGCGGCTTCCGCTTCAGCGACTACTGGCGCCTCGGCCTGCCGATTGAGATCATCGTGGTTGCGGTTGGGGTGCCGACACTTCTATGGGTTTGGCCGCTCTAGTTTGTCGCCTTCGCTCTCAGCAACGACCCATGAAACGAACTTTTCGGCAAACGGATCATCACGCCCGCCCAACATCAGGGCTCTGATCGCAAAATAGCCGTATCCATTGCGATAACTACGCTCAAAAGGCTCGATAAGGATGCCGGTTCGAAGGGCCTCGGTGACCAGGGGCCTCCCCACCAGCGCAATACCCTGCCCGGCAATTGCCGCCTGAACGACAGCGTTATAATCATTAAACCGGGCTCCTCCGCTGAGCGGTAAGGCTGGCCCGCCGACAAGGCTCACCCAGCGTTGCCAACTGAGCTGAATTTGCGCCGTTTGCGTCCAGTCGAAATGAAGCAAAGGAAACTCGGCAATCGATGCGATATCAAGCGGACGCATCTTGTCGGGGATCAATGAAGGACTGCAAACAGCGATGGTTTCATCTTCAAAAAATCTGATCGCACTCAAATCATCTTCGACATCTTTTGTGTACCGCAACGCGACATCCGCATGACCTTGCACCACATCCGCAAAGCGTGTCGTTGAGTCCAAAAGAATATCAATCTCGGGATTTTCCGCCTGAAAACGGCCAAGCCGACCCACAAGCCACGCCTGAGCAAAAGACGGATCGACCGAGATCCTTAATTGCCGCCGTCCATCATATTCACGAATTTTGCGCACCCCGGCGCTGAGGTTTTTAAAGGCGACATGAAGCTCGGCCAAACCGGCCTCGGCTGCTCGTGTAATGGCCACGTTGCGACCATCGCGAATGACAAGGTCCTGCCCAATCACATCTTCCAGACCGCGCACCAACTGATGAACGGCTGCAGGACTAACGCCCAACTCCTCTGCGGCGAGTTGAAAGCTCCCATGTCTTGCCACGGTCTCCAATGCGCGGATGGATTTAAGAGACGGCAACCACCCAGAGGTTCTAGACTTTAGTTTTTCTGAATTCATCTCACATTTCAAATGATTGGATTTCACCAATATTGTTCGGGAATATTGGATCACAACCTCCACATTCAAACAACCACAACTTAATTGAACTTAAACGTGAAACCTAAGCATCTTCTTCTGGCGACCCTGATGTCGATCATCTTCGGCATGGGCTGGGTTCTGGCCAAGGCCGCACTCGACCACTTCCCGCCCATCCTCTTGGCAGCATTTCGCTTTGGTGTCGCAGCCATCGTGTTGATCTGGTTTGTCAAACCGCCATTCGGCCAGATGCGCAATATCATGCTCATCTCCGCTCTGGCCATCACGGTCCCCTATGCCATGATTTATGTCGGCCTGAAGGACCTTGATGCGTCGACGACCATTCTTCTGGTCCAACTTGAAGCACCGGTTTTGATTATGCTGGGCGCCTTCATGCTTGGTGAAATGCCCGGATATAAAAAAGCCGTCGGCACCATGATCGCTTTTGCGGGCATCGTTTTGATCGCTGGTGATCCGCAGATTAGAACCAACATCGTCGCTGTTGCATGGGTATTGGGCAGCATACTGACATGGGCTGTCGGACAGATAAAAATCCGCAAACTTGGTGAAACCGGCGGATTGCGCAATCTGGCATGGATTTCGGCTTTTGCTTTTCCTCAACTGCTCTTGATTTCAGCACTTCTCGAAAGCGATCAGATCGACTTGATGGTAAATGCGACGCCAGCCGTCTGGATGACGGTGATCTACCTTGGCACGGCCATGACCGTCGGTGGTGTCGGCATCTGGTATCACCTGATCGGGAAATATCCGGTGGCGTTTGTCAGTCCGTTTTTGCTGCTGGTGCCTGTCACGACAATCCTCGGCGGGGTCTTATGGCTCGATGAAAACCTGACCCGGATGTCGCTGATAGGCGGTGCCATCGTCATTGCAGGTGTTGCGCTTGTTATTGTCGAACGTCCCACTGCCCGGAAACGCTTCACTGCGGGCAAGACCGCCAAATAGGGTCGGCAAAAACAAAAAGGGCAGCCAATGGCTGCCCTTTAGCAATTTCGATATGGTGTTGCAGCTTAGCTGTCAAACCCAAGGTTCGGCACTTCAAGGCCGTTGGCACGGCAGGCCGAAATCAGGGTGTTGTTGAGCAGGCAGGCAATGGTCATTGGGCCGACACCGCCCGGGACCGGGGTGATGGCACCGGCAACTTTGGATGCGGTTTCGAACTCGACATCACCGACCAGTTTGGTCTTGCCGTTTTCGCCATCAATGCGGTTGATGCCAACATCAATCACGGTGGCACCCGGCGCAATCCAGTCACCCTTGATCATGTTCGGGCGACCAACGGCGGCAACGACGATATCGGCACGGCGGACTTCATCAGGCAGGTCGCGGGTACGCGAATGCGCGATGGTGACCGTGCAGCTTTCCTTGAGCAGCAACTGCGCCATCGGCTTGCCAACAATGTTTGAACGCCCGACCACGACGGCACGTTTACCCGACAGATCACCAAGCGTATCTTTCAGCAACATCAGACAGCCATACGGTGTGCAAGGGGCAAAGCCCTCCCCACCTGTCGCCAGGGCGCCGGCATTGACAACGTGGAAGCCGTCCACATCCTTGGCCGGGTCGATGGCGGCCAGAATGGCCTGCTCGTTGATGTGCTTGGGCACTGGAAGCTGGCAGAGAATGCCATGCACGTTTTCATCGGCATTGAGCTTGGCGATCAGGGCCAGCAGATCGGCCTCGCTGGTTTCCGCCGGGAGCTTGTGCTCATAGGAATTCATGCCGCATTCAAGGGTCTGCTTGCCCTTGTTGCGTACATAGACCTGACTGGCCGGGTCTTCGCCGACCAGAATGACGGCCAGACCCGGTGTTACGCCATGTTCGGATTTAAGCTTTGATACTTCGGCCGTGATGTCGGTGCGCAGGTTGGCTGCGAATGCCTTGCCGTCGATGATTTTCGCGTCACTCATATGTCTGTCCGCCCCGTGAGTTGGGATATTTTCGCCATCAGCTCTTCGGGATTTCCGTCGATCAGCAGCGTTTTGGTGCGATCAGTTTGCCCGGAAACAATCCTGACCGACGATTTAGGACATTTGGCCGCTTTTGCCAAAAGTTTTATCAGCGCCTGATTGGCCTTGCCGTTTTCCGGCACGGCCGTCACCGACACCAGAGGGTCTGGATCCCTTAATTTGGTTGTAATGGTCACTCAGATTTGTGCAGATACGCGAAGCAAAACCGCCGGACGATATACATCTTTCAAGGTTTTGCGACAAAGTAGCTGTGCAAATCTGATTGATCCGAAGGACAGTCGTTACATTTGCGCGCTCCGGCGTCAAACCCCTTGTCCGGGAGACCTCCCCCGCACTGCGGGCTTTTCCTTGGAGATCACAAATGTAACGACTGCCATTTCAATCAAATCAAGGGATCCAGACCCTCAGCTGCTGCTGCCCGTTGGCATCGACCATGACATCACCAATCGCGTTGCGCGATGCCTTTGGCGTCAACCGAACGAACAGTCGAACCCCTGATGGCTCGGACCGTAACACGGGCGCGTGATCAGACATTGTCTAAATGAGACAATTTAATAGGTGAAATGAGACATTAGGGGCCGGACCTAATACCCTACAAGCGCCATCCGGACATCGGTCTGGATCAGCATGTTGGCAAATTGCAGGATCAGGATCAGGATAATCGGCGAGATATCAATACCGCCAAGATCGGGCATGATCCGCCGGATCGGGCGCAATGCCGGTTCGGTGACACGATAGAGGAAATCACCGACCATATAGACGAACCGGTTGTTGGTATTGATCACGTTGAACGCCACAAGCCATGACAGGATTGCAGATGCAATCAGCATGAAAATGTAGATACCCACCACAGTGTCAATCAGCCAGAAAATCGCCAGCATCGCCGCTCCTTACAATCGCCGGGCACATGGACGTTTTGGGCCCGGAAAGATGTTTGCACGCAGCAAAACCTAGTCGGCAATGGCCGCCAACGCAAGCACACAGCGTTGATTTTGGTGCAATTCGCCCGAAGTTTTCATCGCTTTGTGATCATGCTCACCAAAGGCGCGAAAAACACAGGGCGTTAACGCCCTGCCAGAAACTGTCAGGAGATGTCAGCCCCGCCCCGATTACGCCTTGTATGCAGGCCCGCTTCAACGCCAGAATACGGGCAGCAAAGGAGGAATAATCATGCAAGATACGGATCAACCACGCTGTGGCTGGGCCCTGACCCATGCCGATAAACCGTTTTATGTTGATTATCACGACAGCGAATGGGGTGTTCCGGTGCATGATGACCGGCATTTCTTTGAAATGCTGATCCTTGAAGGCGCGCAAGCCGGCTTGAGCTGGCTGACCATTCTGGCAAGGCGGGATACCTATCGCGCGGCTTATGACAATTTCGATGTCAATAAGGTCGCCGCCTATGATGATGCCAAAAAAGAAGCCCTTCTGGCCGACCCGGGGATTATTCGAAATAAATTAAAAGTCGCGGCGTCTATTCAAAATGCGCAAACATTCCTCAACATCCAGAAAGAGTTCGGAAGCTTCGATTCCTACATCTGGTCATTTGTAGGAGGAATACCGGTAATCAATCACTGGAAAAGCATGTCAGACGTACCGGTCTCGACCGAACTGAGTGACCGCGTCTCCAAGGATCTGAAAAAACGCGGCATGAAATTTGTCGGCACCACGATCATCTATTCCTTCCTGCAGGCCACAGGCATCGTGATGGACCACACAACGGATTGTTATCGCTACGCCGAGCTTTCCTAGTTCGGAGCCTGAGTAGACCCACGCAACAGCAGGCTGGTTGCAAGCGTGATAGTCTTGCCCGGTTCTTCGGACAGGGCCATTTCGGCCGCCAACCGGCCCTTTTCGACAGAATCCTGATGCATGGTGGTGAGTGGCGGGTCGGTGCGTTCGCCAGCTTGAATGCCGTCAATGCCAATGACCTTGAGGTCGCCGGGCACCTTGCGGCCGATGGCGCGTGCGGCATCAATGGCGCCGATGGCGATCACATCGGACATGGCAAGAATACCGTTGATGTCGGGATGGTCTGCGAGAAGCGCGGTCGTCATTTTGGCGCTGTGACCCGACTGGTTGTCGCATTCGATATGGACAACATCACTTGCGGCAATTCCGGCAACCTCAAGGGCGTCGTGGTAGCCCGCCAAACGTTCGCGCACCACCCGGTGGCTAGCAGCCCCCAGACGGTTGGAGCTCATCGGGCCAAAATGATCATGTTCGGTTGCCTGCAGCGACAGGATTGCGAATTTCGAAGCACCGCAATCAAGCAGGTGCTGCGCCGCATTTTTGGCGGCTGAAAAGTCATCAAGCACCACCGTGCCCGCCGCACCGGCAATGTCGGTATCAATACTGATCAGCGGCTGATTACGGCGCTGGATGGCTTTGATGATGTCGTTATTATCGGAATAGCAATGCACCAGAAAAGCATCGACGGCGGCATTGTTGACCGCCGTAATCGCCTGTTCGGGGTTTTCCGCCGAGATAATCATGACATTGACCCCATGGCGCGCGCATTCGCGTCCAATCCCGCGCAGCAATTCAATCGCCACCGGATCGCTAAAGGCATATTCAAGATTGTCGGGGAAGACGACGCCGAGTGCCCCGGCCTTGCCGGTGCGCAGCATGCGCGCCATGACATGCGGGCCGCGATAACCAAGTTCACTCGCGGCTTCAAAAATGCGTTCGCGGACTTCCGGGCGAACCAGATCGGGCTTGCCAAAGGCGTTGGAGGCCGTACCCTGCGAAACCCCGGCCGCCTTGGCGACATCGAGAAGTTTTACGCGTTTTGCCATGCCTGCCTGATCCCTAAAACCGTCATTACCCGTTTGAATTGGCGACACTATAGCCAGAAGCAGGGCCATACGGCCAGAACACATTCATTCCAAACCCAACCAAGGCCCTATCGGTTTTCCGGACGGGTATTGCGGAAGGTCAGGTTGATGCGCGGGCCGACTTGGCGCGCCGTTTTGGGCAATTGATGCAGCCAGCAATGCTGTGTCGCGCCCGACATGATCAGTGCCGAGTTATGGGGCAGATCAACACTGATGCGATCGCCGGTTTGCTTGTGGCGGAAATGGAACCGCCGTTCCTGCCCGAAGGTCAGGCTGGCAATGACCGGACTTTCGCCCAAAACTTCTTCGTCATCGGCATGCCACGAAACACTGTCGCGCCCATCGCGATACTGGTTGAGCAAGACGGTGTTGAAGTCAGCGCCAGCCAAATCTTCGGCCAGGGTGCGCAACGGGGCAACGATCGAGGGAAACGGGCTTGCCGGGTGATAGACGCCGCTATAGCGATAGGCGACCTCTCCATACCAGGCGGTCAGGCGCGGCACCGGGATTTCCTTGCCATGGATTTTGGCGGTTTCCTGTTGCCAGACGATGTTGCTTTGAAGCCTGGCAAAGGTCTTGTCGGCCTCATCATCAGCCATGATGTCACGCAGCAACAGCACTTCGCCGTCAAAGGGCAAAAGGTTGCGTGGTGGTTCATTGGCAAACAGATCGCCGGTCATGATATTCCCCGGAATTCAGATTGCCAAAGACCTAGGATGTTCCATGCTGAAACTCAAGCCACAGTTCGCTGATATATGCGTTTTTGCAACAGCTTCTAACCGTTCACCAGCGTAACAACCGCCTCACTGGCATAGCGTTCGACGTCCTCGACACTGAGGCCCGCCGCGCTATAGAGATTGATGGTTTCAAGCTCGAGATCGGTTTCGGAATCGGCAAGGGATTGCAGCGATGCTGTCAGACTGCGCTGGGAATCGAGCACATCAAGGAAGTCCGAAAGCCCCTGCACATAACGCACCCGCGATTGTTCAAACGCGTCGCGGTGATATTGCACCGATGCGATCAGGGAATCACGTTGGGCCACCGCCCCGACATAACCGTAAATCGCGCTTTCGACTTCCTCTATCGCGGTCAAAAGAGTCTGGCGATAGGTAAGGAAGGCTTGTTCTGCCTCTTCCTCGGCCACAGAGATATTGGCACGGCGCTCGCCACCATCATAAAGGGTGGCATCAATCAGGGCCCCGATGGCGGCCATGGCGGTGCGGACAATCGGGCCGGTGCCATAACCGGTCACACCAAGCGCCAAGGACCCATCAAGGGACAATTCCGGATAAAGCGTTGCCGTCTCCACCCCGATTTGCGAGGTCGCGGAAATCAGGGCCAGTTCTGCGGCGCGCACGTCCGGGCGACGGCGCAGCAAATCGGCCGGGATGCCGATTGGCGGGCTGCTTTGAAATTCCGGCAGAGGCGATGCATCCAGTAACAGGTCACGGTGGGTGCCTGGCTGTGCACCAACCAAGATCGAGATCGCGTTGATCGAACGATCAATGGTGGTTTGCAGGATCGGAACGGTGGCTTCGAGATCGGCGACCTCGGCCCGGGCGCGCGACAGATCCAGTTCGGAGCCAAGACCGGTTTGCAAGCGCACCTGCACGATGTTGCTGGTCTGACGTTGCAGATCAAGCGAGTCCTGCAGAAGCGCCAGACGGCGCTGTGCCCCGCGCAGTTCGATATAGTTTCCGATGATATCGGCAATCATGGTGCGATAGACATCTTCGCGCAGATAGACCTGCTGAAGATAATCGGCCTCGGCGACTTCTTCCTCACGCGTCTGACCACCCCAGATATCGGCAGTCCAGGAGAAATCAATGCCCGCGCCATAACCCATATCGGTGACCTGATCGCCACTGGCGCGGCTAG
Source organism: Thalassospira sp. ABD4_177 (assembly GCF_056160125.1). Lineage (NCBI taxonomy): Bacteria > Pseudomonadati > Pseudomonadota > Alphaproteobacteria > Rhodospirillales > Thalassospiraceae > Thalassospira > Thalassospira sp. ABD4_177. The sequence goes on along the minus strand of NZ_JBSWWO010000001.1, from coordinate 972,890 downwards.
ACGTCGACCGGCTGGCCGAGCCATCAACAGACGCGCCGACCTGCGGTCCATTGGCCCCGGCAACGCCGCGGGCGGTTGCGGCAGCGGCGCGGATGCGGCTGATCGCGATCTGAAGATCAATATTATTATTGACGCCTTCATTAATCAGACCATTTAAAACCGGATCGGTGGTGCTTTCCCACCAGCGGCCCTGTTCGTTCTGATTGGCGGCAATCACCGGGATTTCCGGGGTGTAGGCGCCGACCAGATCAAAGCTTGGTGCAGTGTAATCCGGCCCGACCGACTGACACCCGGCCAGTGCAAGCAAAAGGGCAAGTCCCGAAACAGCAGAAATGTGAGGATTACTCATATTATTTCGCACTTCCTTGAAGACCGCCACCCTCGGGCTCATTGGCGACATGTGATGCAGCTTCGCCGTGATCGGGAATGGCTTCTGCGGCGCGCAACTGGCTTTGCAGTTTCTTGCCACCATCGGCACGGGCCGAAACCAGCGGGGCCAGCAGCAGATAGAGCACCGGGGTCAGGAACAGGGTAAAGACCGTGGCAAAGCCAAGACCGCCAAATACGACCCAGCCAATCGCTGCGCGGGCCTCTGCCCCGGCGCCGGAGCCAAGAACCAGCGGCAAACCGCCCAGAACAGTCGAGATCATGGTCATCATGATCGGACGCAAACGCACCATGGCCGCATCATGCACAGCTTCGCGGACGGATTTGCCAGCATCACGGAGCTGATCGGCAAATTCGACAACCAGAATGCCGTTCTTCGCCATCAGTCCGACCAGCATCACCAACCCGATCTGGCTATAGATATTGACCGAGGTGCCACTAAGGGCCAGCGCATAGATGGCCGCCGCCAAACCAAATGGCACTGTCAAAACCACCACAAGGGCGGAGGTAAAGCTTTCGAACTGGGCTGCCAGAACCAGCAGCACGACAAGTACCGCAATCAGGAAGGTGATCTGCACGTCATTGGCGGTTTCCCCAAGGGCCGCCGCGTTACCCAAGAACAGGATACCGACACCAGGTGGCAGCAACTGATCACCGACCGCGTTCACATCCCCGACCGCCTCGGCCAGGGTATAGCCCGGTGCGAGGTTGGCGGAAATGATGACAGCGCGTTGCTGGCCTTCGCGTTCAAGTTCGGAGGCAACCGCTTCTTCGCTGAGCGTAATGACAGAAGACAGCGGCAGAACGCGGCCATTGGTGCCGGTGACAAACAGATTTTCAAGATCAGATGGGTCATTGATGCTGCCCAGCGCGCTGCGCAGTTTGATCGGGACATTCTGGTCATCGACATTGATTTCGGTGACTTCATAACCCTCGATCATTGCGCGGAGCGTGGTATCAAGCTCCTCGATCGGGATGCCCAGATCAAAGGCGCGCTTGCGATCAATATTGACCAGAAGCTGCGGCTGGGTGGTTTGATAGGATACCCGAAGGCCGGTGAGGCCGGGATAGTTTGCCTCGATCTCCTGCTGCAGGACGCGGGCATTTTCGGCCAGCGTGCGATAGCTTGTCCCGGTCAGGGCAAATTCAAGTCCCTCGCCCGTGCCGCCACGAAGCCCCAGACTGTTGGGCTGCCAGATATAGGCCTGCACGCCCGGAAGCGCATTCAGATCGCCCCGGATAGAGGCGGTAATTTCCTGTTGCGAGCGGTTGCGTTCTTCCCATGGTTTCAGTGGCGCAATCACCAGCGCGCGGTTCGGGTCCCACAGGCCGACAATGGTGTAGATGTTGTAGGCATCCCCCGCCTCGACCACGGGGCGCAGGATGTCTTCAACCGCCTCGACCTGACGGTCCATATAATCAATGCCAACCCCATCCGGTCCGCGCATGGAAACCAGAATACGGCCGCGATCCTCATCAGGCAGGAGTTCCTGCGTAACACTGGTATAGACGCCAATGGCCGTCCCGCCGGCAACGATACAGATCATCAGTGTGATGACGGGGCTGCCAAGGGCAGCTTCGAGAACGCGGCGATAAATCCCGGCACAGAAGAAGCCGACGCGTTCAAGCATATTGGGCGCATCATCGGTCTTGCCGTCATGCGGATCGATGTGTTTGAGGCGCGATGCCAGCATCGGACAGAGCGAGAGCGCGACAAACGAGGACACCGCCACCGCAAAGGCCAGCACGAAACCAAACTCGCGGAATAGTCGGCCCGCAGTGCTCGGCAGGAAGGAAATAGGCACGAACACCGAAATCAGCGTCAATGTGGTCGCGATGACCGCAAAGAAGACCTGACGGGTTCCAAGAACCGCCGCCGCCATGGAACCAAGCCCCTGATGACGACGGCGCTGAATATTTTCCAGAACAACAATCGCGTCATCGACGATCATTCCGGTGGCCAGAACAAGTGCCAGAAGGGTCAGGATGTTGATCGAAAAGCCCATCGCCCAGATGGCGGCGACCGTACCGATCAGGGCAATTGGAATGGTGATGGTCGGGATCAATGTTGCGGTGAAGGAGCGCAGAAACAGGTAAAGCACCGCGATCACGATGATGACGGCAAGGGCGAGGCTGAAGATCACTTCCCATAGCGCGCCTTCGATAAAGACCGCATCATCGGAGTTCACGAAGACATCAAGATCGTCATATTGCGCATTGAGCCGTTCAACGACGTCGCGCACCCCGTTGGAGATGGCGATGGTGTTTGATTGCGCCTGACGGGTGATGGAAAGCCCGATCACGGTGCGGCCATTCAAGCGCACATAGGACGACGCATCATCCGGGCCGTAATAGATATCGGCGACATCGCCCAGAGGCACACCATCAAGCACCAGCATCTGATTGAGCCGATCCACCTCCCAGACAGAGGCATCGGCACGCACGAACAGCTTTTGGTCAGAGGACTCAAAACTGCCGGCCGGAATATCGAACTGGGCGGTGCGCAGAAGATCGGCGACATCCTGAACCGAAAGACCGTAACTTGCCATACGCAGCGGATCAACGCGCACATGCAAGACACGTTCGCGGTCCCCGTTTATCCCGACTTCGGCCACACCGGGCACGGACAGCAAGGACGGGCTGATCTGGTCTTCGACGATGTTGGCGAGTTCTTCCTCGGTCAGGCGGTTGCTGACAACCGCAATGCGCATGATGGCGCTGGCATCGGCATCGGCCTTGACCACACGGATGTTTTCAACCCCGTCGGGCAGGCTGCGTTCAGCCCGGCTGATGGCTTCGCGGATATCGCTGGCGGCATCGTTGATTTCAACATCGGGATAAAACTCGATGCGAATGCGGGCATTGGCCTCTTCGCTTTGCGAGCTGATTTCCTTGATGCCGCTGACACGCGATGCCGCACTTTCGAGGATGCCGGTGACCTCTGAATCAACCGTTTCAGGCGATGCCCCGTCATAGTCGGCGGTTACCGTGATGGTCGGGCGGTCAACATTGGGCAGTTCACGGATTTCCACCCCCAGCATGGCCGCCAAGCCCGCCAGAATGATCAGCATGGCCACCACACTGATCAGAACCGGGCGACGGATACTGAGCGATGCAAGATCGTTTTGATCGTGATTGTCGGAGCCTGTCGTCATGATCAGGATCCCTCGCCCGCACCTTCGCGGGTGGCAACGCCACCGCCGCCAGACTGAACATTATCACCGCGGATCGACGCGGAAACAGTTCGGCCCGGACGCAGACGCAAGACCCCCTCGACCACCACCAAATCACCTTCGGAAATGCTACCATCAAGCAGGATGCGGCCATTGGTGCGTTTCACCACACGGACCGGAACGCGCGAGACCTTGTTTTCATCATCGATGCGCCAGACATAGGTGCCTTCATCGCCCCACAGGACCGATATTTCGGCAACGGCGGGATATTGTTTGCCTTCGATATCGACATAAACCGCAAAGGACATGCCTGCCAGAAGGCGGCTATTGGGGTTGGGGACGCGCGCACGCACAGCAAAAGTACGGCTTTCGGGATCAATGCGGCTGCCAATGGACTCCACCACGCCGGTAAAGACTTCACCGGGCAGGCTCCAGGTTTCAACGCGCACCGACTGGCCGGGTCGGACATTGTCAAAGCGGGTTTCGGCGACTTCAAAATCGACCAGAATACTTTCGATGTTATCAAGGGTGACAAGCACCGTGGAACTGTCGACACGGTCGCCCGCCTCGATCTGCGGGATGCCGACAATGCCGTCAAACGGGGCCAGAATGGTGCGGTCAGCCAGATTGACCTCGGCCTGATCCAGGGCAATGCGGGCCTCGGCCAGCGCTGTACGTGCGCTGTCGACTTCGCTTTCGGCAACAGCGCCCAGCGGGCGGGCCTTTTCATAGCGGTCAAGAAGCTGCTGGGCATCGCGGGTCTGAACCGCGGCAAGGTCGCGGGCAAGGCGTTCACGTTCGGCATCAAGGATGACAAGCACCTGACCTTTGGTCACCTTGTCGCCCGCACGAACCAGCACATCGTCAACTTCACCCGACACCGCAGGATAGATGGAAACACCAAGCGCGGATTTGCCAGTCCCGACGGCCTCAACCACGGTTTTTTCATCCATCAGGCGGGCATATTCGGCAATCACCGGAAGGCTGCGTTCCGCGCCACCGCGCTGGGCCATGCTTGCGGGTTGCGCATCGGGCGCGATCAACGCCGTGATGTCGTCTTTGGCAAAGAAATAGGCAGCGGCCGCACCTGCAATCAGTGCAACACCTGCGATCAGAAGCGTCGATTTACGCGCCATCACATTTGAACTTCCAAGTCGGGCTGACCAAACAACCTTAAAAACCCTGTTCCCGCGCCGGGAAAGTATCGGTATTTCAATTCTATACCCCGATAGGGCTTGATGCTTTTTCTGAAATCCCGATGCCCGAAACGATATTGCAACAGGCCGGTCAGAACCACACAAAAAGTGTATCAGAAACGTCGCAATTTGTATCCTGACTGCCGATAAACCCTGTGTTTTGAACAGGAAAAATCAGCCAAATGCAACAGACCTGCACACCCGATATACGGTGTGCAGGCCCGGATTGTTCAACTTTTAATGTCGATATCAGAAGTTCGTGCAAGTCCGTCGAAATCAGGCGGCACCGCGCCTTTGCTCTTGCGGGAAGGCGACCAGATTATCCTCGCGCCAGATTGCGGCTTCATCGCGGGCACCGTCATCTGCACCGGTTTCTTCGTCACCGGCCGCAGATGCCACCGCACGATCAAGAGACGCTGTGAGCTCGGTCACATTGCGATCGACTTCATCGGCACGGCGGTTCAGATCAAGGCTGAGTTTGCGGGTGACGTCGATGTCTTCGGATACGGCACCAATCGCGGTACCGACATTGCGCACCGCATCGCCGGCAAGGGCAATGGCGCCTGTGATTTCCTCGGTCTCGCGGCGTTGATGTTCAACGTCACCGGCGACTTCTTCGGAGATTGACATCATGGAGCGTACGGTTACCCCGACATCCTCCATGGAGGCGACACAACGATCGGTCACCGCGCCCATCGCGTTGACATGTTCAGTGATCTGCTGGGTCGCACGTTCGGTCTGACTGGCAAGGTTTTTGACCTCTGCCGCGACGACGGCGAAGCCCTTGCCGGCGTCGCCTGCGCGGGCGGCCTCGATGGTGGCGTTCAGGGCCAACATATTGGTCTGTCCGGCAATGCCACGGATCAGATCGACAATCTGTTCGATGCTGGTGGCCACTTCACGCAGATCATCAACCGCACGCGCCGATTCCTCGGTCGAGCCGACGGCATTCTGGGCGATTTCGCGTTGATGTTCGACGCGGTTGGCAATCGACACAATTGCTTCGCGCAGGCGGTTGGCCGCATCGCCAATGGCGTTGGAATGCGACTGGCTGTCATGAGCAGCACTGGTGGCGGTTTCGGTCTGGGCTGTGACGCGTTCTGCCGCAGCCGCGACCTCGGTCACGGCTTCGCGCATGCGGGTCACCTGATGATTGACCGATTTGACAAGACCGGTGGTCTCACCTTCGATGGTTTCGGCCATGGCACCGAGTGACGCACGGCGTTTTTCTTCTTCGATGCGCTGAAGGGTGATGCGTTCTTCGGCCATTTTTTCAATCTTTAGCGCATTTTCACGGAAGATCGCCACTGTGCGTGACATGGCACCGAATTCATCACGGCGCTTGATATCGGCAAGCGTAATGTTGGTGTCATTTTCGCTGAGCCGGGTCATGTCACCATTCACGCGTTTAAGCGGACGCAGGATGCTCATGGCGATGCCAAGGGCAAGCGCAACCGCGATCACAACCCCGATGCCCGCGACAACGATGTTGGTCAGAGCCGAGTTTTCCGACTGACTGTGCGCGGCATCGACCAGGGCGGTCTGGTTGGCCATGGCTTCAGACCGGATATTCTGGGTGATGGTCTGCACTTCGCGGACGGCAGATTTGAAATCATCCATCGACTGGCGGAAACCGACGACAGACGCTTCGAGCTGATTGGCGCCCTGCTTGAGCAGGTCATTGTCGCGGATGGCGTAGGAAAACAGCTTTTTGTCGCTGCGCTTCAAGCCATCAAAGGATGACTTGATTTCTTCCTGCAGGTCGGTCAGGGCCGATGTCTGCGTGCGGGCCGCTTCAAGGGATTCCGGTGTACGCAGGATCGGATATTGCAGAGAATTGACGATGGCCGCCAGATTGGCCGCCCCAAGCTTGTCTGAGAATTTCTCGGCAATTACCGGATCGCGATTGGTAATGAAATCTTCCAGACGGGCGGCAGATTTGCCGAGCTGATTGGCACCCAGCAACATGGTTTCGGACGCAGCAGACAGGTTTTCTGCGCGCAGGACAAGCGGCTCGAGGGTTGCGATGTAATCAGCACTCAGGCTTTCGAGTACATCGGCACGATCAAGGTCGCCATTCGCCCGCAGCTCGGAAACGAGCGTCGCGCCGCTTTGCTCGGCAACTTCGCGGATGGCGGTGATGCCATTGCGATCGAGGGGATCGACGGTCTGGGCAAACAGCAGAACCTGGTTGGACAGCCGTTCAAGGTTCAATGCGTATTCATTGGCAAGGCCGACCAACCCGGTGCTTTTGGCGATACGGTCCGCATGGGCGCCAAAGCCCAGCAGATAGGTCGATGACAGGGCCGACAGACCGACAAGCAGAACCACTAGCACAAAGAAGCCGGCAAAGATGCGCGATCCGATACGAATGCGATCAAGAAACATGGGACATCCAAACAGTGAATTAGGCGTTTGGGGTCCTGCATACATGCGCGCGGCATCGGGAATTGTTTCAGTTGGATGAAATCCCTGTTCATCCATCAAACGGGGCGCAGGATGCGCATTTGCGCAGCGCAAAACAACATTTTGACGCATCTAAAATGTTCAAATGAACAACGCACTATACAATTGGACCAGGGTCATTATCCGTTTCGGAATGCGGCAAAAAGGCGATTTTTTATGGAAACCCGTGCGACTCGGTTCCTTGAGGTTACGTCGGCGCTGCCTTTGCTGATTTTCTGGAATGACACCAATTAAAATGTCGCCATGACAATATTGTACAAGCTGGCACGCCCAAGCGGGGTTATAATGGGCCTATGAAAAATGCTGCGCGACAGAACACGGCCGCCCAGCGTCGCCAGATGTCACACCGATCGGCGACCCCGCGTCCCCGCGAGATTGCCCGACATTGGCGGGCAGCCGAGGGCATTGATATGTTCGAAGCCGATTACAAGAATTTCTCCTTCCCCAAGCACAGCCACGACTATTACGCCTTTGGCACGATCCTTAACGGGGCGGAGCGCTTTTTGACCCGCGGGACAAATTATGTCGCGGCACGCGGGCAGCTTTTGATGATGAACCCGATGCAGGTCCATGATGGTGGCCCGGCATCCGATGATGGCTATCAGTACCAGATCATGTTCATCGACCCGAAGGTGTTCGGCGATCTGGTGGGCGAGATTTCCCCCAAAAGCAGCGGTCTGCCGTTTTTTGGCAATTGTGTTGTGACGGACCCGGAATTGCATTTGCAGCTGCAAGGGCTCCATCGCCTGTTTCGCCCGGGCGCGGAGAATGAGGCAACCCGTCTGGAACGCGACAGCCAGCTTCTTTACAGTGCCGCACGGTTTTCACTGCGCCATGCCGATGCCCCGCCCTACCTTTATCAGCCGGGCTCCGAGGACAAGCGGGTTCAGACCGTAATTGATTATATGGCGGCCCATCTTGATGCGAACATATCGCTTGATGATCTGGCGGTGATTACCGGGCTCAGCCGATTTCATTTGCTGCGCGTGTTCCGGGCGGCAACCGGTTTACCACCGCACACCTATTTCAATCATATGCGGTTGAGGCGTGCCAAACGGCTGCTATTTGACGGATCGAGCATTGCCGATGCGGCAGCTGCGACCGGCTTTGCCGATCAAAGCCATTTGAACCGGCATTTCAAAACCATGTGGGGTGTCAGCCCCGGCGCGTTTATCGCAAGCCTTGATTCGTAAGCCAAACGCCTGCCCATGATGACGTGTCCACGGGCAGGCATTGTGATCGCGGTTTACGCTTCGCCGTTACGGATTTTCATTGCCTCGGCTACCAGACAAAGTTCTTCAAACAGGACCTGTGCCGCGACCTGGGCGGTGTTGGTGGTGGCATCATATTGCGGGGCGACTTCGACAACATCCGCCCCGACAAAATCAATCCCCTTAAGACCACGCAAAATCGCCAAAGCCTCGCGCGAGGTCAGGCCACCGATTTCCGGTGTGCCGGTGCCCGGTGCAAAGGACGGGTCGAGGCAATCAACATCAAAGGACAAATAAACCGGGCCGTCGCCAACCACTTCACGGGCCTTGGCGATAACGGCGTCCACCCCCATTTTCGGCACTTCTTCGGCATGGATCACGGTCATGCCGCTTTCATAGGAGAACTCCCAGATATATTCCGACGGGCCGCGAATGCCGATCTGGATGGTGCGTTCGGGATCAAGCACGCCATCCATCACCGCTTCACGGAACGGGCCACCATGATGGAAGCGCGATCCGTCATATTCGCCGCAGGTATCGCAATGGGCATCAAGATGGATCATGCCGACCGGGCGATCCTTGCCAACCGCCTTCTGGATCGAATAGCTGATCGAATGATCGCCACCGATGGCAATCGGAATGACACCGGCACCAATGATCTTTTTGAAATAGGCTTCGATATCCTCGTGGCAGCTTTCGAGTGAATAGCGGCTGCGGAATGGCACATCACCGATATCAGCAATCCGCGCCATCGCACCCGGTACCATGCGAAGCACATGTTCATACGGACCGATGCGCTCGATATTGCGTACCGCGCGTGGACCCAGACGGGCGCCGGCCCGGTTGCTTACGCCCAGATCCATCGGCACCCCGACAAGGGCGATATCAAGGCCTTCGAAATTCTCGCTTTCAGCATCCGCGGCAAACGGCGCATCCAGGAAAGTCGGCACGCCGGCAAATGGCCATTTGCGTCCACCACTTTCGGAAAACTGCGAGGCCGCTACTTCGCGGAAATGCGGGTCGAACAGATCCCCGCCTTTGGCGTTGCCATATTTTTCGCGCAGCTTGGCGAGCTTATCGTTTGTGAACATGGGACCTCCTGAAAAGGCACATCGGGGAAAGACGGCGCACTCAAAGTGCCCCAGCCGATGGCCGGATGTGTTTGTTGCCCTGATCAGATCAAATTGCCTTGTCGGGAAAAATCACGTATTTCTGAACTTTACTTTGGCATTTCTCAAAGTAATTCCCTTTACGCACGGAACCCGCCCGATGTTCACGGAACAGGCCGATCTGAAGCTTTTGCGCATATTCCTGACCATCGTTGAGGCCGGGGGCTTTGCCGCCGCGCAAAGTGATCTCAATCTGTCACTTTCAACAATTTCAAGCTATGTCACCACCCTTGAGACCCGGCTGGGTTTCACGCTGTGCAAACGCGGTCGGGGCGGCTTTGCCCTGACACGCGAAGGCCAGGTGGTATTTGAAGAAGCCCACCGGCTTTTCAAATCGGTCGCGCAGTATGAAACCAAGATGCGGGCGCTACGCGACAAGCTGAGCGGCACGCTGACCATTGGATTGACGGATAATACCATCACCGACCCCGGTGCACGCCGGATCGAAAAAACCATCGCACGTTTCATGGAGCGTGCCCCGGATGTGACGCTTAATGTCGTGACCCACCCGCCCAATGATCTTTTGCGCGAAGTGGTGACGGACAATATCCAGATCGGTATATGCAGCTTTCCGAAGACGGTTCTGGGGCTGCGTTACATCCCGCTTTACGGTGAAACCCACCGATTTTATTGCGGCTCGGGGCATCCGCTGTTTGCACGCAATGACGGGGAGATCGATATTGATGAAATCCGGCGCTATCGCCTGATCGGGCGCAAATCCTGGCTCGGTCGGGATTTGAAGGAATTCGCGATTTCAAGGCCGCACGCGACCGTGTCGGACATGGAGGCCGAAGCACGCCTGATCCTCTCGGGCGCATTTCTGGGATATCTGCCCGAACATTACGCCAGACAGTTTGTCGAGGCCGGGCGGATGCGCATGATCCTGCCTGATCAGTTAAAGGTACATGTCACCTTTCAGGCAAGCCTCGATGACAGCAAGCAACCTGATCCGATCACCAAGATGTTTCTCGATATGCTGATTGCGGATTTCGCAAACACCCCTGCCTGACGGGCATACAAAAAGCGGTAATAGCAATATCGTCCAAGACCGACTATCTGATATTGGCAATGATGGCGCCTGAAATAATGGGTCCTCGCCCACCAGCGATATAAAAAGGAAGTGCCGGTCGCCCCAAAAGAACCGGCACCCAAGATTGAATAGGAAACGTCGGACATGTCACGCCCCGGACAGACCGAATCTCAGACTATGAATACGCCCGAGAAGTCACATCAGACCGGGCACTTTGACGCAGACACCATCCGGCGCGGCGCGCTTGCCTGTCTGCCGCTTTTGCCCAGCACCATCATCTTTGGCGCCGTGCTTGGCGTGCTGGCAGCCCAGCGCGGCCTATCACTTTGCGAACTTTTGTTCATGAGCCTCGCCGTCTTTGCCGGATCAGCCCAGTTTGTGTCGGTCGATCTGTGGCGCGAAACCATTCCCAGTGCGACAATCATCATCGCAACCGCGGTGATCAATATGCGCTATGTCCTGATCGGGGCGTCGCTGCGACCGGTGTTTCGCGGTCGCCCGCTGTGGGTGAAAATCACCGGCATGCATATGGTGGCCGATGAAAACTGGGCGGTGTCGATGACGCAAAAGGATCTCGCCAATCCGGGCTTCCTGCTGGGCGGCGGGATTTTCCTGGGTGTGGTTTGGGCCACCGGCAATACGGTGGGCTACCTGCTGGGTGGGGGTATTCCCGACCCGGAAGTCTATGCGCTTGATTTCGCCTTCACCGCCGTATTCGCAGCCCTCACCATTGGCATGTGGAAGGGCAAAGTCGACCTTCTGCCGTGGATTGCGGCGGCGATCGGATCAATCATTGGGCATTTCGTCCTGCCGGGCACCTGGTCCATTCTGGCCGGTGCCGGGGCCGGGGTGCTTGTCGCGGCACTCACATGGCGCGAAGATATGGACGATGACAGCCTTGAAGCCGAATGTGCCGTTGAGGGCAGCACAGCCTATGGCGCGCCGGAAGGCACTGTCGAAGCCTCCACCGTCACGGAGACCGGAAAATGACCCAGTTTCCTGATCTGACAAGCTTCAGCCTTGAGGCCGTTCTGACCATCCTTGGCATGGCTGCCGTGACCTATGGCATGCGTCTGGGCGGGCTTTTAATGGCCGACCGTTTGCCGCAACATGGCCGCTGGGCACATGTACTGGAACGCCTGCCCGGCGCGGTTCTGATTTCCGTCTGGGTCCCCAGTGCCCTTTCGGCGGGTGCGATCGGCATTGCCGGGGCGGCGGCCACCGTCATTACCATGGCCGTTGCGCGTAACCTGTTTGCCGCGATGGCGGTCGGCATGGTTCTGGTCGGTGTGGGGCGGTATTTCATCGGCAGTTAGGCATACGCCACCGCCAATCGTGGACAAAGAAAAAGCCGCCCTCGGATGAAGGCGGCTTTTTGCGTTGGATGGCCAGCGTTGATTATGCCGCAACCAAGTTCTGTTCGCGGGTGGATTCGAATTTGAGGTTCGGCCAGTCGCTTTGGGTCGTATCAAGGTGCCATGCATTTCGTGCGATGAAGACCAGCGTGTCATCGTGGTCCTCAAACAGGGCCGACTGGTTGGTATCGCGGAATTTCTTGATTTCTGCCGGATCGCCCATCACCCAGCGCGCCGCATAGGCCGGGGTCGGTTCGAAATGGACCTTGATCCCATATTCGGCCGAGATGCGTTCTTTCAACACCTCGAACTGCAGCTGCCCGACCACGCCGACAATCCAGTCTGCGCCCATCATCGGTTTGAAGACCTGGGATGCGCCTTCTTCGGCGAGCTGTTCAAGCGCGCGCTGAAGATGTTTGCCCTTAAGCGGATCATCAAGTCGGACTTTCTGCAGCAATTCCGGGGCAAAGGCCGGCACACCGCGGAAGCGAAGGTCTTCGCCCTCGGTCAGGGTATCACCGATACGCAGCGTCCCGTGGTTCGGAATACCGATGATATCGCCCGGCCAGGCTTCTTCGGCAATGTCACGTTCATTGGCAAAGAACAGCATCGGGTTATGCACCGCCATCTGTTTGCCGGCACGGACGTGCTTGAGCTTCATGCCGCGCTTGAAATGGCCGGAACAGAGGCGAATAAACGCAATACGGTCACGGTGGTTCGGATCGATGTTGGCCTGTACCTTGAACACAAAGCCCGCCACCTTTGGCTCAACCGCTTGGACCAGACGCGTTGCTGCTTCCTGCGGGCGCGGGGTCGGTGCGATTTCGCCAATGCCGCGCAACAATTCACGCACGCCAAAGTTATTGACCGCCGACCCAAAGAAGACCGGCGTCAGATGCCCTTCGCGATAGCTTTGCAAATCAAATGGCGGGCACATTTCGCGCACCATCTCGACTTCTTCGCGCAGCTTTTCCAGCAGATAATCCGGGATCAGTTCATCAAGCTTTGGATCATCAAGACCCTTGATCGGAATGGCGTCCTTGACGACATTGCCGCCTTTTTCCATGAACAGAAGCTGATCATTGACCAGATCGTAACAGCCATGGAAATCACGGCCCGAGCCGATTGGCCAGGTTACCGGCGACACATCAAGGGCAAGGTCCTGTTCGATCTGATCAATCAGTTCGAATGAATCACGGGCTTCGCGGTCAAGCTTGTTAACAAACGTCGTGATCGGCACGTCACGCAGACGACAGACTTCAAACAGCTTACGGGTCTGGGCTTCGATGCCCTTTGCACCGTCAATCACCATGACGGCGGAATCAACCGCGGTCAGCACGCGATAGGTATCTTCGGAAAAGTCTTCGTGGCCCGGCGTATCAAGCAGGTTGAAGATGTTCTTTTCAAACTCGAAGGTCATCACAGCCGAGGAAACGGAAATACCGCGGTCCTGTTCGATCTTCATAAAGTCCGAACGCGCACCTTTCTGTTCCTTTTTCGCCTTCACCGCACCGGCCATCTGAATGGCACCCCCGAAAAGAAGCAGCTTTTCGGTCAGGGTGGTTTTACCCGCATCCGGGTGGGCAATGATGGCGAAGGTACGACGACGCGATACCTGCTGGTCAATCGACGACATGATGTCTCAACTTTAATCCGATATGAATTTCTTGGCGCGCAATGTAGCGATTTTTAACGTTATTGCCACCGTGAAATGTTCATATCGGACATGTGACCGGTTGCAAATCAACCCATCCAGACCTGCGAAACCACACCGATCACGAACGAGCCCACCAGTGCATAAACCAGATAAAGTGCAAAGACCGGCTTTTTGACCAGTGCGAAGACCGCGATGGCCGCTGGAATGGATGACACACCACCAGCCACCAGAAACGCCATGGCGGCACCCGATTGCATGCCTTGGGCAACCAAACCTTCCATGATCGGAAGGGCAGCATAACCATTCAAATAGGCCGGTACCCCGACAAGTGTGGCGATTGCGATGGGCGCCAATCCGTCCCCGCCGAGCAATCCACTGACACTTTCGGCCGGGACATAGGCGACCATGATGCTTTCAAGCAGGAAGGCAAAGGCCAGCCATTTACCCAGAAAGATCATGTTCGACACAGCCGACGTGCGGAACTTTTTGATCCGTTCATCATCCTGCCAGAACTTCCAGAAGACGGCCTTGTGCGAGCGGACCTTTGCCCCGCCGCAGCCGCCATTGCCAACGCCGTCGCGCAGCGGATCAGACAGAAAACCCCGCGCGCCCAACCACATGGTGACAAAACCGCCCATCAGACCAAGCGCAATGGCCGAGATCATTTTGATGACCGCAAAATCCGTCCCCAGGGTACCGGCAGTTAAAACAAACATCGCCGGATCAATCACCGGACTTGCCAGCCAAAACGCCATGACGGGGGCCAATGGAACCCCCATGGCAAGCAAGGCTGCAATCAACGGGATCACCCCGCAGGAGCAAAAGGGTGACAGCGCACCAAAGGCCGCAGCGGTGAAGACCATCCGCACCGGTCGCCCGGCAAAAGCACGTGAAATCAGGTTATCGGCGCCGGTTGCCGTGGCATAGGCAGCAATCCCGATCGAGAGGACAAGAAACGGTGCAGTTTCGACAAATGAGCCTGCAGTAAACAGCACACTCGGGACAAATTGCGGCGCGTCAAAGATCAGGATCGCAACCAGGATGGCACAGGCCGCCAGCAAAACCCGATCGATTTGCCGGGCAGATGTCCCAAAGCGGCGCAATTGAATTGTCAGGGCACTCATGTCCATATCCCTAGAAAACTAGTTGTATTTATCCAAAAAACAACCTGACCTAGCAGGTTGTTTCTGGTTCCCGCACTGCATCAAGATCAACACCACTGCAGCATTCATCGGTGATGAAGCCGACAAGATCGCGCATCACATCAAAATCCGCCCGATTGCGGGTTTCGCGCCCCAGCTTTTCCTGTTTGACCAGCCCGGCCTGAACCAACGTGCCCAGATGATGGGAAAGCGTTGAGGCCGGCAAACCAAGCAGCCGTCCGATATCGCCAATATTAAGCCCGTCGTCGCCTGCCTTGACGAGCAGGCGATAAATTTTCAAACGGGCTTCATGACCCAGGGCGGCAAAGGCCGGTGTAATGGTTTTCTCACTCATGCAACAATTATAACTATATTTCTAGTTATTTAAATGTATTTTTTTCAACACCGTTACCACATTGATATCAATTGTCTTTTGACGTTCGAGGCAACAATTGCACCGACTGAAATACAAATGTCACTTGCCAAAATACCAATATGTCGATATTTCCAGACATATGGAAACAAAACACGCAATCAGCGCCCTTGGCGCCCTGGCACAGGAACACAGACTGGCGGCTTTCCGGTTGCTGGTCCGGGCGGGGAATGATGGCATTGCCGCGGGCGAACTGGCCCGGCAGCTGTCGATCCCGCACAACACCATGTCATCGCACCTGACCACACTTAGTCAGGCCGGACTGATCACCAACACACGCGAAGGCCGGTCGATCATTTACCGGATTGTCCCCGACGCGATGCGCGATCTTCTGGGGTTCCTTGCCGATGACTGCTGCCATGGCCGCCCGGAACTTTGCGGAATTGTTCGGCCATCAAATGACGGCTGCTGTTAGTTCACAACGCCTTTTGCAGAGGATAAATCGCCATGTCTGGTGGTACCTACAACGTGCTTTTCCTGTGCCGCGCCAATTCGGCAAGAAGCATCATGGCCGAAGCCATCTTGAAAAAAGAAGGTCATGATCATTTCTTTGGCTATAGTGCTGGCTCCCACCCGCGCGGTGAAATACATCCCTACGCTCGCGAACTTCTGGAAAGCCTGGGTCATGATATGGCGAAGTTTTCCTCCAAAGACATGGAAACCTATGCGGGTCAGGATGAAATCAAATTTGATTTCGTCTTTACGGTTTGTGACGCCACGGCAAATGAAGACTGCCCAATTTTTCCCGGCTCGCCAATGACCGCCCATTGGGGTGTGCCCGATCCAGCAGGGGCCGAAGGCAGCGAAGCAGAAAAACGCCTGGCATTTGCTGAAACCTATCGCATGTTGCGCAACCGGATTTCGATCTTCACCAGCCTCCCATTCAAGTCTCTCGACCGGCTGTCACTTCAAAATGAACTCGACAAGATCGGGAAAACCTCGAGCAGCGAGGAAGCATGAGCGACACCAATAGTGAATCAGCCCCAATGAACTTGTTCGAACGTTTTCTGACCATCTGGGTGGCCGCAAGCATTGTGATCGGCATTGTTCTTGGCGAATTGTTCCCCGACCTGTTTCAGGCGATTGGCAATCTGACTGCCTATGAGATCAATCTGCCGGTCACGGTTCTCATATGGCTGATGATTGTGCCGATGTTGATGAAGGTCGATTTTGGCGCGCTTCATGAGGTCGGCCGCCAATGGCGCGGCATTGGTGTGACGCTGGGAGTCAACTGGCTGATCAAGCCGTTCACCATGGCCGCCCTTGGCTGGCTGTTTATCGGCTTTTTGTTTCGCCCGCTCCTGCCCGAGGCACAGATTGAAAGCTATATTGCCGGTCTGATCCTTTTGGGTGCGGCACCCTGCACGGCGATGGTGTTTGTCTGGTCGCATCTGACCAAGGGGGATGCGAATTTCACCCTCACCCAGGTGGCACTTAATGACACGATCATGATCTTTGCCTTTGCGCCGATTGTCGCCCTGTTGCTGGGCATTTCAGCGATCACCATTCCGTGGGAAACGCTGACCATTTCGGTGGTGGCCTTTATCGTCATTCCGGTGATTGCCGGCCAGATCATCCGAAGCCGCCTGATGAAGGGCGGGGTTGCAGCATTCAATGATTTTGATGCCAAGCTCAAACCCGTTTCGATGATCGCACTGCTCAGCACGCTGGTTTTGCTGTTTGCCTTTCAGGGGCAACAGATCATTGCCCAGCCGATGATCATTGCCCTTCTGGCCGTGCCGATCATTTTGCAGACCTATTTCATTGCCGCCATTGCCTATGTCGCCAACAAGGTGCTGGGCGTGGAGCATAAAATCGCTGCCCCATCTTCGATGATCGGGGCTTCGAACTTCTTTGAACTGGCTGTGGCAACCGCCATCGGGCTGTTTGGATTTTCATCGGGGGCCGCCCTTGCCACTGTGGTCGGTGTGCTGGTCGAAGTGCCGGTGATGCTGTCGCTTGTCGCCATCGCCAATCGGACGCGTGGCTGGTTTACCCCTTCAAATGTTGCAAATATTGCAAAGTAACGGAGTCCTGAGATGAGCCAGAAAATTCGCGTTGGCATCAATGGTTTTGGCCGCATGGGGCGTCTGGTTCTGCGTGCTGGCTGGGGGCACCCGAACCTTGAATTTGTCCATATCAACGAAATCAAGGGCGGGGCTGTTACCGCCGCACACTTGCTGGAATTTGATTCGGTCCATGGCCGCTGGGGCAACGGCGTTGCCTGCATCGATGACCATGTGGTGATCGATCAGACCCACAAGATCAGCTTTAGCGAGAATGCCACGCCGGGTGAAACCGACTGGGTCGGCATGGGATGCGATATTGTTCTGGAATGCACTGGCAAGTTCAAAACGCCCGAGACATTGCAGCCCTATTTTGATCAGGGGGTTCAAAAGGTCATCGTTGCCGCCCCGGTCAAGGAAGGCGCGCTGAATATCGTTTATGGCGTGAATGATGATCTTTATGACCCGGCCCAGCATCACCTTCTGACGGCGGCGAGTTGCACGACGAACTGTCTGGCCCCCGTGGTCAAGGTCATGCATGAGAAACTTGGCATCGTGCATGGATCGATCACCACCATTCATGATGTGACCAACACCCAGACGATTGTCGATCTGCCGCACAAGGATTTGCGGCGCGCACGGTCGTGCCTGCAATCGTTGATCCCGACCAGCACCGGATCGGCGACCGCGATCACGATGATTTACCCGGAACTCAAGGGCAAGCTGAACGGCATTGCCGTGCGGGTGCCGTTGCTTAATGCGTCGCTGACCGATTGCGTGTTCGAAGTTGCCGAGGATACCGACGCCGAGACCGTCAACCGCCTGATGCGCGAGGCCTCGGAAACATACCTTTCGGGGATTCTGGGCTATGAGGACCGCCCGCTGGTCAGTGCCGATTACCTTAATGACAGCCGGTCTTCGATCATTGATGCCGGTTCGACCATGGTGATCGACAAAAGACAGGTCAAAATTCTGGCCTGGTATGACAATGAGTGGGGATATGTCTGCCGCATGGCGGATCTGACCGTCAAAGTCGCGCAACATCTTTTGGGGAACTAGGGCAAATGTCCGCCGCAATCCGCAACTATGCGCTGGTCACCGGGGCCTATTGGGGCTTTACGCTGACCGATGGAGCGCTGCGCATGCTGGTGCTGTTGCACTTTCATGCGCTGGGCTATTCGGCGTTTGAGATCGCGCTTCTGTTCATCCTTTATGAAGTGGCCGGGATCGTCACCAATCTGGTCGGCGGATGGTTAGCACAGGCGCGCGGATTGCGCTTTACCCTGTTTGCCGGGCTGGCATTGCAAATCGCATCCTTGACCGCGCTGTCATTTACCAATCCGGACTGGTTGCCCGCGATTTCGGTCGCCTATGTCATGGGGCTTCAGGCGGCATCGGGTGTAGCCAAGGACCTGACCAAGATGTCGAGCAAGTCCGCGATCAAGGTTCTGGTGCCAACTGACGCCGAAGGCGCGCTTTTCCGGTGGGTAGCACTTCTGACCGGATCGAAGAATGCGCTTAAGGGCATCGGCTTTTTCATGGGCGGGGCGCTTTTATCCTGGCTTGGTTTTTCCGGTGCGCTTCTGGCGATGGCGGCGGGTCTTGCGCTGACACTTATGGCTGTTGCCATCTCGCTCGGCTCTGCGATGGCGGGCCCGGCAGGTGCAATGAAGCCGAAATTTCGCGATGTGTTTTCACGCGATCGCAAGATCAATGTCCTGTCGGCGGCCCGACTGTTTTTGTTTGGATCGCGCGATATCTGGTTTGTTGTTGGGTTACCGGTGTTTCTGGCATCCGAGCTTGGCTGGAGCCATATCGAGGTCGGCAGCTACATGGCGCTTTGGGTGATCGGCTATGGCTTTATCCAGGCCATCGCGCCCAAGATGTTGCGGGCAAAAACCCGCGAACCCGATGGCCGGACAGCGCAAATCTGGATTTCGGCCCTGATTGCCGTATCCGCCGTAATCGCCGCCGCCATCACGCGCGATATCGCGCCGGAACTTGCGGTTTTGGGCGGGTTGCTGGTGTTCGGGGTTGTTTTTGCCATCAATTCATCGCTGCATTCCTATCTGATCCTGGCCTATGCCGAGGGCGACAAGGTCGCGATGAATGTCGGGTTTTATTATATGTCCAACGCCATCGGGCGATTGACCGGCACGGTGCTTTCGGGGGTGGCGTATCTGTATGGTGGGCTGGTTGGCTGTCTTGTGACATCGATTGCGTTTTTGACGCTCGCCTGGGTGATCAGTGCCGCCCTGCCATCGCGATCAGATGCGTCAACGCAGGGTTGATCGAAAAAACTTCCTTCGCAGATGCGGGATAAACATCTGAAAAGACTCACAATCCTGTTTCATGAAAATTTAATCGCGCAAAAACCCGTGACAAGACACTGCATATAGGGGTACGATTCCAGTCAACGGTCAATAACTGGACCGCAGGAGGGGTTCCCGAGTGCCGCGAAAAAGCGTCTTAAAACGAGAATTTTCGCCCCCCGGATCGCACATGCAACATGCTGCGACCGGCGGAAACTCCTACCGCCACTTCCATCGCAAGATGAAAATTGAATGCGCGCCTTTCCATGACGGAATGGCGCGTTTTGCTTTTTTGGCAACTTTGTTGAGGTGATCGTCATGGGTAAGCGCGCAGCACGTCGTCGTAACCGTCCGCAACAGTCTAATACCAATGTTCATGAGCTGTTTGATGAAAAGAATGCCGATTGGCATCCGCTTGGTGAACCAGAACAGAAAGGACAACGCGATCAAAGCTACCGCCGCAACATCCGCCCGAAAAGTGAGAACCAGGCAGCCCTGATGGAGGCCATCGACAATTTCAACCTGGTCATGGCCCTTGGCCCGGCCGGGACAGGCAAGACCTATATCGCGGTATCCAAGGCCGTCGAGGCGCTTGATAACGGCGATATCGCCCGCATTGTTCTGGCGCGGCCGGCGGTCGAGGCCGGGGAAAATATCGGCTTCCTGCCCGGCGATGTCGAAGCCAAAATGGCCCCGTATCTGCGCCCGCTTTATGATGCGCTCAATGACCGTCTGGGGGCCAAGCGCCTTAAGACTTATATTTCCGATGGCACGATCGAAATTGCACCGATCGGCTATATGCGCGGTCGCACACTTAACAACGCCTTTGTCGTGATCGATGAAGCACAGAACTGCACATACGGGCAGCTCAAGATGCTGGTCACCCGGCTTGGCTGGAATTCAACCATGATCCTGACCGGCGATCCGGACCAGACCGACCTTCTGCCGGAAATGTCGGGTCTTTCGGAAATGTCCGAACGGCTTGAAAATGTTGATGATGTCGCCTGTGTCCAATTGCGCGACAAGGACATTGTCCGCCATCCATTGGTCGCAAGCATGCTTACCGTTCTTTAAGTTCCTACACAGCAAACTGCAAAAACACTGCAAACAATAAAGGCGGGCCCGAAAGGGTCCGCCATTCTTTTTGGAGCCGTGACTGAAAATGGACGGGACTTAGCGCCCCATGGCCGCGACTTCGCCGCCGGTATTATTGACCGGGATGTCATGCTGGCCAGCGCGTTTGGCACGGCCGGTGTGCCAGAATTCCGGATCCTCGGTATAGCCGCTGAATTCATCAAGGTGGATGTCTTCGGGCGGCTCGGGATGGATGGTGATATCGAGATCGGGATATTCCGAGCGGATGCTGTCCATCACCTGATGGCAGATGGTGTGCGATTCGCGCATCAGCATGCCGCCATCCATAATCAGCTCGATCTCGGCAAAGCGATGCACACCCGACGAGCGGGTCCGCAGACGGTGAATGCCGATGACAGAGGCGTTTTTCATCGCCAGTTCAATGATCCGCTGACTATCAGAATCGGGAAGTTCCGCATCCATCAGAACCTTGATCGAATGCTTGCCAACCTTGACTGCGGAAATAACAAGGAACCCGGCTACCACCACACCAATCAGCGGATCGGCCCACAAGAAGCCCGACATGCCCAGAACAAGGGCAAGGATCACGGCCGCATTGGCCAGAATATCGCTGGTATATTGCAAAGAATCGGCTTCAACAGCGACCGACCCCGACACGCGGGCGGCCTTGCGCTGCAGCACGACCAGTCCAAGTGTCATGACCATCGACACCGCCATCATCCAGATGCCCTCGGTCGCGTAGCGCAGCGGCTGCGGATCGAACACCCGGGACGAGGCCTCGGCAACAACGAACACCGCCGCACCGATCATGAATGCACATTGGAAAAGCCCGGCCAATGGTTCGGCCTTGCCATGGCCAAAGCGATGATCGTGATCAGCCGGACGCCAGGCAGAACGGACCGCCATGAAATTGACGACTGCCGTTCCGACATCAAGCATGCTGTCGACCATCGATGACAGAAGACTGACGGAATCGGTCAGGAACCAGCCAACGGCCTTGATGCCAATCAGAATAGCAGCAATGACAATGGAGGCCGTCGTAGCACGACGCGCCCACATCTCTTTCTGTGCTATGTCAATGACGGGACATTGACTCATACTTTGTTGACCTCTGGCCTGCCAATACGCTGTCTGACCATCGTTTTATAGCCTGTTTGCGTACAATATGTAATGTCTATTGCCATAATTTCGCCCGTCCTAGGGCAGCAAATAGCGCATATTTGATATTCCGCAAGGTTTCCAAGCCTTTTTAAAGGGATTATATGTCGCATTCGGGCAGACGAGAGAACCCACAACAGGCCTGCTAGGGACGAGAAACGATAATATGATTGTAGAGATCGGACATTACGCGCTGATTCTGTCACTTGTGACGGCAGTGGCCCAATCCACCATTCCGTTTCTGGCGGCATCCCGGCGTGATCCGGCGCTTCTGGTTGTCGCCCCGCGTTTGGCGATTGCGTGCTTTGCGCTGGTTGCGACCAGTTTCCTTGCGCTGACCTATGCCTATGTCAGTTCCGATTTCTCGGTCCTGAATGTTCTGAACAACAGCCATACCTCCAAGCCGATGATCTACAAGATTACCGGGGTTTGGGCCAATCACGAAGGATCAATGCTGCTTTGGGTGCTGATCCTGACCCTGTTTGGCGGCGCGGTCGCGGCATTTGGTCGCAATCTGCCGCCGACCCTGCTTGCGCGTGTCTTAGGCGTGATGGGCCTCATCGGGGCTGGCTTTATCCTGTTTATCGTTCTGACCTCCAACCCGTTTGAGCGCGTTTTGAACCCGCCGCTTGACGGGGAAGGCATGAACCCGCTTTTGCAGGACCCGGGCATCGCCATTCATCCGCCGTTCCTGTATCTCGGCTATGTCGGTTTTTCGGTGGCCTTTGCCTTTGCGGTCGCAGCCCTGATTGAAGGTCGGGTTGATCCGGCCTGGGCACGTTGGGTACGGCCCTGGACACTGGCCGCCTGGGTCTTTCTGACCGCGGGTATCGGCCTTGGGTCCTGGTGGGCCTATTACGAGCTTGGCTGGGGTGGCTGGTGGTTCTGGGACCCGGTTGAAAACGCATCCTTCATGCCCTGGCTTGCCGGTACGGCGCTGTTGCATTCGGCCATCGTGGTGGAAAAACGCGATGCGCTGAAAAGCTGGACGATCTTTTTGGCGATCCTGGCCTTTTCCTTCTCGCTTCTGGGGACCTTCCTTGTACGTTCGGGCGCGCTGACATCAGTGCATGCCTTTGCCACGGACCCGACGCGCGGGGTGTTTATCCTGTTCCTGCTGTGCATCACGGTTGGCGGATCGCTTACACTTTATGCGTGGCGTGCACCGTCCCTGAAGGGGGGCGGATTGTTCCAGCCGATTTCGCGCGAAGGGGCACTGGTGTTTAACAATGTGCTGCTTTCGATCGCAGCCGCCATGGTATTGCTGGGAACGCTTTATCCGCTATTGCTTGAAACCATGACTGGCGAGAAGATCTCGGTCGGCGCACCGTTCTTTAACGCGACGTTCGTTCCGATCATCACCCCGGTGATTGTCGCCATGGCGTTCGGTCCGCTGATGCCGTGGAAACGTGCCGACCTGATGGGTGTGTTCAACAAGCTCAGAATTGCGCTGGCCGCGACCGCCGTGATCGTGCTGGTTACCCTGTGGCTTGCGGGCGGCCCGGCGATCGCCCTGTTTGGTATGGGGCTGGCGGCCTGGCTGTTTGTCGGATCGATCCTTGAATGGGCGGGGCGCATCAAACTGTTCCGCGAACCGATTGGCAACAGTCTGCGGCGTATGCGCAATCTGCCGCGCTCCGCCCACGGGACGACGCTTGCCCATGCCGGTGTGGCAATTTTGGTTGCCGGCATCACCGGATCGCAAGCCTGGACCCAGGAAGCGGTGCAATCGCTTGCGGTTGGTGAAAGTACCGATCTTGCCGGACACACCTTCACCCTGAGCGATATCCGCGAATATCAGGGCCCGAACTATGCCGCGCGCGAAGGTGAAATCACCATCACCACACCGGGCGAACGCACGGTTGTCCTGACACCGGAAAAACGCGTTTACACGGTCGAGGGCATGCCGACAACCGAAGCCGGCATTCAATCGAGCTTCACCGGCGATATCTATGCCGTGATTGGTGATCAGGATGAGAGTGGCAAATGGATCACCAGGTTCTATGTCAAACCAATGATCCCTTGGATGTGGTTTGGCGGACTTGTCATGGTGTTTGGCGGATTGATGTCATTGTCTGACCGTCGCTATCGCATCGGTGCACCGACCCGTTCGCACAAGACTGCCGCCAAAGCGGTTCCCGCAGAGTAAGCCAAGGACAGGAAACACTCATGACCATCTGGATTGTTCTTGGCGCGATTACCCTGCTGCTTGCGGGTTTCATTCTGTGGCCGATTTTCCAAAAAAACAAAGCCGATACAAGCGATCAGAATGCCGGCACCGCGTCGCCGACGCCTGACGGCGAGGATGCCAGCCCGGAAAGCGAACTTTCACGTGACCTTGCCGTGTATCGTGATCAGCTTTCCGAGATCGACCGCGATATCGAGCGTGGTGTTCTGAGTTCTGAGCAGGCCAGTGCAGCCCGGATTGAGGTCCAGCGCCGCATTCTGGCAGCCGATCAGCGGATCAAGAAGCAACAATCAAGCGACGTGACACCAAGCACCGCGCCGGCGCGTTCGCCGGTGCGCGCAACTGCCGCAGGCTTTATCGTTCTGTTCATTGCCAGCGGGATTGGTCTTTATCTTGATCTGGGCAGCCCGACCATGCCGGACCGCCCGATTGCCAGCCGCGCCGATGAAATCAATGCCATGCGCATGGCGCAAACTGCCGATGAAGACCGCCAGTCGGTGCTGAACCGTGCGGTCAGCGACCTGTCGCAGAAGCTTCTGGAAAACCCGGATGACATCCGCGCATGGGAGTTGCTTGGTGCCAGCCTGATGGCACTTGGCCGCCCGGAAGAAGCCCAGACCGCATTCCTTGAAACCGTCAAACGGTCGGGCCGTGACGGCGATTATCTGGCGATGTATGCCGAAAGCCTTGTGCGTGCGAGTAACGGTCAGATCAACACGACCGCGCGCGGTGTTTTGCGCGAAGCCGAACAAACCGATAGCACCGATCCACGTATCCAGTTCTATCTGGGCCTTGCCGATGCGCAGGAAGGCAATGTTGGTGCCGCCGTTGATCGCTGGATCGCGCTTGCCAACGGCGCCCCTGCCGATGCGCCGTGGGTACCGATGGTGGTCGGGCGGATCAATGAAGCCGCCCTTGCCCAGGGGATCGACATCGAAGGTCGCCTGAACCTTGCTGAACGCACCCCGGGCCCAAGCCAAGACGACATCGCAGCAGCCGAGGAACTGACAGCCGAACAGCGTCAGGAAATGGTGATGTCGATGGTCAATGGCTTGGCAGAACGCCTGGAGACCGAGCCGAACGATCCGGATGGCTGGGCGCGTCTGATGCAGGCCTATATGGTGCTGGGTCAGGAAAGCGATGCAAAAGCCGCCTATGAAAAAGCCGGCGAGGTCTTTTTCGACCAGCCGGGACTGGTGGCCCGATTCGATTCACTGGCACGTGAAATCGGCATCTCGACCAACTAAAACGGCATTTATCGGCAAAAATACCGATAAAAAATGTTTTCGCAGAACCCTTTTTCCTGCACTTTTGAGCCATTATACCTCATACATACGGATAATATCTGCAACTTTACTGAAGTCTTATTGAATTGAAGTTCGTGCTGGGGTATGAGAATAAGACTAAAGGATAGATAAGAAATAAATCATATATCCGTTTTCAAAGAATATCTGATGCGTCAGGGGGCCATCTTTTTCTTTGGGATCAAGTGTCTGACAGGCTCACGCAAGAAAAGTTGAGGGATGACCAATTTCACTGCGTGGTCACCCGTAAGGATAGCGGATCAACATGCCAGATCAAAACAATGGCGCAAAAAACAACCTGTTGTTGATCGAAGATAATCCGGGTGACGCGCGCCTTGTGCGTGAAGCACTGCGGGAGTTCAAACAACCGGTTGAATTGCATCACGTTAAAGATGCGATCACAGCATTGCAATTCTTGCAGCAGGATGGCCCGTATCGAAATTCGCCGCGCCCGCGCCTGATCCTTCTGGATCTGAATATGCCGCGCAAGGATGGCCGCGAAATGCTGAGCGATATTCGTAATGACCCCAATTGTGCATCCATCCCGGTCATTGTCCTGACCACATCCGGTGCCGAACATGATGTCGATCTGTGTTATGCCGCTGGCGCAAACTGCTATTTGCGCAAACCGGTTGATGTGACAGAATTCATCGAGCTGATGAAAATGATCGAATCATTCTGGCTGGGGCTGGCGTTAACCCCCACGCCGTAACCCTCTGCCAGCGAGACTGCCGTGTCCCGCCCGACTTCTGTGTTTTTCCGGTCCTTCGACTTCCCTACGAGCCTGCGGATCGCGCTGCGCGAATTGCGCAAGCCCGGGACAGGGATCGCAATCCTTTTTGCCACACTTGTCTTTGCCACGACCATTCTGGTGCTGAGCGTCAGCTTGACCCAATCGGTGCGAGACGGGTTGCGCCAATCTGCCCAGCAGACCATCGGTGGCGATATATCGTTGCGGCTGTTTCACCGTGCGCCAAGGGACGAAGAAATCATTTTTCTTGAAACGCTTGGCACAGTTGGCATCAGCATCGAACAACGGGTGATGGTCGGACAATCGAACGATCAGCCATCGGTTCTGTCGGAACTGAAGGCCGTTGATCAGGCCTATCCGCTATATGGCAATCTCACCCTTTCACCCGACATTCCACTTAATGATGCCCTTGCTGTCAAAGACGGCATTCCCGGCATCGTGGTTGGACTCGAACTGCTTGAACAAACAGGCCTTGAGATTGGCAATCACCTTGAGCTGGCCGGTCAACCCTATCAGATCCGCGCCAGCATCACCGCGGAACCGGAACGCACATTCAGATTGTTCTCGCTTGGCCCCCGGGTGATTGTCAGGCTTACGGCCTATCGCGATAATCCGCTTCTGGCGCCAGGCAAGCAGGTTTACTGGTATTTGCGCCTCAAACTGCCGTCGGGCAGCAATCAGACGCCCGAACAGATTATCGCCGCCATTGAGGACCGGTTTCCCCAAAGTGGCTGGCGGATCGTCAATGCCGCGGATGGCGTTCCGGGGCTTGAACGTATTGGCGATTTTGCCTCCGCCTTTGTCAGTTTGATGGGCATCGCCATTTTTGCCATCGCGACAAGTGCGATCCAAAATGCCTTGCGTGCCGACCTTGGCGCAAGACAGTCCCGATTTGCCACCATGCGCAGCCTGGGCGCCCGTCCGCGCGATATCGGGTGGAGTATTATCTGGCAGCTTGGGCTGATCACCGGTGTCGCCATCCTGATCGCGGCGTTCCTGACCGTAACCCTTGGCATGGTTATCGGACCGATGCTTTCGGGCTCTCTTGGATTTGCCGTTCAACCGGATTTCTCCGCTGGCCTTATGATTATCGCCTTTGTATTTGGCTTTGTGGCACTTG
The DNA here is from genome assembly GCF_056160125.1 of Thalassospira sp. ABD4_177. Lineage (NCBI taxonomy): Bacteria > Pseudomonadati > Pseudomonadota > Alphaproteobacteria > Rhodospirillales > Thalassospiraceae > Thalassospira > Thalassospira sp. ABD4_177. The sequence goes on along the minus strand of NZ_JBSWWO010000001.1, from coordinate 945,737 downwards.
TTGCCATCAAGCCGGTGAGCGATGCCTGCCAGACCTCGCCCGCCTGCCTATTTCGCCATCAAACCGCAAACTCGGACGCCTCCCGGTCGACGGGGCTCAAGTTGCTTAAAGTCGTGCTGGCGGTTGGGCTGCTCGCCATCGCCGGTGCCCTGATTGATCTGGGTTGGTTTGCCTTCGTCGTGCTGGGACTATTGATCGCCTGTCAGGGGCTGTTTGTCCTGCTTGGTCGCGCGATCCAAATGCTGGCCGGAAGGCTTGCAACAAAGCACATGGTTGCACCCAGCCTGCGCTTGGCGCTGCGGAATATCGCACGGCCCACAGCCCCGACCGTAACCATCACAGCATCGTTTGGTCTCGCGATGCCCTGTCTGTGTGCGGTGCTGCTGTTTGGTGCGCTGGCAGGACACCATCTGAAATCGGTTCTGCCGTCACAAACACCCGATGTGGTGTTTTTCGATATCCCGCCCGCCGAACAAAATGCTTTTCTGGGCAAAGCTCAGGGCCATGACACCGTCAGGACCGCCACACAGATGCCCTTCCTGCACGGGCGTGTAACCCATTTGAATGGAGTGCCCCTGACCCGTGCTGAAGTGCCGCGACGCTATCACTGGTTCTTGCGCGGGGATCGCGGGATGTCCTGGACCGATCAGCCGACAGGCGATATGCGCGAGAACCCGATAACCGAAGGGCAATGGTGGGCCGCCGACAGCGTTAATCAAAACCTTGTATCGCTGGATGCCGGGGTCGCAGGGGCCGTCGGTATTTCGCTTGGCGATCAGTTGACGCTTAATATCATGGGGCAGTCCTATGAGGTTACGGTCGCCAACATGCGCCAGATTGATTGGACACGGCTTGGGCTTGATTTTCCGATTGTGCTTTCACCGATGGAACCAGTTTTTGACCATGGCGTGATCAGTTCACTGAACCTGCAAGACGGCGCCCAGCTGCAAACTGCCGTAGCACCTTTGCTTGAGGCCTATCCCAACATACCTGTGATCTTCGTCAACGAGGTGCTGGTGAAACTGACCCAGTTATTCGAGGGCGTGGTAACCGCCCTGATCGGACTGACAGCGCTTGCCACCGTTGGTTCAATCCTGGTGATTGTGTGTGGGCTGATCGCGCTTCGTCAGCAACAAACCGAAATCCTCGCCATGCTGCGCGCCCTGGGAGTGCGGCCATATCAGATCAACAAGACCGGCGCGCTTGAAACGGGCCTGATGGTGGCAATTGGAGGGCTGGTGGGTGTGCTGACGGGAAGCGCAATTGCCATTGCGGCCGCCCAAGCCATCGGCTCAATCAATCTGGTCGAGATCGCCCAAATCGCGGGCCCGATGGTGTTGGTCACTTTCGGATTGGTTCTGGTGGTCGGGTTCGCGGGGGGCTGGTTCTTACAGGCCTCATCCTTGCGTACCCAAGCAGGCTGGCGCGGATAGTCTCGCCTCGCCAGTAGATAACAAAAAGGCCGCCCCATCGGGACGGCCTTTTTAAATGATTTTCTGAAACCGACGATTAGTTGGTCAGGGCCTGGATCTGTGCACGGGCCACGTCGAGCGCACGCTCGGCATTGGCTTTGTCGTGTGCAGTCTCGGCAGTCTTGAGGTCGGCTTCTGCCGCTTCAAGACGGGCCTGCGCTTCGTCAGCTTTCAAATCGGAAACCGGAACCGCTTCTTCTGCCAGAATGGTGCAACGCTCGGGATTAACCTCTGCAACACCGCCAGCAACGAAGATACGTTCGGAAACCTTACCACCTGCATAGATGTCGATGACACCCGGACGAATGGTCGAGATCATCGGCGAATGCTTCGGCAGCACACCAAAATTCCCGTCCGTGCCCGGAACAACGACCATCTCAACCGGCTCAGATTTGAGCAGGGCAGACGGTGAAACAAGTTCCAGTACAGTCGTATCAGTCATGACAATCCTCGCTCCTTAGCCGGAGGGGGACCAAAGCTGCCTTAGGCAGCTTCGGCCATCTTCTTGGCTTTTTCGATGGCTTCTTCGATGGTGCCGACCATGTAGAATGCCTGCTCCGGCATGTGGTCATATTCACCAGCGCAGATCGCCTTGAATGCCTTGATGGTGTCTTCGAGCTGAACGAACACGCCCGGAGTACCGGTGAAGACCTCTGCAACGTGGAACGGCTGCGAAAGGAAACGCTGGATCTTACGGGCACGTGCCACGACCAGTTTGTCTTCTTCCGAAAGCTCGTCCATGCCGAGGATGGCGATGATGTCCTGAAGACCTTTGTAGGTCTGAAGAACACGCTGAACTTCACGTGCGGTCTCGTAGTGTTCCTGACCGATAACGCCCGGATCAAGAGCACGCGAGGTGGAGTCAAGCGGGTCAACTGCCGGGTAGATGCCGAGCTCGGCAATCTGACGGTTCAGCGTGGTCGTTGCATCAAGGTGAGCAAACGACGTTGCCGGTGCCGGGTCAGTCAAGTCATCGGCCGGGACGTAAATTGCCTGGACCGAGGTAATGGAACCTTTTTTGGTCGAGGTAATACGTTCCTGCAGCGCACCCATGTCGGTTGCCAGCGTCGGCTGATAACCCACGGCAGACGGGATACGACCGAGAAGTGCGGACACTTCCGAACCAGCCTGGGTGAAGCGGAAGATGTTATCGACGAAGAACAGAACGTCCTGGCCTTCTTCATCACGGAAGTATTCCGCAAGGGTCAGACCGGTCAGAGCAACACGTGCACGGGCTCCCGGGGGTTCGTTCATCTGGCCATAAACCAGTGCCGCTTTGGATTCGCCTTCCGGATTGATAACGCCCGATTCCATCATCTCGTGATAGAGGTCGTTACCTTCACGGGTACGTTCACCAACACCGGCGAAGACCGAGTAACCACCGTGGCCTTTTGCCACGTTGTTGATCAGTTCCATGATAAGGACGGTTTTACCAACGCCCGCACCGCCGAACAGACCAATTTTACCACCTTTGGTGTACGGCGCGATAAGGTCGATGACCTTAATGCCGGTAACCAGAATTTCGGTGTCGGTTGCCTGATCGACGAAGTCCGGTGCTTCACGGTGGATCGGCGCGGTTTTGGTCGCTTTGACTTCACCACGTTCGTCAACCGGCTCACCGATAACGTTCAGAATACGACCCAGGGTTTCCGGACCAACCGGAACCGAGATCGCGTCACCGGTATCGATGACTTCCTGACCGCGCTTCAGACCTTCGGTGGTGTCCATTGCGATCGTACGAACCGCATTTTCACCAAGGTGCTGTGCAACTTCAAGAACCAGGCGCTGACCGTTGTTGTCAACATGCAGCGCATTCAGAATGGGAGGCAGTTCGCCGTCGAATTTAACGTCGACGACGGCGCCCATTACCTGGGAAATTTTCCCCGCCTTCTTGTTCGCCATAGGTATTGTCTCCTGCTCGGACAAAGCTATCCGTTAACTTCCTGCGACCCGCTTACAAAGCCTCGGCGCCGGAAATGATTTCAATCAGTTCGTTGGTGATCTGAGCCTGACGTGAGCGGTTATACTCGATGCTCAGTCGGTCGATCATGTCGCCGGCATTGCGGGTTGCGTTATCCATCGCGGACATACGCGCGCCGTGTTCAGATGCACTGCTTTCAAGCATTGCACCGAAGATCTGGACGCCAACGTTACGCGGCAGCAAATCAGCCAGAATGGCTTCTTCGGACGGTTCGTATTCGTAAACCGCAGAAGAACCGGTTGCTTCTTCCTCGCCGTCAACTTCTTCACCCGCGAACGGGATCAGCTGCTGAGCGGTTGCTACCTGCGAAATCGCGGACACGAACTTGTTGTAGAAGATCGTGCAGACGTCGAATTCGCCTTCGTCATAAAGCGCCAGAACCTTGTCTGCCACCTCGGTTGCAGAGGAGAAATCAATCCCCTTCTTGCCCTCGATGCCAGTATACCGGGCGACAATATTGTCACCAAATTCACGCTTGAGCGCATCTGAGCCCTTGCGGCCAACGCAGATGATTTTAACGGTCTTGCCTTCGCCCTTAAGAGCGAGTGCCTTGAGTCGAGCCGCTTTCACGATCGATGCGTTAAAACCACCGCAAAGGCCACGGTCTGCGGTGAAGACGACGAGCAGATGCACATCGTCCTTACCGGTACCGGCCAGAAGCTTCGGAGCCCCTTCGTTGCTGCCGACGGCAGTTGCAAGACGGCCCAGCATCGTCCCCATGCGTTCCGCATAGGGACGGGCTGCTTCCGCTGCATCCTGTGCACGACGGAGCTTGGAGGCTGCCACCATCTTCATCGCCGAGGTAATCTTCCTCGTCGATTTGACGCTGGCAATGCGCGAGCGCAGATCCTTCAAACTAGCCATTGCGTTTCCTCCTTCGCCTAAGTTTCAGTCTTACGCGAAGGTTTTCGCGAACTTGTCGAGGAACGCTTTCAGCTTGCCTTCTGTCTCGTCAGACAGTTTCTGCTCGGTGCGGATCGCATCGAGGATATCAGCACCAGCCGAACGAATTTCGGACAGGTACTGTTCTTCGAAGGCGCGGATCTTGGTTACCGGAACGTTATCCAGGTAGCCTTTAACACCAGCATAGATCACAACAACCTGCTCTTCGACCTTGAGCGGCGAGTACTGCGGCTGCTTGAGCAGCTCGGTCAGACGTGCGCCACGGGCCAGAAGTTTCTGGGTCGCCGGATCGAGGTCCGATGCGAACTGAGCGAATGCTTCCATCTCACGATACTGTGCGAGTTCCAGCTTGATCGAGCCGGCAACCTGCTTCATCGCTTTGATCTGTGCGGACGAACCAACACGCGAAACCGACAGACCAACGTTCACAGCCGGGCGTACGCCTTTGTAGAACAGGTCGGTTTCAAGGAAGATCTGACCGTCGGTGATCGAGATCACGTTGGTCGGAATAAACGCGGAAACGTCGTTACCCTGAGTTTCAATGACCGGAAGTGCGGTCAGCGAGCCAGCGCCGTTTTCGTCATTCATCTTCGCAGCACGTTCCAGCAGACGGGAGTGCAGATAGAAGACGTCACCCGGGAATGCTTCACGTCCCGGCGGGCGGCGAAGCAGCAGCGACATCTGACGATAAGCAACAGCCTGCTTGGACAGATCATCATAGAAGATGGTTGCGTGCATGCCGTTGTCACGGAAGTACTCACCCATTGCGCAAGCAACGAACGGTGCGATGAACTGCATCGGCGCCGGGTCGGATGCGGTCGCAGCAACAATGATGGTGTTTTCCATCGCGCCGCGCTCTTCAAGGACCTTAACAACCTGTGCAACGGTCGAACGTTTCTGACCAACTGCAACATAGATGGAGAACATCTTGTCGCTGTCGGATTTCGCTGCATCGTTCACCGGCTTCTGGTTCAGAATGGTGTCAACGATGATGGCGGTTTTACCGGTCTGACGGTCACCAATGATCAGCTCACGCTGGCCACGGCCAATCGGGATCAGGGAGTCAATCGACTTGATACCGGTCTGTACCGGCTCGTGAACCGATTTACGCGGGATGATGCCCGGTGCCTTGACGTCGGCAAGGCGACGTTCTTTGGCAGCAAGGTCACCCTTGCCGTCGATCGGGTTACCCAGACCGTCAACAACGCGACCCAGAAGTTCTTTACCAACCGGGACGTCAACGATGGCGCCAGTACGTTTAACCTGGTCACCTTCCTTGATCGAACGGTCAGAACCGAAGATCACGACACCGACGTTGTCTTCTTCGAGGTTAAGGGCCATGCCCTTAATGCCACCCGGGAAGTCAACGAGTTCACCAGCCTGGACGTTGTCCAGACCGTAAACACGGGCAATACCGTCACCGACGGACAGAACCTGACCGACTTCGGCAACTTCGGCTTCAGCACCAAAATTGGCAATCTGATCCTTGAGAATAGCGGAGATTTCCGCGGCGCGGATTTCCATCACGCAACCCCTTTCATAGCGAGCTCGAGCTTCTGCAGTTTAGTACGAAGCGAGGCATCAAAAACCCGGGAACCGACCTTGACGACAAGACCGCCAAGAACAGCCGGATCAACTTTAAGGTCCACTTTGACAGTGGCGCCGACAACTTCTTTGAGAGCGCCGGTAACAGCTTCGATTTGCTCTTTTTTCAGCTCATTTGCCGAGGTCACCTGTGCGGTAACTTCGCCCTTGTGAGCCGAGAGCATGGAAAGGTAGGAATCGACAACAGCCGGCAGGGCAAACAGACGACGCTTCTGAGACAGAAGCCCAACGGTCTTCTTGGTCAACTCGGAAACGCCGAGTTTATCCAGAAGAGCCGCCATCGCCTTGGCCTGCACGTCCCGGGAAATCACGGGACTGCGGAGTACATTCCGGAGGTCATCGCTGTTTGCGATGGCCTGGTCGAGCAATTCAAGATCGCTTTTGACAACATCAAGCTGGTTGGCCGAATTGGCCAAGTCAAACAGTGCTGTGGCGTAGCGCCCTTGGAGCCCGGTCGCGGCAGTATTTTGGGACACCGGTGAAAGCCCTCAATTCTGGTTATGAGAACGACTCGGATACGTATAAAAAAATGATCCCCCGAAAGGGTTTCCTTCCGGGAAGCGAGCGTTTGGTATCACATGTCCTTGGAGGGGGCAACCCCCGCGCAAGCGCAATTGCGCGCTCTTTTCCATTCTTTGGCAAAGATGGGCAAAAACACCCCGAAATCGCCCATTTTTAAGGCAGGCTTACAACTATTTTATAACACGCCTGCAATCGCCGATCAGGTCCGAAGGTTAATGAATTCCTGATTCCGGCGACGAATCCCCCAAAACGGGACCAATCGCGCGATCCTTTAGCAAAAACAGCGTAGAAACCCGCCCCGACTGTGACCAAGGTCACGTTGTTTTGGCCGAAATGACGCAGCATTCACCGGTATGGGTCCTGTTGGTCACGCTCAGGTCGGCCAACCAGACAGACCTTCACGGGTGCTGAGCTCAATAAAGGACGGACGAGAGGTGATGCGTTCGACATATTGGCGCAAAGTCAGCCTGTCGATGGCAGAGCACGGCATTTTGCGCGACCAACGCATCAACATGACAGCCAACATGTCGACCATCCCGAATTGATCGCCCAGCAAATACGCGCCGTTTTTCAACAGGCGGGCTTCGAAATCATCCCAGACGGCACTGATCCGTTTTTCCGCCAGCGCCTTGACCGCACCGGCCCCGTCGGGATCGCCGTCCTTGGCAGCATAAAGCCAGTCGCGCATCGCAGGCATCAGGGTATTGGCAATATAAATCGCAAGCTGCAGCCATTCGGCTCTTTTTGGACTCGCTGGCTCGGGCGCAAGCCCACTGTCGGAATGCCTTTCTGCCAATAACATCATCAAAGCGACGGTTTCGCCATATGCAGTGCCATCAATGATCAAAGTCGGCACACGCCCGGTCGGGTTAAGCTGAAGATAGTCGGGATTGCGTTGTTCACCGTTTTCAATATCGACCAGTGTAGTCTCGAACGGCACACCGAGTTCGATCAGCATCCAGTGTACTGCCATGCTGGCAGTTCCGGGCGCGTAAAAAAGCTTATAGGTCATGGACAGTAATCTCGGTGCTGTTGGCTGGGCATGCGGGAGGCGATCAAATGACCCTAGTGAATTCCTGTCTCTGTATCCAGTACCACCTGAAAACCCGCAAGCACCGCAAAACCCACAAGATTCTATTCGTGATGGCGCACAAGATGCCGTATCATTTCCCGACCACCAACCATGCGAACCGGGATGCCCGTGCCATATCGCCTCGAAAGAGCCTTTCGATCGGAAAACTTTCTGATCTGTATCTTGATGCTGCTGGCCTTGATGTTCTTTCAAGGCAAACAGTCGATGGCGCGCACCCTGATTATCGAGGGGCTTGAAGAAGAACCCCTTAAATGGATGGGCCACGAAGAACCCAAAGGCATCGATATCGACATCATGACCGAGGTCCTCAACACCATGGGGATCAGCGATTATGTCTTTCGTTTTGTCGATACTGGCAGCCGGTTGCTGCACAATGCGCGTAATGGCACATCCGATATCATCCTGACCCTGTCGATGAACGACAAACGCGCCAAGTACCTTATTTATCCGGACGAAGCCCATCTGTTGCTTGATTGGCGCTTTGCCGTCCGCGCCGAGGACAAGGATACCATCCGGTTTGAAGAGTTTTCCGACCTGTCACGGGTGCGGATCGGGGCGGCGGCCGATTATTCCTATACCCCTGCATTCTGGAATTCCGGTCTGGATATCCAGACGGTGGCGCGCGGTGATCTTTTGATTCCGATGCTGCTGCAAAAGCGTTTTGATGCGGTGCCGGTCAATTACCTGAATACCATTTATGACAGCCTTGAGAATCGCTATCGCGACAAGCTGGCCTTCCTGTATCCGCCGCTGCGCCGGGCGCCCTATTATAATGTGTTCTCACGGGCATCCAACTATCCGGGCAAGGATATGTTTCTGGCCGAATATGACAAAATCATCCGCGAGATGCGCGACGATGGTCGCTTGCTGGAAATATTTGAACGCTATCTTGGCGCGGACGGCTACGACTGGTGGCAGTCGCAATATTCGCAATAAGCGCCCCAAACGAAATCCACCTTACATAAAGCTGTAGGGGTCAATATCGACCTGCACGCGGACACTGCCCGGCGTCTTCACCTTTGACAGCCAGTCATGGATCAGCGCCTGCATCTTGACCGACTTGTCAGCCCGGATCATGAAGCGTCGACGATAGCGCCCGCGCAACAGCGAAAGCGGTGCCGGGGCAGGCCCCAAGACCATCAATCCATCCCCGCGCGGTGCCACACGACCAATGCGCCAGGCGGCTTCATCGACCTCGTTTTCTTTTTTGCCACTTATAATAAGGGCGGCCAGGCGACCATGCGGCGGCATGCCATGGGTCATGCGCTGGGACAGCTCCACCTCGTTAAAGGCATCGCGATCACCCGCAGCAATCGCCTTGATCACCCGGTTGGCCGGATCCGCAGTTTGCAAGATAACCGTGCCAGGTCGATCGCCACGCCCGGCGCGCCCGGCCACCTGGGTCAGCAATTGATAGCTACGCTCTGCCGCGCGCAAATCACCGCCTGCCAAGCCAAGGTCAGCATCCACCACGCCCACAAGGGTCAGCATAGGAAAGTGATAGCCCTTGGCCAAAATCTGCGTGCCGATCAAAAGGTGCACCTCGTGATTATGCACCCGCTTGATCAGTTCGGCTGCGGCTTTGGGTCCCATGATGTTATCGGATGTCGCGACCTCAACCCGGATATCAGGGAAGGTTTCGACCGCTTCCTCATAAAGGCGTTCCACCCCCGGCCCGCAGGGCGCCAGTTTGCCCTCTGCCCCGCAGGATGGGCAGACTTCCGGCGCCTTGGACTGATAGCCGCAGTGATGGCATTGCAATTTGCCCCATGCCCGGTGCTCAACCAACCAGGCCGTGCAATTCGGGCACTGGAAGCGATGACCACAGGCGCGACAGAGCGTCAGCGGTGCATAACCCCGCCGGTTCAGGAACAGCATCGCCTGTTCACCACTGGCAAAGGTTTCTGCCAGACGTTTTTTAAGCGTTGGGGTAATCCAGCGATTGCGTTCGGGTTTGTCCCGGCGGATATCGATGATCTCCACACTGGGCAATACAGCCGCACCATGACGACTGCCAAGCTGGACGCGCTGATAGCGCCCGGCTTCGACATTGGCCAATGTTTCAAGCGACGGGGTTGCAGAGGCCAGAACGACCGGAATATTGCCCAGATGTGCACGCGTTACCGCCATGTCACGCGCGTGATACATCACCCCGTCTTCCTGCTTGAACGCGTGTTCATGTTCCTCATCGACCACGATCAGGCCAAGATCGTGATAGGGCAAAAACAAAGCCGACCTTGCCCCGACAACCAATCGTGCCGAGCCATCGGCCACCGCCCGCCAGGTATCACGTCGGCGCGCCTGCCCGACTTCGGAATGCCAAAGGGCCGGCTCCACCCCGAACCGGTCGCGGAAACGTTGCAGCCACTGGGCCGAAAGCGCGATTTCCGGCAACAGGACGACAACCTGCTGCCCCTTTGCCAAGGCGGCGCGGACCGGCTCAAAGTAAACCTCGGTCTTGCCCGATCCGGTGACACCATCCAGCAAAGTGCAGGAAAACCCGCCCTGCTCCAGCCGGGCGCATAGTTCATCTGCGGCCTCATTCTGCTCGGCCGATAAATCGGGGCGGGGAATATCAAGATCGGGGGCTTCAAACAGCGATGGCGGGGTGACCATCAAGCGCTGCACGGCACCGGCTTCGACCAAGCCTTTCACAACACTGGCCCGGGCACCGGTTTCGCGCAGGATATCGCCCTGCTCCATCGGCGGATGGTCGGCCAGAAACGCCAGAACCCGTTTGCGGGGTGGTGTCATGCGCAAACCTGAAACGTCAAATTCCGGGTTCAGGGTAAAACGAAAGATCGGCTTGGGGGCCTCAAGCGCGTCGGGCACACTCATCGCCATGCGCAAAACTGCCCCTTGCGGCGCCATGGTATAGGCCGACACCCAGTCAATGAATTTGCGTGTCACGTCATCCATGGGGGGCGTTGGCAGCACGCCCAGAATTTCACGCAATTTGGCGGGATCAACATCGCCCTTGGCATCGCCCCAGACGACACCGCGCTGGGTTTGGCGGCCCAATGGAATTTCAACGAAATCGCCCGGCGCAACCGATACACCTTCGGGCACCAGATAGTCATATGGGCCAGCCAAAGGCAGGGGCGGCAGGACGCTCACGGTCTGGGCGGTTACCTCAAAGGCCGGATCATTCGCAAACAAATTTCCAGAGGTGGCCTTTGCGGCACTCATATATTATAAACCCCGTGAGGTTGCCCATCCGACCGGTGCCCTTTCAGGATCGCCAGCTTAAGGGCACAAGAAAATAACGGTCCCACAGCAAGGATCTGGTTCCGTCATCAGATGATCCAGAACCTAGCAGCTAACCGCATCATTGAACAACAGGTCCTAAACAGGAATTCCAATGAAGTTTTTCATCGATACCGCTGACATCGACGCAATCCGCGAACTGGCCATGTCCGGCCTCGTGGACGGTGTCACCACCAACCCCTCGCTGGTAGCAAAGTCTGGCCGACCGTTTCTCGAACTGATCAAGGAAATTTGTGAAGTTGTCGACGGCCCGGTCAGCGCAGAAGTTGCTGCGACCGATTACGAAACCATGGTTGCCGAAGGCCGCAAGCTTGCCAAGATCGCCGCCAATGTCGTCGTCAAGCTGCCGCTGACCGCGGATGGTCTCAAGGCTTGCCGTACCTTCACCGACGAAGGCATTCAGACCAACGTGACGCTGTGCTTCTCGGTTGGTCAGGCCATTCTGGCTGCCAAAGCCGGTGCGACCTATGTTTCGCCGTTCGTTGGCCGTCTGGACGACATTTCCTCTGACGGCATGCAGCTGATTGCCGACATCGTTGATGTTTATGGCAACTACCCTAACTGGACCACCGAAGTGCTTGTTGCTTCGGCACGTGGCCCGCAGCATGTTGTCGACTCGGCCCGTCTCGGTGCTGACGTTGTCACCATCCCGCCCCAGGTTCTGGGTCAGCTGACCAAACACCCGCTGACCGACAAAGGCCTTGAAGCCTTCCTGGCCGATTGGGAAAAAACCGGCCAGTCGATCCTGTAATTTTGGATCGCTGATCGCGACAGACATTTAGGGGCCAAACTGATTCACATGACCGCCCCGGCAACTGATATGAGAGAAAAAACAAGGAAAAGCCCGCAGATCGGGGTGATCCCCGGTCAAGGGATTTGACGCAGAGGCTTTCTCTCATAGCAGTTGTCCTTCGGATCACCTGGATTTGCACGGGCTATTTTGTCGCAAAGCCTTGAAAGATATAGATCTTCCGGCGACTTTGCTCCGCATATCCGCACAAATCCGGGAGACCGGGACGATTATGTGAATCAGTTTGGCCCCTAAAAACCCGCATCGCGTGCGGTTTTTAACATGCATTTAACCCGGCAGCCCGCATTGTGGCAGCCGGGTTTTTTGTTTCTCACTTTTCAAGCCGGAACCGATGGAAAAGACAGCTTTGCGCGCCGATGATGTCGCGGACTACCTTGCCGAACATCCCGAATTCTTCACTACGCGCCCGGACTTGCTTGAAAGTCTTGATCTGCCGATGCGCGAACTGGGCAATGGCGTTGCCGACATGCAGCAATATGTCGTCGCCCGGCTGCGCGATGAACGCGAAAAGCTGCGCGGGGCCACCAGCGAGCTGATCAACATTTCCAAATCCAACCTCGAAACCCAAAGCCGCATTCACCGTGCGGTTCTGGCACTGCTTAATGCACGCGGGTTTGAAACCTTTGTCGAGGCGTTGCAAGACCTTGTCCCTGAACTACTCGATCTTGATGCCATCGCGCTGTGTTTCGAGGAATGCAATGAGGCGCCAGTGCCCAGTTGTGATGGCCGGGTCCGTCGCCTGGTTGCTGGTGCGGTTGATCAGGTTCTTGGCGAAGAACAGGATGTCTGGCTTCTGCCTGACGATGCGGGGGATGAGGCGATCTTTGGCCCGAAGGCGTCCGATATCCGCTCTGCCGCGATTGTGCGTCTGGCACCGTTTTATGGGGATCCGGTCGGGCTTGTTGCCTTTGGGGTCAAGGAGCCTGATTATTTCAGCCCGGCACAGGCCAATGACCTGATCATGTTCCTGGCTTCTGTCATCGAGTTTGGTGTGCGCCGATGGTTGACCCAAACGGTCTGACCGCCATCACTCTGCCCCAGGATGTGCGCGACGCCATTGCCGACTGGCGTGGCTGGCTTGCCGATGAGCGCCGCGCATCCGAGCACACCACGGAAAACTATCTGGCCGATCTTTATGCCTTTCTGGGGTTTGTCAAAGACCATCTTGGCGATACCCCGACGCTCCGCGATTTGCTGCGTCTGAACCCGCGCGATTTTCGAAGCTGGCTGGCCCGGCGCAGCATGGATGGCATGGCCAAAACCTCTACCGCGCGGGCGCTTTCAAGCTTGCGCAATTTCTATCGCTTCCTTGAACGATCCGGACGCGGACAAAATGCTGCCGTGCAGTCGATCCGCAACCCGCGCCTGCCGCAATCAACACCCAAGCCGCTCGCCCCCGATGACGCAATGGCGGTGCTTGAAAATGCCGATGCCTGGCAGGATGAACCCTGGCTTGGCAAACGTAACCTTGCGCTTTTTACCCTGCTTTATGGCTGCGGATTGCGTATTTCCGAGGCGCTGGATTTAAACGCCAATCAACGCCCGACCGGGGATTCGATGGTGATCACGGGTAAGGGCAACAAGCAGCGCCTTGTCCCGGTTCTGCCCATCGTGCGGGACGCGATCGAGGATTATATCCACAGCTGCCCGTTTGCACCCAATGGCGATGATCCATTGTTCCTTGGTGCGCGCGGTAAACGCCTTGTCGCACAGGTCGCCCAACGCGAAATGCGCAAGGTGCGCGGACTTTTAAAGCTGCCCGATACGGCCACCCCGCATGCGCTGCGCCATTCCTTTGCGACGCATCTTTTGGCCGGGGGCGGTGATTTGCGCACCATTCAGGATCTGCTCGGCCACGCATCGCTATCAACGACGCAGCGCTATACCGCGGTTGATACCGAACAATTGATGGCGGTCTATCACGGCACCCATCCGCGTGCCCGGCGCTGATGCTCCCCGGAACCGCTTTGCCTGGCCGCGCGTTAAAACCAGATACGTCGCCCTTTTTGTCCCACAAGAAGAAACAGAAGCCTCATGAAGCTCTTTCGATCCCGCCGCTTTGATGCCAGCCATCGCCACCGCCAGATTTACAGCGCGTATGAGATCGCCTATTCGGCTGTCGACCTTCTGGCTGCTGTGCTGTTCATTGTCGGAAGCTTCCTGTTTCTCGATGACGCAACGGTCAAGGCCGGGACGTGGATGTTTATCATCGGATCGGTGTTCTTTGCCGCCCGCCCTGCCGTGCGCCTTGCACGTGAACTGCATCTGGCTGGACTGGGCGAAGGGGATGAGGAAGACGATACTGAAACCTCGCCGGCGGCCACCGGTTCCGGTTCCTGATCCTCATTTGAGAAAATTTCAGTTCCTTGCGATCACTGTTCGCCCTTAGACTGCTTGCAAATAACCGAAATCCCCGGAGGAAATCCATGATTCTGCGTTCGAGTGGTCCGTCGCCGTTTGGCCGGAAAGTTAAAATCGCTGCCAAGATGCTTGGCATTTATGACCAGTTGTCAGTCGAAATGTCGAACACCAACGACCCGGCAGATACCCTGCGCCAGCAAAACCCGCTGGGTAAAATTCCGATCCTGATCCTTGATGATGGCCGCAAGATTTTCGATAGCCGTGTGATCTGTGAATATCTTGATGCACAAGTCGATGGCACCACCCTGCATCCGACCGAAAGCGATGCCCGCTGGGAAGCATTGACCTTGCAGGCGCTTGGTGATGGCATTGTCGATGCATCGATCCTGCAGGTTTATGAAACCCGCATGCGCCCGGAAGACAAACGCCATGACGACTGGCTGTCCTATCAGGCCGACAAGGTCAAACGGTCGCTGGATCATCTGAGTGCCAATGCACCGTCCCTTGAAGGGGATTTGACAATTGGCCATGTCGCGATTGCCTGTGCCCTGGGGTATCTTGATCTGCGCTTTGAGGGCAAATGGCGCGAAAGCTATTCCCCGCTGGTCACTTGGCTTGAAACCTTTGATGCGCGTGTGCCGGCCTTTGAGGCCACCAGATTTGTCGCCTGATATTGCAGTCTTTAAATCACGTGCCTATCCACGAAAAAACAACCCGGAGCCTTTTATACAATGTCCCGACTGAACAGCGTCATCCGCCGCCTGCAAGCCCAACGCGATTGCCTGAATGCGGCCGCCGAAATGATCAAGGATCAGGACGGCATCGTGCTTGAAGTCGGGCTTGGCAACGGGCGCACCTTCGACCATCTGCGCGAAATCATGCCGGACCGCGAGATTTTCGTCTTTGATCGTCAGATTGCCGCCCACCCAAAATGCATCCCCGATGACGACCACCTGTTCCTTGGCGACATCTTTGAAACCCTGCCCAAGGCGGTCGAGCGTTTCAAAGGCAAGGTGGCACTCGTGCATTCCGATGTTGGCACCGGGGATGAGGAGCTGAACGCCAAGATCGCATCCTTCATCGGGTCGACCCTGCCGCCGGCATTGATGAAGGGTGCGATTGTCGCATCCGATCAGAAAATCGATGTTCCGGGCACAATTGCCGAGCCACTCCCGGAAGGCGTTCCAAAAGATCGCTATTTCTTCCGCCGGTATCAGGGCTAATATCCTGCCCTGCATCGGTTCTGTGCCTTTTTGGGCGGAACAAATTTTAGCATCTTAGGAAATCGTGCCGTGGCCACCGCAAACGCCCCCTCCCCCAGTGGAAGTCAATTGTCCGAAGCACAGGACTTTCTGGCCAATTACCCCGATGTCGAAGCCATCGACATCATCCTGACCGACTTTCACGGGATTGGCCGGGGCAAGACGATCCGGCGTCATGAACTCGAAAGCATCTATAAATCCGGGCGCGGTCTGCCAAGCTCGATCTTCGGGCAGGATGTCAGTGGTGAGGATGTTGATGATTGCGGCCTTGTGCAAACCGGTGGCGGCGGGGATTGCCGCTGCTGGCCGGTGCCGGGCACGCTGGGTTATCTGCCCCATACCGGCCGCGGGCAGCTTCTGATTGCCATGTATGAAGAAGACGGCGCACCGCATGACGTTGACCCGCGCAATGTGTTTGGCGCACAGGTCAAACGTGCCGAGAAGCTTGGCTTCTATCCGATGGGTGCGTTCGAGCTTGAATTTTATCTGGTCGATCAGGCGCCAGATGCCCAGGGGCTTTATCACCCGGCCTCCTATGCCATCACCAAACGGCGCAGCAAATTGCGCAACACCATGTCCGTCGATGAGATTGACGAGATGTCGCCGCTTTTTGATGCGGTCTATGACGGGGCGAAGCATCTTGACCTGACGCTGGAAACCCTGATTTCGGAATATGGTCCGGGCCAGTATGAAATGACCATCCGCTACCGCGATCTGATGCGGGCGGCCGATGACGTCATTATCGCCAAACGCCTGATCCGCACGGTCGCACGGCGCTTTGGCAAGGAAGCGGTGTTTATGCCCAAGCCATTTGGCAATGAAGCCGGATCCGGCATGCATTTGCACCTGTCACTTGCCGGCCCGGATGGCAATAACCTGTTTGCTGATCAGGCAGACGGATCGTTAAGCCCGCTTATGCTGCATGCAATCGGCGGCATTCGCGGCACGATTGGCGAAACCATGCTGCTCCTCGCCCCGTTCATGAATTCCTGGCGGCGCTTTGCATCGGCGATGTATTCACCGGCCTCCGATGACTGGGGTGTTGAAAACCGCACTGTGGCGCTCCGCGTACCCGGCACGCCTGGCAAAACCCGCCATTTCGAACACCGTATTGCCGGTGTCGATGCCAACCCGTACCTGGTCGCGGCCGTAACCCTTGGGGCCGCCCTTGACGGCATCGAAGGCAAAATCGATCCGGGCAAACCGTGCGAAGATGAAATCGGCGAAGCAAAGGCCCCCAACGACCTGCCGCGTCATTGGCTGGATGCGATTGATCAGTTCGGTGCATCCGAATTCAACAAACGAACCCTTGGCGACCGCTTCCATACGGCCTTTACCAAAATCAAGCAAGCCGAATACGAACAGATGGCGCTCAAGGTGTCTGCGGCAGAGTGGGACTATTACGGGTTTTCCGTTTGATCGCTGATCACCGCACGTGACCGCAGCACTATCAAAATAAAACGACATCGGCCCTGCGGGAGATCCAGCAGGGCCGATGTCGTTTATGATAGCAGTGTCATCAGTAGGTCAGATCCAGACCCAGGAAATTGCTGAGCGCAAGCGTGATGCCACCGACAACCAGAAGCGCGAGCACGAAAAGGCCGGTGACCTTGGCGCTGGCGCGCAGGACGGCTTGCCTGCCGTACTTTTGGCCCTGGTCGTAATGCCATTTGATGGCGAAGAACATCGCGATAAGCAGTGCGGCGGCTTTGAACGTGCCAAAGGCAATCGGGACCCAATCCATATTCAAGACTCTCAATATATATTCGTTATGCGCCTTATGCTCCGATCTGGGGCCCCGCGCATATTTCTTATTCTACAAGGCAGGTATGTAACAGCCGGATAAAAACAGCGAAACCGCGTGTCCGAACGCGCATTTCATCGTCAATCCGTTACGTAATCCGGGCCAAACATAGAATTGCTCAAAGGTAGCAGCACTGAGATTTATCAATCAGATGTGCTGTTGTTGACGCAAGGCTGCCTTGCTTTGTCGCCCAATTCCTTGCCATCCCTGCCCAATGGCGATATTCAGGTCTCAAACTGTCATTAACTTGCGATGCCGGGGCCCGCGCATTATCTCCGGCTTGCAAACAGGCGAGATGAGACGACGCCATGAATGAAATGATCACCATTGCCGAGGCCTCGGCCGACGCAATGTCGGAAATGCAGATTGATCCCACCCTTGATCTGGAAGCTGAGATTCAGCGCCTGAAAAAGGAAAAGAATGCGATCATTCTGGCCCATTACTATCAGGATGGGGAAATTCAGGACCTTGCCGACTTTGTCGGTGATAGCCTTGATCTGTCGCGCAAGGCAGCAGCAACCGATGCCGATGTCATCGTGTTCTGCGGCGTGCGCTTCATGGCCGAAGTTGCCAAAATCCTCAGCCCGAATAAAACCGTTCTGCTGCCGGACTCCAAGGCAGGGTGCTCGCTCGAAGATTCCTGTCAGCCAGAACCGTTCCGCAAGTTCCGCGAACAGCATCCTGATCACGTATCGATCACCTATATCAACTGCTCGGCCGAGGTGAAGGCAGCGTCCGATATTATTGTGACCTCGTCCAATGCGGCCGAGATTATTGATCAGATCCCGGCCGATCAGCCGATCCTGTGGGCGCCGGACCGCCATCTTGGGTCCTATCTTGCCAAGAAGACCGGCCGTGACATGACGCTGTGGAACGGGTCGTGCATCGTGCATGAGCAGTTCTCCGAGCGTGAGCTGATCCGGCTTAAAACCCAGAACCCGGATGCCAAGATCGCAGCACACCCGGAATGCCATGACGGTATTCTGAAACATGCCGATCACATTGGTTCGACACGTGCGATTCTGGAATATGTGATCAACGGTCCGGATCAGAAATACCTGATCGCGACCGAGCCGCACATCATCCACCAGATGGAAAAGGCCGCCCCGCAGAAGGAATTCATTCCAGTACCGGGTGCCGACGGATCATGCGCGTGCAACAACTGCCCGTTCATGGAGCTCAATACGCTTGAGAAGCTCTATCTGTGTCTGGTCAATAACGGTCCGCAGATCGTCATGCCCGAGGACCTGCGCGTTGCAGCGGTCAAGCCGCTGGAGCGCATGCTGGAAATGTCAAAGAATATTCCAGTCAAAAAAGACGACGCAGCCTAAGCCGACCAAACTCACAGCCCCGCCAATCTTGCGGGGCTGTTTGCCATCCCCCATCAGAATTCAAAGCAGCCCACCATCATGACCGTCCTTACCCAAGCCGAAATCACGGAATTCATTGACCGCGCCTTTGCCGAGGATATCGGCACCGGCGACATCACATCTGACAATGTCATTCCCGCCGATGCGCGGCTGCGCGTTGCGCTTGAAACCCGCGAGGATATCGTAGTCGCCGGCCTTGATATTGCGCTTGAATGCTTCCGCAAACTGGTCCCGGATGCGAAAATCGAAAAACGCTGCGAAGACGGCGATGCGATCAAGGCCAAGGATGTGATGGCGGTGGTTGAGGGCAATGCACGCGGCATTCTGACGGCTGAGCGTACAGCGCTTAATACCCTGCAGCATCTTTCGGGCATTGCCACCACAACGCGGACCTATGTCGCGGCGATGGGCGATACAACGGCAAAGCTTCTTGATACCCGCAAGACCTTGCCCGGTTGGCGCAAGATGGAAAAATACGCCACCCGCATGGGGGGTGCACAGAACCACCGCATGGGGCTTTATGACGGGGTGATGATCAAGGACAACCATATCGGTGTTGTCGGATCGATCACCAAATGTGTCGAAGCGGCACGTACCGCCAACCTGCCCAAGATCGAGGTCGAATGCGACACGCTTGATCAGGTGCGTGAGGCCGCAGATGCCGGGGCAGATATCATTCTGCTTGATAATATGGGGCCGGAGATGTTGCACGCAGCGGTTGCAATTGTCGCCGGTCGCTGCAAGACTGAAGCATCCGGGGGTGTCAACCTTCAGACCATCGGTGCGATTGCCGCAACCGGGGTCGATTATGTTTCCGTCGGGCGGATTACCCAATCCGCACCGGCCGTTGATATCGGACTTGATGTTGCAGTCCTGTGAGGCCGCATGCGTGAAAGCAGTCAAAGCACCACAGACCCAGCCCTTATCAAGGTGATCGAAACCGCCAACTGGATTTTGCGCGACGGCGAAAACATCCTGTCAGTCAGAAGCCACGGTCGTGACCGGTTCTATCTTCCCGGCGGCAAGATTGATCCGGGTGAAACCGCGCGCGAAGCCATCAAACGCGAAATCAATGAAGAACTCGGTGTAGACCTTGTGCCCGGTACCTTGCGCCGACTGGGGACCTTTGCCGGACAGGGCCATAACCAGCCCGACGGATCGGTTGTCCGGATGACCTGCTTTACCGGCGATTATTCCGGCACCCTTGCCCCGGCAAGCGAGATCGCAGAACTCAGGTGGCTCTCACCGCGTGAACGCCATCTGATGGCCCCGATGGGTCAAAAAATCACCGCCGCCCTGTTTGATATTTGATCCCCTTTCAACGCCACTCACCCAACAGGCAGCCTATTTCACCCGTATCACCCCTCCCAATGTTCACTTTATGTTCTAAATTCTTTGTGATAATAATGCCGTGCAACTCGGCATCAAAGGATCGACACATGACGCAGGACAAAGGGGCACTGCTTCGTGCACTTCACGAAGAGCCCGGTGCATTTATTATTCCCAATCCATGGGATATCGGAACAGCCAGAATTCTTGCAGCACTTGGCTTTCGCGCCTTGGCAACGACCAGTGCAGGCATGGCATTTTCTCTGGGCGTTGCCGAGGGCAAAACATCACCCGAAAATACATTCAAGCATTGCGAGGCAATGGTTTCTGCCACACCACTTCCCGTGACGGCCGATCTTGAAAAAGGGATGGGCGATAGTCCGGAAAGCGCGGCGAAAACAATTTCGGCCGCGGCATCGATCGGCCTAGCTGGCTGTTCGCTTGAAGATCACACAGGGGATCGGGAAAAACCGATCTATGATTTCTCGCTTGCCGTTGAACGCATCCAGGCTGCCGCCGAAGCACAATCAGCCCTGCCCCATGATTTTGTCCTTACCGCACGATGTGAGAATTTTTTGTGGGGACGTCCTGATCTTGACGAGACGATCAAGCGCCTTCAGGCATTTGAAGAGGCAGGTGCTGATGTTCTTTATGCGCCGGGTCTATATGATCTTGATACAATCCGCACTGTTTGCACGTCGCTGAGCAAACCGGTGAATGTTGTTATGGGCATGCCTGGAAAAACGTTCAGTCTGGCCGAGTTGGCCGAGGCTGGCGCAAAAAGGATCAGCGTCGGGTCCGCACTTGCCCGCCTTGCCTACGGCGCCTTTGTCAATGCATCGCGTGAAATGATCGACACCGGAACATTCGGGTTTTCCGATCAGGCCATGGGTTTTGCCGAGCTTGAAGAGTTTTTCACCGCATAAAGAACGCAACGCCCGGTCACGAAGGCGCAACACGTTAATCCTGTGAGCAAACCCAAGCAGCCCCCCCCCCGGCACAAGCATGGCCAACGAGCCGAGAACATCTCTTAGCGCGGCGCATCCCCGTCCGGACTACCGCCCGCATCGGGAATTTCACGGCCCGACGCATCGCGATCACGCGAAACATCCTTCGCCGCAGACGGCGGTGCCGCCTTTTGATCCGCCCCGCTGTCATCTGAGTCAGAGGACGTTTCGTCGGTTTTATTTTCCGAGGTGTTGTCTGACTTCGGTTCGATTTCAGTGATCTGTTGCGGTGCGCCCCTTCCGGCATCACGGATGGCATCGGTCAGTTTGTCGATATCGCGCAGGTTAAGGTCGCGCTGCGGGAATGGAATTTCGATACCTTCATCGCGGAAACGCTGCACCAGTTCAAAGCGGATTGAACTGGCAACCGCAATCACATCACCAATATCGCGCAGGAAATAGCGCAGTTCAAAATCAAGCGAGCTGGCCCCGAAATCCATGAACACCACCTGCGGTGCCGGATAGGTCAGAATTTCACGGCGCTTGTCCGCCATTTCAAACAGGATCTCGCGGACCTTTTCGATATCCGCACCATATGAAACCCCGATCTTGATGATGCCACGGCCAGAGCGTTCCTTAAGCGTCCAGTTCAGAACCCGGTTTGAAATCAGCTCGGAGTTCGGAATAACAACCGAAGAGCGGTCAAAGGTTTCAATCTCGGTCGCACGGACCCGGATGTCTTTGACAAAGCCCTGATCGGCCCCGACCACGATCCAGTCCCCCACCTTGATCGGGCGTTCGACCAAAAGGATCAGGCCCGAGACAAAGTTGTTCACGATGCTTTGCATGCCAAAACCGATACCAACCGAAATGGCACCGGCGATGATCGCAAGGTTGGACAGATCAAGCCCGGCAGCAGAGACCGCCAACAGAATGGCAAGGCAAATCCCGGCATAGCCAAAGATCGCCGAGACGGAATGTTGCAGTCCCTGATCAAGCTTGGTGTTGGGCAGAACGCGCGTGCTCAGCATCCGCTGGAAGAAGCGCATCGCGGCCAGCACGATGACAAACATCAGGGCGGCCAGCAGGATGGAGCGCAACGAGAAATGAATGCCACCAACCTGAATGCCGATAAAGGCCTGCTGAACGGCCAGAATAAGATCGGCCCAGGCAATATCGGTAAAGATCATAACTGCGACCGGCACGGCGATGGAAAACATCACCACATCGATCAGAACCCGCAGCCAGAAATATAACGTGCCATGCACAGCATCACTGACATTGCTGTCCTCGCTGCTTTCCGGGCGCACCAGATAGGTGTGCATAAGTGCACGGCTATAGGCGCGCAGTAGCCAGTAGCAGGTCAGAAACGCCAGCGCCATCATCAGGTTTTCAAGAATGAAACGGGCCAGCGCAACATAGCCAGCCGCCATCAGGACCGGCATCAGAATCGCAATGAGTTTCAGACCCCGGCGCGACCGGCGTTCGATCTTGGACCAGACTTCGTGGCGATCCTGTTCGTCATGTTGCCAGAACATCCCGAGAGAGGAGACAAACAGCAAAACCGAAATGACCAGAACGTTCGAGATGCTTTGCACAAGCGCGATATCAAGCGACGTGCCCAGCGTGGTCGCCCCCTGCAGCAACACCATGTCGCAGGCAAAAATCACTGCGACGGCCAGCGAACAGAAGCCGACAACCCTTGCACCTTGCGGTGTTGTGCCTGAGCGGCGCAATGAAGGGGCAAAGGGCGAGTGCACACTGCGTACCGCAGCGCCGACAAACAACAGGAACAGCGCAGCCGCAAAGCATTGATGAACTAAGTCCCCCATTGGACCGCTGAGTAGCGCGTCACGCGATTCAAGCATGCCATAGGCGATCAGAAGGGCAATGCCCGGCACCAGCGCGGTAAACAGGAACCGCGTGCCGGATATAAGCGACACTCGGTCCTCGTCAGGGACACTGTTCCAGCGCGCGGGGATATAGCGCAGCACGACCACCTCGCCACCGATCAGGGCCGCAAGGACAATCACCGCCAAAAGAACCAGTCCCGGTGCCACCTCCGACAGTTGGTCGGCGACCTCCCCTTCAAGTTCAAGATTGGCATAACGGGCCCGCACCATGTTGGGCAGTTGAACAATTTCGCCCCAGGCATCAAACCAAACAACCGGATCAAGCGGCACATCAACCCGACCAAGGATGCGGCGGGTAAAGCGTTCGCGCGCCAAACCAGCCAACTGATCGGACAGTTCACTGGCGCGGAAATTCGTCAGTTCAAGCTGCTTGATCACGCCGCTGACGCGCGCGATGTCCTGATCAATACGTTCGCGTTCGCGTGCAACTTCGGGAACTTCTTCTTCGCCCTCGGCCGGGGCTTCGCCCAGCTTGCCAAGGGCAGCTTCAAAGCGCTGCAGGCGATCATTGGCGCGCCCGCGCAGGTCATTGATGGCAAGCTGGATGGTTTCAACCTGATCACGGCCATCTGCGATCACGCGCCCGGTGACTTCTTCGCCGGAAATCGACTCTTCAAGTTCATCAAGGGTGGCTTCCCAGTCCGAGATGCGGTTCTGGGCATTTTCCAGTTCGATCTTTTGAACAGGTTCGGGCCGCTGTTCGCTGGGTTGGGCCGACAAACCGAAAGAAGCCGTCATTGCAAACAAAGCGACTGCAAGACCTGCGATGACCTGACGAACTGATGTCATTCCTGATGATCCATGATGATGCCGAGCCAATACCCAGCTTCAATTTCTTGAGCGTTTTTCGCGTTTTGTAAACAGGTTGGCTTGATACTTGTTCACAATGCCAAAGCCTACACTGAGAACAATAACGAATCATCTAACGTTTCGTTCCCGTGCGATGACGCGTTGAGAATAACCCCGTTCCTGACCTGTGCGCACACAGTCAGCCAAGGAGCCCGCGATGAGCAAAACCGCGCTGATCAATGCTTTTGAAATTGCCCCGAATGGCACGGCCACGCCCATCGGTTGGGATGTCCTGCAAACCGGCCTGCCGGAGGTGAGCGAGGGCAATTACCTTTGGGTGCATCTCGACTGGATGGGGGACGGTGTGCGCGACTGGCTGATCAATGTGGCCGGGCTTGATGCCACCATCACCGATACACTTTCCACGCGCGGCACGCGCCCGGCGGTGTTTTTCTATGACCCGGGCTATTCGCTTAATCTGCGCGGGGTGAACCTGAATGCCCAGAATGATCCGGCTGACATGATTTCGGTGCGTTTCTGGGTCACGGGTAACATGGTGATCACGCTGCGCAATCAGCCGCTTCGGGCATTTGATGACATGCGCGCCGCCATTGCCGAGGGCAAAGCGCCCAACAGCATTGATGACTTTGTCCTGACGGTTGCCGAACGGCTTGCTTACCGGGTTGAGAATGTCGTGCGCGACATGGAAGACGCGGTCGAAGTGATCGAGGATGATCAGGAAACCGTGGCCGAGGGCAAGACGCTGGCATTGCGCAAACGCGGATCGGATATCCGCCACATGTTATCGCGCCTGCGCCGTCATCTGGGACCGCAACGTGATGCGCTGGCAAATTTTGTCGAACAGAAGCCGGCCTGGTCGGACAAACGGTTCAAGCGCCGCGCCCGTGCCCTGACCGACAAGACCGTCCGCCTGGTCGAGGAATTCGATTCACTGCGCGAACGCCTTCAGATCGTTAATGAGAACCTGATGGCCATGGAAAGCGAACAGATGAACCGCACCATGTATTGGCTGACAGTCATTGCCGGACTGTTCTTGCCGATCAGTTTTGTCACCGGGCTTCTGGGCATCAATGTTGGCGGTGTACCCGCCACTGACAGCCCGTATGGCTTCCTTGGGGTGTCGATCATACTGGCCGTCATAACCGCGTTTGAAATCTGGCTGTTTAAAAAGATGCGCCTGATCTGATAGCTGCAATGCAAAGCACCTTGTTGCAATGCGATGCACGTTGGCGCTATGACAAAGCCACGACGTTGATTTCTTTCACTGCATTCGAGATTTGTTGATGACCGACGGCCCGCTTTCCCGTTATCGCGCGAAAATCACCGCTGGTGAGCTGTCCCACGATCCGATGCAGGAATTGTGCGCCGAGAAGCTGCAAAGCCTGAAACATGCGCTCGACCATTACGAACCGGCCACCGGCACTGGCGGCTGGCGCGAACGGTTTGGCCTGACCCGGCGTCGCGAAGAGCCCACCCCGCCGCTTGGGCTTTATATCTATGGCGAAGTCGGGCGTGGCAAATCGATGTTGATGGATCTGTTTTATGAAACCATCGACATTGAAAAAAAGCGTCGCGTGCATTTCCATGACTTCATGCAGGACGTGCATGACCGCATGCACCGCTATCGCCAGACCAAGAAAAAAGACGATGCCGATCCGATACCGCCCATTGCCAAGGACCTCGCAGAGGATGCGTGGTTGCTGTGCTTTGACGAGATGCAGGTAACCGACATCACCGACGCGATGATCCTGGGCCGTCTGTTTGAGCAGCTGTTTGATCATGGGGTGGTGATTGTCACGACGTCGAACCGTGTGCCCGATGACCTCTATAAGGATGGTCTACAGCGCCAGAACTTCCTGCCCTTTATCGACATGATCAAGCAGAAGCTTGATGTGCTCGAACTGGCAAGCCCCACCGATTACCGCATGCGCAACCTGACGGCTGCCGAGGTCTTCCTGTATCCGACAACCCGCGAAGAAGCGTCAGCGCGGATTGATGAAATGTTTGCCACCCTGACCGAAGGAGCACGCGTCGCGCCTGACAGCCTGACGATCAAGGGCCGCAAAATCGAAATCGCTGCTGCCGGCGCCGGTGTTGCCAAATTCACCTTTGACGAGCTGTGCACGCGCCCGCTGGGTCCGGGGGACTACATCGCGCTCGCGACCCATTTCCATACCATCGTCATTGATTTCATTCCGAAATTGCCGGACTCCCGACGTGACTGGGCCAAACGGTTCGGCACTTTGGTCGATGCGATGTATGAGCACAAAACCAAACTGATCTGTGCCATTGAATGTGACCCGAGCGAGATTTACACCGACGGCGACTATTCCTTTGAATTCCAGCGCACGGTGTCGCGCATGACCGAAATGCGCAGTCAGGAATATCTCGATATGGCGCATCTGACCTGATCGCACCTGATCGCGGATCGGGCCGCAAATTCCGCCAATCAACGGGCAGATCAGACCTATTTTGTCGGACGCGCGCAAAGCGTGCGTCGATCAGTGTAAAACGACTCCAAAACAGCCATTTTAAAACCATCGCAATTATTCGCCATATGAGCGCTTATCATCGGGTGTTTCTTGCGTATGACGCAGGGGAAACGCAGCTTCACGCAAAATTCGTCATATAGCGGTTTTCACGCCCCCGAGCTGACCGCATGGCTGATGGCTGTTTTGCGCATTGCTGCGTTGGTGTAATCGGGTTCATACGCTCGAATTCGCAGCAAAGGCGCGGACTGCCTTTCATTTAGGCAGGCCGCAATCGTAAACCAGCTTTGGTTTTGCTGCACATTCGCCCGCCTTCGCACCTGCAACGTGAATGGTTTTTAAGCGTTTAGACGTTAGTTGCAATAAACCCCGAAGCGGCGGTTTTCCTCGTAAAAACAGTGGGGTTTCCCCTTGTCATTCGTGCCGATTCAGTTTACGACACTCGATGTTTACGAACGATTATTTCGCGTTCGCAGGTTTAAATTTTCAATCGCGCTCCCAAGTTGAGTTTCGACCCCCAGGAAGCGCAATAGGGAAGAAGGTAACGGAATGGCCCGCAACAAGATCGCGCTCGTCGGCGCCGGCAATATTGGTGGCACCCTTGCTCACCTCGTCGGTCTGAAAGAGCTTGGCGACGTCGTCCTTTTCGACATCGTTGATGGCATGCCACAGGGCAAGTCGCTTGACATTGCTGAATCCTCCCCCGTCGACATGTTTGATGCCGACCTCAAGGGTACCAGTGACTACAAAGACATCGCAGGCGCTGATGTCGTCATCGTAACTGCCGGTGTTGCTCGCAAGCCGGGCATGAGCCGCGATGACCTGATTGGTATCAACACCAAAGTCATGACCCAGGTTGGTCAGGGCATCAAGGAACACGCTCCTGACGCCTTCGTCATCGTCATTACCAACCCGCTTGATGCGATGGTCTGGGTAATGCAGCAGGCAACCGGCTTCGATCCGAAGAAAGTTGTCGGCATGGCTGGCGTTCTGGACTCGGCCCGTTTCCGTTACTTCCTCGCAGAAGAATTCAACGTCTCGGTCAAAGACGTTACCGCCTTTGTTCTGGGCGGCCACGGCGACACCATGGTCCCGTCGATCCGTTATTCGACCGTTGCCGGTATCCCGGTTCCGGATCTGATCAAAATGGGCTGGACCACGCAGGAAAAAATCGACCAGATCGTTCAGCGCACCCGTGACGGTGGCGCAGAGATCGTCGGCCTGCTGAAAAACGGTTCTGCTTTCTACGCCCCGGCTGCTTCGGCAATCGCGATGGCGGAAAGCTACCTCAAAGACCAGAAGCGCGTCATGCCGGTTGCTGCTTACCTGAGCGGCGAATACGGTGTTGACGGTCTTTATGTTGGCGTCCCGGTTGTTCTGGGCGCTGGCGGTGTAGAACGCATCGTCGAGATCAATCTTGACGAGTCCGAAAAGGCAAACTTCGATAATTCCGTGAATGCAGTTCGCGGCCTTGTCGATGCTGCCAAGGGCATGCTCTAAAGAACGCGAAACGGGCTGGTCATTGACCGGCCCGTTTTTCAATCATTGTTGTTTTTCAAACTTCAATGATCGCGGGCCTCGTAACAAAGTCCCTCCCGCTCGTTAAGGGACATTGAAATCCAGATTTCTGACCCACCGGAAATCGTACGGAAGGCAAGAAAGCGACCGAACATGAATATTCATGAGTACCAGGCGAAAGAAATTCTTCGCAAATACGGTGTGACCGTGCCGAACGGCAAGGTTGCATACACCGCTCAGGAAGCCATCGAAGCTGCCCAGTCCCAGGCTGGCCCGGTTTACGTGGTAAAGTCCCAGATCCATGCAGGTGGCCGCGGTAAAGGCACCTTCAAGGAAGCCAAAGCAGGTGACAAGGGCGGCGTTCGCGTCGTCAAGAGCCCGGAAGAAGTCGGCGAGAACGCTGAACAGATGCTCGGCTCCACCCTGGTTACCCACCAGACCGGCCCGGACGGCAAAGAAGTCAAACGCGTTTACATCGAAGAAGGCTGCGACATCGCACGCGAACTGTATCTTTCGGTTCTCGTTGATCGCGCAACTTCGCGTGTGATCTTCATGGCGTCGACCGAAGGCGGCATGGACATCGAAGAAGTTGCTGCAGCAACCCCGGAAAAGATTGTCACCGTTGACATCGATCCGGCTGCCGGCTTCTCGGGCTTCCACGGTCGTAAACTGGCGTTTGCACTTGGCCTTGAAGGCAAGCAGGTTTCCAAAGCTGTCAAATTCATGTCGGCGATGTACCAGTGCTTCCTCGATAGCGATGCTGCCATGGTTGAAATCAACCCGCTGGTCGTCACCGGCGAAGGCGACATCATCGCGCTTGATTGCAAAATGAACTTCGACGACAACGCGCTGTTCCGCCATGCGGACATCGAAGAGCTGCGCGACGAAGACGAAGAAAATCCGGCCGAACTCGAAGCTGCAAAACACAGCCTCAACTACATCAAGCTCGATGGCACCATCGGCTGCATGGTCAACGGCGCAGGCCTTGCCATGGCAACCATGGACATCATCAAGCTGTATGGCGGCGAACCGGCCAACTTCCTTGACGTTGGTGGCGGTGCAACCAAAGAACGCGTGACCACTGCTTTCAAACTGATCCTGTCGGATCCGAATGTTGAAGGCATCCTGGTCAACATCTTTGGCGGTATCATGCGTTGTGACGTGATCGCAGACGGCGTTGTGGCAGCAGCCCGCGAAGTCAGCCTGAACGTCCCGTTGGTCGTTCGCCTTGAAGGTACCAATGTCGAACTTGGCAAGAAGATCCTCGAAGAATCGGGTCTGCCGATTGTTTCGGCTGACAACCTTGCCGATGCCGCCGAAAAGGTGGTCAAAGCTGTGAAGGAGGCCGCGTAACTATGGCTGTTCTCGTCGATAAAAACACCAAAGTTATCTGCCAGGGTTTCACTGGTTCGCAGGGTACGTTCCACAGCGAACAGGCACTGGCATACGGCACCAAAATGGTTGGCGGTGTAACCCCGGGTAAAGGCGGCACCAAGCACCTTGACCTGCCGGTTTTCAACACTGTTGATGAAGCGGTTCACACCACCGGTGCGAATGCCTCGGTCATCTATGTTCCGCCGCCCTTCGCAGCAGACGCAATCCTTGAAGCCATCGACGCCAAAGTCGAACTGGCTGTCTGCATCACCGAAGGTATTCCGGTTGCTGACATGGTCCGCGTCAAGCGCGCGCTCGACGGTTCGTCGACCCGCCTGATCGGACCGAACTGCCCGGGTATCATTACCCCGGACGAATGCAAGATCGGCATCATGCCGGGTCACATTCACCGCCGCGGTAAAATCGGTATCGTTTCGCGTTCCGGTACGCTCACCTACGAAGCAGTTGCACAGACCACGGCCGCTGGCCTGGGTCAGTCGACCTGTATCGGTATCGGCGGTGACCCGGTCAACGGCACCAACTTCATCGATTGCCTCGACCTGTTCCTGAAGGATCCGGAAACCGAAGGCATCATCATGATCGGTGAAATCGGTGGTTCGGCTGAAGAAGAAGCATGTGAATTCCTGCAGGCTTCGTCGGTCAAGAAACCGGTTGCTGGCTTCATCGCCGGTGTTACCGCACCTCCGGGTAAACGCATGGGCCATGCCGGTGCGATCATCTCGGGCGGTAAAGGTACCGCGGATGCCAAAATGGAAGCCATGCGCAGCGCTGGCGTGCTGGTTGCCGATTCCCCGGCAAGCCTCGGCTCGACCATGCTGAAGGCTTTGAAGGGCTAATCTGGGTAGTCAGAGGAAAGGCAAGGGGGGGCGTGGTCCTTCTTGAGGACCATGCCTTCCAAGACCACAAATGAAACCTCAAGATCTCGACACGATTCTAAACGAGTCGAACGCAACCTACATCGCTGAACTTTACGCCCGGTATCTGGAAAGCCCGTCTGCGGTTGACCAGAGCTGGGCTGAGTTTTTTGACGGGTTGCAGGACGACGCCTCCGAACTCCTCGCAGAAATGCGTGGGCCGAGCTGGCAGCCACGGGAAACCAAGGTTGTTGGCGGCATGGAGGGATACGACGTCTCACAGGGGCATGCCGAGCGCCCGGCTCCGATCGCGGGCTTTGCACCGGCACCTCATGCAGCGCCTTCTGCGGCACAGGTCAATTCTGATGCCATCCGTGCTGCGGCCAATGATTCCATTCGCGCCCTGATGCTGATCCGCTCCTTCCGGGTCCGTGGGCATCTCGAAGCGAATCTGGATCCGCTGGGTTTAGCCCCGCGTGAACCGCATCCGGAACTTGATCCCAAGACTTACGGCTTTACCGACGCAGATCTGGACCGTCCGATCTTCATCGCCAATGTCCTTGGCCTTGAAACCGCGACCATTCGCCAGATTGTCTCGCTGGCGCGCAAAACCTATTGCGGGTCGATCGGTATCGAATTCATGCATATCCAGGAACCGGAACAGAAATCCTGGATTCAGCAGCGCATCGAAAGCATCGGCAACCAGACGCAGTTCACCACCCGTGGCAAGGAAGCCATCCTTGAGCGGTTGGTCGAAGCCGAAGGTTTCGAAAATTACCTGCACACCAAATATGTCGGCACCAAGCGTTTCGGCGTTGATGGTGGCGAAGCCCTGATGCCGGCGCTTGAACAGATCCTCAAACGTGGTAGCCAGCTTGGCATCCGCGAGGTTGTGTTCGGCATGCCGCACCGTGGTCGTCTCAACGTTCTTGCCAACGTCATGAGCAAGCCGTTCCAGGCGATCTTCTCGGAATTCATGGGCAACCCGTCCAAGCCGGACGACGTAATGGGCTCAGGCGATGTTAAATATCACCTTGGTACCTCCGCCGACCGTGAATTTGACGGCAACGTTGTTCACCTGTCGCTGACGGCGAACCCGTCGCACCTTGAAGCGGTGAACACGGTTGTTCTTGGTAAGGTCCGCGCCAAGCAGGCCCAGCGCAAAGACACCGCACGCGAGCAGGTTATGGGTATCCTCCTGCACGGTGATGCTGCCTTTGCCGGTCAGGGTCTTGTCGCAGAAACCTTCGATCTGTCGCACCTCAAGGGGTACCGTACCGGTGGTACGATCCACTTTGTGGTCAACAACCAGATCGGTTTCACGACCAAACCGACCGATTCCCGTTCATCGCCCTATTGCTCGGACATTGCCAAAGTCGTTCAGGCACCGATCCTGCACGTCAATGGTGACGATCCCGAAGCCGTGGTTCATGCGGCCCGCATCGCGACCGAGTTCCGTCAGGAATTCAAGCAGGATGTTGTCATCGACATGTTCTGCTATCGCCGCTTTGGCCACAATGAAAGCGACGAACCGGCCTTCACCCAGCCCAAGATGTATGACGTGATCGGCAAACACCCGACCACCAAAGACATCTATGCCCAGCAGCTGATCAAGGAAGGTCTTCTGACCGAAGAACGCGTCAAGGAACTGGACAAGTCGTTCCAGGATTACCTTGATGAAGAGTTCAAGGCCTCGGAAAACTACCGTCCGAACAAGGCTGACTGGCTTGAAGGTAAATGGTCGGGTCTTGCATCCTCGCACGGCGACGATGCGGACTGGACTGGCAAAACCGGCGTTGAAGAAGATCTTCTTCAGGAAGTCGGGCGTGCCCTTTCGACCGCGCCGAGTGACTATGACATCAACCGCAAAATCCTTCGTCAGCTGAAGGCCAAAGCGAAGATGTTTGAAACCGGCGAAGGCATCGATTGGGCCACGGCAGAAGCCCTGGCATTCGGGACCCTGATGTGCGAAGGCACACCGGTACGTCTGTCGGGTCAGGATTGCCAGCGTGGTACCTTCTCGCAGCGTCACGCCAAACTGGTCGATCAGACCAACGAGGCAAAATACACCCCGCTCAACAACATCCGTACCGGTCAGGCCGAGCTTGAAGTTCTCAACTCGCCGCTGTCCGAAGCAGGTGTTCTTGGCTTTGAATACGGCATCACCCTTGCAGAACCGCATTCGCTGGTTCTCTGGGAAGCCCAGTTCGGTGATTTTGCCAACGGTGCACAGGTCATCATTGACCAGTTCATCAGCTCGGGCGAAGCCAAATGGCTGCGTATGTCGGGTCTGGTGATGCTGCTGCCGCACGGTTACGAAGGCCAGGGTCCGGAACACAGTTCCGCACGTCTGGAACGTTACCTGCAGCTTTGTGGTGAAAATAACATGCAGGTGGCGAACTGCACGACGCCGGCAAACTATTACCACATCCTGCGCCGTCAGATTCGTCGCTCCTTCCGTAAGCCGCTGATCCTGATGACGCCGAAATCGCTTCTGCGTCACAAGCAGGCTGTGTCGTCTCTGTCCGAATTCGGACCGGGTACGACCTTCCAGACTGTGATCAGCGAAACCGGCAAGCTGGTTGATGACAAAAAGGTCAAACGCGTCGTTCTGTCGTCGGGCAAGGTCTATTACGATCTGCTTGCCGAACGCGAAAACCGTGGCATCGAAGATGTTGCGCTTGTGCGTGTCGAACAGCTTTATCCGTGGCCGGAAAAAGAACTGGCTGCGGAACTGGCCAAATACCCGAATGCTGATGTCGTCTGGTGTCAGGAAGAATCAGAGAACATGGGTTCCTGGTACTTTGTTGATCGCCGGATCGAGGCAACCCTTGCCAGCATCAAGCACAAGACGGGTCGTCCTGTTTATGTCGGCCGCGCAGCTTCTGCTTCGCCGGCAACGGGTCTTCTGAAGGCTCACCTGCGTGAACAGGCCGAGTTGGTCGATAAGGCACTGAGCGTCTAACACTTTCATCGAACGGGCGAGAAATCGCCCGTTCGATCCGTTCATTTAGAATTCATTCGTATCCTGGCAGACCCACACTGCCTGATTGAAAAAACGGTCGAGGAAAAAATGGCGACTGAAGTTAAAGTTCCCGCACTGGGCGAGTCCGTATCTGAAGCCACGGTGGCAAAATGGTACAAAAAAGTCGGTGAAGCTGTTGCTGCCGATGAACCGATTGTCGAACTTGAGACCGACAAGGTCACCGTCGAAGTCAACGCCCCGGTTGCCGGCGCGATTGCCGAACTAATCGTTGGCGAAGGCGACGAAGTCGAAGTTGGTGCGCTGATCGCCATGATCAACGAAGGTGCCGAAGGCTCCGCCGAAGCACCGGCCGAAGAAAAATCCGAAGCCAAGGCTGAAGAAGCACCGGCTGAGAAAAAAGAAGAGCCGAAAGCAGCCCCGGCTGCGGCACCGGCAGCGGCAACCGCGTCGAACAGCGATCATCCGCTGGCACCGGCTGTTCGCAAACTGGTCGAAGACAAGAACCTCGACCCGTCGAAAATTCCGGCAACCGGCAAAGACGGCCGCCTGACCAAGGGCGACGTTCTGAACTTCCTCGAAGGTGGCGGATCCGCTCCGCGCGCTGCTGCGCCGGCACCGAGCGCACCGGCAGCTCCGAAACCGGAACGCGAACTGCGCGACGGCGAAGAGCGTGTCAAAATGTCCAAGCTGCGCCAGACCATCGCGCGCCGCCTGAAAGAAGCCCAGAACACCGCGGCCATGCTGACCACTTACAACGAAGTGGACATGACCAACCTTCTGGCATGCCGTAACAAGTACAAGGACGGTTTCGAGAAGAAACACGGTGTGAAGCTTGGCTTCATGTCCTTCTTCATCAAGGCCTGCACCACGGCCCTTAAAGAATGGCCGGCTGTGAATGCCGAGATCGATGGCAACAGCTTCATCTACAAGAACTACTGCGATGTCGGCGTTGCCGTTGGCACCCCGCAGGGTCTGGTTGTTCCGGTCATCCGTTCGGCAGAGGAAAAAACCTTTGCGGATCTGGAAAGCACCATTGTCGATTTCGGCAAGCGTGCGCGTGACGGCAAACTGGGCATGGATGAAATGACCGGCGGTTCCTTCACCATCTCGAACGGTGGTGTCTTTGGTTCGCTTCTGTCGTCGCCGATCCTGAACGCACCGCAGTCCGGTATTCTTGGCATGCACAAGACCCAAATGCGTCCGGTTGCAATCGATGGCAAAGTCGAAATTCGTCCGATGATGTATCTCGCGCTTTCCTATGACCACCGTATCATTGACGGCCGCGAAGCCGTTTCCTTCCTGGTACGCGTCAAGGAATGCATCGAGAACCCGGAACGCATTCTGCTCGACATCTGATCAGACAAAAGGATCAAAGAACTCATGAGTGAGAACTACGACGTTGTCGTGATCGGTGGCGGTCCTGGCGGTTATGTTTGCGCCATCCGCGCCGCACAGCTTGGCCTTAAAGTTGCCTGCGTTGAAAAACGCGGTGCGCTTGGCGGTACCTGCCTGAACGTAGGCTGCATTCCGTCCAAGGCCTTGCTGCATTCCTCGCACCTGTTCGAAGAGGCATCCGAGCATTTCGATACCCATGGCATCGAAGTCTCCAAGCCGAAGGTCAACATCGAAAAGATGATGGCGCGCAAGGACAAGGTTGTTGAAAGCAACACCAAGGGGATCGAGTTCCTGTTCAAGAAGAACAAGGTTACCTATGTCAAAGGTGCTGGCGAAATCACCTCGCCGACCGAAGTCAAGGTTGCCCTTCTGGACGGTGGCGAAGAAACCCTGACAGCCAAGAACATCGTCATCGCGACGGGTTCGGAAGTCACCCCGCTGCCGGGTGTCGAAATCGACGAAGAAAAAATCGTCTCCTCGACCGGTGCGCTGGTTCTTCCGAAAGTGCCGAAAAAGATGGTTGTGATTGGCGCAGGCGTCATTGGTCTGGAACTTGGTTCCGTCTGGCGTCGTCTGGGTGCTGAAGTGACCGTTGTTGAATTCCTTGACCGCATTCTGCCGGGCATGGATGGCGATCTGGTCAAACAGACCCAGCGCATCTTTGCCAAGCAGGGCCTTGAATTCAAACTCGGCCACAAGGTTACCGGTGCCAAAACCACCAAGTCGGGCGTGACCCTGACTGTTGAACCGTCCAAGGGCGGCGATGCAGAGGAACTCAAAGCCGATGTGGTTCTGGTCGCGATCGGTCGCCGTCCGTACACCAATGGCCTTGGCCTGGACACTGTCGGTGTTGAGCTTGACGAACGTGGTCGTGTCAAAACCGACGAACACTTCCAGACCAATGTTGGTGGCATCTTTGCGATTGGCGATACCATCGTCGGTCCGATGCTCGCCCACAAGGCTGAGGAAGACGGTGTTGCCCTGGCAGAAATGCTCGCAGGCGAAGAAGGCCATGTCGATTATGACAAGGTCCCGGGTGTTGTTTACACCTGGCCGGAAGTTGCCTCTGTCGGTAAAACCGAAGAGCAGCTCAAGGAAGAAGGCGCGGACTACAAAGTCGGCAAATTCCCCTTCACGGCCAATGGTCGTGCCAAGGCCATGGAAAGCACCGAAGGCTTTGTCAAAATCATCGAAGACAAGAAAACGCACCGTGTCGTCGGCGCACATATTGTCGGCCCGGCTGCGGGCGATCTGATTGCCGAAGTGGTTCTGGCGATGGAATACGGCGCCTCTGCCGAAGACATCGCACGCACCTGCCACGCCCACCCGGCCCTTGGCGAGTCCGTCAAGGAAGCCGCACTGGACGCAGACAAACGCGCAATCCACATGTAATTCGATCAGTTTTCTGATCTGCAAACGGCCGTCCCATTCAGTTGGGGCGGCCGTTTTGTTTTCGCCATACATAAGTTTGTAAGAGCCCACCTAACCTCACGAGTAGTTACGCGAGCTCACAAAAACACTTAGCTTTGGAGGACCAACCAACAAAACCTATATCCACGTAATTCTGAAAATTCAGTCCAATCTGAGGAGGAAACGATGACAATTATGGCAAACCAAGCTGAGCAATTAGCGCGCATTGGCTGCAATATCGAAATTCCAGCCAATACAGGTTACCTTGCTAATCAGGTTGAAAATATTATCCGCATCGCATCAAGCCGTGGGGCACACGTAACCGTGCACGCAGGCCGCTACCTACCAAATCAGTTGGAACATTTTGCTCGTATTGGACGAGACAAAGTGACGATCGTACTCTGAGATGTTTCTAACTACAGGGTAGCAGGTCAATTGTATTACTCTCCCACCTTCTAAGTAATATCCTGTCTTCTTAATGATCAGACTTTTGTGAGGTGACGCTGGGTGGATTTGCTGATTAGTATGACAAATCCTGTTCACTGGCCCGGAGATTAAAAAAATGGTGCTGTCTGTTGGGGTTGTGGCCCATGACCGTCGCAAACGCGAAATGGCCGACTGGCTGGAAAAGCACAAGGATGTGTTTACCAATATGCGCATCTTTGCCACCGGCACCACCGGGCGCGTATTGCAAGAACGGTTCACAAAACTCGATATCCATCCCCTGAAAAGCGGGCCGTTTGGCGGTGATCAGCAGCTGGGATCGATGATTGCGCATCGTGAATTGCAAGCCATGTTCTTTTTCACCGACCCGATGACGCCCCACCCCCATGATGTTGATGTCCGCGCCCTGATCCGCCTGGCCAACCTTTATGAAGTGCCGATTGCGTGTAACCAGAGCACGGCCGATCTTTTGATCAGCAATCCGAATTTCGAGGAAATCTGCGAGCAATATCGCGATCATTCCCCGGAACAGGTCTTTGCCGATTACAGCAACCGCCAAGTATAAATTTCCCGCCGCCGGAGCGCCCTGCCTGCCATGCAACTTGCCTATGAACTGATTGCTGCGATCTTTCCGATCTTTGCTGCCATCCTTGTTGGCGCAGCGCTGAAGCGATACCTGATCAAGGCAGCCGATGTCTGGGCCGGGATTGATCGGCTGACCTATTATCTATTGCTGCCGTCGCTTCTGATCGTCGAGATTTATCGCGCCGATTTTTCCAGTGGCAATGCCGGCACCGCCGTTGGCGTCACGCTTGCCGCAACCCTTGGCCTGTCGGCAGCGCTTCTTTTGCTGCGCCCGCTGATCACCCGCGACACACCGCTTTTCACATCGATCTTTCAGGGATCCGTTCGATACAATAGCTACGTCCTGTTGGCTGTTGCTGATGCCCTATACGGGGCAGCGGGACTTGCCCTTGCCATCATCTTTGTTGCGGTGATGGTGATTGCCACCAATATGCTCGGTGTCGTCGTGCTTAGCGCCTTTAGCGGCGGGAAAAGCAATCTCAAACGCATCATGGGCGGGATTGTCAAAAACCCGATCATTCTTGCCGCTGGCGCCGGTGCGATCCTGAATGTGAGCAACATTCACGTTCCGCTGCCCATCGAAAATACCGCAGCGCTTTTCAAGACAGCAGCTCTGCCGCTGAGCCTGTTGTCGGTCGGGGCCGGGCTTCGTTTTATCATGGATAAAAAGGCGCTTGGCGCGATTGCCCTTGCCACCACCATCAAGCTTGCGGTGCTACCGGTGATTACCGGTGTCTGCCTTTATCTTGCCGGTGTCGATGGCATGGTTCTGGCGATGGGGGTTCTGTATGCCGGCATGCCATGCGCCGGCAATGCCTATATTCTCGCCCGCCAACTCAATGGTGATGCCGAAGCAATGGCGTCGATCATCACGCTTGAAACGTTACTCTCCGCCTTCAGCGTCGCTGTCATCGCCGGTGTATTGAGCATCAATTGAGCTCGCATGGGCGGCATAGTCACCGTCATAACCGCAAGCCTCAAGGCCAGCGCGCATGAGTTCGGGTGGCGGCGCATCGACAATCACCGGATCCCGGTCGGCATGGAACGGCACGACAATCTGTCGCGACAGCAGCATCAGGGTTGGTGGCGCGCCAAAGATCGGTGGCTCATCACCACGGCCATAGAACGGGTCGCCAATCACCGGATGCCCGACATGATCAAGATGCACACGCAGCTGATGGGTGCGCCCGGTATGCGGGATCAGTTCCAGCCAGGTGATGTCTTTGCCATCCGCATCCTTGCCACGGCCCAGAACGGTATATTCGGTTTTTGACGGTTGGCCGTCCTCGTGGACCAGCATGGTCCAGCCGCTTTCATCATTGATCTTGCCGATCGGCGCATCGATGAAACCGTGATCGTCCTCCATCGCGCCATGGACCACGGCCCAATAGGTCTTGCCAATCTTCTTTTCGGTGAAAAGACGGGTGATCTTTTTTGATGATTTCGGGTGACGGCACAGCAACAGACAGCCCGCCGTATCACGGTCCAGACGATGGGCCAATGTCGGTTCCGGCTGGATGCCGAATTTCAAATCCGGCAGGTAGGCATCAACATGAAAATAGGTTTTCGGCCCGCCATGCGACGCCAGCCCGGGCGGCTTGTTTAAAACAATGACGTTGGAATCGCGGTGCAGAATATGCGCGATCAGGTCTTCGGCAATCGGATG
Organism: Thalassospira sp. ABD4_177; assembly: GCF_056160125.1. Classification (NCBI taxonomy): domain Bacteria; kingdom Pseudomonadati; phylum Pseudomonadota; class Alphaproteobacteria; order Rhodospirillales; family Thalassospiraceae; genus Thalassospira; species Thalassospira sp. ABD4_177. The sequence continues at coordinate 907,545 of NZ_JBSWWO010000001.1, read as the reverse complement.
GGGCATGGCGTAGCCTTTCATGTCGGGGCGGGCCCGTTGAGCCCCTGCTTTACCCCATCAAACGATGGCGGGCAATGATGATGACGTTTGATCCGCAAATGCACGCCAGCCGTAACAATAAGGAACCACACCTTCTGCAACCCGGCTTTGGTAACGATCATGAAGACGTTCTTCGCACCTTCAATCAAACAGCTGCTTGGCACATGCGTCCTTGCGGGCGGTATCTTTGTGTCATCAAACGCGATGGCATCCGATGAAACCGTGATTGAGCAGGCAAGCCTGACGAGTGCGTTTGAGGCAACCGATACCTGTCGCAGTTTTGATCCGATTGCGCGATACGGCAACGAGCTTCGTTTTCAGATCCGGCGCAATGATTCCCCGGTCGGGAGCCATGTGGTGCAGTTCAATCAGGGCCGCGACGGCCTGCAGGTGGTTGCGCAAAGCAATATCGATATTAGCTTCCTGGGGTTTAACGCCTATAGCTTTGACTATCGATCCGAAAGCCTGTGGCAGAATGACCGACTGGCTACCCTTTCGGTGCGGGTCGATGATGATGGCGATCAAACAGAAGTCACCGCCAAACCGGATGATCATGGAACGCTTGTTGTCACAGGCCCCAAAGGCCAGCAAGCCTTGCCGGACGACATCTTTCCAACCGACCACTGGCATTGCGGGGTTTTGGGCAGCAAGTCGGTGCTCAACACCATCACCGGCAAGCCCAACGCGGTTGATATCCGCGCAAACGAAAGCGAAATGCTGCGCACAACAAACGGCACTCTGCGTGCGACCCGGTTTACCTATGACGGCGAGCTTGAAACCACCGCATGGTACGATGCCGATGGGCGCTGGGTGGGCCTCGCATTCGAAGCACGTGATGGATCCACCATCACCTATCGCTGCATGAGTTGCGCGACACAAACCGTGCAAAAGGATGAGGAATGAGCAAACACTTCCAGACCATCTGGATTATCGGGGCATCTTCGGGTATTGGCGCGGCATTGGCCCGCAAATTCCATGAAAACCCGACATCATCAGACCAGAAAGTCATCATTTCAGCGCGAAATGCCGACAAATTGAATGAATTGGTATCCGAAATGCCGGATTTAACCCCGGTAACGGTCGATATCACCGACCCAAACGCGGTCAACAGTGCTGTTAGCACGGTCGAAGCGAAGTTTGGCCTGCCCGACTTGGTGATCTTGGCGGCCGGGATCTATTCGCCGATGAAACTTGATGCCTTTTCGGCTGCAACCATCCGAAGCCATGTTGATACCAACTATATGGGCATTGTGAATTGTCTCGAGCCCCTTTTGACCCGGATGCGTGCGCGCAAGTCCGGCGAGATTGCCGTGATGGCATCGGTCGCGGGTTATCGCGGATTGCCCAATGCATCGGCCTATGGCCCGACCAAGGCCGCCCTGATCAATCTGTGTGAATCACTGCATACGGAGCTCAGCGGCAGTGGCGTTTTGCTGCGCGTGATCAATCCGGGATTTGTTAAAACGCGTCTGACAGACAAGAACGATTTTGAAATGCCCTATTTGCTTGAGCCCGAGCAGGCAGCAGACTTTATCTATCGCGGGCTGAGTCGCAGTGACAAATTCGAGATTGCCTTTCCACCCCCATTCGTGCGGCAATTGAAGCTGACGCGAATTCTGCCCTATCCGCTTTTCTTCAAACTGATGCGCAAACTGATCCGAGCATGACCGACATCACCGAAAACAAGCGCCAGTTGCTGGCGGCATATGCGGCCTATTACGAGAACCTGTCGCTTGAGACGGTCGATCAGTTAAACGATCTGGTGACAGAGGATTTTGTTTTTTGCGATCCGTTCACGACGGTGCACGGGCCAAAGGATGTCTGCGCCTATCTGGCGAAGGCCTTTACCGATGCGGATAATCCACGCTTTGTCGTCACCCATCGCGCGATTGACGGGGACCGGGGTTTTTTGCGCTGGAAATTCAGTGCGCGGGTCAAGGTGATTGGCGACTGGGAATTCACCGGCATGTCGGAGCTGACCTTTAACGAGGATGGTACCCGCCTGACGTCGCATTTTGACCATTGGGATTCCGGCCAGAACTTCTATGCCAAAATCCCGGTGCTGCGCTGGTTCATTCAGCGGCTTGCACGACGTGTTGCTCCTTCGTGAAGAACAGCGTCACTTCGCCGATTTCAAAGCCCCATTTCTTGACCCGTGCGCGGTTGACCAACACCCCGTCCGGCTGCAGGAACATCCAGTCATTGAAGCCAACGCGCCAGGCGCCGTCACCGACCTTTAGATCCATGTCATAAGACCAGTTCAGCGCATTGCCATACTGGCTGCCGATCGCGGTCCCGACAATGTCGTCAGCGCGCCCTTCATAGGTATGTTCACCGGTTTTGGTGATCTCCCAGACGCGGCGATCTGTTTCGCCGTCGTCATAGATAAAGTCTTCTTCCAGTGTCAGAACACCGTCTTCGACCGTTCCCGTGATTTCAACGGTGAACTGACGACGCAGCGTTCCGAACCGGTCTTCGAAAATACCCCAGGCCCGGCTGTTGCCTTCGAAATAGTCAAACACGTCGAATCGGGGTTCTTTTTGCGCGAAATCCTGCGGTTTCATCGACCCACATCCGGCTAATAGCACCAAAAAACACAGCGCCGTGAAATTCCGCAGCATCGATTTTCTCCTGTCCTGACATCCCAAGATCAAACGGTGCGGCGTGAAAGGCGCCGACGAATGGCAACCTGATGCGCACCATCCAGTGGAAAGCGCCACATCATCCCGATTGCTCCTGCTTTCAGTACGATGGGGATCACCGCATAGATCAAAACCAGCACGATCAAAGCACCGGTTTTTTCATCCCCGCCCTCGGTCAGGCCAAAGGCTCCCAGGATCGGAAGCGCGATCCCGGCTGCCAACGCCATGGCGAGCTTGTTGGCCATGTTCCAAAGGGCAAATAAAAGGGCGGTTCGCCGCATACCAAACCGATAGCGATCCCAGTCATCCACATCAGCCTGGATGGCCGGCGGCAGGGCAAGGTCCGCCCCCAAAGCCGCGCCGGTCACAAGGCAGATGACGGCAAAGGCGCCAAAGTCCCCGGCATCAAGGATCGGCACAAACACAAAGGCAATAATCGCCATCACCATGGCCAGACACCAGACCCGGTGTTTGCCCACCCGGCCAGCCATGACAACCCAAAGCGGGATGGCAATAATGGCGGCCGCGAAATAAAGCAGGATCAGCATGTTCTCGCTGTCCTGACCCAGTTCAAGGTAATAGCGCACAAACAACGGAAAGCAGACGGCGGGCAGTCCGGCCGCCAATCCATTGATCATCCAGGCTGCCAGCAGACGCATGAACAGGCGATTATCGCGCAGGCTGCGAAACCCAAGACGCACGGTCTTAACAAGGTTGCCCGACCCCATACCAGTTGCCGTCGATTTTGTGCGTTTATACTGCGCACCCGGATCGGGCACCTGCCAGATCAAAAGGGCAATGAAAACAGCCCCCAATGTCAGGGTGACGATGGCAAGGGTCTGAATTTCCGCGGCACGATCCGGCGCGTTAATCAGAACGGGAATGGCCCCGGCCAGAACAATGCCGATCAATCCGGCCCCTTCGCGAAGGGCGGTCAGCGATGTGCGTTTTTTATAATCACCGGAAAGGTCGGCCCCCCAGGCAAGATAGGGCACCTGAAACATCGTCCAGCCGAGGAAAAGCACACTCGCCCAAATTAAAAGATAGAGTGCATCGGGGTCTTTGGGTGGGCTGAACAAATACCAAAGGCCGATCCCGGCAATCAGTGCCCCGATCCCGGTCCAGATTTTACGATTACCTGTCTTGTCTGACAGCCAACCAACGACCGGGTCGGTCAGCATATCGATCATGCGCACCAGCAGTAAAACCGCGCCCGTGATTGCCAACCCAAGGCCAAGATCATCGCCATAGTAACTTGGCAACAGAACATAGGCCGGGATGGTCGGCACGGCTGCCGCCATCGCCGGAAGCGCATAGAAGATGGATGTCTGGGTGGGGTATTCAGTCGGACGCATTGTCGCGATGTTCGATCACGAACAGGCCAACATTGATCGAGCCCTGATCAAACCCGGTTTCGCAATAGGCAAGGTAATATTCCCACATGCGTTTGAAACGCAGATCAAAGCCCTGCTTGGCAATGCCGTCCCAGGCATGCTGGAAGCTGCGCTGCCATTCGGCCAGCGTGCGGGCATAGGATTTGCCAAAGAATTCCGAATGACGCAGTTCAAGCCCGGCGTTCCCGACCGCCGCTGACAGTGCGGTTGGCGAAGGCAACATGCCCCCCGGGAAGATGTAGCGCTGAATGAAATCCGCCCCACGGCGATAGGTTTCAAACCGGTCATCATCAATGGTGATGATTTGCAGCACTGCCTTACCGCCCGGCTTCAGGCGGTTGCGGATCATTTCAAAATAGGTTGGCCAGTGTTCTTCGCCCACCGCCTCAAACATTTCGATCGAGACGATTTTGTCATACTGACCTTCTTCGTGACGGTAGTCGCGTAGAACGATATCCGTCCGGTCATGCAATCCCTGCAGCAACAGGCGTTCGCGGGCATAGGCATGCTGTTCGTTCGAGAGAGTCAGGCCGGTGACATTACAGCGATATTTGCCGGCAGCCAGCTCGGCAAAGCCACCCCAGCCACAGCCGACTTCAAGAACATTCTCGCCGGGTTTAAGGTCCGCGAGCGCGCAAATGCGTTCGTATTTTGCTTCCTGGGCAGCATCGAGCGACATGTCGGGCGTGTCATAGAGCCCTGAAGAATAGGTCATGCTGGGGTCAAGCCAGGCGCGATAGAATTCATTGCCGAGATCATAGTGATAGGCAATGTTGCGCTTCGAACCCTCCAGCGTATTAGCGTTGCGCAAATGTCCGATCCGCGCCACCGTTCGGGCCAGGAACCCGGCCGCCAGACGGGCGCGCACAATCGTTTCATTGCGCATGGCAAAATGCATCAGGTGGGTCAGATCCGGGCTACTCCAACTGCCATCCATATAGGCCTCGGCAAAGGCAACATCGCCGCCGGTGGCGAGTTTTCGGATCGCCTGCCAGTCATGGATATGAATCGCCGCCCGCAGGTCGGTTTCCTGATCACCGGTGAAATGAAGGGTATCGTTATCGGGCAAAACAATGGTCAAACGCCCGTAATGCAGATGCGAAAGCACACGCTTGAGCATGGCTTTCAAAAGGCTGCGACTGCCCGTCATGCTGCCCAGCATCGGCAGGATGCGGTCACGCAGCGGAAGAATGTCGGCGGATGCATTACGATTGCGGTTTGGCATTGTTTTTATCTCTTTCCTGCTTGGGCCGCTGCCGTCCCGGTTTCCAGCACATAAGTCACGGCATGCTCTGGCGGTGCTGGTCGTTTATGGAACGTCATACCCTTGCGCCAAAGATGGAGCGCCTCCCAGTGGATACCTGCCACGACCTTGAGCGTCATGAGCGGGTAGCGAATGAACGCTCCTAACAGTTTACGGTCGGAAAGCTCGGTTCGATCACCGACAAAGGCGGCATTTAGAAACGCGCCCTTGGCATCGGTCTCGCGGATGGCGACCGCAACGTTTTGATCGGGAATACGAATTCGGAAATGATAGTCCGCGACCATGTCGATAAAGGGTGAGACATAAAAACCCTTCGCACAGGACTGGCGTAGCACGTTCTTGTCATCCAGCGCACCATCGGTCACCGGGATCAGATAACTGTGCCGATCCCCAAAGGTGTTGGAGACTTCATAAAGCACTGCCCCGACCGATCCGTCCGCCTGGTGGCAGAAATAAACCGATAGCGGATTGAACACAAAACCAAGCAAGCGCGGATAGCACAGCAATTGGATTTTGTGCGCACAATCGCCCAGGCCGTGACCCTGCAGGATGGCTTCAAGGCGGGAGCGCAAATCTGTTGCGCCGCCATCGGCGTGATCGCGATCATGGAACGAAAACAGGTTAAAGCGGTTGCGGCTGAACAGTTTCAGCTTTGCGGCGAGACCATCGATCTCATCAAGATCAAGCAGGAAGGAAAATACGCGATAGCGCAGCTTGTGCTTTTTCGGACGAAGCCGATGATGGGTAACCACCCCTTCAAACAGGGCCGATGCCGGTTTGTCCGCAACAGGTCGTGTCATGCGGCCTCGCTTGATTGCGCACGCGCGGGATCGCCAACATGGATGCGGCCACTTTCATTTTCAACAGTCCACGGACGGCGGACATTGCCAAGCGCCTCGGCCACGGCAAGGCCGGACTGAATACCGTCTTCATGGAAGCCATAGCCAAAGTAACTGCCGCAATACCAGATGTTATCGACACCCTGTATCGACCACAGGTCTTTTTGCGCAGCCATTGCGCCCGCATCAAATAGCGGATGATCATAAAGGAAGGATCGGATCACGCTGCCATCCTTGGGGTGGCGCGGCGGGTTGAGGGTCACGAACAGGGGTTGCTTATCATCAAGATGCTGCAGGCGGTTCATCCAATAGGTCACGCAGACTTTCTGTTCGCCATCATGATCCTCGGCCAAGTAGTTCCAGCTTGACCAGACCTTCTGGTTTTTCGGCATCAGGCTGGCGTCATTGTGCAGGATCGCCAGGTTGCGTTCATATTTGAAGGCTGACAGCAGATCCGTCACACGCGGGTCTGGCGCATCCTGGAGGGCCAGTGCCTGATCGCCGTGGCACGCCAGAACGACATGGTCATATTCTTCGCGTTTGCCATAGCGGTCCTCGACAAAGGCACCGCCAGACGTCGTTTTGCCGACCTTGGCAATGGCACGATCAAGAACCACACCGCCGGAAACGTTTGCTGTCATGCGTTTCACATACTCGCGCGATCCGCCAACCACGGTGCGCCATTGCGGGCGATCCTTGATCTGTAACAGGCCATGGTTCTGACAAAACCGCACGAACGCCGCCAGCGGATAGGCCATCATGGTATCAACCGGCGTAGACCAGATGGCAGCGCCCATGGGCAACAGATGATCATTGATAAAGGATTTGGAATAGCGCTTGTCGCGCAGGTAATCGCCAAGGCTGATATGTTCGGCCGTGCCGTCTTCAAGCGCGGCGGGTGCTTCGCGGTAAAAACGCAGGATATCGCGCACCATCTTCCAGAAGCGCGGGCGGAACAGATTGCGTTTTTGCGCAAACAGGGCCGAAAGATCCCCACCGCCATACTCCAGCCCGCCCTCATCCATCGAGGCGGCAAAGGACATATCGGTCGGCGTGGTTTTGACATCAAGATGATCAAACAGCGCGCACAGGTTGGGATAGCAGCGGGTATTGTAAACGATGAATCCGGTATCAACCGGGGTCTGCCCCGCATCCACTGTGTTGGAATGCCCGCCGGGGCGGTCATCCTTTTCAAAGAGCGTTACATTGTGTGATTGGCTCAGCAGCCAGGCCGCCGACAGGCCGGAAATGCCGGACCCGACCACAGCGATATTGAGTTTTCCCGGGGTGACGATGTTCATATCGGCGGGGCCTGTTTGCAGTTAATGTGTGAGCGTTACATGTGAGTACGCACGTTAAGGACGTGCAGATCACACTGAATTATTTGTCGGGTGTCATTGTAAGTATCTGGCAAAAAACATACATTTTTATTTGATCCAAATGAATGCGGCCGACGTAGGATTGGTATGATGAACACGATCCTGGCGCGGCCCCAAAAGGGACCAGAGACCAAAATGAGCGGCACCACACCACGACGCACCGGACCAGCTGATCCGGTCGAAGCGAAAAGATGTGCCGACTGGATTGTTTCCGTCGCGACCTCGCGCGATCGGGAAGCGTTTGCGCAACTGTTTGCGCATTTCGCCCCGCGCGTGAAGGCGTACATGTTCCGATTTGGCGGCAATTCCGAAACCGCCGAGGAAATGGCACAGGAAGCAATGATGCAGCTCTGGCGCAAGGCGCACCTGTTTGATCCCTCAAAGGCAGCGGCCAGTACGTGGATTTTCACAATCGCCAGGAACCTTCGGATTGACCGGTTCCGGCAACGTAAACATATCGAGGTTGATGATTCCGACCCGACTTTGATCGTCGACGAAGACCCGCTGGCAGATGACGTTGTCAATCGTGACCAAGAGGCCGTCCTTGTCAAAGCTGCGATGGCGGAATTACCGGCCGATCAGAAGGTGGTCGTTGAATTGTCGTTTTTCGAAGATTGCTCACACAGCGAAATTGCCGAGCGTCTTGATATCCCGCTGGGGACTGTGAAGTCCCGGTTGCGGCTTGCGCTGGGCAAGTTGCGTGGCGGACTGGAAGGTGTCGCATGAATATTAAGCATCATCCAACCGATCAGACATTGATGGATTATGCCAGTGGGTCCCTGTCGCAAGCGATGGAGCTTCTGGTGGCAACCCACATGACCGTGTGCCCGCATTGCCGCGACAAGGTCAGTGGATATGAAACCATGGGCGGTGCCGCCCTTGAAAGCACCGACAGCATGACGATGGCGGATCATTCGCTTGATCATGTCATGGCAATGCTTGAACGCGATACGGCGAATGAAAATATCGTCACCGAGGAACTGCCATCCCTGCGCCGTGTTGCAGTTGGCGAAAGCATTACCGGCAGCGCCATGAGCGCCCTGCCAAGACCGCTTGCCGATCTGCTGCCCGACGATGTGATGTCGCTTGAAGACATTCCATGGAAAACGCTTGCACCGGGCGTGAAGCATTTCCAGCTGAAATCGATCGAAAGCAAGGGCACCGTGCGCCTGATGAAGATTGCACCGGGTGTGTCAATCCCCGATCACGGGCACCATGGCCATGAAATGACTTTGCTGATCAAAGGATCCTATATCGACGAAATCGGACGGTTCCGGGCCGGTGATGTTGCGGATCTTGATGATGATATCGATCATCAGCCGATTGCCGACACGGCCGAGGAATGCATCTGCCTGATCGCAACCGATGCCCCGATGAAGTTCAACCGTCTGCTGCCGAAATTGCTGCAGCCTTTCTTTGGCATCTGATACCAGTTTCCAATGCGTCCCAACGCATCGAGGCCCCGTTGGCATCACGCCTTCGGGGCCTCTTTTCTAAGCGTGTTTATGCTGCGGGAACCAGCCAGCTCAGATGATGTTTTGCCGGTCCCGGCAGCTTGCAGGTTTTTGCAAGCCAGTCGCCAATCTCGCCAAGCTGCTGATCAAATTGCCAAGGCGGATTAACAACCAGAAGCCCCGTACCGCGCATGCGGCCCTTTGCCCCGCCCTGATCGGTGGCAAGTTCGGCACACATAACCCCACCCGATGCCTTGATCGCAGCAAATGATGTGCGAAGCTCCGCGTCAAATCCGTCTTCAAGGACCGGGTACCACAACATGAAGGTCGCAGTCGGCCATTTTTCCCAGGCCTCACGCACGGCTTTGGCGGCCTTTTGATAATCCTGTTTCACATCGTAGCTTGGGTCCATCAGCACCAACCCACGCCGGATGGCCGGGGGCATCATGCCAACCACACCTTCATAGCCATCGCGCTTGTGCAGATGAATGCGCGCATCGCGCTTCACCCGGTGATGCAATGTTTCATGTTCGCGCGGATGCAGTTCCATCAGGACCAGTTCATCTTCATCGCGCAGCATATCGCGCACAATAAAGGGCGATCCGGGATAGAACGGACCGCGATAGTCATCGCTTTCGCGCACGCCATAGTCACGCCCCTTGGCGACCGGATCAAAACCCGAGACGTAGCCCAGAAAATGCTGCAGCATTTCCGGTGCGTCCGTGGCGTCCTTTGCGCGCGCATAGCCGTCTTTCCATTCGCCGGTTTTGGCCGCCTGGTCACTGCCCAGATCATACCAGCCCGATCCGGCATGGGTATCAATCACGCAGAACGGCTTTTTCTTTTTGCCTAAGTGTTCAAGCACCAGCCAAAGGGCAGCATGTTTGTGCATGTCGGCAAAATTCCCGGCGTGAAAGCCGTGCAGGTAACTGAGCATGGCGGCTTATCCTTTCTTCGGGCGCGAACGATGACGTGCGGGCTTTGCGCCACCCGGCCTGCGACGCTGTTCAGTGTCCGATGCCTTGTTTACCGGATCGTTGGGGGCATTACGTTGGCGGGCTGATTTATAACCGCCCTTACGCCGGGCGTTACCCGGTTTTGCGCCAGCACGTTCGCCATCGGATGGGTTCTCGGTCTTGGTGTTGCCGTTGTCGGGCAATTGATTACGGCGCGGCGGCTTGGCCGATCCGGGCGATAATCTGCGATGGGTTGGTTGGGGTGCATCGACCTCGATCACCTTCCATTCGCCGGGTGCGAGACCACCCAACGTCCAATCCCCGATGGCATGGCGAATCAGGCGCAAGGTCGGGAAACCGACCGCAGCGGTCATGCGGCGCACCTGACGGTTTTTGCCCTCGGTAATTGTCAGTTCGATCCAGCTTGTCGGGATGGCCTTGCGATAGCGTACCGGCGGATCACGTTCCCAAAGCCCGGCCGGTTCATCGATCCGGCGCGCCTTGGCGGGCAAGGTCATGCCGTCTTTAAGCTCAACCCCACGCCGCAAGGCTTCAAGCGCGGCATCAGTTGGCTCGCCATCGACCTGCACGAGATAGGTTTTTGGCTTTTTGAATTTCGGATGGGCAATCTGGGCATTAAGCGGGCCATTGTCGGTCAGAAGCAACAAACCCTCGCTATCGCGATCAAGCCGGCCGGCGGCATAAACACCGGGCAGATCTATATAGTCAGCCAAGGTTGCCCGGCCGTTTTCACGGTCGGTGAACTGCGTCAGAACGCCGTAAGGTTTGTTAAACAGGATCAATTGCGCCATGGCGCGCATAAAACCACCTTTGGCGAAGCTGTCAACTTGTCACTGACAGGATCAATCCTCGATCAGGTATTCCATGGTCGTGACGACCCGAACGGTTTTGTTGATCTGGCTTGCTTCGTTCATGTTGGGCGCACCATCGGCGGCCAATATCTGAAACAGGCCCTGCGTTGCGCGACGAATACCGCCAAGCTCACCGCCGGAATCGCTGGCGAATTGTTGGGCCGCTTCGCGGGCATTGGCAGTTGCCGCCGCGATCATTTCCGGCTTGATGTCATTAAGACCCGTAAACAGGTAACTCGGCCCCGGGTTATAGCCCTGCCCGCCCAGAACAATACCGCCCTGCAAAAGCTTGCCAATATCCTGGGACGCAGCGACGACCGCATCAACGTCATCAGTGCGCACCTGAATGGTCTGATTGACGATATAGCGGCTTTCAATCGGTCCGGATCGGTAGGACTGGGCAAGCTGATCGGTCACTTGCAAATTTTGCAGCTCCGTTGCTTCGCGCGTGATGCCATGACTGGCAAGGAATTCAAACAAGGTGCTGGTATCGGTATCGATCTTGGCCTGTGCATTTTGCAGCACATCATCGGTCGCAACATAGGTAATCGGCCAGACGGCCTTGTCGGCCTTTACGTCACGTTCGGCCAGCCCCTTGACTGTGACATAGCGATCAAGGGCGCGCATGTTTTCAATGCCCGTCCCGACCAGCCAACCTGATGCTGCCAATCCACCGGCAACAACGATTGCCGCGACGACTTTTGCAAATCCCGATGATTGCGCCATGGGGCCGTTTCCTTTGCAGTTTCTCTGTCCGATTCCGCGATATGCCAGATATGATATCGCACGCGATGACTTTCACGGTATCTGCATTGTATTGGCGCAAAAAACGGCGATTGCGGGGCAGTATTCAGCCACGACGCCCTCCAACTTCTGCCAAAATGAAAATATTTTGAATGCATTCAAAAACTGTCGCATTCACCCTTCGGGCGTGGTAAAACCCGGCCAAATCATTCGCACCAAGCACCACATGCAACCCCACAAGAGGTCATCCATGCTGCGTTCTGAAATCAATGCCTGTATCGAGCATGCCAAGGAACTTTATGCATCCATCGCATTCAAACTGCCGGAATGGGCCAATTACAGCCCGGCACAATGGGATGGCGAAGCCGATCTGGCGAAATGGTGCCGTGACCATCAGATGGGCTGGGACGTTACCGATTACGGCGAAGGTGATTTCGCAAAGCGCGGCCTGATCCTGTTTTGCTTGCGCAATGGCATTCTGCGCCAGCCGGGCGAAGTGCCCTATGCCGAAAAGATCATGATTGTTGGCGAAAATCAGGAATGCCCGTGGCATTACCACAAGGTCAAAATGGAAGACATCATCGTGCGTGGTGGCGGCAACCTCGTGATCGAGCTTTGCAACCTGACCGATGATGGCCAGATGGACCGCGAGAACGAAGTGCGCGTGCGCACCGATGGCAAGCTCAACATCCTGCCCGCAGGTGGCAAGGTTGTTTTGCAGCCGGGTCAAAGCGTGACCCTGCCGCGCACGCTTGTGCATCGCTTCTATGGCGAAGAAGGCAAAGGCCCGGTGATTGTCGGCGAAGTGTCACAGGTTAATGACGACCTCACAGACAATTACTTCTTTGATTGCGATGCCCGCTTTACCGAAATCGAAGAAGACGTCGCGCCGATCCATCCGCTGTGGAACGAACTGCCAAGCAGCTAAGCAACGTCATACGCCCAACAAAGAAAAAGCCCTGCAGCAATTCTGCAGGGCTTTTTGCTTGGACACTTTGACGTTCTGACCTACTCGGCAGGTGGTAAATCTTCCTTGTTGCCGAGAATATCGGTGAATTCCGGCATATCGCGCAGCGGTTCGAACTCTTCCTCGTTCCAGGCCGGCTGGCGCATGGCATCAGAAAGCTCGACCGCACGGCGCAGATCCGCAAGGGCGGCTTCCTTGAAGCCCAGACCCGCATTGGCGCATGCACGCTGATAATGGCCATTGGCACTTTCGGGTTCCTCGGCCAGCAACCGGTTACACAGACTTAGCGCCCAGTCACGATCACCGAGCTGCAAGGCGGCGTCCGCCTTATAGGCCATGACTTCGGGATCGCCGGGGGCGAGTTCGAGAATCTTGTCATAGGTTTCGATCTTTGCGCGCGGATTGCCCAACTGGTTGGCCTGCAGCCAAAGCGCATGAATGGTCTGGGTGCGTTCGATTTCGTGCTGATGGTCGTTGATCAGTTTGGATTTCAGCAGCAGTTCATTTTCAAGCGAGGTCAGGCGTCCTTCGAATTCCTGCGACAGGCGCTGCAATTCGGTATCGGCCAGATTACGCACGCTTGATTTCAGCTCGCGCAGGGACTGCCAGCCCAGCATGGTCAGAAGCGCACCGACCGCTGCCACGAAATAGAAGAAGTAGGTCACGGTGTTCGAAGAATACGAGATCGCCTTGTCGATGGCCTCAAGCTGGCGATTGACGACTTCGCGCAGCAATTCGGCGCGCATGCCCTGCATTTCGGTGCGCAGATTTTTCAGCTCATCCAGAACATACCGTTCCATAAGCGGCGGCATGTTGGAGCGTTCTTCGGCGGATAGCGGGCGGTAATCAATTGCCGGGTTGTCGGTCGTACTGTCGGTAACCTGACCATTGACCGTTGTCTGGTCGGATGTATCGTTGCTTTGCGCGACGGCCACACCGCCATAAAGGACAAACCCCGACATCACCGTCAGAGCAGCGATCAAAGCAGATAGTTTCCGCATCTTTTCTTCCCGTCTTCTTCTTGTCCGGATTGGAACCGTTTCGCGATCACTGAAACTACCGAACATGCTTGAACAAACCAATAAAATTACAACCTGCACACTCTGTACGCGCATGTGACAAAACTGATATAGTCTTTATATTAAATACGCGTCCCAGACCTAAAGTCCCCACGATATCGCTCCTTCAGGTTCCCCGGAATGCCTCAGCAAGAACAATACCGACAGCGGTCGTATGCCCTGTCGCGTGAAACGCTGGAATTACTAAATGAATTGGGTTTGAGTGCAAACCCGATCAATTTCGCTGTGTTCTTTGCCTATGTTGAAAAATCCAATGACGATCTGGTTGCCCTGATTGATATCCTGTGCAGCAACCAGCGTGCGCTTGATGATCTGAAGTGCCACGAGCTCTATCAACGCTTCATCGAACCGGGCCGGGCCGAGCTTCTGCGCGAAACCATATCAAGTGATCTGCACCAACAGGTTTCCAACCTTCTGCGTCGCCTGTCTGACGGGAAAGATCAGATCAGTGCGGCTGAACTTCGCGCGGCGGCCAACGATCTTCTTGGTGTTGCCGACCTTTCTGATGCCCAAAGCACGAAAGAAGGCAACAAGGACACCAGTCAGGACCCGGCCGAAGTGACCCAGCTGCTTCTTGATCTTGAAGAAATGAAGCGCGAAGCCCACACCGACGGGCTGACGGGGATTGCCAATCGCAAGGCGTTTGATGAAAGCCTGCGCGATGCCGCCATGGCAACGATGGAAGGTGGCGAGTGCCTGAGTATTCTTTTGATCGATATTGACCACTTCAAACGGATCAATGATACCCACGGCCATCAGGCCGGGGATCAGGTCATCCGCACCCTGGCCAAGACGCTGCAGCAAAATGTCAAAGGACGCGACACCACCGCGCGATATGGTGGCGAGGAATTCGCAGTCATCCTTCCGGCCACGACCCTGTCAGATGCCATGCGGGTGGCGGAAAATATCCGCGCATCCATTGAGGTGCTGCATCTCAAAAGCATCAATCGCAACGAAGACCTTGGGCGTATTACTGCCTCCATCGGGGTTGCGACCTATCAGCTGGGTGAGCCCCTGACCCGCGTGATCGAACGCGCCGACCAGGCATTGTATCTTGCCAAGGAAAGCGGCCGAAACTCTGTGATGAACCAGAACGATCTGCTTCATCAACCGATCGTACGCGCGGAAAGTGCCTAGGCACAGTGGCAGTCGCCAAGCCACTTCTCAACCACACGGAAACTTGTTCAAAATCCCGGTCTACTGCTGACCTATATCAAACCGTTAGCTTATTCTCTTGCATAGGATAATGCCGCAACTTTCAGCGACATAATTCTACTGCAGGAAATTGATGACCGCGCACGGGCTTAATCACAAAACAGCACAAACCTATACCGAGTCTGCCCTTAAATTGATGGCGGAGCTCGGCGTGATGTCACACCCGGACAATTTCCAGATTTTCTTTACCTATGTCGCGAAAACCAATTTCGATCTGTGCCGCACCATCGATATCCTGCGCAGCAATCATCGCGAATTTGATGAGGCGCAATGTGAAGAACTCCATACCCGGTTCTTCAGCGACAAGCGCGAGAACGAAATCATCGAACGCATTTCCAACGATTTGCGCGAACAGTTGGGCAGTATCCTTGATACGGTTCACAAGGTCGGCGTCGACACCCGGAAATACAACAAAGCGCTGGATCATTTCTGTTCCTATGTCGGGGACAAAAACCGCGATCTCAGCAATCTTGAGCAAGCGCTTCATACCCTGCTTGGCGCCACCCGCGAGATGGAAGGTGTCAACCGCACCCTTGAAAACCGGTTGACCAACAGCTCATGCGAAATCACCCGTCTGCGCGAGCATATGGAAGACCTCAAACGTGAAGCCCTGACCGATGGCCTGACCGGTATCGCCAACCGCAAGGCTTTTGACATGCAACTGCGCGAAGGCATGATGCACGCGATGGAGGATGGCCAACCGCTCAGCCTTTTGTTGCTTGATATCGATCACTTCAAGAAGTTCAACGACACCTATGGCCACCAGATCGGTGATCAGGTGATCCGACTGATGGCCGAATCCCTCACACGCAATGTCAAAGGCCAGGACACCGCAGCCCGTTATGGCGGCGAGGAATTTGCCATCATCCTGCCCAGCACATCTCTTGGCAACGCCGTGCTGTTTGGTAATCAGTTGCGCCATTACATCGAAAGCCACAAGGTCGTGTCCAAAAGCGGCAAGACCATGATTGGCAAGGTGACGGCATCTATCGGGGTTGCCGAATTCCGCCCCGGTGAACCGATCGCCAAACTGATCGAACGCGCCGACATGGCGCTGTATTTCGCCAAGGAAAACGGACGCAATCAGGTCGCCAGCGAGAATCAGGTTTTGGGCAACGATAGCCCTGCGCAAACCCGCAAAGGCATGGCGGCCCAATAGGGAATTGCGCTGCTGGCACTGACAACACGGTCATTTCCACGTATAAGCAGGTCCGAAACTCAAATGAATGGATCTGACGGGCTTGAAAAAGATTGATGTTCTTGTCATCGGGGCGGGTGCAGCCGGCCTGATGTGTGCGATTGAAGCAGGTAAACGCGGGCGGTCCGTCGTGGTGGTGGATCATTGTGCCAAGCCGGCGCAGAAAATCCGTATTTCCGGCGGTGGGCGTTGCAACTTCACCAATATCCACACGAGCCCGGAAAACTTCATCTCCGAGAACAAGCGTTTCTGTGTATCCGCGCTCAAGCGTTATACGCAGCATGACTTCCTTGATCTGGTGAATCGCTACAACATCGCTTGGCATGAAAAAACGCTGGGCCAGCTGTTCTGCGATGAATCGTCGTTTCAGATCATCGACATGTTGCTTGATGAATGTGACGCCGCCGATGTGACGATCAAGCTCAATACCGAGATTTCCAACATCATGAAGCGCGACGATGGCGGCTTTGACGTCACCACGCGCACCGGCGCACAATGGACTTGTGAATCACTTGTCGTGGCTTGCGGCGGCTTATCAATCCCCAAGATCGGAGCGACCGGTTTCGGCTATCAGATTGCGCGGCAGTTCGGCATCAATGTCATTCAGACCCGTGCCGCCCTTGTCCCGTTCGTGTTTGATCCGGATTTGCGCGCCCGCACCGGGGAGCTTTCCGGCATCTCGGTTGATGCAATTGTGCAATGCAACAAAATGCAGTTCCGCGAAGGATTGTTGTTCACCCATCGCGGTCTTTCCGGGCCATCGATCTTGCAGATTTCGTCTTACTGGAATGAGGGTGATGCCATCACCGTCAACCTGAACCCGGAAGAAGATGCCTTTGATCTTTTGAAATCTGCCAAGGGTGAAAACCCGAAACAGGCCGTACATACGGTTCTGTCACGCATTCTGCCCAACCGGCTTGCCCAGATGATTGCATCCACCCACGGTCTGGATCGGCCGATTGGCGAAACCGGTGACAAGGCGCTGCGCAAACTTGCCATGGACGTCAATCAATGGGCCCTGACACCCAGCGGCACCGAAGGATATCGCACGGCCGAGGTCACGATTGGCGGGGTGGATACCAATGCCCTGTCATCGAAGACGATGGAAGCCCGCGACGTGTCCGGTCTTTATTTCATCGGTGAAGTGGTCGATGTCACCGGCCATCTTGGCGGCTTCAATTTCCAATGGGCGTGGTCGTCGGGCTGGTCCGCCGGACAGGTCGTTTAACCCCCGTTCAGATCCTTGTTCCGTATGCCGTTTTTGGTAAACCGGGAACAAGTTAGGCATCCAACCGTTTGAGTTGTAAGCGCGGTGCAAATACCGCTGCAACAAATGTGAGGTTGGAACATGTTGGAATATGGTGGAATTCTTGGACTTCTCGTCCTGATTGCCGATATCTGGGCAATCGTGAACATTATGGGTAGCGGTGCAAGCACCGGCTCAAAAGTCCTGTGGACTGTGCTTGTTGTTGTTCTGCCGGTCCTTGGTCTGATTATCTGGTTCTTTGCCGGACCGCGCAGTGGCCGCGTGACCGCATAAAACCGGACATCAATCATTCCCTCAATGACAAAAAAGCCGACAGGAAACTGTCGGCTTTTTTGTTTGTTTAAACGCCTGCAGCAAAAATGACAGCGGCCCCGATACCAATCAGTGCGCCGCGCACCAGGACTGAGCGCGGGGCGATCAGCCCATAGGAAATTGCGGTCAATCCAAGTGCCACCTTAAGCCCGGCGACAATCGCCCAAAGCGGATCACTGGCAAGCTCGATCAGGGTTCTGTTGGCGATCATGGCAAGCGGCACGATATAAAGCCCGATGCCAAGTGCCATGGCAGTGCCGGCAACCTTGAGCCAGTTTTCCTCGACCATGCCAGCGGCGATAAACACCGCCCCGCATACCGGCGGGGTGATGGTCGACAGCAGCGCAAACCAGAAAACGAACAAATGCGCCTGAAGCGGCTCAAGCCCCAACTCAATCAGGGCGGGGCCCGCCACCGAGACGCAAATGACATAAGCCGCCGTGGTTGGCACTTCCATGCCAAGGATCAGACAGGCAAGGGCTGTTAGAAGAAGGGCCGGCCACAACATGCCGCCCGAGCCCGAGATCAGAAGCGAGGTAATCTTGACACCAAGCCCGGTCAGGCCCAGCACCCCGATCACGATCGACGCGCACAAAATGATCGACCCGATCATCGCCACCTGACGCCCGGCATTCAGACACACATCGGTAAACCGTTGCTTGCTGCGCGCAAGATCAACCGTGAGATCCGCATCCAGCAGCAGCAACACCGCCCCGGCCAAAAGCGCCAGACAAGCAGCATATTGCGGCGTAAACCCACCGCCAAACATGCCCCAGAGCAGGATGGTAAAAGGTACCAGGAAAAAGCCCGAAGTAATCAGGACTGCGCGCATGTTCGGGCGGTCTTCCTTGGGCACACCGGGCAGATCAAACCGCATGGCAAAGGCATTGATGCCAACCCAGACGGCCAGGAAATAAAGAATGGCCGGCAACATGGCCGCAACCATGATCTCGACATAGGGTTTGCCGGTCAGCTCCACCATGACAAAGGCGCCGGCCCCCATCAGTGGTGGCATGATCTGACCACCGCTTGATGCCACGGCCTCAACCGCCGCAGCAAGACGTTTGGGATAGCCAAGCTTGGTCATGGCCGGCAGGGTAATTGCCCCCGTCGAGGCAACATTGGCCGACGCCGACCCCGAGATCGAGCCAAACAGCGCCGATGACACCACCGACACCTTGGCTGCCCCGCCCTTGAGCCGTCCGGCAGCAGCCCCGGCCACATTCATGAAGCCCTGACCGGCTTCGCCACCATTCAGAACCGCACCAAAAATCACAAAGATCGCAACGATATTGACTGACACCCCGGTCAAGCTGCCCCAAAGACCGCCTTCGGCAATGGTGAGGGTCCCCAGCATGCTTTCAATCGGAAGCCCCGCATGCCCGAACTCGCCCGGGACATGTTGACCAAACAGCGCATAAAGAAGCGCAATCGCCGCCACTGTCGGCAAGGGCCAGCCAATCGCGCGCCGTGCCATTTCAAGCACGATCAACAGCAACGCACCCGCCAGAACGATCTGACTGTTGCCCATCAGAAAACCATACTGATCGCCAAGCGCCTGATGGTTGGCAACGATCCAGCCACATCCGATGAGACCGATAATGGTCAGAAAGATGCCCGAGATTTTCTGGGCACGGGTTTTGGCAACAAAGATCAGCGCCCAGGGCAAGGCCAGCGCCATATGGATCGGGCGGCTGACAAGATTGGGCACCAATCCAGAAAAGATCAGCCACAGGTGAAAGGCAATCGAAACGGCGCCAAGGGCGATCCAGAAGGGGCGAGTGGAGGCTGACATGTTGTAAATGGCTTGCTTGATAAGAAACGGCCCGGCAGTTCTGCCGGGCCTTGAACAAGTGATCGGATCAGCGATCAGCGCTGATCATCGCGGACGTTAAAGCCGACTTCGTCATAATAACGCAGCGCACCGGCATGCATTTTGCCATTGATGTTGGCCAGCATTTCCGGGGTAACACCATTCCACCAGGACGAGCTTTCACCCATTTTTGCCTTCTGCTCCCAGAAGGTTTTGGTGAGTTCATAGGCAGTATCGGCATCCATCTGGGTGGTGGCAAAAGCCACAACCGAAAGCGATGCGGTAGTGATGTCCGCATCCTGACCGTTATAGGTCCCCGCCGGAATAACGGTCTTGTCGCGCTTGGTTTGGGCAAGCTGATCATCGGAAAGCGAAAGAACATTCACATCGGTGCCCGCCGCAGCCTCGATCACGTTCGGCGCCGGCCATGAACCAGCCGTCACGAAACCATCAATTTGACCGTTTTTAAGCGCAGCAACAGCATTCGACAGTTCGGCGTCTGCCAGATCGACCTTGCCTTCAAGACCAAACAGTTTGAGGTACTTTTCCCCTTCACGCGCCCCAAATGAGCCCTTGCCCAGCAGAACGGTTTTGCCTTCAAGGTCGGCAAAGCTGGTCGCACCGGAATCAGCACGCATGACGAAATGCATGGTCAGCGACGGGATCGGGAACAGGGCGCGGACGTCGGCAAACTTTTCAGTCGGACGGCCATCGAACGGGCCTTTGCCCTTCTGAGCCAGCCCAACCAGACCGGGCGGGGAGGTAAAGACATAATTGCCTGGACGCACCATGGCTTCCATGACGTTCTGAACCGAGCCTTGGCTTTCCTCGACCGTGACGATGATGTCGCCATCGGTACCGGTTTTCATCGCCTCGGCGAACTGGGCAGCCATCTGGTAATAGGATGATGCGGCCTTGGCTGATTTCAGGGTGACACGGGTTTCGGCCTGCGCGGCATTTGCCACGGACAGCGCCATCATACCGGCGGCAATCACGCCGAGTGTGCGGATAATTTTCAAGGTTTCCTCCCCTTGTATGGTGGGTTCATCGTCTGGCTTGAACGCCGTTTATGGCCGATGAACCAAAAGTCTGGTGGCGAGACGCAAAAACCAACCCCGTTTCAAAAGGATTTTGGCAAAATGCGCCTGATTTCGGACCATAGAAAGCATCAATCCCCCAAAGGTCAAGCAGCTTGTGCGATTTTCAACAATCAAAGCGGAATTCGGCGCTGAATGTGCGCCTTTTGCACATGGCAGTTGCGCAAAGCCGGCACTATGCGCGCATGCCAAGCAGGCATAAAGGAAGCCAACAAATTTGACGGGAACTTATTGTCCGTCACGGTGTTAAGACACAGATGCACTGGCAGACTTTTGTGCCAATGGTTTGATCCATTGGCTTGCGAGGATTGACAGGTTTCACCCCCTTGCCGCAGGGTGCCCGCCCTGACGAACTTAATATGAGGAAACCATGCCGCGTTCGCCGGTCGCCCTGATCATTGCATTGTCTGCGACATTGTTTGCTGCCTTTGCCCTGAACAGTGGTTCATCCCTCCAATCGTCCTTGCTGGCACTGCGTGCCTCGGCCGAGGGATTTGCACCGGTCTATACCGGTATCATTATGGCTTCCTATTATATCGGGTTCGTCGCCGGTATCATCTGGGGTGCCAGCCTTGTGAACCGGGTTGGCCACATCCGGACCTTTGCCGCACTGGCATCCACCGGTTCGGCCATCACGCTGTTGCACGCGGTATTTGTCGATCCGATTACCTGGTCGCTGTTTCGCGCAATGACCGGCCTGTGCCTTTCGGGTTTGTATCTGGTCGTTGAAAGCTGGCTGAACGCACAAGCTGACAACACATCACGCGGCAGCACCATTGCGATTTACATGACCGTATCGCTTGGTGGTCTGGCAATTGGTCAGTTGTTGCTGAATGGCGCGCCCGTCAGCAGCTTTGAGCTGTTTACCGTGGCGTCTGTTTTGCTGTCTCTGTCACTTGTTCCGCTGGCGCTCACCCGTCAGCCACCACCATCGGCGGTCAGCGGGGAACGCATGACGTTCCGTCGTCTTTATAAAATCTCGCCGCTTGGCTTTGTCGCGGCATCGGGTGCCGGGGTGCTTTCGGGCGCGGTTTATGGTGTCGGTCCGGTTTTTGCCGCCGACCTTGGCCTTGCGACCAATGATGTCGCCTATTTCATGTTCTTTGTCATTCTGGGCGGCATGATCATGCAGTTCCCGATCGGCAAGCTTTCCGACAGTGTGCCGCGCCAATATGTCATGATCGCGGTTCTGGTCGGTTTGATGCTGTGCGGTCTTTTCCCGCTGATCGCGCCCGATCTTGTGCGTGACAATCTCTCGGTCTGGGGCGGGATCACAGGCGTATTTATCATGCCGGTTTACGGGCTGGCCGTGGCCTATGTGAATGACTATCTTGAACCCGAGGATATCGTGCCGGCATCCGGCGGCCTTTTGATCATTTATGGCGGGTCGGCTGCGAGTGGTCCGCTTCTGGGATCAAGTGCGATTGGCTATTTCGGGCCATGGGCACTGCCGGTTCTGTTTTCCATTATTGGTGTTTCGGTCGCAAGCTTTGCGATGTATCGCGCAGGCTTTGGCCGTCGTATCTCGATCGAGGAACAGGGTCAGTTCGTTGCCGTCCCGCGTACAACGCCCATGGCGTTTGAGCTGTCTCCGATTACCGACGATATCGCCACCGAAGACGATGGTGATGAAAGCACTGCGGACGAAGACTCAGAAACAAAACCGTTCGATCCGCACGATCTGGAAGACGCCCTGAGCCCCGATGGCACCGCACATCCGGACGATATCGGACAGGTTCCACCGGCCGATACCGACACAGAAAATGATGCAACTGACAGCGATGAAGCGGGCGCGGATAGCGACAAGAAAAGCTAAGTCGACCCCGTTCGGCACCCACCGGGCGGGCTTCCATAATACGGAAAACATCCCGTAAATTTGAAACAGGCTGTGGACCGACCCCGGCTTCAACCCATATGTTGTGGACCAAATGATTGGCGGGTTGGCATTGCCACGCATGTTATGATTGTCGGCTCAGACCCTTTATCGCCCGCAACAGTTCCAAGTCTGGTGAGAGAAAACATGACCCAACGCATCCAAGAAGGTGGCCTTCAGATTGCAAAAGTTCTGCATGATCTGGTGGCCAACGAAGTCATTCCGGGAACAGGGATCAGTTCCGATCAGTTCT
Source organism: Thalassospira sp. ABD4_177 (assembly GCF_056160125.1). Taxonomy (NCBI): domain Bacteria; kingdom Pseudomonadati; phylum Pseudomonadota; class Alphaproteobacteria; order Rhodospirillales; family Thalassospiraceae; genus Thalassospira; species Thalassospira sp. ABD4_177. The sequence continues at coordinate 884,888 of NZ_JBSWWO010000001.1, read as the reverse complement.
GGGCATCCTTTGAAAAACTCGTCACCGAACTTGGACCGCGCAACAAGGCGCTGCTGGCAAAGCGCGACGAATTGCAGACCAAGATCGACGAATGGCACCTGTCGCGTCAGGACCAGCCGCGGGATCCGGCGGCCTATAAGGAATTTCTGACCGAGATCGGCTATCTTCTGCCCGAAGGTGATGACTTTTATATCACCACCACCCATGTCGATCCGGAAGTCGGCCGGGTTGCGGGTCCGCAGCTTGTCGTGCCGGTGATGAATGCGCGTTATGCCCTGAATGCCGCCAATGCGCGTTGGGGCAGCCTTTATGATGCGCTGTATGGCACCGACGTCATCGACGAGGAAGACGGCAAGGAAAAGACCAAGGAATTCAATCCAAAGCGTGGCGCAGCCGTTGTTGCCTATGCCGCCGAATTCCTCGATGAAGCCGCCCCGCTTGCAACCGGCAAACATGCCGATGCCACGAAATACGAAGTCCGCGAAGACGGATCAGGCTGGTGGACACTGGTTGTGACCCTTTCGGATGGCAGCGAAACCGCACTTGAATTGCCGTCGCAGTTCATCGGTTACAACGAAAAGGATGGCAAGCTTTCCGATATCCTGCTGCGCCGTCACAGCCTGCATGTTGAAATCCATATCGATCCGACCCACCCGATCGGCAAGGAACATGCTGCAAGTGTGTGCGACGTGATCATGGAATCCGCCGTCAGTACCATTCAGGACTGCGAAGATTCGATCGCAGCCGTTGATGCCGATGACAAGGCCATTGCCTATCGCAACTGGCTTGGCCTGATGAAGGGCACGCTTGAGGAAAAGTTTGAAAAGGGTGGCAAGACGATCACGCGTCGCCTTAACCCGGACCGCACCTATAAGGGTGTGGACGGGCATGAAGTTGTCCTGCCGGGCCGCAGCCTAATGCTCATTCGTAATGTTGGTCATCTGATGACCACCGATGCGGTGCTTGATGCCAATGGCAACGAAGTCCCGGAAGGCTTCCTTGATGCCATGGTCACCAGCCTGATCGCCAAACATGATGTGATCGGCAACAATGAACTTTCGAATTCACGCAATGGCAGCGTCTATATCGTGAAGCCGAAAATGCACGGCCCCGAAGAGGTCGAGCTGACCAACGATCTGTTTGGCTTTGTTGAACAGGCGATTGATCTGCCTGAGCACACGCTTAAGGTCGGTATCATGGATGAGGAACGCCGCACGACGGTGAACCTCAAGGAATGCATCCGTGCCGCAAAAGACCGCGTGGTCTTCATCAATACCGGCTTCCTTGATCGTACCGGCGATGAAATCCACACCAGCATGGAAGCTGGCCCGATGGTCCGCAAGGAAGCGATGAAGGATCAATACTGGATCGCTGCCTATGAAAACTGGAACGTCGATATCGGGCTTGAATGCGGTATGAAAGGCGTTGCCCAGATCGGTAAAGGCATGTGGGCCAAACCGGACCGCATGGCCGAAATGATGGAAGCCAAGATCGGACATCCGAAGGCCGGTGCAAAATGTGCCTGGGTTCCGTCGCCGACGGCGGCCACCCTGCATGCCATCCACTATCATCAGGTTGATGTTCGCGCTGTTCAGGACGAGATCGGCAAACGCGAACGCGCAAGCCTTGATGACATTCTGGCGATCCCGCGTCTGGGTGACATCAAACCGATGCCAAGCGAAATCCAGGAAGAGCTTGATAACAATGCCCAGGGCATTCTGGGCTATGTCGTGCGCTGGATCGATAGCGGCATTGGCTGTTCGAAGGTGCCTGACATCAATGATGTCGGCCTGATGGAAGACCGTGCGACGCTGCGTATTTCAAGCCAGCATATTGCCAACTGGCTCCATCATGGCCTGTGCAGCGAAGAACAGGTGATGGAAACCATGAAGCGCATGGCCGCCGTCGTCGACAAACAGAATGCCGGCGACCCGACCTATCGCAACATGGCCCCGAACTTTGATGACAGCATCGCATTTGCAGCGGCCTGTGATCTGGTCTTCAAAGGGCGTGAGCAACCGAACGGTTACACCGAACCGGTTCTGCATGCGCGCCGGCGCGAAGCCAAGGCAAAATACGGCGCCTGATCGCGATACCGGACTCCAGATCAGACCAAAAACAAAAGCCGCCCGATCCATTCGGGCGGCTTTTATGTTGCAGACAATACTGCAGCATAAAGTGCAGCATTTTTTGCCGGGATCAACTGCCCAGCGTCATGATTTCGTAGCCCTTATCGGTGACAACAAGGGTGTGTTCGTACTGCACGGTTGCATCACCGGTATCGGCATACAGCGTCCAGCCATCTTCGCTATCAAGTGCCCATTTCGCGCCAAGTGACAGGAACGGTTCGATGGTAATGACCTGCCCTTTCTTGAGCGCCCGGCGTTCCTTGGGATCGTCCCATGTCGGGATGGTGTGGGGATGTTCGTGCAGCGACTTGCCAATGCCATGGCTGGCAAGATTACGGATCAGAGTATAACCGCCCTTACGGGCAAAGTTTTCGATCTTAAGCCCGATTTCGCGGATCGGGGCCTTGTCGCGCACGACCTTGATGCCCGTCCACATCGCCTTTTTGCCGTCTTCACACAGCTTGGCGATTTCGGGTTTCGCCGTGCCGCAAATAAAGCTGGCACCGGTATCGGAGAAATATCCATCAAGTGATGCCGACACATCGATATTGACCAGATCCCCATCGGCAAGAACCTGATCCCCGGGAATGCCGTGGGCGACGGCCTCATTGACACTGATGCAGGTCGCACCGGGGAATTTATATTCGCTTTCAGGGGCGGAAATCGCCCCGGCATCTTCAAGAACCTTGCGTCCGATCTCGTCAAGTTCGGCAGTCGTGATCCCGGGAACGGCGGCCGCCCCCATGACATCACGCGCACGGGCACAAATGCGCCCGATCTTGCGCAGCTGTTCGAGTTCTCTTTCTGATGAAATTGTCATGGAATGCTTATTGCGATGCACCGAAGCAAAGTCAAGAAAACCCCTGTGCCGTGACAAACCGTTTCACAAGAAACGACGGCCACTGGTGATGGCCGTCGCAATGCATTGAGGTTTCAATCCGATCAAGCGTGATCAGATATCAAAGAACACGGTTTCGTTTTCGCCCTGTAGCACGATGTCAAAGCGATAGACCGGAACCGGCCCACTGTCATCGCGGCTTGCGATCAGGGTTTTGCGACGTTCATGCTGCTCGATCAGGTTCAGCACCGGGTCCGTCGCATTTTTATCGGCTTCATCGGCGAAATACATCCGGGTGTTCAGACCGATATTGATCCCGCGCGCCACGATCCAGAAATTGATATGCGGTGCCATATCGCGATTGTTGCGCCCCGAAACCACGCCCGGCTTGATGGTTTCAAACCGATAGACAGCGGTATCAAAATCGGTTCCGGTCCGACCCCAACCGCGAAAATCTTCATCGACCTTGCCGGATTTCTGGCGATCAAGTTCGTGATTGTAGCGCCCGTCCGCATTGGCCTGCCAGATTTCAAGCAGCGCATCACGAAGCGGCGTACCCGTGCCATCAATCACCCGGCCTTCGATAATGATCCGTTCCCCACGGGTGTTCTCATCGGCCAGTATGTTGGTGAAATTGTTTTCAAAGATGTCAAAACCGGCCTGCTTGGGAATGAGCCCGATATGAACATACGGGCCCGCCGTCTGGGAGGCTGTTTCTTTGAGATAATCAAGGTTCTGAACCATGGATCAGTTTCCTTCCAGACGGTTTTCAAACAGGGTCGAACGACGGCCGCGCAAAACGATGTCGAACTTGTAGGCAATGGTATCGAGCGGCACCGAGCCATTCAGGTCAATCGGCGCAATCAGGCGGTTGATTGCATCTTCGTCCGGGATGACATGGACAATCGGGCATTCCTTGATCAGCGGATCGCCTTCGAAATACATTTGGGTGATCAGGCGCTGGGCAAAGCCGGACCCGAAGACCGAGAAATGGATATGGGCCGGACGCCAGCTATTGACGTAGTTACGCCATGGATAGGGGCCCGGCTTGATGGTGCGGAAGAAGTAGTAGCCATTTTCATCACTCAGCGCGCGGCCACACCCGCCGAAGTTCGGATCAATCGGCGCCAGATAGGTATCTTTCTTGTGGCGATAGCGCCCACCGGCATTGGCCTGCCAGAATTCAACCAGTGTATTGGGCACCGGGCGGTTGTTTTCATCAAGAACCCGCCCATGAACGATGATGCGCTCGCCAATTGGATCGCCATCCTTGGCATAGTTGCGGATCAGATCGTTATCAAGCGGCCCCAATTCGTTCTGCCCGAACACAGGACCGGTGACTTCGGACAAGGACCCTTGCAGCGACAGCAGCGACTGGCGCGGTGAACGCGCGACCGATGTCTTGTAGATCGGCGTATAACCAGCGGGCTGAAGCGTTCTGTCACGCTGATAGAATTCCATGATGTTTCCTCCGCAGATGATGCTCCGGACAGTTGAATGTCCGCGTTAAGACCATCCTGCGCGGCCGATTGCATAAAATAAATGCATCATTTATCATGTAATTCATGAGCAACTTTGATCATTTGGAACTGGACGGCCATGCGCTGCGTCTGTTTCTGGCCGTTCTCGAAGAAGGGTCAGTTACGGCTGCGGCCGAACGGCTGGGTGTTACGCAATCTGCGGTCAGTCACAACCTGACCAAATTGCGCCGCATCATGCGCGACCCGCTTTTCACCAAATCCGGGCGCGGGATTGTGGCGACCGCACATGCGCAAAACCTGGCGGAACAGGCGCGGTTTCTTCTGGATCAGATGCAGGCCTTTGCCAGTGGTGCGGATTTCGAACCCGACGGCGCATCGATGACGCTGACGATTGCCGCCAACGATCTGCAGCGTGATCTTTTGCTGCCGACCCTGTTTCATAATCTTGAAGGTGCGCTTGCCAACATCCGCATGACGGTGGTGCCGTCCCTTTTGCCGGGGCCGGCCTTGCTGCGCGAGAATCACTGTGATCTTCTGATTTCACCCCGCCCACCCGAAGGGATCGATATCGTGCAAAAGCGCCTTCTGACCGATCACTACATGGTGTTTTATGATCCGGATATGCGGGATACCCCGCAAAGCGCGGATGATTATCTTGCCGCACGCCATATCACGGTGCGCTATGGCAATAACCGTACGCTTGAATTTGATGACATGCTTGAAAGTCAGGGCGTTGATCGCAACATCGTTTTGCGGGTGCCGAACTTTACCGCCATTGCCGAATTCCTGCGCGGAAGCAATATGATCGCAACCTTGCCCAGTCTTTTGCACAAGCATGCCCTGCGCGATTTTGCGCGTGCACCAATGCCGGTCACCGGTCTGAAGGACCGCACGCTTGATCTGCCGATTTTCATGTGCTGGCACCAACGTTATCAGCATGATCCATCGCATCGCTGGTTGCGCGAACAGCTTGAAGATGTTGTCGCAACCCGATTGCGTATGCCAACCAAAGAACCCGTTTCGCAAACTTAGGGGGCAGGCCCCGCAAAGGACACAATGACGATTACAGAAATCATCTATTGGCTTGAATTGGCCGGGGTTGCTGTTTTTGCGATTACCGGCGCACTTGAGGCATCCCGTCGTCAGATGGACATCATGGGGTTCGTTTTGATCGCGACCTTTACCGGGATCGGCGGCGGCACGGTGCGTGATGTCATCACAGGGGCAACACCGGTCTTCTGGATCCGTGACATCACCTGGCTTGTGAGCTGTATCAGCGCTGCAATCCTGACATACTTCACCGCCCATCTGGTGGAGCGGCGCTATGTCGCCTTGCTGTGGCTCGATGCGCTGGGGCTTGCGATGTTTGGCGTCACCGGGGCGGCCATTGGCCTTAATCTTGGCGTGTCACCCTTGGTGGCCGTCATTCTGGGGATGATCACCGCAACCTTTGGCGGGATGGTGCGCGATGTGGTGTGTAATGAAATACCGCTGATCCTGCGGCCAGAGATTTATATTACCTGTGCACTCGTCGGTGCCGGAATTTATGTCATCGGCACCACAATCCTTGGATTGCCGCGCGGGCCGATTGCCGTCATCGGCTTTTTTGCCGCCTTCACGATGCGGGCAAGTGCGATCAAGTTTGGTCTGCGTTTCCCGGTCTACAAGGCCCGACCGGGTCGGGAGTACTAGGGGGCTTTCGACCACATAAAGCCTACTCAACGATCAACTGCACCCGGTCGCTGGAAAAGGCGGTGATCCCGTATTCAATCGGCACACCTGCGGAATCGACATCGACACTTTCGGTCGAAATCACCGGACGGTTGCGCGCCTGCTTGAGCAGGTTGGCAACCCTTGATGACGGCAGGGTGGCAGAGATACGCGTGGTTTTGCGACTATAATCATGAATCCCGAAGCGCTTGAAGGCCTCGGTGAGCGACTTGGTCTCGACAAATATTTCGACAATGCCGTCAAAGCGGGCAGCCGGCAGATAACTTGTCGCCACCGCCAGCGGCACACCATCGGCCTCTGACACAGAGAACAGCTCAATCACCCGTGTGCCCGGTTTGACATCAAGGAATTGCGCAACGGCTGCACTGGCTTTTAGCACCTCGGACGATACCAGACGCTTGTCGGGCAAACGATGCCGGCCCGATACAATCTGCGAAAAGCGGGTTTTCGAACCCAGCGGGTAATCCAGGATCTGTTCCTGCACAAAGGCCCCGCGCCCCTGCTCGACCCGGACAACATTGGAATCGACAAGTGCGGCCATCGCACGGCGCACCGTATGGCGGTTCACGCCAAAGCGCCGAACCAGTTCCATCTCGGTCGGCATCTTGTCACCGGGCGCGAAAACCCCGTCGGCAATATCAGTCAGAAGCTGCTTTTCTATTTGCTTCCAGATAGATAGACCCGGTTCCCAATCCATTAAATTCCCCGTTCATAAAACTTTCACCGCAAGACCTTTGCCTTTGGTTCTGGATCGTCTTATAACGTCAATAGGTATAGACGTCTAGACAAATTTTGAATTTGTCGACACAAGTTGAAAAGGGATCAGATTGATGACGGCGCACCCTGCCCCGAATGCCGAGACCGATCAGAACCGGACTACAGACACCCCCTCCGATCCACAAATTGCCGCACGTCAGAAATGGATGTCGGTTCTGGCCCGCACATCGCGTGCCCGGCTGAAAACACAATGGTCGGAAAACCATCGCAGTGAAACCTGGACCCACCTGCGCGAACCACAGATTGGCATGGTGATGGTGCGCGGTCGGGCCGGTGGTGCCGGACAGCGGTTTAACCTTGGTGAAATGACGGTAACGCGCTGTGCCGTGACACTGTCTGACGGCACCGTCGGGCATTCATACGTCAAGGGACGCGATCGCATTCAGGCGCAATATGCCGCCCTGTTTGACGCGGTGATGCTGCGCGATGGATCGGAAAGCGACTTTATCGAAACGCTCGCCGCCGAACAGGCCGCCGCCAAACACGATCATGCGCGCAAGGTTGCCGCCACCAAAGTTGATTTCTTCACCCTTGTCCGCGGAGAAGACGAATGACGTCCCAATCCCAATCAACAACCGCCCAGACAAGTGACCTGCTGCCCGGTTTTGACCATGCGGCCTTTGATTCAAACGCCGTCTTTCGTGCCCTGCTTGATGCCATGTCGCGCCCCGGTCGGATTTATGATCTGCCGGTCACTGTTACGGCGCCTGATGGCCTGAACGAAGCTGCAACGGCAACCCTTCTTGCCATGGCGGATATGGATACCACCGTGTGGCTTTCGCCATCACGCGCGACCAAGACCGCCGGCGATCATTTGAAGTTCCATTGCGGCTCCCCGATCAGCACGGATGTCAAACAGGCGGACTTTGCAATTGCCCGCATTTCAGATGACCTGTCCTTCGTCACCGATCTTTCGGTCGGCAACGCAGAATATCCGGACCAATCCGCGACCCTGGTCCTGATGGTCGAAGAGATTTCCGATCGCCCGTCCATGACCCTGTCGGGACCGGGCATCAAGGACACACACAGCCTTGCGATCAAGGATTTGCCGGAAAGCTTCCATGCCTGGCGGGCAGAGAACCATCACCTGTTTCCGTGCGGCGTTGATGTGATTTTCGCAAGCCCAACCCAGATCGCCGCCCTGTCGCGCACCACCCGGATCGAGGTCAATTAATCATGTATGTTGCGGTAAAAGGTGGCGAACGCGCCATCAACAATGCTCACAAGCTTCTGGCCGAGCAACGCCGGGGCGACAAAGACATTGCCGAAATCGAAACCGATCAGATCGAACAGCAATTGTCGCTGTCGGTCACGCGCGTTATGGCCGAAGGATCGCTTTATGACCGCGATCTGGCTGCCCTTGCCATCAAGCAGGGCCGTGGTGATTTGATTGAGGCGATCTTTTTGATGCGGGCCTATCGCACGACGCTGCCGCGTTTTGCGTTTTCCAAGCCGATCAAAACCGCCGAGATGGATGTGTCGCGCCGCATTTCGGCAACCTTCAAGGACCTGCCCGGCGGCCAGATTTTGGGCCCGACCTTTGACTACACGCATCGTCTTCTCGACTTCACCCTGATGGCCAATGGGGAAGAACCGACCGAAGCATCAAGCGGTGAACACCCGGTCGATGAAAACATGCCGCGCGTTCTCGATGACATCTTGAACTATGAAGGCCTTATTCAGGACGAACCAGTCCCGGTTGATGACGATGCGCCCGTCGCCGATTTGACCCGTGAGCCCGTCAAATTCCCGGCCGGGCGTGATTTGCGTTTGCAGAACCTGTCACGCGGTGATGAGGGATTTGTTCTGGCACTCGGTTATTCCACCCAGCGCGGTTATGCCAACAGCCACGCCTTCGTCGGTGAAATCCGCTATGGCACTGTTTCGGTCGAGATCGAACCCGAAGAACTCGGCTTTGCGATTGATATCGGTGACATCGAACTGACCGAATGCGAGACGGTCAACAAGTTCAAGGGATCAAAAACCAAGCTGCCGCAATTTACCCGTGGTTATGGGCTGGTGTTTGGTCAGAACGAACGCAAGGCCATTTCGATGGCGCTGGTTGATCGTGCCATGCGCGCCAATGAAATGGGCGAACAGATCATGGGCCCGGCACAGGACAGCGAGTTCGTGATGGAACATAGCGACAATGTCCAGTCCACCGGCTTTGTCGAACATATCAAGCTGCCACACTATGTCGATTTCCAGGGCGAACTTGAACTGGTGCGCCGCATGCGCGCCGAGGTCGAGGAACGTCTGGCGAAGGCCGACGCCGAAAATGGCACATCCCAACCCGAGGCCGCGGAGTAATCCCATGGAACAGACTGTCAAAAACCCGGCCGACGGGGCACCGGACTATAACTTTGCCTATCTTGATGAACAGACCAAACGCATGATCCGGCGCGCGCTGCTCAAGGCCGTGGCAATCCCAGGTTATCAGGTACCGTTTGCCGGACGCGAAATGCCAATGCCGTACGGCTGGGGCACTGGCGGTGTTCAGGTGACGGCTGCTGTGATCGGACCTAATGATACGCTCAAAGTCATTGACCAGGGGGCGGATGACACCACCAACGCGGTCTCCATCCGGCAATTCTTTGCCAAGACGGCACAGGTCGCCACCACGGAAAAAACCGCGGAAGCATCGATCATTCAAACCCGTCACCGCATTCCGGAAAAGGAACTGCGCGAAGATCAGGTTCTTGTTTATCAGGTGCCGATCCCCGAACCGCTTCGCTTCCTGGAGCCGCGCGAAACCGAAACGCGGAAAATGCATGCGCTTGAAGAATACGGCCTGATGCATGTGAAGCTTTATGAAGACATCGCACGCCATGGCCATATCGCGACCACTTATGCCTATCCGGTGATGGTCGATGATCGCTATGTGATGGATCCGTCGCCGACGCCCAAGTTCGACAATCCGAAAATGAACGACATGGCTGCCCTTCAGCTTTTCGGCGCGGGTCGTGAAAAACGCATTTATGCCCTACCGCCCTACACCAAGGTCAAAAGCCTCGATTTCGAAGATCATCCGTTCGAAGTCCAGACCTGGGAAGATGAATGCGGCATGTGTGGTGCGCGCGACAGTTACCTTGATGAAGTCATTCTCGATGACCAGGGCAACCGGATGTTTGTCTGCTCGGATACCGATTACTGTGCGGAACGACAGGAAGCCGGCCATCGCGGCCCGCAACATCATGACCAACCCCTTGGCACCGCAGATCGCGAAAAGGCAGCAGAATAATGACCCAGATGAACGAACCACTTCTGCGCGTTGATGACCTGACCATGATGTATGGCGACCGGGTTGGCTGCAAGGATGTCAGCTTTGAACTCCGTCCCGGTGAAGTTCTTGGCATCGTTGGGGAATCCGGATCGGGTAAATCGACTTTGCTGCGCAGCATATCCGCCCAGCAAGAACCGACCAAAGGTTTGGTTGAGTATCAAACCCGCATTGATGGTGTGCGCGATGTCTATCAGATGTCCGAAGCACAGCGCCGTCTTCTGATGCGGACCGACTGGGCCTTTGTGCATCAGAACCCGCGTGATGGTTTGCGCATGAATGTCAGTGCCGGGGCCAATATTGGCGAACGGTTGATGGCCATCGGGGATCGTCATTACGGCAACATTCGCAGCAATGCGGACAGCTGGCTTGGCAAGGTCGAAATCGCATCCGAGCGCCTTGATGACCTGCCATCAACCTTTTCGGGCGGCATGCAGCAACGTTTGCAGATTGCCCGCAACCTCGTAACCAGCCCGCGCCTCGTCTTTATGGACGAACCCACGGGTGGGCTTGATGTTTCTGTTCAGGCCAGATTGCTCGATCTGCTGCGCGGGCTGGTTCACGATCTTAATCTTGCGGTGATCATCGTGACCCACGATCTGGCGGTCGCACGACTTCTTTCGCACCGGCTGATGGTGATGCAACAGGGCAATGTGATTGAACATGGTTTGACCGATCAGGTTCTTGATGACCCACAGCATGCCTATACCCAGCTGCTTGTTTCTTCCATTCTGCAGAATTGATCGGGGCGAAGAAAATGTCTGAAATGCTTCATGCTCAAAACGTCGCCAAAAGCTTTACCCTGCACACACAAGGTAGCGTGACCATTCCGGTCTTCGAGGGCGTTGAATTCATGCTTTCGGCTGGGGAATGTATCGCGCTGACCGGTGAATCCGGCTCCGGGAAAAGTACCTTCATGCGCATGCTTTATGCCAATTACACCTGCTCGCAAGGATCCATCAAGGTGTTTCATGATGGCGACTGGCTCGATATCACCACCGCCAGTCCGCACTCGATCCTTGATATCCGCAAGCGCACACTTGGCTATGTGTCGCAGTTCCTGCGCGTGATCCCACGTGTCCCGACGCTTGATATCGTGGCCGAACCGCTTGTCGCCCTTGGCACAGATCGTAAGGCCGCGACAGATAAGGCGCGCGATCTTTTAACCCGGCTTCGCATCCCCGAACGTCTTTGGCAGCTTTCACCACTGACCTTTTCGGGCGGGGAGCAACAGCGTGTGAATATTGCACGCGGCTTTATTGCCGATTATCCGATCATGCTGCTTGATGAGCCGACCGCATCGCTTGACGCCCAAAATCGCGCCACAGTTCTGGCGCTGATTGAAGAAGCCAAAAGCCGCGGGGCGGCAATCGCCGGCATTTTCCACGACCATGAAACCCGTGATGCGGTCTGCACCGGGTCGTTTGATGTGACTTCCTTTAAAGTTGGGGCCAATGACTGAACAGATTTTCACCAATGCCAAACTGGTTCTGGCAAACGAAGTCATTGACGGGGCCGTGCAGGTCAAGGACGGCAGGATCAGCGATATTTCTGATCGCGCCTCGAACCTTCCGGGCGCAGAGGACATGGACGGCGATTATCTGATGCCGGGCCTGGTCGAGCTGCATACCGACAATCTCGACAAACATCTGACCCCACGCCCCAAGACCCGCTGGCCTGCCACCGCTGCCGTTGTCGCCCATGACAACCAGGTCGCGAGTGCGGGAATCACCACCGTGTTTGATGCGGTGTCCATCGGCGATGTCAACGAGGGCTCTGAACGCATCGTGCGCCTGATTGAATCGGTCACCGCACTTGAACATGCGCTTGAAAACGCGTTGCTGCGTGCGGACCACAAACTCCATCTACGCTGCGAGACATCCTTTCCGGGCATGGTCGAGGCGCTGGGTCAACTGATCGACCTGCCGCTGGTCAGCATGCTTTCGGTGATGGACCACACACCGGGGCAGCGCCAATTCGTCAGCCTTGATGCCTATTACACCTACTATCAGGGCAAATATGGCCTCAGCGACGAAGAAATGCGCAAATTCATCGCCACCCGCCGTCGTGATGCAGAGCTGTATTCCGAAAAGCATCGCCGTCATGTGGTCGAGCAGGCCCACGCCAAGGGCCTGGCCCTTGCCAGCCACGATGACGCTACCGAGGCCCATGTGGCCGAGGCAGTCGCAGACAAAATGACCGTGGCGGAATTCCCCACCACGCTTGAAGCCGCCAAGGCATCGCATGAAGGCGGGCTTGGTGTCATGATGGGCGGACCGAACCTTGTGCGCGGCGGATCGCATAGTGGCAATGTCGCCGCCGGTGACCTGGCAAAGCAGGGTTATCTCGACATCATTTCAAGCGACTATGTCCCGCACAGTCTTTTGCACGGGGCGATGAAGCTGTTTGACGAGTTTGATGGATATGACCTGCCGCGTGCCATTCGAACCGTATCCCTCAATCCGGCGACCCAGGTCGGACTTGATGATCGCGGCGAGATCGCGGTTGGCAAGCGGGGTGATCTGATCCGGGTTCATCATTCCCCGCACCATCCGATTGTGCGCGGTGTGTGGCGCGAAGGGGTCAGGGTGTCATGACCGACACCCCCACAGCCCCTGCAACTCCGGCACACGGCAGCAATTCGGGATACGGGCTTTTGGTCCTTGTCGTCGGCCCCAGTGGTGTTGGCAAGGACACACTACTTGATGCAGCCCGCGACAGACTTGCCAAGGACAAACAATTCTGTTTCCCGCGGCGCTGCATTACCCGCCCGGCCGGAACAGTTGGCGAAATCCACATTCCTGTCCGCCCCGAAGATTTCGGGCAGATGGCCCGTCAGGGTGCGTTTCTTTTAAGTTGGAAGGCACATGATCTGGGATATGGCATTCCGCGCCATGTACTTGCAGAAGTCGAAGCCGGCAAGACAGCCATCGTCAACGTGTCGCGCAGTGTGATCGAGGATGCCTGTACGCTTGTCGGTCGCGACAATATCCGGGTCGTCAATATCCGGGCTAGTGCTGAGGCCCTGCGTAAACGCCTTGAAGCCCGCGGGCGCGAAGACGCGCTTGATATCGAACGGCGCCTTGCACGTGCATCTGCCTATGAGGTGGAAGGCGATTACGTTGTCCATGTCGATAATGACGCTGATATGGAAACCGGTATCCTGCGCTTTATTCGTGCTCTTGAATTGCCACAGCCCATGGCAAACAGGGCCTAGATCAAACGCCCATCACGTCAAAAATGCTGCACCCTCAAAGCGCAGCATTTTTATCCGGCGAGCGGAAAACGTCTGAGCAATCTGAATGGCTTTTGGCCGCCCGGATCGCCGAAAAGACAGACTTCTCTGACCACAAACGGATCCGCGCAAAGTGGTGTAACCAAATCAGATAGCGCGCTCATGAACGGTTCTATCTGTTCGTCAGAAAGTTTGTTGGTCAATGTCAGGTGGAAGCGAAATTCTTCCATGACATAGGGATAGCCCCAGCGCACAAGATTTTCTTCCTGCCGATCCGTCAGCCCCGCCGCGCGGCGCTTGTTCATCGCCGCTTCGTTTTCGGGTTGGCGGAAACCATCAAGTTCGCGCACCAGCATCGCTGCAAGATCCCCCAAAGGCGAAACTGGCTCGGTCGGAACAAGGGCCAGGAAACGCCCGATTGATTTCAGCATCAAAGGCCCACAGACCACCGGCGCGGTTGTTTTGCAAAGACTGGCAACAGCCGCTTCAAGCGCATCGCGACCTTGACCGTCCGGCAGGGCGAAGGGCGGCTTAAGCGTACCGTGAAAACCATAGCGGGTTGGTGATGTCGTTGCCGCCACGATGCCAGCTTCGCTTAAGCCCATGACTGCCGGCCGCGCCAAACTGTCTCCGCTTTCCGGATCACGCCCCAGCCAGGCATTGCCGAACTGCCCCAACCCGCTTTGCGGTTCTGGCGCGTAATAGATGCCATAACGTTGGTAGTTTTCGGTCATGAATGAACTCTGGAAATAATAGCAGGTCGGAAACAAGAAACGCCGGAGTAACCAGACTAACCTCCTGCGCGGATCTTATCACGGAGAAAGTCTGATCGCTCAGAGCGTATCGTATTTCAAGCAGAAATCACGCACCGGAAGCGTACGGAAATCCTGCAATCTTTCGCGCAGCATTTCGTGCGACCAGTCCCACCAGCGAATGCGTAACAGGGCCTCAACAATATCCGCTTCAAACCGCGGACGCAGTGGACTTGCCGGAATACCGGTTACAATCGTGTAGGGCGCGATATCCTTGGTCACCACCGCCCCCGATCCAACGACGGAGCCGATGCCAATCGTCACCCCACCTTGCACAATCGCCCCGTGGCCGATCCAGACATCATGTTCAAGACGCACGCGCTTTTCACGGCGCCAGTCAAAGAAGGCCGGATCATCTTCGCCCAGTTCATAGGCGCTGGAACGATATTGAAAATGATGCATAGAGGCCCGGTCCATCGGATGCTGACCCGGGTTGATGCGTGTATGGGCAGCGATATTTACGAACTTGCCGATATCGGAATAGATGATTTCGCTGTCATTCACGACATAGGAATAATCATCCATCCGGGTTTCGCGCATGGAGGTGCGTGCACCCACTTCGGTCCAGACCCCCATGTCGCAATCGACAACAATCGCGCTGTCGTCAATCGTGGGCCGCTCCGACAATGCCTTCATTGCCGGTTTGGCCTGCGTAATCTTGAAGCCCATGGATCAGGTCACCAGTTTGCGCAGACGCTGCGACACCATATCAAGCAGGCTGACAGAAATGATGATGATGATCATGACGGCGGCCGTTTCAGCGTAATAGAAACCGCGGATATATTCCCAAAGCACCATGCCGATACCGCCCGCACCAACAATGCCCAGCACCGTTGCCGAACGCACGTTCGATTCAAAGCGATAGAGCGAATAGGAAATCCACAGCGGCAGGACCTGCGGGATCACGCCAAAGATAACCTCCTGAAGGGCATTGGCCCCCGTGGCCCGAATGCCTTCGACCGGCTCGGGATCGATTGCCTCGACCGCCTCGGAAAACAGTTTAGCCAGAACACCCGTTGTGTGAATCCAAAGGGCCAAAACACCGGCAAACGGACCAAGCCCGACCGCGACCACGAACAGCATGGCGAAGACCATTTCGTTGATTGCGCGGAAGGAATCCATCAGGCGACGCACGGGTTGGTACACCCAAATCGGCACGATGTTTTCGGAAGAAAGAATACCAAACGGGATCGAGCAAACGATGGAAAGCGCTGTCCCCCAGATCGCGATCTGGATGGTGATCCACATTTCTTCGACATACATCTTCCACATCAGGAAGTCGGGCGGGAAGAAGCCCTCCGCAAAGTCGACCATATTGCCGCTGTTTTCAAACAGCGCCATCGGGCGCATATCCGCCCCTTCCCACGACCAAGCCAGAAGACCCAGAATGAACGCCCAAAGCAGGAAGCTTGAAGCAGACCGCTTAAGATCGCGCGGCGGGAGGTCAATTGCGACAGATGATGTCGAAGAAATGCTGCTGTTCATCGTTTAAATCCCGGAAGTAAAAGCAAACGGGGAGCGCACCGATCAGTGCACTCCCCGTCGAAAGTCCGATTACTGGTAAGCAACCAGAATGTCGAGCTCAGCAAGCTTCTTGTCGATTTCAGCAACACGCTCAGCTTTCTCTTCATCAGAAAGCTCTTCGGTGTTCTGGATTTTCAGCTTGTCTTTGAAAAGGGCAAGCTGACGGATCGGGTAAAGCTGCGCGTTTGAGCTTTCCATGAATTTACCCATACCATCCTGAATACCGGCCAGCACTTTTTCCGCAGCAACGGTATCGCCCATGCGGCCGTAACCAAGGAAGAAGGCCTTGATCTCGGATTTCAGTTCACGCGACATGTCTTTGCGATACACCATCGGGTCAGACGGGATCAGCGGCGAGGTCCAGATGACTTTGACCTTATCAGTGATTTCCGGCTTGTTCATGTTCGTACGTGCAAGCTGCTCGGAGTTGTTGGCAGCAGCATCAACCTGTGCATTGGCAGTCGCCATCAGGTTGGTTTCGTGGTTCGCATTACGGACGGTTTTGAAGCAATCTTTCGGATCAGCACCGTTCTGTGCAAACACATAGTAGGACGGAACCAAGAAACCGGAGGTCGAGTTCGGATCACCGATACCGAAGTTCAGCGAACCATCACATTTCAGAAGGTCTTCAAGCGAGTTCAGCTTTTCGTTATCTGCCTGGGTGATGATGTGGGAATAGTAACCGTTCGAACCATCAGATTTGGAGGTCTGAACGAAGACTTCGCCACCGGCGCGGTCAACGGCTTCCATTGCGGACTTGTTACCGAACCAGCCCACATGAACCTTGCCAAAACGCATGCCTTCGATGATGCCTGCATAATCGGGGGCGAAGAATGCCTCGATTTCCATACCGAGTGCTTCTTCCATGTCATCAATCATCGGCTGCCACTGGGCTTTGAGGTTCGAGCTCGACTCAGTCGAGATGAAACCGAACACCAGCTTTTCTGGATCCTGTTCGAGCGGCTTGTACTCAACATCGGCTTTGGCAACAAAAGAAGCCAGCATCGTGGCTGCAAATGCTGCGGATGCAATTGTCTTAACGTTCATAAGAAGTCCCCTGTCAAAATAGATTTGGACGTGTTTCGAGAAGATAAGGCAGTCATGACAACTGGCCCGGCTAGCTTGTTGCGACAGCCAGGTCCTTTTCTGCAACGTGTGACACAGCAGGTTCAGCAACCTCCATCGCGCCATCTGCAAAAAGTTCGGAAGAATGTTCGCCGTACAATTCCTGCAGGAATTGCGGCGTCAGTTCGCTTGAAGGTCCGTCAAAAACGACTTCACCATCGCGCATGGCGATGGTGCGTTTGCAGTAGTCCTTGGCGTAATCAACCTGATGAAGCGATACGATCACGGTGACATTGTCTTCGCGGTTCACACGATCAAGCGTGTTCATCACCTTGCGCGAAGATGCCGGATCAAGCGATGCAATCGGCTCGTCCGCCAGAATAAGCCGCGCCCCTTGGGTGATGGTGCGGGCAATCGCTGCGCGCTGCTGCTGACCACCCGAAAGATTACGTGCCTTTTTGGAGGCATGCGCATCAATACCGACACGCGAAAGGGCACCCATGGCCCGCATCTTTTCGGCCTTGGTAAACAGGCCAAGCGATCCGCGCCATGCCGGAACACGACCAAGAAGCCCCATCAACACGTTGGTCAGAACCGAAAGACGGCTGACCAAGTTGAATTGCTGGAAAACAACACCGATATCGGAGCGCACCTTGCGTGCACCGCGTGAAATCTTGCCATTTTCCTGAATGGTTTCGCCAAACACAGCGATCTTGCCGCCGTCGCGATCTCCGCGCAGCAAACCGGCAATATGACGGATCAAAGTGGACTTGCCTGACCCCGATGCGCCGATCAGGGCGACCATCTCGCCTTCGCGCACCTGCAGCTTGACGTCGCTAAGCGCGCGCTTGTCACGGGTAAAGCTTTTGTTCAGTCCAGAGATATCTACAACCAGCATCAAAGAGTCGCCTGAAAGTGTTTCGCTGGACCAAGAAGCTACGCACAAACCGCGACTCTACGGTGACACTGATGTTACAGTTCGATGATTACGGCGGGGATATCACCCCGACAACAATCAAACTTGTCTATACATCAAGTATTCATAGAAATATTCATAAATGAACCAGAGAATAAATTTGTAACATGTTTGACTTTTATCGACCTATTTTTGTGATGAATGTCATTTTTTGAAATCAGCACACAGTAACAGACCGGATAACCAAACCTGAAAGGTCGATTTTTTCAACAATCCGGACGGATTTTATTTTATCTGGTTGATAACGTCGAGCACGTCGTCTTCGATATCAAGCCCATCCGTTTTGGCTGCTGCACGCGCCTGCTTGCCGCGACGCCCCGGCAGGCGAACGCCTTCTTCGGCGGCGATCTCGTTGGCGATATAGGCAAGATGATCCATCACATCGACACCACCAGTTGCCTTGGGATCAATCGCAATGATCAGCTGGCCAAGTGCAGGCGGTGCACCTTTGTCATCGAAAAGCGACGAAGACTGATGGCCAAATTGCGCACCGGTCAGACCAGCGGCCAGAAGCTCAACCATCATTGCAAGGGCTGCGCCCTTTACCCCACCGGCGGGGATCATCGTGCCATCAAGCGCCTTCCGAGCATCGGTGGTCGGGTTCCCATCCACATCAAGTGCCCAGTCATCAGGAATTTCCGCACCCTTTTGCTTAGCCGCCATGATCTTGCCGCGCGCGACTCTTGAAAGGGCAAGATCAATAATGATCGGATCACCGGCATCCCCGACCGGCACCCCAAAGGCAATCGGATTTGTCCCGAACATCGGACGCCGCCCACCCCACGCGGCCATGGCTGCCGGGGCATTGGCAAACATCATTGCCGCCAGACCCTGCTCTGCCAGACGCTCAACGGTCAGGCCCATGACCCCGGCATGATGTGATCTGTGGATCGATGCAATCGCAATTCCCTGACTGCGCGCCATATCGGGCAAGTGATCCATCATCAGATCAAGCGCCGGATAGGCAAAGCCATGCTGCGCATCAATCCGCAAAACGCCGGGTACGGGCTTTTCAAAAACCGGATGGGTCGTGCCATCGACTTTGCCGACCTTCGCCTGAGCCGAATAGGCCGGCACCCGACGAAAACCGTGTCCGCCTTGTCCGGATGCTTCTGCCGCCACCAGTGCCTTTGCGACCGAAGTGGCGTTTTCCGCGGTTACGTTGCAACGCATCAGGGTATCACGCACAAGCGTGTGGGCATCTTCGAGCGAAATCTTCATCGGGGCGGACCTTAGATTTTGGATAGCGGAAATAATGGCGCAGGGATCATGCGCCTGTGGGCCTTACAGCATAGTCGCAAGCCATCCCCCTGCGCAAAGGCGTTTTCGTCCAAACACCGTAACAGTATGAGGCAAAGGTCCTTGAAAATATGATACTATTGCCCGCAACCATCGGCATCAAAGCCGCACATGACCGGGTAAGCGACACAGGAATTCAGACATGCATCGTGTAAAACACAGGATCATCTCCCCGTTGGCCGGCATCGCCTTGATGTCGCTTGCGGCCTGTAACGTGACATCAAATGGTGGCATGACAACTTACTGGTCGTCTGTCACCGGTCAGCAATGGCAATTGGTAACTGTAAAAGACCCAAGCGGCCCCATATCGCCAACAACGCCGGTCGTGGCGACAGCGACATTTTCAGATGACGGCATGGTATCGGGCAATGTCGGGTGCAATCAGTATTCCGGGGGCTACACGCAAGCCGGATCGTCACTTGGCATCGCGCAACTGGCCATGACGCGCAAAATGTGTATCGCAGAAGAAGCCATGAAGATCGAGAATGCGCTAAGCGGCGCATTTGTTCTTGTTGACAGCTGGGATGTGATGGATGGCCACCTTGTTCTCATGGATACGGACGGGAATGCAGTGATCGAATTTGCGCCCGGTACTCCGTAAACACCCCCGACACTTCACAACGTCTGGCACAACAAAAAGGGGCACCAAATGATGCCCCTTTCGTTTGACGGTGTATCGCAGCGAACAAATCGCTGCGATACATATATGTCGATGTCTTAGTCTTTGCCGTCGGTCGCTTCGGAGTTCGCGCCAACCGCCTTGGGTTCGGATCGCAGCCCCTGAATGATCGAGTAGCAGGCAAACAACAGCACAATCGCAAACGGGAAGCCCGTCGAGACGGCCATTGCCTGCAGTGCCCCGAGGCCACCGCCAAGCAACAGTGCAATTGCGACCAGACCTTCGAAGGTGCACCAGAACACACGCTGCGGAACCGGTGCATCGACTTTGCCGCCTGCGGTGATGGTATCAATCACAAGCGAACCGGAGTCCGACGAAGTCACGAAGAACACGATCACAAGGACAATCCCGATAAAGGATGTGATCGCCTGCATCGGAAGCTGATCAAGCATGGTGAACAGCTTGATCGGCAGACCTGCTTCGGCAATTGCCGAAACGCCTTCGGTCACCATGTGAACGGCGGTACCGCCAAAAGCAGTCATCCACAGAACACAAACCAGCGACGGAATGATCAGAACGCAGGTGATGAATTCACGGACCGTACGGCCGCGCGACACACGTGCGATGAACATACCAACAAACGGTGACCAGGAAATCCACCACGCCCAATAGAAGGACGTCCATCCTTGGCTGAAGTTGGCATCTTCACGACCGATCGGGTTCGAAAGCGCCGGCAGATACTCTGCATAGGACAGCAGGCTTGAGAAGAAACCGGTAATGATTTCCATCGTCGGGCCAACCGCCACAACAAACACCAGCAGAAGGGCCGCCAGGATCATGTTGATTTCCGACAGGCGTTTCACCCCGGCATCCAGACCCGCCAGAACCGAAATCAGCGCCACACCGGTAATCCCGATGATCAGGAAGACCTTCGAGGTATCGGAAACCGAAATGCCAAACAGGTAATCAAGACCGGCATTGGCCTGTTCCGCGCCGAAACCAAGCGAGGTTGCAAGACCAAACAGGGTCGCAAACACGGCCAGAATATCAATAACATGACCGGTCCAGCCCCAGACGCGCTCGCCAAAGATCGGATAGAAGATCGAACGAACGGTCAGTGGAAGACCCTTGTTAAACGAAAACAGCGCCAGTGCCAGCGCCACCGTGGCATAGATCGCCCACGGATGAAGACCCCAGTGGAAGATCGTCGCGGCCATGCCAAGGTCAAAGGCAGCATCCGTATCACCGGCAGCAGCACCCAACGGTGCCCAGTCGGTACGCATGCCATCATCGCCGACCGAAATCCCGCCCATCGAGGACGTGAAATGCGAAATCGGTTCTGACACACCGTAGAACATCAGACCAATACCCATGCCTGCAGCAAACAGCATGGCAAACCAGCCGGAATAGGAATAATCCGGTGTTGCGTCCGCACCGCCAAGGCGCACACGGCCGAGCGGTGAAACAATCAGGAACAGACACAACACGACAAATACGTTGGCTGCAGACAGGAAGAACCAGTCAAGCGACGATGTCAGCCAACCACGCAGGTCGTTGAACATCGGCCCGACACTTTCCTGAAAGGCCAGGGTAAGAAAGACGAAAGCAACAATTGCAAGACCCGAAATCAGAAAGACCGGGTTATGGACATCCAATCCAAATGGCCCGATCTCTGCCTGGATATTGTCCTGCCCGATTTCATATTCTGTATCAATCGGGTTCGCTGCACCGTCCGGGCTTTCTATGCCCGTGTCAGCTTCAGACCCCATTTGAAACTCCCTAGGTTAAATGAATATACAGCTACCCCGAGCCGTAATAGTTCGTCCGAATTCCTTAACGCACGAGGAATACGGAAAGATCCGAGTGAGACGCCACATATCCGCCATGAGATGCAAAGATATGGTCGGCAATACCGGGGACGTGCGATGCCATGACGATAACGTCGGCACCCAGTTCGTCGGCCTTGGCGACAAGTTCCTTGCTAAGATCCACTGCGGGATCATGCGAAATGTGGGCAACGGCCTTGGTGCTTACACCATGTTTGGACGCCAGATCCTCGGCAAATGCCTGCAGTTTCTGTTCGAATTCCTTTGGTGTATGCGCAACCGATGACGGTGTATTGGTACCGACACCGAGAAGGCTTATCTCGGCCTTGTAATGCTTGGCTAGATCGACCGCCGTTTTAATTGCTTTATCCAATTTATCAACGTGGGCCAAATCGACAGGCACGAGCATCTTCTGATACATTCATTCCTCCGTTATGTGCACCACCCCTGAAGTCCATGATTTCATGAAATATCAGGGTAGCGGCCGAAGCGTAACATTGACGGTGTTCAAAATCAAAAAGCGACTTTCGAAATTGTCCATAAACATTGCTGCAGTATTTCTTGCAACATTGCCCGCATAAGTTTGACAATATTTGCAGGTGAAATCTGGCTGGGTGGCTCGGTAATTCTGCACTTAACAGCGAATCGTTGATCCGAATATTTTTCGATTTCAAATGCAAAACCCGGGGCATCTTTGTGCCGATTTTCGATGTTCGAACCTGAAAATTTTAAAAATTTTTTCGCATTGAAACAGCCCCGTTTTCACGGCCCGTTTTTTCGCCCGTAAACCCCTTACCGGGTAAGGCATTTCTTGGAAAAATCCATCGGATATCTATTCTATTTTCCAGAGAACATTTCACGGCAAAAATCTATCTCCGGATGGCGAAAAAATGCAGCGCAACACGCACTTGGCTTGATGAGGCCTCATACTCGTGTCACGATGTCCGCGATTTGTGCACTGTCTGTCCCACACAACATGTGCTTCCAGCTCAGGACATCATAGGTTCTGGCTGGACATATTTGCTGGATACGCCTTGTAAAAGGCGAACATCCATGGCCGTGCACATTCCCGAAAGGGAAAATTATTGTGGCCAACGGGGGAGTTCAATAACTGCGCATAAGCGGTGACATGACAAACCAGCGCGTCTTATCGCTGCATGTCCGTTTGTGTCTGAACGACACCCGACCCTGCACAACCAAGCACAACCAAATCGCGGGCGGGAACTGCCACAGCATTTAAATAATTCAACAAGATCAAAAGCATCAGAGAAGGAACAGGGATGACTGACCCTATCAAGCATTTCGCGTCACGCGTCACAGCACATGAAATGAACCGCCGTGAATTCATCGGCCGTTCAATGGCCGCCGGCCTGACCCTTGCAGCTGCCACCAGCCTTTATGGCAAGTCCGCCTTGGCACAGGAACCCCAGCGCGGCGGCCACCTGAAACTTGGCCTGCAGGGCGGTTCTTCGACCGACGTTATTGATCCGGCGAAATCGTCTTCGCAATTTACCTTTGCCATGAACCGTAACTGGGGTGACACCCTGGTTGAATCGCATCCGAGCAGCGGCCTTGCCGTTCCGTCGCTTGCTGAATCGTGGGAACCGAATGCGGATGCATCTGTCTGGACCTTTAAAATCCGTAAGGGTGTCGAGTTCCATGACGGCTCCGAACTGACCATCGACGATGTCGTCAAAACCCTGAACCGCCACACCGACGAAAAGTCCGAGTCCGGCGCACTGGGTGTTCTGGGTTCGATCAAGGGCATCGAAAACAAGGGCGGCGATCTTGTTCTGACCCTTTCCGAAGGCAATGCCGATCTTCCGCTTCTGCTGAGCGATTATCACCTAGTAATCCAGCCGGGTGGTGGCTATGACAATCCGAATGCCGGTATCGGTACCGGTCCGTTCAAGATCGACAATTTCGAAGCTGGCGTGCGCGCGACGTTTGTGAAAAACGAAAATGACTGGCGCACCGACCGTGGCTTCGTTGATTCGGTCGAAATGATCGTAATGAACGACGCAACCGCACGTATGGCAGCCCTGTCATCGGGTCAGGTTCACTTCATCAACCGTGTCGATCCGAAGACCGTTGGCCTTCTCAAGCGTGCACCGAATGTCGAAATTCAGACCACTTCGGGCCGTGGCCACTATGTGTTCATCATGCATTGCAACACCGCACCGTTCGACAATAACGACCTGCGTCTGGCGCTGAAATATGCGATGGACCGCGAAACCATGGTCGAAAAGATCCTTGGCGGTTACGGCAAGGTCGGTAACGACTTCCCGATCAACGAAACCTATGCTCTGTTCCCGGAAAGCATCGAACAGCGTGCATATGATCCGGACAAGGCAGCCTTCCACTTCAAGAAGTCCGGCCATGACGGTTCGGTTCTGCTGCGGACGTCTGATGTTGCCTTCCCGGGTGCGGTTGATGCTGCGGTCCTCTATCAGGAAACCGCGAAAAAAGCCGGTATCGACATCGAAATCAAACGTGAGCCGGGTGACGGTTACTGGTCGAACGTCTGGAACGTTCAGCCGTTCTCGACCTCTTACTGGGGTGGTCGTCCGACCCAGGATCAGATGTATTCGACCGCTTACCTGTCGAGTGCCGACTGGAACGATACCCGCTTCTTCAACACCGACTTCGACAAGATCCTTCTCGAAGCACGTGCTGAACTCGACCAGAGCAAGCGTAAGGAAATGTACCACGACATGGCCCTGATGGTCCGTGACACCGGTGGTCTGATCCTGCCGATGTTCAACGACTTTGTGAACGCAACCACGACCAACGTCTCGGGCTTTGTCGATGATATCGGCAACGACATGTCGAACGGTTATGTTGCTTCGCGTCTGTGGATCAACAGCTAATCAGTCGGGGTGCCTTGCATCCCCATGATTGAAGACCTGCGGGATCACGGCCTTTTTGGCCGTGGTCCCCGTCTTGTTGTTCGCCTGTTTGTTTAAGACATGGTCTGATCGAAATTTCCAGATGGAGGCAAAGCACCCTTTGCCGTCCCACCCGTCTTGAATTTCCGTTCAGGCCACTAAGGGGGAGTATGTGTTCATGGCCAGTCCTTTGGCCGGCGTGCGAGCCGCGCGACACAGACTGAAAGAAACCCATCCGTTATCGGTACTGATTGCCGAACGACTGGGCTTGAGTGTGTTGTTGCTTTGGGCTGTTTCAGTCCTGATTTTTGCCGGCGTTGAAGCCCTTCCGGGCGATTTCGCCGAAACCTATCTTGGGCAGTCTGCGACACCGCAGGCAATTGCCATTATCCGCGAAGACCTTGGTCTCGATCGCCCGATCACGACGCGCTATTTCGAATGGCTTGGCGGGGTTGTTCAGGGCGACTTTGGCAACAGTTGGGCCAGCGGAGCCCCGGTTAGCGAACAGATCACCAAACGTCTTGGCAATTCGCTGTTCCTGGCGTTCTTTGCTGCAGCGATTTCTGTTCCGCTTGCAGTTGGTCTTGGCATGGTGGCGGTTCACTATCGCAACCGTATTCCGGATCGCGTGATTAACGTTCTCTCGCTTGCTGCGATCTCGCTGCCGGAATTCTTTATCGGATATATCCTGATTGTTTTCTTTGCCGTTCAGATGGGTGTCGCGACATTCCCGTCCACGGTCTATGACAATATGGCCTGGTCGGAACGCCTGGCAGCGATTGCCTTGCCGACCGCCACCCTTGTGATGGTTGTTCTGGCCCACATGATGCGAATGACCCGTGCGGCCATCATCAGCGTCATGTCATCGGCCTATATGGAAACGGCCGAACTCAAGGGCCTTGGTGCCTTCAAGGCGATTGTCAAACACGCAGCCCCCAATGCCATTGCCCCGATTGTCAACGTGGTGGCCCTTAACCTTGCCTATCTTGTGGTGGGGGTTGTCGTGGTCGAGGTTGTCTTCGTCTATCCGGGCATGGGCCAGTATATGGTCGATGCCGTGACAGTGCGTGACATGCCCGTCGTGCAGGCCTGCGGCCTGATCTTTGCGGCGGTGTATATCCTGCTCAATATGGTGGCGGACATCGTCGCCATTGTCGCCAATCCGAGACTGAGGCATCCGCGATGAGATTACGTGAAATCCCGCTGACCGCCTGGATCGGAATTCTGGGCATTCTGTTCGCTCTTGGCTGTGCCGTCTTTGCCCCGCTCATCGCGCCCTATGGGGAACGTGAAATTGTTGCGGGTGTCTGGGAACCGGCCAGTGATCTTTATCTTCTGGGCACTGACAACCTTGGTCGCGATCTTCTTTCGCGTCTGATTTACGGTGCGCAGACGACCTTGTTCGTGTCGCTCGCGGCATCGATCCTGTCGTTTTCGATCGGCATTTTCCTGAGCTTCACGGCCGCTGTTTCCGGCGGTTCGATTGATCAGGGACTGTCACGTCTGAACGATCTGATGATGTCGATCCCGACGCTGATTTTCGCACTGGTTGTTCTGGCGGTTCTGCCGCAGAACATCTTCATCCTGATTGCCGTGATGGCCATTCTCGATTCAACGCGCGTCTACCGCCTGGGTCGTGCGGTTGCGCTTGATGTTGCTGTGATGGAGTTCGTCGAGGCCGCGAAACTGCGTGGTGAAGGCCGGATGTGGATCATCTTCCGTGAAATCCTGCCCAATACGCTTTCACCGCTTCTCGCCGAGTTCGGGCTGCGTTTCGCATTTTCGATCCTGTTCCTGTCGACCCTGTCCTTCCTTGGTCTTGGCATTCAGCCACCGGCTGCCGACTGGGGTGGCATGGTGAAAGACAACAAGGATGGCATCATCTTTGGCATTCAGGCCGCCCTTATTCCGGGTGGCGCAATTGCCGCGTTGGCCGTCTGTGTAAACATGGTTGTCGACTGGTTGCTGAAACGTACTTCCAGCCTGAAAGGAGGCCGCGGCGATGTCTGATTTATTATCGGTACGCGATCTGCGCATTGGCGCGACCATCTTCCCACCGGGCGAAGCGCCGCAGGACATCGAGATTGTCCATGGTGTTTCCTTTGATCTGCAAAAGGGCAAGGTGCTTGGCCTGATAGGGGAATCCGGTGCGGGCAAGTCAACCATCGGCCTTGCAGCCCTGGCCTATGGCCGGGGTGGCGTGCGGATCACTGGCGGTGAAGTCCTGCTGGATGGCAAGGATATCCTGCCACTTGATAAAAAAGGTATCCGCAGCATCCGTGGGGCGCGCGTGTGCTACGTCGCCCAGTCGGCCGCGGCATCCTTTAACCCGGCGCACAAGCTGGGCGATCAGGTGATCGAAGCCACCGTCGAACACGGTCTGATGAGCCGCGAGGAAGCCCGCAAACGAGCCGACTACCTGTTTGAAATTCTCGGCCTTCCGGACCCCAAGAATTTCGGGAACCGTTTCCCCCATCAGGTATCGGGTGGACAGCTGCAACGCGCCATGACCGCCATGGCGCTGTGTTCCAAACCGGAACTGATCGTCTTTGACGAACCGACCACCGCCCTTGACGTAACCACCCAGATTGATGTTCTGGCCGCGATCAAGAACGCGATTGAGAAAACCGGTACTGCTGCCCTTTACATCACCCACGATCTGGCCGTGGTTGCCCAGATTTCCGATGACATCATGGTGCTGCGTAACGGCGATACCGTTGAATACGGACCGGTCCAGCAGATCATTGAAAACCCGCGTCAGGAATACACCAAGGCGCTGGTCAATGTCCGTCAGACCAAGCAGACGGAAGCCCGCGATCAGACCGACGCGTTGCTGAAGGTTGAAAACATCTCGGCGGCCTATGGCAACGGGGTGCAGGTTCTCCATGACGTGTCGCTGCATGTGCCGCGCGGTCAGACACTGGCCGTGGTCGGGGAATCCGGTTCGGGTAAATCCACGCTCGCACGTGTCATCACCGGGCTTCTGCCGCCGTTTAAGGGCAGCGTCAAATTCGGTGATGAGGAACTCTCCAACGCCCAAAAGGACCGCTCACGCGATCATTTGCGGCGCATCCAGCTGATCTATCAAATGGCGGATACGGCGATGAACCCGCGCCAGACCGTCGGGCAGATTATTGGTCGCCCGTTGCAGTTCTATTTCGGCATGCGCGGTGCGGAACGCAAAAAGGAAGTCATCAAACTTCTTGATGAAATCGAGATGGGTGAGGCTTTCTATGATCGTTATCCGGCCGAACTTTCGGGCGGCCAGAAACAACGTGTGGCCATTGCACGTGCCCTGGCCGCACAGCCGGAATTGATCCTGTGTGACGAGCCAACCTCGGCTCTTGATCCGCTGGTTGCCGAAGGCATCCTTGATCTTTTGCTGCGCCTGCAAAAAGAACGTCAGGTGTCCTATCTGTTCATCACGCACGACATCGCAATTGTGCGTGCAATTGCCGATTCTGTTGCGGTGATGCTGCAGGGCAAGTTGGTCGATTTCGGCCCACGTTCCGAAGTCCTGAACCCGCCATTTGACGATTACACCGACCTTCTGTTGAAGTCGGTGCCGGAAATGGAACTGGGTTGGCTGGAAAAAGTTCTGGCCTCCCGCAAAATGGAAAGTGCCGGTCACTAAACACCGTGCAACACTCAAAAGGCGGCCCACAATCCGGGCCGCCTTTTTGAATAAGCCCCACACCTTACAACGCGCCACCAAAAGGACGACGCCCCAATATGTCCGACCGAAATTTCACCGTTATTGAAAACACCTTTATCACCATTGCCGATGGCACCCGCCTTGCCGCGCGCATGTGGATGCCCGACAACGCCGAAAATGATCCGGTACCCGCCGTTTTTGAATTCCTGCCCTATCGCAAGGGCGACGGCACCTGTGCACGCGATGAGTCCACCTATCCCGAATTCGCCAAGGCCGGCATTGCCGGTGTGCGGATTGATATTCGCGGATCGGGTGAGTCTGACGGTGTGATTGACGGCGAATATACCGAACTCGAACTGGCCAATGCCTGCGAACTGATTGCCTGGATTGCAGATCAACCGTGGTGCAACGGGTCGGTTGGCATGATGGGGATTTCCTGGGGCGGGTTTAACTGCCTGCAGGTCGCAGCCCTTAATCCACCCGCACTGAAAGCTGTGATTTCGATCGCCTCCACCGTCGATCGCTATAACGACGATATTCACTATAAAAATGGCTGCCATCTGGCGGTGCAACTGTCATGGGCCGGTACCATGCTGGCCTACCAGTCGCGCACGCCCGACCCGGCACTGGTCGGTGATGATTGGCGCGCGATGTGGCTGCACCGCCTGAAGGAAGAACCGTTCTTCCTTGAAGACTGGTTGCAACACCAGACACGTGATGACTTCTGGAAGCATGCCTCAATTTGCGAGGATTTCGATGCGGTCAAAATCCCGTCGATGGTTCTGGCCGGTTGGGCCGATGGTTATCGCAACACGCCGATGCGCGCGATCGAAGGCATGCCAGATCGCGCCAAGGCGCTGATTGGCCCCTGGGTGCACAAATACCCGCATTTCGCATGGCCCAAACCGCGCGCCGATTTCACCGGCGAAGCCATCAAATGGTGGAACAAGTGGCTGCGCGATGAAGATAATGGCGTCGACGACCTGCCCCAGATGCGCGCCTATATCCTTGATGGCCCGAAACCTGCCGCACGGCGCGACTTTGACCCGGGCTTCTGGATTGGCAAGGACACGTGGTCAAAACCCGACCCCCGGACACTTTATGTCAATGACGGCAAACTGGGGTTCGAGCCGGAAAGCGACGATGCCCCGGCCGCAGACATTTACCTGAAGTCGCCGCTTGATACCGGCACCGCGTCGGGTGAGTACTTCACCCTGAAACCCGACGTCGAAATGGCGATTGATCAGCGTTCTGATGACGCCGGATCGCTGGTGTTCGAAACAGCCCCGCTGGAAGCCGAAATCGACCTTCTGGGCCGTCCGGTTGTAAAGCTTGATGTGGAATGCGACGCGGACTGGTCAAACCTGTGCGCACGGCTGGTTGATGTTCATCCCGATGGCACTGCGACCCGCGTATCATTCGGGGTGCTGAACCTTGCCCATCGCGATCTCGATGCCAACTACGCCGATCCCAAACCGATGCCGCGCGGCAAGAAGGTCACCATTACGCTGGTGCTTGATGCCTGCGGGTATCGCTTTAATGCCGGGCATCGCATCAGGCTTTCGCTTTCGACATCCTATTGGCCGATGATCCTGCCACCGCCCTTCGATGCGGGCCTGACGGTCGCGCCGTCTTCGATTGCCTTTGATCTACCGCTTCTGGGCGATTATGAGGCGATTGAGGTCAAGGAACCGAACAATCCCGATCCGCTGCCCAAATATATCGAACACAAACCGAGCCGCACGGAACGCAGCGTTCAGCGCAATCTGACGCAAAACGAAACGCGTTATCGCATTTATGAAGATACCGGCCTGTTTGAACATCCGGACTCGCGCCTTGCGACACGTGAAGTGCGCAGCGAAACCTGGACCATCAATCCGCTGGATCCGACATCCGTAACCGGTGAGGCCGCCTGGACCTGCGATCTTGAACGCGATGGCTGGTCGGTGCGCACCGACTGCCATGCCGAGCTTAAATGTGACCGGGACAACTGGTATGTCGCGGCCTGGGTCATCGGCTACGAAGGCACCGAACAGGTGTTTGAGAAGAAGTGGGAAAAAGCCATCCCGCGAAACTTCATGTAAGCACACACTAAAAACAAAGGGCCGGTTTTCCGGCCCTTTTTCTAGTCCTTATCGACCATCGCGCTGATCGCATCGCAAAGATGCCCGAATGCCGTTTTCGCCCCCGGACTCATATGCCGTGCACGCAGCCAGCCATGGATCATTTGCGGTTCTTCGCGGTACTGCACGGATATGCCAGCACGGGCAAGGCGTGCGGTATATTCACGTCCATCATCGCGCAGCGGGTCAAAATAGGCTGCCGTAATAAAGGTCGGCGGCAACCCACGAAGGTCATCAACCGACAATGCATGGGCAAACGGATCATCCATCGGCGCCTTGAGCACATCGCGATAATAAATCACGTCATCGGTGCTTAAGCCCGGCGCATTGGCCATCTGCCCATAGCTTGGCCAGTTCAAATCCCCGCCAAGAGCCGGATAAATCAACGCCTGTCCCAGAACGCGATCGCCAAAGCCCTCTTCACGGGCCCGAACGGCGATCCCGGCGGCCAGCATACCCCCGGCACTATCCCCGACCAGCACGACCTTCTTGCCTGATGCCAAGATGCTTTGGGTTACCTTGTGGCAGTCCTCGTGCTGGGCGGGCCAGATATGTTCGGGGGCAAGACGGTAATCAATGGCGATCAGTTCAGCCTTTGCCGCCTCGGAAATTTCGGCACAAATCGCATCATGGCTGTCGCGCGATCCAACGACAAAGCCACCGCCATGCATATAGACGATCTTGTGGTTTGAGGCGCAATCAACCGGACGGTAATGACGCACCGGTACACCGGCAATCTCATCGTCTTCGACCTGCATGCCTGCCGGGTGGGCGAAGGCGAATTCTGCGCAAAGCGCATCATACCAGCTGCGTTGCTGATCAATTGAAGCCGCCACTGCGTCGGGCGGATAAAACCCGTCACATTTGGCAATGAAGGCGCGAATGCCTTCTTCTTCTGGCATCGGGTCATAGGCCATTTCGGAGGAAACCTGATCAGAATTGGCCATCAACGGATCCTTGTGGGCAGAGACTTGATGTCTCAGCCTAACGCGGAAGCCCCCGTAGTTAAAGACTGCAGGGGCAACTCACAGCGCAATTGTGAACTGGTTCCAAGCGATTCAGTTCAAGGCACCGGCCTAGCCAATTGCGCGGCCAAGCTGATCGGGTTTGGGTAGGGCCGCATGGCGTTTGGCCATTTCCGCCAGATTGGTCGCCACCAGGCCAGTCGGTTCGGACGTCCGACGGGTTGTAAGGTCCACATGCAGCAAGAACGTCTCGACAGTTGCAGCAACCGCACCCGCATCATTGATCAGACGGTGGAACAGATGCAGCTTTTTGCCCGCACCATTAATCAGCTGTGTCGTGACCCGGATATGATCCCCGGCACTGATTTCCTGCAAATAGCAGACATGGGTTTCGACCGTGAAATAACTGCCACCCTTGGCGATATAGTCGGCATCCGCACCGACCATCTCCATGAAGCGGTCGCTTGCCTGTGAGCTGACTTCGACATAATGGGCTTCGTTCATATGCCCGTTATAATCCGTCCAGCTTTGCGGGATCTGACGATCCCCGGTCACAGGAAGATCATCAAGCGGTGCTGGTTCGGGCAAAGCCGCCTCATGATCATTGATCGTGCCACCGGCACCACTGCCCGATTTCTTGAGCGCGCGCATCATGCCAACAAGGTTGTCATCGCGCAGGCGTTCGAGGTCACGGATGCTCATATGACCGGATTGATCATCGGATTGCTGCGCAATACGCGCGGTCAGTTCCGGGGTGAGTTCCGGCACATCCATCAGTTTCGTCCAAGGCCATTTCAAGGCCGGGCCGAACTGCCCGATGAAATGTTCCATCCCGGCTTCACCACCGGCAATACGATAGGTTTCAAACAACCCCATCTGGGCCCAGCGCAGGCCAAAGCCAAAGCGGATGGCATCATCAATTTCCTCGGTCGTAGCGACTTCATCATGAACAAGCCACAGCCCTTCACGCCAGACGGCTTCAAGCAAGCGGTCGGCAATATGCGCATCAATTTCCTTACGCACGACAAGCGGCTTCAGCCCGACGGACCGCAGTACGTCACACCCGGCCGCGAGCACCTCGGCGTCGGTTTCCGCAGACGGCACGACTTCGATCAATGGCAACAAGTAAACCGGGTTGAACGGATGGGCGACAACGATCTGTTCGGGCTTGATCGAACCCTGCTGCAGCTCGCTTGGCTTAAAGCCCGATGTCGAAGACCCGATCAGACAATCAGTGGGCGCATGGGCCTGAATCTGCGCAAGGATCTTGTGTTTGAGCGCAAGCTGTTCAGGAACACTTTCCTGAATCCACTGCGCCCCGGCCACCGCCGCTGCCATATCGCCATGGAAGGTCAGCTTGCCTTCATCTGGCAGGGCGCGATCATAAAGGGCCGGCAGGCTGCGGCGTGCGTTCGCCAGCACTTCATTGATCTTGCGTTCGGCCTGTGGGTCGGGATCGAATACTGCGACATCCCAACCATTGAGCAGGAACCTCGCGGCCCAGCCACCACCAATCACGCCACCGCCAATGATGGCGGCCTTTTTAATTGCGATCGCAGACATCAGCGCGGCTCCCGCTTGGTCAGGCCAAGCTTCTTGCGGACCGCGTCCGGGCCAATCACCGTGGCGCCCATGCCCTCAACAATGCCGACTGCCCGTTCAACCAACTGGGCGTTGGTGGCAAGCACGCCCTTGGAGAGATAAATATTGTCTTCCAGACCAACGCGCACATTGCCCCCGGCCAGTACCGATGCCGCAACATAAGGCATCTGATCTCGCCCGATGGAAAAGGCCGACCATTCCCAATCTGAGGGCACATTATTGACCATTGCCATAAAGGTATTGAGATCATTGGGCGCCCCCCACGGGATGCCCATACAAAGCTGCACCAGTGCCGGGCTTTTGAGAATGCCTTCAGACACCAGTTGTTTGGCAAACCACAGATGGCCGGTATCGAATGCCTCGATCTCTGGTTTGACGCCAAGATCGGTCATCATCTGCCCCATAGCGCGCAGCATGCCCGGCGTATTGGTCATGACATAATCGGCCTCGGCAAAGTTCATTGTGCCACAATCAAGGGTGCAGATTTCCGGCAGGCAATCAGCGATGTGGGCCATGCGCTCGGACGCCCCGATCATGTCAGTTGCGGCTTCATTGACCGGCAACGGTGCCTCGGTCGAGCCAAAGACGATATCGCCGCCCATACCCGCCGTCAGGTTCAGGACAACATCAGTGTCGGCGGCCCGCACCCGTTCGGTCAGTTCGCGGTAATATTTGACGTCGCGTGATGGTGCACCGGTTTCAGGGTCGCGCACATGACAATGCACCACCGCAGCACCGGCCTTGGCGGCATCAATCGCGCTGTTGGCGATCTGCTCTGACGAGCGCGGCACGTGCGGCGATTTGTCCTGTGTGCCGCCCGATCCGGTTACGGCGGCGGTAATGAAGACTTCCTTGTTCATCGAAAGCGGCATGTTGGCCTCTCTGGCTTTTGGGATCATTTTGCTGCGATCAGGGTATCGTGATTGGCGATATTGATTTTACATATCCCGTCATTTACTTTCCTGATCATGCCAAATACCCATCACCGATTTGTCTTTGTCCTGTTTGACGGTTTTTCCAATCTGGTCCTCGCCAGCGCATTGGAGCCGTTGCGCGCGGCCGCAGGCCTGCCGGGCGGGCCGGAAATCAGTTGGGATATCTGCACCATTGATGGATCCCCCGCGACAAGTTCAAGTGATCTTGTCATCACGCCCAAGGCCGCGCTCAATGCCATCGCGGATCCCACGCGGATTAATTATCTGGTGGTGATATCGGGCTATGACATGCGCCATCATCTATCGTCCCGAAACCGTGCCCGGCTGCAAAATGCTGCGCAACATGCAAGGACGGTGATTGGTGTCGATACCGCCGCCTGGTTGCTGGCCGCTTGCGATATGCTGGACGGGAAATCAGCGACCATCCATTGGCAGGAACTTGATCAGTTCCGCGAACAGTTCCCCGATGTGCGTGTTTCGACGGACCGGTTCGTTGAAGATGGCAAAATGATCACGTCAGGCGGGGCGGCAACGGTGATGGAATTGATGCTTCATATCCTCGCCCGGGAATTTGGTGCCGCTGTCGCCTTTGATGTCAGCAACCTGTTTGTCTATGACGCCCGCCATCAGGCACAAACCGATCCCGACAGCACAGCACCACGCGGCGCGGATCGTTTGCATGGTCCGGACGCAGATCATGTGCGACGTGCCGTTGCCAAAATGATTGCCTGTATTGAAACGCCTGTTGCACTTAAGACCATCGCGACACA
This sequence comes from Thalassospira sp. ABD4_177, assembly GCF_056160125.1. Classification (NCBI taxonomy): domain Bacteria; kingdom Pseudomonadati; phylum Pseudomonadota; class Alphaproteobacteria; order Rhodospirillales; family Thalassospiraceae; genus Thalassospira; species Thalassospira sp. ABD4_177. The sequence goes on along the minus strand of NZ_JBSWWO010000001.1, from coordinate 850,358 downwards.
TGCGGGATGTTCATTGCGCAGCCTCGACCGGGCTTTTCAGGACAATCTGCAAATGGCACCGGGAAAGTATTATCAGATGCTGCGTCTTGGTCGGGCGCGTGATCTGGCACGGTCGACCGACCTGAAACTGGCCGATATCGCCCTTCAAACCGGCTTTAAAAGCCACGCGGCGCTAAGCCGTGCCTACGGGCAAGCCTTTGGCACAACCTTGCGCACGATGCGCGGCAAAGGACAGTCGGCGGCACGAACCTCCTGACCCGGCGCGCCCGCCCTATAGGCGGATCGATTCGACGCTGTCTTTGAGAAGCTTCGCACTTTTTTCAAGTCCCTCCCGCTCGGATGCAATCAGGTCTGGCATCAAATCGGTTTCGATCCCCTGTGCCCCGACCACGCGCGGGATGGAAAGAGCGACATCCTTAACACCGACAATTTCCGGCGTCACACAAGACACGGTCAGAACATCATGCTGATCATGGCCGATGGCCTTGACGATTCGCGCCAGTCCGGCCCCGATCCCGTAATAGGTCGCCCCCTTGCCCTTGATGATCTTATAGGCGGCATTGCGCACACCATCATCAATGGTTGCCCGGACATGTTCAGTGATCGGTGAACCGACCTGGGCTGCAATATCGGCCAGCGAAAGCGACCCCACCTTGGCATTTGACCAGGCGAGAACTTCGCTATCTCCATGCTCCCCAAGCACATAGGCATGCACCGATTGTGGCGAAATCCCAAGTTGGCGCCCCAGAAGGCTTCGGAAGCGCGCAGTATCAAGAATGGTGCCCGACCCGATCACCCGGCTTGCCGGAAGCCCGGAGATACGCTGGGTGATCTGGGTCATGATATCGACCGGATTGGACGCGATCAGAAGAATTGCGTCTGGCGCAACCGCAAGCACATTGCCCACCACATCCTTGAAAACGGCGGCATTTCGTTCAAGCAATGCCAGTCGGGTTTCACCGGGTTTCTGACTGACCCCGGCGGCCAGAATGACCACCGATGCACCGGCCAGACCGCTATAGTCTGCGGCCTCGACAATGGTGGAGGACATGAAGGGAACTGCATGGGCAATATCTTCGGCCTGTGCAACCGCGAGATCATGGTTTCGGTCGACCAGAACCACCGAACTTGCCAGTCCCATAACCGCCAGCGCATAGCCCGCCGAACTTCCGACCATTCCGGCCCCAACAATTCCGACTTTCATCACCCGAATCCCCAATTTTCTCAGTAAAATGTTCTGATGATGCCACTGAGACCCGGGGACGTCAAAAAAGGGCAGAAAAACGACCCCCGGATATTGGAATTTATCCCCGCAAAGGCCACGTAGCCGGGATAGCGTGCCAGACAATGATAATTGCGTCGCAAAACTACTGCCCAATTGACTTATGTTTTCTCCCTTAGCACCCACTTTCCGAAATAGATTTTCTGATCGCTCACTCTATGCCGTGGGCGTGCCAAAGAGCAGGTTACCTGCCGGCTGAGAAGAGGGAGACTTTGGGTGCAACTGACAGCCCGCAATCTGGCACGTACGCCGTACGTGAACCATTGTTCGTATTCGCTTTTGGTTGCGAATACCAATCGTGCTGACAACCACCACGTTGTTGGAACTGGATTGCTGCGTTCGGCTTCATCGCGTGATGTAAAGAAGCAAAACTGTCAGCTACCTCGGCTATACCAACTCTCTCGAACGCAGATAGCCACCGAAGACGTCCAGGAAATAAGCCCGAAACCGGAAACAACCGGTTTCAAATGTTTGTACACCGACCGTCCCCTTCGGTGATATGCTTACGCCCTGATGCACACGGCAAGCCCTGCACAGGATTCCATCCAGATACCATTGAGAGAAGCCGAGGTATCCGACCATGCATTCTTCTGATATTCAAAAGCTTGTTGCCCGCCGCGAGAAATTCAAAAGTCTCGAAGCACCCTTTTACAATTCCCAAGACATTCTGGATCTCGATCTTGATGTCATCTTTGGGCAGAACTGGATTTTTGTTGGCGTCGAACCGGAACTTCCCGAGCCGGGCGATTGCATCACCGTCGAAATCGGCGGCGCATCCATCCTGATCCTGCGTGGCGACGATATGGATCTTCGTGCATTCCATAACGTTTGCCGTCACCGCGGTGCAAAACTGATTGACGAACGCCAGACCACCATTGGCAACATCGTCTGCCGTTATCATGGTTGGACCTATAACGAGGATGGCGACCTTATCCTTGCTGAACATATGGGTTCGGGCTTTGATAAAAGCTGCCATGGCCTGAAAACCGTTCATGTCCGCTCCGTCGCGGGTTTGATCTTTATCTGCCTGGCCAAGGAAGCCCCGTCCGATATCGAAGAAATGGCCAATGTCATGGAGCCCTATCTTGCGCCCCATGACATTGAGAACTGTAAGGTCGCTCATGTTTCTGAACTGATCGAGGAAGGAAACTGGAAGCTGACCATGGAAAACAACCGCGAGTGCTATCACTGCGAGAGCAATCACCCGCAGCTGACCGTACCGCTCTCGGAATTCGGCTTTGGTTTCTCACCAGACGAACTTGATCAACGTCGTTCCGACGATGTGAATAAGTACTCACAAACCATCGCGGATGACCATGCCCGCTGGGAATCCTGCGGCCTGCCGTCTGCCGAACAGGATCAGCTTTCAAACATCACCGGTTTCCGTACCATGCGTTTGCCACTGATGCGCGAAGGGGAATCACACACGCTTGATACAAAGTCGGCATCAAAAAAACTGCTTGGCAATTTTACCGATGCCAAACTTGGTGGCCTGAGTTTCTGGACGCACCCGAACTCCTGGCACCACTTCATGGCCGACCATATTGTGACCTTTTCTGTTCTGCCGCTCTCGCCGAACAGAACGCTGGTCCGCACCACCTGGCTGGTTCACAAGGACGCGCGTGAGAACGAGGACTATACCCTTGATAACCTCACCCACGTCTGGAACATGACCAACCAGCAGGACGCAGATCTTGTGCGTCTTGCCCAGATTGGCAGTGAACAGCCTGCTTACGAACCGGGTCCGTATTCCCAGTTCACCGAACCGCACGTTGAGGCGTTCTGTGACTGGTACATCAAACGCCTGGAAGACCACTACGCAACGACTAAAGCCGGGATTGCCGCAGAATGAGTGAGAAGAAGCCAAACGAGGACGCGAAGGGCGAAGACGTGCCCGTCGAAGAAATCGTGACCGAAGTCAACCGGGTCCCCCTGTGGGACCCGGAACACGACGATGTCCTTGTTTGTCGGCAAGTTCGTCAGGAAACGCATGACGTGAAAACCTTTGTGTTTTCCGGGCGTGAGCCGCGTGCGTTTCGTTTCTACCCCGGCCAATTCATGACCTTCGAGCTGCCGGTCGAAGGCATGGTCACGCGCAGCTATACGATCTCGGCATCGGCCGCACGGCCTTACCGTCTGGAAATCACGGTCAAACGTGTTCCGGGTGGCCCGGGATCGAACTGGCTGCATGACAACATGCTGCCGGGCAAGGAAGTAAATGTCACCGGCCCGGCCGGTGACTTCACCACCGATGCGACGGCTGATCAGAAACTGCTGTTCATTTCGGCTGGTAGCGGCATCACGCCGATGATGTCGATGACCCGGACGGCCTGCGATCTGTCGGAACCGACCGATCTGCATTTTGTCCATGCGGCACGTACACCGTCGGATCTGATTTTCCGCGATGAGCTTGACCTTCTGATGTCGCAGAATCCGTCGCTCAAGGTTTCACTGACCGTTGACACGACCTCTGCCAGCCATCAGTGGTCCGGCTTCACCGGCCGGTTGAGCCTGCCGATGCTGTCGCTGATGTCGCCGGACTTCAAGGACCGCAAGGTCTTTTGCTGTGGTCCGGGCCGCTTCATGGAGGGCGTGCGTACCATGCTCGAGGAAGCCGGCTTCGACATGGACAAATACTACGAGGAAAGCTTCGATTTCGGCGCTGAAACCGCAGGCTCCCTCGAAGAACATGAGTCTGTAGCACCAGAGATCAGCGATCAAAAATTCCGTGTCAGCTTCGTCAAGACCGGCCACGTTGTGGAATGTAATCCGGGCATGACCATCTTGTCGGCTGCAAAGGAAGCCGGCCTGATGCCGATGTCATCTTGTCAGCGCGGCATTTGCGGCACCTGCAAATCCAAGCTGAATTCGGGTGAAGTCGATATGCAGCATGGCGGTGGTATCCGCCAGCGCGAAGTCGATCAGGGCAAAATCCTGATTTGCTGCTCGACCCCGCTTTCCGATGTCGAGGTCGAACTCTAGGGTCGCCTGAGACCGACAACCAATATAAAACGCCCCGCTCGCAATCAAATGTGAGCGGGGCGTTTTCTTATGCCTGTGCCTCAATCTGCGGGGTTTCTTCGATCATGGCACTGGTTGCAAGCGAATCGGGGATCGGACGCCGCAGGGCCTGTGGCGTGCAACCATAGCGGCGCCGGAACATGCGGCTCAGATGCGACGAATCGCAGAACCCGCAATCAACGGCAATCTGCGCGACAGACTTGTCGCTTTTCTCGATCAGGTGTTGGGCCAGATCCAGACGGATATTCAGGAACGCCACCTGTGGTGAGGTATCAAGCGCCAGTCTGAAATGCCGTTCGATCTGGCGCTTACTGTTGCCCATGCGGCGCGCAATTTCCTGAACCGAGATTGGCATGTCGATATTTTGCTGCATGATCAAAAGGGCACGCTGGACGATCTGATCCTGCGTCTTCAGATCCAGCGGAATGCCCGGCTGCGGTTTTTCCGCCTGAAGCGCATCATCAATGATCATGATATGCAGGCTTTTATTGGCCTGGGCCCGGCCAACATGCTTATCAACCAGATAGGCCGCCAGATGCGCAGAACTCACCCCGCCCGAACAGGTCAACCGGTCGCGATCAACGACGAAAATCTGCTCAGTGACAGGGTCAAGCCCTTCGAATTGTTCAACAACCTCAGAATGATGGAACCAGCTGACACAACAGCGATAACCATCCAGAAGCCCTGCTTCATGCAGCATGAAGACACCGGTACAAACCCCCACAAGCGGCACCCCGGCCGCGGCCGCTTCATGCAGGAATTTCTGATAGGCAGGACTGAGCTTTTCGGCGTCATCCATCAACCCGCCGACAACCACGATATAGTTGAACCGTCTCGGGTCCCCTAACCTCTCCTTGGGATGGACTGCGATGCCGCTACTTGATGTGATCGGATCCATCGTGTCCGACAGAACCGTCCATTTACAAAGAATCGGACGACTTCGATCGCCTTCGTCTGCGGCCAGTCGCAAAACATCAACAAAATTCGCAAAGGCACACAGCGTAAAGCGCTTTGCGAGGATAAAACCGACGTTCAAGCGTGGTGCGGCTTGAGCACGGGAATCAGGCTTCTTGAGCATCGGTTCCTCCGATACAGGCAAGGTTGTCGGGTTTGTCGTAGCGGTAATCTCAGTTTGACGCAAACATTCTATTTTTTGGCGCAAAAAGTCGCCAGATTAATTTTCATGATACCGAGGGGTATATCGGGGAAGCAAGAGAAACACAGGGTCTCGGCAGGATCAACAATCGGATTGCGATGAAGACGCCAAAATCGGCAAACAGTACATTCGCGCCCCGAAACGTTGGCCAAAAATGTGTAACAATTGTCCCGTTCCCGGAAATCGGCATCCCGAATTGCACCAAGTTAAATGTCGCCTCCGGTAGTGTCACATCACGTAACGCTTCCAGTCTTTGAAACACAACTCGGGTCGCTTTGTCGGCGACCACCCCGGACCAGACAGACCTGTTCCGGATTTCGTCAGAGAGGGAAATGATGAAGGTTCTCGTACCTGTTAAACGGGTCGTCGACTACAACGTGAAAATCCGCGTCAAGACGGATGGTTCCGGTGTTGACCTTGCCAATGTCAAAATGTCGATGAACCCCTTCGACGAAATCGCTGTCGAGGAAGCCATCCGCCTTAAAGAGGCTGGCCAGGCTGACGAAATCGTCGCTGTCTCGATTGGTCCGGCTCAGGCACAGGAAACCCTGCGCACCGCCCTTGCCATGGGTGCCGATCGCGCCATCCTGATCACGGTCGATGGCCCGGTTGAACCGCTTGATGTCGCAAAAATCCTTAAAGGCGTTGTCGAGGCCGAGGACCCCGGCCTTGTCATTCTGGGCAAGCAGGCGATTGATGATGACGCCAACCAGACGGGTCAGATGCTGTCCGCCCTGCTGGGCTGGTCGCAGGCAACCTTTGCTTCCAAACTGGAACTGTCGGCCGATCATGCAAAAGTTACCCGCGAGGTGGATGGTGGCCTTCAGGCGATCAGCGTCAGCTTGCCGGCAATCGTTACGGCCGACCTTCGCCTGAACGAGCCGCGCTACGCGTCGCTTCCCAACATCATGAAGGCCAAGAAAAAGCCGCTTGATAGCAAAACCGCCGCTGACTTCGGCGTAACCGTTGCTTCGCGTCTGCGCGTCATCCGGGTTGAAGAACCCGCAACGCGCCAGGCGGGCATCAAGGTTGCCGATGTTGCTGAACTCACCGACAAACTCAAGAATGAAGCTGGCGTCATCTGACCCAGGCGGAGATTGAAATCATGGCTATTCTTCTTTTTGCCGAACACGATAACGCCGCTCTGTCTGAACAGACTGCAAAGGCGCTGAACGCTGCATCGCAGATCGGTGGTGATATCGATGTTCTGGTTGCTGGCAATGGCGTTGGCGCGGTTGCAGAACAGGCATCCAAACTTTCCGGTGTTCGCAGCGTTCTGGTTGCGGAAAGCGACGCACTGGCAAACCATCTTGCGGAAAACGCAGCAGACCTGATCGTCTCGCTTGCGGGTGAGTATGACACCATCGTTGCTGCGGCCACGGCGAATGGCAAAAACATTCTGCCGCGCGTTGCAGCCCTGCTTGATGTCATGCAGGTGTCCGATGTGATGGAAGTTGTCGACGCGGAAACCTTCAAACGTCCGATCTATGCTGGTAACGCCATCGAAGTTGTCCAAAGCACGGATGCCAAAAAAGTCCTGACCATCCGGACTTCAAGCTTTGGCGCGGTTGAGGCTGGCGACAGCGCAGCCGAGATCAAGTCGGTTGAAGCCGGCTCGGCAGAATCCGGGAAATCTTCCTTCCTCGAAAACATTCTGTCGGAAAATGATCGCCCGGAACTGGGTTCTGCAAAGATTATTGTTTCCGGTGGTCGTGCGCTTGGATCAGAAGAAAAATTCAAATCCGTCATCACGCCGCTGGCTGACAAGCTTGGTGCAGCTGTTGGTGCATCGCGCGCCGCTGTTGATGCGGGCTATGCGCCAAACGATCTTCAGGTGGGTCAGACGGGTAAAGTTGTTGCACCGGACCTATATATCGCATGTGGCATTTCCGGCGCGATCCAGCATCTGGCAGGCATGAAGGATTCCAAGATCATTGTCGCCATCAATACAGATGAAGAAGCGCCGATCTTCCAGGTCGCGGATTACGGCATTGTCGGTGATCTGTTTGACATTCTGCCGCAGCTGGAAAACCAGCTTTAACGCTTAACCAGAGAAATCGAGACGGAACCAAACCAGTGAACGATACCTCTTATATCCTGCGTATTGCCTGTGACGATCAGCCGGGCATCGTTGCGACCGTTACCTCGGCTCTGGCCACGCGCGGCGCGAACATCGCCGAGTCCAACCAGTTCTGGGATCGCCACACCAACAAATTCTTCCTGCGTGTTGCAGTCATCACGCCGTCAGATATCGACAAGGAATCCATTGCCCTGTCGCTTAACCCGGCTGTTGATCGCTTTAATCTCAAGCTCAAGATTGATGAAGTTGCACGCCGTCCGCGGATCATCATCATGGTTTCGAAATTTGACCATGCGATGCTGCACCTTCTGTATCAAATCAAGGTGGGTTGGCTCGATGCCGAAGTCGCAGCCATCGTTTCGAACCACGAAGATGCCCGCAAGGTTGCCGATCAGGAAGGCATTCCCTTCTATCACTGGCCGGTGAACAAGGAAAACAAGGCTGAACAGGAAGCCAAGCTTGCTGACCTGATCAAGGAAACCAAGTCTGAACTGGTGGTCCTTGCCCGTTACATGCAGGTCCTGACCAACGAGCTTTCAAGCCAGTTCTACGGCATGATCATCAACATTCACCACTCGTTCCTGCCAAGCTTCAAGGGCGCAAAGCCTTATCATCAGGCTTACGAACGCGGTGTGAAACTGATCGGGGCGACAGCACACTATGTCACGCCGGATCTGGATGAAGGCCCGATCATTGAACAGGAAACCGAACGCGTGAACCACGCGATGTCGGCCGAAGATTTCGTCGCGGCGGGCCGCGATATCGAATCACGGGTTCTCGCCCGTGCCGTCAAATACCATCTTGAAGGCCGGGTGATGCTTAACGATCACCGAACGGTTGTCTTCACTTTGTAGTAAACTCCTGCAAGGGGGCCGGCTTTGACCGGTCTCTGACGCGTTTTTCGCCATGCCGAGCATTGACAAACATCTCGGAAAGAAGGATTGAGAGAAATGAGCGCATTTCCAAGCAAGGCCAAAGTCGTCATCGTCGGTCTCGGCGGTATTGTTGGCTCCTCGGTGGCACATCACCTGATCGAAAATGGCTGGGACGATATTGTCGGCATCGACAAATCGGGCATCCCGACCGATATCGGCTCGACCGCGCACGCATCTGACTTCTGCTATGCGACCAGCCACGACCTGCTGACCACCTGGACCACCATGTATTCCATGGATTTCTACGAAAAGATGGGCCATTACGCGCGCATCGGCGGTCTGGAAGTCGCACGCGTCGGTGATGACGAACGCATGGGTGAACTCAAACGCCGCGTTGATTCTGGCAAGGCATTTGGCACCAACGTCAAAATGATCTCGGCATCCGAGGCCAAGGAAAAATTCCCGCTTCTCGAAGAAGACCAGATTCAGGGCGCGATGTGGGACCCGGATGCGGGCCTTGTTATCCCGCGCTCTCAGACCGTTGCAGGCAAACTGATCGATCAGGCCGAAGCAACCGGCAAGCTCAAGATCTTTGCCAACACCTCAGCCCTTGAACTCATCACCGAAAATGGCCGCATCAAGGGTGTCGTCACCGAACGCGGGACGATTCATGCCGACTATGTTGTGGTTTGTGCGGGTCTCTGGGGCCGTCTGATCGCTGAAATGGCGGGCGAAGACCTGCCGGTAATGCCGGTCGACCATCCGCTGACCTTCTTCGGGCCGTATAACGAATTCGAAGGCACCGGCGTTGAAATCGGTTACCCGTTGCTGCGTGACCAGGGCAACTCGGCCTATATGCGCGATACCGGTGACCCCAAAAGCACCGAGGGCGGCCAGATCGAATGGGGTTACTACTACGAGGAAAACCCGCGTCTGGTCCATCCGCGCGACATCCTTGAAAAGGATCAGGCACGCCTGTCCCCGTCCCAGCGCGACCTTGAACTCGAAGACGTCATCGAGCCGCTTGAACGCGCCATGGAATTGACCCCGATCCTGACCGAGCTTGGCTTTAACGAAAGCCACTCGTTCAACGGCCTGCTGCAGTCTGCTGCGGATGGTGGTCCGTCGATGGGTGAAAGCCAGAAATTGCGTGGCCTTTGGTATGCAGTTGGTATCTGGATCAAGGACGGACCGGGCATGGGCAAGCTGATTGCCGACTGGATGACCCACGGCCGTACCCATGTTGACCACCACGCTGTCGATTTCTCGCGTTATAACGAGTTCCAGCTCGACGCCGATTACATCTATCAGCGCTGCTACGAAACCGCGAAGAAGATTTACAATCCGCCAGTTCACCCGCGTGAGCCGTTTGCAAGCGCGCGTGGCATTCGTCGCTCCCCGTTCTATGAGCGCGAAGTCGAGCTGGGCGGTTACTTCATGGAACTGGGCGGCTGGGAACGTGCGCACGGTTATGCCGCCAACGAGCATCTTCTGGAAAAATACGCTGATCGCGTGCCTGTCCGTGAAAATGAATGGGACACCCGCCACTTCTGGCGTGTCTCGAACGCCGAACAGCTCGCCATGAGTGATGATTGCGGCATCATGAACCTGTCGCACTTCCACATGACCGACATTTCCGGTCCGGATCATGTCGAGCTGATGGAATGGCTTTGTGCCGCCAAAATCGGCGGGGATGCCAATATCGGCAAGGGTATCTATACCCACATGCTTGATGACGAAGGCATGGTACGCGCCGACTTCACCGTCTTCCGCATGGAAGACCGCTGCCGTCTGGTAAACGGTGCCGATGCCGGCCCGCGTGACCTGACCTATATGCGTCGCATGGCCCAGGACAAGGGGTGGGATGTCACGATCACTGATGTGACCGAAGACTACACCACGATTGGCATCTGGGGCCCGAACGCACGTGAGAACCTTAAAAAGGTTGTCGCTGATCCCGACGCGCTCAACGTCGAAAACTTCCCGTTTGCCGCCATTCGCCCGATCACGATTGCCGGCAAGACCGTTTCAGCTTTCCGCATTTCCTATGTCGGTGAACAGGGCTGGGAACTTCACATGCGCTACGAAGACGGCCTGGCCGTTTGGGATGCGCTGCGTGAAATCGGCGTTCTTGCCGTTGGTGTTGAAACCTATGCCAACTCGCGCCGTCTGGAAAAATCGCTGCGTCTGCAGAACGCTGACCTGCACACCCAGTACAACCTGCTCGAAGCCGATCTGGCCCGCCCGAAAGTAAAGGAAGCCGACTTCCGCGGCAAAGCCAAGCATGTCGAATTCCGCGAACGCGATCATCAGCCAGCTATGCTTTGCACGCTGATCATGACCGAAAACGTCGATGCCAACGGTGTTGCGCGTTACCCGGTCGGGAGCCTGCCAGTGATGGACCCGGAAACCGGCAAAACCCTGATTGATGAGTTGGGCCGTCGTTCCTACACCACCTCCATCGCCTTTGGTCCGAGTGTTGGCAAAAACATCGCCCTTGCCTATCTGCCGTGGGATTACTGCCAGGAAGGTCGCAAACTGACGGTCTCCTATATGGACGAGATCTATCCGGTCGAAGTCTATGGCATCGGCTACAAACCGATCTACGACCCGGAAAACCTCAAGCCGCGCAGCTGATCTGCAATTACCTACGGCTACAAAGGTCTGAAACGCAAAACCCCGCCATCAGGCGGGGTTTTGTTTTGATGTTGGTGAATGTCCCTTTAGGAATTTGATGTCTGCAAAGCTTGCGGTCAGAACTTTATATCGACCATGACCATCACACCTGCACGCCTTGTACCGGGGTTCCCGGAAACATTAAGCTTGCCGGAAAATCGTTCACCAAAATCGACCAGTGTCGCTCCGACCGACATTTCCGCAGCCCCCGCTTCCGACAAGTTGGTGCCAAGATATGGTGATACAACCCCGACGAAATTACCGTCCTTGCCACTGAAGCTAATCCCATAGGCAACCAACCCACCAACCGTATAGTCATCATAATCCTCACGGCCAAATAGCCGCGAACCTTCGATGGCACCCGAAAGGCCGGTATTTCCTGCCGTGAAGCGTAACCCGCCACCAAGGTCAAACGCGCCAGCATCGCCATTAATTTGATCGGTAAAATCATGGATATAGGCCAAGTTGACATATGGCACCATCCCCGCCCCGCCAATCTGCGTCGGATAGGCCAGCTCGGCATTCGGCTTCACTTGGATCGTATTGACCGACGTTTCCCCAACCTGCGTCCCGTCACTTTCGCTATAAGCACTCAGCCTATTGCGCGATACCAGCGCGCCAAGCCCGGCAGATATGCGAACCGGGCTTTCGGCGATTGGCTGGAATGTCTGGCGTCCATCAACCTGCAGATAAAAACTGCGGCTATCGGTGTTTGCAGTAACATTGCTATCACGGCTACGGGACACATCCCCAAACGTATATCCAGTGATTGCCGAAAATGTCAGTGTTTCCGACGGCATATAGATGACATATGGCGAAATGTTCCAGGTGTCTTCTTCATAACTACCACTCTCAAATGTGGTGGTAATGTCGGTTTGGGCGTAGCCGATGGATAAACCCGCGACCAGTTTCGGCGACACACGGTAATCGGCCCCAAGGTTATAGCCCCACACGCTACCGTCAAAGCGACTATCCTCACCTGATCGATTGCGGGTATTTTCGATATCCGTAAAAGATCCATGCCCCCAAATTGTAAAGGCGCTTTCAGCCCCCATTAATATGCGTTGGTCTCTGCCGTCGGTGGGCCGATTGCTATTTTCCGCCGCACCTAGCGCGTGCGACGTATCGAATGATGCAAGCATCGCCAGCCCGCGCAAGGACGCCCCCATGCTTGTCGGCTTCTGATTTTCAGCATCATCCCAAAAACCATATGACGCAAAGCTGGGCTGTTGGCTTGGCGTTGTCGGTTCTGGTGCCACACCACCTGGCACCCCAACACCAGATGAACCCGCCGCAACATTTGCTACCCGCGACCCAAAATTCTGACCGATCACCGCAGATTGCGACCGTGTCGCCGACACCTGAACAGCGCGTTGGCTTACAGCCGATCTATCCGATGACGAATCCGACGAATCCGGCGTAGTGATTGTTACTGAACCGCTGTTGTAGCTAAAATTGGCTCCCGCTGCGGCAACGGTATATGAAAGCGTCATGCGAATGGTTGCGCCATCGCTACCATCAATCGTGATCGTCGCTGTTTCCGTCCCATTCGTCGTCCGATCAGCGGCGCAACTGGTCCCGGCAGTTCTCGTAACGCTCCCGATCGAACAGCCATTATGGGTATTGCTGTTGTGTCCAACCCCGCTACCGACCCGGAACTCTTCAGTGCCAGCAGACCGATTGACAAACGCGATATCGAATTGAGCATTGCTCGGTGAAAGACTGCCCCCGATCATAGTGCAAGTTCCTGCACTATGATCATAGAGCA